>NZ_BOPA01000028.1 GCF_016863515.1 Micromonospora gifhornensis
AGGTAAGGCACCTGCGGTGATCACGCTCCGAGCCGGTGACCTGGTGCAGGTAACCCGATCTGCCAGCGTTCAGTTCCACAAGCCGATCATGTTCCGTGTGATCCGGGTGCTGGACTGGGCTACCTACGACGGGTGGATCTGGCTGGAGGGCTACCAGCTCGACTCCCGAGGTGACGCCGTGGCGCGGCGGTCCATCTTCGTGATGCAGGCCGGACTGCGGACCGCCCCGGCACCCGTGGTGGTCGGGCAAACGCACTTTCGGAGTCGCTGGAACTAGTGGGTGATCACGGGCGACCAACTTCACGACGTCGCCCGTTGAGAGGAAACCTATGTTCAGCGCCACCTCGGGTCGGTTCACCCGCCCGGCCGTACTCTTGACCGGGGTTCTCCTCGCCGGTCTGTTCGCCGGCTGCGGTTCCTCCGACGACGACTCGACCGCGGCCCCCAGCCCGTCGGCCACCGCCGTCCCCTCCGCCAACCCGGCTGCGGCGGACGGTGCGCTTACCGTCCAGGATCCGTGGGTCAAGGCGGCCGACTCGGGGATGACCGGGGCGTTCGTCACTCTTGTCAACAACACCGACGCCGACGTCACCATCACCGGCGCGACCTCCTCCGTCTCGCCGATGGAGGTGCACGAGATGACCATGCGCGACGGGCAGATGGTCATGCAGGCCAAGGAGGGCGGTGTGGTGGTCAAGGCCCGGAGCGAGTACCGGCTGGAACCCGGCGGCGACCACCTGATGCTGATGAACCTCGCCCAGCCGGTACGGGCCGGTGACGAGGTCAGCTTCACCCTCACCTTCGCCGACGGCCGGACCCAGACGTTCACCGCCGTGGCCAAGCCGTTCACCGGCGCCCAGGAGAGCTACGCCCCCGGTCACGGTGAGCCCTCGCACGCACCGCACGGTGAGCCGTCGCACGCCCCGTCGGCCAGCCACAGCCCGACACCATGACCTCGGCGAAATCGCCGGTGAGCCGGCGCGGTCTGCTCACCGGAGGCGCGTTGGCCGCCGGTGGCACGCTTGTCGGTGCCGTCGCGGTCGCCGCCGCCCGCAGCGAGGACACCACCGCTGCGCCCGCGCAGGTGCCGGTGGCGACCGTCGGTGAGGCGATCGAGCCGTTCCACGGCGTACGCCAGTCCGGTGTCGCCACCGAACCGCAGGCGCACGCGGCGTTCGTCGCCTTCACCCTGCGTCCCGGCACCGACCGCGCGGCGCTCGGCCGGATGATGCGCCTGCTCTCCGACGACGCCGCCCGCCTCACCCAGGGGCGGCCGGCGCTTGCCGACACCGAGCCGGAACTGGGCCTGCTGCCGGCCCGGCTGACCGTGACGTTCGGCTTCGGTCCCGGCCTGTTCACCGCGGCCGGCCTCGACGAGCGCCGGCCCCCGTCGGTGGTCGACCTGCCGTCGTTCCCGATCGACCGGTTGCAGCCGCGCTGGTCCGGTGGAGACCTGCTGGTGCAGATCTGTGCCGACGACCCGATCACGGTCGCTCACGCCCAGCGGGTCCTGGTCAAGGACAGCCGCCCCTTCGCCACCGTGCGGTGGGTGCAGCAGGGCTTCCGGCGAGCCGCCGGGGCCGAGCCGGGCCGGACCCAGCGCAACCTCTTCGGCCAACTCGACGGCACCGCCAATCCGAAGCCGGGTGGGCCGCTGGAGACGGCCGTGTGGATTCCCGACGGGCCGGACTGGCTGCGCGACGGCACCACGCTGGTGCTCCGGCGGATCAGCATGAACCTGGAGACCTGGGACCTGCTCGGCCGCACCGACCGGGAGTTCAGCGTCGGCCGGCGGTTGGACACCGGCGCCCCGCTGACCGGCACCGCCGAACACGACGAGCCGGACTTCGCCGCCGTCGGCCCCGACGGGCTGACGGTGATTCCGGACTTCTCCCACCTCACCCGGGCCCACGTCGGCGACGACCGGTTCCGGATCCTGCGTCGCCCCTACAACTACGACGGGGTGCCGGCGGCCGACGGCACCGCCGACAGCGGATTGATCTTCGCCTCGTACCAGGCCGACATCGCCCGACAGTTCCTGCCCATCCAGCAGCGGCTCGCCGAGCGGGACCTGCTCAACGAATGGACCACCCCGATCGGCTCCGCCGTCTTCGCCATCCCGCCCGGTTGTCCCGAGGGCGGCTGGGTCGGCCAGCAGCTGCTCGGCTGAGGAGGAGAATCGTCATCATGCGCACCCGACTCCGCCACCTGTCCGCCCTGGGCCTGGCCGCCGTCCTGCTGGCCGCCACCGCCCTGCTGGCCGCGCCGGCTTCCCCTGCCTACGCGCACAACGTGCTGCGCAAGGCAACGCCGGCTCAGGACGCCGAGCTGACCAAGGCACCGACCAAGGTCACCCTGGACTTCCTCCAGAAGCTGAACCCGGCGTTCACCACGGTCACGCTCAGCGACGCCGACAAGCAGCCGGTGGCCACCAGCGAGCCGGAGGTGGACGGCACGAAGGCCACCGTGACCATCGACTCGCCGCTGCCCAACGGCGTCTACACGGTGGCGTACCGGGTGGTCTCCAACGACGGGCACCCGGTGCAGGGGTCGTACAAGTTCACCGTGGCCGACCCGACCGCCACCGCCGAGCCGAGCCCGAGCCCGAGCCCGGAGCCGACCGAGCCGACGGAGAGCCCCAGCCCGACCGCCGAGCAGACCTCCGTCGCGCCCGCCAGCCCCGCCGCGAGCGACTCCTCCGGTGGCGGTGCGGGTACGGCCGCGCTGCTGACCGGCGCCGCCGTACTGGCCGCCCTGGCGATCGGTGCGGTGGTCGTCCTGCTGCGCCGCCGCCGCTCCGGTGACAGCGCGGCGTAGCGGGCACACCGGCGTGACCGGTGCCGTGCGCGCCTCGGTGTGCCCGGCACACCGGGCGTGCCGCGCGCCGGTCAGCCGGCCAGCGCGTCGGCGCGGCGTCGGAACAGCGCGCGTTCGCCGTCGTTGCGGGTGAGTTCGGCGGCCCGGAGGAACTCGTCGCGGGCCGGCCCGGCGTGGCCCAGTCGGGCCAACAGTTCGCCGCGCACCGCGGGCAGCTGCGGGTAGTCACGCAACGACCGTTCCTGCGCCAGCTCGTCGACAAGCGACAGCCCTCGCTTCGGATCACCCGCCAGACCCACCGCGGCAGCCCGGTTGAGCAGCACCACCGGGGTCGGCTGGAGGTGGGCGAGGACCTCGTACAGGGCCACGATGCGGGGCCAGTCGGTCTGCTCGGCGCGGGTTGCCCGGGCGTGGCACGCCGCGATCGCGGCCTGCAGGGTGTAGCTGCCGATGCCCAGCGCCTCGGCGCGGGCCAGCCCGTCCAGTCCGCGCCGGATCAGCAGCCGGTCCCACGACCGGCGGTCCTGGTCGAGCAGGGGCACCGGCTGACCGGCGGCGTCGACCCGGGCGCGCAGCCGGGATGCCTGGAGTTCCATCAGGGCCAGCAGGCCGTGCACCTCGGGCTCGGCGGGAAGCAGCCCGGCGAGCAGCCGTCCCAGCCGCAGCGCTTCGTGGCACAGCTCCGGACGCGCCCAGTCCGGGCCGCTGGTGGCCGCGTACCCCTCGTTGAAGATCAGGTAGACGACCTCCAGCACCGCCGCGAGCCGCTCCGGCAGTTCCGCGCGGGTGGGTAGCTCGAACCGCACGTTCGCTGCGGCTAGGGTCCGTTTCGCCCGGACGATGCGTTGGGCGGCGGTGGACTCGGAGACCAGGAACGCCCGGGCGATCTCCGGGGTGGTCAGGCCGCCGAGCAGCCGCAACGTCAACGCGACCTTGGCCTCGCCGGAGAGCACCGGATGGGCGGCGGTGAAGACCAGCCGCAGCAGGTCGTCACCGATGTGGTCGTCCAACTCGGCGTCCCGGTCGGCCTCCGCGTACTCCTGCCGGATCTGGATGTCCCGGGTGAGCAGGGCGAGCTTGCGCGCGTACCGTTCCTCGCGGCGCAGCCGGTCGATGGCCCGATGCTTGGCGGTCGCCAGCAGCCACGGCCCGGGATTTTCCGGCACCCCGGTCTGCGGCCACCGTTCCAGGGCCACGACCAGCGCGTCCTGGGCCAACTCCTCGGCCAGCCCGACGTCGGAGACGAGCCGGGCCAGGCGGGCGATCAGCCGGGCCGACTCGATCCGCCAGACCGCCTCGACCGCCCGGTGGGTGGCCCGCCTCGCGTCGTCCGGGGTGGAATCGGTAGCCGTCACGGTACCGATTCCACCATCGAAGTCAGGCTGCCGGCGGGAAGTCCTCCGGCCCGAACACCTTGCGCACCTCGGTCTCACCCGACCAGCCGGGCCACATGTCCCGGTGCAGCTTCATGAACCGCGACGTCCACTCCACCGCCTCCTCCCGGTCGCGTACCTCGTAGACCGCATAGCTGATGATCTCCTTGGCCTCGGTGAACGGCCCGTCGGTGACCGCCAGCTTCCCGGCGGAGACGTCGACCCGCCAGCCGGCTGCGCTCGGCAGCAGCCCGCCCTGGTCGAGGAGGACGCCGGCGCTGGTGGCCTCCTCGCCGAGCTTCATGATCGCTGCCATCAGCTCCGGCGGGGCCGGGGTGTCGGGCTGGAGGGCCTTGAGCAGTGCCAGGTACCGCATGTCGATCTCCTCTTTGACGGATTTCAGTGGGTCGTGCTGCTGCGGTGGTGCCACATCGTCGACGACAGCCAGGCCCAGGCCAGCAGCATGGCGGCGGTGAACGCCAGGTTCGCGGCGACGCGCCCGCCGCCGGCGGCCATCGCGACGAACCCGGCCAGGAACAACACCCCTGTGGTACGCGACAGGACCGCCCAACCGCGCCGCCGGTCAGCGGCGAAGCGGCGAGCCAGGCCGAGGCACGCGGCGACGAGGCAGCCGAAGCCGACCGCTCCCGCCCCGAAGTGCAGCAGTCCGTGCCAACTCATGGTGCCGGTGTCAGCCGTTGTGGTGCGGGACATCTCCCGGCTCCCTTCGCTGTCCGGGGCGCGCCGTTCGGCCCCGCTACCAGGAAGCTCGAACGGGAAGACCGGGATTCGACACCACGGCCCAACTTTTTCGAGAAATTTCTCGGGCGGGAGTCAGGCGCCGCGCGGGGCGTACATGATGACGGCCACCCCGAGCAGGCAGATCGCCGCTCCGGCCAGGTCCCAGCGGTCCGGCCGGAAACCGTCGAAGATCATTCCCCAGGCCAGCGAACCGGCGACGAAGACCCCGCCGTACGCGGCCAGGATGCGCCCGAAGTTCGGGTCCGGCTGGAAGGTGGCGACGAACCCGTACGCGCCGAGCGCGAGCACCCCGGCGGCCACGAACCACAGCCCGCGATGCTCACGCCAGCCCTGCCACACCAGCCAGGCCCCACCGATCTCGGCGATGGCGGCCAGCACGAACAGCAGGACGGAACGCAGCACGGTCACCTGCCGCACCCTACTGCGCGTCGCCGAGGCGGCGACGAGTTGCCGGAGCTATTCTCGGTCCCCCGTTGAGGAGGTGGTGACCGTGCCGCCCGAACAGCCACCCGTCGATCCGGACGTCGACCTCCGCGTCCCGCGCCAGCGTGCCGAGTTGCGCCGCGGCACCCCGAGCCTGCTGGCGGCGATCGCCCTCGGCGGCATGATCGGCGCCGTCCTGCGGCACGGGTTGGCGGTGGCGGTCCCACACTCCCCCACCGGCTTTCCGTGGGCCACCTTCGCGGTGAACGTCTCCGGCTGCCTGCTCATCGGCGTACTGATGGTGCTGATCACCGAGGCGTGGACCGCGCCTCGACTGGTCCGACCCTTCCTCGGCGTCGGGGTACTCGGCGGATACACCACCTTCTCCGCGTACGCGGTGGAGGTGCAGCAGGCGATGGCGGTCGGCGCGGCACGCACCGCGCTGCTGTACCTGGCCGGCACCCTGGTCGCCGCGCTCGTCGCCGTCCGGGTCGGCCTCACGCTCACCCGGCTGGCGACCGGCGTGCGACGCCTGCGGAGCAGCGGGTGACAGTCCTGCTCGTGGCGCTCGGCGCGGCCGTCGGCGCACCGCTGCGCTATCTGCTCGACCGGGCGGTGCAGGCCCGGCACGGCTCGGCGTTCCCGTGGGGCACCCTCACCGTCAACGTGCTGGGCTCGCTGATCCTCGGGGTGCTGATCGGTGGCGCGGGAGCCGGCGCGGTGCCCGGTTCCCTGGTCGCCCTGCTCGGCACCGGTCTGTGCGGGGCGCTGACCACCTACTCGACCTTCGGCTACGAGACGGTCCGCCTCGTCGAGACGGGTGCCCGCCGGTACGCCCTGGTCAACGCCGTGGTCAGTGTCGCCGCCGCGCTCGGTGCCGCGTTTCTCGGCGTCACCCTGGCCGAGGTGCTCTGGGGGTGACCCCATCCGTAGTTCGGGTGCCGCGCCGAAGCGGTCACGAAGCACCGGCAGGGGACTCGTCGAGCGGGTAGGCCATCGTGGTGGCGAGTGCCACCGCCCCGGACCGGCGGGTGTCCTGCCGCAGGAACTGCGCCACCACCGGCACCGGGGAGCGGAGCACGCAGCCGTACGGGCGGTCGAGGCGGACGGCCTCCGGGTCGATCAGGTCGTTGACCCGTACGTGCCGGATCCGCCGCGCGCCGACGACCAGCCGGTACGGCCCGACCGGCTCGGTGTCCTCGTAGTAGAAGTCCAGCCGCAGGTCCGCCTCGGCGTCGCCGGTGTTCAGCACGCACAACTGGTCGAAGCTGGTGTATTCGGGCTCGGGGCCGGTGCCGCCGAACGGGATGCGACCGCCCGGCACCACCCACACCCGTGCCCCGAGCTGCGTCATCGGGTCTCCTCCAGCAGCCGGGCCAGATCGGGGGTGAGGAACACGCCGTCCGGGTCGAGGCGACGACGTACCGTCTGGAAGTCGTCCCACCGGGGCAGCAGCGGGCGCAGCTCCCGCGCGGTCAACCAGTGCTTCTTGCCCCAGTGTGGTCGGCCACCGTAATGCAGGAAGACCGATTCCATGTCCCGGAAGTAGTCCTCGTACGGCAGGGTGGTGTTCTGCAGGCAGGCGATGGTGGTGGTGGGACGGCCGTACGCGTTGCTCAGCCAGATGTCGTCGGCGGCGATCGTACGGACCAGCACCCGCCAACCCACGTAGCGGCGGTGCCGGGTCAGGATGCGCCGCCGCACCTCGGCGAAGCAGGCCGGGAACGCCTCCGACGGCAGCATGTACTCGATCTCCTCGAAGCGCAGTTCCCGGTTCTGCGGGATGGTCTGGTGGGTCGGCCCCACGTCGACCTCCCGAAGCTGACCCTCCGGGCCGGCCTCCAACACCTGCCGCGTCGCCCACCGCTGATCGTCCGGTGCCTCGTCGGCCCGGTTCATGGTCCGGACCTGGGTCAGGTCGCTGCGCGGATACCAGTAGAAATCCATGTTGCGGTTGGTGTGCTGCAACTCGGCCAGGTGGTCCAGGGTCCAGTCGACCGGCGCGCACCAGGCCCGTCGGTGCAGCTCGTAGCGGGACTGCACGTCGAGCGTCAACTGGGTGACCACACCCAGCGCGCCCAGCGACAGCCGGGCGGCGGGCAGCAGGTCGGCGTGGGACTCCGCCGAGATGTCCAGTGTCTCGCCGGTCCCGGTGACCAGCCGGACCTCGGTCACCTGGGTGGACAGGTTGCCGAAGCCGAGACCGGTGCCGTGGGTGCCGGTCGCGGTGGCACCGGCGATCGACTGGTAGTCGACGTCGCCGAGGTTGTCCATCGCCAGACCGGCCTCGTAGAGACCCTCGCCGAGCGCCTTGAGCCGGGTGCCGCCCCGGACGGTGGCCCGCTCGCCGGCCTGGTCGACCACCCCCACCATCCCGTCCAGGCTGAGCAGGATGCCGTCGGTACGCACCAGTGGGCTCGACGAGTGTCCGGAACCCACCGGCCGCACGGTGCGGCCCGACTCCCGGGCGCGCAGGATCACCTCCCGCACCTCGTCCTCGTCGGCCGCTTCGACGCGCTCGGCCGGGGTGAAGGACAGGCTGCCGGACCAGTTCACGAACGGACGGGACACCCACCTTCTCCTCTACTGACGGGCGCAGGCGCTTACCCCGCACGTCACGGGGTAGTCCTGGAGGCACCGACGTCCCCTACTGGAGCCGCGATGACCTGTCCCCCCATCGACTCGTACGCCTTCCTCTCCGACACCCACACCGCCGCGCTGGTCGCCGCCGACGGCGCGGTCGAATGGTTCTGCGTGCCGCATTTCGCCGGTGACGCGGTCTTCGCCCGCCTGCTGGACCGCAACCGCGGCGGTGTCCTCGAACTGACCGTGGCCGGCTGCGCCGAGCCGACCCGGCGGTATCTGCCGGACACCCTCGTGCTGGAGAGTCGCTTGTCGACTCCGCAGGGGTCGGCGGTGGTGCAGGACTTCCTGGCGGTGGCGCCCGGCGAGGGTGCCCAGCCGCTGCGCGCCGACAAGATGCTGGTACGCCGGGTGACCGTCGAGCACGGCACGATCCAGCTGACCATGCGGGTGGCGCCCCGAGTCGGGTACGGCGCCCGCGACGTCGCCTGGGAGCGGGTGGGCCGCCGCTGGCGGGCCGTCGGCACCGATCTGTGGGTCGGCGGTGACCTGCCCGCCGAGGCGTCCGGCGGGGCACTGCGGATCGAGGCGGAGCTGTCCGCCGGTACGACTGTGGCGTTGCTGGTCGGCTACGACGACGACGCCACCGACGTCGTCGACCCGGACGAGTTGCTGGCGCGTACCTGCCGGACCTGGCAGGCGTGGTCGGCGCGCAGCGACTACACCGGCTTCGGTTCCGACGCCGTCCGGCACAGCGCGCTGGTGTTGCGGGGGCTCTCCTTCGACGAGACCGGGGCACTGATCGCCGCGCCCACCACCAGCCTGCCGGAGGAGATCGGCGGGGTCCGCAACTGGGACTACCGGTACGCCTGGCACCGGGACGCCGCGCTGCTGCTGCTCGCCCTGTTCCGGCTCGGGCACGCCGAGGAAGGCAGGCGGTACCTGCACTTCCTGATCTCCGTCTGCAACGGTGACCTGCTCACCCCGCTCGTCGACATCCTCGGCAGCACTGCGGAGGAGCAGGAGCTGCCCCACCTGGAGGGTTACGCCGGCTCCCGGCCGGTACGGATCGGCAACGAGGCCGCCGAACAGGTGCAGTTCGACACGTACGGCCACATTCTGGATGCCGCGCTGGTGTACCAGCAGCTCACCGGCGACCTGACCGGCGAGCAGTGGGCGTTGCTGCGCAAGCACGTCGACGTGATGGCCGACCGCTGGCACGAGCCGGATCACGGTCTCTGGGAGGTGCGGGGTCCGCGCCGGCACTACGTCAACGCGAAGGTGATGACCTGGGTCTGCCTGGACCGGGGCATCCGCCTGGCCGAGTTGCTCGACGACCGGACCGCCGACGTGCAGCGGTGGCGCACGGCCCGCGACGCGGTGCACGCCGAGGTCCTGGACCGCGGCTTCGACCCGCAGGTCGGCAGCTTCGTGATGGCGTACGGGTCGACCGAGCTGGACGCCTCGTTGCTGCGGATTCCGCTTGTCGGTTTCCTGCCCGGCGACGACCCTCGGATGCTCTCCACCATCGACCGGGTGCGGCAGGAGTTGGAGATCGGCCCTGCGCTGCTGCGGCGTTACCGGGCCGACGACGGGCTGCCCGGGGAGGAGGGCGCCTTCCTGCTCTGCTCGTTCGAGCTGGTCTCGGCGCTGGTCCTGGCCGGTCAGCGGGACGAGGCTCGCAAACTCTTCGACCAGCTCAGCGCGTACGCCGGTCCGCTGGGTCTGTACGCCGAGCAACTCGCCGCGGACGGCACCGCCCTGGGCAACTACCCGCAGGCGTTCACGCATCTCGCCCTGATCGAGGCGGCGCTCAACCTCGACGCGGCGGGTGACCGGGACGCGCTGCACGAGTGGGCCGACCGGGGTGGCCGCTGACCAGGCACCGGGCCGCCCCGCCGGGAACCACGTCGACCTGACGAGCGACTATCGGTACATGGGGTGCGAGCAGTGGCGGGAGATTCTGTCGGCACAGTTGGACGGTGAGGCGACGCCGGACGAGGAACGTGCGGCCGACGGGCACCTGGAGACCTGCACGGCCTGCCAGGGCTGGTACAGCCGGGCCGCCACCGTGACCCGGCGGGCGCGTACCCAGGTGGTGTCCGCGCTACCGGATCTGACCGAGGCCATTCTCAGCGCCGCGCCGCCGCCTCGCCGCCGCGCCCGTACGCCGATCGCCGCCCTGCGGCGTCAGCGCTGGTTCGCCGCGTTCGCCGGACGGATCACCGCGGTCACCGCGTTGCGGGCCGCGCTCGGACTGCTCGGCGCGGTGCAGCTGGTCCTCGGGCTGGCCCAGGTCGGCCGGGCCGAGGTGGCCCAGCACGTGCACGCCAACGGGCAGCACCTGTGGCACGAGTCGGCCGCCTGGAACGTGGCCGTCGGGGCGGGCTTCCTCTTCGTCGCGCTGCGCCGGACCCGCCCCTCCGGGATGCTGCCGATGCTCAGCGCCTTCGTGGCGACGCTCGTCCTGTTGTCGATCAACGACCTCGTCGCCTCCCAGGTCGCCGTGGAACGCCTGGTCAGTCACGGCTTCCTGGTGGTCGGCTATCTGATCACCGTGCTGTTGGCGCGCAGCATGCGGCAACCAGGTGACCCGAACGACCGGCAGCGCCCGGAGCGATCCCGCTGGCGACTCCGCCTCGACGAGACCGACGAGCCGGCCACCCTCCGCCTCCTGCCGCCCTACTCAGCCCAGGCCCACTACCCGGCCCAGGCCCACCACCCGGTCAAGGCCCACCAGGGCCGCCGGCACGCCTCCCGCCACGCCGCCTGACCAGCCCACCCTGCTTCCCGGCTGAGGACGGCGGAGACGGGTCAGCCGACGGCGTCGGGGCGGGCGCCGCGTCGGCGGGTGGCCGGGCGCATGGCCGCGACCAGGTCTTCCCGGGCCCGCGCCACCCGGGACCGGATGGTGCCCACCGGCACGTCGCACACCTGCGCGGCTTCGGCATACGACAGTCCGAGCAGTTGGGTGGCGACGAACGCCTCCCGGCGGTCGGACGTGAGGCCGTCGAGCATCCGGTAGAGCACCACCTCGTCGTCCACTCCGGCCCGTACCCCGGCCGAGGTCGCCTCGGCGGCGGCCTGCCAGTCGGCGAGGTTTGCGGTGCGGGGGCGGGCGGCGGCGGCCCGCACCTGGTCGACCGCGACCCGGCGGGCGATGGCGAGCAGCCAGGTCCGTGCCGTGGACCGGCCGGCGAACGACGGCAGGGCGCGCCAGGCCCGCAGGTACGTCTCCTGGACCAGGTCGTCGACGTCGCGAGTGCCGGGTAGGTGCGCCAGGAACCGGTGTACGTCGTGTTGTGTGGCACGGACGAACGCCGCGGCGGCGGCTTGGTCGCCCCGGCCCGCGGCGAACGCGTACCCGGTGATCTCGTCGGTCGCGGCTGTCATCGCCGTATTGGTCGCTCGACGCGGCGGGTTGGTTCCCGGCAGTTCGACATTGACGAAGTCGATTGGCCGGGGGCAGTCGTACACTGCGACGATGAGGCGCGTGACGTGAGTGGGCAGGCCCTACCGTACGGACACCAGTGCTGGGCCTACGACGATCCCGCCGGCTTCACCCCCCGGGCGGAGGACTTCCTGCGCTCCGGCCTCGCTGCCGGCGAGCAGGTCTGGTACGTCGTCGCCGGCAGCGAGGCCGGAGCGGTCCGGGACCGGTGGCGCGATCTGGATCTGTTCGCCGAGGCGCTGTCCTCCGGTGCCGCCGAGGTACTCACCCTCGACGCGGCCTACTCCGGCGTCGAGGTGATCGACCCGGCCGGCCAGGTGTCGGCGTACCAGATGGCCACCCGGATGGCGCTCGCCGCCGGCTACAGCGGCCTGCGGGTGGCCGCGGCCTGCACGGATCTGGTCCGTACGCCGGCTCAGCGGGCGGTGTTCGCCAGCTACGAGCAGCAGATCAACCGGATGATGCGGGGCGAGGCGTTCCAGGGCATGTGCGGGTACCACCGGCCGACGTTGGGTGATCGGGCGGTCGCCGAGCTGGCCTGTCTGCACCCGGAGCACAACGTCACCGACCTGCTGTTCCGGTTGTACGCGCCGACGGCCCACCAGGGTCACGCCGTGCTCGTCGGGGAACTCGACCCGGCCAACCACGATCTGTTCCGCGCCGCGCTGGAGCATTCCGAGCTGCGCCCGGTCGACGATGAGTTGATACTGGATGCAAGTGGGCTCCGCTTTCTCGATCACCGTACGCTGGTCCACCTGAGTGAGTACGCCCAGCAACGGGAGGCGAGACTGGTGCTGCGCGGCTGCTCTGCCGGCACCGTACGGCTCGCCGCCCTGCTGGATCTGCCTGGCGTGAGTATGGAGGTGACCCGGTGAGGACGGGTCCCGCCGCCGCCGAATCCGGATACTTGCACGAGGCCCTGTGCTACGCCTCGGACGACGAGCTGCTCGCGGTCGCGGTGCCGTTCCTGCTCGACGGGGTCACGGCCGGCGAGCCGACCTTCGTGGCGCTCGGCGAGCGCACCGGCGGCCTGGTCCGCTCGGCGTTGCCGGTCGACAGCGGGGTGGAGTTCCTCACCGGTGCCGGGGTGTACGCCCGACCGGCCGCCGCCATCCGGATGTACCGCAAACTTCTCGCCGACCTGACGGCCGGCGGCGCGGATCAGATCCGGATCATCGGCGAGGTGCCGCCGCCCTCTCTCGGGTCGACCTGGGACTGGTGGGCCCGGTACGAAGCGGCGATCAACCGCGCGTACGACGACTGGCCGCTGTGGAGCATGTGTGCGTACGACACCCGGATCACGCCCCCCGACGTGCTGGCCGATGTCGCCGCCACCCACCCGCACATCGCCACCGCCGGGCAGCGGCATCTGCCCAGCCCGGACTATCTCGCCCCGGAGTCCTTCCTGCGGCAGAACCGGCCGGCGCCACCCGACCCGATCCAGGCGTACCCACCGTTGCTCGAACTGACCGATCCGACCGCCGCGCAGGCCCGCTCGGCAGTGCACCAGGCCGGTCTGGGGCAACTGTCGACGGAGGACTTCGACGACTTCGTCATCGCGGTCAGCGAAACCGTGACCAACGGGCTGCGGCACGGCTCTCCGCCCGTGCGGCTGCGCCTGTGGACGGCACCGGACCGCATCGTGGCCACCGTCAGCGACACCGGCAAGGGGCCGGACGATCCGTACGCAGGTCTGCTGCCACCCGCCGACAGCACGCCCGGTGGGCTGGGCCTGTGGATCACCTACCAGTCGTGCAACCACGTCACCCAGCACCGTGACGCCAACGGCTTCACCCTCCGGCTCACCGCTGGTCAGCCACCTGGCCTGACCGCCGTTACGCAGAGCGAACCGCCGGGCGGCGAGCGCCGGCCCGGCGGTTCGGGGGATCCGCAGCTCAGCTCCGGAACGCGTCCTTGATCTTCTCGCCGGCCTGCTTGATGTTGGAGCGGCTCTGATCGGCGCGGCCCTCGGCCTCCAACTGCTCGTTGTCGGTGACCCGGCCGACACCCTCCTTGACCTTGCCGGTGGTGTTCTCGGCGCTGTTGTTGAACTTGTCCTCGACACCCATGTCAGCCTCCGTGGTTCGTTCGGTTGCTACGTCCATCAAGTACCCAGCCGAGCCTCGGCGAATCACCGAGTCAGGTAGCGGGACGAAACCGTCGCAGCCGCAGGCTGTTGGCCACCACGAAAACCGACGAGAAGGCCATCGCCGCCCCGGCGATCATCGGGTTGAGCAGGCCGGCGGCAGCCAGCGGCAGCGCCGCCACGTTGTACGCGAAGGCCCAGAACAGGTTGCCCTTGATGGTGCCCAGCGTGCGGCGGGCGAGCCGGATGGCGTCCACGGCGGCCAGCAGGTCGTCCCGGACCAGGGTCAGGTCGGACGCCTCGATCGCTGCGTCCGTACCGGTGCCCATGGCCAGTCCGAGGTCGGCCTGGGCGAGCGCCGCCGCGTCGTTGACACCGTCACCGACCATCGCCACCACCCGTCCCTCGGCTTGGAGCCGGGAGACGACGTCGACCTTCTCCGCCGGCAGCACCTCCGCGATCACCTCGTCGATGCCCACCTCGGCGGCCACGGCACTGGCGACGGTGGCGTTGTCGCCGGTGAGCAGCACCGGGGTCAGGCCGAGAGCCCGCAGTCGGCGTACCGCCTCCCGGCTTGTCGGTTTGACCTGGTCGGCCACCGCGAGCACGGCGCGGGCCCGGCCTTCCCAACCGACAAGCACCGCCGTACGGCCCGCCGCCTGCGCGTCGGTCGACGCCCGCGCCAGATCGTCCGGTACGACCAGACCGCGCTCGCGCAACAGCCGGGGCCGGCCGAGCAGCACCTCGCGGCCGTCCACGCTGCCGCTGACGCCCAACCCGGCGACGTTCGCGAAGCCGATGACGGGCGGCAACTCGCCGACCTCGGCGGCTCCGGCCACCACCGCCCGAGCCACCGGGTGCTCCGAGCCGGCCTCCAGCGCGGCGGCCATCCGGAGGGTCTCGTCGCGCTGCTCACCCGTGCCCGGGATCACCTCCAGCAGGGTCATCCGGCCGGTGGTGACGGTGCCGGTCTTGTCCAGCACCACGGTGTCCACCCGCCTGGTGGACTCCAGCATCTCCGGTCCCTTGATCAGGACGCCGAGTTGCGCGCCGCGCCCCGTACCGACAAGCAGCGCGGTCGGGGTGGCCAGGCCGAGGGCGCACGGGCAGGCGATGATCAGCACCGCCACCGCGGCAGTGAACGCGGCGGTCGGTCCGGCGCCGGAGCCCAGCCACCAGCCCAGCGTGCCGGCCGCCAGTAGCAGCACGATCGGTACGAAGATCCCGGAGATGCGGTCGGCGAGCCGCTGGGCGGCGGCCTTACCGGACTGCGCCTGCTCGACCAACCGGGCCATCTGGGCCAGTTGGGTGTCGGCACCGACCCGGGTGGCGGTGATCACCAGTCGTCCGCCGGCGTTTACGCAACCGCCGACCACGGCGTCGCCCACCCCGACCTCGACCGGCACCGATTCGCCGGTGACCAGGCTGGCGTCGACCGCGGAGGAACCCTCGTCCACCGTCCCGTCGGTGGCGATCTTCTCGCCGGGCCGCACCACGAACCGGTCCCCCACCGCGAGTTGCTCGACCGGGATGCGGGTCTCCACCCCGTGGCGGAGCACGGAGACGTCCTTGGCACCGAGTTCGAGCAGGGCGCGCAGGGCCGCCCCGGCGGTGCGCTTGGAGCGTGCCTCGAAGTACCGGCCGGCGAGGATGAACGCGGTCACCCCGGCCGCCGCCTCCAGGTAGATGTTGCCGGCACCGTCGGTACGGCCGATGTCGAAGCTGAACGGGTGCGTCATGCCCGGCGTGCCGGCGGTGCCGAGGAACAGCGCCCACACCGACCAGCCGAAGGCGGCAAGGGTGCCCACCGAGACCAGGGTGTCCATGGTCGCGGCACCGTGCCGCAGGTTCACCAGGGCGGCCCGGTGGAACGGCAGCCCGCCGTAGACCACGACCGGGGCGGCCAGCACCAGCGACAGCCACTGCCAGTAGGTGAACTGCCAGGCCGGCACCATGGCCAACGCGATCACCGGCACGGTCAGCGCCACGGAGACCCACAGTCGGCTACGCAGGCTGCGCAACTCGTCCACCGGCTCGTCGGTGCCTGCCGCCGGGGTGGCCGGCGCGGGCAGGCTGGCCCGGTAGCCGGTCTGCTCCACCGTGGCGATCAGGTCGTCCGGGGTGACCGGGGCGTCGTAGGAGATGGTCGCCTTCTCGGTGGCGTAGTTGACGCTGGCCTGCACGCCGTCCAGCCGGTTCAACTTCTTCTCGATGCGAGCGGCGCAGGAGGCGCAGGTCATCCCGCCGATCGACAGCTCGATCCGGCCGGTCGCGGTGCGCAGCGGTCTGTTGGTGGTCATCGCTGGTCCCGTCAGTTGTGCTCGTGTCCGGGGGTGCCGTGCTCGTCGGCGATGACGCCGTTCGGGCTGGGGATGGCGCCCGGGGCACCGACGTGCACGGTGAATTCGGCGGTGTGTACCACCCCGTCGTGGCGGAAGTCGAGATAGAGCCGGTACGCCCCGGCCGAGGGGAACTCGGCGCCGAAGCGCACCTGTGGCCCGGGTGCCGTCAGCCCGTCGCCCGGCCCGCCCTCGGGGTGCACGTGCAGGTAGGCCAGGTCCCCCTGGCGTAGTGCGACCAGGTGGCCGTACGCCCCCAGGTACGGTTCGAGATCGCGGACCGGCACCCCGTCGCGGCTGACGCTGAAGGTCAGGGTGGTGCTCTGGCCGGGCTGGGGTGTGCCGTGGAAGTCGACGGTGTAGCCGTGGACCGTGGTGCTGCTGGCCGGGGCCGGTAGGGCCTGCTCGGTCAACTCGCCGGGCACGGTCACGTCGACGCCGAGGGTCAGCGGCTCGCCGCCGGTCGGGGTGAAGTCGGCGAAGGCCCGCCACACACCGGGCGAGTTCAACGGTGAGGCGACCCGCCAGGTGCCGTCGGCGGCCAACTCCGGGTGCACGTGCTGGAAGCCGGAGAGGTCACGCCGGGCGACGATCAGGTGCATCGGCTTGTCGTGCGTCACCTCGTACCGGGTCACCGGCTTGCCCTCGGGGCCGGTGACCCGGAAGGCGAACTCACCCTCGGTGGCGGCGACCGGGACCAGGGTGTAGCCCCGGTCGGAGACGAGCAGCCCGCCGGGCAGGTGCCCGGCGGCTCCCGACGCGTCGTGCCCGCCCGTCTCCTGCCCGGGTGCGGCGGTTCCGTGCGGGCCTGTGTCATGGCCGTCGGCGACGACCGGGGCGGCGGGACCGGTCACCTGGCCGACGCCGTACGCGGCACCGAACACCGCCGCGAGGCCGAGCGCGAAGCCGGTGAGCTTCGTCGCTGTGTTCATCGTTGCACCTCGGTTTTCCGCCGCCGGTCGCCTCAGGCGCCGAGCAGTTCGTATCCGGCCTCGTCGACGGCCGCGCGTACCGCGTTCTCGTCGAGCGGCTGCTCGCTGGTGACGGTGACCCGGCCGGCGGGCAGGTCGACCGTCACGTCGGTGACGCCGGACAGCGCGCCGACCTGGCCGCTGACCGCGCTGACGCAGTGTCCGCAGGTCATGCCCTGCACCTGGTAGGTCGTGGTGACCATGGGGCTTCTCCTTTTCCGCCTGGCCCGGCCGAGGGGCGGCCGGTGCCACGAACATACCCGAGGGGGGTATCTCCAACGCGACCGTAGCATACCCCCAGGGGGTAGGTTATCCTCGTGCTCATGACCACACCGACGCCGATCCGCGGCTACACCGCCAGCAAGGACCAACTGCTCGCCCGGCTGCGCCGCGTCGAGGGCCAGGTGCGCGGCGTCGAGAAGATGGTCGACGAGGATCGCTACTGCATCGACGTGCTCACCCAGATCTCCGCCATCCAGGCCGCACTCGACAAGGTCGCCCTCGGCCTGCTCGACGGGCACGCCCGGCACTGCATGCACGAGGGAGCTGCCGAGGGCCGCGCCGACGAGATGGCCACCGAGATGATGGCCGCCGTCGGCCGCCTGATGAAGCGCGGCTGACCCGCTCTCCGGGCCACCCGTCGACCACCGCCCGCGCTCACGAACCGCCGACGGACCCCACGCACCCTGCGATCCGTTCCGGGGCTGGCTACCATTCGCACACGATGGCCTGCCGACATCCGCGCCTTCCGGCCCACCGCGCCGCCGGACGCGCACCCGCACCGCCGCCGCTGCCCGGCGACGACGACGGCCGCCCCGACACTCACCGTACGCAGCGATTCCGCCACGTTCCGGCCGCCTCGGCCGCCCACCGCGAGAGTCGTACGGCCGGACTGAACCGACTCGCCCGCCGACACGTACTCCGCTGAAGAAATCGTTGGGAGACTATCGAATGGGCGCCGATCACAGCCGTGCCGCTCCGCCCACCCCACCCGGGGTGCGGCGGATCCTCATCGTGACGGTGGTCCCCCTCTTCCTCGCCACGCTTGTCGCCGCGCTGGTGCTCTGGCCCCGCGACGCCCCCCGCCCGGAGGCCGGCGACGACCTGCCCCGGTACCACGGCACGGTCACCCGGGTGGTGACCGAACCCTGCCCGCCCAACCCCGCGGTGCCGGAGGGCACCCCGACGACGGCCGGTGGCCCGTGCGGCACCGTCACGGTACGGGTGCAGGACGGCCCGGACGCCGGCCAGCACGTCGACACCCCCATCCCGGCCGGGCCGGGCGCACCCTCGGTAAGCGTCGACGACGACGTCATCCTGGTCTCGTTGATCGACCCGGAGGACCCGGCGATCAGCACCTACAACATCGCCGAGCACCAGCGCGGTACGCCACTGATCTGGCTGGGAGTGCTCTTCGCCGCCGCCATCGTCGCCTTCGGACGACTGCGTGGGCTGGCCGCCCTGGCCGGCCTGGCGGCCAGCTTCGCCATCCTGCTCACCTTCGTGCTGCCCGGCATCAGCGCCGGCCAGCCGCCGCTGGTGGTCGCCATCGTCGGCGCCGCGTTGATCATGTTCGTGGTGCTGTACCTGACGCACGGGGTGTCCGCGCAGACCTCGGTGGCCGTACTCGGCACCCTCGGCGCGCTCGTGCTCACCGGGTTACTCGGCCTGGCCGCCACCAACGCGACCCACCTGACCGGCTTCGGCAGCGAGGACGCCACCACCCTGTCGATGTTCCGGGGCGACGTCGACCTGCACGGCCTGTTGCTGGCCGGCATCATCATCGGGTCACTGGGCGTCCTGGACGACGTCACGGTCACCCAGGCCGCGGCGGTCACCGAGTTGGCCCACGCCAACCCGAACATGTCCCGCCGCGAGTTGTACCGCTCGGCGACCCGGGTGGGCCGGGCGCACATCGCCTCGGTGGTGAACACCATCGTGCTGGCGTACGCCGGCGCGTCGCTGCCGCTGCTGCTCCTGCTCACCGCCGACTCCCGCGCGCTGGGTCAGATCGTGACAAGCGAGTTCCTCGCTCAGGAGATCGTCCGCAGCGTGGTGGCCACGCTCGGGCTGATCGCCGCCGTACCGCTGACCACCGCCCTGGCCACGGTGGTGACCACCGCCGGACGACGCCGTGCCGGGGCGAACGCCGCGCCCGGAGCACCCGACGACGTGGCCGTCGCCCTGCCGCGACCGGCGACGGACCGGGCCGAGACACTCCAGGCCCTCAGCACACCGCGTACCCGTCACACGCCCCCCGCCACCCGTTCGGAGTGGCCCGAACCGGACAGGAGCACCGACACCCCATGGTGACACTCCTCAACGTGAGCACGCCGACCGAAAGGATCGACAAGCGTGTCACTCGTCACCCAGTGCGATTACGAAATGACACATCTTGCCGGGTTCGGCACGTAGAGGACCAGACCGACCGTCGGGTAACCTCACTGCCGGTCACCGCCGAAGGCGCGCACCGGCGCCTGCGGTGCCACCGCCCAATCGCCACCAGGCGAGCCGGGAACCCAGGTACGTGGGGTGAATCCGCACCAGCGGTAGGGGCCACTTCCGTCCCGAACCCGTCAGCTAACCCGGTCGGCGGTCGATGGAAGGGAAGACAGTGACGGCACCCCTACGCCGCTGGTTGACGCCCGTGGTGGCCGTGTTCGCCGCGTTCGCCGTCTTCGCCGGCCCGCTGCCGGCGACGGCTGCGCCGAAGCCCCCCAAACCAGCCGGTCACGACGACGACCCGCCGATGCTCAACGAGCTGATCGAGGCGACGAACCGGGACTACACCAAGGCCAAGTCGAAGCTGGAAAAGTCCAAGAAGAAGCAGCTCAAGCTCGCCGTCGAGGTCCGCCGCGCCGAGGCTGACCTGGACGCCCTCGCCCCACAGGTCGCCGAGATCGCCACCCAGTCGTACCGGACCGGCCGGGTGGGCGCGATCGCCATGCTGTTGCAGAGCAACGCCCCCGACTCGTTCATCCACCGCGCCGCCGCGCTCGACGAGTTGAACCTGGTCAACAGCAAGAAGCTGGGTGAGGTCAACGCGGTCAAGCGCCGCGCCGAGACGGCCAAGCTGGCGCTCGACGCCGAGGTAGGCGAGCAGCAGAAGCTGACCAACGACATGGCCCGCAAGAAGAGCGACGCGGAGAAGTCACTCCGCCTGGTCGGTGGCGTCGGTCTTACCGGCGGCCTGGTGGCCGCCACCTCTCCGGTCGCCCGGCCCGGCCCGAACCGGTCAGCCGACGGCGGCTGGAAGGCCGAGTCGTGCAACCAGAACGACCCGACCACCTCCGGCTGCATCACGGCGCGTACCCTGCACATGTACAAGGAGGTCAAGCGCGCCGGTTTCAACAGGTTCGTCGGCTGCTACCGACCGGGTGACAAGTGGGAGCACCCCAAGGGCCGAGCATGTGACTGGTCGTTGCAGAACAGCGGTTTCCGGCCCTGGTACAACGACGACACCCGGATCTACGGCAACAACCTGGCCGCGTTCCTGGTCCGTAACGCCGACCGGTTGGGTGTCTACTACGTGATCTGGAACCGGCAGATCTGGTTCCCGGCGACCGGCTGGAGTTCCTACAGCGGCCCGTCGAACCACACAGACCACGTGCACGTCTCGATGTACTAGCGCACGTCCGGCAGCACTTCGAGGGCCGTCCCGCCGTCCGGTGGGGCGGCCCTCGGTCCGTCGGCTGATGCCCTCGGCGGCTCGGGCGCGCCGTCAGGCGGCGGACGCGAGCTCGGCGACCAGCTCCGCCGGTTCCGCAGCCACCGCACGGACCTCGCCGGCGGCCAGCCGGTAGGACATGCCGACCACCGCGCAACGCCCGGCGGAGACCTCGGCGGCAAGCATCGCGGACGAACCCAGCATCGCCGTCACGGTCTGCGCGATGTGAATGTCGACGATCGAGTTCAGGTCGTCCACCCCGGCGGCCTGGGCCTGGCGCAGGCTGGGCACCACGGCGTCCACCACCGCACCCAGGTGACCCGCGGGGGCAGCGCCGGTGGCCAGTGCCGCGCGGGCCGCCTGCACGGCACCGCAGGAGTCGTGCCCGAGCACCACCACCAGCGGCGTACGCAGCACCGACACCGCGTACTCAACGCTGCCCAGCACCTCCGGGCCGACGGTGTGCCCGGCGGTCCGGACCACGAAGAGGTCACCCAGCCCGCGATCAAAGATGATCTCGGCGGCCAGCCGGGAGTCGGAGCAGCCCACGATCACGGCAAACGGATGCTGCTCCCCGGCCACGGCAGCGCGACGTCCGGCGTTCTGATTGGGATGCCACGCCGTGTCGGTGACGAACCGCCGATTACCGGCCATCAGTTCGGCAAGCGCCAGTTGCGGCGCGCCCGGAATATCCGCGGTGAGCAGTTCCCGCTCCGGCCGCAGCTCTGTTCCGATCGGTCCGGGTCGACTCATCCGGCGCCCCCTCGCTACTCATGCGATGCCTGGTCATCCCGGGCCGACGCTGGTCACGGGCTGGTCCAACGGTCACACGCAGCGCAAGCCGCGTCAAGGAATGCGTGATATGGATTTCAGGTATCCCTGGACGCTTGCGCTCCGGGGCGAGCGGGTGCAGGGCCCGACGGCATAGCCCGAAAAAGCTGAAAGGCCCATACGATGGGCGACATGGCAACGACAGGCGAGCGGGAGAACGCCCGTAACTGGACTTTTCTCACCAACCACGGGCATGTGCTGCTCGCCATCGCACGCAACCCCACCGCCCGGCTCCGCGACGTCGCCGACGAGGTGGGCGTGACCGAACGGGCCGCCCAGGCCATCGTCGCCGACCTGGAGGCCGAGGGTTACCTCCAGCGCACCCGCGTCGGGCGACGCAACGAGTACACCCTCAACCCGGCCGGTCGCTTCCGGCACCCCGCCGAGGCCGATCGTCAGGTCGGCGACCTGCTGGCGCTGTTCGCCGAGGAGCCAGTGGCCGGCACCACGTCGTAGCCCGCACCCCGCCGCCCATCCGGCCCGCGCGTGGTGGCCTTCACCACCCCTGAACGAACGGGCCGCTGCGGTTGCTGCGCAAGGGCGATAGGTTTGACCGCGTGCCGAGTCTCGCGTTCTCCCGTCCACTGTGGTCGGTGACGCGCTGCCCGCTGGCGGATCTGACCCGCCTGGCGCTGACGGCACTCATCCTGGCCGTCGGCCTCGGCGGCGTCACGGCCGCCGGCCTGCCGGACGGCACAGCAGACCTCCCGGCCGCCCCACCCGCCGCCGCTGTGTCCAGCCGCGCCGGCGACGTGACCGCCCCAGCCTTCCGGCCCGGCAACAACGAGTCAGCGCAACGTGTGGAGCCGGCGCGCACCCGGCCCGGGAACGACGAGTCGACGCTCAACTCGTCCCGAAACGAGTCAGCGCTGCCCTCCTCCTGGAACGAGTCGGCGCTCGTCTCGCCCGTGAGCGCTGTGCATGCCGCAGCCGCGGTGCCGCACTCCGAGCGCACCGACGCCGGGGCCGTCGCCCCCGTCAGCACCCGGCCTGCCGCCGTACGCCTCGCCGCCGGTCCCGGTGAACCGACCCGGCGCGGCCCTCCGACCGCCTGACCTGGGCAGGCTCACGACCACTGGCTGGCTTTGCGCCCTCTCCTGGCCGGGCCGGGCTCGCACCACCTGACGGAGTCGGCACCCACACGCCACCCGCCGGTGAGGCCCCCTCCCGACCACGACCAAGGTCACGGTCACGGGTTGCGGCCCTGTTCCTCCGTTTCCCAGCACAGTTCGACGAACCCCATCCGCCACGAGGTGCTGATGATGCAGATCGCTCTCTCCGCCGTCCTGCCCGACGTGTCCCGGGCCGCCGTGATCTGGCTGAGCCTGTTGGGCATCGTCGTACTCGCCGTCTCCGGCCTGCTGCTGCGTCCCCGGCGACTTCGGTTCGACGTGGGTGCCCGGATCCGGGAAGCTGCCCTGCCGACCCCGCCGGAGGAGCGGGACGAGGATCGCTGGGCGGAAGAGGTCATGGTGGCCGCCGACCGCGCGGAGGCGACGGCTCGCCGCCGACGCGACGAATGGCTCGCCGCACAGGACGAGGCCGAGCAGGCGTGGGAGGCGTACCAGGCGGCGGAGGCGGACGTACGCCGGTTGGCCGAAGCCGCGAACATGCCACTGCCGCACACCCCACGCACCCCGGCCGAGTACGCCGACCGGGAGCGCTGGCTGCACCGGGCGGTGCTGGAGGCGTACTGGCGGCGGGAACTGTCGGTGGAGCAGCTCAGCGATGTCTTCGCGCACCGCGGCTGGGACCCCCGCCTGCACCCGGTCCAGCAGGAGTTGGTGCTACGCCGGGCGATACGTGACCACCTGTTCGCCCAACAGCGGGTGGCCCGGGAACGGGAGCAGGAAGCCTGGCACGCCGCCGAGGTCGCCGCCGCAGCCGCCCGCAACCTGCGAGCCGAAACCACCACCGCCCTCCTGACAGCCGAACAACACGGCTCCCTCCTCCCCCTCACCCCCCTCCCCGACCCCACCCCACCACCCACTCCGCCCACCACCACCGAACACCCCAACCCCGAACAAACCCGGGAAATCCCCCCCAACCCCATAGCCCGCCCCCCAGCCCCCGCCTACTGACCCACCCCAGCCCTCCACCCCGCCTTCCCTCCACCCCAGCCTCACCACCCAGCCACCCACCCCACCGCGCCCAGCCTGAGCAAGCGCCAAGGCACCGTTGACGCCCCCACCCGCCAACGCCCACCAGCCCGCGTTGATCAAGAGGTTTTGGTCGGGAATCGTGCTGAGGCAGACCAAAACCTCTTGATCAACGCGAAGGGCCGGGGGGTGGGGAAGGCCGGGCGAAGGCGGAGCGGGGTGGGACGGGGGTGTTGGGGGGAGGGTGGGTGGGTAGGACCTCGCGGACGCGAGGAGGGCGACGTGGTCGCAGCGGGGGGTGCCGGGCGCAGGCCCGATGAGGCGGCGGACCGGGCGGCAGCGGCAGCAGCCGGACCGCGGCAGACGTGGGCGGCCCTGCCCTGGTTGGTACGTACCGCCGTGGTGTGGAGCGCCTGCCTGGTGGTGATCGCCGCTGGGCTCTACCTGCTGGCGCGGATCACCCTGCTGGTCACACCGCTGGCCATCGCGCTGGCCGCCACCTTCTTCCTCGCCGCGCTGCTCGACCCGGTGCAACTCGCGCTCCGCCGGCTGCGGCTGCCCGCCTCGCTGGCCGCCCTGCTCACCGTCCTGCTGCTGCTCGGCATCCTGGGTGGTCTCGGGGTACTTGTGTGGAACCTGACCGCCAACCAGTTCAGCGAACTGGGTGATGAACTGCAGCAGGGCCTCGGGCGCACCCGGGATCTGATCACCTCCACCCTGCCGGTGACCGATCAACAGCTCGACGGTCTTCTCGACCAGCTACGCAAGGCGGCCACCGAGCAGGAGGTCGACCCGGTCGCCAGCGCCCGCACCGTGACCGAGGTGTTCGGCTCCGCCCTGCTCGCCCTGGTGCTGCTGTTCTTCCTGCTCAAGGACGGCCGGGCGATGTGGCACTGGACGTTGCGCCGGATGACCGGGCCGAACCGGGACGTCGCCGCCGAGGCGGGCCGGGTCGGTTGGCGCACGCTCGGGTCGTACACCCGAGGCACCATGCTGATCGCGGCCATCGACGCGATCGGCATCGGCCTGGCACTGGTCCTTCTCGGCGTACCGTTGGCCTTTCCCCTGGCCTTGATCACGTTCATCGGCGGGTTCGTGCCGATCATCGGCGCGACCGTGGCCGGCGCGGTCGCGGTGCTGGTGGCGCTCGCCGCGAACGGTCCCACCACGGCGCTGCTCACCCTGGCTGCGGTGATCGCCGTGCAGCAGATCGAGGGAAACCTGCTGGAACCGCTGGTGATGAAGCGTCAGGTACGGCTGCACCCGGTGGTGATCCTGTTGGCGGTCACCGCCGGCACCCTCATCGCCGGCATAGCCGGGGCCTTCGTCGCGGTGCCGATCGCCGCCGTCGCCTGGCGGATCATCGACAGCGTGCAGCGCCAACGAGAGGCCGCCGCAGCAGCCCGACCGGCACCTCCGGCACCCGACGACCCCCCGGCCACCGCAGATCCCGCACCCGGCTGAGACGCCCGCACTCCCGTCGCCGCGCAAGCGTCAAGTGGGACGACACGCTGTCGACGACGGGCACGGGGGCCGCGATGGTGTCAGGCCGGGGAGAGCTGAGGGTGCAGGTAGTCGTGGAACCAGTCGGCCGCAGCCTCGGCCACCTGTTCCAGGGTGCCGGGCTCCTCGAAGAGGTGCGTCGCACCGGGGATCACCCGCAGGTCGGCCGGGGCCGTCAGCTGGTCCAGCGCGTGCCGGTTGAGCGAGATCACCGGCTCGTCGAGGCCGCCGACGAGCAGCAGGGTGGGGGCGCGCACCTGGCCGAGCGCGGCTCCCGCCAGATCCGGACGACCGCCTCGGGACACCACGGCGTACACCTGCTCGGGCCGTCGGGCCGCCGCGACGAGGGCGGCGGCGGCACCCGTACTGGCACCGAAGATGCCGATCCGGGCCGTGTCGAAGGGCTGCTCCGAGGCCAGCCAGTCCACGATCGTGGCCAGTCGGCGGGACAGCAGGTCGATGTCGAAGCGTAGTTCGGCGGTGACGGCGTCCGCCTCGGCCTCCGCCGGGGTGAGCAGGTCGACAAGTACGGTGCCGAGCCCGCCCGCACTCAGCGACCTGGCCACGGCGACGTTGCGGGGACTGTGCCGCGAACTTCCGCTACCGTGCGCGAACAGCACCGCGCCCACCGGCTGGGCCGGAATCAGCAGGTCCGCCGGCAGGTCGGCCCCACCAGCCGGGATCGTCACCGCGTTGCCCCGAACGTCCATCGTCATCCTCCCGATCACGGCCGACCCGATCCCCCCGGCATACCCCGCCCGGCGGTCACCACGCCGTCGCTCACGAGCGACAGCGTGCTGACCGCTGTCGCTCGCGAGCGTTTGCCGGGGGTCGGGTCGGGTAGCCGTCGCGGGACCGCAGACGGACCGGTGCCATCGGGTACCGGCGATCAGATCGCGAGGACCGTCATGCCGCATCATCACCGTGAGCCCGTCGACCAGGCCGCCGAACGTAAGCGGCAGAAGCAGGACGCCCCGCGTGGTCAGGACTGGGCGGACAAGGCTGCCCAGGCGCGGTCGGCCGACGACCCTCGGGCCCGAACGCCCCACGATCCCACCGGACGCCCTTCGCAGGGTGAACCTATCTGACCTGCCGCGCGGACGGCCCTCTGCTCAGAGCAGACGCTCAGGGCAAGGGCTCGTAGCAGGCGCTCGGAGCAGAGGCTCAGGGCAGGTGCTCGGGCAGGCGGAGCAGCGGGGCCCGGCCGGGGGGCTGCTCCACCGGGGGCAGGTTCTCCGGCGGCGGGGGAATCGGCAGGGTCACCGGCTCCCCGGAGGTGACCTGCACCGATTCGCCGTGGTGGCGTACCTCCATGGTGGCGTCCGGATCGGTGTGGTGGTGCAGGACGTACGTCGTCTCGTGCGGTCGTACGGTCACCCGTAGCCGGAGTCCCCGGCACTCGAGCGAGAACGCCAACCGGCCGATCCGGGTGGGCAGACGCGGGGCGAACGAGGGTACGCCGTCGTGGTCCCGTAGCCCACCGAAGCCGGCGACCAACGCGATCCACGCGCCGGCCAGCGACGCCATGTGCACGCCGTCGCGGGTGTTCTCGTTCAGGTCGTGCAGGTCCATCAGCGCTGCCTCGCGCAGATAACTGTGCGCCAACTCCAGGTAGCCGACCTCGGCCGCCAGCACCGCCTGGGTGCAGGCCGACAGCGACGAGTCCCGGACGGTACGCCGCTCGTAGTAGAGGAAGTTGCGCAGCTTCTCCTCGTCGGTGAACGCGTCACCCCGCCAGTGCATGGCCAGCACCAGGTCGGCCTGCTTGACCACCTGCTTGCGGTACAGGTCGAAGTACGGGTAGTGCAGCAGCAACGGGTACTTGTCCTGCGGGGTGTGCGCGAAGTCCCACTCCTGCAACCGGGTGAAGCCCTCGACCTGCTGGTGCACGTCGATCTCGTCGTCGTACGGAATGTGCATGGCCGTGGCGGCGTCCCGCCACGCGGCGGCCTCCTCGTCGGTGACCCCGAGGTGGAAGGCGTCGTCGCGGTAGCGCATCGCCACGTCCGCGGCGACGCGCAGATTCCGCTGTGCCATCAGGTTGGTGTAGATGTTGTCGTTCTTGACGGCCGTGTACTCGTCGGGGCCGGTCACGCCGTCGATGTGGAACTGACCGTTGCGGTCGTGGTGCCCGAGGGAGCGCCACAGCCGGGCGGTCTCCACCAGCAGGGTCAGCCCGATCTCGCGTTCCAACTCCTGATCGCCGCTGATCAGCACGTAGCGTCGCAGCGCGTCGGCGATGCCGGCCGCGATGTGGAAGGCAGCCGTGCCGGCCGGCCAGTAGCCCGACGACTCGGGACCTTCGATGGTCCGCCAGGGGAAGGCCGCCCCGGCCAGGTTGAGTGTGCGGGCCCGCTCGTGCGCCTGTTCCAGGGTCGAGAATCGCCAGAACAGCGCGTCGCGCACAGCCGCCGGATGGGTGTACGTCAGCACCGGCAGCACGAACATCTCGGTGTCCCAGAACGCGTGCCCGTCGTACCCCGGGCCGGTGAGACCCTTCGCGGCGATGGGCCGGCGTTCCGCGCGGGCGCCGGCTTGGAGCACGTGGTACAGCCCGAACCGGACGGCCTGCTGGACCTCCGGATCGCCGTCGATCTCCACGTCGGCGGCGTCCCAGAACTCGTCCAGGTACTCCCGCTGCTCGCGGACCAGCCCGTCCCAGCCGTCGAGTTTCGCGGCGGCCAGAGCAGCACCCACCTGGTCGCGCAGGGCGGGTAGCGAGCGCCGGCTGGACCAGCCGTAGGTCAGGTACTTCACCACACTCAGCCGCTGGCCCGGCTCCAGCACGCAGCCGACGGTGGTCCGCACCCAGTCCTCGTACCCCTCGGACTCGATCGTGGTGCGCGACGGTGAGTCGACCTCGTGCTCCATCGCCGCGGCGACCCGTAGCCCGGAGACCTTGGTGCGGTGGATGAGCAGCCCGCCGTCGGAGGTGGTCAGCTCCTCCTCGGCCTGCAGGGGCGACTCCAGCACGGCGGCGACCCGGGGGTCCCGGCTCTGCGGCGGCAGGGCCTCGTTGGCCACCAGCTCCGACTGGATGATCAGCCGCAGCGGCCGGTCGTCGGCGACCTCCACCTCGTAGCGGATGGCGGCCACCGACCGCTGTCGGAAGGAGACCAGTCGGGTGCTGTGCACCCGCACCTCCCGGCCGGCCGGCGAGCGCCAGTGCAGGGTCCGGTGCAGGGTGCCGGCCCGCAGGTCGAGGACCCGTTCGTGGGCGAGCAGTTCGCCGTAGCGCACGTCCAGCGGCTCGTCGTCGACAAGCAGCCGGATCAGCTTGCCGTTTGTCACGTTGACGATGGTCTGACCGGACTCGGGAAAACCGAAACCCGCTTCCGCGTACGGCAGGGGACGCAGCTCGTAGAACGAGTTGAGGTACGTGCCGGGCAGCCCGTGCGGCTCGCCCTCGTCCAGGTTGCCGCGCAGCCCGACGTGCCCGTTGGAGAGCGCGAAGACCGATTCGGACTGGGCGAGCACGTCCACGTCGAGTTGGGTCTCCCGGACGTGCCACGGTTCGACCGGGTACGCCCGCTCCCGGATCACTCGGGCCGTCCGGCTTCGAGCAGTTCAGCCAGGTCGGTGACGACCACGTCGGCGCCGTGGGCGCGCAACTCGTCGGCCTGCCCGGCCCGGTCGACCCCGACGACGTACCCGAAGCCGCCGGCCCGACCGGCCTCGACTCCGGCGAGCGCGTCCTCGAAGACGGCCGCCTGCTCCGGCTCGACGCCGAGCAGCTTCGCACCGGCGAGGAAGGTGTCCGGATGCGGCTTGCCGCGCAACCCCTCGGCGCGTGCTGTCAGTCCGTCCACCCGTTCCTCCAGCAGCGGTTCGAGCCCGGCGGCGGCGATGACCTCCCGGCCGTTGGCGCTGGCCGTGACGACCGCGCGACGCAGCCCGGCCGCGGCCACCGCCTTCAGGTACGCCACCGAACCGGGGTAGACGTCGACACCTACGCTGCGGATCCGCTCCACCACCAGGGCGTTCTTCTGGTTGCCGATCCCGTGCACGGTCTGCGCGCCCGGCGGGTCCTCGGCCGTCCCCTCGGGCAGGGTGATGTTCCGCGAGGCGAGAAAGGTGCGGACGCCGTCGAGGCGGGGCCGCCCGTCGACGTAGCGGTGGTAGTCCGGTCCCGGGTCGAAGGGCTGGTACGGCTCGCCGCTGGCGTCGGCGTGCCGGTGCAGGAAGTCGTCGAACGTCTCGGTCCACGCGGCGTTGTGCACCCGGGCGGTCTGCGTGAGCACACCATCCAGGTCGAAGAGACACGCGGTCACATGATCCGGCAGGCCGAGCACCGCACCAATCTATCCACGGTCACCGCCCGGCAAACGTACTTCGCCCAACCCGGCGCGCCGCCCGGTCATCGAGCCGTGTTAACAGGGGGCCCTTCCTCTACCGCAGGCGTTAAGAAGGTGCCCTTCCTTGCACCCTCAGCGCCAGCCGACGTCGATGCGGGCGCCGCGTTCGTCGAAGAAGTGCAGGGCGTCCATGCGTACCTTGATGGCCAGTGGGTGACCGGCGGAGACGGCGGGGTACGGCGCGAGCCGGACCGCCAGTTCGGCCGGGCGGCGGTGGTGCCGGCCGGGATCGGCAAGGACGCTGGCCTGGCCGCCGCTGTTCGGGTTCGCCTCCGGCACCGGGGCCCGGCCGGTGAACCGCTGCATCACCTGGCCGAAGCGGCGCAGGCCGCGCTGACCGAGCGGGGTGTCGCTGTCCGGCGGCGCGCCGACCTCGTCCACCACGATCGCGGTCGCGCCGATGTCGAGGAAGGCCAGCGACTCGTGCCCGTGGTGTTCCAGGTAGCGGATCCGGCCCTGGAGGACGTCGCCCGGTGCGTCGGGGGCGACCGGGGTGAGCGCCTCGGCCCGCATACCGACCACGATCCGCTCGCCGTGGTAGTGCGCCACCGCACGGCTGCGGATGTCGTCCCACGGCAGGTAGAGCGCCTGCTCCCCGAGGGTGAGGGTGACGTACCGGTCGAGGTGGACGTAGACCGACGCCTCCAGCAGGTTCATCCGAGGGCTGCCCAGGAAGGCGGCGACGTAGAGGGTGGCCGGGCGGCCGTACACCTGGGTCGGGGTGCCCACGTCCTGGAGGACGCCCTTGCGCATGATGGCGACCCGGTCGGCCATGGTCAGCGCCTCGGCCTGGTCGTGCGTCACGTAGATGGTGGTGACCCCCAGCTCGCGGGTCAGGCCGGAGATCTCGGCCCGCAACTCCGCGCGCAGTCCGCTGTCGAGGTTGGACAGCGGTTCGTCCATCAGGAACAGTTTCGGACGACGCACGATGGCCCGGCCCATCGCGACCCGCTGCCGCTGCCCGCCGGAGAGCTGGCTCGGGCGTCGTGCCAGCACGTCACCGATGCCGAGGGCGCTTGCCACGTCGGTGACCCGCTCGCCTCGCGGGGCCGGTTCGACGCCGGCGAGCTTGAGCGGGAAGGCGATGTTGTCACCGACGCTCATGTGCGGGTAGAGCGCGAAGTCCTGGAAGACCATGGCAATCCCGCGCTCCCGGGGCGGCAGGTCGTTGGACACCTCCCCGTCGAGCATCACCGCCCCCGAGGTCGGCTCCTCCAACCCGGCGACCATGCGCAGCACCGTCGACTTGCCACAGCCGGAGGGCCCGAGCAGCACCATGAACTCTCCGTCGTTGACGTCGAGATTGATGCTGTCCACCGCGACCGTGCCGTCTCGGAAGACCTTCGTGACATCCTTGAGCGCGACGGTGCTCACCGTCTCCTCCCCCACCTCGTCTGCCGAACCCGGCAATGACTGTGACCAGGATCATGTCGGTCGCACATCGGGTAAACGTGTGATGTTCCGGTCGTGACAGACGTATTACGTTCCATCGAGTAGCGGCTATCGACTGAATTTTCCAGACTCAGCCGGAGATGTCACCGAGGAAAACCCGACGAACCACCCGCTGCGCGGCCTGCCCGTCCTCCAACGCACAGAATCTGTCCCGGAACCGCGCCCGGGTGTGGTCGGCCGCGACGGAGTCGGACTGCCCTGCCCGCAACACGTCCAGCAACTCGGGAAAGGTCCGCGCCACCGGCCCGGGCGGCTCGGCGAGCAGGTCGAAGTAGACCCCCCGGGTCAGCCGGTACGCGTCCCAGTCCGGCGCGTAGATGACGATCGGCCGGTCCAGCACCGCGTAGTCGAACATCGCCGAGGAATAGTCGGTGACCAGCACGTCGGCCGCGAGGTAAAGCTCCTCGACCTCGGGATGGGCGCTGACGTCGATGATGCGGTCCCGACCCGCGGGCGGCCACGCTCGCCGGTCGCGGTCGTGGAAGTAGTGGCTGCGCATCAGTAGCAGCCCGGACGGGCCGATCGCGTCGAGCACCCGTTCCGGGTCGAACGGTGGCCGATAGCCGGGCAGGTGCTCCCGGTGCGTCGGGGCGTACAGCACGACCAGCTCGCCGAGGCCGGCGCCGAACTGGGCGCGCAGCCGCAGCACCTCCTCGGGGGGCGCGGTGACCAGACGGTCGTTGCGCGGGTAACCCACCTCCAATGTGGTGTACGCGGCCGGATAGGCCCGCTCCCACATCTGGGTGGAGAAGCTGTTCGCGGTGATGCTGTAGTCCCAGCGGTCCACCCGGCGCAGCAGGCCGGCGAAGTCCATCCCGACCGCGCCCAACGGATAGCGCTGCTGGTCCAGGCCCATCACCTTGACCGGGGTGCCGTGGTGCGTCTGTACGTGCACCGAACCCGGCCGTTTGCGCACCGAGTCAGGAAAGTTGACGTTGTTGATCAGCCACTTCGCCCGGGCCAGCACCCGGTGGTACGCGGGAGTGCCGGCCACCACGTACTCGACGCCCTCGGGCAACGTGTGCACCCGGTCCCGGCGGACGATCCACACACCTCGGATCTCCGGCACCAGTTGCCGGGCCGCCTCGTAGATCGCCGCCGGGTTGCAGGCGTAACCGCGATACCAGTAGGCCGCATAGACGGCGAGGTTCTCGTCCAACGGGCGACGCGCTTCGGCGCGGTGGTAGCCGTACAGCGCGACGTCCCGAGCCGCCCGTACGGTGGCCCGGGCCGGCGGCACCACCCGGCGCTTGACCCGCCCGGCGGCCCGGCGGGCCTTCTCCCCCGTCCGGCTGGTGGCGCGCAACGCCGAGTACGTCCGCCACTGCCCGGCCGCCACCAGCCGGTGCTTGAGCCCTTCCACCCCGGGGGGAATCCGGTGGCCGCCCGGCGGCCGGAAACGGGCGTGGTCGATCGTCACCCGGGCGAAGAAGGTCGGCCGCAGTTCCGCCGGGACCCGGTTCTCGTTGCCGAGCACCGTCAGGTAGTGCCACATCATCCGCTCGAACAGCGCCGCCCGCAGTTGCCCGGCGTCGAACCGGTCGGCCTCCCGGAACACCCGGTGCCACTGCTCGAAGACCTCGAAGTGCCGCTCACCCTGGGTCTTGGTGATCGCCCCCGCCCGCCGCTGCCGGTAGTTCACGCAGACCGTGTCGAGCACGCCGATCCGGTCGGCGGCCAGCAGCACCGGATAGCTGAACGAGACGTCCTCGTACCAGCCGGGGGCGAAGCGCAGCCCGATCTCGGCCAGGAACTGCCGCCGGACCAGCCGGTTCCAGGCGGTGTGCAGCAGTTCCAGGGTCTCCGGTCGGTCCCGCAGCCGGAAGGTGATCGGCCCGGTCGGCTCCGGGAACACCTCGGCCATCGCGCTGCGGGTGACCGTGCCGTCCCAGTGCGTGCGGACGTGGTCGACCAGCAGCACGTCGGGCCGGGTGGTGTGCAGCCGCTCGGCCACCTCGACCAGGCAGTCGGGCACCAGCCAGTCGTCTCCGTCGACGAACCAGACGTACTCGCCGACGGCCCGGTCCAACCCGGCGTTGCGGGCCGGTCCGAGCCCGAGGTTGCGGTCCAGCCGGACGGCGCGTACCCGGTCGTCGCGGGCCGCGTACTCGTCGAGGATGTCGCCGCTGGCGTCGGGCGAGCAGTCGTCGACCCCGATCACCTCGATGTCGGTGACCGGCTGGGCGAGGATCGAGTCCAGGCACTCCCGCAGGTAGCCCTGGACGCGGTAGGCCGGGACGACGAAGCTGATGAGCGTCATCGTCCCGGCCTCCGTCAGATTGTCGTGCTCCTCCCGGCACCCGCCGGCACCCGCGCCGGTCGGACGAACCAGGCCAGCACCACACTTGCCACGAAAAGCACCAACAGGTAGATACCGAGTGTAGCCAGACCAGTACTCGCAATTCCGGCTATCGCCGCCACCGCCAGCAGCACCGACCGCCCCTCCCAGCCGAGGGTCGCCGGGTGCAGCGGCGGTGCCGGTTGCCGCTTCTCCAGCCGGGCCACCAGGTCGTAGTGGTGCAGGGTCAGCACGAAGACGTACCCGAAGATCAGCCAGGCGGGCGCCTGACCGATCACCCCGACGGCGATGGCAAACAGGTACTCACCGGCCCGTAGCGCCGCCGGCACCAGCCAGTCCAGCGGCCCGTTGTGCGCCGCACCGGCACCGCCGGCCGCGAGCAGCAACCCCACCAACGCGAGCAGCACGGTCCATCTCGGGTACGCCTCGCCGTAGCCCCAGGTGGCCAGCAGCACGAGAATCGTCGGCAACACGGCCAGCAGCGCCAGCACCAACGGTCCCGGCCGGCGGGCCACCGGGAACCGGGCGGCCAGCGGGCCGTCGTCGCGGTGCAGGGTGGCGTCGAGCGTGTCCAGCACCGGCACCCACATCCACCGGGCCCGCAGCGTACGCAGCGCCCCGGTGTACGCGAACGCCAGCACACCCCAGGTCAGTACCGTCAGCAGCGCGATCCGCTGGTTGAACAGTGCCGCGGCCAGCGCGATCAGCGCCCACCGTTCCCCGATCGGGAAGACCACCGTGCGCTTGAGCCAGTACGACAGCGAACCGGTGTCGGCCTGCACCTTGGTGGACGCGGCGTTGAGCCGGTCACCGATGCCGCCACCGCCGGTGCCGACCGCCTTCGGCCGGCGGGCCGCCTCGTCGTGCAGCACGCCGTACCACGCGTCGGTCATGTGTCGTACGGTCTGCAACGTCATCGCGGCGATCGCCAGAGCCCACCCGTACCGGACTCCGGCCGCCGTGGCGCCCCACCCGAGGCCGGCGTAGACCACGTACTCCTTGGCCCGGTCGGCCATGGTGTCCAGCCAGCCGCCCCAGGCGCTGAAGTTGCGGGTGTAGCGGGCCAACTGGCCGTCCACGCAGTCCAGCACGAACCCGAGATAGAGCAGCACCCCGCCGGTGACCAGGGCGAGCCGGCCGCCGCTGGCGAACAACGCCGCCGCGGCCACCGCGAACGCCACCGACAGCATCGTCACCCCGGTCGGGCTCAACCCCAACCGGGCCGCCGCCTTGGTGACGTACGGGGACCAGGTGCTGACGAAGTACGTGGTGAAGAAGTCGTCCTTCTCCTTGACCGACAGCCGCAACTCGGCCCGGTCCTCGTCCACCTCGGCAACCTCGGCCCGCGCCCCGGACAGCCCGCTCTCGTCGTCGACCCGGTGCGCCACAAGCAGGCGTACCCGCTGGGCGAAGACCAGCACACCCTGGGCCGTGAGCCCGGTGAAGACCTGGTCCACGGCGGGCCCCGGCGGCTCGACGCGCGGACCGCCACCGTCCCCGTGCCCGGCGGCCACGTCGGCCAGCCGGCCGGTGGCGGCGGCCCGGGCCGCGGCCACCAGCGCCGGCAGGTCGTCCCGGCCGACCCGCACCGCGCCACCGAAGATGCCGGTGGCTTCGCCGTCGAGCCGGTGCGCCGGCCCCGCGTCGACCACCTGGCCGCGCTCCTCGCGGACCGTCGTGCGGCCACCGGCGGGCGGGTCGGTGAGCACCAACGCCACCGTCGGCCCGACCGGGCTGGTCACCAGATGCCGCAGTACGGCGGTGTGCGCGACCAGGTCGGCACCGCTGACCACCACCGGGCCCGTCGACCCGCCAGCCAGGTCGGCCAACTCGTCAAGGTCGGCCGCGAACCGCACGTCGGTGACGCCGGCCGCCCGCCACTGTGCGGCAAGCCGGTCGACAAGCGCCGTATCATCGCCCGCCGGCAGGCTCGCGGCCGGCGAGCCGGCGGCGAGCACGATCGCGAGCGTCACCGGGGAACCGCGTCGTGGTACGCGGCCAGCGCCTCGGCGATCGTGCCGTCCACGCTCAGCCGGCCCGCGTCGAGGAAGAGTCCTCGACGGCAGAACCGGGTCAGGTCCTTTTCGTTGTGTGACACCAGCACCAGAGTGCGCCCCTCCCCGAGCAGACGATCGATTGTCGTGTAGCACTTCGCGCGGAACTCGGCGTCCCCGACCGCCGTCACCTCGTCCATCAGCAGGATCGGGTGCGGCAGGTGGGAGATGATGGCGAAACCCAGCCGGACCTTCATTCCGGACGAGTAGTGCCGCACCGACGTGTCGATGGCCCGTTCCACCTGCTCACCGGCGAACGAGACGATCTCGTCGAAGTGCCGTTTCAGGTAGCCCGACGACAGCCCGTGCAGCCCGCCCACCAGGTACAGGTTCTCCCGCCCGGTGAGGTCGTTGGAGAAGCCGGCGGAGAGTTCCAGCAGCGGCGCGACGTCGCCGGAAACCCTGATCCGCCCCTCGTCGGGAATCAGCACCCCGGCGATCAGCCGCAGCAGGGTGCTCTTGCCGGTGCCGTTGCGGCCGATCACGCCGACGGTCTCGCCGGGCGCGATCGAGAAGGTCAGGTCGCGTAGCGGCCAGAACTGGCCGTCGCTCGCGCTGCGCCGACCCCGGTGGATGAGCAGCTCCCGCAGCCGCAGCTGCCGCCGACGGTTGCGGACGAACCGGATGCCGAGACCCTCCGCCTCGATGATCGATTCGCCCATCAGAGTTCCTTGAGCACGGCGGGTTCGAGCCGACGGAACGACCACCAGCCGGCGACGAGCAGCAGCAGACTGATGCCGACGGTGGTGGCCAGCATCCGGGCTGACGGGAACTCGTCCGGGTACCACACCGAGTGGTGCAGTTGGAAGATGCCGACCAGCGGGTTGAGTTCGTAGCCCAGCTTGAGCCAGCCCGGCAGGCCGGAGCCCTGGACCAGGCTCAGCGGATAGATGATCGGGCTGGCGTAGAACAGCACCCGGATGACCAGCCGCATGAACCGCTCCACATCGCGCATCAGCACGTTCCACGCGGACAGCAGCAACGCCACCCCGATCAGCAGGGTGGCCTGCACCAGCACCGCCAACGGCAGGGCCAGCAGCGACCAACCCGGATGGATCTTGCCGTCGGCGGCGTACCAGATCGCGATGCCGGCCAGAATCGGCAGGCCGGCGGCGTACTCGGCGAACCGACCGACCACCCGGCCGATCGGAAACACCTGCCGAGGCACGTTCATCGTGGTGATCAGCCGGGACTGGCCGGTCAACGCGTTGGTCGCCTCGCTCAACGCCGAGCTGGTCCACATCCAGGCGAAGATCCCAGTGATCAAAAACAGCGGGTACGACCCGGCGGCCTCGCCCAGGTGTCGGTTGGTGTCCCGGGAGTACAGCACGCCGAAGACGAACCAGTAGATCGCGCCCATCCCCAGCGGCTCGATCAACGACCAGAAGTAGCCAAGCACCGACTGCTGGTACTTGACCGCGAGATCACGCCGGACCAGGATGCGCAGCGAGTTGCGGTGCGACCACAACGCCCCCACGCCAGAGGTCACCGTCGTTCTCCCGCCTACTGAACGGACGACAGGTTAGCAGTCGATGAAACTTCGTCCGTTCAGCACTCGATCACGTTTACCGCGAGACCGCCGCGCGCCGTCTCCTTGTACTTGACCTTCATGTCGGCGCCGGTCTCCCGCATGGTCTTGATGACCTTGTCGAGCGATACGGCGTGCACCCCGTCACCGCGCAGGGCCAGCCGGGCAGCGGTGATCGCCTTGATGCTAGCCACCGCATTACGTTCGATGCACGGTATCTGCACCAGGCCGCCCACCGGGTCGCAGGTCAACCCGAGATTGTGTTCCATGCCGATCTCCGCGGCGTTCTCCACCTGCGCCGGCGTACCACCCAACGCCTCGGCCAACCCGGCGGCAGCCATCGAGCAGGCCGAGCCGACCTCGCCCTGGCAGCCCACCTCCGCGCCGGAGATCGAGGCATTCTCCTTGAACAACACCCCGATCGCGCCGGCCGCGAGCAGGAACCGCACCACCCCGTCGGTGCTGGCCCCCGGCACGAACCGCGTGTAGTAGTGCAGCACCGCCGGAATGATCCCCGCCGCGCCGTTGGTCGGCGCGGTCACCACCCGCCCACCAGCCGCGTTCTCCTCGTTGACCGCCAAGGCGAACAGGGTCACCCAGTCCATCACGTACAGCGGATCGACTGCCCGCACCGTCACCCCCGCCTGCGGGGTTGCTGGACCCTCGGCGACTGGCTGCCCGGTGGCGGCGTCTGCTTCCAGGCTGCGGCGTAGTTCGGCGGCGCGACGGCGGACCTTCAACCCGCCCGGCAGCGTGCCGTCGCGAGTGCAGCCACGCTCGACGCATTCCTGCATCACCCGCCAGATGTCCAACAGCCCGGCCCGCACATCCGCCTCGGACCGCCAGGACAACTCGTTGGCGAGCATCACCTCGCTGATGGACAGCCCGGTCGAGGCGGTCACGTCGAGCAGTTGCGCTCCGGTGACGAAGGGATGGCGGACCTCGGTGCTGTCCGGCTTGATCCGGTCGGCACCCGCCGCCGCCTCGTCGACGACGAACCCACCACCAACCGAATAGTAGGTGCGCGTCCTGACCTCTGTTCCGCTCCCGTCGTACGCCGAAAAGATCATCCCGTTCGGGTGATACGGCAGTGACCGGCGACGATGCAGCAGAAGATCCCGATCCGGGTCGAAGTCGCTCTCGTGCGTGCCGAGCAGCGCCAGCCGCCGCTGCGCCCGAATCTCCGTCACACGAGTGTCGACGGTGTCGGTGTCCACCGTCTCCGGCACCTCACCGGCCAGGCCGAGCAGGACCGCCCGGTCGCTGCCGTGGCCGTGCCCGGTGGCGCCGAGCGACCCGAACAGCTCGGCCCGTACCCGACTCACCTCGCTGAGCCGACCATCGGCCTTGAGCCCGTGAACGAACGTACGCGCCGCCCGCATCGGCCCCACCGTGTGCGAGCTGGACGGCCCGATGCCCACACTGAACAGATCGAACACACTGATCATGCCCACACCTCTCGCCCTGCGCCGGGATCACCGGTCAACAGACGATGAAGATCGTCACCGCCCTCGTTCCCAAGGCCGGCCGCCAGCGCCCCGATACGGACGCCCAACCCACCGACCCTAACCCCCACCCACCCAGCCTCCCTCCCCTCACCCTCACACCCCACACGCAGCGGGCGGCCACAGGCGGGGACCTTCCCCGTCGATCTTGCACTTCTGGTCGCCGATTCCACCCGCTACACCCCTTATGCCCCGACCAGAACTCCATGATCGACGAGCAGGGGTGGGGAGCGCGGGGTGCGGGGAGAGGCGTGCTGGGAGGGGGGCGCGGGTAGGGGTGGGGATAGGGAGGAGGGCGCGGGTATGTACCTACGGGTGGGCTGGGGAAGGTTCGTTCTGGGGACGGAGGGCGGGGGCAGGTCCTGGCCCTAGCGTTGATGCCAAGAGCGGCGGATCGCCGCAGAGGGGAACTACCACGATGAGTCGCAAGCTTGTTCGGCCCCGGCAGGGGCGCATGTTCGCCGGTGTCTGCGCCGGCCTGGCCCAGCGTTTCGGCATGTCGGCCGGGATGGTCCGGCTGCTGTTCCTGCTGTCGCTACTGCTGCCCGGCACCCAGGTGATCATCTACCTGGCACTGTGGATCATCATGCCCAACGAAGACCGCTACCTGGCAACCGCCCGCTGACCTCCCCCACGCCGGGCTCTCGCCCCCGAGGCGCCCACCCGCAGGGTGCCCACCCGCGAGGCACCCACCCGCAGGGCACGAACACGCGGAGCACGAACACGCGGAGCACGAACACGCGGGGCAGGAACACGCGGGGGCACGAACACGCGGGGCACGAGCAACTTCGGGGAAAGTGCCGCCAAACGGGGACCGGAGGCAACAACTTCCCCGGAGTTGCTGCCTCCGGTTCCCCGACGTTGCTGCCAACAACTTCCCCCGACGTTGCTGCCTCCGGCCGGATGAGTCGGGCGGTGGGGCAGCGGGTCAGGGGGTCAGGGGGCCACGTAGGTGACGGTGACGTGCTCGAAGCCGAGGGAACCGAGCAGGCCCACCAGCATCTTGCGGGTGTTCTCCTCGGCCCGGGCAGCCAACCCGCTGTCCCGCGCCGCGGCGGTGATCCGGTCCTCGGCGAGCTGGTAGACCTGCTGCTGCCGGTTCGGGTCACCGCCGATCAGGTCACCGACCCGGTTGAGCAGGCCCCGCTCCTCCGCGAAGACGTAGCTCTTGTCCAGGTCGAGGTTGGTCTTGGCGAGTTGCGGCGCGGGCAGCTTGATCTCGACGGACTTGCCGTCGGCCGACTGCACGATCGCCCCCTCGGTGAGGGTGCCGAAGTCGACGTACGCCTCGACGCTGCCCGCTCCGACGAAGAGCGTGCGCTGGTTGAGCAGCCAGTCCGGCACGTTTCGGCGGTCGTTCTGAAGGTCGACGACGACCTGGAAGTTGCCCTCGGCGGCCACGTAACGGCTGAGATCCTGCATCGACTCCAGCAGCGCCGGCTGACTGCGGTCGGTCTGCTCCTTGCTGAAGGGATTGCGGAACTCGGGCAGGATCCCGGTGGTCTGCACGCCGAGCAGCACCACCACGGCGAGCGCCGCCGCGCCGAGCACCCAGAGCAGTGCCCGTGCGGCACCGCCGCTCGACGGCGGCGGGGGCGGAACATCGGACCGGTCGTCCGGGTGCAGGTCAGAGTCGGGGAACCTGCTGGTGGGCTCGTTGATGTCGCCGTCGCGTGCCATCGCCCTCACCGTCCTTGTCAGACGCGTTGTCTGTGATGACGGTAAGCCCCCCGTACGACAGCCGCTCGCCGAGTCACCCGATCGCGTGTCTGCGCAGGTCAGGCCGCATGAATGACAGCTGCCCGACGCTGGGAGACCGACGGGTCACTCCACCGCTTCGGCCAGCACGAACACCCGGGCGTGGATCTGGTTGCGCTGTTGCAGCGCGGCGCGCAGCGCGCGGTGCAGGCCGTCCTCCAGGTAGAGACCACCGTTCCACTGCACCACGTGCGGGAACAGGTCACCGTAGAAGGTCGAGTCCTCGGCGAGGAGCTTGTCCAGCGCCAACTCGCGCTTGGTGGTGATGAGCTGGTCGAGACGCAGCGGGCGAGGTGGGATCTCGGCCCATTGCTTGAGTGTCAGGTTGTGTTCCGGGTAGGGACGCCCGTCCCGGACCGCTCTGAAGATCACGACGGCACGCTCCCCTCCCCCTGCCCGGGTCGTACCACGACGCCGACGCGGGTCGCGGCACGGTGCCGCGACCCGCGGCGCCGATGTCGGTGCCAGCGTAGCGGCCCCCCGCACTTCACGTTCTGCTCCCTGGTGCCAGTTTCGCTACCGGTAGTCCGGTTCCCAACAGGACGAAACCACCCGTACGGGTCAGCTCCACCGTCCGCGGCGGACCACTTCGTCCACCGGACGACGACCTCGACGCAGTGAGGGTGACCGATGGTCGGGTGCGCGATAACCGACAGTGACAGCCCCGATCGGGTGGTACTCCTCCGGCACACCGAACGCCTCCCGGTAGGGCTCCAGCCGCTGCGGCGGAATCCCGAAGAAGCAGGAACCCAGTCCCTCGTCGACCGCCGTCAGCATCATCAGCAGAGCGGCGAACCCGGTGTCGATGTACCAGTAGGGCACCGGCCAGCGGTCCGTCGAGCGGTCCGCCCAGCCCTTGTCCGCTTCCGCGTACCGATCGAGGTAGACCGAGCGGTTGGCGTGCGGCACCACGATCAGCGGAGCGCGGCGCATCCCGGCCAGCCAGCGGCCCGTACCGCCGTCCTCCGGGGTGGTGGCCGCCCAGAACCGCTCGCGGTCCGCCGGCTCCTCCAGCACCAGGAATCCCCAGCCCTGGGAGAACCCGGCGGACGGGGCCCGCACGGCGTGGTCCAGCAACCGGTCCACGACTTCCGGCGGGACCGGGCGGTCCGGGTCGTAGTTACGCACCATCCGGCGTCGCCGGACGACGTCCGCGAACTCCACCTGTCTCTCCTCGATGCTGGGCCGGGCCGACCGACGTCGGGACGGCCGGTCGACGTCGGGACGGCCGGTCGACGTCGGGACGGCCGGTCGACGTCCGTTCAGACTCCGGGCCGGATTCCCCAGGCACCCCGCCAGGTCTCGCCGGGTGCCAGGACGATCAGGTCCCGACCGGACCGGAACGCGTCCGGCGGGCAGGTCATCGGCTCCACCGCCACCGACCGCCGGAACCGCTCACCGGTCAGTGTGTCGCCCGTGTAGACCTGCCACCAGCCGAACTGGGCGTCCGCCCAGATGCTCAGCCCGCTGGACCCGTCCGGGCCGCGCAGCGTCACCGCCGAACCGTCGTCGTCCCGGGTCACCTCACCGAAGGCGTGGTCCAGCACCGCGTCGCCAATGCGCCGCGGCTCGGTGTAGTCGTACTCGGTGCCGGCCACCGGGGTAACGCCGACCGGCAGCAACCGCCCGTCCACAAGCATCCGGGTCCGCCCGGGCACCTGCAACGCGATCTCCTCCACCGGCACCCCGGGCAGGCGCAGGTACGGATGCACCGAGAAGCCGAACGGCACCGGCTCGACACCGATGTTTGTCACCTCGTGCTCACCGCGCAGCCCTTCGGTCCCGACGCTCCAGCGGGTACGCAGTCGCAGCGGCCACGGGTATCCCGGCTGCGGCGGCAGGTCGAAGCCGATCGTGACCTCGTCCGGCCGTTGCTCGATCAGGTGCCAGGACGACCAGTTGACCAGGCCGTGGATGGCGGTGTTCCGCTCCGGCTCGGTGATGTTGAGCTGCAACGACTGCCCGTCGAAGGTGTAGGCCCCGTCCCGGATCCGGTTGGGCCAGGGCGCGAGCACCTGACCTGCCGAACCGGGGCAGATCTCGTCGGTGGCGTACCCGTCGACGTGCTCGACGCCGTCCTGGCGGTAGGTGCGCAGCCCGCCACCCACCTCGACGATGACCGCCTCGTGACCGGCGGCGGCAATGGTCCACTGTGCCCCGGAGAGGGGACGCGGCTCAGGGCTATCCATGTCGCCAGACCCTAGCTCCCAGGTGGGCTCTGCGCTCACTACGGTCGGCGGTCACCGGTCTGAACCGACGCCCGGTAGCGGGTCAGCGCGGGGAACGCCACGGCGAGCAGCACCGCCAGCACCGCCGCCGCCAGACCACCGCCCACCCAGGCCACACCGCTGCCGAAACCGGCCGCCATGGCGCCCGCCCGCAGGTCACCCAGGCGCGGCCCGCCGGCCACCACGACGGTGTTGACCCCTTGCAGCCGCCCACGCATCCGGTCCGGGGCGTACACGATCAGCATCGACTGCCGTACCACCGAACTGACCAGGTCGGCTGCGCCGGCCAGCACCAGCAGCGCGACGACCAGCCAGAGCTGGCGGGCCAGCCCGGCCAACGCCACCGCGACGCCCCAGCCGACGACCGCCAGCACCAGCACCAGCCCCTGCCGGCGGACCCGACCGATCCAGCCGGAGAACAGGCCGGCGAGCAGCGACCCGATGGCGATCGAGCTGTACAGCCAGCCCACCGCCGCGCCGCCACCGAACCGCTCGGTCGCCACCTCGGGAAAGAGCGCCCGGGGAAAGGCGAACACCATCGCGATCAGGTCGATCGCGAAGGAGAGCAGCAGCACCGGCGCGCCGGCCAGGTAGCGGACGCCGTCGGCGATGCTGCGCAGCCCGGCCTGCCGGGGAGCACCGTCCGGGTCCGGCTCGGGCGGCATCGCGGGCAGTCGCAGCGCCGCCCAGACCAGCGCGACGAGCAGGGTGGCGTCCAGGCCGTACGCGACGGGCAGCGCGATCCCTAGCTCGAAGACGGCGAGGATCAGACCCGCGGCCAGCGGGCCGAGCACCGAGGTGGCCATCGCCGTGGTGAAGTTCAGCGTGGTGGCGGCGGGCACCAGTTCGACAGGTACCAGCCGGCCGACCAGCGCGGCGCGGGCCGGACTGGCGATCGCGAACGACACCGAACTCAACGCCACAAGCGCCAGCAGCAGCATCGGACTGCCGACACCCAGCAGGGCCTGCACCAACAACCCCAGGACGGACACCCAGAGCAGCACCGAGCCGCCCAGCAGCACCCGACGCCGGTCGAGGGCGTCGGCCACCGCGCCGCCCCACAACCCGAAGACCAGCAACGGTACGAAGGCAGCCACGCCCAGCAGCCCGACCCAGAGCGAGTCCTCGGTCAGCGCGTACATCTCCACCGGTACAGCGACCGCGGTGAACTGGAACCCGAACATCGCGATGGCGTTACCGACCCACAGTCGCCGGTACGCCGGCACCCGCAGTGGGCGCAGGTCGATCGCCCAGCGGCGCTGCTCACGCGGCCGGGAGGTGTCTTTCAAGGTCACGGGGCCAGCCGCTCCACGACCCAGCCGGTGTCGGTACGGCGGAACCGCAGCCGGTCGTGCAGCCGGCTGGCCCGCCCCTGCCAGAACTCCACCGAGTCGGGGCGTACCCGCAGGCCACCCCAGTGCTCCGGGGCGGGGATCGGCTCCACCTCGGCGAAGCGCTGCGCCGCCGCCCGGTAGGAGTCGTCGAGCGCGGCCCGGTCCGGCAGCACCGACGACTGGGTGCTGGCCCACGCGCCGAGCTGCGAGCCACGCGGCCGGCTGGCGAAGTACTCCTCGGTCGTGGCCCGGTCGATCCGCTCCACCGACCCGGTCACGATCACCTGCCGCTGTATCGGAAACCAGGGAAACACCAGGCTGGCGTACGCGTTGACAGCCACCTCGGCGCCCTTGCGGGACCGGTAGTTGGTGAAGAAGACGAAGCCCTGGTGGTCGTACCCCTTCAGCAGCACGGTGCGGGCGCTCGGCCGACCGGCGGCGTCGGCGGTGCCCACCACCATGGCGTTCGGCTCCGGCAGCTCAGCGGCCACCGCCTCGGCGAACCAGCGATCGAACTGGGTGCACCAGTCGCCGGCCAGGTCGGCTTCGACCAGCCCGGAGCCGGCCGTGTACTCGTGGCGCATGCCCGATGGCGGTGGTGTGTCCCCCGTCACGTGTCCTCCCCTGTCCGTCCGGCGGATCCGCCCCCGACCAGCCCGTACGGTCAAGTCTCGCCGAACCGATGACGGGCGGCTCATCCGGGGATGTCGCGTGCAGCACATCGACAGTGGGTCGCACACCCGGTTACCAGCAGGCAAGATGTCACGAACACATCCGGAGAGGGTCGCCGAAGGCGCTCACCCGGCCGGGGCCGGGTATCGAGCCCAGGGCGGGCGCACCGACCACACACCAGGAGTAGTGAGATGGCCGATTTCAAACCCGGACTCGAAGGCGTCGTAGCGTTCGAAACCGAGATCGCCGAACCCGACCGTGAGGGCGGTGCGCTGCGCTATCGCGGGGTCGACATCGAGGATCTGATCGGCCAGGTCTCCTTCGGCAACGTCTGGGCCCTGCTTGTCGACGGCCGGTTCGGGCCCGGCCTGCCGCCGGCCGAGCCGTTCCCGGTGCCGGTGCACTCCGGCGACATCCGGGTCGACGTGCAGTCCGCCGTGGCGATGCTCGCCCCGTACTGGGGTCTGCAGCAGATGCTCGACATCTCCGACGAGCAGGCCCGCGAGGATCTCGCCCGGGTCTCGGTCACCGCGCTGTCCTTCGTCGCCCAGTCCGCCCGGGGTCTCGGCCTGCCGGCGGTGCCGCAGAAGGAGATCGACAAGGCTTCGACGGTGGTCGAGCGCTTCATGAAGCGGTGGCGTGGCGAGCCCGACCCCCGGCACGTCAAGGCCGTCGACGCGTACTTCATCTCGGCCGCCGAGCACGGCCTGAACGCCTCCACCTTCACCGCCCGGATCGTCGCCTCCACCGGCGCGGACGCCGCCGCCTGCATCTCCTCGGGCATCGGCGCGCTCTCCGGCCCGCTGCACGGCGGCGCGCCCTCGCGGGTGCTCAGCATGCTGGAGGCGGTCGAGCGCAGCGGTGACGCCGAGAGCTACGTCAAGGGCGTCCTCGACCGGGGCGAGCGGCTGATGGGCTTCGGCCACCGGGTGTACCGGGCCGAGGACCCGCGCGCCCGAGTGCTGCGCCGCACCGCCAAGGAGTTGGGTGCCCCCCGGTTCGAGGTTGCCGAGGCGCTGGAGAAGGCGGCGCTCACCGAGTTGCAGGCCCGCCGACCGGACCGGGTGCTCGCCACGAACGTCGAGTTCTGGTCCGCGGTCGTCCTCGACTTCGCCGAGGTACCGGCGCACATGTTCACCTCCATGTTCACCTGCGCCCGGATGGGCGGTTGGAGCGCGCACATCCTGGAGCAGAAGAAGCTCCAGCGTCTGGTCCGCCCCTCCGCCCGCTACGTCGGGCCGGGCCCGCGCAAGCCGCACGAGGTCGACGGCTGGGACGCCGTCCCCCACGGCGTCTGAGGTGTAAGGAAGGGCCCCTTCTTAACGTTTCCGGTAGAGGAGGGGCCCCTTCTTAACACCCCGTTCCCGGCTTGTGGCGCCGCAGCGGCCGGCCGGGTCGTGGGCGGGCGGATCGTCGGCGTACGCCCGTGGCCGACACCGATGTGGGCCAGGCCACGGGCTGTGGCGGACGACTCACGGTTCGGGGTGAGACGAGCGCCCGGAGGGGTACCAGCGGGTGCGAGGATGAAGGCGGCAGTGCCGCCGGAGGGTGCGATCACGCACCCACACGCGCACGCCGATCGGTCCACTCCCACCTGCTCAACCGGGCCCCGACCCATGCGGAAGGATCTTGAAAACCGTGGCTGACGCTCCGACCATCCGGATTCCCGACGAGATCAAGCCCGCCGACGGCCGATTCGGCTGCGGGCCGTCCAAGGTCCGTCCGGCGGCGGTCTCCGCGCTCGCCGAGGTGGCCACCAGCTACCTGGGCACCTCGCACCGGCAGAAGACCGTCCGCGACCAGGTGGCCCGGCTGCGCTCCGGCATCGCCGAGTTCTTCTCCCTGCCCGAGGGCTACGAGGTGATCATCGGCAACGGGGGCACCACCGCGTTCTGGGAGGTGGCGACCTTCGGCCTGATCCGCGACCGGGCACAGTTCGCCAACTTCGGCGAGTTCGGCGCGAAGTTCGCCAAGGCCGTCAAGGACGCCCCGTTCCTCGGTGAGCCCACGATCCGCAAGTCGGACGCGGGCAGCGCGCCGACCCTGGTCGCCGAGGCCGGCGTGGACGTGTACGCCACCCCGCACAACGAGACCTCGACCGGTGTCGCGGTGCCGATCAACCGGGTGGCCGGTGCCGACCCGGACTCGCTGCTGCTTGTCGACGCCACCTCCGGCGCCGGCGGCCTGGAGGTCAACGTCGGCGAGACCGACGTCTACTACTTCGCGCCGCAGAAGTGCTTCGGCTCCGACGGTGGCCTGTGGCTGGCCCTGATGTCGCCGGCCGCGCTGGAGCGGGCCGCCGAGGTCAAGGCCTCCGGCCGGTACATCCCCGCCTTCCTGGACCTGGTCACCGCGATCGACAACTCGCGGCTGGAGCAGACCTACAACACCCCGGCGCTGGCCACCATCTTCCTGGCCGCCGAGCAGACCGACTGGATGAACTCCCAGGGTGGGCTGGCCTGGGCGGCCAAGCGCACGGCCGAGAGCGCCGGCATCGTGTACGGCTGGGCCGAGCGCTCCGCCGTCGCCACCCCGTTCGTCGCCGACCCGGCGCTGCGCTCCAACGTGGTCGCCACCATCGACTTCGCTGACGGGGTGGACGCCACCGCGATCGCCAAGGCGCTGCGTGCCAACGGCATCGTGGACACCGAGCCGTACCGCAAGCTGGGCCGCAACCAGCTGCGCATCGCGCTCTTCCCGGCCGTCGAGCCGGCCGACGTGGAGGCGCTGACCGCGTCCATCGACTACGTGGTCGAGCGGCTCTGACCCGACGTTGAGACAATGGGCCCGGTCGACCACCCCGTGTGGTCGCCGGGCCCATTACGCTGAGCGGACCGGCCGCGCTGCGGCAGTGCCGTGCGCTGTCGTACCGTTGCGGTCGGCGGTCGGCGATTGACCGGCCACACAGCTCTCACCAGCACCGAAGAAGGCTGCTCAGCACGAGTTGCCCGGGCGTGGCGTCTCCCACCTGGACCCGGATGGGCGTACCGTGGTCCTCAACGCCCCGGGTGGCCGGCTCGTGGCGTACGGCCAGCGAAGCGGGACGGAGGCAACGCGATGCGCCCAGTACGCTTCGTCGCCCTCTCCGAGGACGGCCAGGCCCTGGTGCTCGCCGACGAGGTCGGGCGCCTGCTCGCCCTGCCCATCGACGAGCGCGTCGCCGGAGTGCTGCACGCCGAGCCGGGTGCACCGACGCTCGCGGTGGCACCGACCACCGCCGACCCGGTGCCGTCGCTGTCCCCTCGGGACATTCAGGCCCGGATCCGTTCCGGCGAGTCCGCTGAGGACGTCGCCCGCATCGCGGGCGTTCCGGTCGACCGGGTGCTCCGTTACGCCGGCCCCGTGCTTCAGGAGCGGGCGATGCTCGCCCAGCACGCTCGGCGTACCCGACTCAAGGGTGCCGAGAAGCCGACCCCGCTGGCCGAGGTGGTCAACGGACGGCTCGCCCAGCACGGCATCGACACCGAGAAGATCTCCTGGGACGCGTGGCGTCGCGACGACGGCACCTGGCGGATCGTCGCCACCTGGCCGTCCGGCAAGGCCACCGCGCAGGCGGTCTGGAATCTGGACAAGACCCGTCAGTCGGTGACGCCGCACGACGACATGGCGCAGTACCTCTGCGCCGAACGCCCCACGCCGATCCTCGGCCAGGAGCCGGCGCCGGAGCGGGGTGGCCACGCGCTGCCCGGTCCTTCGCGCGGCGAGCCGAGTCGGGGTGGCCACGGGCTGCCGACGCCGGCCGAGTCGGGCCGTACCGGCCGTGACCCGATCCGGGCCGGCCGGGACGCCCTGCTCGCCTCGCTCGATCGGCCGCTCGGCTCGACGTCGGGTCGCGGTCTCGAGCCGCGTACTCCGGCCGCGCTTGCCGGACCGCCGGATTCGCCCCGGCAGCGGGCCGTCTCCGGTGGCGCTGCGGCGTTGCTCGGCGGTGGTCAGGGCTCGGCCTTCGACGACGACGCGGACGCGCCGAAGGAGGTGCCGGCCGTGCCGTCGCTGGCGGTGCTGCGCCCTCGCCGCACCAACACGCCGGCCGCAGCCGCAGCCGACTCCACCGAGCCCGGCAGCAAGCCCCGCAAGCGCCTGCCCAGCTGGGACGACGTCCTCTTCGGCACCGGCCCCGCCGCCCGCGAATCCTCCTAACCCCCCCGGGCCCTTCCCGCCACACCCTGCCCCGCACCGCCCCCCACCCTGCCCGCGCCTGCCCTGCCCTGCCCTGCCCTGCCCGCACGCGCCCCACCCTGCCCTCCGCGCGCCCTACCCTGCCCCCGCGCGCCCGCCCTACGCGCCACGCCGCCCCGACCCTCTTTGCTCGATCTTGCACTTCTTGTCGCGACAAAGACGGCAATCTGGGGCATCTATGCGACCAGAAGTGCAAGATCGGCGTGGGGTGTGGGCGTGGGGTGTGGCGCGGGGCGCAGGGTGGGGTGGGTGGGGGTTGTGGGGACGGGGCGGGGGCGGGGCAGGGTGGGGTTTAGAGGGGGTGGGTGGTCAGGGGGTGGTGGGTGGGTGGGGGGCCGGGGTGGGTGTGGACCAGTACCAGTTCGGTAGCGGGCCAGGGTGGGCCGAGGTAGTTGTCGAGTACGGCCAGGTCGGCTTCGACGTCGTCGGGTGGCATCCGGTCGCCGGGGCGGGCGATGGTCAGGTGCGGGCGGAACGGCTTGTCGTCGCTTGGCACCCCGATCGCGGCCAGTTCGCTCCGAACGTTCCCGGCCAGCGTCGCCAGGCGATCGACGTCGCCGTGCACGTCGACCCAGAGTACGGTGCTGCGGCCCCGCCCGAATCGACCACCGCCACCCAGCCGCAGCAGGGGCGGCGGGCCGCCGCGAGCCGTCGCCATGGCGAGCCGTAGGGCCTGCTGCACGGCGGTCAACCGGGTGGGATCGACCTCGCCGAGAAAGGCGAGCGTGAGGTGGGCCTTACCAGGGTCGGCCAGCCGTACGTTCGTTCCGGCGGCTGCCGCCGCGTTGAGCCGCAACGCGGCGACCTCGCTGAACAGGTGCCCGATCGCTTCGGCGGGCGGATATACCGCGATGAAGAGTCGCACCGACGCAGGATGTCAGCTGGGACGAGAACGCGATGACCGGCCGCAGCGGCCTCGGCGCACACCAGCCGACGTGAGCAGCCAGCCGCAGCCGTTCAGGAGTTGAGCATCCAACCCGCACCCGTTCAGGAGTTGAGCATCCGCCCGCACCTGTTCAGGAGTGGCGCTGGTGTTGGCCGGGCCGGGTGGCCGGCAGGCGCAGGCCGGCGGCATCCAGTTCGCCCTCGATCCGGACCCGTTCGATCTGCTGGTCGATGCCGGTCAACTCGGCCAGGTGTTCGGGGATGCCCAGCGCCCGGCACGCCAACCGGAGCCGGTCGTCGTACGCGTCGAGGACGCTGCTGTGCCACACCACGGCCGCACCACCGACCCGGTCCCGACGCAGGCAGCGCAGGTCCGCCGCGAGTTGCTCCAACGGTCGCCGGTCGGGCCGGTCGAGGGCGCCGAGAACGTCAGGGTCGGCGAGATCCTCGACGGCCACCGCCTGATTCAGCCGGGTGATCAGGCGCCGTTCCCGTCCCCGTTCCCGCCATTCGGCGAATCGGCAGGTGACACGGTCGAGGACCTCGTCGGCACAGACCACGAGTGCGATAAGCGCCGGTACGCAGACCACGGCGGCCAGCGCCAGGGACAGCAGCAGCAAGCGCAGGAACTCCACCCAACGAAGTTATGCTGTCGCGGAGCGTCACGTTGCTGATTTTCAGTATCTGACCGTCCCGGCGCGAGCCGGCCGCCTCGACCGTGGTGCCCCCGTTCAGGCCTCGGTGACGTAGAAGCGGGGCATCGGCAGGACCCGGAACCGCACCCGGGCACCGTCGCGGCGGAGCTGCCAGGCCAGCGCGAGCAGGGCGGTGGCGAGGGAGAGCAGGCCGCCGGCCCAGATGCTGACACCGGCACCGAAGGTCTCCGCGACCCAACCCACAAGCGGCGCACCGATCGGATTGGTGCCCAGGAACACCAGCACCCACAGCGCCATCACCCGGCCCCGGAACGCGGCGTCGGTGCCGAGCTGGACCCGCTGGTTGGCAGCCTGGGCGAAGTAGACCATGAAGAAGCCGGTCGGCGGCAGCAGCGCCACGACCGTCCAGTAGGTCGGCGCGAGCCCGACGAGGGTGCCGAAGACGGCACAGGCGATCGCGGCACCGAGCACCAACCAGACGGACGGGCGACTACGTCGCCCCGTACCGGCCAGCGCACCGGCCAGCGCACCGACCGCAAGGGTGGTGCTGAACAGGCCGAACGAGGCCGCGCCGGTGTTGAACACGGTCTTCGCCAGTGCTGCCAGGGTGAGCTGGAAGTTGAACAGCGCCATCCCGATCACCGACATCACCACCATCGGCAGCAGCAGGTCGGGGCGTCGGCCCACGTAACGCAGCCCGTCCATCACGGTCGCGGCGGCCCGTTCCTCACGCGGGGGCAGCGGAGGGCGGTACAGCTCGGACGACCGCATCTGGATCACCGTGACCAGGGGTGCGATCGAGCTGAGCGCGGTGACCATGAAGACCGGCCCGACGTCGAACGCCGCGATGGCCAGGCCGGCGACGGCCGGTCCGACTATCCGGGCGGAGTTGAAGACGGCCGCGTTGAGCGAGAGCGCGTTGGGCAGCAGCCGGGTGCCGACCAGTTCGGAGACGAACGCCTGCCGGACCGGGGTCTCCACCGCGTTGGCCACACCGAGCAGGGCAGCGAAGACGAAGACGTGCCAGAGCTGGACCAGGCCGGTGATGACAAGCACGCTCATCGCCAGCGACAGCACCGTCCAGAAGGCGTTGGCGACGAAGAGGAGCATCCGCTTGTCGTACCGGTCGGCGAGCCGGCCGGAGATCAGCGTGAGCAGCAGTACGGGGGTGAACTGAAGCGCGACCACCACACCGAGCGCGGTGGCCGAGTCGTCGGAAAGCTCGAGGACCAGCCAGTCCTGGGCGATGAACATCATCCAGACGCCGATCAGTTTGACCAGTTGCCCGGATGCGAAAAGCCGGTAGTTGCGGACCTGTAAGGACTGGAACATCGTGCTCAACCGTGCCTGCACTCTCGGTGCGCCTCCTCGCGGTGGTACGCGTCGTCGACAACGGACGGCGCGGCGCGAAGCACACTCGGGTGTGCGGCGTCAGGCGCGGGAGATCTGCTGGAGAATCTCTGCGGCGTGTTGCAGAGTCTCCCGGTCGGCATCGCTCAGCTCGGTCAGCCGGCGGGCCAGCCATTCATCTCGGACCCGCTCGAACTGGTCGAGCACGGCCTGGCCCCCCGCGGTCACCGCGAGGATCACCTGCCGGCCGTCGGTCGGGTGGGGGGTGCGCTGCACGAGGCCGCGCTCCTCCAGCTTCGCGACGATCTTGGTCATCGTCGGTGGCTGCACCCGTTCGACGTCGGCGAGTTCCCGCGGCGTGAGCGCTCCACCCAGCCGGATGCTGGTGAGCGCGGACAACTGGGTGACCGTCAGGTCACCTACCGGCCGGGCCTGGCGGACCCGCCGGTTGAGCCGGGTGATCGCATCACGCAGCTGATGGGCCAGCTGCGCCGGTGGCATGCTCTGCGCCGTCACCGTCCGCTCCGTCACGATAGTTAGCCTAACTAATGAGCTTGCCGGACCGCAGCGAATATGACCACTCTCACCCGACTCGGGCCAGGTATGAGCGGATCACACCTGGCCCGGGTTCGGAAGAACGTCAGAACACCAGCGCCTCGATGGGACCGCGCAGGAAGTACACCACGAACAGTGCCGCCACTGCGTACAGCAACGGGTGGACCTCGCGGGCCTTGCCCTTGGCCAGCTTGATCACCACGTAGGTGATCAGGCCGGCACCGATGCCGTTGGAGATCGAGTAGGTGAACGGCATCAACACGATGGTGAGGAACGCCGGGATGGCGATCTCGTAGTCGGACCAGTCGATGGTCCGTACCGCGGTCATCATCAGGAAGCCGACCACCACAAGCGCGACGGACGCCGCCTCGAACGGCACGACCACCACCAGCGGGGCCAGGAACATGGCCAGCAGGAACAGCGCGCCGGTGACCAGGTTCGCCACGCCGGTCCGGGCACCCTCCGCGACACCTGCGGCACTTTCGATGTACGCGGTGTTGCTGGAGACGCTTGCCGCGCCGCCGGCCGCCGCGCCGATCGAGTCGACAAGCAGGATCTCCTTCGTACGCGGCGGGGTGCCCTGCTCGTCGAGCATGCTCCCTTCCTGCCCGACCGCGACCATCGTGCCCATGGTGTCGAAGAAGTCGGTGACCAGCAGGGTGAAGATGAACATCAACACGACCAGCCAGCCGGCCCGCCCCCAGGAGCCGAGCACGTTGAACTGACCGAGCAGCGACAGATCCGGCAGGTCGACGGGGTTGCTGGGCAGGGTCGGGACGTTCAGCGACCAGCCCTTCGGGTTCGGCACGCCGTTGACGAAGGACGGGCCGACGTTGCCGAGCGCCTCCACCACCATGGCCAGCGCGGTGGAACTGAAGATGCCGATCAGGATCGCGCCCTTGACCCGGCGTACCACAAGCACCAGGGTCAGCAGCAGACCCAGCACGAAGACGAGCGTCGGCCAGCTGGCGAGCTTGCCACCGATGCCCAGACCGAGCGGCACGGTGCTGTTCGCCGCGTCCGGGATGCGGCGGACGAAACCGGCGTCGACCAGACCGATGATGGTCAGGAACAGGCCGATGCCGACGCCGATGGCCGTCTTCATCTGGGTCGGCACCGAGCGGAACACGGCGGTACGCAGGCCGGTCAGCACCAGCACCGCGATGATCACACCCTCGATCACCACCAGGCCCATGGCATCGGCCCAGGTCATCTGCGGCGCGATCTCGTACGCCACCAGGGCGTTGACGCCGAGGCCGGCGGCGACGGCCAGCGGGAACCGGCCGACCACGCCCATCAGGATGGTCATCAGACCGGCGACCAGCGCGGTGGCCGCGGCGATCGCCGGAATCGCGAGGGCCTTGCCGTCACCGTCGACGGCACCGCCGAGGATGAGCGGGTTGAGCACCACGATGTACGCCATCGTGAAGAAGGTGGCCAGACCACCCCGTAGCTCGCGGGTCATCGTCGAGCCACGCGCGGTGACCTCGAAGTACCGGTCGAAGCGGCTGACCGGCCGACTGGGGTCGGGCGGTGTGTTGTCGAGCGGCGCTACTGACATCAGGAACCTCACAGCGAATGATCAGGTCGTCGCGCGCATCGTCCCAGATGGCAGGCGGTCCCGGAAGTTCTGTCGCGTACTCTGAGCAGGTGCCGAAGCAGCAGCCGCGTCCTGAACCACTCGATCCGCCGATGGTGCCGTTCGCGCTGGCCGGCATTGTCGCGTGGGCGGTGGCCGGGGTGGTGCTGCTCCTCTTCCGGGACCGGCTGGCCGCGAGCGGGAACGAGGACTGGCTCTGGATCTGCCTTGCCGGCTTTCTGTGGGGCTTCCCCGGTCTGGCCGTGATGATGCGGCACGACGCCCACCGACGCCGCCGCCGCGCCGCCAACTGACCGCCACCATCCCGGCCGGACGACCGAGCGTGGTTGATCAGGAGTGGCCGTACGGCTCCGCAGGCTCACCCGACTCGACCGACCCCGGTGCCCGGGATACCGACATCGGCTCCACCGCGCTGTCGTCGTAGACGGCGGGCACCTCCTCCACCGCCGTCTCGGCCTCGACAAGCGTCTCCGAGTGCGCACCGCAGCCGTGGTCGGTGCTGACCACCCGGCCGTCGTCCGGGGCGTAGAAGTTGCCGCAGACACCGAAGCACTGCCGCAACTGCCCGGCGAGCGGCAGGTAGAAACCGCAGGTGCCGCACCGCGCGGCGGCCGGGGCGGAGGTGGAGATCGGCGCCGACGGGCCGTGGTCGCCGTCGTACCAGCGCTGGGCCGCCTCGGCCCGTCCCTCCCGCGACAACACCCGGGCCCGGCCCAGGCCCAACTCCCAGGCGGTCTCCTCCACCGCCGGGTCGTCGGAGAGCAGGTAGCCGGGCGCGAGCCGATCGTCGTCGGCGGGCGTGGGCAGCAGATCACCCGGACCGAGATCACCGGGCTTGAGCCGCTCCTGCCACGGCAGCCAGCCGGGCGCGAGCAGCGCGTCCGGCCCGGGCAGCAGCACGGTCTCGCAGATCGTCACGGTACGGCTGCGCGGCACCCGGGTCACCGTGACCGCCCACCGCCAGCCGCGATAGCCGGCAAGCAGGCATTCGAAGTAGTGGGTGACGAGCCGATCGCCCTCGGCGACAGCCTGGAGATGTTCACCGACTTCGGTGGCGTCCACCTCGGTGATGCCGGCACGCGCCACCTCGACGGCGGCGGCGCAGACCTGGTCGAGACGAGCGGCGCGGGCGGAGACAGGCCTGGTCACCCAACCATTGTTCCCCATGGGTGGGGCCGACCGTGAGGCACTCCCCAGAGGTGTTCTCCGACGGTGGTGCGGCATCCGGCCAGACGATAGGTCAGGATGGGTGCCATGCCGCTGTCCTCCCACTCCGAGCGGTCCCTCCTGGGGCGGACCGTCGGCACCGGCATCCGTGCCATTCGGCTGCTGTTCCGCGGGTCGGTCAACGGTGGCCGCTGGGTGACGCGCAGCGCCGCCCGCGCCCGGGCCCGGGGTGCCGGCGGCGAGACCGGCATGGTCCGCCTGTTCGATCTGCATGCGGTCTCCTGCGCCGGGGACACCCTGATCGCCATCGGCCTGGCCGGCACGATCTTCTTCAACGTTCCGCTCGGCGAGGCCCGCAGCAAGGTCGCCCTCTACCTGCTGGTGACCATGGTGCCGTTCGCCATGCTCGCCCCGGTGGTCGGGCCACTGCTCGACCACTTCCGGCACGGCCGGCGGTACGCCCTGGCCACGACGATGCTCGGCCGGGCGTTCCTGGCCTGGATGATCTCCGATTACATCCACGGCTTCGGGCTCTATCCGGCGGCCTTCGGGGTGCTCGCGCTGTCCCGGGCGTACGGGGTGGCCCGCTCCGCGGCGGTTCCCCGGCTCCTGCCCGAAGGGCTCGGCCTGTCCCAGGTCGGTGCCCGAGCCAGCGTGTACGGCACGGTCGCCGGTGCCCTGGTCGCGCCGATCGGCCTGGCCGCGTTCTGGTTCGGGGCGCAGTGGCCGTTACGGGTCGCCTCGGTCATCTTCCTGGTCGGCATGGTGATCGCCCTGCGGCTGCCGCCCAGGGCCGACTCCGAACCACCCGAGCGGGTGCCCCGACCGTTGCGGGCGCTGCGACGAGCCACCGGCGACCGCCCGCTGGGACGGGGACGTCCCGCCGGCCGCCTGGTGATCTCGAACCTGATCGGGGCGGCGACACTACGCGCGCTCTACGGCTTCCTGCTGCTCTTCCTGGCCTTCACCATCAAGGCCGGCGACCTGACCACTGTGTTGTTCGGCCGCGACCTGGGTGACAAGGGTGCGCTGGGCCTGGTCGGCGGGGCACTGGCCGTCGGCACCTTCCTGGCCACCGCGCTCGGCACCCGACTACGCATCCACCGGCCGACCGCGCTCCAGTCCAGCGGCATGATCATCGTGGCCGGGGTGGCCGTCTTCGCCACGTTGTACTTCTCCCTGCTGATGGTCACCCTGCTCTGCGTGGTCGCCGCGATGATGAGCGGCATCGCGAAGCTCGCCGTGGACGCCTCGATCCAGGAACGCATCCCGGAACGGCTCCGGGCCAGTTCCTTCGCCCACTCCGAGACGGTGTTGATGCTCGCCTTCGTGGCCGGCGGCGGGCTGGGACTCGTACCTTTCCATGGTCGGATCGGCATCGCCGTCGCCGCCGGGGTCGGGGTGCTGGCCGCCGCGCGAGGGCTGCTGATGGCGCACCGGTTGCGCGCCGAGCGGCTCTGTGGCCGGCCGCTGACCGACGAGGAACTGACGGAGACGGAGCGGGACGCCGACGCCCGGGCCGCCAAGGAGCAGGCCGACCGGGACCGGAAGGCAGCCGAGAACGCCGAGGACAACGCGCCCACCTCCCCCGCTCCCGTCCAGGGCGGTTCGACCCCGCCGGAGCCGGATCTGGCGCCGCCGGGCTTCCACATCTACCGGCCCTCCTCGACGGTGACCGGGTCCGGCAGCGGTGAGGACGAGCCGCGGCGCAGCTCGCCAGGGTCGGTGTCGTGACCGATCTGCTCGTGGTCACCGCGGTACCCGCCGAGGCCGAGGCGATCCAGGCCGGCCTCGACGGTTCGACAGTCGTGGTGGTCCCGGTCGGCGTGGGACCGGCCGTCGCCGGTGCGGCGACGGCCCGACTGCTCGCCTTCGCCGAGGCTGCCGGCCGACCGTACCGTGGGGTGGTCAGCGCGGGCGTGGCCGGCGGCTTCGCCGACCGGGTGGCGGTCGGCGACACGGTGCTCGGCAGCCGATCCGTCGCCGCCGACCTGGGCGCGGAGTCACCCGACGGCTTCATCCCCATCGACGAGTTGGGCATGCCGGCCGAGCTTCTCGGCTGCGGCCCGGCCGTGTCCGCCGACGCGGAACTGCTGACCACCCTGCGTACGGCGTTGCCGTCGGCCACCGTGGGCCCGGTGCTTACCGTCAACACCGTGACCGGCACCGCGGCCAGCACCGAGGCGCTACGCCGACGGCACCCGGACGCGGTGGCCGAGGCCATGGAGGGGTACGGCGTGGCCGTCGCGGCCCGTCATGCCGGCATTGCCTTCGTCGAACTGCGTACCATCTCGAACCCGATCGGCCCGCGCGACCGCGACGCCTGGCGACTGGGCGACGCCCTCGCCGCCCTGACCACCGCCGCCACCCTCGCCCTACGCTGACCGGTCGATCAGCTGGGCCTGGTCCGCTGCCACCAGGCCACTCGCCCCACCCGTCCACCTGTGGACAACCCTGTGGACAAGTGGACAGCCGGCTGTGGGATGTGACCGGGCAGGCGCGGCCCGCCTGCCACTCGACGTCGTCCGACCAGGCGGGGATACGGTGGGGACGTGGCGCTCTCGATGGCGATCTCGCCCTGCCCCAACGACACGTTCGTCTTCCATGCGCTGGTGCACGGGCAGGTGCCCGGGGCGCCGGCGGTCGAGGTGACGTACGCCGACGTGGACGTGACCAACACGGCCGCCGAGCGCGGCGCGTTCGACCTGGTGAAGGTGAGTTACGCGGCGCTGCCGTGGCTGCTGGACGACTACCACCTGCTGCCCTGCGGCGGTGCGCTGGGGCGTGGCTGTGGGCCGCTGGTGCTGACCCGGGCGGATCGCGACGGCGGGCCGGACCGCACCGATCTGCGCGACGCCACAGTGGCGGTGCCCGGCGACCGGACCACGGCGTACCTGCTCTTCCGGCTCTGGTCGGCCGGAAGAACCCCCCGGCGCATCGAGGTGGTGCCGTTCCACGAGATCATGCCCGGCGTCGCCGCTGGGCGGTACGACGCCGGGCTGGTGATCCACGAAGCCCGCTTCACCTACCCGCGCCACGGGCTGACCGCGCTTGTCGACCTGGGCGAGTGGTGGGAAGGCGACACCGGCCTGCCGATCCCGCTCGGGGCCATCCTGGCCCGACGCGGGGTGGTCGACCCGCAGCAGGCCGCCGGATGGATCCGGGAGTCGGTCCGGCAGGCCTGGGCCGATCCGGCGGCCAGTCGGGCGTACGTGCTGGAGCACGCCCAGGAGATGGAGCCCGACGTGGTGGACCGGCACATCGGCCTCTACGTCAACGAGTTCACCGCCGACCTGGGATCCGCCGGGTTCGCTGCCGTCGAGGCGCTGCTCGGCCGGGCCGCCGACGCCGGGCTCGTGCCTCAGACCTCCAGCTCGCGGGCGACCGCGTGGACCAGCTGAGCGATCTTCTGGGCCGTCTTGCGATCCGGGAAGCGACCCCGGCGCAGGTCCGGCTGGACCTTCGCCTCCAGCACCTTGATCATGTCTTCGACCAGGCCGTGCAGCTCCTCGGCCGGACGGCGGCGCAGCTCCGCCACGGACGGCGGGGCCTCCAGCAGCTTGACACCCATCGCCTGCGTGCCGCGCCGGCTGTCGACCACACTGAAGTCGATGCGCTGGCCGCCCTTCAGGTCGGTGACACCCGCCGGTAGCGCGGCCTTTGGCAGGAACACGTCGCCACCCTCGTCACTGGTGACGAACCCGTATCCCTTGGTCGCGTCGTACCACTTCACTCGACCCGTAGGCACCTGAAATCCCCTGCTTCGCTTGAGACGTCTACTGCGTCAAGGCTAGCCGGATCATGCCGTCGAGTGCCGCCGGGAATCCGGTGAGATCGGGCAGCACCGCCGCGGCGCCGGCCGCGCGCAGCTCATCGACGGAACACGGGCCGGTCGCGACCGCGATTCCGGGCACGGCCGCAGCCTTGGCGGCCACCATGTCCGCCACGTGATCGCCGACATAGTATGTCGCACCGTGCTCGCGCAGCGCCGCCGCCTTCTCCTCGGCGAACAGGTCCCCGGCCAGCTCGTCCACGGCCAGCCCGAGATGGTCCAGGTGCAGCCTGGCCAGCCGACCGAGCTTCGAGGTGACCACGACCACCCGCCCGCCGCGCTCGCGTACCGCGTCCAGGGCGGTCCGGGCGCCGGGCAACGGCACCGTCGGCGTGATCGCGTACGCCGGGTAGAGCTCCCGGAAGATGCGAACCGCCTCGTCGACCTGCTCGGCCGGGAACCAGCGGGCGATCTCGGTGCGCAGTGGCGGACCGAGCCGGGACACCGCCGCCTCGGCGTCGACGGGAACACCGGTCTGTGCGGTCAGCGCACGATAGGTCGCGGCGATGCCGGGACGGGAGTCGACCAGTGTCATGTCGAGGTCGAACCCGACTGTCAGAAGGGGCATTCTGGGAAAGCTACCCGGTCGGCCCCCAGGGCAGCCCGGTCGTCCGGTGGGCGCAACCCGGCCCGGCCGGGCTAGCGTGGAACGACGATGAGCACCTCACTCGCCGACCACCTACGGTCGCTGCCCGACGAGTCCCTGGCCGCGCTGCTGCAACTGCGGCCCGACCTCGTCGTGCCGGTCCCCGCCGACGTCGCCGCGCTGGCCATCCGGGCCCAGTCACGGGTTTCGGTGTCGCGCGCCCTGGACGGGCTGGACCAGTTCACCCTCCAGATCATGGATGCCGCCCGGTTGACCCGTGATCCGGTCGACGGCACCACCTCGGTCGACGGGGTCCTCGCCCTGGCCACCACCGGCCCCCACCCACCCGCGCCCACCTCCGTCCGGGCCGCCATCGACCGGCTGCGGGCGCGTTTCCTGGTGTACGGCCCCGACCATCAGTTGCAGCTCGTCGGCGGCATCGACGAGATCTCCCCGTACCCGGCGGGGCTCGGCCGACCGGCGGCGGAGCTGGACGCACGCACGGCCGCACTCTGCGCGGACCCGGCGAAGCTGCGCCGGACCCTGCTTGCCGCACCGCCGTCGGCGCGGGCGATCCTGGACCGACTGGCGGCCGGGCCACCGGTCGGCAGCGTGCCGCCCGGCGCGTTGCAGGCCCCGGCGACCGGCAGCGACGACGATCTGCCTCCCGACGAGACAAACGGTGGGGCACCCACCGGTTCTCCGGTGCGCTGGCTGGTCGACCACCGACTGCTGGTGCGGGTCGCCGGCGGTAAGGGCGGCACCAGCGGCATGGTCGAGCTGCCCCGGGAGATCGGGTTGCTGCTGCGCCGCGACACCGGCCCGCTGGGACCGCTGAGCGCCGGCCCGCCGCCGGTGGCCAGCACGCCACGCGAACCGAAGGCCGTCGACTCCGCCGGGGCCGGGCAGACCATGGAGGTGGTACGCCACACCGAGGCGCTGCTGGAGCAGTTGGCCGCCGAACCGGCGCCGGTGCTGCGTTCCGGCGGCATCGGCGTCCGTGATCTGCGGCGACTGGCCCGCGTCACCGGGCTTGACGAACCGACGGCGGCGCTGCTGCTGGAGGTGGCGTACGCGGCCGGTCTGGCCGGCGAGATGGAACTGTCCGCAAGCGCCGGCCGGTACGGCGCGGACCAGCAGGTGCTGCCCACCGCCGGATACGAGTTGTGGCGGGCCGGTTCGCTGGCCCAACGCTGGGAGCAGTTGGCCCGCGCCTGGCTGACCATGACCCGCCAGGTGGGGCTCATCGGCCAGCGCGACGACCGGGACCGGCCGATCACGGTGTTCTCCGCCGAGGCGGAACGGGCCGGTGCGCCGGCCGCCCGACGGGCGGTACTCGGCGTGCTCGCCGACCTGGAACCGGCCGCCGCACCCACCGTCGACGAGGTGCTGGCGCTGCTCGACTGGCGGGCCCCGCGCCGCAGCCGGGGCCGGGAGGCCGCCCACCGGGAGGTGCTCGCCGAGGCGGCCACGCTGGGCGTGACCGGGCTGGGGGCGCTCACCTCGTACGGGCGGCTGCTGGTGGCCGAGGCGACCGCGGCCGAGGAGCGGGACAGCGACGACCCGCTCGGCTTGCGTAACGAGAGCGAGGACGCCGGTGGCACCGCGGTACGGGTGCTGGACGGCCTGCTGCCCGCCCCGGTGGATCACTTCCTGGTGCAGGCGGACCTGACCGTGGTGGTTCCCGGGCCGGCGGAGCCGGCGCTCGCCGCCGAACTGGACGCGATAGCCGAACCCGAGTCCGCCGGTGGGGCCAGCGTGTACCGGGTGACCTCGGGCAGTGTGCGTCGGGCGTTGGACGCCGGCTACTCGGCCGACGACCTGCACGAGCTGTTCCGTCGCCGCTCCCGCACCCCGATCCCGCAGGGGTTGACGTACCTGGTCGACGACGTGGCCCGCCGGCACGGTGGGCTGCGGGTCGGTTCGGCCGGGGCGTACCTGCGCAGCGACGACGAGGCGTTGCTGACCGAGTTGCTTGCCGACCGGCGGGTCGAGGAGTTGACGCTGCGTCGACTCGCGCCGACGGTGCTCGTCACCCCGTACCAGAGCGGCCGCATGTTGGCGGTGCTGCGGGAGGCCGGCTACGCGCCGGTCGCCGAGGACGCCACCGGCACGGCCGTACTGACCCGGGCCAGGGCCCGACGGGCCGCCGCGCGGGTGTCGGTGGCGACCCGGGCGATCGACCCGCTCACCACCGCGCGCCTGCCGCTGCCCCGCCTGCTCGGGGTGGTCGAGCAGATCCGCCGGGGCGATGCCACGGCCCGGGCGGCCCGGCGGGCTCCCGCAGCGGTACGCGGATCCGCAGCCTCGACCGGTCCGGCCCCCGCACACAGTCACGCCGACGCCCTGGCCGTGCTGCAACAGGCGATCCGCGACAAGGCGCTGGTCTGGGTCGGCTACGTCGACGCGCACGGGGCGACCGCGTCCCGGCTGGTCCGCCCGGTCTCCCTCGGCGCCGGCTACCTGCGTGCCGAGGACGAGCGGACGGAGATGCTCCACACCTTCGCGCTGCACCGGATCACTGCGGCAGTGCTGGAGAAGTGACCTCCGGGGCGCCGGTCAGCGCCGGCTGCGGCGCACCGAACCGATGATCGCCACGATCAGCAGCAGGGCGAAGCCGGTGCCGGCGGCTTCGCCTACCGAATCGATGAAACCCTGCTGGAGCACGAGCCAGCCGAACAGGAACCAGCCGAACAGCAGCGCCCCGACGACCGCGTACGCCACCACTGTCGCGGTGGAGACGGGTTCCGCGGACTCGGCCTTGTCGCGTTCAAGGATCAGTTCCTGGTCAACGGACATCTGCCCTCCCCGTACGGTCCGGCCTGTCATCCCAGAGTGTCATCCCGGGCGGCAACCGGCCAGCACCGCGCCGACCGGCCCCGGCGGCTTCTACCCGTCGACGAGTACGCCGAATCCGGCGGAAGGTCGGCCCGGGCGTGCCGCTCGCCCCCGTTGGCTTGTCCGCGACGGCGGCAAGGGCCCCCGCTTCCTGGCCCGCCTGATCGCGGATCGAACGCGCACGCACCGCGCCGACCTGGGAGACGAGTGACCAACCGGTCACGACAGTCGTCTCCCCAGTAGCAAGACGTGGTTCCGATCGGAAAAGGTTGCAGCCCGCGTACGCATTCTTCGTGCCGGTTTCTGCGTGTAACACTGGATGGTCGCCCGGTGGCAGGTCAGGCACCTACCGTGCCGACCCGATCGGCCGTACGGAGGAGGAGATTCGGCGTGAGCGGTGGACCCCTGATCGTCCAGTCGGACAAGACGCTGCTGCTGGAGATCGACCATCCCGACGCGCAGGTCTGCCGGATGGCCATCGCGCCCTTCGCCGAGCTGGAACGCTCCCCCGAGCACGTGCACACCTACCGGCTGACCCCGCTCGGGTTGTGGAACGCCCGCGCCGCCGGCCACGACGCCGAGGGCGTGGTGGACGCCCTGATCAAGTACTCCCGCTACCCGGTGCCGCACGCCCTGCTGGTCGACGTGGCCGAGACCATGGACCGGTACGGCCGACTCCAACTCGCCAACGACCCGGTGCACGGGCTGGTGCTGCGCGCCCTGGACCGGATGGTGCTGATCGAGGTCGCCAAGAGCAAGAAGCTCGCCGGGATGCTCGGCGCCAAGCTCGACGACGACACCATCGCGGTGCATCCGTCCGAACGTGGCCGACTCAAGCAGGCCCTGCTCAAGCTCGGCTGGCCGGCGGAGGACCTGGCCGGGTACGTTGACGGCGAGGCGCACCCGATCGAGCTGGCCGAGTCCGGCAAGGACGGGGGCAAGCCGTTCACGCTGCGGTCGTACCAGCGCGAGGCGGTGGAGGCATTCTGGGCCGGCGGCTCGGGCGTGGTGGTACTGCCCTGCGGCGCCGGCAAGACGCTCGTCGGTGCGGCGGCGATGGCCGAGGCGAAGGCGACCACCCTGATCCTGGTCACCAACACCGTCGCCGGTCGACAGTGGAAACGCGAGCTGATCGCCCGTACCTCGCTGACCGAGGAGGAGATCGGCGAGTACTCCGGCGAGCGCAAGGAGATCCGGCCGGTCACCATCGCCACGTACCAGGTGCTGACCTCGCGTCGCGGCGGCGCGTTCACCCACCTGGACCTGTTCGGGGCCCGCGACTGGGGCCTTGTCGTCTACGACGAGGTGCACCTGCTGCCCGCGCCGATCTTCCGCTTCACCGCCGACCTCCAGGCCCGCCGCCGGCTGGGCCTGACCGCCACCCTGGTCCGTGAGGACGGCCGGGAGGGCGACGTGTTCAGCCTGATCGGCCCGAAGCGTTACGACGCCCCGTGGAAGGACATCGAGTCGCAGGGCTGGATCGCCCCGGCTCAGTGCACCGAGGTACGGGTGACCCTGACCGACGCCGAGCGGATGTCGTACGCGACCGCCGAGGCCGAGGAGCGTTACCGGATGGCGGCGACCGCCCGCACCAAACTGCCGGTGGTGAAGGCACTTGTGGACCGGCATCCGGAGGAGCAGACCCTGGTCATCGGCGCGTACATCGACCAGCTGCACCAACTGGGCGAATACCTGGACGCGCCGATCGTGCAGGGCTCGACGACCAACAAGGAACGCGAGCGGCTCTTCGACGCGTTCCGTTCCGGGTCGCTGCGTACCCTGGTGATCTCCAAGGTGGGGAACTTCTCCATCGACCTGCCCGAGGCGGCGGTGGCGATCCAGGTGTCCGGCACCTTCGGCTCGCGGCAGGAGGAGGCGCAACGGCTGGGACGGGTGCTGCGGCCGAAGGCCGACGGCCGGCAGGCGCACTTCTACACGGTCGTCTCCCGGGACACCATCGACACCGAGTACGCCGCCCACCGCCAGCGCTTCCTCGCCGAGCAGGGGTACGCGTACACAATCGTCGACGCCGACGACGTCCTCGGCCCGACGCTGCCCTCGTTCGACTGAACGGCAGGGCTCGGCCGGTCAGGCGGCTCGGAGTTTGCGCAGGACATACTGGTTGAGGCTCAGGCCGTCCTCTGCGGCCTGGATGGCGAGTTCCCGGTGCAGGCTCTCCCCGACGCGCAGGTTGAACTTGCCCGAATAGCTGCGCTCCGCGAACGGCAGCGGCACCTGCTCACCCTGCTCCTGCATGTCCTCGATAACCTCACGCAGCAGCTCCTGAAGCCCTTGCAGAGCCTCGACCTGCGAGGGAGCCAGCCAGGACAGCGAGGGAAGCTCGGCAACGGTGGCAACGAACTCGCGATCCTCGGCGGACCAGGTGACGCGGTAGGTGTAGTGGGTGATCTCGGGGTGGGGATCGGGTTGCATCACATGGCCTCCTTCTTGTCGATCGCCCTGAGTACCTGCCGGACCTGGTACACCTTTGCCTTGCCTTTGTCGTTCTGGATGTTGACGCGTGGATCTCCCGCCCAGGGCATCTTGAACACTGCATGGGAGGTGCCGGCTTGCCGTGGCTTCCCGAAGTAGTGTTCGCACACCCTATAGAGATCGTTGTAGGCGATGTTCTGCTGACTCTTTCGCATCGCTGCAACGAGCTTGTCTATGGACGGCACAGCACCATGGTACTACCAGCGGTACCATGTCTTCAACCACTCAACCGGCTCCTCCTGCGGCCTGGGGATGTTCGTCCGTCGTTCATGTGTGCGTCAGGCGGTGCTCGGCCTCGGCTGCCAACCTCCGTCCCGTGTCTGCACAGACGGAGGACCAGTGACCAGCAACAAGACGTTGCCCGTGCTGGCGGTGGCCGGCGCGACCGTCGCCGCCCTCGCCATCACCGGCACGGCCCACGCCGGGGCGCAACGCTGTACCAGCTCGGCAAGGCTGCGCCCGGGTTCCCGAGCATCGTCTCCGGCCCGGACGCCACCGGCGCGCCGATCGGCTGGGGTGCGCTCGGCGCCCTCTCCGCCGCCCCGAAGCAGCCGCACCTGCTCTACAGCGTGGCCGATGCGGCGTACGCGAAGACCCAGATCTTCACCATCGACGCCCGCAGGAACCCGGCGGTGATCATCAACGCGTTGCCGGTCCGCGACGAGCGCGGCGAGCCGGTCGGCTACGACGCCGAAGGCATCTTCGCCCGCCCGCAGGGCGGCTTCTGGCTGGCCGTCGAGGGTGCCACCGGTCCCGGCAACAAGCTGGTCCGGGTCGACGCCGCCGGGGTGACCCGGCAGGTCGTGCCGCTGCCCGCCGACGTCGCCGCCGGCCTGGGCAAGCAGGGCTTCGAGGGGGTCACCGCGACCACCGACAAGCGGGGCCGGGAGATCGTCTGGGCGGTGCTGCAGCGGGAGGTCGCCATCGACCCGGCGGGCGTGGTCCGCATCGGCCGGTACGACGTCAGCACCGGCACGTGGAGCTGGTTCGGTTACCGGCTGGAGCGCACCTCGGTGCCGGGCGACTGGATGGGGCTGTCCGAGGTGACAGTGGTCGGCGATCGGCTGGCCGTGATCGAACGCGACAAGCTCAACGGCCCAGCCGCCGCGGTCAAGCGGATCTACACGGTGGAACTGCCCACCGGCCCGGCCGCCCCCGGCCCGCTGCGGGTGCTGCCGAAGCGGCTCGCCCTGGACGTCCTCCCCGCGCTGCGGGCCGACAACGGCTGGGCGCAGGAGAAGCTGGAAGGTCTGACCGTGGCCGGCAACGGCCAGGTGTACGCGATCACCGACAACGACGGTGTGCAGGACGCGACCGGCGAGACGGTACTGCTCCGCCTCGGCCCCAGCGCGAAGGTCTTCGGCCGCCGCTGACGGCTTGAGGCGCGGTTCGGCAATCCGCTTGATCAACTTCGTTACGGCGTAATGGTGGTTTCCTGCCAGCCTGGATACCGCCGTTACGCCGTAACGGTGGCGGTGATCCGGCCCGGTTAGCGGAGGTGGGGCGGGTTTGGTCGGCCCCTGATTCGGGGCATGGTGGGCGCGGCGGCGGATCTAGAGGATGCGGGTGACCTGCTCGGCGGCGGCTACGGCGTCCCGGTCGGCGGGGTCGAGGTTGGCGCAGAGCAGCACCGACGCTCCGGCCGACAGTGGCGCTAGCAGCCACTTCAGCGGCAGGTCGTGCTCGGCGACGTCGACCAGCAGGCGGTCACCGACCCGCAGGTCCCAGCTGTCGGCCAGCTCCCGCGCCAGCCCGCCCCACTGGCTGTAGGTGGTGCCGTCCGGGCTGACCGGGTCGGTGGCCTGCAGCAGGGGGCGGTCGGTCGGGGCGGCGTCGTGCCGCAGCACCTCGGTCGACCAGTCGAGCCAGCCGGCCGGCACGTCGGCCAGGGGTTCCGGGGCGGTGCCGACGAGGTAGCGGTGCAGCCCGTCCGGTACGTCCTCCAGCCAGTCGTCGAGCCGTTCCGGGGTGACCAGGACCGCGTCGTACGGTCGGTCGCCGCCGGGCTCAAGCACCGGTAGCCCGGCGGTGGCGCGCGGCCGGAACGACACCTCCAGCCCGACCGCCCAGGCACCCAGCAGAACCGCGGCCGTACGCCAGTGCGGCGGCAGCAGCACCGCCACCCGGCTACCCGGCGTCAGGCCGCAGCCGTCACGCAGCAGCCCGGCGGCCCGCGCCGACCACTCGCCCAGCTCGGCGGCGGTCAGCTGTTGGCGCTGCCCGGTCCGGTGATCGAGGTAGGTGATCAGCGGCTGGTCCCGCTCGGCGAGGCCGACGGCGGACAGCACGGGCAGCGCAGCAGACATACCGCACTTCCTACTCTTACCGCGCCGACCTGTCCAGCGGCGTTAACAAGGGGCCCTTCCTCTACCGGAGGCGTTAATAAGGTGCCCTTCCTTACCGCTCGGGCAGTGCAGGGCCGGGGTCGAGCAGGGGGGCGAGCAGGTCGCCGTGCTCGTCGACTCGCTTGAGCACCTCACCGGCGGTGTACGGCCGGGAGGACGGGCGCTTGCCGGCCGCACCGGCGGCGACCTCGTCCCAGGTCAACGGCGCGGAGACGGACGGCACCGGCTGGGCGCGCAGCGAGTACGGCGCGACAGTCGTCTTCGCCGCGTTGTTCTGGCTCCAGTCGATGAAGATCTTGCCGGGTCGGAGGTTCTTGGCCATCTTCGACACGATCAGCTTCGGGTGTTCACGTTCCAACTCCTGTGCGATCCGTCGGGCGTAGCCCGACACGTCGTCGGAGGACTGCGTACCGGCGATCGGGCAGCTCAGTTGCATGCCCTTCTTGCCGGAGGTCTTCGGGTAAGCGTCCACCCCGTCGGCGGCGAGCCGGTCGCGCAGCAGCAGCGCCACCTGGCAGCACTGCTTCAGCGACGCCGGGGCACCCGGGTCCAGGTCGACCACCATCAGGTCGGGGTGTTCGCCGATCTTCCACTGCGGAGTGTGCAGTTCCAGCGCGGCGAGGTTGGCCAACCAGACCAGGGTGGGCAGGTCGTCGGCGACCACGTAGTCGATGGTTTCCCGACCCTTGCTCGACCCGGGGGCGGGCACGTTCTCGGTGCGTACCCAGGAGGGGGTTGCGGCCGGGGCGTTCTTCTCGAAGAACGAGTTGCCGTCGACCCCGTTCGGGTAGCGAATCCGGGTCAGCGCCCGGTCCGCCAGGTGCGGCAGCAGCACCGGGGCGATCCGGGTGTAGTAGTCGATCACCTCGCCCTTGGTGAAGCCGGCCTGCGGGTAGAGCACCTTGTCCAGGTTGGACAGGTCCAGGGTGCGGCCCTGCACCTCGACCCGGAACCGGTCAGCTGGCATCGTCGACCTCCTCGGCCGGCTTGTCCGGTCGCAGCCGCAGGATGCGGGGGAATCGCAGCCGCCCGTCCGGGGTGCGCTGGCCGTACTTCACCTCCACCACCACCTGTGGGGTTACCCAGATCGCGCCCCGGGCATCCTCGCGCGGCACACCGGCGGCGAACGGCGAGGTGGGGGTGCGCAGCGGCTCCAGCTCGCGCAGCAGTTCCCGTTCGATCGCCGCGCCGATGCCGCCGCCGACCCGACCCCGGTAGGTGAGTCGTCCGTCGGCACCGGGCACCCCGACCAGCAATCCACCGATCTTGCGGGCGCCGGGCCGCCAGCCACCGACCACGAAGTCGCCGGTCACCTCCAGTTTGACCTTCACCCAGTCCGGTGAGCGCACCCCGGGTCGGTAGGTCGAGTCGACCCGTTTGGCCATCACCCCCTCCAGGCCGTGCTCACCGGCGGCGGAGTAGGTGGCCGCGCCGTCGAAGAAGACAGGTGGCACCGCCCACCGCGCCGCACCCAGGCCCAGCTCGTCGAGGGCCTCCCGGCGGCGGGCGTACGGCCAGCCGGTGAGGTCCTCGCCCCGCAACCGGAGCAGGTCGAAGATCATGTACGTGACGGGGACGGTCGCCGCCAGGCGGGCCGCCTTCGCCCGGTCCCGCACGTGCATCCTCTCCGCGAGTGCGGTGAATGACGGGCGTCCCGCCTGGTCGAAGAGGACCACCTCACCGTCGAGCAGTGCGTCGTCGACCTGCTCGGCGAGCGTGATCAGTTCCGGGTAGGCGGCGGTGATCTCCACACCGGAGCGGGCGTACAGGTGCTGCCGACCAGCGGCGATGTCCGCCAGGGCGCGTACGCCGTCCCACTTGAACTCGTACGCCCAGCCGGCACCGACCGGGAGTTGCCCGGTCATCGCGAGCATCGGTTTGAGCGGCGCGCCGGGCACCATCCGACTGTAGTACCAGGCCGAACACCTCGCGTCACGTTCGCTCGGGTGCGAGCATGGTCGATACCGGCGAAGGGAGTACGGGATGCGGGCCATCTGGAAGGGAGCCGTGTCGTTCGGTCTGGTCTCGATCGGGGTGAAGCTGTACTCCGCGACCGAGGAGAAGGACATCCGGTTCCACCAGGTGCACCGGGAGGACGGCGGACGGATCCGGTACAAGCGGACCTGCCAGGTCTGCGGCGAGGAGGTCAGCTATGACGACATCGCCAAGGGCTACGACATCGGTGGCGGGGAGATGGTCATTCTCACCGATGAGGACTTCGCCGATCTGCCGTTGACCACCTCGCACGCGATCGACGTGCTGGAGTTCGTACCGGCCGAGCAGGTCGATCCGATCCTCTACAACAAGGCGTACTTCCTGGAGCCGGAGGGCACCGCAACCAAGCCGTACCTGCTGCTGCGCGACGCCCTGACCGACTCGGAGCGGGTGGCGATCGTCAAGGTGGCGTTGCGCCAGCGGGAGCAGTTGGCCACCCTGCGGGTCCGTGACGGGGTGTTGCTGCTGAACACCATGCTCTGGCCGGACGAGATCCGTAAGCCGGACTTCGGCTTCCTCGACGAGGACCTGAAGATCCGCCCGCCGGAGCTGGCCATGGCCACCTCGCTGATCGACTCGATGGCCGGTGACTTCCATCCGGACGAGTTCACCGACGACTACCGGGCGGCGTTGCAGGAGGTCATCGACGCCAAGGTGGAGGGCCGTGAGGTGGTGCAGCCGGAGGAGGCCGAGGAGGCCCCGGCCGCCGCAGTCGACCTGATGGCCGCGCTGAAGGCGTCGGTCGAGCGGGCCCGCGCGGCCCGGGGCGAGGAACCGGCCGGTGGTGGCGCCGGCGAGCCGACCCCGATCACCTCGGCGCGTTCCGCCCAGCAGAAGAAGGCGGCGGCCAAGGCCCCGGCGAAGAAGGCCGCCACCAGGAAGGCCGCTCCGAAGAAGGCCGAGACCGCCAAGAAGACCGAGGGTACGAAGAAGGCCGCCCCCAAGGCGGCGGAGAAGAAGGCCGCCAAGAAGGCCGCTCCGAAGAAGGCTGCCCGCAAGACCGCCTGACCCGCTCCGGCCGTGATCTGTGCGGCCCGCAGGCCCCACATGCGTCCCAACGACCCTCTGCGGTCCCACTGGTCACGATCGACCGTCGGAACCGCGCCGGCCACCAGGTACCGTGTGTCGGCGACGGCGTCCGTGGCCGGACGCATCCACCTCTGCGCAGGGAGTCGAGGACGTGAGCGAGCACGCGGGCGGGCAGGAAAGCAAGGCACGGCGGCGGTTGGCCGAACAGTTGGCCGAACAGAAGGCAGCCGAGGCCAAACGCCGCAAGCAGGCCTGGGCCGGCGCGTTCGCCGCCGTGGCGGTGGTCGCGGTGCTGATCACCGTGTTCGTGATGATCGGCCAGCGCGGCGGCGACGAGCCCGAGCAGGTCGCCGGTGAGCCGTCGGCCACGCCGACGCAGGGTGCCCCCCAGGACGCGCCGCCCGTCCCGCAGTTGCCCGAGGGGGCCGACCCAGCGCTGGGCACCCAGCCGGAGGCTAAGGCCGGCGAGGGCAAGCTCGACAAGCTCGTCGTGACTCCGCTGATCGAGGGCACCGGCCCGAAGGTCGAGGCGGGCCAGTCGATCACCGTCAACTACATCGGGGTGTTCTACGAGAACGGCGAGGAGTTCGACTCCTCGTGGAGCCGGGGTGAGCCGGCCACCTTCCCGATCGGTGTCGGACAGGTCATCGAGGGCTGGGACCGGGGCCTGGTCGGGGTGACCGTGGGCAGCCGGGTGCAGCTGGACATCCCGGCCGAGCAGGCGTACGGCGACGGTGCCGGTGGACGTCCGGGTGGCCCGCTGCGCTTCGTGGTCGACATCCTCGCCGCCCAGTAGGGGGTAGCGGTGACGGCGTGGGACGACCCGGCACAGGCTGCTCGGTTGATGTGGACCTGTTTCGAGCCGGTGCATGCCGTCACCTACTTCCATCCGCGCGCCCGGGCCGCGTACGAGGCGGTCGGGCTGCGCGGGTACTGGCGTGGTTATTTCGCGGGCCGGGCCGCACCGCTGGGGCCGGTCGGCCCGGCGCCGGTGGTGGCCGCCTTCTACACCTTCGCCCCGCACATGGTTGCCCGGGCCCTGCCGTCGATCTGGCAGTTGGCCGACCCGGAGCAGGCGCTGCGGGCCCGGCTGACCGGTGCGGTGCAGGCGCTCGCCGAGTTGACGTACGAGCTGCCCGAGCGGCACCTGGCGGAGGCCGCGGAGCTGCTCGAAGCCGCCGCCGAGGGGGTCGGTACGGCCCCCGGGCGGGTGCTCGGGGCGGCCAATGCCGCCCTGCCGCGCGGCGACTATCCGCTGGCCCGGCTCTGGCAGGCGGCGACGACGCTGCGTGAGCATCGCGGCGACGGGCATGTGGCCGCGCTGGTCGCTGCCGACCTGGACCCGGTCGAGGCGCTGGCCTGGCGGGTGGCGGACGGAATGGCGGCACAGTCCCTGCAGGGCCGAGGCTGGTCCGACCACGAGTGGGCACAGGCCCAGTCCCGCCTGACCACCCGTGGCTGGCTGACCCCCACTGATCCCTCCACCACCCCCACCGCCCTGCCCTCTGCCACCCCCACCGTGGAGGGCCGAGCCGCCTTCCAGGCAATCGAGACCGCCACCGACAGCGCCGCCGCCCGCCCCTGGCACTCCCTCACCCCCGACACCCTCACCCGCCTCCACACCCTCCTCCTCCCCATCGCCCAGGCCGCCCACCAGGTGATCCCCTCCACCAACCCCATCGGCCTCCCCACCCCCCAACAGGGTTGATCAAGAGGTTCCGGTCGAGATGTGTCGCTCTCGCCGACCAGAACTTCTTGGTCAACTTGGGTCTGCGACTGGTTGGGGGAGGATGAGGGGGTGATGGTGGGAGCGGTGGTTTTCGACCTTGACGGCGTGATCGTGGATTCCGAGCCGGTCTGGGAGGAGGTGCGGCGGGCGTACATCGCGGCGCACGGTGGGACGTGGCAGGCGGACACCCAGCGGCGGTTGATGGGGATGAGCACCGGGGAGTGGGCCCGGTACCTCAGCGGCGAACTGGGCGTACGGCGGAGCGCCGAGCAGGTCGCCGCCGAGGTGGTCGAGGAGATGGCCCAGCGGTACGCGCAGCGCGTACCGGTGATCGACGGGGCCGACCAGGTGGTACGCCGGCTGGCCGCGCGGTGGCCGCTGGGGCTGGCGAGTTCGTCCCCGACCCGGCTGATCGCGGCGGCGCTGGCCGCCACCGACCTGACCGACGAGTTCCAGGCCACGTTGTCGACCGAGCAGACCGAGCGCGGCAAGCCGGCCCCGGACGTCTACCTGGCGGTCGCCCGGCAACTCGGGGTGGACCCGACGCGGTGCGTGGCGGTGGAGGACTCCTCAAACGGGGTTCGGTCGGCCGCCGCCGCGGGAATGACCGTGGTGGCGGTGCCACACCTGTCGTACCCGCTGGATCCGGACGCGCAGCAGCTGGCGGCGACGGTGCTGAATTCGATCGACGAGTTGACCCCGCAGGTCGTGGACCGGCTGGCCTGAACGGCCACCGGCCGACCCCCGGCCCGCCTACGGTCGGTGACAAGGACGCCCGCCAGTGGGCTGGGCGGGAGGGGACGGCGATGAAGGCCATCGTGTACGAGCGCACCGGCGATCCCTCGGTGCTGCAACTGGTCGACAGGCCGCTGCCGGAGCCCGGTGCGGGCGAGGTGCTGGTGCGGATCGTGTTCTCCGGGGTGAACCCGACGGACTGGAAGGCCCGCCGGCAGTGGCCGCTGCCGGCCGGTTGGCAGACGCCCGGTCAGGACGGCGCCGGGATCATCGAGGCGGTCGGCGCGGGCGTCGCCCAGGATCTGATCGGTGAGCGGGTGTGGATCTGGGAGGCTGCCTGGCAGCGGCCCTGGGGCACCGCCGCCGAGTACACCGTGGTCCCGGTCCGCCAGGTGGTACGCCTCGGCGACGCCTCCTTCGAGCTGGGGGCCAGCCTGGGCATCCCGTTCCTGACCGCACACCGGTGCCTGACCGCCGGGGAGTACCTGCCGGACAGTCTGCGCCCCGGTGCGCTGAGCGACCACGCGGTGCTGGTCCAGGGCGGTGCGGGCGCGGTCGGCAACGCGGCGATCCAGCTGGCGGCCTGGGCGGACGCCTGCGTCATCGCCACGGTGAGCAGCGCCGAGAAGGCCCAGTTGGCGGCGGCAGCCGGCGCCTCCTTCGTGATCAACTATCGGGAGCAGGACGTGGTTGCCGAGGTACGCAAGGTCGCGCCCGACGGGGTGCACGGGATCGTCGAGGTCGCCGCCGCCAGCAACGCCGCCACCGACGTCCAACTGTTGCATCCCGGCGGGGTGGTCTGTGTCTACGCCGACGACGGCGGCGACGAGGTGACCCTGCCGATCCGGCCGCTGATGGCACCGAACGCGCGCTGGCAGTTCGTGCTCGTCTACACGCTGCCGAAGGCGGCGAAGGGGCAGGCGGTGATGGATGTCGCGGCGGCTGCCGCGCAGGGCGGTATCCGGGTGGGCGAGGAGGCGGGGCTGCCGCTGCACCGCTATCCCCTGTCGGCGGCCGCCGCCGCGCATCAGGCGGTCGAGGACGCGGTCGTGGGGAAGGTGTTGATCAGCGCCGCCGACTAGTGCGGGGGCCTGTTCCGGGCGGATTTCCCCATCGGCGGGACAGATGCGAACAACTCTCGCAATACTGGCGTTGCGGGTAACCCCCGCAAAAACGGGCGGCCCCGGCGCGGTGCGAACGCCGGGGCCGCCCTCCGGGAGTAGAGGTCTGCGCGAGCCCGCTATCCCTAACGGCGATGATGCGCCGAGAAGTGTTACGGCGGTGCCAGTTCCCGCACATCGCCCCTACGAGTGGGTAACAAGCCGGTCTCCCGGACACCCCCGACATCCCTGCGTACAGTCGCCGGGTGAGCATTTCCTGGGCTGATTCGTACGTCGGACAGCTGCGCGCGCTCGCCGGCGACCGGACGCTGATGTTCGTGGGCGCCCGCGCCGTGGTTCGCGACAGCTCGGCGCGGATCCTGCTGATCCGCCGGTCCGACAACGGGCAGTGGGCGCTGCCGGCCGGGGCGATGGAGTTGGGCGAGTCGATCGCCGACTGCGCCGTACGGGAGGTCCGTGAGGAGACCGGCCTGCGCGCCCTGCGGGTCAGCGCCTTCGCCCTCTACACCGGCGCGGACCGCACCCACACCAACATGTACGGCCACACGTACCAGATCTTCACCACCGCGTTCCGGGTCGAGGAGTGGGACGGCCAGCTCGCCCGGGTCACCGACGAGACCACCGACGCGGGTTTCTTCCACCGCGAGGCGATGCCGCACCCGCTCTCCGCCAGCGTTACGGAGACCCTCGCCGACCTGGATGTCTTCGAGCAGACCAACCGCCTGATCCTCAAGTGACGCGCTGGACCGGACGAGTCACGTACCGCCGGGGCCGGACGCCGTAGCGGGTCAGAGCATCGTCTGGGACTTCGCCTCCATGTCGGCGGCGGCCTCCGATTTGGACCCCTTGTCCAGCGGCTTGCCGCCCGGTGCCGGGCCTTCCCCACCGAGCCCGTCCGTCCCGCCGGTGGCGCCCTGCGGGCCGGCACCCCGCAGTTGCTCGTTGGGCAGCGCCAGGGTGACCAGCAGCGCCACGATCGCGATCAGCCCGGTGGTCAGGAACACCAGGTGCAGCGACTCGACGAACGCCGTCTGAACGGCCGCCCGCACCGGGGCGGGTAGCGCCAGGATGGCCGCCGGATCGTTGATCGAGACACCCGCGCCGCCGGTGGCCCCGGCCGCGGCCTGTTCCTCGGGCGTCAACTGAGCGATCGCGCCGGGCAGCCGGTCGGCCAACTCGGCGGTGAGTCGCCAGGAGAGCACCGCGCCGAGGATGGCCACCCCGAAGGAGCCACCGAGCGACCGGAAGAAGGTCGCCGAGGAGGTGCCCGCGCCCAGGTCCCGCATGGAGACGGCGTTCTGCACGGCGAGGACCAGCGACTGCATGCAGAGCCCCAGCCCCACGCCGATCACCACCATGAAGCCGAACGCCACCCAGAGCGAGGTCTCCACCCGCAGCCGGGTGAACAGCAGCATCCCGACCAGCAGCAACGCCGCCCCGGCCACCGGGAACCACTTGTACCGGCCGAGCCGGCTCATGGCCCGGCCGGTGAGCACCGACGTGACGATGACACCCGCCATCATCGGCAGCATCAGCAGACCGCTGCGCGTCGGCGAGGCGCCCTTGACGATCTGGAGGTAGAGCGGGATGAAGATGATCGACCCGAACATCACCAGGCCGATGACGAACCCAGCACCGTTGGCCAGGGCGAAGGTGGCGCTGCGGAACAACCGCAACGGCAGGATCGGCTCGGTGACCCGGGCCTCCTGGAGCACGAAGAGCAACCCCAGCACCGTCCCGGCGACGAACAACCCGATGATCAGTGCCGAACCCCACGGGTAGGTCTCGCCACCCCAGCTCAACGCGAGCAGCAGGCAGCTCACCCCGGCGACCAGCAGCGTCGCGCCGAGCCAGTCGATCGCGTGCTTGCGCCGGGTGAACGGCACCAGCCGCAGCACCCGGGAACAGACCAGAATGGCGAGGATCGCCAGCGGCACGTTGACGTAGAAGATCCAACGCCAGTTCGTCTCCGCGAAATAGCCACCGACCAGCGGACCGGCCACCGAGGAGATGCCGAAGACGGCACCGAAGACGCCCTGGTACCGGCCGCGCTCGCGGGGCGGGACCACGTCCGAGATGATGGTGAAGGCCAGTGTGATCAGGCCACCCGCGCCGATGCCCTGCACCCCGCGGGTGACGATCAACTGGGTCATGTCCTGGGACAACCCGGCCAGCAGCGAGCCGAGCAGGAAGGTCCCGATGGAGAAGAGGAACACCGGACGGCGGCCGTACAGGTCGGCCATCTTGCCGTACAGCGGAGTCGACGCCGTCGAGGCGAGCAGGTACGCGGTCACCACCCACGAGTAGTGGCTGATGCCGCCCAGCTCACCGACGATGGTCGGCAGGGCGGTCCCGACGATGGTCTGATCGAGTGCGGCCAGCAGCATGCCGGTCATCAGGCCGAACATCAGCAGGCGAAGCTGCCTCTTGTTCAGTACCGGCTCGGAACGGCCCTCCGTGGTCATTACGCCTGCTTTCCCCGATCACCGAAAACATGCCGCACGTCTCGTACGCGGTGGCGGACCCGGCGCACGCACGCCGAAGCGGTGACAGCCGGACGGGCCACCACCGCTTCGGCGTCGGCTGTCGGCTCAGTGCCGACCCTCGGCGAACTCCTCGACGATCTTGGCGCAGAATGCCGGCAGGTCGTCCGGCTTACGGCTGCTGACCAGACCGTTGTCGGTGACGACCTGCTCGTCGACCCAGTTCGCTCCGGCGTTGACCAGGTCGGTACGCAGGCTCGGCCAACTCGTGATCCGGCGACCCCGCACCACGTCCGCCTCGACAAGCGTCCACGGGCCGTGGCAGATCACCCCCACCGGCTTACCCGCGTCGAAGAACGACCTGACGAAACGCACCGCGTCCGGGTCGGTCCGCAGGAAGTCCGGGTTGGCCACCCCACCCGGCAACACCAGGGCGTCGTACCGGTCGGGGTCCGCGTCGGCGGCGCTCACATCGACCTCGTACGTCTGCGACGGGTCCAGGTGCTGGAAGGACGTGATCTTCCCGGGCTTGATCGACACCAGTTCGGCGGTGGCGCCGGCCTGCTCGACCGCCTGGCGCGGCTGGACGTACTCGACCTCCTCCACGCCGTCGGTGGCCAGGAACGCGACTCGCTTGCCCTGCAATGTGGCTGCCATGCTGCTACTCCTCTCCGGGGGTTCGAAATCCGGGGGTTCGAAGAAAACCCTTCCCGACCCGGGAGCACCGAAACGCGCGCCTGTGGTGGCGCACGCCGCATCCGCACCTGCTCCACGCGGCAGGTTTGACCCCGTCGGGCAGGGGGATCCGCCGGCATGGCACGAGCAGCAGCGGAACAGCTCCGGCTCGCCGAGGTCGTGCAGAGCTGGCTCGGACGCCCCGTCCTGGTACTCGGCGACGCCATGCTCGACGAATGGCGGTTCGCCGACTCGGACCGGCTGTGCCGGGAAGCCCCGGCACCCGTACTCACTCTGCGCCGTCGGATCTCCGCAGCGGGTGGGGCGGCCAACACGGCAGTCAACATCGCCGCGCTGGGCGGCCGGTCGGTGCTGGTGGCACCCGTCGGCGCGGACGTGGCCGGCGACGAACTGCACGACTGCCTGGATCGGGCCGGTGTCTGGGACCGTACGGTCAGCCAGCCGGGCCGGCACACCCCGGTCAAGCGCCGGATGCTCGCCGGTGACCAGATCCTGCTGCGGGAGGACTCCGGCGACCCCGACGACCCGCTCAGCGAGGACGGGGTGGACCGGCTGCTCACCGCCCTGGACTGCGCGACCCGCGAGTTGCAGGCCGCTGCCGACGGCGTGGCACCGACCCTGGTGATCTGCGACTACGGCCTGGGCGCGCTGCCGGCCCGGGTACGGGCCTGGCTGGTCGCCCAACGGGACCGGTACGCCACCGTCGCCCTCGACGCGCACGACCTCGCCGACTGGCGCGGCCTCGCCCCGACCGTGGTGACCCCGAGCTTCGCGGAGGCCACCCGCCTGCTCGCCCGCGCCGGTCGCGGCAGTGGTGAACTCCAACTGGAACATCCCGAGGTCGACGCGGGCGACGGCCCGTCCGAGCTGACCGTCGGTGCCGCGCCGGGCGGGGCGGGACAGCGTGCCGGCGGGCCGACCGGGGAGCCGACGCCGGGCGAGGACCGGGTGGCGATGACCCATGACGGGCTCAGCGTCACCGGCACCGGGGTGACCGTGAACGCCGACGCGGGGGCCGGTGTGGACCGGGCGGTGCTTGCCGAGTCCCGGCTGGCCGAGCTGCGGGCACACACCGGCGCGGACGTGGTCGCGGTGACGCTGGACACCGACGGTGCGGTGGTCGGCGGCGCGGACGGGCAGCCCAGCCGCAGCCACAGCACGCCCGTACCGGCCAGTCACGCGGTCGGTGCCGGGGACGCGTACCTGGCGGCCATGACGCTCGCGCTGGCCGCCGACGCCCCGCTGTCCACCGCGGCCCACCTGGCGCAGCTCGCCGCCACCAGCACCGTCGCCGGCACCGGCACCTGCGTGTGCCGCCGCGAGGATCTGCTGACCGCGCTCGGACAACCGGCGCTGAGCGCAGACGCCCGGCAGGTGCTGATCGGCACCGAAGGGCTGGACGCCCTCGTCGCCGAGCACCGTCGCGCCGGCCGGTCGGTGGTCTTCACGAACGGCTGCTTCGACGTGCTGCACCGGGGCCATGTGCGCTATCTGGAGCAGGCCCGCGCGCTCGGTGACCTGCTGGTGGTGGCGGTCAACTCCGACGGCAGCGTCCGGCGGTTGAAGGGGCCCGACCGCCCGGTCAACCCGGTCGAGGACCGGACCGCGCTGCTCGCCGCGCTGTCCTGCGTGGACCATGTGGTGGTCTTCGAGGAGGACTCGCCGACCGCGCTGATCGAGGCGATCCGGCCCGACGTCTACGTCAAGGGTGGCGACTACCCGCCCGACATGGTGCCGGAGGCACCGCTGGTGCAGCGGCTGGGCGGGCAGGTACGCACCCTCGGCTACGTACCGGACCGGTCCACCTCGGCGATCATCGACCGGATCCGGGCGTACGGCCAGGAAGGCTCGCCGGAGGTGGTGGCCGGCGGCCCACCGACGCGACCCGACCCCGACGTTGATCAGGCCGTCGACGCGGACCGGGCGCTCGGGGTGACGCTGCCCGACCCGACGGACGACATGACCGGGTCGACCGCGCCGCCGATGACCGGTCAGGCACCGTGAACCGACCGCTCGACACCGGTACGCACGCCGACTTCCGCGCCGAACGGCTGCTCGACGTGCTGATCCCGACCCGCGACCGGCCTGCCGAACTGGCCGTCACCCTCTCCGGGCTCGCCGCCCAGGAGGGGGTGCCGGGGTTCGGTGTAATGGTCAGCGACCAGTCCGACCACGAGCCCGGGTACGCCCACCCGGCGGCGGCCACAATGGTCCGGGCGCTGCGCCACCGGGGGCATCCGGTGCTGCTGACCCGCCGGCTGCCCCGCCGTGGCCTGGCCGAACACCGTGCTTCGCTGCTCGCCGCCTCCGCCGCCCGGTACGTGCTCTGCCTCGACGACGACGTCTGGCTGGAACCGGGCACGTTGCGTCGGCTGGTGACCGCCATCGAGGAGCTGGGCTGCGGGTTCGTCGGCAACGCGGTGCACGGACTGTCCTATTTGCACGACGTACGGCCGGATACCCACCGGCACTACCAGGAGTGGCGCGGCCGACCGGTGCCGGAGCGAATCGGGCCGGACACCCCCGAGTGGGACCGGGCGCAGATCCACTCGGCGGCGAACCTGCTGCACGTGACCGAGGCGCTGGCGCTGCCGGAGGGCAGTTGGCGGGCGTACCGGATTTCCTGGATCGGCGGCTGTGTGCTGTACGACCGGGCGAAACTCGTCGACTCCGGCGGTTTCGATTTCTGGCGTCGGGTGCCGCCACGCCACCAGGGCGAGGATGTCGCCGCCCAGCTCGCCGTGCTGGCGCGCCACGGCGGCGCCGGCGTCCTGCCCAGCGGCGCCTACCACCTGGAGTCACCGACCACGGTTACCGACCGGGACGTGGAGGCGTGGGAGGTCGTCCTCGCCGACGACCTTGGTTGTTAACAAGGGGCCCCTGCTCTACCGCAGACGTTAAGAAGGTGCCCTTCCTTACGACCGGAACAGCAACTCGCGCGCGGCTTCGACAACCTCGGCCACCGGCACGTCGATGACGAACGAGTCCCGATGCGGGCACTCGCCGTCGCCCGGGCGATGCGGGTAGATGCCCGGAGTGCAGTCCACCCCGCAGACCGGGCAGTGCACCGTCCACGAGGTGATCGGCCGGTGCCGGGCACGCAGCGGGGTGGCCGTGGTGATCAGGTTCCCGACCCAGAAGATGCCGACCGTCGGGGTGCCCACGGCGGCGGCCAGGTGCAGCGGGCCGGTGTCGTTGGAGACCACCAGCTCGCAGTCGGCGTAGCAGCCGGCCAACCCACCGAGGCTCAACGTGCCGACCTGCGGTCGCACCGGCACCCGGGCCGCCGCGACCACCTGGTCCACCACGTCCTGCTCGGCGGGGGTGCCGGTGACCAGCACCTCGTACCCGTCCGCGTGCAGCGTCCGGGCCACCTCGGCGAACCGCTCGGCGGGCCAGCGACGGCGGGTGTCGGTGGCCCCCGGATGCAACACCACCCGGGGCCGTTCCGGCTCACCGAGCACCGACCGGGCCTCGGCCCGGTCCGCGTCGGTGACAGTCAACGTCGGGGTGATCGTGGTCGCCGGGGCACCGACAAGCGCCACCGCCTCCAGGTAGCGGATCACCTCGGGCTGGTAGTAGACGTAGCGCAGCCAGCGGTCCAGCGGCGGGGCGTCCTCGGCCCGCAGACCGGCGCTGACCCGGGCACCGAGCGCGGCCACCAGCGGGTTGGAGTTGGCGCCGCCACCGTGCAGTTGCAGTGCCAGGTCGAAACGCTCGGTGCGGGCGGCGGCCAGGAAGTCGACCATGCTGGCCTCGCCCTCACCGGGGCCCGCCGTGCGGATCCCCGGCGCGGGCGGCACCACAAGCACCCGATCCACCGGGCCGGGGCGGTCGCGCCACAGCTGCGCGTGCCACGGCGCACCGAGCAACACGATCTCCGCCTGCGGGTACGCCGACCGCAGCGCGTCCAGCGCCGGCAGGATGAAGATGAAGTCGCCGAGCGCGTTGGCGCGCAGCACGGCGATCCGGGCCACGTCCGGTACCAGCCCGGCGGCCGACGTGAGCAGGGCCGGGTCGCTCATCCTCGGCTACCGGTCGGCTTCGCCGGTGGCGACGTCCGGATGGTGCAGTTCCCGGTCGGCGGCCGGGTCGATGTTGCTGGACGTGCCGCTGTACGGCCCGCCCCGACCGACGGGGATGGTGCGAGGGCTGGGGCGGTTCGGTCGCGGCAACCGCACCCGGAGCAGGCCGTGATCCATCACCGCGTCGATCGCGTCCGGGTCCACCCGTGCCGGCAAAGGCACCCGGTAGTCGAAGCCCCGGGTCTCGAAGCCACCGGTGATCCCGTGGTCGGCGTTGACCTCGGCCTCGGTCCGGGCGCGTACGCACAGCTCACGGTCGTCCACCTCCACCGCGACCTCCTCGGGAGCGACGCCGGGCAGCCGGACGATCACCTCCCAGCCGTCGGTGGTCTCCCCCAACTCCACCTCGGGCGGCCCCGGCCGACCACCGACCAACCGCCTCAGCTCGGTACGCAGGGACTGCAACTCGCCCAGCGGGTCCCAACCCTGCTGGCCCGCACGCCAACCACGCCCTGGTCCGGTCATCGCTGATCTCCCATTCACTGGCTGCCAGATGTACGCAGGGAACTCGGCGCGTCCAGGTGGGCGTCGCGGTCGACGCCGACACCGAGCCGGTCGACCAGTTCCCCGCCGAGCCAGGCGCTGACACTGAGGATGCCGAGCGCCACCACCTCGATGGCGATCAGTGCGCCACCGGCGGCCCGCGAGTCGGCGTTGAGGCGTACCACCCAGACCGCGGCGAAGAGCAGGATCACCGCCACGTTGGCGGCGGCATGGGTGAGCGCCACCCGCTTTGCCCGCGTACCGGCCGGGATGGCCAGCAGGTCGAACAGGCCCGCCGCCGCGGCCAGCAGGCCACCGATCAGCCCGACGGTGATGTTCCAGTACGCCACCTCGCCGAGGAAGTCCGGCCCGCCGACGGTGTCGATGATGTCGAACAGCACCGCCGTGATGAGCAGCGCTGCCGGGAACATCACAAGCATCGGATGGACGGGGTGACCCAACACCTTGAGTCGACTCTCCATCTCCGGCCTCCACTGCTTTCACTCGTCGACGCACCGTCGCCGCATCCGTGGGCGGTACCCCGGTCACCATGGGACAAACCTGACGACAGGCACGATGCACCGACCGTGGCAGCCGCCGTCATGGTCAACGTCACCGGTAGCGCGCAGTGACGGTGACGGCGGGTGTCACGGTGCCTGGGCGTGTTCCGGTCGGGCGGACGAAGCCGGCCGGCTGGCCGCCCCGTCCGGCCACCGCCACGCGAGCAACGCGACGAGTGCCGCAGTGAGCAGGGCGGTGCCGATCTGCGCGGCGGCGTTCAGGATGCCGCCGAACAGGCCTGCGTTGTCGTCGGCCGTGGTGCTGGTGCCATGTGCGGTCGACGCGACCGATGCCACGCCCAGACCGGACCCGGAGACGAACAGGCCGACCAGGAACAGCACCAGCGACCGCCGGTCGACCGCGAGCGCGCTCACCGACATCGCGCCCCCGACCACCACCAGCCCGGCCACCATCGCCGCCACCCGCCCCAACCGGCGGACCACCCCCGACGCGACGGCCGAGCCGGCGGCCACCGCCGCGCTGAAGACCAGGAACACCGCGCCGCTCACCGCCGCGGTCAGGTCGAGCACCTGTTGCAGGAAGAGGGTGCCCACCACACTGGCACCGCTGGTGGTGAAGGTCAGCACCAACGCCACCAGGGCACCCAGCACCAGCGACGGCACCGTCCACACCCAGGGCGGCACCAGCGGAACGGCCACCGACCGCTGCACGGCGAGGAACCCGGAGCACATGGGTGACCTCGCCGGTCTGGACGTCCCGGACGGCACCGACACTGACCCGCTCAATACCGGCGTGTGGCCGCCAGGGCGGGGCCATCCGGTCGGCCCAGGGTTGCCTCGGCCGCTCACAGTTCGTCGGCGACGAAACGCATCGACACCGTACGGTCACCGGTGATGATGTCCGGGTTCGTACCGTCGGAAACCAGCCGCAGGGCGTCGCCGGCAGGCCGGCCGGCCTCGTCTCTCCGAGCTGTCAGACCTCAGTGACCGATCGGGACCTGCACGTCGCGAGTCCACTCGTACATGCGGTTGTCACGATGGAACTCAATCAGACCGACGTGATCGAGGACTATCGTGACCGCTGGCGCGTCCACCTGGGTCACCGCGTCGACGATCGGCCCTGCGGCTTGTGTCGAGTTGGAATAGGCGACGCTCACATGTGGTCGGTACGCCCCCACCTGCCCGGGTGCCAACTCGACATGGTCCTGCCCGAGGACTTCTGCGATGGCGGCCCTGACCTGGTTCCGCACGGAGGCGATGGGCTCAGATGGCGTCGCTGGCAGGTACACGGCTTCCCGGCGCACCACAGGTCGGTGAAACGTGACGATCGGCGTAGGCACGCGGGCAAGCCGCTGTCGGATGGCATGCTCCAGATCGGCGACCTGGTCCTCACTGAGAACGTCCAGGAAGCCGACGCCTTGCATGGTCAGGTGCAACCAAGGCGTCGGAATGAGATCGAGGCCGGAAAACGGCCGCAATGCCTGCTGGTAGAGCTGCGCCAGCTTCACCAACTCGGTGTGCGGACTCATGGTGAAGTGGCAGGCGTGGAAATGGCGGCCAACCCGCCACCCCGGCCGCCACCACCAGTGGTCCTGCATGTTGTCGGCGTGCTCGACCAGGTCGGACATGTGGCTCCCTGGATGCCTGTCGGCGTCTTCGGCTACTTCCCTCACCCTTGCTGTCGCCGGGCAACGACGAGCCGGTGGTCAGCGGTTCATGAAGCCGGGACAGGCATCAACTACCCCCATGCTCCTCTGCACCAGAAGGTGGCCGTCCTCGACCCAGATGGTCTCGCCGGGTTGCACCAGAACCGGTCGATCCAGGACGAAGTGATGCCATTGATCGACAAGCGTGAGGCGGTCAGCCTGCTCACGGTGGACCGGCCGCCGCTTCCTGGCTGTGCCCATGACCACAGCATCGGCTCGATTCCGCCAAGCGACAAGTCCCGACGACCGGGAGATTCGCCAACGGGGCCGCTGGACGGTGCTGGTGTCAGGCAGTCCGCTCGGCGGGGAATCCGTACGGTGGGACGGCGACGACCTGAACGCCGGGTTGTCACGGGTGCTGGCCGAGCTTCAGGAGCGGGTTCCGGGACTGCTCGACTGAGCCACGGCCTGGGGCTGGGGCTGGAAGATCACGGATGGCTGGTCAGGTATCCGCACGCCTGATCAGCCCGTCCGTCGTTGTCGGGCTGCGTCGGCGTCTCACGGTAGCCCTGGCTGTACGGATGGCGGCGGGCGTCAATGTCAGACGGAGGCCATCCAGGTTCTCAGGAGCGCGCATCGCGGCAACGCCGGACGAGGTCAGGGCAGATCGTCGAGGCTGATTCGGTACCACTCCGTGTTCGCGAAGACGTGCAGCTCCGGGCCTCGTCCGACCATTTGGACTCGGTCGGGGAGGGGCCGATCGCCGGGTAGGACAAGCAATCCTTCGCTGACCGGCTCGTGCTGAGTGTCAGCGAGACGGCCGATCACCACTCGGCTGCGCTCGCCGCTGTAGCCGCCGAACAAGGCGCAGGTGTCGCCGTGGGCGACAAGCGCCTTTGCTCCCCTGATCTTGTTGTGCCAGCCGGTCACCGTCCCGTCGGAAATCCGCACGATCGGGAAGCTGCTGTAGTAGCACGCCCAAGCGGTTTCCCCCTCGACGTTCAGGCTGTAGCAGTCGTCGATCCGGCCGAACTCAACCCCGAAGGGGTATCTCCAATTTGGTTCGAGGCCGGCGGTGAGGCGGACGATGCCGTGTGGGGAACCGTCGCCGTAGACACCTTCATCGAAGTAGCCGATCCACAGCTGCCCGGTCGGCGTGGCCAGCGCATGCTCAATGCCATCGCCGACATCGCCTTGGAGCACAGGCGTGCCGTCGGCGTCGAAGACCACGGCCTTGCCACCCCTGCCCGCGACCACCACAATCCGTCCGTCGGGTAGCGGCTGGAGCTTGCAGAACGGGAGGTGCAGAGCGGCGATGGTGGTGACCGTCGTCGTGCTCGCGCCTTGGACGACCACCCGGGCGGAGACGGGTTGTCGGGCGCAGGACTCGGCCAAGCCTGCACCGGCCAGCAGCGCCTTCCGGCTGGCGGGATCAGCCCACAGCGAGATCACCTCGCCGGATGGGCCCACCGATGCCGTCACCAGGACGTCGTCAGCGACCGGGGACGCCAACCGCCCGTGCGCACGTAACTGGACCAACGGCGGACCGCTGTGCCCTGCGGAGATCGTCATCGTCAGACGATAACCAGGGCTCCGCGGGCACGCGTCGCCGCTGTCGTTCATTCGCCGCGGCCCAGCGCCGGCAGGCGCGGGCGAGCAGCCTGAACTATGTGGAAGAGGATGCCAGCCCGGCCCGAACAGCCCTACCTATCTCGTCAGCGCTGGATTCTGACGGCACGACGGTCTTGTTTCCCGTGTACGAGAACCCCGTGCGAACACCACTGTTCTCCGTGTAAAAGACGAAGTAGGCACCGGAGTCATCACGCCTGACGCCCACTGCCCGGCTACCCCGCGCGAACGCCGCAAAGGACCTGACTTTCGCCAGCTTCAGGAGCCCACGCAAGTGTTCCTCCCCATTCTCCGGTGAAATGTCCCGCTCTGGCTCCTGACCGATACGGAGCCCTTCTTGAACGAGCACGCCAAGGTGGTTGTCAGCAACGTCAGCGGAGACCGCGTCGCACCATCCGTTTAGGACCGTCGGACCCTGAGCGACACGAGAATAGCTAGCCACATAAATCCTGCCGTCGTCACGCTGGAATACGCTGACCTTTCCATTCATTTCACGGATCACTTACCTCACGTCAATTCTTTGGTTCATGCCGGAGTCGCCACCTGCTGCCACACGGAGGACCCTAACTGGGGCGGTGAACCTGGGTTGGAAGAAGATCGCGGATGGCTGGTCAGGTGACTGCACACCTGGTCAGTCGGTCCGTCGCTGTCGGCCGGCGTCAGTGTCAGCGGGCGGGCTTGGCTGTACGGATTGATGTACGCGTCACCTCGCCAGTCCCTCAAAGTGGGCACGAAGATCGGCAACAAGCGACATCATCTGTTCTCCCGCCTCGACGGTGATGAAGACTCGGGCGAGCCATCCGTCAGGTGAGTAAGAGTCCTGTTGAAGGGTGCCGCCTAGAGTGACGTGCCCCTTGCCGTCGTGACGGGCGGTGATCCGCATGGTGGCGTCCAATGATCGCCAACTACGTTCACCGTCCCAGCCGCGCCAGTCGTTGGCCAGATGCTGGAAGAAGTCCACGAGGTCCGGCTCTTGGGCATGAGTAGGCCATGCAAGCTCTACTCCGCGCCGGGCGTCGAGTCCTTGGTCATGCATCTCCACCTGCAACACGACGACGTAACCGTCACCCCAAGGATCTTTCGGTGGATGAAGCACCCACATGCTCCCTGCGGGTGGAGAGCCGATGATCAGTGCGTCGTTCATGACGCCGCATTATGGCTGGCGGATCTCTGAGGAGGGCCGGGGTCCGCGGCAGAGCCCCGAGGTCTCCGTAGACCTGGTCGCCCCCAAGCGTGGCCAGCCGGCCGGAGGTCGCCAGCAGGCCGGGGCCGGGCCGGCGCGGCCCGCTTGCGGGCCGCCTTGATCACAACCACGTCGCCGGGAAGCGCCGCGACGAACTGGTGTTCACCGCCCCCAACGGCGGTCCGCTACGCAACACGAACTTCCGGACGCGGGTCTTCGGACCGGCGGCGGCATCGGTCGGGCTGGCCGGGCTCACGCCTCACGACCTGCGACACACGGCGGCGAGTCTGGCCGTGGCAGCCGGGGCGAACGTGGAAGGCGGTGCAGCGGTCGCTCGGGCACGCCTCGGCGTCGATGACGTTGAACGTGTACGCGGGCCTGTTCGGTGACGACCTGGACGCCGTCGCCACCCGGCTGGACGAGGCGGTCGCGGCGCGGGACAAGGACTATTCAAGGACTCGACAGGCTGGCGGTGAGGTTGTCGACCTTGGGAAACGGCGAAGCCCAGGCCAATGACCTGGGCTTCTTCACCGAGCCGCCTGACGGAATCGAACCGTCGACCTACGCATTACGAGTGCGTCGCTCTAGCCGACTGAGCTAAGGCGGCAACGATCGCCTAGTGTACGGCACGCGCCGACGCCCAGCGGAGCGGGAGTACCCGAGTCGGCATACCGGACAGCGCGGCCCTTGCGGCTCGGCAGGTGCGAATCATCGCCCGCTACGCTGCGATGGATGGCCGACGATCACATCCCCCGCGACGAACCGGTCGACAGCCCGCCGGGCGGTATCCCGCAACCTCCGGCCGACCCGGCCGCCGCCACCGGGCGTGCCGCGCCGCTGGGTCCGTACGCCGAGGAGGCGGCCGGTGGGCGGGCGGCGCGGCGACCGCGTAGCACCGATCCGCTGGAGTTGGGGTTCACGCCGCGCAAGCCGGTGCCGTGGCTCGCGCCGCTGCTGCTGATCAGCACCGGTCTGCGTACGCTGCTGGCGATGTTGTTCGGGGCGTACCTGGACAAACGGGAGTTGCAGAAGGCTCTCGACTCGGAGATCGCCAGGCAGGTCGGGCCGGACGGCGGGCTCTGGCTGGATTATGTCGCCGACCTGGGTGACGGGTTCAATGCCACGTACTCGGTCGCCTACCTGCTCGCCCAGCCGGAGTTGGCGGTGGACGGGCATCGGCTGCCGCGGGCGCAGACCCTGGTGATGGGCGGCGACCAGGTGTACCCGTCGGCCGCCTACGAGGCGTACGAGGACCGGTGCAAGGGGCCGTACCAGGCCGCGTTGCCGGCCACTCCGCCGGAGCAGCCCAGTGTCTTCGCGGTCCCCGGCAACCATGACTGGTACGACGGACTCACCGCGTTCCTGCGGCTGTTCGTGCGTACTCGGGACCGGCACTTCGGCGGTTGGCGTACCGGGCAGTCACGCTCGTACTTCGCCGCCGAGCTGCCCGCCGACTGGTGGCTGCTCGGCCTCGACGACCAGTCCGGCTCGTACGTCGACGATCCGCAGTTGACCTACTTCGACACGGTCGCCAAGAAGCTGGGGCCGCAGAGCAAGGTGATCCTGGCGGTGCCGGCACCCGCCTGGGTCAAGACCGTCGACAACCCTTCGGCGTACGACTCGATCGACTACTTCATCCGGACCATCATCGCGCCCACCGGGGCCCGGGTCCGGGTGTTGATCTCCGGCGACCTGCACCATTACGCCCGGTACACCGGCCCGGACGACCGGCAGCTGGTCACCTGCGGCAGCGGGGGCGCGTACCTCTACCCCACACACAAGCTGCCCGAGCAGATCGAGGTGCCGCCGCGCGACACCCTGGCCCGGCGGTCCAGCCCGTCCCGGTCGTACGCGCTGGCCGCCCGTTACCCCGACGCGGCCCGCTCCCGCCGGTACGGCTGGGGGATCTTCGGCCGGCTGCCTCGCCGCAATCCGGGGTTCGCCACCCTGCTCGGCGTCCTGCACACCCTGTTGATGCTCTCCATCGCCGGCGTGGCCGACTTCCGGATCGAGGCGTCCGAGCAGCGCCTGTTCAGCGTTCCGCTGGTGTTGATGGTGCTGGTGACCGTGCTCGCGGCGGCCCTGTTCGCCAAGCCACCCAGCACCACCGGGAAACGCAACGTGCGACATTGGGTTCTCGGCGTCATGCACGGTCTGGCCCACGTCGGGCTGGGCGCGGCCGGCACCTGGGTCTGGTTGGCCCTGCCCTTCCACAACTGGTCCTGGCCGCTGCCGGCGGCTGCGGCGGCGGTGCTCTACCTGCCGGTGATCGGGCTGGTGGCCAGTCAACTGGTGGCCGGGTACCTGCTGATCGCCAGCGCGTTCGGGGTGAACGTCAACGAACTGTTCGCCGGTCAGGGCATCGAGGATGCCAAGGGTTTCGTCCGGATGCGTATCGATCCGGACGGCACCCTCACGCTCTACCCCATCGTGGTCGACCGGGTGGCCCGCCGCTGGCAGGTCAACCCCGACCACACGCCGGAAGCCTCCTGGCTGACCCCCACCACGCCCCTGACTCCCCGGCTGGCCGAGCCGCCCGTCTCCCTCACCTGCACCTGGGCGACCGCGGGCCGGCACCCGTAGGTGCCGGCCCGACAGCTCATCCGGGGCCTGCCGGCCTGCGACTCACTCGCAGATCCGCCAGTTGCCCTCCTCCTTGATCAGCGGGTAGACCTGGTTGGTGGCGCCGCCCTCGCTCCTGGTGTAGCGGACGGTCGCACTGCCACTGACATGGCCGTTCTGGTTGGAGAGGTTCAGCCCGACGATCTTGTGTCCGGTGAGGTCCGGCTGGTTTTCCTGCTGCTGCGTGAAGTCCGCCTCGCTGACCCGGTCCCGGATCCGGGTGCAGAGTTGCTGATAGGCGGTCGGATAGTCGCGTTCCACGAGCGCGCCGGCGAATGTGTTCACTGTGGAGCGGACCGGTCCGGTGGCGTCCATCGCCACCCGGTAGATCAGGTAGGCACCGACCGCCCCACCTGAGCAGCAGAGTGCGAGCACCACACCCAACACGATGAACAGAACCCGCTTGGACTTCTTCGGCGGCACCATGGCCGGCTGATATGCCATGCGGGCAGGGTAGGAACCCCGGACAAGCCCAAGATCGCAGCGGCCCGGTCACTCCCCTTGCGGCGACAGACCCGGCTCGGCGGAGGAGTGCCTTTCGTCGTGTGCGATGCGAGGGCCACAGACATCGGCCAGCGAGCAACGTTTGACCGCCCCGTCACTGAGCTGTCGGACGGTGACGGTCTCGCTCGGCGGATGCCGTGACACGACTTTGCCCAGGCCGGAGGGGGTCTCGACGCGCTGCCCGGTCGCGGGGTACGTGCCGCTTGAGGCGTACAGCGGGTGCTCGTACTTCAGGCAGCACATCAGTCGACCGCAGGCGCCGGAGATGCGCAGCGGATTGAGGGGCAGGTCCTGCTCCTTGGCCATCCGGATGGTCACCGGCTCGAAGTCGTTCAGGAAGGTGGCGCAGCACAGGTCTCGCCCGCAGGAGCCGATGCCGCCCTGCACCCGTGCCGAGTCGCGCGCGGAGAGTTGCCGCAACTCCACCCGGCAGTGCAGGGTCGCGCCGAGGTCGCGGACGAGTGAGCGGAAGTCCACCCGGTGCGGGGCGGTGAAGTAGATGGTGCTCCGCTCCCCGCCGTCGTCGCCCCTGCTGAGCACGTGGTCGACCGCCACCACCTTCATCGGCAGCCCGTGGGCACGGATCAGCCGCTTGGCCGCGACCTTCGCCTCGGCCTTGCGGCGGCGCAGGTCCTCGTCGCGGCGCAGGTCCTCATCCTGTGCCAGCCCGGCGAGCTTGGGGAAACCGTCGGTGTCCTCGGTGACCCACTGCGCCGCCCACACGCACTCCGCCACCTCGGGCCCGTCGTCGGTGGGCACCAACACCTTGTCGCCCACCTGGGGGCGCAACTCGCCCGGATCGAGGTAGTAGAGGCGCCCGTAGCGCTGGAAGCTGACCGCACAGAGCATCCCCATGTCATCACCCTACGACGCTTCGGCGGGACCGTGCCGGTTCGGAGTCGCGTTCGACCACCCGGTACGACCATCCATGTCCGGCCGAACCCGGCCGACGCGCCCCGCCTACCAACTGGCACGGATCGTGCGGGTGCCGTCGTGGAAGTCGGGGCGGGCCCGGGCGGCCGACGGGCGCAGCACCGACTCGGCCATGCTCGGCCCCCACTGGCGTACCAGGGTCTCCGCCCCGTCGTACGCCACACCGAGCACCGCCAGCAGGCGGGCGGCGATCTCGGCAGCGGCGACGGCACCCGGCGACGACGGCCCGGAGTGGCTCACCGCCCGGGTGACCGAGGTGGCCGTGACGACAGTTACCGCCTCGGCCGAGCCGATCACCTCGGCCAGGGCCCGGGCGACGGCCAACCGGCTGCCCTCCACCCAGTCGGCGAGCGCCTCGGCGTAACCAGCGGTAGCCTCCAGCCTTCCCACCAGACTTTCGGGGCCTTCGTCGAGGTGGCGCAGCAGCACCGCCCGGGTCTCGCCGTACGCCGCCGCGGCCGGCCCGGACCAGAGCAGCGGGTCGGTCAGCGCGGCGCACGCCCGGTCGTACCCGTGGACGTGCCGGCGCACCGCCTGCCCGGCAGCGGCCAGCGGCCCGGGACGCAGGTCGAGGAAGTGCCGCAGCGCCTCGCCCGGCAGCACCTGCATCCGCCGCAGCAGCGGCCAGACCCGGTGCCCCTCGGGTGCGCCTGCGGCGAGCAGGGTGTCGACCCGGCGCAGCAGGTCGAGGCCCGGTTCGGCGAGCCGGTCGAGGGCGTCCATCAGGACTCTCCGGCCAGCCGGCGGCTCACCGCGACGTCGGTGTCGGCGTACTGGTCCGCAGCCCGGCGTAGGGCGTCCGCGGTGGCCGCCAGGTGACCGGCGGCGGCGTACGCCTCCCGGGCCCGGTCGCCCGTGGCCGTCGTCCACTGCCGCAGCAGTGCCCGGCCGATCTCGCCGGGTCGGCCCGGGGCGTCAGCCCCGAAGGCCCCCTGGGCAGGGTCACTGGCGGTGACCGAACGGGAGAGCGCGGTGAGGGTGGCGCTCGCGTCGTCGAGCCGGCTGGCCAGGGTACGCAGGTCCATTTCAGGCCCCCGTCAGTGGCCGGTAGGCGGTGAAGGTCTCGTTGTGCAGCTTCTCCCGGGCCCACTGGGCGGCGTCCGCTGCGGCGGTGACCGCAGCCCGCACCGAGCCGGCCACGTCACGCGGCGCACGGTTGTGCAGCGGGCCGAGGAAGCGTACGTCGGTGATCCGGCCGCTGGCGGTGACGACCACCTCCACCAGGCCGTCCGGCGACCGGACGGTGACCTCGACCGTCGCCACGGCCTGGTCGAACTCGGCCTGGAGCGACTCGATCCGGCGGTAACGCCGGACCGCCTCCTCGATCCATGCCTCGTCGATCTCGCCCCGCGGCATCAGCGGACTCCTCCCCGGCTGCCCTCACTCTGCGTGCCGCCGCCGTCACCACGGCACACCGGACCGTACCGCACGTGAATTGCGCGTGTCGATGCCTGTGGATAACGGTCCGGCCGACAAGACCTGCCGCGGTCAGCCCTTCCAGAGGGCGAGCATCATGGCTTCGACGGCGATCCGGGGCTTGACGTTCGCCTCGATGGCGGTGCGGCAGGCCAGTACGGCCTCCAGCCGCCGCAGCGCTCCCTCCGCCTGCCAGCTGCGCGCGCCGGCATCGGCCAGTTCGGCGGTGTCGGTGTGCACCGGCGGCACCGGTGCGCCCATCGCCATGGTCAGCGCGTCCCGGTAGAAGGCGGCCAGGTCGACGAGCGCCCGGTCCAACGCGTCCCGCTGGGCCCGGGTGGCCCGGGACTTCTGCCGCCGCTCCAGGTCCTTGAGCTGGCCGGCGGAACCCCGGGCGGCGCTTGCCGCGCCCCGACCGGTACCGCCCGCGCCGAGCGCCGTCTCCAGCGCCGCGCGTTCCGCCGCGTCGATCTCCACGACCGCCGCCTCGGCTTCGGCCTCGGCCGCCTCGATCAGCGCGGAGGCCGCGTCGAAGGCGGCACCCACGCTTGTCAGTCGGCGCGGTACGGCGAGCACCGCCTCCCGCCGGGCCCGGGCCTGGGGGTCGCCGGCCAGCCGCCGGGCCCGTCCGACGTGACCCTGCGTGGCCGCCGCCGCCCATCGGGCCACATCGGGCGCGATCCCGTCCCGCCGGACCAGCACCTCGGCCACCGCGTCCGCTGCCGGCTGCACCAGGGGTACGACCCGACAGCGCGACCGGATGGTCACCGAGATGTCGTCCGGGTGGGTGGAGGGCGTGCAGAGCATGAAGACCGTTCGGGGTGGGGGCTCCTCGACCGCCTTGAGCAGTGCGTTACCGGCCGCCTCGGTCAACCGGTCGGCATCCTCGATGATCACGACCTGCCATCGGCCGCCGGACGGTGTGCTGGCCGCGCGCAGCACCAGCGCCCGCATCTCGTTGACCCCGATGGAGAGCCCGTCGGGGACCACCAGTCGTACGTCGGCGTGGGTGCCGGCCAGGGTGGTGTGACAACCGGGGCACTGCCCGCACCCGGTGCCGTGCACGCACTGCAACGCGGCGGCGAAGGCCCGCGCCGCCACCGACCGTCCCGAGCCGGGTGGCCCGGTGAAGATCCAGGCGTGCGTCATCCCGGCACCCGGATCTGCTCCGCCCACCGCTTCCTGTGGCGTGCGCAGCACGGCGGCTGCGGCGGCCGCAGCCCGACGTAACGTGTCCACCGCCTCGTCCTGGCCGACCAGGTCGGCGAAGGCGTCCGGCATCAAGTCCGCTCCGTCGTCACCAGCTCTGTTGGGGATAACTCAGGCTGCACCGAGGTGTCCGGGCCACTTGCCGGCCCCGGGTGGTCGGCACCGCCGGGGGCGAGCAGTTCCGTCACCCGGTCGGCGACCCGCTCGGCGATCTGGTCGACCGGGTGGCCGGCGTCGAGGACCAGGTAGCGCTTCGGGTCGGCGGCGGCGAGGTCGAGGAAGGCGTACCGAACCCGCTCGTGGAAGGCCAGCGACTCGGCTTCCAACCGGTCGGCGGTCCGGCTGCGCTCGGCCACCCGGGTCAGCCCCGCACGCGGGTCGATGTCCAGCAGCACCACCAGGTCGGGCTTGAGCCCGCCGGTGGCCCAGGAGGAGAGCCAGGAAAGCTCGTCGACCGGCAGGGTACGGCCGGCGCCCTGGTAGGCCAGGGAGGAGTCGACGTACCGGTCACTGATCACGACGGCACCCCGGGACAGGGCGGGCCGGACCACGGTGGCCACGTGATGCGCCCGGTCGGCGGCGTAGAGCAGGGCCTCGGCGCGTGGTGAGGGTGCCTCGTCGTCGGTGTTGTTGTCCAGCACCAGGGACCGGATGCGGGTGCCGACGCCGGTTGCGCCCGGCTCGCGGGTGACCACCACGTCCCGCCCTTCGGCGCGCAGCCGTTCGGCGAGCTGGGCCAGCTGGGTCGACTTGCCGGCGCCTTCGCCGCCCTCGAAGACCACGAAGAGTCCCGCCGAGACGAACGGTTCCGCCGGCATCAGCGGACGGCCCCGGATCGAACCCCACAGGTCGGCTAGGACCGGGACGCCCTTCTTGTCGTCCATCTGGCCGAACGCGCTGATTCCGGCGAAGATCCCGGCCGCGCCGGCGACGAGCAGCAGCAGGCGGGTGGCGGAGATCGAGATTCCCAGGTCGGCGATCTCCAGCTTCCGGGAGCCACCGACACCGGCGAGCAGGCTGCCCAGCGCGATCGCCAGGATCAGCACCAGCCGGGTGCCGATCTGCACCACGGCGAAGACCCGGCCGCGTACCTCGTCGGCGACCTCGCCGCCGAGCAGGGTGGTGCCGGAGAGGAAGGCCATTCCGGCGCCGGCGCCGACCAGGACCGCGCCGACCAGCGCCATGGACAGGTGGATGGCGAAGGCCAGGGTCATCACCGAGGCGCTGGCCAGCACGATGCTCATGCCGAACCAGCGACGCCGGGACATGTCCCGCACGATCATCGGGCCGAGCCCGATGCCGATCGCCAGGCCGAAGAAGATCGCCCCGAAGAGCAGGGAGAAGGCGGCGTCACCGGCACCGAGCGAGTTGGCGAAGAACCGGGAAGTGCCGATCACGATGCCGCCGCCGGCGAAGGCACCGAAGATGCCCAGCACCAGGCCACGGACCAGTGGCGTCTTCCCGATGTACCGCCAGCCCTCGTTGAACTGGCGCAGCATGCTCTGCTCGGACTGTTCCTGCCGCTGGCGCTGCCCCTGGCTGATCTCCTTGATGCCGAAGGCGACGACCAGGGCGGTGGCGAGCCGGGAGAACGCGTTGAACCAGAGCGCGAGTTGGGCCGGCTCGGCCCAGGACGGCATCTCACCGCCGGTGGCACCCCGGACGATGCCGTCGAGCGAGGCGAGCACTATCGCGGCGAAGATCGGCGTCAGGCCGTACGTGGTGATCAGGGTGAGCTGGTTGGCGGTCTCCAGCCGGGCGCGCGGGATGAGGTTCGGTACCGCCGCTTCCTTGGCCGGGATCCAGAGCAGCGTGACCGTCTCGATCAGGAAGGTGGCGATGGCCGCCCAACTGACCACCCGGGCACCGCTGGCACCGGTCAGCGCGTACAGCGGGATGGAGGCGAACAGCACGAACCGCAGCAGGTCGCAGATGACCATGGTCCAGCGCCTGTCGAACCGGTCGGCGAACACGCCGGCGATCGGCCCGAGCAGCAACGCGGGCAGCAGCCGGATGGCGATCACGCCACCGAAGGCGGCGCCCTTGGCGGTGCTGCCCTCCACCTGGGCGGCGGCGAAGATGCTTGTGGCGAGCAGGCCGAGCCAGTCACCGAAGGAGGCAGCGCTGAGCACGATCCAGAGCCGGCGGAAGGGGCGGATGCGCAGCACCGAGCGGATGGCGGGGTAACCGGTCAGGTCAGCTTGGCCGGTCGTGCCGCCGGATCGGCCGGCCTGGCCGGTGGGCTGGTTCGTGGACGGCGACACGCCGGACGACTCGCCGTTGAATTGGCTTTCGATGGCCGTACCTCCACGTGCCGGCCCATCACTGGGCACCCCCGGTGGAACACTCTAGACCTGCGGGGACCTACCCCCGTCACGCCTCGCCTTGCCCGCCGAGCCTAGGCCGCTGTGGCCAACTCATGGTGCGCAGGCCGGACGCGAGGGTGTTTCGCATTCACCGTTTCACAGTTAGCGTGCACACGTGGCCACCGACAGCGAGAATCTGCGCCACCGGCTGGACCGGGCGACCCGGCATCTCGATCCCCCGTACGCCGTGGTCGACCTGACCGCCTTCGATGCGAACTCCGCCGCGCTCGTCGACCGGGCCGGCGGAAAGCCCCTGCGGGTCGCCAGCAAGTCGCTGCGCAGCCGCGAGCTGATCGCCCGGGCGCTGGCCCGCCCCGGTTGGCGCGGGGTGATGGCGTTCACCCTGCCCGAGGCGATCTGGCTGGTGCGTACCGGTGTCACGGACGACGTGCTGGTGGCGTACCCCACCGTCGACAGGGGCGCGCTAACCGAACTCGCGGCCGATCCGGCCCTGGCCGCCGCCGTCACCCTGATGGTCGACGACCCCGATCAGCTGGACTTCTACGACACCGTGAAGTCGCCGCAGAGCCGGCCGGAGCTGCGGATCTGTCTCGACCTGGACGCCTCGTGGCGACTGCTGGGCGGCCGGGTGCACGTCGGCGTCCGCCGCTCACCGGTGCACAGTGCCCGGGCCGCCGGCAGGTTGGCCGCCACGATCACCGCTCGGCGCGGCTTCCGGCTGGTCGGCCTGATGTCGTACGAGGCACAGATCGCCGGGGTCGGCGACGCGCCACCCGGGCAGACGGCGCTCGGCGCGGTGATCCGGCTGGCCCAGCGCGGGTCGTACCGCGAACTGCTGGCGCGCCGCGCCGCGGCGGTGGCCGCCGTGCGCGACCACGCCGACCTGGAATTCGTCAACGGCGGCGGCACCGGCAGCGTGGCCGCAACAAGCGCCGATCCCGCGGTCACCGAGGTCACCGCGGGATCGGGGCTGTACGGGCCGACGCTGTTCGACGCCTATCGCGACTGGCGTCCCACCCCGGCGGCCTTCTTCGCCTGTGCGGTGGTCCGCCGGCCGGCACCCGGGCTCGCCACCGTGCTCGGCGGCGGCTGGATCGCCTCCGGATCGGCCAGCCGCAGCCGGCTGCCCCGACCGTGGCTGCCCACCGGACTCAAGCTGGTCGGCACCGAGGGGGCCGGCGAGGTGCAGACCCCGCTGGCCGGCCGCACGGCCGCCACGCTGCGCATCGGCGACCGGGTCTGGTTCCGCCACGCGAAGTCGGGCGAGCTGTGCGAACACGTCAACGAACTGCACCTGGTGGACGGCGACGAGGTGGTGGCCACCGTGCCGACCTACCGAGGCGAGGGCCACGCCTTCCTGTGAAACCCGCCGCCAGCCGCTGGGGTACGCACCTGACGGGTTCGGCGGGCGGAGCGGGGTGACCGCAGGGCCGCGCCGGACGGGAGGGCTGGTGTCAGGCGGGCTGTGCCGCGGTTTCCGCGGAATCGATGATCTGATCGTCGGCCGGCTTCGCGGGCTGCACGACCGGCCGGTGCCCGGCATCGCCCCGAGCGTCCACCTGGCGGTGCAGGTAGTCGCGGATGAGCGCCTTCGCCTCGACCAGCACCCGCTCGTCGCCGTCGGACGTACGCCGGAACGCGAGCTTGATCAGCGCGTCGGCCACCTCCACCGCGATTTCCAGATGGAATTGCAGGTCGGGCACGTCGGCGAGGCCGAAGCGCTCGGTGAGCACGCGTGCCAATTGGTCCGCGATCACCCCGTTGTTGTCGCGCTGCTCATCGAGCAGATGCAGGTCGACCACGTCGCCGAAGTGCAAGGTACGGAATCCGGGAACAGTGCGGTGCATGGTGATGTACTCGTCGATGCCCGCGTCGACCCCGTCCCACCAGTGGGTCAGGTCGTCCGAGGCGAAGCGCTCGTCGAGCCGCTGGAGGTACGCCTCCATCGTGCGCAGCGTCAACGCCTGCACGATCGCCCGCTTGTCCGGAAAGAACTGATAGACCGACCCGATCGCCACCTCTGCCCGCTCGGCGAGCAGGGTGGTGGTCAGCCCTTCGTACCCCACCTCGTCGACGAGTTCGGCGCAAGCGTCCAGCATCCGCTGGACCCGCGCGACACTACGACCCTGCACCGGAACCCGGCGCAGCGGCCCAGTCGTGGCGGCTGAAGTGGACACTCGCCACCCCCTCTCGACGGATGAACATATCTACAAGTCACCGGTTCGTGACTACCGGTACAACGAGCGAATCTCGATTGCGGTGTTTACCAGGAACAACGTTCCTGATATGAACTCGGTTCATATCCATCTGAAGGAGCGCCGATGCGGGGAAGCAGCGTCAGCGACGCCACCGCCTGGTCGAACTGGGCCGGCAACCAGCACAGCACGGCGACGGTTCTGCGCCCCACCACCGTCACCGAAGTCGTCGAGCAGGTCCGCTCCGCCGCCGAGGCCGGTGCCCGGATTCGCCCGATCGGCAGCGGCCACTCCTTCACGCCCGTCGCGGTCGGCGACGGTAGCCGGATGGACCTGGCCGGACTCGCCATCGACGTACAGGTGGACGTCGATAGGCGCCTTGTCACCGTACCGGCCGGGATGACTCTGCGGCAGCTCAACGCGCTACTGGCGAGTCACGGGTTGGCGCTGCCCAACCTCGGTGACATCGACGCGCAGACGGTGGCCGGGGCGATCTCCACCGGCACCCACGGCACCGGCGCGGCGTACGGCGGGCTGGCCACCTTCGTCGCCGCGCTGACCCTGGTCACCGGCACCGGCGAGGTGCTGCACTGCTCCGCCGACGAGCACCCCGACGTGTTCGACGCGGCCCGGATCTCGCTCGGCGCGCTCGGCGTACTGGTCGAGGTGACGCTGCGCTGCGTGGACGCCTTCGTGCTGCGGGCCCACGAACGCCCGGCCGTCCTGGACGCCGTGCTGGCCGACCTACCCGAGCTGATCGGCACCCACGATCACGTCGAGTTCTTCTGGTTCCCGTACAGCAGCCAGGCCCAGCTGAAGGTCAACGACCGGGTACCCGACGACGATCGCCCGCTGCCCCGCTGGCGCGGCTGGCTCGACGACGACTTCCTGGCCAACACCGTCTTCGCCGGCGCCTGCCGGCTCGGCCGGGCGATGCCGGCCCTGGTCCCGACGATCAGTGCCGTCTCCGCCCGCGCGCTCAGCGAACGCATCTACACCGGCCGCTCCGACACGGTCTTCTGCACCCCGCGCCGGGTCCGCTTCGTGGAGATGGAGTACGCGCTACCGCGCGACGCCCTGCCCGAGGCGCTGGACGCCCTGCGCCGGATCATCGACCGCCTGCCGTTCCGGGTGCTCTTTCCGGTCGAGGTGCGCTTCACCGCCGCCGACCAGATCTGGCTGTCCCACTCGTACGGGCGCGAGTCGGCGTACGTCGCCCTGCACCAGTACGTCGGCATGCCCTACGAGCCGTACTTCCGCGCCTTCGAGCAGGTGGCGACCGAGCTGGGCGGCCGCCCCCACTGGGGCAAGCTCCACTGGCGCGACGCCGCCTCCCTGGCCGACGCCTACCCCCGCTGGCAGGACTTCCAGCGCATCCGCACCCATCTGGACCCCCACCACACCTTCACCACCCCCCACCTCACCACACTCCTCGGCTGAATCCGACCTTGGTACGAAACGGCCCTTGGAGGGGCACTTTCGTACCAAGATCTCGTGGCTGTCCACAGGGGCAGCGCGGCGGAGGGTGGGTGGGCAGGGTGGGGGTGTGTGGGGACAGGGTGAGCAGCGGGGTGGGAGTGGGGCCGGATGGGCGAGGCGTGGGCCCGGGGCGGCAGGACGCGGGGCGGCGGGGCCTGGGGCGGCGGGGCGCGGGGCGGCGGGGCCCGGAGCGGCAGGGGGCGGGGCGGCAGGAAGCAGGTGGGCGGCGGGGCGCGGGTGGGTGGGGGGTGGGTTGCCGGGGGATGAGGCGGGTGAGCTGACCTGGCTGTTGTTTCATCAGGAGCAGGTGCTCAGCCTCGACCAGGCCCGGCGGTACCTGTCGCCGAAGGCGATTCGGCACCGGGTCGACGTCGGCCGCTGGCAGCAGGTGCACCGGGCTGTCTACGTCACACACAACGGGCCGATCGTGCCGGCGCAACTGCCCTGGATCGGCGTTCTCTCCGCCGGACCGGCGGCGGTGCTCGGCGGTCTGAGCGCCGCCCGTGCGTGGGGCCTGCGCAGGTACGACGACAAGTTCGTGCACATCCTGCTGCCGGCGCACCACCGGACCCGGGCCATGCCGCCCGGTGTCCGCGTACACCGCACCACCCTGCTGCCGGCCGCGGACGTCCTCGATGTCGGGCAGCCCCGCCGGACGATGCCGGCTCGATCGTTGGTGGACGCGGCGCAGTGGGCACCGAGCGACCAGGAAGCTCGGGCGATCATCGCCGCCGGATTCCAGCAGCGCCTCGTCGGTGGTGACGACGTACGCCAGGTGCTGGATCGCCTTCCCCGCGCCCGCCGCCGCGCCCTGATCGCGCAGACCGCCACCGATGCGGTGGGCGGTGCGCACTCCCTGCCCGAACTCGACTTCCTGCGCCTCGTCCGGCGCGCCGGGCTACCCGAGCCCACCAGACAGGCTGTCCGACACGATGCCACTGGTCGACGCCGCTACCTGGACGCCTTGTTCGAGGAGTGGCGGGTGCATGTGGAGATCGACGGCAGCCAGCACCTCGACCCGGCGACCGCCTGGGCGGACATGCGCCGACAGAACGATCTGTGGCGCAGCGGCGACCGGGTGCTCCGCTTCCCCGCCTGGGCCATCCGCCACCACCCCGCCGACGTCATCGCCCAACTCCGCGCCGCTCTGCTCGCCGCCGGCTGGCGCCCTTGACGGGAGATCTTGGTACGAAACCGCCCTCGGGAGGGCACTTTCGTACCAAGATCGCCAGTGGTTACTCCGAGCGCGCGGAGGTGGCCTTCTTGGGGGCGGCCTTCTTGGCGGGGGTGGCCTTTGCGGCCTTCGCTGCGGTGGCCTTGGTGGCCTTGGTCGCGGTGGCCTTGGCTGTGGTCTTCTTCGCGGTGGTTTTCTTGGCTGCGGTCTTCTTTGCTGCGGTCTTCTTGGGGGCGGGGCCCTTGGCTCGCTTCTCGGCGAGCATCTCGGAGGCCTCCTCCAGGGTCAGTTCCTCCGGAGTCTGGCCGCGCCGCAGGGAGGCGTTGGTCTCCCCGTCGGTGACGTACGGGCCGAACCGGCCGTCCTTGATGACAAGCGGCTTCTCGGTCAGCGGGTCGGCACCCATCTCCCGCAGCGGTGGGGCGGCGGCCCGACGCTGACGGGTCTTCGGGGCGGCCAGCAGGGCCAGCGCCTCGTCGAGGGTGACGGTGAACATCTTGTCTTCCGAGTCCAGCGAGCGGAACTCGTCGCCCCGCTTGACGTACGGGCCGTAGCGGCCGTTGTTGGCGAACACCTCGGCACCGTCCGGTGCCACGCCGATCAGGCGCGGCAGGCTGAGCAGCTTGAGCGCCTCGTCGAGGGTGAGCGAATCAGGTGACTGCGAGCGCAGCAGGGACGACTTGCGTTCCCCGCTGGCCACGTACGGGCCGAAGCGGCCGGACTTGAGCAGGATCGGCTCCCCGGTCGCCGGGTCGTCGCCGAGCTTGCGCTCGCCCCCACCGCCGAGGAACAGCTCGTGCACCTTCTCCGGGGTCAGCTCGTCCGGCGCGAGGCCCTCGGGGATCGGTGCCCGGTCGCCCGGGGTGCCGCCCTCCTCGCCCTCCGCCTTCGGGGCCGGCTGCTCGCCGGGCAGCGCCCGCTGCAGGTACGGCCCGAACCGGCCGACCCGCACGACGACCTCACGACCTTCGTCGTCGGTGAACAGCGGGATCGAGTTGACGCTGCGCGCGTCGATGTCGCTGAGGTTCTCGGTAACCAGCTTCTTCAGCCCACCGGAGCGGGCGATGTCCTGGTCGCCGGCGCCGTTCGTGGTGCCGAAGTAGAACGCGGTGAGGAAGTCGACAGCCGCGTGGTCACCACCGGCGATCTCGTCCAGCTCGTTCTCCATGCTGGCCGTGAAGTCGTAGTCGATCAGGCGCGGGTAGTGCCGCTCCATCAGCCCGATCACCGCGAACGCCAGGAACGACGGGATCATCGCCTGGCCGCGCTTGACGACGTACCCCCGGTCCTGGATGGTCTGCATGATCGAGGCGTACGTGGACGGACGCCCGATGCCCAGCTCTTCCAGGGCCTTGACCAGCGACGCCTCCGTGTAGCGGGAGGGCGGCTGGGTGTGGTGGCCCTGGGCGGCCAGCTCGTCGGCGGTCAGCGGCTGGTCCTTGACCAGGTTGGGCAGTCGACGCTCGGCGTCCTCGGCCTCGGCGTTCTCGTCGTCGCTGGACTCGACGTACGCCCGCAGGAAGCCCGGGTCGGTGATGGTCTTGCCGGTGGCGCCGAAGTCGGCCTCCTCACCGGCGGTGGTGGTCGCCCGGATCCGCACCGAGACGCTGGAGCCGACCGCGTCGGTCATCTGCGAGGCGATGGTGCGCCGCCAGATCAGCTCGTAGAGCTTGTACTCCTCGGCGGAGAGTTCCTTGGCCACGTCGCCCGGGGTGCGGAAGTTGTCCCCGGCCGGGCGGATCGCCTCGTGCGCCTCCTGGGCGTTCTTCACCTTGCCGGTGTAGCGGCGCGGCTCCGGCGGCACGCTGCGCTCGCCGTACAACTCGACGATCTGCCGGCGGGCCGCCGCGATGGCGGTCTCCGACAGGTTCACCGAGTCGGTACGCATGTAGGTGATGTAGCCGTTCTCGTAGAGCCGCTGCGCGGTGCGCATCGTCTGCTGCGACGAGAACCGCAGCTTGCGGGCCGCCTCCTGCTGGAGCGTGGAGGTGATGAACGGCGCGTACGGGCGGCGACGGTAGGGCTTCTCCTCGACCCGGGTGACGGTGAACTGTCGCCCTTCGAGGCGGGCGGCCAGCCCTCGCGCTCCGCTGGAGTCCAGGTGGACGACGCCCGCCCCGGCGCGCACCTTGCCGGTGGTGGGCTCGAAGTCCTTGCCGGTGGCGATCCGGTCGCCGTTGAGCGCGACCAGGGTGGCGTTGAAGGTGCGCGGGCCCTCGCCCGCGTTCGCCACCGCCAGGGTGGCCAGGATGTCCCAGTACTCGGCGGTGCGGAAGGCCATCCGCTGCCGCTCACGCTCGACCACGATCCGGGTCGCCACGGACTGCACCCGGCCCGCCGACAGCTTCGGCATGACCTTCTTCCACAGCACCGGGGAGACCTCGTAGCCGTAGAGCCGGTCGAGGATGCGGCGGGCCTCCTGGGCGTCGACCAGGCTGCGGTCGATCTCGCGCGGGTTGGCCACGGCCGCCTGGATGGCCGGCTTGGTGATCTCGTGGAAGACCATCCGCCGGACCGGCACCTTCGGCTTGAGGGTCTCCACCAGGTGCCAGGCGATCGCCTCGCCCTCGCGGTCCTCATCCGTGGCCAGGAAGATCTCGTCGACCTCCTTGGCCAGCTTGGTCAGCTTGCTGATCTGCTGCTTGCGGTCGGCGGAGACGACGTAGAGGGCGTGGAAGCCGTTGTCCACGTCGACGCCGAGCCGGGCCCACGGCTCGCCCTTGTACTTCGCGGGCACATCGGCGGCGTTGCGCGGCAGGTCGCGGACGTGCCCGAAGCTGGCCTCCACGACGTACCCCGGGCCCAGGTAGCCCGAGATCGTCTTGGCCTTCGCCGGCGACTCGACGATGACCAGACGGGTGGTTCCAGCGTTGCTCGGCACTTCGGTTTCGACCTCATTCCCACTCGATGGCCGCGCCTGTCCGGTTCGGGGCACGCTCGACCCCCCGATACCCGGCGGTCCGGATGTCCAACGTAACGCGCCGTCCGTGTTTCGGGTTTCGCGGGCGGCAATCCGCTACGGACGATCCATGCTCACGCCGAACGGCGTCACCGTACACCCTGGGTAGGGTCTAAAGCGTGCCACTGTGACCATGGCAGCCCCTCGGTGGAGGTGGAACCCGGCCGTTTCTCCCGGTGTGCGCTGACGCCCGGCTGTCCCAGATCGGACAGCTGTCGCCCGCCCGGTCCGGACCGGGCGGACTTCGAGAAGCCGGTCAGGCCCGGGACGTTGGGTCCCGGCCGGGACCCACGGACGGTCAGTCGCGGACCGGCCAGGCGCCGGGCGGCGCGGCGGGTGGAGGTTCGCCGACCAGTTCCGCCAGCCGCAGCACCCGGCGTCGACCGCTGATCCGGTACGCGGGACCGCCCGCGCCCGGTTCGACAAGTTCGCCGACCAGCCCGGCCGCGATCAGGGCCGCCCCGACCACCGACCAGCGGCCCGGATCGACGCCCCCGAGGTGCAGCAGGATCTCCGGCGGGTCGACCACCCCGGCCGCGGCGAGCCAGAGCCGCAGCCGCCGGCCGTCCAACTGGAAGCCGGCCGGTGGCTGCTGCGTCGGGCCGCGCAGCCATGCCGCCGCGAGCGGCACGATCGCCCGGGTGTACGCGGTCCGCACGGCGTACCGCTGGTCCTCGGTCGGCGTCCAGGTGGCCCGGACCCCGCGCTGGGCCAGTTCGGCGACGAGCACGTGCACCCGCCACCCGGCGTCCACCACCACCGACAACCGGGCGGTACCGCCCATCCGGTGCACCTCGCCGGGCCCGGCGAGCAGGCCGGCGAGGTCGGCGACCGAGGGTTCGGCGGTCTCCGCCCCGAAGAAGACCAGTTGCCGGTCCCCCACCGGCGTCTCCCGGGTCCGTGTCTCCTCGGCCGGCGTCTCCTCGTCCGGATCGGCAGCGACCGCCCGTGCGCGGGTTCGCCGGGCGGTCGGTGGTGCCGCAGCAGGCAGCGGGAAGGACATCGGCAGCGGTTGCGCCGCCGATGTCTCACCGGAGCCGCTCAATGGCATTCGGGCACCTCGTCGAAGGCGCGCTTCAACTCCTCCGAGTTCAGCCGGCTGGTGTCCAGCGCGCTGGCGTCGTAGTCCTGTTGCAGCGTCTCCACCGCCGTCTGCACGCCGTCGTAGAAGACTTTGGGCTCACCCGTGCTCAGCCCGTCGATCGTGGCCCGGGCCCGGCCGTAGGCGTCGCGCATGGACGCGAGGGAGGCCCGGAAGCCTTCGGAGATCTCCGCGCCGTTCTCGACCGTGGGCACCCCGGCCTGCTCCACCTTGCGACGAGCGTCCTCACTGGCCTGTTCGGCGCCGCCGAAGAGCCGGACCAGGTTCTCCTTGGCCTGCGCGGGAGTGGTCTGCGCGGTCATCTGCTGGTCGGTGCTGCTGGTCAGTTTGCTGATCTCGGCCCGCCACGGGGTCAACGCCGAACACACCGACGCGGCCCACGCCCGGGGACTGGGACCGCTGGACCCACAGCCGGCCAACAGGACCGACGTCGCCAGGACCACCGTCAACATTCTGGCGGCGTCCGCCCGGCACGTACGCATGCGTTGCAGCGTACGGCCTCTGCTGCCGGTCGGCACCGGTCAGGCGGACCGCCCCGCAGCGACGGCCGGTCCCCGGGCGACGGTGTCGCCGCCCGGGGACCGGTGATGCTGACCGCAGGGTCAGGCCTTGATCTCCGCCGGGCGCGGGTCCGAGGTGCCGGATCCGCTGTCGGAGCCCTCGTCGAGCGCGATGCTCTTGCGCTTGCTGAACACCACCGCCGCGACCACGATCAGCGTCGCCACCACCGCGATGGTGACCCGCAGACCGACGTTGCGGTCGTCGCCGATGCTCCACGCCACCACGGCCGGCGCGATCAGCAGCGACACCAGGTTCATCACCTTCAGCAGTGGGTTGATGGCCGGGCCGGCGGTGTCCTTGAACGGGTCACCGACGGTGTCGCCGATGACCGTCGCGGCGTGCGCGTCGGAGCCCTTGCCGCCGTACGCGCCGTCCTCGACCATCTTCTTGCTGTTGTCCCAGGCGCCACCGGAGTTGGCCAGGAAGACCGCCATCAGCGTGCCCGCCCCGATCGCCCCGGCCAGGTACGACGCCAGCGCGCCGGGCCCGAGGCCGAAGCCGACCGCGATCGGTGCCATGATCGCCAGCAGACCGGGGGTCATCAGTTCGCGCTGCGCGTCCCGGGTGCAGATGTCGACGACCTTGCCGTACTCCGGGCGCTGCGTGCCGTCCATGATCCCGGGCAGCTCACGGAACTGCCGGCGGACCTCCATCACCACGGCACCGGCCGAGCGGGAGACCGCGTTGATGGCCAGGCCGGAGAAGAGGAACACCACCGCCGCACCGATGATCAGACCGACCAGGTTCTGCGGGTTGGACACGTTCAGCGCGTTCAGGATCTCGGCACCGACGTCGGTCACCCCGGCGTCGGCGTACGCGATGCGCAGGGTGTCGGTGTACGAGCCGAACAGCGCGGTCGCGGCCAGCACCGCCGTGGCGATCGCGATGCCCTTGGTGATCGCCTTGGTGGTGTTGCCCACCGCGTCCAGCTCGGTGAGCGTGCGGGCGCCGTGCTCGTCGATGTCGCCGGACATCTCGGCCACGCCCTGGGCGTTGTCGGAGATCGGTCCGAAGGTGTCCATCGCCACGATCACGCCGACGGTGGTGAGCAGACCGGTACCGGCCAGCGCCACGGCGAACAGCGACAGGGTGATGGAGCCGCCACCGAGCAGGAAGGCACCGAAGACACCGGCGGCGATGAGCAGCGCCGAGTAGACCGCCGACTCCAGGCCGACGCTGATGCCGGCGAGGATGACGGTGGCCGCGCCGGTCTGCGAGCTCTTGCCGATGTCCTGCACCGGACGGCGGTTGGTCTCGGTGAAGTAGCCGGTCAGCGCCTGGATGGCGGCGGCCAGCACGATGCCGATGACGACCGCGCCGATGACCACACCACGCGGGCCGAACGGCGGGTCGCCGCCGTCCACGCCGAGCGCGGTCCGCCAGTCGTCGCCGAGCTGCGCGGCCCAGGACGGCTGGAGGTAGGCGAAGGTGGCCACCCCGACCAGCACCGCCGAGATCAGCGCGGAGAGGTAGAAGGCCCGGTTGATGGCGGTCAGACCGTTGCGGTCGGAGGCCCGCAGCTTGGTGATGAAGACGCCGATGATGGCGACCAGCACACCGATGGTGGAGATGATCAGCGGCAGCACCAGGCCGTCGGTGCCGAAGGCGGCGCGACCCAGGATCAGCGCGGCGACGAGCGTGACCGCGTACGACTCGAACAGGTCGGCGGCCATGCCGGCGCAGTCACCGACGTTGTCACCGACGTTGTCGGCGATGGTGGCCGCGTTGCGTGGGTCGTCCTCGGGGATGCCCTGCTCGACCTTGCCGACCAGGTCGGCGCCGACGTCGGCGGCCTTGGTGAAGATGCCGCCGCCGACCCGCATGAACATGGCCAGCAGCGCGGCGCCGAAGCCGAAGCCCTCCAGCACCGTCGGCGCGTCACCCCGGAAGATCAGCACCACCAGCGCGGCACCGAAGAGGCCCAGCCCGACGGTGAGGAAGCCGACCACACCACCGGTCCGGAAGGCGATCTTCATGGCCGCTTCCCGGCCGCCCTCCCGCTCCCGGGCGGCGGCGGCCACCCGCAGGTTGGCCCGGGTGGCCAGCCACATGCCGGCGCCGCCGATGAAGGCGCTGAACAGCGCACCGACCACGAAGAAGAGCGAACGGCCGATCTTCACCGCGGTCTCGCTGCCGTCGGTCTGGTGCACCGGCAGCAGGAAGAGCAGTACTACGGCGATCACCACGAAGATCGCCAGGGTCCGGAACTGCCGGATCAGGTAGGCCGAAGCGCCCTCCTGCACGGCCCCGGAGATTTCCTGCATTTTGTCGGTGCCCTTGCCGGCGGCCAGCACGGCCTTCGTCAACGCGGCGGCGAAGGCGAGCGCTACCAGCGCGATCACCGCGGCGATGACGACGTACGTGACATTGGCTCCGGTGAGGGAGATCGCGCCGCCGCCCTCGGCGGCCAAGCTGTCGGACATCTGTGTCCTCCTGTGCCGAACAACGCGCCGGCCGGTGGAGACGCACCGACCTGCGCCTGGATGCGAATTCGCAAGTGCGCGCTGGGCCACCCCCGGTGGACCCGCGCCGCCAGGCCCAGCCACGCTGGTTGTCCGAGGGATCACTTGCTGACAACCCGCGTACTCTAGCCCTCCGCAGTGTCCGAGGTCACAGGAAGGTGGCGGCGCGCCGCGATGATCTTCGTCGCTGTGTTATGAGTCGGAATCTGATATAGGGCCGGATCCATGACGAAGCCGCCGCATTCCCTGCTCAGGGAAGGCGGCGGCGTCAGCGGATCAGTTCGGCTAGCGGTGCAGCGGCCAGACCATCCGGACCTCGGTGCCGATGCCGTCGTCGACGGGGCGTACCTGGAGGTCCTCGACGAAACCGGCGAGCAGGGCGAAGCCCACCCCGGTGGTGAGTTCGTCCTCGTTGAGCGACTCGTTTGCCAACTGGTCGGCGTCGAGCGCGGCCAGGCCGATACTCGCCTCGATCGGTGCCCGGTCGACCACCCGCACCGCGTACGTCCCGGAGTCGGACATCTCCACAAGCACCGGTTCGGCCACTCCGTACTGGCGGTGCAGGGCGACCGCGCGGGTGCACGCCTCACCGATGGCCAGGCGTACCTCGTCGAGCAGATCCTCGCGGACCCCGGCCCGCCGGGCGACCGCCACCCCGACCAGGCGGGCGGTACGCACGTGCACCGGTGCCGGGGAGAAGGAGAGCCGTACCGTCGCCATCACGCGCCAGCGCCGGTCGCCGCTTCGACCGTCGGATGCAGCGGGAACACCTGGTCCAGCGCGGTGATCCGGAAGATCTTGAGCAGCGGTTCCTTGTCACAGACCAGGGAGAAGGTGCCGTCCGCGGTACGCAGTCGCTTCAGCGCGCCGACCAGCACGCCCAGCCCGGTGGAGTCGAGAAAGTCGACCCGTCCCAGGTCGACCACCACGTGCCGGGCACCGGAGTCGATCAACTCCAGCAGCCGCTCGCGCAGCCGAGGGGCGGTGTAGACATCCACCTCACCGCCGACCTCGAGCACCGTGTGCTCCCCCACGGTGCGGGTCGCCAGCGACAGCTCCATCGGTCCTCCCTCGACGCGGCCGTAAGCTCATTGGGCATCTAACCACTACCCCCGAGGCCCCCCGACGACTCACCGGGGGCCGGACTCACCGCATCGGTGGGTCAATTTCCCATTTCCGAACACCAGTGCGAGAGTGCAGGACGTGACCTCGGCAGCCAGCGTATCCGCCGGCCGGGACCGTGAGCCGGGCCCCGCCCCGATTCCGGCCGCCGCGCCCGGCGACCTGCTACGCCAGCTGCGGCGACGGCACGCCACCGATCCGGTCACCCATGTCGAACGGGTGCCGTCCCGGGCGGGCACACCGGCACCGTGGCCGGGCTGGGCCCCTGAGGAACTGCGCACCGCGTACGCCCGACGCGGGGTCAGCGCGCCCTGGCGGCACCAGGCCGAGGCGGCCGAGCTGGCCCACGACCGGCGACACGTCGTCGTCGCCACCGGCACCGCCTCCGGCAAGTCGCTGGCGTACCAACTGCCCGCGCTGGCCACCCTGCTCGCCGACCCCCGCGCCACCGTGCTCTACCTGGCACCGACCAAGGCGCTCGCCGCCGACCAGTTGCGCGCCGTCGCCGAGTTGGAGATCGAGGGCGTACGCCCGGCCTGCTACGACGGTGACACCCCCCGCGCCGAGCGGGAGTGGATCCGCCGGCATTCCCGGTTCGTGCTGACCAACCCGGACATGCTGCACCACGGCATCCTGCCCGGCCACGCGCAGTGGTCGGGATTCCTGCGCCGGCTGCGGTACGTGGTGATCGACGAGTGTCACGTCTACCGGGGCGTGTTCGGCTCGCACGTCTCCCACGTGCTGCGTCGGCTGCGCCGCCAGGGCGCCCGGTACGGCAACACCGCCGGCCCCACGTTCGTGCTGGCCTCGGCGACCTCGGGCGACCCGGCGGCGACCGCCGGTCGACTGGTCGGCCTGCCGGTGACGGCGGTCACCGAGGACACCTCGCCCCGGGCCGGGGTGACCTTCGCACTCTGGGAGCCGCCGCTGCTGCCCGCCGAGGCGTCCGGGTCGTCGTCCACCGCCGCGCCCGCGCCGCGCCGCGCTCCGGACGCCCCCCGACCCACCGCGCCCGGCCCCGAGGCCGAGCCGGGCGACCTCACCCAGGTCCGTCGGTCGGCGCTGCGAGAGACCGCCGACCTGCTCGCGGACAGCGTCGCTGCCGGCGTGCGGACGCTGGCGTTCGTCAGGTCCCGGCGGGGTGCCGAGGTGGTGGCGACAAGCGCCCGGCGCAGCCTCGACGAGGCGGTGCCCGGACTCGGCGACCGGGTGGCCGCCTACCGCGGCGGCTATCTGCGCGAGGAACGGCGGGCGCTGGAACGGGCGCTGCTGCACGGCGACCTGCTCGGTCTGGCCTCGACAAACGCTCTGGAGCTGGGCGTCGACCTGGTCGGCCTGGACGCGGTGCTGATCTGCGGGTACCCGGGAACCCGGGCGTCGCTGTGGCAGCAGGCCGGCCGGGCCGGACGCTCCGGGCAGGAGGCTCTCGCGGTGCTTGTCGCGCGGGACGACCCGCTGGACACCTACCTGGTGCACCATCCGGAGGCGCTCTTCGGGACGCCGGTGGAGGCCACCGTGCTCGACCCGGCCAATCCGTACGTGCTCGGCCCCCAGTTGGCCTGCGCGGCAGCCGAGGCCCCGCTGACCGTCGCCGATCTGGAACTCTTCGGCGACAGCGCGAAGGAGACCGTCGAGGCGCTTGTCGAGGCGGGTGCGCTGCGGCAGCGCCCGACCGGCTGGTACTGGCGGCACCGGGAACGGCCCGAGGTGGACCTGCGCGGCGAGGGGGGTGCCCCGGTCTGCGTGGTGGAGGCGGCGACCGGCCGGCTGCTCGGCACCGTCGACGGCGGCTCGTCGCACTTCCTGCTGCACCCCGGCGCGGTCTACCTGCACCAGGGGGTGTCCTATGTGGTCGACTCCCTCGACCTGGAAGACGGCTGCGCCCTCGTCCACCCCGAGGAGCCGGACTGGTCCACCCACGCGCGGGACGTCACCTCGCTGTCGGTGGTGTCGGTGCGCTCGTACGTCGACGCCGGGCCGGTCGGGCTGTTCCTCGGCGAGGTGGACGTGACCAGCCAGGTGGTGTCGTACCAGCGGCGACGCATCGCCACCGGCGAGGTGATCGACACCCGGCCGCTGGACCTGCCGACCCGGGAGCTGCGTACCGTCGCGGTCTGGTTCACCCTCTCGCCGGAGTCGCTGGCCGAGGCGGGCGTGGATCCGGCCGACGTGCCGGGGGCGCTGCACGCCGCCGAGCACGCCGCGATCGGGTTGCTGCCGCTGCTGGCCACCTGCGACCGTTGGGACATCGGTGGGCTGTCCACCGCGGTACATCCGGACACCGAGGCGCCGACGGTCTTCGTCTACGACGGTCACCCCGGTGGGGCGGGTTTCGCGGAGCGGGCGTACGGCACCGCCGCCGCCTGGCTCCAGGCCACCCGCGACGCCATCGACGAGTGCGGCTGCGAGGCCGGTTGTCCGTCCTGCGTGCAGTCACCCAAGTGCGGCAACGGCAACAACCCGCTGTCCAAGCCGGGCGCCGTCCGGGTGCTCGACGTGGTGCTGAACAACCTGCCGCACTGACATCAGGCATAAAACCCCGGGCGTACGGGCAAGAACGGTGGGAGCGCTTCCATCGAAGCTCGTTGGGCTGTGCTCGCCGTTCGCTTTGCTGTTCGCTGTTCGCTGTTTGCCCGCGTACGTGAGGAGGGGCCGTGGCCGACACCATCGCCGAGACCGTCGACCTGCTCTACACCATCGACCAGGAGAAGCTCAGCGTCGATCAGCAGATCGCCCTGAGCACGGCGCTCGCCACCCTGGCGCAGGCCGAGCGGCTGGATCAGATCAACGAACGGCTGCGCAGCATCCAGCAGCTGCTCACCAACGCGACGCACCGGTCGACCGTCGACGGGATTCGCTGAGTCACCCCTCAGCGCGTCCGCATCGCGCCCACTCGATGTCGCCGTTGCCGGGCTGTGCGACACTCCGGCGCATCACAGTTGAGGAGACTTCATGCAGCTCGACAGCCTGCAGTCGCAGCACCAGTTCCACGTCCGCCAGCGCATCCGCCTCATGGTCAACCAGTACGAGGTCCACAGCGTGGCCCCGGACGGCACCGAGGGCGGCCTGCTGGCGTTCGCCCAGCAGAAGCGGCTCGCCTTCAAGGAGCAGGTGACGATCTACACCGACGACTCGAAGCAGCATCCGCTGCTCGGGTTCAAGGCCCGCCAGCGCCTCGACCTCGCCGCCACGTACGACGTCACCGACCACGCCGGCAACCCGATCGGCCTGTTCCGCAAGGACTTCGCGCAGTCGCTGCTCCGGTCCACCTGGCACGTCGAGCAGGCGGGCCTGCCCGCCGTCACCGGCCAGGAGCGCAGCATGCCGGTGGCCCTGCTGCGCCGCTTCGTCGACTCGCTGTCCTGGCTGCCGTACCACTTCGACTTCGTCGCCGGGGGCCAGCCGGTCTTCTCGGTGATCAAGAAGTGGGGTCTGCGCGACCGTTACGTGGTGGAGATCCAGCACCCGCAGATCGACCGTCGCCTGGTGATCGCCATGGCGATCGCGCTGGACGCCCTCCAGAGCCGCTGACCCGTTTACCGGGGCGGCTCCTTCGCCGCGCACAGTCCCGGGCGATCTGCCCGGTCCCGCCTGCGCACCGACGGAGTCGCCTCGGCACCCGCCCCGTCGTGCCTCGGCGAGGTTGCCGCTTGATCCTCATGTTGGTTGAGCCCTGAGGATCGTCGCGTCAGCCAGGTGGCGATCAACGGGAGCGATGATGGACCTCGACAATCCGGTGCTCAAGCTGTGCCAGGACGGGATGCGGGCGGAGGCGGAGGGCCGACCGGCCGACGCGCGGGCGTTGTTCGAACAGGCCTGGTCCAGGCGTACCGACAGCTACGACGCCTGCGTGGCGGCGCACTACCTGGCCCGGCAACAGGACGACCCCGAGGAGGTCCTGCGCTGGAACCAGGAGGCCCTGCGGCAGGCCGACGCCGTCGGTGACACCGCAGTCAGCGCCCTGTACCCGTCGCTGCACGTGAGCGTGGCCTTGGCGCACGAACGGTTGGGCGATCCCGGTGCCGCACGCACCTCCTTCGAACGAGCCGCCGAACACTTCGCCGCGTTGCCGGCAGGCGAGTACGGCAACCAACTCCGTACGGCCATCACCGACGGTCTCAGCCGGTTGAGCTGACCCCTCCCCCAGCCTGCGATCGTGGCTTCCGCAGGCTGTTCGCGCTGGCGGCTGGCTGGCCTGGCAGCAGGATGGTCGTCGGCGTGTTGGTGATCAGCCGCGCAGCGGTCCGGCTCGGGAGGTCACCGTGGCGACCCGGCGCAGCCCGGGCAGCGGCTCCACGGTCAGCTCGGCGGTGACCAGGACGTCCAGCCCGTCGAGGTGACACCGCACCAACCGGGCACCGTTCGCGGCGACGATCTCGGCAGCCCGGCTGCACACCGTCGGCTCGTCCTGCAGGGCCCGGGCGGCACCGGCCAAGGCACCGAAGTCGGCGGCCACCCGGGCCTGTTGGCGAGCCATCCGGGCGGCACCGACGCCGGCACCGAACAGGCCGGCCAGGACGAACACCAGCCCCGCCGCCAAGAGGCAGATGGTGGCCCCGCCACGATCCCGGTCGGTCCTCACGACTGCGGCTCCGGTACGCCCGGCTCGGCGACCGCCACGGCCCCACCCACCACGGTGATCACCGGAAGGTCACCGCCGAGAACCCGTACCGGGGCGCGGACCGTCGTACGGATCAGATCGCCCTCCACCACCACGGTGACCGACGCACCCGGTGGGGCGTACCGGTTGCCGGCGCGTGTGCCGTCCTCGCCCCGGGAGGCGGCCAGCGCCGCCTCCCGGGCCGCATCCAGACAGGCCGACCTGGTGCCGACCGCGTTGACGGCAGTCAGGCCGGTGAGCAGGAACAGCAGCAGCGCCGGCAGACCGGCCGCCATCTCGGCGGTGAACGAGCCTCGGTCACGACCGGCCAGCCGGCGCCCGGTCACTTCAGCGCCCGGTCGATGACAGCCGCCAACGCCGACTGCACACTGTCGGAGGTCAGTACCTTGAGCAGGATGCCGCCGAAGGCCACTGCCGCGAGCGTCCCGACGGCGTACTCGGCGGTGTTCATGCCGGCGTCCCCGCGCAGGCGGGCGAGCATTTTGCGCACTTGGTCGTCCCTTCTCGATGGATTCACAGCACGTCGCCGAGCACGGCGACGATCACCGGCACCAGGCCGGCGAGAATGAAGGCGGGCAGGAAGCACAGGCCCAGGGGCAGCACGATCAGCACACCCGAGCGGCGCGCGGCCGCCTCGATCGTGGTGACCCGGTCGGCGCGCAGGTCATCGGCGAGTCGCACCAGGGCCCCGGCCAGGGCGGCCCCGCTGCTTGCCGAGCGAACGGCGGCGGTGGCGATCCGCTGCCCGCCCGGCACCTCCGCCAGATGCGCCCAGGCCTCCTGCGGCAGCCCGCCGAGTTGCAGCGTCCGACCGACCCGCCGGAGTCGGTCGGCCAACGGGCCGCCGAGCGCGTCGGCCACCGCGATCACCGAACGCTCCACCGGTGCGCCGGCCCGCAGGGTCGCCGCCATCAGATCGGCGGCCAACGGCAGATCCGCGGCGGCCCGCAGCCGCCGGTTCCGGACGGCGGGCGGCTCGATCCGCCGCAGCTGCCGATCCAGCAGCACCGCGGTGACCAGCGCCGCCACCACGCCCGGCCATCCCTCGACCAGTACCGCCACGGCCACCCCGGCCAGGGCGGCGGCCAGGCGGATGCGGTCCAGTCGCCGGCTGGTGGGTGTACGGGCGGATTCGCCAACGGGTGCCCGGTCGACGGTGGCGGGGTCGTGACCGGTCAACCGGCGTAGTCGTCGCCGGGGTCGGCGTCGGCTGACGGCCATCACGGCGAGCAATGCGGCGCAGGCCAGGCAACCTGCTGCCAGGGCGGTACCTGACATCAGCTTCCTCCGTCCGGCACCGTGCCGAGGCGGTCCGCCCAGAGCAGCCCGACCACCTGTAAGGCGATGGCAGTGACTGCGCACGCGCCACCGATCGGGGTGTGCAGCAGAACCTGAAGCGGGTCAGCTCCGATGCCGTAGCCCAGGGCGATGCCGCCCAACGGCAGGGCAGCCAACAGCCAGGCCGTCGCGCGAGCTCCGGCCGCTTGCGCGGCAGCGGCGGCCACTGCCCGATCGGCCGAGCGGGCGTCTGCTTCGATCCGCTCGATCAGGTCGGCCAGCGGTGCCCCCGTACGATCCGCGAGCCGCACCGCCGCCTGGGCCAACTGGCCGGGACGGTCCGGCGCAGCGAGGCGGCCAGCCGACTCGGAGAGATCACCCGTCGAGGTGCTGCTTCCAGGCAGCACCGGGTCAGGCAACGCCGGCTTGTCCAGGCGCTGTACCCTTGCCGTCTGCCCGGTCGCCGATGCCGCCAACTCCCGACGGACTGTCGACACCGGGCGGACGAGCCCCAATGCCTCTGCCGCAACCGGCACCGGCAGCCCGGCCCTCAGGTCCGCCGCGAGCGCGCACAGCTGGTCCAGTCGTTCCCGCCGTACCCGAACCCGGAGCACCGCCGCGCCACGCCGGTGCCACGCCCGCACGCCCAGCGCCCCGTACCCGCCGCAGGCGACCGCCGCCACCGGCCCGGCGAGCAGTCCGGCGACCCCGGAGCCGAGCAGCAGAAGAAGGAGCAGATAGCGCGGCGGCAAGGTCGGCCAGCGGGACGCTCCGGTGGTGTCCGCCCGCATCGCCGCCGCCCGGCTCAGCGGGCTCGACCGGCTCGGCGGGCCCGACACCGGCCGCGTCGGCGGATTCGACACCGGCCAGATCGGCGGGCTCGACCCCGGCCGCAACCCGCGCTCGGAGTCATCGTCCGTCGGGCAAGCAGGTCCCAGGTCGGAGCCGATCGGCACGAAGGGCGTACGGCTTGAGGTCGGCGGACGCCGGCTTCCACGCCATTGCGGCGGCCGGGTCGAGGCCGATGGTCCGGTGGTCGATGCGCGGGCAACGGCCCGCTCGCGTACGGCGCAATCGACACCGGCGGGTCGCAGCACGGATGGCTGCGTCATCGGCGCGTCGTCGGCCTTGCGCAGGGCGACGATCCAGTCGACGAGCGCCTCGTCGCCGTCCACCCGGCGCGAGCGAAGCTTCCGGACCACCACCTTGCGAACCGGTAGCGCCACGACGGTGATCAGGCCCAGCAGCGCCGGCATCCACCAGGACAGGCCGCTCATCTCGACGCTCCGGGCTGCGTGTCGTCCCGCGGCGTCGCCGCGAGGTGCTCGTCCGGCCCCACTGATCCGGGCCAGGGCTCGTTCAGGATCGGCGGCACCGGCACGTCCCGGCTGCGAATCAGGGCGGCCAACGCCGGTCCCGCCGGGCCGACACCGCGGCCCCGAACCCAGGCCGGTACCGCCCTGACCAGCCGCTCAGGCCCCTCGGGCAGCAGCAGGCAGATCGACTCCAGGGCTCGCCCCTGCGCAGTACGCCGGATCTGGACCACCACCTGCAGGGCTGCCGCCAGCTGGGCATGCAACGCCGGACGGGGTAACCCGCCGAGCAACCCGAGCGCCTCCAACCGGGCCGGTACGTCCGACGGAGCGTTGGCGTGCAGTGTCCCGGCACCACCGTCGTGGCCCGTGTTCAGTGCCGCGAGGAGGTCGACCACCTCGGCACCGCGACACTCACCGACCACCAGGCGGTCCGGCCGCATCCGCAACGCCTGCCGGACCAGCTCACTGAGGCCGATCGTGCCCTGCCCCTCGACGTTCGCGGTACGGGCCTGCAACCCCACCACGTGCGGATGCAACGGCCGCAGCTCCGCGGCGTCCTCGACCAGCACGATCCGCTCGGTGCTCGGCACCAGGCCGAGCAGCGTGTTCAGCAGGGTCGTCTTGCCGGACCCGGTTCCACCGATCACCAGGTAGGCGAGCCGGGCCGCGACGACGGCGGCGAGCACCGCGGCAGCCGGACGAGGAACAGCTCCCTGAGCGACAAGCTCATCCAGGTTGAACGGCCGTTGCCGGAAGGTGCGCAGCGACAGGTAGGGGCCGTCGGTGGCCACCGGCGGCAGTACGGCGTGCAGCCGGGTGCCATCAGCCAGCCGCGCGTCGGCGCAGGGCGAGCCGTCGTCGAGGCGGCGACCGGCACCGGCGGTGAGGCGCTGGGCGAGCCGACGGACGTCGTCCACGGTGCCCACCGGCACCGGAACCTGATGCAGCCCCTGCCCTCGGTCGACCCACACCCGAACGCCGTTGACCAGCACGTCGGTGACCTCAGGGTCGGCCAGCAGCGGGGCCAGCGGGCCCGCACCCACCAGGTCGTCGCGCACCTGGTCGGCCATCCGCAGCAGCGCGGTGTCACCGAGGACGGCAGTGTCGGCCTCGGCGCGTACCGCCGAGACGATCGTGGCCGGGGTGACCGGCGTCGCGGCTGCGGCGATTCGCTGCCGGACCCGGGCCGCCAACGGTTGCCCGGTCATGCCGCACCCGCAACCGTTCGGCCGGTCAGGTCGGCGACGATCCGCTGGCAGAGTTCCGCGAGCGGGCCGCGTCCGTCAGCCGCCGGCGCCTCGCCCCGCTCAAGCCCGCGGCACAGTCCCGGCTCCGGACGGAGCGTCCCGGCCAGTGGCAGCCCGAGTGCCCGAGCCACCTCCGCTGCACGAAGTCGCCCGGGAGCAGGCCCACGGACGATGACCGACAGGTCCTGACAGTTCGGCGCGGCCACCGCCACCACCCGCGCCGCGGCGGCCGTCGCCCGAAGCTCGGCCGGCACCACCACGAACACCCGATCGGCCGCCTGCATGGCGGTGACGGCCGCATCATCGAACTGTCGGGGCAGGTCGACGACGACGAAATCCCGGCCACGCCGAGCAGCAGTCAGGGTGGAGGCCATCGCCTCGGCCGGCACGGCCACCGGATCACCCCGGTCCCAGGAGAGGACCACCAGGTCACCTCGGCTCGGCAGCGCCCGCACCAGTGCCGGTGGATCGACCCGCCCGTCGGCGCCCGACAGCGCCGGCCACCGCAGCCCTTCCAACTGCTCCCAGCCGAGCACCAGATCGAGGCCGCCGCCGAGTGGATCGGCATCGAGCAGCAGGGTCCGCAGCCGCCCCCGGGCAGCGGTAACCGCGAGCCCGGCCGCCAGGATGCTTGCTCCACCTCCGCCGCGCCCACCCACCACGGCGACGACCCGGGCTTGAGCAGTGCCGTCGGTGCCGCATTCGGCGAACCGGTCGACAAGCCACGGCTCGGCCGCCGGCAGCACGGCCACATGCTCCGCGCCGAGCAGGTCGGCGACCTGCCACCCGGGATCAAGGTCCTCGGCCCGACCGACGAGCACCAGCCGGGAGCGTCGGGGCAGCCGCGCCCGCAGGCAGGGCTGCGCCTGGTCGGCACCGACAAGCACCAGCGGAGCCGGCTGCCATCGGGTACGGGCGGCTGCCGGATCGGCGGCGACCTCCACCTCGACGTCACCCGCGGCAGCGAGCCGGAGCAGGTCGTCGAGCAGGTCACCGTCGGCGGTGACCACCAGCGGTGGTCGCCGGTGCGGCGGAACGGAGGTACGGGACGGCATCGCGGCCTCCAACGGTCGGCGCGGGTTCGCTGGGCCGAACCTTGCCTCCCGTGGTGCGACGAACGCCGCCCCGAACGCCTGCCCTGTGGACAACAAACGCTTCTGTGGACAACGCCCGCAACGCTCGTTGATCTGCTATGCGTACGCGGATGCTCACAGACCGTCCACTTCGGTCATACCCCCGTGACGGGAGTGATGCCCACCACGCATAATCGACTTCCTCTGTCGTCGGCGAGACGGCAAACCCTCGCCGGATCGGGGTCATGACTCAGCCGCCAGATCACGACCACGCAAGCAGGCAACCGCGTCTTCGGATCGGCCCGTGGCTGCCCGACCCCGACTCGGACACCATGCCGCTGACACGCCTCGCCATCTCGGCGACACCGGTCAGGCCCGCACTGTCGACACCCCCGGACCTCTCCGGCCACCAGGCATCACCATCCGAGCCGATGGTCGTACCGATCGATCCGACACCGCACCCCACCGAACGCCGCTCCCACCGGCTCATCCTGGCGGGCGTGGGTACCGCCGTGCTCGGCCTCCTGCTGACCGCACTCTGGCCGACCACCCCGCCGTCCCCGGTCGCCGAACCGCCGACTCCGTCCGGCCGGTTCGGCTGGCCCCATGCCCCCGACCTGCCGTTGCCACCCTCCGGCACCCTGACACCCTCCGCCCCGCAGGCCTCGTCGTCCGTGGGCGGCGTCTCCTCCACCCGCCCGGTCGCACCCAGCCAGGTGTCGTCACCCACCCGATCGCCGTCGGCGACGGCTACCAGAACCAGTCCGACCGCCACCCGCACCGCCAGCCCAACCGCACCCGGCGCCAGACCCAGTGCGTCACCAAACCGGACGGTACGACCGACCCCGAGCCCTCGACCCGCCGAACCGCGAGAACTGACGCCGTTGCCACCCTGGCGGGAGCGGGATCTGCGCTCGGTGAGCGGTGGCCGGGAGACCAGCATCGAGTTCGTCAACCACAGGTCACGGTCAGTGATCGTGTACTGGCTGGACCACCACGGCCACAGACAGCAGTACGCGGTACTTGAGCCGTCCGAGTCGTACCAGCAGCACACCTACGTCGGGCATCCGTGGGTGGTGACCGACCGCCGAGGCAGGTCACTGGTCTGCTTCGAGCCCACCGCCGCCCCCGCCCGCGCCGTGATCCGCTGACCGGGAAGCCCCTCCCACGGGAAACGCGGCATGTCAGGATGACCACGGGGATAGCCGATCGTCCAACTGCCCGGTCCTTCATGATCGTCGCGATCGCGACGACACCAGCGTCGACCTGAGCCACCTCGTCGACGCGTAAATCGCTGTGAGAAGGCGATGGCAGCCTCCTACCGTCGCACCATGGGGCGTCGTCAGGATCGAATTCGACGTGAAATCGGGTCGTTCATGAAGGCGTACGGACGTGTGGCGGCCAGCAACGGCAGCGACCCCAACGACCGTCGCTACAGCCGCAAACTCGAAGCCGAGATCAAGCGGATGAGACCGGAGGATCTCGATCGCCTGCTACGCGACGAAGACGGTGACGACGACACCGATGACGCCTGACCGCCGCTGTCTCCTGGCCCGCCGCGCCGACCGATGCCGGACCGAGCGGGAGCGGTAGGGCTGGGTCGAGGGCGCCGGTGACCAGAACCTGTCGGGGACGGTGCGAGACCTGCGTGGCAGCGCTTACCTGCCAAAGGGACGACCCCCGTCGGGGGGAGACGGGGGTCGTCGGAGGTTCGGCTCCGGGGGGGTCGAGCCGAACCTGCTCAGCGGTCACGGGGGGGGTGCAACCGCCGAGAGTCTGCCGGTCGTTCGCGATATGAATACTCGCCTTGTGGACAAGTCTGCCTGAGTGAACCTGTGTACGTCGAGTGGTGTAGCCTCCACTCCCCGCGAAAACCTGTTCGCAGAGTGTGACCGCGATCACTGTCTGCAAGCGTGGTGGGGGCTGTCCCGCAGGTCCGAGGGGCGTTCGGCCCCCGGGCACCCGCCGACCATAGACCATCGGGCTAGACTTTCGCGCCGTGGGCCGAAGTGCCGCTTTCTTCGATCTCGACAAGACCGTCATTGCCAAGTCGAGCGCCTTGGCGTTCGGTCGGCCGTTCTACCGGGATGGCCTGATCACTCGACGCGATGTCGTCAAGTCGGCGTACGCGCAGCTGATGTTCCGGCTGGGCGGCACCGACGAGCAGACCATGGCCCGCACCCGCGACTACCTTGCCACGCTCTGTAAGGGCTGGCAGGTGGAGCAGGTCCGTCAGATCGTCGCCGAGACGCTGCACGAGCTGATCAACCCTTATGTGTACGCCGAGGCTGCCGCCCTGATCGAGGAGCACCAGGCAGCTGGCCGGGACGTCGTGCTGGTCTCCGCTTCCGGCGAGGAGATGGTGCGCCCGATCGGGGTGCTGCTCGGGGTCACCGACGTGATCGCCACCCGGATGGCGGTGGTGGACGGGCGGTACAGCGGCGAGGTCGAGTTCTATGCGGCCGGGCCCAGCAAGGTGGAGGCGGTCCGCGAGCTGGCCGCCGAGCGCGGGTACGACCTGGACGACTCGTACGCCTACTCCGACTCGTACAGTGATCGGCCGTTGTTGGAGTGTGTGGGCCACCCGACCGTGGTCAATCCGGATCGGCAGTTGCGCAGGCTGGCCGTCGAGAACGCCTGGCCGGTGCTGGAGTTCCGGCACCCGATTCCGCTGGGTCGCCGGCTGCGGGAGCGGCCGGCGGTGCCGGTCGCCGCTGCCGCGATCGGGGTCGGTGTCGGGGTGGCGATCGGTATCGCCTGGTACGGCCGCCACCGGCGCACCCGCGCCTCGACCACCCCAGCCTGACCCCGTCGCCGATCCGCGCCAACAGCCCGGTCCACGACGCCAGTCCGGCTCACGCCGCCAGTCCGGCACACGCCAGCATTCAGGTCCACGCCAACAGCCCGCGCCGCCAGTCCGGCCCGCCGCACCGGGCCCGCTACCGGGTTCAGCTCGCGGCCAGGACCTCGTCGCCGATCTCGGTCAACTGGTCGGCGCCCATCTCGACGGCGGCCATGTAGTGCCGCAGCCAGGACCGTAGCCCGTCGGGGGTGCCGGTGGCGAAGGCACCGGCACCCCCGACGTACTCCGGTTCGCGCTCGCGGTGGCCGACGTCGATCGCGAGCAGGCCGCGCGGGTCGAATCCGCTGGAGAGCAGCACCAGGCGGGCGGCACCGCGGGCCACCACGCCGGACGGGCCGGCGAACGGACGCAGGTTGAGCAGTTCCCCGTGTACGACGGCGGCCAGCACCAGTGGTGGGACCTTCGTGCCGCCGGCGACGAGCCCGACCAGGGCGTCCAGCCGGGCGGAGACCACCGGGTCCTCGACGGGGCGGCCAAGTTCGGCCGCGCCGACCACGTCCCTGCTGGCGAGCACGTGCAGCTTCGCCAGCACCTGCCGGGGTGCTCTGGGCCAGCGGTCGCTGAGCCCGGGAAGTGCCCCGGCGACCCGCAGCGCGCCCTGCAACACCGGGTCTGTCACCGTGCCGGCCCGGACCGCCTCGCGCTCGTGGACCCGGCCCTCCAGGGCGGCGCTGGCGACCGCAGATCGCAGGCTCACTTCGGCGGCCACCTGACCGCCGTGCCGGCGCAGCGCCCGGTGACCGAGCGCGGTGTCGAAGCGGATCCGGGCCTGCTCGACGGCGTCGGCGACGTCGGCGAGCGCGAGCAGCGGTGCGAGCGGGTCGGTCGTCACCTCGTCACGCTATCGAGCCCGCTGGTCGGCCCGTGCCCCAGTCACCGGCAACGCGACGGGCACCACCCGCTTGCCGCGCCGGGACCGACCGCGCGGCGTGGACCGACCGACACCGCGCGGCGTGGACCGACCGACGCCGGGCGGTTGTCTGCGGTAGCCGCCGCCGGGAGGACCAGCGGCGTTCATCGAGAACGTTGTGCACCTCGGCGCGCGAGAGGGTCCACTGGGCGATGCAGGCGGGTGGGTTCCGTCGCCATGGTCGGCAGCCCCGGCTAACCTGCCCCGAAGAGGCGCAGGTCACCCCGACGACGAGGAGCACCGCATGAGCGAGCGGCAGCGAGTGGATCATCGATACAGCGCGCTGGTGCCTCATGACAGCACGGAGCGAAGCGGAGTGCTGGCATGAGCGAGGCGTTGGCCAATCTGCTGAACGAGACGCGCCAGTTCCCGCCGCCGGCGGAACTCGCCGCCAGTGCCAACGTCACCGCTGAGGCGTACGCCGAGGCGGAGGCCGACCGGCTGGCCTTCTGGGAGCGCCAGGCGGGGCGGCTGACCTGGGCGAGGCAGTGGGACCAGGTGCTGGACTGGTCGAATCCGCCGTTCGCCAAGTGGTTCGTCGGCGGGCAGCTGAACGTGGCGTACAACTGTCTCGACCGGCATGTCGAGGCCGGTCGGGGCGACAAGGTGGCCATCCACTGGGAGGGCGAGCCGGGCGACACCCGCACCATCACCTACGCCGACCTGCACCGGATGACCTGCCAGGCGGCGAACGCGCTCACCGACCTCGGGGTGGTCGCCGGTGACCGGGTGGCGATCTACATGCCGATGGTCCCGGAGGCGGCGGTCGCGATGCTCGCCTGCGCCCGGATCGGTGCCACGCACAGCGTGGTGTTCGGCGGGTTCTCCGCCGAGTCGCTTACCAACCGGATCCAGGACGCCTCCGCCAAGGTCGTCATCACCGCCGACGGCGGCTACCGGCGGGGCAAGCCGTCCGCGCTCAAGCCGACAGTCGACGAGGCGGTGGCGAACTGCCCGTCGGTGGAGCACGTGCTTGTGGTCCGCCGGACCGGCGAGTCGGTCGACTGGTCGCAGCGGGATCACTGGTGGCACGAGACGGTGGAGCAGGCGTCGACCGAGCACACCGCCGAGGCGTTCGACGCCGAGCACCCGCTGTTCATCCTCTACACCAGCGGCACGACGGCCCGCCCGAAGGGCATCCTGCACACCACGGGTGGCTATCTGACCCAGACGTCGTACACCTCGCACGCGGTTTTCGATCTGAAGCCGGAGACCGACGTCTACTGGTGCACCGCGGACATCGGCTGGGTGACCGGCCACTCCTACATCGTGTACGGTCCGCTCTCCAACGGCGCGACCCAGGTGATGTACGAGGGCACCCCGGACACCCCGCACAAGGGCCGGTTCTGGGAGATCGTCGACCGGTACGGGGTGACAATCCTCTACACCGCGCCGACGCTGATCCGCACCATGATGAAGTGGGGCGACGACATCCCCGCCGAGTACAACCTCTCCACGCTCCGGCTGCTCGGCAGCGTCGGTGAGCCGATCAACCCCGAGGCGTGGATGTGGTACCGCCAGCACGTCGGGCGGGGCGAGCTGCCGATCGTGGACACCTGGTGGCAGACCGAGACCGGCAGCATCATGATCTCGCCGCTGCCGGGGGTGACCGCCGCCAAGCCGGGTTCGGCGATGACCCCGCTGCCCGGCATCAGCGCAGACGTGGTCGACGACCAGGGCCAGTCGGTGCCCAACGGTGGTGGCGGCTACCTGGTGCTGCGGGAGCCGTGGCCGTCGATGCTGCGCACCATCTGGGGTGACGACAACCGGTTCATCGAGACGTACTGGTCCCGGTTCGGTGCGGGCGCGAGCGGCACCGGCGGCGACGAGTGGATCTACTTTGCCGGTGACGGGGCGAAGAAGGACGACGACGGGCACGTCTGGCTGCTCGGTCGGGTGGACGACGTGATGCTCGTGTCCGGGCACAACATCTCCACCACGGAGGTCGAGTCGGCGCTCGTCTCGCACCCGTCGGTGGCCGAGGCGGCGGTGGTGGGTGCCACCGATCCGACCACCGGTCAGGCGATCGTCGCGTTCGCCATTCCGCGCGGCAGCACCGACATCTCCGGTGAGGCAGGTGAGCAGCTCATCGCCGATCTGCGTAACCACGTGGCGAAGACGCTGGGGCCGATCGCCAAGCCCCGGCAGATCATGCTGGTGCCGGAGTTGCCGAAGACCCGGTCGGGCAAGATCATGCGTCGGCTGCTGCGGGACGTGGCGGAGAACCGGTCGCTCGGTGACGTGACCACGTTGCAGGACTCCTCGGTGATGGAGTTGATCGCCTCCGGCATGGGTGGCGGCAAGTCGGACGAGGACTGACAGGCAGGCGTACCTCTCGACGGGTGGTGGTCCGGCGCGGACCGCCACCCGTCGTCGTCTGTCCGGACCTGCGGGGATGGCGGGTGGCGGCCGGCACGGGTTGTGACAGTGAAGGGACCTGTAGGCAATTCACTGCCATAATATCGATGGCTACCCCTTCCCAGGGGCCCCACTAGTGCCTAAGTTCACCAGTGGCCCCATATCCGTAGGGGCCGATCTCACCGGCTTGCAACCCCCGATGGGCCGGTTCCCTCAATCCGGAGGTACCACGTGCGGAAAGTCGCAGTGGGTCTGCTCGGGCTTTCGATGACGGCGACAGGGCTGACGGTCGGAGCTTCGGCCGCCGCCGCGCCGATCGCGGAGCCGCCGACGGCAGCGCCGTCGATCGCCGAGCCAGCCCACGCCGAACACGACCTGCCGAACCCGCTGGAAGAGAAGCGTCGCGCACTGCGTCAGGAAGGCCTGAGCGAGGTGCTCTCGGGCCGGGTCAAGACGGAGCGGATCAACGGCAGCACGGTGGCCAAGGTCGGCGACCGGGCCGTCCGTGGTGGCAAGGCCGGCCGTAACGCCAAGACCCCCAAGGGCGGCAAGGGTCCGACCGAGAAGCAGTACGTCGAGCTCTCCCGGGAGAAGACCGACCAGATCTTCGTCATCCTGGCCGAGTTCGGCAACGAGCGGCACCCGGACTACCCCGACCAGGACACCGACCCCGACGTTCCGGGGCCCGCCCGGTTCGACGGGCCGATGCACAACGAGATCCCGCAGCCGGACCGGCGGGTCGACAACTCGACCGTCTGGCAGCCGAACTACGACGCCGATCACTTCAGGAAGCTCTACTTCGGCACCGCCCCGGGCGACGAGTCCGTGAAGCAGTACTACGAGGCGCAGTCCTCGGGTCGCTACAGCGTCGACGGCGTGGTCAGCAACTGGGTCAAGGTCAACTACAACCAGGCCCGGTACGGCCGCTCCAACGGTTACCCGTGCGACTCGATCGTCTGCTCCAACGTCTGGGCGCTGGTGCGCGACGCCGCCAACCAGTGGGTGGCCGACCAGAAGGCCGCCGGCCGCACCGATGCGCAGATCGCCGCCGACGTCCGGGCGATGGACCAGTGGGACCGTTACGACCACGACGGTGACGGCGACTTCAACGAGCCCGACGGCTACATCGACCACTTCCAGATCGTGCACGCCGGCGGCGACATGGCCGACGGTGACCCGATCTACGGCGAGGACGCCATCTGGAGCCACCGCTGGTACGCGTACGCCTCCGACCAGGGACGTACCGGCCCGCCGAACTTCCCGGCCGGCGGCACCCAGATCGGCGACACCGGCATCTGGATCGGCGACTACACGATCCAGCCGGAGAACGGCGGTCGCAGCGTCTTCTACCACGAGTACGCCCACGACCTCGGCCTGCCGGACGACTACAACGTCATCAGCGGCGGCGACAACAACAACGAGCACTGGACCCTGATGGCCCAGAGCCGCCTCGGTGCCAAGAACGACGGCGGCATCGGCGAGCGCGGCGGTGACCTGGGTGCCTGGAACAAGCTCCAGCTCGGCTGGCTCGACTACGAGGTGATCGTCGCCGGCCAGAAGCGCACCCTGGTGCTCGGCCCGCAGGAATACAACACCAAGGAGGCCCAGGCCGCCGTGGTGGTGCTGCCCGAGCGGGAGTACACCTTCGACAACGGTGCGCCGTTCGAGGGCAGCAAGCAGTTCTTCTCCGGCAACGCGGACGACCTGAACAGCACCATGACCAGGACGTTCGACCTGACCGGGAAGTCGTCGGCGACGCTGTCGATGAAGGGCCGCTACAGCATCGAGGCGGAGTACGACTACCTGTTCTTCGAAACCTCGATCGACGGTGGACAGACCTGGACGCCGCAGCCCGGCACCGCAGGCGGCCAGCCGCTCAAGGAGATCTCCCCCGGACGCTTCGCGCTGGACGGCAGCTCCGACGACGAGTGGGTGGACGTCACGATTCCGCTGGACGGGGTCGTCGGCAACCAGGTCGGCTTCCGGCTGCGGTACCAGACCGACGGTGCGGTGTCCGAGGGCGGCTTCTTCGGCGACGCGGTCACGCTGACCGCCGACGGCGCCACCGTCTTCACCGACGGTGCTGAGGACGGCGGGGCCGGTTGGACGCTGGCCGGTGGTTTCGAGGTGGTCGAGGAGAGCTACACCCGCAAGTTCGCGAACTACTACATCGCGGGCACGCGGCAGTACATCTCGTACGACAAGTACCTCAAGACCGGCCCGTACTTCTTCGGGTACGCCAACACCAAGCCGGACTACGTGGACCACTACGCGTACCAGGAGGGTCTGCTGATCTCGTACTGGAACACCCGGTGGGCGGACAACGACACGTTCGCGCACCCGGGTGAGGGCCGGAACCTGATCATCGACTCCCGGCCCCGGCCGATCTACAACCTGACCGGCCAGCCGTGGCGGGCCCGGATCCAGGTCTACGACGCGCCGTTCAGCCTGAAGAAGGCTGACTCGTTCACGCTGCACCTCAACAGCCAGCCGCAGTACATCCGCGGCCAGGCGGCGCAGCCCCTGTTCGACGACACCAAGCAGTACTGGTTCCCCGAGTTGCCGAACCACGGTGTGAAGCTCCCGGCCACCGGCACCAAGATCCAGGTGCTGGAGCAGAAGGGCCTCAACACCAAGGTCCGCTTCTCCTGAACCACCGACGCGACACCACGATGCCCCGGGCAGGTGACCTGCCCGGGGCATCGCCCTTCCCAGCTCTCCCCGGCCCACCTCACATCGCCGACGCCGCCGGACGGGCGACCGGCGGCGGGGTCATAGGCTGTCGTCATGACCGAGCAGCGCGGCGATGCCGTCGACGAGTCCTGCGTCCTCACCGAGGGGCCGTGGACGCACCGGTTCGTCGGCGCGAACGGCAGCCGGTTCCACGTCGTCGAGGCGGGCACCGGGCCGATGGTGCTCTTCCTGCACGGCTTCCCCGAGCACTGGTGGGCCTGGCACCGGATGCTCCCCGAAGTCGCCGACGCCGGTTTCCGCGCGGTCGCCGTCGACCTGCGCGGCTACGGCGCCAGCGACAAACCCCCCCGGGGGTACGACGGATACACCCTCGCCGCCGACGTCGCCGGGATGATCCGGGCGCTTGGTGAACGCTCGGCGACAGTGGTCGGCACCGGTGCCGGCGGCATGGTGGCCTGGACCGTGGCGTCGTTCCATCCCACGCTTGTACGCCGGCTGGTGGTGCTCGGTGCGCCACACCCGCTGCGGCTACGGGCGGCCATCTTCGCCGACCCTCGTGGGCAGTTCGCCGCCTCCACCCCCACGCTGAAGTTCCAGCTGCCCCGCTACGAACATGTCCTCACCCGCGACGAGGGCCGGGCGGTGGAGGAGATCCTGCGCCGCTGGGGTGGGCCCCGCTGGGTCGCCGGCCCGGAATTCGCCGACTACGCGCGGCGCTACCGGCAGGCCATGCGGATCCCGCAGGCGGCGTTCTGCGCGCTGGAGGGCTATCGCTGGGCGTTCCGGTCGGTGCTGCGGCTGCACGGCTACCGGTTCGTCAAGCTGATGCAACGACCGCTTGTCGCACCGACCCTGCATCTGCACGGCGCTCTGGACGTGGCCTCGTTGCCGCGTACCGCCCAGGGTTCGGGCCGTTACGTCAGCGGGCCGTACGAGTGGCGACTGCTGGACCAGGTCGGCCACTTCCCGCACCTGGAGGCCACGGAGCTGGTGCTCGGCGAGATCCTGCGCTGGGCGAAGTCGTGATCAGACCCGCTGCTCACGCAGGTCGGTGACCTCTCCGACGGGCGCCCATCCCTGATAGACGCCGAAGTCGAAGGCCTCCAGCCGCATCGCCTGCGCCACCGGCCAGCGCCCACCCGTGTACTCGACCCGCAACCATCCGTCGTGCTCACCGAGCACGATGAACGGCTGCCCCTTCCAGGTGCACGTCGTACGCACGTAGGTCAGTTCCTCGACCTCGGCGGCCGGCACCACCCGGACGTACCGGCCGGGCCGCACCTCGACGAAGCCGTCACCCGGCTCCGCCTGGTACAGCCGCACGTCGCCGCCGTCCGGGCTGGCCTGGTACTCCCGGCCGTGCCAGCGGGCCACGTAACCGTCGCGGGTCACTGCTCACCGACCTCACGCCAGCCGAGCGTGTCGGCGTCGAAGACGGCGACCAGCCGCTCGGTGCCGTCCGCACCGAGGCGGAGCAGCTGTGCGCCGTGTGGCAGCCGGACGCTGTCCACCTTGAACTCAGCCAGCACCTCACTGCTCTCCCCGGGCGCGAAGCCGTTGCCCCGGAACGGGGCGCGTTCGATGACCCAGCCTTCCATCGCCCGCATCGCGGCTTCGCTCTGCCCACCGTAGGGAATGCGGTAGAGACTCGGCCGGTACGCCGGCCACCGCAACACGTAGATCTCCTCGGCGTCCGGCGCGAACGGCGACTCCGGATGGCTGAGCCCGAGCGCGCGGTAGAGCTGTGCCGGCGTGGTGAGGTGGGCCAGTTCGGTGGCCCGGTGCACGAAGCCGGAGACCCGGTCGTAGCCGCGTTCCAGGTAGTAGCCCAGTTGACTGGGCGCGATCGCCTTCTGCATCACGATCGGACGGGTCGGGTCGGCCGCGGACGTCGTCTTCTGTGGACTGCTTGTCGACGTGGGCTTGTCGGCGCTCGGTTCCGGCTCGTTCTCGTCACCGAGTCCCAGCTCCGCTGCCCAGTTGGCCAGCCCGACGATCTGCTCGCCGGGCAGCTTCGCGCCGACCGGGGTGCCCGGGTTGACCGCGAACGACCACGACAGGTCGGGCCAGGAGCGGATCAGCTGGACGAAGCGGACCTTGATCGTCTTGGCTGTCGGGTCGGCATGGTCGGCGAGTCGCTGCGACGAGGTGTAGACCACCACGAACGTCTGATCGTCCAGGTCCACCGTCGGCCAGACGTACCCCGGATCACCGGGCCGGCTGCCGGGGGCCGAGTCGACGGCGACCGGCATGAGGACCCACGCCAGCAGCAGCGTCGACAGAAACGTGTCGGTGTTCGCGGTCCCCGCGGCGGCGAGCAGGTTCTCCTCCACCTCGTTGGCCGGCTCGAACCCGGCCGCCGTCGGTGCGGTGGGCTCCGGGGCGGAATCGACAGGTGACGACGACACCGGCGCATCGGGGGTGGCCATCCGCTGCGTCGTCGCCGCAGCGTCCTCGAAGCCCGGGTCGACGGCGCTCGGTCCGTCGGCGTCCGTACGCGACGGTGACGGGTCGAACAGCGAGGACCCGGTCGCCGGCGGCTGCACCGTCTCGGAGTGGGTCGACTCCGACGCAGGCGTGGGAACCGGGGCGGTCACCTCGTCCGCCACCGTCGGAACCGCCGCAGTCTGCTCCGCCTGCGCCGGGAACAGCGTGGTCTGCTCAGCTTGCGCCGGGAACACCGTCGTCGGGTCCGCCTGCTCCGGAGACAGCGACACCGTCCGCTCGGCCTGCGCCGGGAACACCGTCGTCGGCTCAGACTGATCCGGAGACAGCGACACCGTCTGCTCCGCCTGCGCCGGGAACAGCGTCGTCGTCGGCTCAGCCTGCGGCGGGAAGATCTGTGTTGTCGGCTCGGTGTCGGCGGGAGGAGCCGCAGGCGTACCGGTCGCCGTGGTTCCGGCTGCCGAGGCGTAGGTCGGCGCGTCCCGGTCGACGTCGGGCTCCGGCGGCGTCGTCAGGTCGCGGGCCTCGATGATGGTGCCCTCGATGACGATCGGCGTGAACCCGCGCCGCGGTGCCGGCGGACTGGAAACCGGTTCCGCCGGCGACGGGGACGTCCCCTCGTCGTGTTCCGTCGACTGCCGGCGCGGCAGGGGCTGGGTGGCCTCCGCGGCGGTCGGGGCACCCTGCGTCGAGCCGGTCAGGTCGGCCGGCGCGTTGAACCGCAGACGCTGGGTCGGATCCTGCGACAGGCCGGCGGACGGCCGCAGGGGCTGCGTCGCCGCACCGTTCGACTCGGGCCGGGGCACGCTGCCGGCCTGGGCGTCCTGGCTGAAGTCGAAGGCTCGGGTGTTGCCGTCGGTCGCCGGCTCGGGGGCCGCGCCCCGGCGGGGGAACGGCTGCCCGCTCCGGGCGAATCGGGAAGGCGGGGTGGCTCGCTCGCTTCGGGACGCCGCTCGGTTGGACGCCGGTTCGAAGAAGGACCGCCGGGTCGTCTGGTCGGTGCCGGCGTCGGCGGGCTGCCCGTTCGTCGAAGCAGCGGGCGGTTCCGCGACGACCGGCCGGTTGTGGCCCGGACGACCGGACGCCTCCCCGCGCGCCGGCATGGGCTGGCGTGGCGGCAAGGTGCCCTGAGCATCCGGCCGCGCGCCGGCCGCCAGATCCGTACGCGTGCCACCGATCAGGCCCGAACGCTCGGCACCCAGGGAGCGTGGCTGGTTGCCGGCAGGCCCGGGCCATTGATCTGCGCCGGGCGGCCCGACGTGACCGCTGCCCGGATAGCCCGCTGCCTGGCCGCCGGACGGTTGGCCGGTTGCCCCGGGTCCCGTGCCCGGTGCGGCGACGGGAACCTCCGGGAGTTGGAACGGTGTGGGGACGACCCGGGAGGGCATCGGTGGGCGGGGCGGAGCCGGGGGTGGTGGGGGGTCGGTCGCGGGCGGAGTCACCGCACCCGGGTCGGATTCGCGCAGCCGGCTCAGCGCCTCGACCCGTTCCAACCTGGCTCGGGCACCGACGGTACGGCCGGGTAGCCGGACGTCGCCACGGGACAGTTGGGCGACGTACCAGGCGGGCAGGTAGCCCTCGATGGGCAACCCGGGATTCACGGCCAGCCACCACTCGTGGTTGGGCCAGCCGGTGGCCAACTCGGCGTAGCCGGTGCGTCGGGCGGACCCGCCGTGCTCACCCAGACACGCCCGCATCGCCTCGACGGAGGTGAATGCCAGCACGTGGGTACGGCCGCCGGTGGTCCAGGTGCCCCAGCCCACCGGCGCGGACCCGACGGCCGGCGCGGCGATCGGCAGGAGCAGCTCGATGCTGGACAGGATGCGGAAGTAAAGCTGCTGGTCATTGCTGCGTAGCGCGTCTCGCAGTGCGGCTTCCGCCTCGGTGGCCGGCTCCCAGTCGGTCACGGCCACCCCCTCCTCCCGGGCCCAGGCCATAGGTGTCGGTTACAACCTACAAGGTCACATCAAGATCACAATGACAAGGCTGGCCGGGATCCGGTCCGGTATCGCCCGACGCGCTAACATCCCGTTCCGGTGTCGACACGATACGGAGGCTGTCGATGTCCCGGTACGGTCCGCATCCCTCTTTTCCGGTTATGGCGGCCGCTCTGCTTGCCGTTTCCATGACCGCCGTACCTGCCGTGGTGACGGACCCGACAGCGGTCACGGTGGCGCTCGCGTCGGCGGTCGCGGCGGGCAGGGCGCCGAACTGCGCGACACCGCCCGCGCCGGCCCGGTCGGTGTCCGCGGTTCCCTGGCCTCAGCAGCGGTACGCGCCGGAGCGGCTGCACGCGTTGGCGACCGGAGCCGGGGTGACCGTGGCGGTGGTCGACTCAGGGGTGGACCGACGTCACCCACAGCTCGCCGGCCGCGTACTCGGTGGCACGGACCTGCTCGATCCCGGCGGCGACGGCACGCGGGACTGCGTCGGCCACGGCACCGGGGTGGCGAGCATCATCGCCGCCGTACCCCACGACGGCAGTGGCCTGCGCGGACTGGCACCCGCTGCCCGGATCCTGCCGGTACGGGTCAGCGAGCAGCAGGTCGTGGACGGTCAGGGCACCGGTCGCACGGTCGCCCCGGGCGACTTCGCCCGCGCCATCCGCTGGGCGGTCGACAACCACGCCGACGTGGTGAACCTCTCCGTCGTCCTGTACGCCGACCACGCGTCGGTGCGCGACGCGGTCGGCTACGCGCTCGCGCGGGACGTGGTCGTGGTCGCCGCCGTGGGCAATCTGCACGGCAACGGTGATCCGCGCCCCTACCCCGCCGCGTACGAGGGGGTACTCGGCGTCGGCGCGATCGGTGCGGACGGCGTACGGGCCGACTTCTCGCAGATCGGCTCCTATGTGGATCTGGTGGCGCCCGGGTCGGACGTGCTGATGGCCGCTCCCGGGCAGGGCCATCATCGTGCCGAAGGCACCAGTTATGCCACACCGTTCGTGGCCGCCACGGCGGCCCTGCTGCGCGAGTACCACCCCGAGTTGAGCGCCGAGGAGGTGGCCGGGCGACTGGTGTCCACCGCCGACCCGGCACCCGGCAACGGGTACGGCGCGGGTGTGTTGAATCCGTATCGGGCCATCACCGAGACCACCGGCGGCCCGGCGGCCCGCACCGCCCCGGTCATCGCCCTGGCCGACGAGCGCCCCGACCCGGCGCTGGCCGCCCAGCAGAACCGGCGGGCGGACGCACGGCAACGGGCCGTCCTGCTGGCCGCCGTCGGTGGGCTGATGGTGGTCGGCATCGTGCTGGTCGCCCTGATCGTGCCCCGAGGTGCCCGCCGCCGCTGGCGTCCCGCCGACCCGAGCTGACCGAAACCCCACCCGGGCCGAGGGCCGATCGTCAACCCCACCCGGGCCGAGGGACGGTCGTCCGGGCCGTGGGGTGACGCTCGGCTGGGGGACAACAGCATGCACAAGGCGACGCTGCCCGGACTCCGGGCAGCGTCGCCGTGCGGTCACCGGAACAGGCCGACGTTCTTCTTCTCGGTGTCGAGGTAGTCGGTCGCGGACTCGTCCACCGCGAGCTTGATGTCACGCAACATCGCCTGAAGGTCCTGCGAGGCGTTGCGCCACCGGGCCTGCCGCTGCTCGTACGCCTGCTGGGCCTCACCGGACCAGCTGGCCACAAGCGGTGCGGCGTCGCGTTCCAGTTGCCCCAGCTGCGAGTCGAGCGTGTTCAACGCCCGCTGGATGTCCGCGCTGGCCTGTTGCAGCGCGGCGAAGTTGACGACCAGCACACCGTGCTCCATCGGATTCCCCCTGAAGGTGGTCTAGAGCGGCAGCTGGATGCCGCCGCGGTTGGTGGCGGACACCCGGCTGGCCGCCTCGGCGTCCGACGCGTCGTAGTGCACGCCGGCGGTGCGAATCGCCCCTGCGGTCTCGCGCAACGCCCGCTGAAGGGCCGCCTGATCCTGCGACCACTGCTGTTTGACCTGCTCGAACGAGCGGCCGCCGGCTCCGCGCCAGGCCTGCTGAAGAACCTCCAGCTGAGTCAGCAGCCCGCTGAGCATCGACTGCAACGACTGGTCCGCCTGCTCGAACTTCGCCGCGGTCTGCTGCATCACCGCGGCCTGTGCCTGGGTCTGGGACACCCCGACGTCTCCTTTGTCTGCTGGCTCGTGGCTGGCCCGGCAAACGCACACCCACTGGCACCGGAGGGGCTGCGTGCCGTGGGATCGGACCACTGAAGTCTCGTCGCTGACGGTAGCGGCACCATCGCTGTTGTGCTACCCCGTCCCGTTCCCCTGTGGACAACGCGGATCCACCCAGCTCACTACGATGGGCGGCAGTCAGGTCGCGGCGGGTGACCGGCCGAGGAGGGTGCGGTGGCGATGACGGGTGTCCCGGTCGCGCCTGGGCACCCACCGCCCGGCGGATCATCCGCGTCCGAGCAGCGGGTCACGCCCGCGACCGTGTCGACCGGGCCCGGCGACCGCTGGCGAGATCTCCGTCCCCGGGCCGGACAGATCGTCGCCACCCAGGTGGCGCTGGCGGCACCCGTCGCGGCCCTGGGTCGGGGTCTGCCCACCATGCTGGCCGCCGCCGCGCTGGCCGGGGCGGTGTTGTTCCTCGCCTGGTGCCGGGTCCGCCGGCGGTGGCTGTACGAGTGGTTGAGCATCAGTCTGGGCTACGCCACCCGGCGACGCACGGTCACCCCGGACGGCGGGCCGGTGGCGCTGCTCGACCTGGTGGCTCCGGACACCGTTCGCCATCCGGTCGAACTGGCCGGATCATCGGCCGTGCTGCTGGACGACCCCGGCGGTGTGGTGGCGCTGCTGGAGTTCGGCGACCGGGCCGACCTGCTCGGTGACGGCGGGCAGCAGCTGCCCTCGCCCGCCTCGCTGCTGCCGGCCGACCCGGGCGATGGTCCGCCGGTACGCGTCCAGCTCGTACTGTCCGCGGTGCCGGTGACGGGGGCCGGTGGCGGGGGCCGGTGGCGGTCCGGCCGCCACCTCGTACCGCCAGCTGACCCAGGGCCGGGTGGCAGGGCGGGAACGGGTGGTGCTGGCCGTCCGGGTGGCGCGGGCCGAAGGCTGGTCGGAGCAGGCGTTACGAAACACCCTCGCCAGCACCGTACGCCGGATCGTCCGACGCGCCCGACCGCTGTCGGTACGGCCGCTGGGTGAACCGGCGGCGCTGCGTGTCTTCGCCGAGCTCGCCCATTACGACGGGCGGCCCGTCCGGGAGTCCTGGCAGGCCGTGCGGTCCGGTGGGCTGCTGCAGACCACCTTCCGGCTCCGCCGGTGGCCCGCCCCGGAGGCCGCACGCCACCTGGTGTCGCGGCTGTTGCAGCTGCCGGCGACCGCGGTGACGGTGTCGCTGCACGCCGAGGCCGGTGCGACGGCGACCACCGGCTTGACCGTACGGATCGGTGCGTCGACGCCCGCCGAGTTGTCCGCTGCCGCCAGGGCGCTGCGCGCGCTGGTGACGGCGGCCGGTGGCCTGGTGCAGCGACTCGACGGGGCGCACCTGCCGGGCTTCGCCGACACCCTGCCGCTGGCCCCACCTGTCCCGGTCGCGACCGGCGAGGGCGCAGGGCTGGAGCTGCCGTACGGCTCAGCCGGCCTGGTGGTGGGCACGAACCGGCACGGCAGCCCGGTCACCGTCCGACTGTTCCGGCCGGAGAGCACCCGCGTGATGATCGTCGGCGGGGTGCGGGCAGCCCAACTGGTGACCATGCGGGCGATGGCGCTGGGCAGCCGCGTCGTCGTCCAGACCACCCGCCCACAGCTCTGGCAGCCGTTCGTACGCGGTGTCGGCACGCCGGGCGAGCCGATTCCGCTGCTCCCGCCCGGCCGGCAGATCGAGACCGGTCCGGGCACGCCGCTGTCCCCGGTGCTTGTGGTTCTGGACGCGCCGCCCCCCACCGGCGGTCCCCGGCCGGGTGCTGCCTGGCAGACAACCCTGCTGGTTCGGGACGAGTTGACCCCCGCCGACGCGGACGCGCTCGGCCGATCCGATCTGGCGGTGCTCCAGCCGTTGAGTCGTACGGAGGCGGGGATCGCCGGTGCCGCGCTGGGGCTCGGTGACTCCGCCGACTGGCTGACCCGGATCCGGCACGACATGGTGGCCGTGGTGAACCGTCGCGCCCTGCGCTGGGCGGTGCTCGCCGGCACGGCGTTGGAGGCGCAAGTGGTCGGTCGCCCGTCCCGAGACTCGACACCTGAGCGGGTACCGCCCATAGCCCGGCCGTGACACCATGCCCGCCATGGGTTTTCTGAAAGGTCTACTGATCCGGGTCGGCGCCACGGCGGTGGCCTTCTGGCTCGCCACCCTGGTCATTCCCGGCATCTCTCTGGACACCGCGTCGGCAAGCGAAACGGTGCTGACGCTGGTCCTCGTGGCGGTCATCTTCGGCGTGGTGAACGGAGTCCTCCAGCCGATCATCAAGACCGTGGGCTGCGGCTTCTACCTGCTGACTCTCGGCCTGATCGCGCTTGTGGTCAACGGTCTGCTCTTCCTGCTGACCGGCTGGATCGCCGACCAGGTCGGGCTGCCCTTCGAGGTGGACGGTTTCTGGCCGGCCGCCGTCCTGGGTGCGCTCTTCGTCGGCGTCGTCACCTGGATCCTCGGCGCCGTCCTCGACCGCGACTGACCCCCGAACCACACCGGCCACCCACGCCGAACCGACCAGCCGGGCAGGTACCGCTCACCGGACGAGCGGTACCTGCCCGGCTGGGCAGACCAGATTGCGGTATCCGGCTACCGGACTGCACCGCGGTACGGACTACCGTCGCAAGGGTGTTCACCCTGACCCGCGACGACGGCTACACGATCAGCACCGATCCGGACCGGCTGGACCTGGACCGGGTGCACCACTGGCTCAGCACGGACGCCTACTGGGCGATCGGGCGGGACCAGGAGACGGTGACCCGGGCGTTCGCCGGCTCGATCGGGTACGGCGTCTACCGGCCGGTCGACGACCGCCAGGTCGCCGTGGCCCGGGTGATCACTGATCGGACCACCTTCGGCTACCTGTGCGACGTGTACGTCGACCGGACCGAGCGAGGTCACGGCCTGGGCAGTTGGCTGGCGGGCGCGGTCCGCGACCATCTCGCCACCCTGGGCGTACGCCGGATGCTGCTGGCCACCCTCGACGCGCACGGGCTCTACCAGAAGCTCGGCTTCACCACTGTCGACGGCGAGCGCTGGATGGAGTTGGATCGTCGTCACGACTCGGCAGTGAGCCCGCTCACCGGCAAGGATCAGTCGGCCGGTTAGGCCCTTACCGTAAAGCCGTGACGCCGCTCCGCCTCGGATATCTCTACGGGTTCGCCGCCTACTTGCTGTGGGGGTTCTTTCCCCTCTACTTCAAGCTGCTGCGTCCGGCAGGCCCGCTGGAGATCCTCGCCCACCGGGTGATCTGGTCCGTGGCGTTCGTCGCGCTGCTGCTCGGCGCGATGCGCAACATCGGATTCCTGCGGACCCTGCTGCGCCGGCCGCGCGCCCTGGCGGGAATCGCCGCGGCAGCCGTGCTGATCGGGTTGAACTGGTTCACCTACATCTACGGGGTCAACTCCGACCGGGTGGTGGAGACCGCCCTCGGCTACTTCATCAACCCGCTGGTGGTGGTCCTGCTCGGGGTGGCGGTGCTGCGGGAACGGCTGCGTCCGGCCCAGTGGTGCGCGTTGGGCATCGGCGGACTCGCGGTGGCCGTGCTCACCGTCGACTACGGCCAACTGCCATACATCGCGCTGATCCTGGCGCTCACCTTCGGCGGGTACAGCCTGGTCAAGAAGCAGCTCGGGCTGCCGGCCGCGGAGGGCCTGTTCGTCGAGTCGGCAGTGCTGGCGTTGCCCGCGCTGGGCTACCTCGGCTGGCTCGCGGCCACCGGCGAGATCGCGTTCGGGCAGGTGTCGACGGGACACACCCTGCTGCTGGTCATCGCCGGCGCGCTGACCGCCATCCCGCTGCTGCTCTTCGCCGGGGCCGCCAACCGGCTTCCGCTGAGCTCCCTGGGCATGCTCCAGTACGTGGCCCCGATCCTCCAGCTCGGCTGCGGGGTCCTGATCTTCCACGAGCCGATGCCCCCGGCGCGGCTGGCCGGCTTCGCCCTGGTCTGGCTCGCCCTGATCGTCTTCACCGCGGACGGGCTGCGCCAGGCCCGGCGTACCCGCCGCCAGCCGCCGGTCACCGTGTCTCCGGCCGCTGTCAGCTGATCAGTGCTCAGGGCACGTCGTAGGCCAGCACGACGGTGCCGTCGGCCCGGACCAGTTCCAGCCGGACCAGTTCGGCGTTGGTGAACCGGGTCGCGCCACTGATCCGCAGATCGTCGCCGGGCGCGGCCAGCCAGGAGCCGATCTGCTCCTGCGAGCCGTCGGCGGCATGCGCCACCAGCCGGAACGCGTTCGCCTTGCCGTAACCGGACCGTTCGTCGTACCCGCAGGTCATGGTGACCTCGGTACCCCAGTTCGTGCCGGTGAGCCCGATCTCGGCGTGCAGCGGCACGGTGCCCGCCACCGGCCGCATCTGCACCATCCGCACCTGGGCCAGCGGCGCGTTCGTCTCCGGTCCGGGCAGCATGGTGGCCGTACCGAAGCCGACGACCAGGGCGAGCGCGGCAGCCGCCAGCCCGATCACCGCGTACCGCAGCCGGTTGGCCTGCCGTTCGCGGCGGCGACGTTCCCGCGCGACGCTGAGCAGCTCGGGCACCCGGGGGTTCTCCGGCGGCGGCAGGAACTGCTCCAGGCTTGTCGGATCCAACCGGCCGAGCAGGCCGGGCAGCACGGCGATCTCGGAGATGGACTGCTGGCAGGCCGGGCAGTCGACCAGATGGCGTTCGTAGGCGGCGCGGTCCGCGGGAGACAGGGCGCCCAGCACGTACGCGCCATCGTCGTACGCGAAGTCGCAGCGGCTCATCCGGTCACCCCCATCTCGGCAAGGACCAACCGTAGTGACCGCAGCGCGTAATGGGTTCGGGATTTCACCGTCCCCGGCGGGACGCCCAGCCGGGATGCCGTCTCGGAAACCGAACGCCCCTGGTAGAAGCACTCGACAAGCACGTCACGGTGCGACGGGCTGAGCCGGTTCAGCGCCTCGGCGACCGTCCACGCCTCGACGGCACGTTCCGTCTCGTCGACGACCTCGGGCGGTTCGGGCAGCTCGTCGGTGTAGATCTCACCGACCCGGGTGGAGCGGCGTCGCCAGGCGTCGATGGCCAGGTTCCGCGCGGTGGTGAACAGCCAGGCCCGTACCGAGCCGCGTCGCGGGTCCAGCGACTCCGGGTGGCGCCAGGCCCGGAGCAGCGTCTCCTGCACCAGGTCCTCGGCGCGCTGCCGGTCGCCGTTGACCAGGCGCAACGCGTGCGCGTACAGCGCGTCGGCATGTTCGTCATGCAGGGCACGCAGCAGATCCGCGTCGTGGTCGCTGATGGTCCTCTCCTCGCTCTCGCCGGGAGCGGGCTCGGCGTTACGAGGGTTGATACGTGCGGTCACCCCCAACAGTTCAGTCCCAGTTCAAACCTGCCCTCGGTGGCGATTTTCATCGCTGGTTCAGACAGTGGCCGACCCGCGCTCACCGGGCGCACCTAGCGTCCGGCGGGTACGCGCCGGTGGGTTGCGCCGGTGCGCACCGACCCCAGGAGGCTCCCCCATGAGCGACCGTCCCCGGCCGCTGCCGCTACTGGGCACCACCCGCCACGGCAGCCGTGACGCCATGACCTGTCTGTACCGCTGCGCCAACGCCTGCGACCACCCCGTACCCAACACCTCCGACAACCCGTACTTCGGTGATCTCGCCACCCTGGACACCTTCGTGGTGCCCAACGGCTACGACCACGCGGTGCTGATCCGCTGGGGCGACCCGGTGGTGCCCGGTGCCCCCGCCTTCGACCTGCGCAGGCAGACCGCCGCCGCGCAGGCCAGGCAGTTCGGCTACAACAACGACTTCGTCGGCGTGCTGCCGCTGGACAAGGGCGGCAGGCGGGCGCTGCTCGTGGTCAACCACGAGTACACGAACGAGGAGCTGATGTTCCCCGGCTTCACCAGCCAGGAGGCGCTCACCGTCGAGCAGGTCAAGGTGGCGATGGCGGCGCACGGCATGTCGGTGGTCGAGATCGAGCGGGTCGCCGGCACCGGTCAGTGGCGGGTGGCCGGTTCGGGCCGCCGCCCGTACAACCGGCGGGTCGACGCGTTGAGCAGCACCTTCGAGCTGACCGGCCCGGTCGCCGGCTCGTCGCTTGTGAAGACCGCCGCCGACCCGAAGGGCCGTCGGGTGGTCGGCACGCTCAACAACTGCGCCGGTGGGGTGACCCCGTGGGGCACCGTGCTCTCCGGCGAGGAGAACTTCGACCAGTACTTCGTCGGCGGTGACGCCGCGCCGGAGGCCGACAAGCCCCAGCTGGCGCGCTACGGCATCACCACCACCGCCCGCTACCGCAGCGGCAGCCGTCGGTGGGAACGCGTCGCCGACCGCTTCGACCTGGCCAGGCACCCCAACGAGGCCAACCGGCACGGCTGGATCGTGGAGATCGACCCGTACGACCCGGACAGCCGCCCCCGCAAGCACACCGCGCTGGGCCGGTTCAAGCACGAGGGCGCCAACGTCATCGTGGCTCGCAGCGGTCACGTGGTCGTCTACATGGGCGACGACGAGCGCTTCGACTACCTCTACAAGTTCGTCTCCGACAAGAAGTTCATGACGGGTGACTCCTGGGTCGCCCGCAGGCACAACCTGACCCTGTTGGAGTCGGGCACCCTCTACGTCGCCCAGTTCGGCCAGACCAGCGCCGCCGAGATCGACGGCTCCGGCGCGTTGCCCAGCGACGGCGCGTTCAACGGCGACGGCCGCTGGATCAAGCTGGTCAGCGGCAACCGGTCGTACGTGGACGGCATGAGCGCCGCCGAGGTGCTCACCTTCACCCGGCTCGCCGGGGACAGGGTCGGCGCGACCAAGATGGACCGGCCGGAGGACGTCGAGCCGAGCCCGCACACGGGCAAGGTGTATGTGGCGTTGACAAACAACACCAGCCGGGGTGTCGGCAGCAACCCGAAGCCGGACGAGGCCAACCCGCGTACCGCCAACCGGCACGGCCGGATCCTGGAACTGGTGGAGGACCGGTCGGATCACACCGCTGAGACGTTCACCTGGTCACTGCCGATCGTCTGCGGCGACCCGGCGGACCCGTCGACCTACTTCGCCGGATACGACAAGACCAGGGTCTCCCCGATCTCCTGCCCGGAACGCGGCCACCTCAAGCAGTTCCTCACCGTGCCGCGTGGCGCGGAGACCTGCGGGCCGTTCGTCACCGGCGACAACCGCTCCCTCTTCGTCGCCGTGCAGCACCCGGGAGAGACCACCGGTGCCACGGTCGACAACCCGGCCTCCACCTGGCCGGACGGCGACCACGCCAAGCCGGGCGTGGTGGTCACCTGGCGGCTGGACGGCGGACCGGTCGGTAGCTGACCCCGCCCCGGCATCCGCGCCGGCCGCTCCCACGGCCCTCGTCCCACCAGGACGAGGGCCGTCGGGCTGCAGCGGTCAGTTGTCGGTGGCGAGGCTGTCGGCGATCGCGCGGGCGGCGGTGAGCAGCTTCGTCCGGACCACCCGGGCGGAGGTCATCATCTCGCTGGCCGGCAGCGCGCAGGCCAGCACGGTCCGGCGCTCCATGTCCTTGTCCGGGCTGATCAGCACCGCGGCGCACGCCACCCCCTGGCGGAACTGCCCCAGCTCCAGCTGCATGCCACGGCGCTCCCCGGCAGCCAGGTCGGCCTCGAACGCCTCCGGGGTGCTCAACGTGGTGCTGGTGAACGGGCGCATGCCGTACTCCCGCAGGTAGCGGTGGCGTTGTTCGGCGGTGAGCGTGGCGAGCAGGGCCTTGCCGAGAGCTGTCGCGTGCGCGCCCTCGTCGAACCCCGGCACGAGATCCTCCAGGTAGGGCGATCGGTGGCCCTCCGCGACGGCGGTGATGGCCACCTGCCCGCCGACGAACCGGCCGAGGTAGTGACTCCAGCCGGTCTCCAGCGCGACCCGGCGCAGCGTCTCCCCGACCGCCGGCGTACCCCGGAACGCGGCGACCAGCTCGCGATAGCGGTCGGCCACCTCCAGGCCCACGATGTACGTCCCGTCCTCCCGACGGATCACGTAGCCCTCGTACGCGAGGGTCCGCACCAGGTGGTACGTGGTGGCCACGGTCAGCTCGCAGCGTCGGGCTATCTGTTTCACGGTCAGCCCGCGCGGGGCACGACCGACCGACTCGAGCACTCGCAGTGCGCGGGACACGCTCCGGATCAGGTCCGAAGGCTCCGCCAGGGGGTCACGCACAACCACCTCCGCCACCAGGGACTTACACCATATGAAAAAGCGGCCCGAGGCGAAATCCCTGATCGGATGGATGACGCAGGCAATCGGCACACGTGAAGTGATCTCGGTTGCACTTTGTGTCGCCGCGCCGGCGCTCGAATAGGTTGATCTCACCATGCCCGACGCCGCTCCCCTTCCCGACAGCACGGCCACCACCAGGCCGGTCCGAGCCAGCGCGGTGGCCGTCGTGGTGACCATCGCCTGCGTCCTACCGGTCTTCCTGGTCGGCGGCCTCGCCGTGCAGATGCGGGAGGACCTGCACTTCTCACCCGCCGGGCTCGGGCTGGTCGTCGCGGTCTACTTCGGGGTGGGCGCGCTCGCCTCCGTACCGTCCGGGGCTCTGGTGGAGCGTTGGGGCGGTGCCGTGGTGGCCCGCGCCGGCATCCTCGTCTCCGCCTCCTGCCTGCTCGCGGTGGCGGTGCTGGCCCGGTCGTACCCGGTGCTGCTCGCCCTGCTCGCGGTCTCCGGCACCGCGAACGCGCTCGGCCAGCTGTCCAGCAACGTGCTGCTCGCCCGGCACGTGCCGGCACGGCGGCAGGGCCTGTCGTTCGGCATCAAACAGGCCGCCATTCCGGTTTCCACCCTGCTGGCCGGGGCCGCGGTGCCCACCTTCGCCCTCACCGTCGGCTGGCGCTGGGCGTTCGTGGCCGCCGCCGGTGCCGCGCTGGCCACCCTGCCGGCCGTACCCGCGCAGCCGGCGCAACCCGCCCGGCGCTCGGTCCGTGGTGCCGGGCGCGGGACGTTTCCGCTGGTGGTGGTCGGCATCGCCGCGACGCTCGCCGCCGGGGCGGCGGGCGCGCTTGGCACCTTCGTGGTGGACGCGGCAGTCGACCGGGGACTCGAACCTGCGCTGGCCGGGCTGACCCTGACCCTCGGCAGCGCGGCCTGCATCACGGCCCGGGTCGGTCTCGGCTGGCTGGCCGACCGCCGCTCCGGCGGGCACGTCACGATCATCGCCGGCAATCTCGTCGTGGGGGCGATCGGGCTGGCCCTGCTCGCGATGGCCGGTTCAGCCCCGCTGGTGATCGGCGTACTGCTCGGCTTCGCCCTGGGCTGGTCCTGGCCGGGCCTGATGAACTTCGCCGTGGTCCAGCTGCATCCGCAGGCACCGGGGGCCGCCACCTCGATCACCCAGACCGGGGTGTACGCGGGCGGCGCCCTCGGTCCACTGACCCTCGGCCCGCTCGCCGCCGCAGCCGGCTACCCGACGATGTGGCTCACCGCGGCCGCCGCCATGCTCGCCGCCGCCGCCCTGATGCTCACCGCCACCCGCCTGCTGTCCGCCCAGCGCCACCCGGTGGCCACCCGCTCGGCTTGAGAGGTGCCGAACGATCGACGGTGGGTCAGCTGGTGCGGTCGGCGATGTGGTCGCAGAGCGATTCGAGGGCCCGTCGGGCCGGGATCTGCGGCAGCGACGCCAGCTGGGCCCGCGCGTCCTCGGCGTAACTGCGGACGGTCTCCCGGGCGCGCTTGAGCGCCGCGGACTCGCGGAGCAGACCGAGCGCCTCGGCGTGCAGCGCGTCGTCGGTCAACGCGCCGGTGGCCAGGATCTCCCGCAGTCGCACCGAGGCGGCGTCGGTGTCGTCCGCCGCCAGGGCGTAGAGCACCGGCAGCGTCGGCACACCCTCCCGCAGGTCGGTGCCGGGCGTCTTGCCCGACTCCGTGGACTCGCTGGCGATGTCGAGCAGGTCGTCCGAGAGCTGGAACGCCACCCCGATGGTCTCGCCGTAGCCGGCCAGCGCCGCCACGTGCTCCGGAGTCGCCCCGGAGAACAGGCCACCGAAGTGCGCGCTGGTGGCGATCAACGAACCGGTCTTCTCCGCGATCACCCGCAGGTAGTGCGTCACCGGGTCGTCGCCGGCCCGAGGCCCGACGGTCTCGGCGATCTGACCGTGCACCAGTCGGGCGAAGGTGCGTGCCTGCAGGCGTACCGCCTCGGGGCCAAGCTCGGCCGCGACGTCCGCGGCCCGCGCGAAGAGGTAGTCGCCGACCAGGATCGCCACCGAGTTGGTCCAGCGGGAGTTGGCGCTCGGGGCGCCCCGGCGCACCGGCGCCTCGTCCATCACGTCGTCGTGGTAGAGCGTCGCGAGGTGGGTCAGCTCCACCACCACGGCGGCCGACACGATCTCCGCCCGGCTCGGGTCGCCGAACTGCGCGCCCAGCGCCACCAGCAGCGGCCGGAAACGCTTCCCACCGGCGTCCGCCAGGTGGCGGGCGGCCTCGGTCACGAACGGGTCGGCGCTGGCGACGGTTTCCCGCAGTTCCGCCTCTACCGCCTCCAGCAGACCCAGCACGGACTCCTCCGTGCGAGAGTCGGCGAGATGAAGGCCGAGCGCGCCGAACTGACCTGCGCCAAGCCGGTTCCGGCGGGCACCGGAGCCGGTGACACCTGAACCCTCGCCACCCCTGATCGCCACAGCTCCACCATGCCACACGGCCTCTACCTGCACCGGACCGGGGATACGCGGCGAGGGCCGGCCCACAGTCGTGGGCAGGCCCTCGCCAGCAGGGTCAGCAGCTACCGCACGAACTCGGCGGCACCGGAGGCCAGATCCAGCAGCGGGCCCGGCGCGACACCGAGCACCAGGGTGGCGATTACGCCGATCACCAGGGCGGCCGAGGTCAACCCACCGGGCACGGTGACCGTCGGAGTCGACTCACCCGGCTCGGACAGCCACATCATCACCACGACCCGCAGGTACGGGAAGGCCAGCACCATGCTGGTCAGCACACCGGCGATCACCAGCCAGACCTGCCCACCCTCCAGGGCCGGCCCGAACACCGCGAACTTGCTGGTGAAGCCGCTGGTCAGCGGGATGCCGGCGAAGGCCAGCAGGATGAAGGTGAACACCGCCGCGTACAGCGGGGAACGCCGGCCCAGCCCCGCCCACCGGGACAGGTGGGTGGCCTCGCCGTCGGCGTCCCGGACCAGGGTCACCACCGCGAACGCGGCGAGCACCGCGAAGCCGTACGCGACCAGGTAGAACATGGTCCCGGAGAGCCCGTTCGCGCCCGGTGCCAACACGCCGACCAGCAGGTACCCGGCGTTGGCGATGGACGAGTACGCCAGCAGCCGCTTGATGTCGGTCTGGGTCACCGCGAACACCGCGCCGACCAGCATGGTGAGCACCGCCACCACGCCGAGCACCGGAGTGAAGTCCCAGCGCGCACCCTCGAAGGCGACGTGGAACACCCGCAGCAGGGCACCGAACGCGGCCACCTTCGTGCAGGCCGCCATGAAGCCGGTCACCGGCGTCGGAGCGCCCTGGTACACGTCCGGAGTCCAGACGTGGAACGGTGCCGCAGCGGCCTTGAACAGCAGGCCGATCGCCACAAGCGCCATACCGGCGAAGAGCAGCACCGGGCTCTGCGTCGAGTTGGCCACCGCCGCGTGGATGGTGGCGAAGTCGACCCCCGCCGGGCGGTCGCCCAGGCCGGCGGTGAAGCCGTACAGCAGGGCCAGGCCGAACAGGAAGAAGGCCGAGGCGTACGCGCCGAGCAGGAAGTACTTCATCGCCGCTTCCTGGCTCAGGATGCGGCGGCGGCGGGCCAGCGCACAGAGCAGGTAGAGCGGCAGCGAGAAGACCTCGAGCGCGATGAACATGGTCAGCAGGTCGTTCGCCGAAACGAAGATCAGCATGCCGCCGATGGCGAAGGTGACAAGCGGGTACACCTCGCCGGCACCGCCGGCGCGCTGCGCCTGCCGCCGGTCGTCCGGCGAGTCGGCGGTGATGGCGGCCTGGGCGACGAACGCGCCACCACGCTCGATCGCCCGCTCACCGATCAGCAGCAACGCCACCGCCGAGAGCACCAGGATTCCGCCCTGGAGGAACAGCGTCGGCCCGTCGATGGCGATCACCCCGATGGTGATCAGCCGCTTGTCGGCGTTGAACACCACCATGGTCAGCGCGGCGAGCACCGCCAGCAGCGCCAGCGGCAGCTGGATGGGGTGCCGCAGGCGGCGAGGCACGAACGCCTCGACCAGCACCCCGACCACCGCCGCGCCCATCATGATCAGGATCGGCGCGAGTGCCGCGTAGTCGATCGGCGGCAGTTCAAACTCGTTCACCAGACCAGCCTTTCGTTCGCGACTGCGGTACTCCGCTGCGCTGCGTTCCTCGCGCTCACCGAACCAGCAAGCTCACTCCTCGCGCTCACCGGGCGGCCTCCTGCACTGCCGTCGGAGCCGGGTCGGTCCGGCCGACGTCCTCCATCGTCGCCTGGATGGCGGGGTTGATCACGTCCGTGACCGGCTTGGGGTAGAAGCCGAGCAGCACGATCAGCGCGATAAGCGGCGCGACCACGAACTTCTCGCGGAGGTTCAGGTCCCGCTTCATCCCGTCGATCTCGGTGAGCGCCGGGTTGAGCGTGCCCTGCGTGGTGCGCTGCACCATCCAGAGCACGTACGCGGCGGCCAGGATGATGCCGAGCGTGGCGATCACCGCCACCGGCTTGTTCACCGTGAACGTGCCGATCAGCACCAGGAACTCGGAGACGAACGGCGCGGTGCCGGGCAGCGCCAGCGAGGCGAGACCTGCGAAGAAGAGCACCCCGGCCAGCACCGGAACCAGCTTGCCGGCACCACCGAAGTCGCTGATCAACGCCGAGCCCCGGCGGGCGACCAGCATGCCGACCACCAGGAAGAGCAGACCGGTGGCGAGCCCGTGGTTGACCATGTAGAGCACCGCACCCGTACCGGCCTGGGTGGTGAAGGCGAAGATGCCGACGCCGATGAAGCCGAAGTGCGCGATCGAGGTGTACGACACAAGTCGCTTCAGGTCGTTCTGACCCACCGCCAGCAGCGCGGCGTAGATGATGCCGATCACCGCGATGGCCAGCGCCCAGGGCGCGAACCACTGCGCCGCGTCCGGGAACAGCGGCAGGCAGTAGCGCAGGATGCCGAAGGTGCCCACCTTGTCCAGCACGCCGACGAGCAGGGCGGCGGCACCGGCCGGCGCCGCACCACCGGCGTCCGGCAGCCAGGTGTGGAACGGGAAGAACGGTGCCTTGATCGCGAAGGCGATGAAGAACCCGAGGAACAGCCAGCGCTCCGCGCCGGTGGAGATGTCCACCTCGGACAGCGCCACCCAGTCGAAGGTCTTGCCGCCGACCACCCACAGGCCGATCACCGCGGCCAGCATGAACAGACCGCCGACCAGGGAGTAGAGGAAGAACTTGACCGCCGCGTACTGCCGCTGGTGGCCGCCGTAGCTGCCGATCAGGAAGTACATCGGCACCAGCATGACCTCGAAGAACACGTAGAACAGGAAGACGTCGGCGGCAGCGAAGACACCGAGCATCGTGCATTCGAGGACCAGCAGCAGCGCGAAGTAGGCAGGTACCGACCGCTTCGAGGATTCGGCGTCGTGCCAGGAGGCCAGGATCACCAGCGGCACCAGCACCGCGATCAGCATCAGCATGACAAGCGCGATGCCGTCGGCGGCGAAGGTGAAGTTGACACCCCAGTTGGGAATCCACGGGTACGACTCGCGGAACTGGAAGCGCTGGCCGTCGACCTGCCAGGTCACCCACATGACGATCGACAGCGCCAGCACCAGCAGAGACCAGCCGAGCGCGACCTGCTTGGCCAGCGTCGGCCGGCTACGCGGCAGGAGGGCGACCACCACTGCGCCGACCAGCGGCGCCACGGTGAGCACCGAGAGGAACGGGAAGTCGGACATTATGCGGCCTTACCTCCGTCGTCGAAGCGCGGTCCGCCGGCGACGGCCGCCTGGGAGAGTGTCGGGAAAGCCGCGCGGTTTCCCGACCCCTGAAGGTCGATCACGCGAACCACCCCGCCTGGACGGCCAGGAAGGCGGCCACCACCAGCAGCGCACCGGTCAGGATCGAGGTGGCGTACGACCGGACGAAGCCGGTCTGCATCCGCCGCAGGCGACTCGAACCGCCGCCGACACCGGCAGCCAGACCGTTCACCAGCCCGTCGATCCCCCGGTTGTCCAGGTAGACCAGCGCCCGGGTGAGGAAGATGCCCGGCTTCTCGAAGACCGCCTCGTTGACCGTGTCGGTGTAGAGGTTCTTGCGAGCGGCGGTGACAAGCACCCCGGCCGGCTGCGGCTCGATGGCCGTACCGCCCCGGAACAGGAACCAACCGAGCAGGGCACCGAGCACGGTGACGCCCAGCGACAGCGCGACGATCGCCCAGTGCGGCAGCACCGCGTCGTGGTGCGCCTCGCCCGCGCTCAGCCCGGCGGTGGCGGTCAGCCAGTCCGGCACCGAGGTGGCCAGCAGCCAACCCGCGCCGAGGGAGCCGATGCCGAGCAGGATCAGCGGGATGGTCATCAGCGGCGGGGACTCGTGCGGGTGCTCGATGTCCGTGGTCCACCGCTTCGGCCCGTGGAAGGTGAGCATGAACAGCCGGGTCATGTAGAAGGCGGTAAGCGCGGCACCGAGTACCGCGGCCCCACCGAACAGCCAGGCGGTCCAGCCCTCCCGCTCGAAGGCGGCGGCGATGATCGGCTCCTTGGAGAAGTACCCGGAGAACGGGAACATGCCGATGATGGCCAGCCAGCCCGCACCGAAGGTCAACCAGGTGATCTTCATGTACTTGGAGAGGCCACCGAAGCGGCGGATGTCCACCTGGTCCTTCATGCCGTGCATGACCGAGCCGGCACCGAGGAACATGTTGGCCTTGAAGAAGCCGTGCGCCAGCAGGTGCACGATGGCCAGCGCGTACGCCGCGCCACCCAGGCCGACGCCGAGGAACATGTAGCCGATCTGGCTCACCGTCGACCAGGCCAGCACCCGCTTGATGTCGTCCTTGGCGCAGCCGATGATCGCGCCCATCACCAGGGTCAGCGCACCGACGCTCACCACCACCAGTTGCAGGGTGGTGTTGACCGAGAAGATGATGTTGGATCGGGCGATCAGGTAGACGCCCGCGGTGACCATCGTCGCGGCGTGGATGAGCGCCGACACCGGGGTCGGGCCCTCCATCGCGTCCGGCAACCACGCCTGCAGCGGGAACTGACCGGACTTACCGGCCGCACCGAGCAGCAGGAGCAGGCCGAGCACCAGCACGGTGCCACCGGCCAGCGCGCCGACGCCGTTGAAGACCTCGTCGTACTGGGTGGTGCCGAGTGTGGCGAACATGATGAAGATGGCGATGGCCAGACCGGCGTCACCGACCCGGTTCATCAGGAACGCCTTCTTACCGGCGGTGGCAGCGGCCGGCTTGGTGTACCAGAAGGAGATCAGCAGGTACGACGCCAGACCGACGCCCTCCCAGCCGAAGTACAGCATCACGTAGTTGTTGCCGAGGACCAGCAGCAGCATGGCCGCGACGAACAGGTTGAAGTAGGCGAAGAACCGCCGCCGACCCGGGTCGTGCGCCATGTACTCGACCGCGTACAGGTGGATCAGGAGACCCACGCCGGTGATCAGCAGGACGAAGACACCGGCCAGCGGGTCGAAGAGCAGGCCGAAGTCGACGTGCAGGCCGCCGACCGCGATGAAGTCCCAGAGGCTCAGCTCGACCGACTTGTTCTCCAGGCCGCGCAGACCGAGGAAGTAGCTCAACCCGAGCACGAACGCCGCGCCGATGGCGGCGACGCCGAGCCAGTGTCCCCAACGGTCGGCCCGCCGCCCGAGCAGCAGCAGCACCGCCGCGCTGAGCAGCGGGATCGCCACCAGCAGCCAGACGCTGCTCAGCAGGCCGTCGGCCGTCGCGTACGAGACCGTCTCGGCCGGAGCAGCCTGGGCGTACGTCAGAATTTCGTCCACCGGTGGGCCCCTCTAGTACTTCAGCAGGTTGGCGTCGTCGACGCTGGCGGAGCGCCGGGTGCGGAAGATCGCCATGATGATGGCCAACCCGACCACGACCTCGGCCGCCGCCACCACCATCACGAAGAACGCCATGATCTGGCCGTTGAGGTCACCGTTCATCCGGCTGAAGGTGACCAACGCCAGGTTGGCCGCGTTGAGCATCAGCTCGACACACATGAACAGCACGATCGCGTTGCGCCGGACCAGCACCCCGGCCGCGCCGATGGTGAACAGCACCGCGGCGAGGACCAGGTAGTAGTTCGGCTCGACCGAGAAGAAGTCACTCATTTCTCAGTGCCCTTCAGGGTGGTCTCCTCGGCGGTCAGTTCGCGGACCGGCAGGATGTCCGGCGTGCTCCGGTCGCTGAGTCGCCCGTCCGGCAGGCGGGCCGGGGTGGCGACCGACGAGGAGGTGGCGAAGACACCCGGGCCGGGCTTCGGGCCGGGGTAGTTGCCGGGCGTGAAGCGCGCCTTCATGGTGGCCACCTGGTCGCGCCGGTCCTCCTTGCGCCGCTCGACGTGCGCCAGGATCATGCCGCCGATGGTGGCGGTGATCAGCAGCGCCGCGGTGAGCTCGAACGCGAAGACGTAGTCGGTGAACAGCAGCCGGGCGATGCTCTGTACGTTGCCGCCGGCGTTGGCCTGCTCCAGGCCGACCGCCTCGGTGCCCTGGGTGGCCCGGTAGGTGCCGCTGCCGAGCAGGGCGGCGAAGCCGACGCCGAGCCCGATCGCGGCGATCCGCTGACCGCGTAGTACCTCGATCAGCGAGTCGGAGGCATCCCGGCCGACAAGCATTAGTACGAACAGGAAGAGCATCATGATCGCGCCGGTGTAGACGATGATCTGCACCATGCCGATGAACGGCCCCGCCTGGAGCACGTAGAACACGCCCAGGCTGAGCATGGTCAGCACCAGCCAGAGCGCCGAGTGCACCGCGTTGCGCGCCGCGATCATGCCGATCGCGCCGGCCAACGCGAGCGGGGCGAGGATCCAGAAGGTCACCGCCTCCCCGCCGGAGACCGCCCCCGCGGCGGCGAGCACCGTCGACGTGGTCATGCCGTCTCTCCCTTTTCCGCCGCAGCTCGCTGGGCGGCCTGCTCGGCACCGGGGAACGTGACGCCCGGGTGCTCGTCCACCTGGTAGCGGCCCGGCCCCATCGGCGAGCGCTCGGCACCGGCCGAGGTACCCGGGTTCGTCAGGCTGCCGACGTAGTAGTCCTTCTCGCTGTCGCCCAGGCGCATCGGGTGCGGCGGCTGCTCCATCCCTTCGAGCAGGGGCGCGAGCAACTGCTCCTTGGTGAAGATCAGGTCCTGCCGGTTGTCCCGGGCCAGCTCGTACTCGTTGCTCATGGTGAGCGAACGGGTCGGGCATGCCTCGATGCACAGTCCGCAGAAGATGCACCGCGCGTAGTTGATCTGGTAGACGCTGGCGTACCGCTCACCCGGCGAGAACCGCTGCTCGTCGGTGTTGTCGCCACCCTCGACGTAGATCGCGTCCGCCGGGCAGGCCCAGGCGCACAGCTCACAGCCGATGCACTTCTCCAGCCCGTCCGGGTGCCGGTTGAGGATGTGCCGCCCGTGGTAACGGGGGGCCGGCGTCGGCGGGGTGAACGGGTAGTCGGTGGTGACGACCTTCTTGAACATGTGCGAGAAGGTGACCCCGAAGCCCTTGAACGTTCCGGTGATCGCGCCCACGTCACACCTCCTCAGAGTCCTGGCCGGCGGGGACGTTGGCCGGCTCCCGCTCGGCGACCATGCGCCGGGTGCGCGGGCTCGGTGGTACCTGCAGGTCCATCGGGGGCAGCGGGAAGCTGCCCTGCGGCCGGTTCTCGACCTGCTCGGCGACGGTCGGCTTCTGCTCCGGCTTGCGGTTCGGCCAGAACAGGGCGGCGATCAGTGCGATACCGCCGAGGATGCCGAACACCACCAGCCGGTCGTTGCGCTCCCAGTCCTGCACCTTGAGCCAGGTGGCCAGGAAGACGATCCAGACCAGGCTGACCGGGATGAGGACCTTCCAGCCGAGGCGCATGAGCTGGTCGTAGCGCAGCCGGGGCAGCGTGCCACGCAGCCAGACGAAGACGAAGACCAGCAGGATGACCTTGGCGAAGAACCAGAGCAGCGGCCACCAACCGGAGTTGGCACCCGACCAGATGCTGATCGGCCACGGCGCGTACCAGCCGCCGAGGAAGAGCGTCACGGTGAACGCCGACATGGCCACCATCGCGACGTACTCGCTGAGCATGATCAGCGCGAACTTCAGCGAGCTGTACTCGGTCATGAAGCCCGCCACCAGCTCCGACTCCGCCTCGGGCATGTCGAAGGGCGGCCGGTTGGTCTCACCGACGATGGAGATGAAGAAGACCACGAAGCTCGGGAAGAGCAGCAGTGCGAACCAGCCCGGGCCGGGAAGCTCGGCGCCGAACAGGTTGAGCGTGACGCCCTGCCCCTGCGCGGCCACGATCTCGCTCGTGGACATCGTGCCGGCGAGCATGAAGACCGCCACGATGGACAGACCCAGCGACACCTCGTACGAGATCAGCTGGGCGGTGGAGCGCAGACCACCGAGCAGCGGGTAGGTCGAACCGGAGGCCCAACCGGCGAGCACGATGCCGTACACCGCCATCGACGACAGGGCCAGCACCACAAGCACCGACACCGACACGTCGGTGACCTGCAGCGGCGTCTGGTGGCCGAAGATGCTCACCATCGGACCGAACGGGATCACCGAGAGCATGGTGACCGCGCAGATCATCGAAATGGCCGGGGCGATGAAGTAGATGACCTTGTCGGCGGCCTTCGGGAGGATGTCCTCCTTGAATGCCATCTTCAGACCGTCGGCGAGGGTCTGGAGCAGACCGAAGGGGCCCAGCTGGTTCGGGCCGGGCCGCACCGCCATCCGCCCCACGACCCGTCGCTCGAACCAGACACCGAGCAGCGTGCCGAGCAGTGCGACGACGAAGGCAAAGACGATCTTGCCAAGGACCAGCCACCACGGGTCGTGACCGAAGTCGGAAAGCGACGGTGGCTGAGCGATCGGGATCATGCGACACCCCCGGAGGAGTTGAGGAGCGGGCCCGGACGGCCGGCCGCGTCGGCGGCGACCGACTCGGTCGTGCCGGGCGCGGAGATCCGCACCACTGCGCCGGAGGTCGCGCCCAGGCTGCGCCGCACGGTCGCGCCGGGCGAGTTGGTGGGCAGCCAGACCACCCCGTCCGGCATCTCGGTGATCGCCGCCGGCAGGGTCAACGCCCCCCGGTCGGTGCCCACCGTCACCGGGTCGCCGTCGGCGACACCGAGCGCGTCGGCGGTGCCCTTGCCCAGCCGGACCACCGGCGGACGGGCGGTGCCACCCAGGTGCTCGTCACCGTCGGTGAGGCTGCCCAGGTCGATCAGCTGGTGCCAGGTCGACAGGACCGCCTCGCCGGCACCCGGCTGCGGCACCGCGCTCGGCGTGACCGACGGGGCGCCCGGCCGGGTCGTCCTGGTCTGCGGCAGTCCACCCAGCTCGCGGCGGACGCTCAGCACGTCCCCGGTGCCCAACCGCACGTCCAGCTGCGCGGCGAGCGCGTCGAGCACCCGACCGTCGGTCATCGCGGCCGTGGTCAGCACCGCGTCGAACGGACGCAGCCGACCCTCCCAGTCCAGGAAGCTGCCGGCCTTCTCGACCACCGGCGCGACCGGCAGGACGACGTCCGCCCGGCGGGTCACCGCAGTGGCCCGCAGCTCCAGGCTGACCAGGAACGGCACCGCGTCCAGGGCCTGCTCGGCCAGCCGCGGGTCGGCCAGGTCGGCCGGGTCGACGCCGGCCACCACCAGGGCACCGAGCTGACCCGCCGCGGCGGCGGCGAGGATGCCGTCGGTGTCCCGACCGGCCTGGCTCGGGATCACCCCGGCCGGGATGTCCCAGGCCTCACCCAGCTCGGCGCGGGCGGCCGGCTCGGTGACCAGACGCCCACCGGGCAGCAGGTTGGGCAGGCAGCCGGTGTCCACCGCGCCACGGTCACCCGCGCGCCGCGGCACCCAGGCCAGCTTCGCGCCGGTACGCGCGGCCACCTCGGCGGCGGCGGAGAGACCACCCGGCACGCTGGCCAGTCGCTCGCCGACGATCAGGATCGCGCCCTCGGCGCTGAGCGCCTCGGTGACCGTCGCGTGCTCGGCGAGCACCCCGGCCTCCTCGCCCGGCACCACCCGGGCCAGCTTGGCACCGAGCTTCTCCAGGCCGCGGGTGGCGAACGGGGCGATCGCGTACACCTTGAGCTTGTTCTTCAGGTACGCCTTGCGCAGGCGCAGGAAGAGGATCGGGCACTCCTCCTCCGGCTCCAGGCCGACCAGCACCACCGCCGGGGCCTTCTCGACGTCGGCGTAGGTGACGTCGGTGCTGCCGGCGACCGTGCTGGCCAGGAAGTCGGCCTCCTCGCGGGAGACCGGCCGGGCGCGGAAGTCGATGTCGTTTGTGTGCAGCGCGACCCGGGCGAACTTCGCGTACGCGTAGGCGTCCTCGACGGTCAGCCGGCCGCCGGTGAGCACCGCCGAACCCTGGCCACCGTCACGGGCGGCCCGCAGACCCTCGGCGGCGACGCGCAGCGCCTCGCTCCAGGAAGCCTCCCGCAGCTCACCGGTGCTCTGGTCGCGGACCAGCGGGGTGGTGAGCCGGTCGGTGGCCCGGGCGTACTGGAAGCCCCAGCGGCCCTTGTCGCAGTTCCACTCCTCGTTGACCTGCGGGTCGTCGCCGGCCAGCCGGCGCAGCACCTTGCCGCGCCGCCAGTCGGTGCGCTGGGCGCAGCCGGCCGAGCAGTGCTCGCAGACGCTGGGCGTGGAGACCAGGTCGAACGGGCGGGCGCGGAAGCGGTACTGGGTGCCGGTCAGCGCACCGACCGGGCAGATCTGCACGGTGTTGCCGGAGAAGTACGAGTTGAACGGGACGTCCCCGGAGTCGCCCTCCTCACCGTACGCCTCGTCCCGGTAGATGTTGATCTCCTCGGCGGAGGAGCGGTTCATCAGGTCGATGAACTTGTCGCCGGCGATCTCCTCGGAGAACCGGGTGCAGCGCTGGCAGAGCACGCACCGCTCGCGGTCGAGCAGCACCTGGGTGCTGATCGGCAGCGGCTTCGGGTACTCCCGCTTGTGCTCGTGGAACCGGGAGTCGGTGCGCCCGGTCGACATGGCCTGGTTCTGCAGCGGGCACTCGCCACCCTTGTCGCACATCGGGCAGTCGAGCGGGTGGTTGAGCAGTAGCAGCTCCATGACCCCCTCCTGCGCCTTCTTGGCGACCGGGGAGGTGAGCTGGGTACGCACCACCATGCCCTCGGCCACCGTCTGGGTGCAGGAGGCGACGGGCTTGCGCTGCCCCTCCACCTCCACCAGGCACTGCCGGCAGGCGCCGGCCGGGGCCAGCAGCGGGTGGTCGCAGAACCGGGGGATCTCGGTGCCGATCTGCTCGGCCACCCGGATCAGCAGCGCACCCTTGGGGGCGGTGACCTCGACACCGTCGATGGTGAGGGTGACCGTCTCGGTCGACTTCGCTACGTCCGTCATTAGTGGGCTCCCACCAACTGCTTGTCGGACAACTTCGGCGCAGTCCGGCCCTCGATGTAGTCGAGGTAGTCCTGCTTGAAGTACTTCAGGGACGAGGTCACCGAGCTGGTGGCACCGTCACCCAGGCCACAGAACGAGCGACCGAGGATGTTGTCGCAGGTGTCGAGCAGGGTGTCCAGGTCGTCGTGGGTGCCCTGACCGGCCAGGATGCGGCGGTAGACCCGCACCATCCAGTAGTTGCCCTCCCGGCACGGGGTGCACTTGCCGCACGACTCGTGGTGGTAGAACTCCAGCCACCGGTAGGTCGCGTAGACCGGGCAGTCCTGGTCGGAGAAGATCTGGGTGGCCGTGGTGCCGAGGATCGACCCGGCTGCCGCGACGCCCTCGAAGTCCATCGGCACGTCCAGGTGCTCGGCGGTGAGCAGCGGCGTCGACGAGCCACCCGGGGTCCAGAACTTCAGGTTGTGCCCCGGCTGCATCCCACCGGCCAGCTCGATCAGCTCGCGCAGCGTGATGCCGAGGCCGCACTCGTACTGGCCGGGGTTGGCGATCCGGCCGGAGAGCGAGTAGATCATCGGGCCGGCGGACTTCTCCGTGCCCATCGACTTCCACCAGTCCGCGCCGCCGAGCACGATGTACGGCACGCTGGCGATGGTGCCGACGTTGTTGACCACCGTGGGGCTGGCGTACAGGCCGTGGGTGGCCGGGAACGGCGGACGCAGCCGAGGCTGGCCGCGGAAGCCCTCCAGCGAGTCGAGCAGCGCCGTCTCCTCGCCGCAGATGTACGCCCCGGCGCCGGAGTGCACCACCAGTTCCAGGTCGAAGCCGCTGCCCAGGATGTTCTTTCCCAGGTAGCCCTTGGCCTTCACCTCTTCGACGGCGTTGCGCAGCCGACGCGCGGCGTGCACCGCCTCGCCCCGGATGTAGATGTAGGCCCGGCTGGCCCGGATCGCGTACGACGCGATGATCACGCCCTCGACCAGCGAGTGCGGGTCGTGCGTCATCAGCGGCAGGTCCTTGCAGGTGCCCGGCTCGCCCTCGTCGGCGTTCACCACGAGGTAGTGCGGCTTGCCGTCACCCTGCGGAATGAAGCCCCACTTGAGACCGGTCGGGAAGCCCGCGCCGCCACGGCCGCGCAGCCCGGAGTCCTTGACCAGCTGGATCAGGTCGTCCGGGTGGGCCTTGAGCGCCTTGCGCAGCGCCGCGTAGCCGTCGAGCTTCTCGTAGGTGCCGATCTGCCAGGCGTCGGGCGACAGCCAGCGCTTGGTCAGCACCGGCGTCAGCTTGGCCAGGGTCTCCGGCCGAGGCGTGGTCACTTCTGACCCCCCTTGTCGTTCGCGGAGCCACGGCCGGTGGACTCCGCTTCACTGAGGTTGCGCTCCTGCGCCTCGGCGTCGTCGCCGGCGGGCTTGGCGTCGCTGGCCGGCTTGTTGGCCGCCACACCGGCCGCCTCCGCCGCCTGGGCGTCCCGCGGCCCGGGTGCCGCACCGTCGGTCGGGACCTTCGTGCCGGGTGCGTCCGGCACGGCGGTCTTCGCGTCCGGCTGGCGGGTCTCGGCTGTACGCACCTGCGGCGACTTGCGGTCGGGAGCCGCGACGTCGGGTGCGGTGGTCCCGGTCGGTGCCGCCTTCGGCGGGGTGGCCGGGGCCGGCTTGTCACCGGCCTTGCTGCTGCGGATCGGGGTGTTCGGGTCGAAGCCCGGTGCCGCCACACCGTGCTGCTGCGCCAGCCGCAGGCCGCGCAACGAAGGCTCGCCCGGCACGCCGTCGGCGACCGCGCCCTCGCGCTCGTCGGCGAACCCGGCGAGCTGGACCGACATCTCCTTGAGGGTGCAGAGGCGGGCGCCCCGGCTCGGCGTGGGCCGGTTGCCGGCCCGCAGCTCGTCGACCAGGCCCACCGCGCCCTGCGGGTCGACTCCGTCGAAGAAGTCGTAGTTGACGGTCATCACCGGGCCGTAGTCGCAGGCCGCCAGGCACTCGGCGTGCTCCAGCGTGATCTTGCCGTCCTCGGTGGTCTCGTCGTGCCCGACGCCCAGGTGCTCGGCGAGGGTGTCGTAGACCTCCTGGCCACCGAGCACGTTGCACATCGTGTTCGTGCAGACGCTGACCAGGTAGTCGCCGGTGGGCCGGCGCTTGTACATGGTGTAGAAGCTGGCGACCGCGCCGACCTGGGCCTTGTTCAGGCCGAGGACCTCGGCGCAGAACGCCACACCGGCCGGGGAGACGTAGCCCTCCTCGGACTGCACCAGGTGCAGCAGGGGCAGCAGGGCCGAGCGCGACCGGTCGGCCGGGTAGCGGGCGATGATCTCCCGCGCCCGGGCCCGGGTCTCGTCGGTGAAGACCGTAGTCACCGGTCACAACCTCCCATCACGGGGTCCAGCGAAGCGCCGCCGGCGATCACGTCGGCGATCAGGCCGCCCTCGGCCATCGCCGGCAGGGCTTGGAGGTTGACGAAACTCGGCTCCCGGTAGTGCACCCGGTACGGCCGGGTGCCACCGTCGGAGACCGCGTGCACGCCCAGCTCGCCACGGGGCGACTCGACCGCCACGTAGACCTGCCCCGGCGGCACCCGGAAGCCCTCCGTCACCAGCTTGAAGTGGTGGATCAGGGACTCCATCGACTGCCCCATGATCTTGGCGACATGCTCCAGCGAGTTGCCCATGCCGTCGACACCGATGGCCAGCTGCGCCGGCCAGGCGATCTTCTTGTCCGCCACCATCACCGGGCCGGGCTTGAGCCGGTCGACCGCCTGCTCAATGATCTTGAGCGACTCGCGCATCTCGGCCATCCGGACCAGGTAGCGGCCCCAGACGTCACCGTCGGCGTGCGTCGGCACGTCGAACTCGTACGTCTCGTAGCCGCAGTAGGGCATCGTCTTGCGCAGGTCCCAGGCCAGGCCCGCGGAACGCAGCACCGGGCCGGTGACGCCCAGCGCCACGCAGCCGGTCACGTCGAGCACCGCGACGTTGCGCGTCCGCTCCAGCCAGATCGGCTGACCGGAGAGCAGGTCCTCGTACTCCTTGAGCCGCTTCGGCAGAAGCTTGAGGAAGTCGCCGATCTTGACGATCGCCTCGTCCGGCACGTCCTGGGCGACACCGCCCGGCCGGACGTACGCGTGGTTCATCCGCAGCCCGGTGATCAGCTCGAAGATCTCCAGGATGTACTCGCGCTCCCGGAAGCCGTAGAGCATCATGTTGATCGCGCCGAGCTCCATGGCCGTGGTGGCCACCCAGACCAGGTGCGAGGAGATCCGGTTCAGCTCCATCATGAGCACCCGGATGGTGTTGGCCCGCTCGGTCACGTCGTCGGTGATGCCGAGCAGCTTCTCCACCGCGAGCGCGTACGCCGTCTCGTTGAAGATCGGCGAGAGGTAGTCCATCCGGGTCACGAAGGTGGAACCCTGGACCCAGTTGCGGTACTCCAGGTTCTTCTCGATGCCGGTGTGCAGGTAGCCGATGACCGAGCGGGCCTCCCGGACCGTCTCGCCCTCCAGCTCCAGGACCAGCCGGAGCACGCCGTGCGTGGACGGGTGCTGCGGACCCATGTTGACGACGATGCGACCCTCGTTGATCGGGTCGACCCCCGACACCACGTCGTCCCAGTCCCCGCCGGTGACGTTGAAGACGCGACCCTCGGTGGTCTCGCGTTCGGTGGCGTAGTTGGAAGCGCTCACTGGTACGACCTCCGCTTGTCGGGCGGCGGGATCTCGGCGCCCTTGTACTCCACGGGCACACCGCCGAGGGGGTAGTCCTTACGCTGCGGGTGACCCTCCCAGTCGTCCGGCATGAGGATCCGGGTCAGCGCCGGGTGACCGTCGAAGATGACGCCGAACATGTCGTACGCCTCCCGCTCCTGCCAGTCGGCCGTCGGGTAGACGGCGGTGACACTCGGCAGGTGCGGCTCCTCGGCGGAGACCGCGACCTCCAACCGGACCCGCCGGCGGTAGGTCATCGAGGTCAGCAGGTAGACCACGTGCAGCCGACGGTCGTCGGCGCCGAGGTAGTCCACCCCGGAGACCGAGGAGCAGAGCTCGAAACGCAGCGCCGGGTCGTCCCGCATCACCTGGCAGACCTCGGCGATGCGCTCCGGCCGGATGTGCAGGGTCAGCTCGCCACGGTCGACCACCACGTGCTCGATCGCCTCGCCGAAGGCCGGGTACGCCTCCTCCAGCGCGTCACGGACCTCGTCGAAGTAGCCACCGTACGGCCGGGGCGAATCCTCGATGGTGCGCTGCGGCCGGACCAGGCCACCGAAACCGGAGACGTCACCGCTGCCCTGGTTGCCGAACATGCCCCGGCCGGCCGGTGCCGACGGAGGAAGCTCGGCGGGAGCGCCACTTGTCGCCCCGGCCGGCGTCACCGGAACCGGTACGCCGCCGGTGCTCGGCTTGGAGTCAGTCACTTGATCCCCCGGTACGGCTGGAGGTGGTTCTGGGCCTTCATCCAGTTCTCGATCCGCAGCTGCTCCTCGCGGCCCTCACGGACAGCCTTCGTCCACTCGGCCCGCCGGGCCTTGTCGCTGCGGTACGACGACGGCATCGAGCCGTACGGCACCACCGGCACGTCACCGCGTGCCTCGCGGGCGGCGAGCATCTTGCGACCGTTCGCCCCGAGCGGCTCGTGGCCGATCTTCTCGCGCAGCTTGAGCACCGCGTCGATGAGCATCTCCGGCCGCGGCGGGCAGCCGGGCAGGTACATGTCGACCGGTACGACGTGGTCGACGCCCTGCACGATGGCGTAGTTGTTGAACATGCCGCCGCTGCTGGCGCAGACGCCCATGGAGAGCACCCAGCGGGGCTCGGCCATCTGGTCGTAGATCTGGCGCAGCACCGGGGCCATCTTCTGACTGACCCGGCCGGCGACGATCATCAGGTCCGCCTGGCGCGGCGAGGCCCGGAAGACCTCCATGCCCCAGCGGCCCATGTCGTAGTGCGGCCCACCGGCGGCCATCATCTCGATCGCGCAGCAGGCCAGGCCGAACGTGGCGCCCCAGACCGAGGACTTGCGCGACCAGTTGACCAGCTTCTCCACCGAGGTGAGCAGGACACCGGCGGGAAGTTTTTCCTCGATACCCATCTGGGTTCCTCCCTCAGTCCCAGTCCAGGCCGCCGCGACGCCACTCGTAGGCGTACGCGACGAAGACCGCACCGATGAACACGAACATGGCCACGAGCCCGAACACCGGTAGGGCGTCGAAAGAGACGGCCCACGGGTAAAGGAAGATCATTTCCACATCGAAGACGATGAACAGCATCGCCGTCAGATAGAACTTGACCGGAAAGCGGCTGCCACCGATCGGCTGCGGGCTAGGCTCGATTCCACACTCGTAGGCTTCGAGCTTGGCTCGGTTGTAGCGCCGAGGCCCGGTGAACCGGGTGGCGACCGTCGAGAACAGCGCGAAGGCCGCGGCAAGGGCGAACAGCCCGATGATGGGTACGTAAGGCGAGAGCGACATATTCTTCTCCTGCTCGTCCTTCCCTGCCCTCGTTCGTTGGCGAAATTCACACTATTCACATCCCACCCGACGCCCTCCGGCGGGGTGGCCTTGCGTCCTAGACCGCTGGCGCGACCCGGGTCATCGCATTGATCACCCGGTCCATCGCGTCACCGCCCCGGGGGTCCGTGAGGTTGGCCAGCAGCTTGAGCACGAAGCGCATCAGCGTCGGGTGCGGCATGCCATGCTTCGTCGCCACCCGCATGACCTCCGGGCGGCCGATCAGCTTCACGAAGATCCCGCCGAGCCGGTAGTAGCCGCCGAAGCGCGTCCTGAGCTCCTGCGGGTAGGCCATCAACGCCCGCTCCCGCTCGGCACCGGCCGGTCGGGCCAGCGCCTGCGCCGCGACCTCCGCGGCCAGTTCGCCGGACTCCATCGCGTACGCGATGCCTTCGCCGTTGAAGGGGTTGACCATGCCGCCGGAGTCGCCGACGAGCATGACGCCACGGGTGTAGTGCGGCACCCGGTTGAAGCCCATCGGCAGCGCCGCGCCGAGGGTCGGCCCTTCGGCGTTCGCCTCGTCGGTCATGCCCCACTCCGGTGGGGTGTTGGCCAACCAGTCGGTGAGCAGCCGTCGGTAGTTGGTCTTGCCGAAGGCCGAGGAGGAGTTCAGGATGCCCAGCCCGACGTTGACCCGACCGTCACCGAGGCCGAAGATCCAGCCGTACCCGGGCAGCAGTTCGCCGGTGCCCTTGGCCCGCAGTTCCAGCCACGACTCCAGGTAGTCGTCGTCGTGCCGGACCTCGGAGCGGTAGTAGCGGCGCACCGCCACGCCGATCGGACGGTCCTCGCGCTTGGCAAGCCCCAGCGCGAGGGGGAACCGACCGGAGACGCCGTCGGCGGCGACCACCAGCGGCGCGTGGAAGGTGGCGGGGGCCTTGTCCGGGCCGGTCTCGGCCTCGACGCCGATCACCCGGCCGTTGTCGTCCAGCACCGGGCCGATGACGTTGACGCTGGTGCGCAGGTCGGCACCGGCGGAGACCGCCCGCTTGGCGAGCAGGTCGTCGAAGTCGAGGCGGGTACGCACCAGGCCGTAGTTCGGGAAGCTGGCCAGATCCGGCCAGTCGAGTTCCAGTCGGACGCCGCCACCGATGACCCGCAGGCCGCGGTTGTGCAGCCAACCGGCCTCGGGCGAGGTGTCCACACCCATGCGGATCAGTTGGCGCACCGCGCGGGGGGTCAGCCCGTCACCGCAGACCTTCTCCCGAGGGAACTCGGTCTTCTCCAGCAGCAGCACGCGTACGCCGTGCCGAGCCAGGTGGTAAGCGGTCGCCGAGCCACCGGGACCGGCGCCCACGACGATCACGTCGGCGTCGTTCTCCACCGCAGTCATTTGCGCCTCCTCCCCGCGTGCTCGTGAAATGCTTCACAAGCCAGCCGAGACGAGTCTAGGACTGTGGCCGTACGCTCGGTTTGTTAGGGCTACCTAACTCGTGAAACCGGACTGGCCGCGTCGAGACCAGCCCGGATCGTCTCCGGCAGGTGCTCGCGCAGGGCGCCTCCGGCGGCCCGGTCCAGGGCCGCCAGCACCTCGGACACCACCTGCCGCACCTCCGCCGGATCCGCGCCGGCCAGATCCCGCAGCTGCTCCACCAACTCGGCGGCGTCGCCGTCGGCGACATCCCTCGGATCCGTCATGCCGGCCAGCCTAAGCCGCAAATCAGGGCGAATGACCGATTTTCTCCTAAATATCGCCAATCATTGCCGAATGCCGCGATGCAGGGCCACCACACCACCGGTCAGGTTGCGCCAGGCCACCCGACCCCAGCCGGCCGCCTGCACCCGGGCGGCCAGGGCCGCCTGATCGGGCCAGGCCCGGATCGACTCGGCAAGGTAGACGTACGCGTCGGGGTTGCTGGAGACGGTCCGCGCCACCGCCGGCAGCGACCGCATCAGGTACGACAGGTAGACCGTACGGAAGGCGGGGTTCACCGGAGTGCTGAACTCGCACACCACCAGCCGGCCACCCGGACGGGTCACCCGCGCCAGTTCGCGCAACGCGGCGTCGGTGTCGTTGACGTTGCGCAACGCGAAGGAGATCGTCACCGCGTCGAAGCTGGCGTCGGCGAACGGCAACCGCAGCGCGTCCCCGGCCAGCAGCGGCACCTGCGGCCGGGTGCGCTTGCCGGCGTAGAGCATGCCGAGCGACAGGTCGGCACCGACCGCGTACGCCCCGGAGTGGGAAAGCTCCTCGGTGGAGACCCCGGTGCCCGCGCCCACGTCGAGCACCCGCTCCCCTGGGCGCAGGTCGAGCGCGGCGCGGGTGGCCCGCCGCCAGAACCGGTCCTGGCCGAAGGAGAGGACGGTGTTGGTCAGGTCGTAGCGGGCCGCGACCCCGTCGAACATCGCGGCGACCTCGTGCGGCTGCTTGTCCAGGCTGGCGCGCCGGCCCTGCGGGATGCTCACCCCTCCACTCTGCCAGCCCGGTCCGCGACGGCTGGCGGCGAGGTCACCGGCGAACACAGTGAGGGCGAGGTGGTTGCCCACCCCGCCCTCACTGCCGTGCGTTATGTGAACGGCCCGC
>NZ_BOPA01000029.1 GCF_016863515.1 Micromonospora gifhornensis
CTGACCAAGGCCGCCCAGACGGTGCAGGTGTCGGCCTACCCGGACCACTACGCCCAGTGGAGCAGCAGGCCGCTGACCTGGTCGCCAAGTACTGGAACAGCTGACCACCAGACCAACGCCCGACTGGCCGGACCCCACACCCGGGGGCCGGCCAGTTCGGCGTCTGGCGGCCTGTGCGTGACTGCAGGCCCGGTGTAGTCCGCCGCGCGCCCCGGTTGCGGCTCTCGGCGAGGATGGGGTCATGTCTGCGTGGGACAAGTGGCGGGGCCGCCTGGGCGTGGTCCTCGGTGCGGTCGGGCTGTCGGTGTTCATGCCTGTCGCGGCCTGGGCATCGTCGGGCAGCGGCGAGATCGTGGTGCGGGCGGGACAGAACGCACGCCCCGCCAAGGCGGGGTTCAGTGGCCTCGACTGCTGCCTGGCGGTGCTCTTCGGCATCGGTCTGCTGGTGGTGCTGCTCATCAAGCTCTCCCGCAACCGCCCCTCAGACTGACACCCCCACCGCCACCACCACCGCCACTGACACCGCCACGGCCACCGCCCCCAGACGGACACCGCCGCCGTCCACCCGCCCTACCGCTGCACGTCTCGTTGATCATGGCCGGAACGGCTGGCCGATGAACCAGGCCAACACCGGAACACCTGTAGACCAACACGGAAAGCCGGCACCCGATCTCGGGTGCCGGCTTTCCGGCGTCTTCACATCAGGTCAGCTCGGCGACACGGGCGCGGAGCCAGTCGACGACCGCGCCGGTGACGGCTGGATCGACCGGGTTGCGGATCTCCCGGCGGTACGCCCCCAGCGACGGCGGACCGGGCTGGTGTCGCAGCACGTGGGTGACGTCCGGCAGGAGTCGGGTCTGCACCGGGCCGCCGGCGTGCTCGGCGATGAGCGTCAGGTCGGCCGGGTCGACCTGGAGGTCCTTGCTGCCGGTGACGGCGAGGATCGGCGCGTTGATGCGGGCGAGGTCGTGTCGTGGGTCGTACCGCAGGAACTCCCGCATCCACTTCGCGTTGATCCGCTGCCCGCCGATACGTGTCACGTCGGCGGTGGTGGCCAGGATCTTCTCGTGGTTGCGGGACACCCTGGCCACCAGGTTCAGACGCATGAGCCGCAGTAGCAAGCGTACCGGGGCGGGCAGGGTGGGCACGATCTGTGCTGTCTGCCAGCGCAGCACCTCGGCACCGAGCCGGGCACTGCTGGAGAGCAGGACCAGCCCGGCGGTGGTCACGCCACGCGCGGCGAGCGTGGTGGCGGTCAGTGCCCCTTCGCTGTGCCCGACCAGGAACAGCGCCCGGCTGTCCACGCTCGCGTCGGCCTCGAGTGCGGCGAGGGCCGCCTGGGCGTCGTCGACGTTGTCGTGGAACCCGGTGGGCCAGAACCCGCCGGAGCTCTCGCCGATCCCGCGCCGGTCGTACCGCAGGGTGGCGATGCCTGCGGCGGCCAGCGCGGCGGCCAGGTCCCGTTGAATGCCGAGGCGCATCCGGCGGTGGTCGCCGTCGCGGTTCAGCGGCCCGGAACCGGGCAGCAGCAGCGCGGTGGGGTGGGGCCCCGGACCGTCCGGCAGCGTGAGGGTGCCGACCAGGCGGTGACCGGCGGACTGGAACGTCAGTTCGCGGTCGGTGCTCACCGGCGTACCGCCTTCGCCACGGCAGCCGCGTCGTCGGTACCGATGACCAGGGCGTCGTACCGCTGGCCGGTGAGGGTGATGCGCACGGCCGGTTGGTTGGCGCGGACGCTGACGAACTCCTTGCCGGCCCGGCCGCGCCAGGTGCCGACCTTGCGGGCACCGGGCAGGCCGAGGCCGGGCGCCCGGATGCCTCGGGGGGCGCGCAGACCGTCGGGCTGCACGGTGACGGCGGTTACGGCGGAGCGCGGAACGGTGACGTCGCCCCGGAGCGCCCACAGCTTCTCGGCGGGGGTGAGCCGGACGCGGATCGAATCGGGGGTGAGGTCGATGGTGGCCATCGGCGCTCCTTCATGCTCGCTATAATCTCGTCAGCGATAACATTATCAGAGATGAGAACGATGGGGAGGCGTTTGTGGCCCTCGACACTGCTGAGCTGCTGCTGCATCCGGTACGACTGCGGATCGTCCAGGCATTTCTGGGCGGCCGGACGCTTACCACCGCCGACCTGCGCGCCGAACTGGCGGACGTGGCCCCGGCGACGCTGTACCGGCAGGTCGCCACCCTCACCGGTCACGGGGTCCTGCGGTCGGTCGGGGAGCGGCGCATCCGGGGTGCGATCGAGCGCAGCTACCAGTTGGACGAGGCGGCGGCTGCGGTGGACGCCGACACGATCCGCGGGATGACCCCGGAACAGCACCGGCGGGCCTTCCTCACCTTCGTCGCCGGGCTCCTCGCCGACTTCGACAGCTACCTCGACAGCGGTGGTGGTGACCTGGCCCGTGACCTGGCCGGCTATCGGCAGAACGCGTTCTACGCCACCGACGCCGAGCTGGTCGAGTTCATCACCCGGATGCGTGAGCTGTTCGCCGAGTACGTGGCGCTCGGGCCGGGACCGGGCCGGACACGACGGTTGTTCACCACCGTCCTGCTCCCGGCCGACCCGGTGGCCGCTCAGGACGAGGGGGGCGCGCCGTCGGAGGCCACCAACTCCACCTCGTAACCCTGCCCGTCGGACAGGTACGCGGCGTAGGTGTCGGCACCGCCGGCGTACGGGTGGCGGTCGGGGAAGAGCAGTTCCCAGCCGTACGCCGGGGCCTGCTCGACAAGCCGGTCCACCGCGGCGGGTGGACCGGCGTGAAAGGCCAGGTGGTTCAGGCCGGGCGCGAGCCGGTCGTGGCGTCGACCGGAGAGCGCGGGCGACTGCTCAAGGACCAGGTACGTCGGGCCGAGCCGCCAGGAGTGGCCGGCCGGCCACTGCTGGAACGGTGTCCAACCCAGGTTTCCGAGCAGCCAGCCCCAACTGTGCATTGCTGCGCCCAGGTCGGGTACCCAGACCTCCACGTGGTGCAGGGCGCCGAACGTCACCGGCCTCCGCCGGGGACCCATAGCACGTCTCCGTCCGGATTTGCGGCTCTTGACAGGATAAAGAGCAGATCCGACAGCCGGTTGAGATACTTTGCCGGGAGGTGGCTGGTCCGGTCGGGGTCGTGTGCGACGAGCGCCCACGCCGACCGCTCGGCGCGCCGGGCGATCGTCCGCGCCACGTGCAGCAGTGCCGCGCCCGCGGTGCCGCCGGGGAGGATGAAGGAGTCGAGGTTGCTCAGGCGCGCGTTGTACTCGTCGCACCAGCCCTCAAGGCGCTCGACGTACCCCTCGGTGACCCGCAGCGGCGGATACTTGGGGTCCGGTTCGACCGGGGTGGACAGATCGGCGCCCACGTCGAACAGGTCGTTCTGGATCTGCCCGAGCACCGGACGCAGGGCGTCGTCGAGCTGTCCCAGGGCCAGTGCCACGCCGATGGCCGCATTGCACTCGTCGACATCGGCGTACGCGCAGATCCGCGGGTCTGTCTTCGACACCTGCTCGTTGTTGCTCAACCTGGTCATGCCGGCGTCGCCGGCCTTGGTGTAGATGCGCGTGAGGTGGACGGCCATGACGCACAGCCTACGGATACCGGACCTGACCATCCCGACCCGCCCGCAGCCGGGTACGGGCTGGTCCGCCGGGGTGGGACCGGGTGACGCGGGTGACCCGGCGATATCCGACGTCGATGTCATCCGGGTCAACGGTGCGGCCCGACTCGCCGGCACGGTGCACGTGGTCGGCGCGAAGAACTCGGCGTTGAAGCTGATGGCCGCCGCGTTGCTCGCACCCGGCCGAAGCGTGATCACCAACGTGCCGCGGATCACCGACATCGCCATCATGGGTGAGGTGCTGCGCAGGCTCGGCTGCGACGTGCGGTTCGACGAGGACGACCCGGTGGACCCGATGGTGGCGGTCGGCGGGGTGCCGCGTTCCCGGTCGGTCACCATCGACGTGCCGGAGCGGCCGGGCGTCGAGGCCGACTACGACCTGGTGCGTCGGCTCCGCGCGTCGATCTGCGTGCTCGGACCGCTGCTGGCGAGGTGCGGCTACGTGCGGGTGGCACATCCGGGCGGCGACGCGATCGGTTCGCGTGGACTGGACATGCACATCTCCGGGCTGACCCGGATGGGTGCCGACATCTCCGGCGAGCACGGCTTCGTGATCGCCTCCGCGCCGCAGGGACTGCACGGTGCGGAGATCACGCTGGAGTTTCCCAGTGTCGGGGCGACCGAGAACCTGGTCATGGCGGCGGTGCTGGCCGACGGCACGACGGTGATCGACAACGCGGCCCGCGAGCCCGAGATCGTGGACATCTGCACCATGCTCATCCGGATGGGCGCGCTGATCGAGGGCGAGGGCACGTCCACCATCACGGTCGTCGGCGTACCCCGGTTGCAGCCGGTGCGGCACGCGACGGTGGGGGACCGGATCGTCGCCGGCACCTGGGCCTTCGGGGCCGCGATGACCCGCGGCGACGTCACCGTGACCGGCCTCGACCCGAGCTACCTGGAGATCGCGCTGGACAAGGTGGTCGCGGCCGGCGGCCTGGTGGAGACCCGGGCCAACGCCTTCCGGGTACGGATGGACGACCGACCCCGGGCGGTGGACGTGGTGACCCTGCCCTATCCGGGCTTCGCCACCGACCTGCTGCCGATGGCGATCGGTCTGGCCGCGCTCAGCGACGGTGCCTCGCTGATCACCGAGAACATCTTCGACGGCCGGTTCATGTTCGCCAACGAGATGATGCGACTCGGCGCGGACATCAAGACCGATGGGCACCACGCGGTCGTACGCGGCCGCGAGCGGCTCTCCGGCGCCCCGGTACGCGCCACCGACATCCGTGCCGGCGCGGGACTGATCATCGCCGGGCTCTGTGCCGACGGGGTGACCGAGGTGTCCCACGTGCACCACGTGGACCGGGGCTATCCCGACTTCGTGGCCGACCTGCGGGCCCTCGGCATCGAGGTCGAGCGGGCCACCGCGCCGGAGGAACCGGAACTGACCATCTGAGCCGCCTTAGCCGTCGTTCAGGCTCGCCGACTAGGGTGCAGACAGACACTCGAATCGCAGCGAGGGAGCAACAGATGGCGGGTCGACTCGCGGTCGTCGGTGCCGGGCTGATGGGCTCGGGCATCGCCCAGGTGGCGGCGCAGGCAGGCTGGCAGGTGACACTGCGGGATCTGGACGACGCGGCGACGCAACGCGGCGTGGACGGCATCCGCAAGTCGCTGACCCGGTTCGCCGAGAAGGGGAAGATCTCCGCCGACGACGTCGAGGCGACGCTCGGCCGAATCACCCCGACCAACGACCTGGAGGCGGCGGCGGACGCGGACATCGTCGTCGAGGCGGTCTTCGAGCAGCTGGAGATCAAGCACGAGGTGTTCCGCGCGCTCGACCGGATCTGCAGGTCGGACGCGATCCTGGCCACCAACACCTCGGCCATCCCGGTGACCCAGATCGCGGCAGTCACCGAGCGTCCCGAGGCGGTCGTCGGCACGCACTTCTTCTCGCCGGTGCCGATGATGAAGCTCTGCGAGCTGGTCCGTGGCTACAAGACAAGCGACGCGACCCTGGAAACGGTCAAGTCCTTCGCCGAGGAGATCGGCAAGACCGTGGTGGTGGTCAACCGGGACATCGCCGGCTTCGTCACCACCCGGCTGATCTGCGCCCTGGCCATGGAGGCGGTCCGGCTGGTCGAGGCGGGAGTCATCTCCGCCGAGGACCTGGACACCGCCTGCAAGCTCGGCTTCGGCCACGCCATGGGGCCGCTCGCCACCGTCGACCTGACCGGCGTCGACGTGCTGCTCAACGCGACCCGCAACATCTACACCGACACCGCCGACGAGAAGTTCTTCCCGCCGGAACTGCTCCAGCGCATGGCCACCGCCGGCGACCTGGGCCGCAAGTCCGGCCAGGGCTTCTACTCCTACTGACGGTGTGTTGTAAGGAAGGGCACCTTATTAACGCCTCGTGCATAGGAAGGGCCCCTTATTAACAAGATCAGCTGGATCTCGTTAATAAGGGGCCCTTCCTCTACCGCAGGCGTTAATAAGGTGCCCTTCCTTGCACCCGTCAGCCGTCGCGGCGGGTGGTCCAGCGGAAGGTGGTCAGGCAGAGCACCAGGCCGATCACGCACCAGGCGCCCAGCACCAGCGCGACCCGGGTCAGCTCGAAGGACCCGCCCGGCTCGTTGGCGCCGAAGCTCTCCGGCAGGAAGACCGCGCGCAGCCCCTGGCACATCCACTTGAGCGGGAAGATGGCCGCCACCTGCTGCATCCAGGTCGGCAGGTTGGTGAAGACGAAGAAGACGCCGGAGATGAACTGGAGCACCAGGGCGATCGGGGTGACCACCGCCGAGCCGCTGCGCGCGGTGCGGGCCAGCGACGAGATGGCGATGCCGCACAGGGTGCAGGCGGTGATGCCCAGCGCGCTGACCCAGCCGAAGGTGAGCCACGCCGTCGCGGTGCTCGGCAGATCCAGGTCGAACAGGGCCACCGAGACGCCGAGCAGCAGGGCGGTCATCACCACGCCGGTGACCAACACCATGATCACCTTGCCGGCGAACCAGACCCACTTCGGCATCGGCGTGCCCCGGTAGCGCTTGAGCACGCCCCGGTCCCGCTCGATGGGGATCCAGATGCCGAGGTTCTGGAAGCTGACCGTCATCAGACCGGTCGCGATCATGCCGGTGATGAAGTACTGCGTGTAGCTGACCCCGTTGCCGAGATCGCCGTCGAAGATCGAGGCGAAGATCAGCACCATGATGATCGGGAAGCCGAGCGTGAAGACCACGGACTCCCGGCTGCGCAGGAACTGCCGGATCTCCATCCGTCCCTGACGCAGGGCGAGACTGGCCGAACCCGGCCGGCGGGCGGGCGCGGCGGCGGCGACCGGGGCCGCCGGCTTCGTCGTGGTGGTCATCGGTGTCCGATCATCCGCAGGTAGATGTCTTCGAGGGTGGGCCGGGTGACGGTCAGGCCGGGCACCTCGCCGCCGAACCGCGCGGCCAACTCCGCCACCAGCGCCGTCGGCGTCGCGCTCTGCGCGCTCTCCGGGGTGCCTTCCGGCGTACGCCAGGAGACCGTGGCCAGGGCCTCCTGCCGGTTGCCCAGGCTGGTGGGTGGGGCCACCTCGACCAGTCGGCCGCCGGTGATGACACCGACCCGGTCGGCGAGGGCCTCGGCCTCGTCGAGGTAGTGCGTGGTGAGCACGATTGTGGTGCCGGCCGCGGCGAGGTCGCGGATCAGCTCCCAGAACTCGCGGCGGGCCTCCGGGTCGAAACCGGTGGTCGGCTCGTCGAGGAAGAGCAGTTCGGGGCGGCCGATGATGCCCAGCGCGACGTCCAGTCGGCGTTTCTGCCCGCCGGAGAGGGTGTGCGTACGGGCACGGGCTTTGCCGGCCAGGCCGACGCGGGCGATCACCTTGTCCGGGTCGTCGGCGTCGGGGTAGAAGGCGGCGAAGTGGCGTACCACCTCGGCGACGGTCAGCTCGTCGAACTCGCCGGTGCCCTGGAGCACGATGCCCACCCGGGCCCGCCACTGCGGGGTGGCCTCGGTCGGGTCGACGCCGAGCACCCGCACCTCACCGGCGTCGCGGTGTCGGTAGCCTTCGAGAATCTCCACGGTGGTGCTCTTGCCGGCGCCGTTCGGCCCCAGCAGGGCGAACACCTCGCCCCGGTGAACGTCCAGGTCCAACCCGGCCACCGCGACGTTGTCGCCGTACGCCTTGCGCAGTCCCCGGACGTGGATCGCCACGTCGTCACTCATGACGTCAAGTGTGCGACCCGTGCCACCAGGTCAGCTGCGTCGGGGGTGGTGGTTTCCACCACCCGAGGTGTTAAGAAGGGCCCCTTGCTCTACCGGAGGCGTTAACAGGGGGCCCTTCCTTACCGCTCAGCGGCGGGTGTAGGTCATGCAGTCGGCCATGTCGGCGTCGGGGCCGACCCGGATCGCGGGCGCCTGGCACTCCAACTGCTCGTTGTGCCGGCAGTCGGCCCGCTTGCAGGCGCCCACCTGCGCCTTCTGGCCGTCGGCACCGGCCCGGATGGCCGGCATCTCGATGAAGGTGTGGCAGTGGGCGTGGTCCATGCTGCCGATCGTGATGGCGAATGCGTGGCAGTCGTTCGTGTGGTTGTACGCACAGGCGGCCACCACGCACTCCTGGACGCGCGGCATCTCCAAGGCTGCGGTCATCGCGACCTCCTCTAGGTATTTGCCTGATTTTAGGCATCTGGGAGATCTGTACGGTCCGGTTCGCGGGATCCGGCACCGGCCTGGCCCGTGCCGAGCACCTCGGAGAGCAGGGCCGGTTCGAGACCTCGTTCGGCGAGACCCGCCAGGATGTGCGGCAGTGCCTCGTCGGTCATCGGCGCGTTGGCCTCGGTCACGTGCAGGACGATCACCGAGCCGGGGCGTACCTGGTCCAGCACGGCCCGCACGATCGGCTGCCAGGCCGTGGCGAACGGGTCGCCGCTGACCACGTCGCCGTCAACGACGGTGAGGCCGAGCGGGGCGAGTGCGGTGAGCGCCGCCCGGTCGTGGCAGAGCCCGGGGAACCGGAAGTACCGGGTCTGTCGACCGCCGTAGGCGCTGACGAGGTCGAAGGTGCGGGCGACGTCGGCGGTCATCTTCCGGCGGTCGATGCGGGGCAGTCCGTAGCAGTCCGCGGTGAAGGCATGGTGCCCGTAGGTGTGGTTGGCCAACTCGAATCGCGGGTTGGCGGCCAGCCGTCGGGTCACCTTCGGGTACTGCTCCACCCACATGCCGGTGAGGAAGAAGGTGGCTGGTATACCGTCGCGCTCCAACCGGTCGATGAGCTTCAGATTGGCGTACGACGTGACGGCGCCGCCGCGCAGGTGCCGTCGCATCGCGTCGGTCATGTCCGCGTCGAAGGTCAGTGCCACCTTGTTGCCCCGGCGTGGGCCGTGGTCGACCACCGGCGGCAGCGCGTCGGTCCGGGTCGCGCCGGGCAGCGTGTCGGCCGCGCCGGGCAGCGTGTCGGCCGGCGGGGTGGACGGCACGTTCGACGGTGTCGCCGACGCCTCCGGCCGGTCACCGGCATCCGCCTCCGCTTCGACGAACCTCGCGCCGGATTCGGACCGCTGCCCGAGGTCGGCATCGTCGGGCTGGCGCAGCGGGTTCAGGACGGCCAGCAGGGTGAGGGCACCGACGACGGCGGCGAGCGTCACCACGAGCGGAACGCGGGAAGTCTTCACGGACACCGGAGGATGATGTCAACCGCGCCCGGCGGCCGACATCATCCGGCCCGGCAGCGCCGGGGGCGGGTCGGAGGCGCAGTGCGTACGCCCAGGTGGGACGCGCCCCGGTCAGACGCGGAAGCCGGCCTCGCGGGCGGCCCGGCGTTCCCGGCGGCGTTCCGCCCGACGACGCAGGAACCAGGGCAGGAAGAGCAGGAAGGCGACCAGGAACACCAGCACCAGCACCGGCAGGATGATCGCCACCAGGGACATCACCACACTTGTGGCGTCCTCGGCGGTGCTCGCCACCGGGGCACCGACGCCGGCCGTGGCCGCGTTGATGACCGGCCGGGCGGCGGACTTGAGCAGGTGGATGCCGAGGGCGATGACCACCCCGGCCAGCACCGGCAACCACTGACCCCCACCGGCGAAGAAGCTGTCGGGATCGCTGACCGTCACCGTCTCGGCGGCCGAGCCGGCACCGAAGGCCAGACCGCCCGCCGTCGGCCGGACCACCGTCTGCACCACGTCGTTGATGTGGTCCACCACCGGCACCTTGTCCGCGACGACCTCGACGACCAGCAGAGCGGCGAGGATCGCGAGCACCCAGCCGTTACCCAGCCACTGCCAGCCGCCGGGCAGGTCGATCACGCTTGTGTAGCGGGCCAGCCCGCCCATCAGCAGCAGCGGGATGTACGCGTTCAACCCCGCCGAGGCGGCCAGTCCGGTACCGGTGAGCAATTCGAGCACCATCTCAGCATCGCACCGGCACGCCAGTGGCGCTCGGCGGCGATCCGCGGTGCCTCCGCTACCCTCGTCGGGTGCGGTTGGTGATTGCGAAGTGCTCGGTGGACTATGTCGGACGGCTCTCGGCCCACCTGCCGCCGGCCACCCGGTTGCTGATGGTCAAGGCGGACGGATCGGTGTCGATCCACGCCGACGACCGGGCGTACAAGCCCCTGAACTGGATGAGCCCGCCCTGCCGGCTGGAGGAGGCTCCGGGCGTGTGGCGGGTGGTCAACAAGGCCGGCGAGGAGCTGCGGATCACCCTGGAGGAGATCTTCCAGGACACCTCGTACGAGCTGGGCGTCGACCCGGGGCTGCGCAAGGACGGTGTCGAGGCGCACCTGCAGGAGTTGCTGGCCGCCAACCCGGAGACCCTGGGCGAGGGCTTCACGCTGATCCGTCGGGAGTACATGACCGCGATCGGCCCGGTGGACCTGCTCTGCCGGGACGCCAACGGCGGCACCGTCGCCGTCGAGGTGAAGCGGCGCGGCGAGATCGACGGGGTGGAGCAGCTCACCCGCTACCTCGAACTGCTCAACCGGGACCCGCTGCTCGCCCCGGTGACCGGCGTCTTCGCCGCGCAGGAGATCAAGCCGCAGGCCCGGGTGCTCGCCACGGACCGGGGGATCCGCTGCGTCGCGGTGAACTACGACCGGCTGCGCGGCATCGAACGCGACGAGCTGACCCTCTTCTAGGGGCTTCCGGCTTCTAGGGCTTCCGGGCGTACAGCAGCTTTACCGCTTTGACCAGGCGGTCGACGTCGGCCTGGGTCCGCTCGAAGGTGGTGGACGGCAGCAGCGAGCGGGCCCGCCGGCGGGTGATCGCCTTGGCCCGGCCGAACTCCCGCAGCCCGTCCTCGCCGTGGATGCGACCGAAGCCCGACTCGCCGACCCCACCGAACGGCAGGGTGGACATCCCGGCGAAGGTCAGCGTCGAGTTGATCGAGGCCATGCCGGAGCGCAGGCGACGAGCGATCGCCACCGCCCGTCGCTCGCCGAAGACCGAACCGCCGAGGCCGTACGGCAGGGCGTTCGCGCGGGCGAGCGCCTCGTCGGCGTCGCGGACCCGGTTGATGGTCACGGTGGGCCCGAAGGTCTCCTCGCGTACGGCGAGGGACTCCTCCGGCACGTCCACAAGCACCGTCGGATGGGCGTACGGCGGCTGGACCGAATCCGGGCCGCCCAGCGCGGCGCGTCCGCCCCGGGCCAGCGCGTCGGTGATGTGCCGGCGGATGACGTCGAGCTGGCTCGGCATGGTGATCGGCCCGATGTCCGCGCCGTCGGCACCGACGGTCAGCCGGCTGGCCCGCTCGACCACCTTCTCCACGAAGGCGTCGAAGACCGGCTCCACCGCGTAGACCCGCTCGATGCCGATGCAGGTCTGCCCGGCGTTGGTCATCGCGCCCCAGACGCACGCCTCGGCGGCGGCGTCCAGGTCGGCGTCGGCGTCCACGATCATCGCGTCCTTGCCGCCGGCCTCCAGCAGTACGGGGGTCAGGGTCTCGGCGCAGGCCGCCATGACCTTCTTCGCGGTCGCCGTGGAGCCGGTGAAGGCCACCTTGTCGACCCCGCTGCGGCACAGCGCGGCACCGATGTCGCCGAGCCCGTGCACGGCGGTGAGAACGGGCTGCTCCGGTACCACCTCGGCGAAGGTGTCGACCAGCCACTGCCCGACGAGCGGCGTGTACTCGCTGGGCTTGAAGACCACCGCGTTGCCGGCGGCCATCGCGTACGCGGCGGAGCCGATCGGGGTGAAGACCGGATAGTTCCAGGGGCCGATGACGCCGATCACGCCGTGCGGTTGGTACTCCAGGTGGGCGGAGAACTCCGCCAGCACGAGCCGGGACCGGACCTTGCGGGGGCCGAGTACCCGGCGGGCGTTACGGGCCGCCCAGTCGACGTGTTCCACGGCGGTGACGATCTCGACGATCGCGTCGGCGACCGGCTTGCCGCCCTCGATGTGCACCAGCTCCGCCAGCTGCTCCATCCGTTGGGCGATCAGTTGTCGCCAACGCAGCAGCCGGTCGCGTCGTGCGTCGAAGCCGAGCCCGGCCCACCACCGGCCGGCCGCGCGGGCCCGCTCGACGGCCTGCTCGACGTCGGCGACGGTGGCGAGCGGAAGCCGTCCGGCCTCGGCACCTGTTGCCGGGCTGGTCGAGACCAGGTGATCGCCCTCGATCACGGGGGTGCCGGGCAGATGCACAGCCGTCATGGCCGGAAGTCTAAACCCGAAACCTACTCATCGGTAGGACGCGCGTCCGGGGTGGTGCGCCACGGCACCGGCCGGGCGAACGGGCGGTATTCGTGGAAGTGGCGAACGGAAGGTGGCTTGCTGGTTACTGCTCGATGGCCGGATGGGCGGTAGAGGTGACCGGTAGGTGATGGCAGGCTGGGTCGGGGATGGCGCAGAGCGTGGAGGTCTGACGGTCCATGGAGCAACATCCGCAACTGCTGCCGATGCTGACGGTGGCCGCCGGCCCGATGCGCGGGCTCGGTTTCCGGCTGCGTGCACAGCCGATGGTGATCGGCCGGGACACGGCGGCGGACATCGTCGTGCACGATCCGCACATGAGTCGTCGACACGCGGAGATCCGGCTGGCCGGTGACGGGGTTTCCCTGCTGGATCTCGGCTCCACCAACGGCACCTGGGTCAACGGGCTGCGCACCACCGGGCCGGTCTGCCTCACCGACGGCGACATGATCCTGGTCGGCCGTACCGAGCTGCGTTTCTTCGACCCCGCACTGGCACGGACCGACCCGGTGGGCCTGAGCTTCGGCGTGCCCCGGCAGGAACGGCGCGCCACGCTGGTGCTGCCCACCGGTGGGGGTCGGGCACATTGACGGGTGCGGCGCGGCTTGCCAGCATCGCGCGAATGAAGACCGAGCACCGCAGGGTGACAGCCAACGGAATCTCCCAGGCCGTCCGGGTGGCCGGCCCCGCCACGGGTGTGCCGGTGCTGCTCATCCACGGCAACTGCTCCTCGGCGGCTTTCTGGGAGCCACTGATCCGGCGGCTACCGGAGACGTTGCGGGTCGTCGCGCCGGATCTGCGCGGGTACGGCGACACGCAGACCGCGCCGGTGGACGCCGGGCGGGGCCTCGCGGACTTCGCCGACGACGTGGCCGCCCTGCTCAACGAGCCGAGCCTCTTCGCCGACGGGGCCCGACCGGTGGTGGTCGGCCACTCGCTCGGCGGGGGAGTGGCGATGCGCCTGCTGGTGGACCATCCCGACCGGGTGAGCGGGCTGCTGCTGGCCGCACCGGTGTCGCCGTACGGCTTCGGTGGCACCCGCGACCTGGCCGGCACGCCGACCACCCCGGATTTCGCGGGCACCGGCGGCGGCACGGCCAACGCCGACTTCGTGGCGCGGTTGGCGGCCGGTGAACGCGACGCGTCGGCACCCGCCAGCCCGCGCAGCGTGCTGCGCTCGGCGTACGTGGCCGACCCGGCCTCGCTCGGCGACGACGAGGAACTGCTGCTCGACAGCCTGCTCTCCACCGCCACGGGCACTGACAACTATCCCGGCGACGCCGTGCCGTCGCCGCACTGGCCCGGATTCGCGCCGGGAGGCCGGGGCACCCTCAACGCCCTGGCACCCGCACACTTCCGGATCGCCGACGAGTTGGTGGCGGTCACGCCCAAACCGCCGGTGACCTGGATCCGGGGCGACGCCGACGTGATCGTCTCGGATGCCTCCCTGTTCGACCTGGCCCGGCTCGGCGCACTGGGTGTGCTGCCCGGCTGGCCCGGGCCGCAGGAGTGTCCGCCGCAGCCGATGGTGGGCCAGACCCGCGCCGTCCTCGACCGGTACGCCGCAGCGGGCGGCAGCTACCGGGAGGTGACGCTGCCCGGCTGCGGGCACAGCCCGCACCTTGAGCGACCGGCGGAGTTCGTCGCGGAACTGCTCGCCCTCTGCCCCCACGCCTAGCCTGCGCTCTACCGCCGCGACCGGGTCGCACTCGGCCCCCGCGCCTGCTGACCGTCCGTAGCGTGGGAGACTCGCGCCGATAGCCTTAGCGGCCGTTAACTACCCGGCCGCGCGGAGCGGACAGGGAAGGCCAGGGGCATGGCGCGCGAGTTCACCAGGGTGGGTGTGGTGGGGCTGGGCACCATGGGTGCCGGCATCGTCGAGGTGTTCGCCCGCAACGGCGTCGACGTCGTCGCCGTGGAGATCTCCGACGCCGCCCTGGAACGTGGACGGGCCAACCTGACCGGCTCGACCGACCGGGCGGTGGCGCGGGGCAAGCTCGCCGAGGCCGACCGGGACGCCCTGCTCGGCCGGGTCACCTTCGCCGTCGGGCTGGACGCGCTGCACTCGGTGGACCTGGTGATCGAGGCGGTTCCCGAGCGGCTCGACATCAAGCAGCGGCTCTTCGCCGAACTGGACCGGGTGTGCAAGCCGGAGGCCATCCTCGCCACCAACACCTCGTCGTTGAGCGTCACCGAGATCGCGGTGGCGACGACCCGGCCCGACCAGGTGATCGGCATGCACTTCTTCAACCCCGCGCCGGTGATGAAGCTGGTCGAGGTCGTGCGTACGGTGGTCACCTCGGCCGACGTGGTGGCGGACGTGGAGGCGCTCTGCGTACGCCTCGGCAAGGTCGACGTGACGATCACCGACCGAGCCGGGTTCATCGCCAACGCCCTGCTGTTCGGATACCTCAACCAGGCGATCGGCATGTTCGAGGCCCGCTACGCCACCCGCGAGGACATCGACGCGGCGATGAAGCTCGGCTGCGGTCTGCCGATGGGCCCGCTGGCCCTGCTGGACCTGATCGGCCTGGACACCGCGTACGAGATCCTCGACACCATGTACCGGCGCGGCGGGCGCGACCGTCGGCACGCCCCGGTGCCGCTGCTGCGGCAGATGGTGACCGCCGGGCTGCTCGGCCGCAAGTCCGGCCGGGGCTTCTACACCTACGAGCGGGCCGGTTCCGGCAGGCTCGTACCGGACGAGTTGACGCCGACGGCCCCGGCATCGACCGACGGCGCGCGAGCCGTCACCACGGTCGGGGTGGTCGGCTCGGGTCCGCTGGCCGCCGGCCTCGTGGAGACCTTCACCGCCGCCGGGTACCAGGTCGTGCCGGTCGATTCTGCTGCGGAGTTGCCGCGGTTGGCCGACGTCGACCTGGTGGTCGAGGCGACTGCCGACGATCTTGACGGGAAGAAGACGCTCTTCGCCGGCCTGGGCGAGGTCTGCAAGCCGGACGCGGTGCTGGCCACCACCACCTCCGCGCTGCCGGTGATCGACCTGGCGATGGCCAGCGGACGCCCGGCCGACGTGGTGGGCCTGCACTTCGCCAACCCGGCCACCCCGCTGGTGGAGATCGTCGAGACCATCCGCACCTCGGCGGAGGCCACCGCCACCGCCCGCGCGGTCGTCGCCGCCCTCGGCAGGACCGGGGTGGTCTGCGCGGACCGGGCCGGGTTCATCGTCAACGCGCTGCTGTTCCCGTACCTCAACGACGCGGTACGGATGCTGGAGGCCGACTACTCCACCACCGACGACATCGACAACGCCATGAAGCTGGGCTGCGGCTACCCGACCGGCCCGTTCGAACTGCTCGACACCGTCGGGCTGGACGTGGCGTTGGCCGTCCAGCGGGCGCTGTACCGCGAACTGCGTGAGCCCGGTCTCGCCCCGGCACCCCTGCTGGAGCAGCTGGTAACCGCCAACCGCCCCTTCCGGAGGTAAGGAAGGGCACCCTGTTAACGCCTCCGGTAGAGCAGGGGCCCCTTGTTAACACCAGTGGTGTCACCTCAGGGCAAGGCTGCCGCCAGCACGGTCGTACGCTGGATGACGTGAGCCCCCGTCGCAACCGCCCCCGCCGCGATGACGCCGAGCGCCTGGACACCGAGCGGGCCCGACAGGGCGTCGCCTCGGTGCAGCAGTGGCGTGACGGGGACTGGCAGGTACGCGGAATCAGCGGCGGTTCGTCGGTCAAGACGTACCGTTGCCCCGGTTGTGACCAGGAGATCCGGCCTGGTGTGGCGCATCTGGTCGCCTGGCCCGCCGACGGTCGGGGCGACCTCACCGACAGGCGGCACTGGCACAGCGGGTGCTGGCGGGCCCGCGACCGCCGGGCACCCGTCATCCAGCGCGGACGCGGCGCACCCCGGCACGGCTGAGGCCGGCGGGGCGATCTTTGTCACCTCGGGCAGCGGGGCCGACGGCGACGCGGGAGGATGGCAGGGTGAGTGCACCGATTCGCGCATCGTCGATCCTGCCCGGTCGACGGGAAGACATCGAGCTGCACACCGCGGACGGGCTGTGCCTGGTCGGTGAGCTGGCGCTACCGCTCGACCGGCCACCGGCAGCCACCCTGGTCTGCCTGCATCCGCTGCCCACCCACGGCGGGATGATGGACAGCCACGTCTTCCGCAAGGCGGCCTGGCGACTTCCCGCCCTGGCCGACCTGGCGGTGCTGCGGTTCAACACGCGCGGCACCAGCAGCGTGCGCGGCACCAGCGAGGGGACGTTCGACTCGGCCGTCGGCGAGCGCTACGACGTGGCCGCCGCCATCGAGTACGCCGAGTTCCACGAGCTGCCCGACATCTGGCTGCTCGGCTGGTCGTTCGGCACCGACCTGGCCCTGAAGTACGGCTGCGACCCGGCGGTGACCGGCGCGATCCTGCTCTCGCCGCCGCTGCGCTTCTCCGAGTCGGCCGACCTGACCCCGTGGGTCGAGTCCGGCAAACCGCTTACCGCGTTGGTGCCGGAGTTCGACGACTACCTCCGCCCCGAGCAGGCCCGTGAGCGGTTCGCAGCGATCCCGCAGGCCGAGGTGGTCGGGGTGCCGGGAGCGAAGCACCTCTGGGTCGGTGACGCCGAGACCGTGCTCGACGAGGTGGTCCGGCGGGTCAACCCGGCCGTCTCCGTACCGCTGCCGACCACCTGGGACGGCCCGATGGAAACCGGCGACGCCAGCGCGTACGCCGACCGTACGGTGGCCGCCTTCGCCGACACCCCGGTAGCGGGCCCACCACAACGCCAGGCCGACTGAGGCGGCTGGCCTCGGGGCAGCGCCCGGCCGAGGGCTGGCCGGGTCAACGGGCGTCCTGGCGGGGGAGTACCACCTCGCGCAGGATCAGTTGGGTGGCGGCCACGGTCGGGATGGCGATGAGCGCCCCGATCACCCCCAGCAGGGACACCCCGAGCAGCGCCGCGACCAGCGCGGCGACCTCGTTGACGTGCACCGACCTGCGCATGATCTTGGGGTAGATGAGATAGTTCTCGATCTGCTGGTACACCACGAAGAAGACCACGCAGGCGATCCCGACGGACGGATCGGTGGCGAAGCCGACCAGGCTGACGATCACCGCGCCGAGCGTCGCGCCGATCTGCGGGATCAGGTCGGTCACCGCGACGACGACCGCCAGCGCGAACGGGTACGGCAGGCCGACGATCAGCGCGAACACGAACGTGGTCACGCCGGCCAGTACCGCGATGGACAGCGCACCGACCATGTACGCGCCGACCTTGGTCAGGATCTCGTCGCCGATGAGCTGCACCCGCTCGCGGCGGGAACGCGGCACCAGCGCGTAACCGAGATCGCGCATCCGGTCGAAGTAGACCAGGAAGTAGATGGTCAGCACCAGCACCGTCAGCACCCGGAAGACCGTGCCGAAGACCAGTTGGGCCCCGCCGAGCACCCCGCCCAGCGCCCGGCCGACCACGTCCGCGTTGGCCGCCTCCTGGGCCCGGCGCATCAGGTCGAACCGCACCACGAGATCGTTGACGGCCTCGTTGCGCCGCAACGTGTCCAGATAACTCGGTAGCTGGTCGAGGAACTGCCCGGACTGGATCACGATCGGCGGTACCAGGGCCAGCACACCGGCGGCGAGCAGCGCCAGCACCGTCAGCGTCACCGCAGCCACGGCCAGCCCGCGCGGCAACCCCGCGGCGCACAGCCGGACCACCGCCGGGTGCAGGCCCACCGCGAGGAACAGCGCGATGACCACCAGGACCAGGATCCCCGCCGCGTTGCGCAACCCCAGATAGACGGCGTACGCGGACAGCACGCCGAGCGCACCGGTGAAGCCGACGAGGAAGCTGTTGCGCCGCAGCGGACGCCCCGGAATACCGAACCGACCGGCGTCCCCGCCCGCGCTGCCCGGTGCCGGAGCGGCTGGCTGCTCAGGTGGTGTCCCCGTGGATGCTGTTGGCTGCGGCTGCCGTGCTGCCGCCGTGGGTTCTGCGGCCTGCCGCTGTGGGCCGTCCTGCTGGTCTGGCCTGGACTCCTGTGGGCCGTCCTGCTGGTTCGGCTTGGACTGCTCCGGGCCGGAGCGATGCGGGCCGTCGTGGGCCATCGGTCTCCCCGTTCACACTCCGACGAGCATGCGTCGGTCGTCGATGCCGGCTCGTCCGGGCCGGCGGTTGCCGGGCCGCGACCCGGTGGTCGAGGTGGGGTTACCGCCGCTTGAGGTGACTGACGAAGGTCTGCCAGGTCTGCGGGGTGAAGGCGAGCACCGGCCCCTGCCGGTCCTTGCTGTCGCGGACCGCCACCACGTCGGGCAGGTTGTCGGCCACCTCGACACAGTCGGTGCTTCCGCTGCGGGTGGCGGTGCGCCAGGTCGCGCCGGTCAGGTCCATGACTTCGCCACTTCCGTGAGGAGTTCGATCGACTGCTGGCGGGACAGCGCGTCGTTGCGCACCGCCTCCCACCGCGCCAACAGGGTAGCCACATCGGACTCACCGTCGGTGGGTCGGGCGGTCAGCTGGGTCTCCTGGCTCGCCACCCAGCCTCCTTCCGCGCCCCGCGCCTCGTCGTCGCTGAGCAGGTCGTCGCAACGGATTACCGCGCGGGCGTACCCCTCGGTCTGGAGCAGCGCCGGGATCAGCGTGGGCTGGAAGATCCGCAGCTGACTGGCCAGACGTTCGGCGTCCAACCAGGGCAGGAACCAGGACGGCTGGCCCTCGCGCTCGGCGATCCGCAGCAGCGCCACCAACAGCCCACCGGAACGCAGCACCTCGTCGGCGCGGGTGAGCAACTGCCGATCGTACGGTCGGCTGCCGGTCTCGACCGCGGAGACCATCGACGGCGAGTAGTGCACGAGTTTGCCGAACTCCTCCTGGCTCAGCCCAGCGGTGGTGCGCAGCCGGCGTAACTGGGACCGGATCAGGTGAGCACTCGTCTCCTCCACAGTGCCTCCACAATCGCGTACCGAGAAGCGCTCATCAGTTGCCGGTGGTGCGGCGGTTGCGCAGGCCCGTCACGACCACGCTCGATGACTTCCGACAGTAGTGCTCCGGTCAGCAGACTGTCAGCCATGCCGGACACGCTCGCTGCCAGCAGGGCGCGGGCGGGCCCTGGCCGGGTCGCCCCGACACCCCCGGTGGGCGCCCAGGGCCGCCCACCCATTCCCCCGGGTGGGCGGCCCCTCCCCAATCACTCTGGGTACGTTTGTTGTCGCTGGAGCAGCAAGAAACGTACCCAAACCTGCCGTCACGGAGGTCGACGTGCGTGTTCGCTGCTATCAGCGCCCGAAGCTCCTGGGGCTGGCGATGGTGGGTGGCCTCGTGTCGGCGGCGTCGGGCAACCGGGAAGCGGCCGCGATCAGCACCCGGCTGCCGACCCCGGGCCGTGGCCCCCGCCCCGAGCGACCCCGCGCCACCGGCCACGACACCCCACACACCCCGCTGCGACCGATGTGGTGCTGTCGCGCCGACGGCCAGCCCTGGCCCTGCGCACAGGCCCGGCTCCTGCTGCGAGCGGAGTACGACCAGAATCCGGTCGGCCTGTCGATCTATCTCGCCGGTCTGATGTACGAGGCGATGCGCGACCTCTACCGACTCAACCCCTACGACGGGCCGGAACCCGCGGCGCTGTTCGACCGCTTCCTCGCCTGGGGCCCACGCCGCCGCCCACCGTCCGAGCAGCCCTCCTGACCACCGCCCGGCACGACCCGCCTGGCTGTCGCCTGGCATGCCAGCACCTGCCGCCCAGCACGACCGGCCTGACCTGGTGGCTCGCCGCCCGGCATGCCAGCACCCGCCGCCCGGCACGACCTGCCTGACCTGGTGGCTCGCCGCCCGGCGTGGTGTCAGTCGGAGGTGATCTTGCTGGGCTTGGCGCTGCGCTCGTCGGTGGTCGGCTTGCTGGGGCGCTTGCCGCCCTCGCCGGTGCTGGTGATCTTCGTCGGGGTGGCGCCCCGACCGCCCGTGCCGGGCACCGCGGCAACCGTGGGCTCGCCGTCCACGCCCGCGCTGGCCGTGCCGCCGTCGACGGTGGCTGGCTCGACCGCCGGCTTCGCCGTGGGCGAATCGTCCACAGTGGTCACCGGCTCGGCGACCGGCTTCGTCACCGGGCCTGCGCCGTCGGCGGCCAGTTTTGTCATCGGGCCTGCGCCATCGGCGGCTGGATCGCCGCCGTCGGCGGCGACGGCGGCCGTCTCCAGGGCAGGGCGGTGGCCGTTGACCGGCGCGTCGGCGGGCACCGCGACTGGGGTGCCGTTGGCGGGAGAGCTGCCGTTGACCGAAGGGCCGTCCACCGTACGGGCGACCGTGGCGGCCGACGGTGCGGCAGCGGGCGAGGACGAGCCGGCCGGGGCCGGTGACGTCGGGCCGTCCGGAGTCGTGGCCGTCTCCAGCCGCAGTTCCAGCAGCTTGCGCTGCAACTCGTCGGACTCCTGCCGGGACTTCCAGGTCTCCTGACGCAGGTCGGCGAGCTGCTGCTGAGCCTTGGCGATCTCCAACATCACCTGGGCGAGCTGCTGCCGGCTCGCCGCCGCCTCCTGCTGCGTCGCGGCGAGATGCTGCTGGGTGGTGGCCAGGTGCTGCTGGGTGGTGGCCGCGTACTCCTCGAACTGCCGGCGGGAGGAGGCGACGTACTCGTCGGCCTCGCGCCGGGCGTTGGTGGCGAACTCCTCGGCCTCGCGCCGGGTGTCGGTGGCGTACTCCTCGGCGGCGCGGCGCTGCTCGGCCGTGTCGGCCTCGGCCTGCCGTACCAGCTCACCGGCCTGCTCCTCGGCCCGGGCGCGGACGGCGGCGGCATCCTGCTCGGCGGCCCGGCGGATCTGGTCCGCCCCCTGCTCAATCTCGTTCTTGCGTGCGGTGTACTCCGACTCCAGCTCCGCGCGGCGCGTCTCGAAGCCGGACTCCAGCTCGGCGGTACGGGTGCGGACCTGCTCCTCAAGCTTGGCGGTACGAGCGCTGAGCCGCTGCTCCAACTCGACCGTGCGGGCCTGGTGCTGCTGATCCAACTCCTCGCGGCGGCTGGTGAACTCGCGTTCGGCGGCCGCCTTGCGCTGCGCCAACTCGCGGTCCGCCGCCTCGCGTCGGCCGTTTACCTCTTTCTCCACCCCGGCCCGCCAGGCACCCAGCTCCTGCTGCGCCTGGGCGCGCGTGTGCTGGACGTACGCCTCGGTCTCGTTGCGCATGCGCTGGGCGTACGCCTCGGTGTCGGCGCGGGTGCGCTTGGCCGCCTCGGTGGCCTGGGTGGTCAGCCGCTCGGCCTCCTGGCGGGCCTTGTTGCGGGCGGCCCGGCCGGCCTCGGCGGCGTCGTCGATGATCTGCTTGGCTTCCTGGCTGGCCTTGGCGTGGGTGGCCCGCCCGGCCTCGGTGGCCTGGTCGACCAGGCGCTTGGCCTCCTGCTGGGCCTTGGCGTGCACCTCCTTGGCCGCCTCGCGCAGCTGGGTCGCCTCCTGCTGGGCGGTGGCGTGCGCCTCGCGGGCCGCCTCGCGCAGCTTGGTCGCCTCCTGCTGAGCCCGCTGGTGGATCTCCTTGGCGGCGTCCCGTAGCTGCGTGGCCTCCTGCTCGGCCTTGGCCAGCGCCTCCTGCGCGCTCTTGCGCAGCCGGGCGGCCTCCTCCTTGGCGGCCTTGCTGGCCGCCTCGGACTCGGCCCGGCGAGCCGCAGCCTGCCGTTCCTCCTCGGCCCGGCGGGCGGCCAGGGCGATCTCGAAGTCCTTGAGCGCCTCGGCGGCCTCGGCCCGCGCCTCGTCGATGATGTGCTCGGCGGCAGCCCGGCGGGCCTCGATCTCCTCGTTCGCGACGGCGAGGATGTCCTCGGCCTGCTCCTCGGCCAGCGCCAGGATCTGCTCGACGCGTGGCCCGAGATGCCGGAACGCGGCCCGGTCGACCACTGCGGCCTGCTTGCGCACCGCAGCCAGATCGCGCTGGAGCACCTCGACCTGACCGGCCAACTTGTGGATCTGGGCGAAGGCCTGCTCCCGCTCGGCCTCCAGCGCCGCGATCTCGTGCTCGGCACGAGCGACGTACTTCTCGACCTGTTTTTTGTCGTACCCCCGCAGGGCGGACTCGAAGCTGGGCTCCGTGGTCACGTCCCCGCCGAGAGCGAACAGTTCCTCGCCGTGCGACATGCACCCATCCTCACACGCATCGGGCCCTCCTGGGGCGATACGGACGCCCCTGTTGGGAGCTACTTCACCCACGCAGGTGGGCCGTGCTCTGTGTTCTCAAGGCAGGGCGACGCGGGGTGTCGCCGGTCACCCGGTGTCACCCCGCGTCGTTGATCATGCCCCGGTGTCGTGTCAGCTGGACGTGTCCGCGGCCACCTTCTTCTCGGCGTCGTCCGCCGGCTTGGCCGTGGCCGCCGGCTTCTCGGCCGGGGCGGCGTTGTTGGGCACACCCGGGACGATGCCGGCCAGGCCGGAGAGCATCTGCCCGAGCTGCGAGGTGACCGCGTCCTTCTGCCGGGTGAGGTCCTCGACCTCGCGGCGCGCCGCCTGGGTGGTCAGCTCGGCCTCGGTGCGGGCCTCGGTGAGCAGGCGCTGGGACTCGGCACGGGCCTCGTTGAGCGTACGGTCGGCGAGCGCCTTGGCCTTCTCGATGGTCTCGGTCGCGTTGCGCTCCGACTCCACCCGCCGGGCCTCGGCACGCTGCTCGATCTCCTTGGCGCGCTCCTGCGCGGCGCGAGCCCGCTGCTCGGCCTCGCCGACCAGCTTCTGGGTCTGCGCGACCTGGGCGGCGTGCCGCTCCGACTCCTCGCGCTCGGCCTTCTCCCGCCGCTCGGCGAGCTGGAGCTCCAGGGCCTGGAGGTCCTTGTCGCGCTTGTCACGGGCGTCGGTCAGCAGCTTGGTCGCCTCGGCACGCTTCTCCTCGGCCTCACGGGCGGCCTTGGCCCGCTGCTGAGTGATCTCGCGCTCAGCGGTGGCGCGCAGGGTGGCGACCTCGCGCTCGACCGTCGACTTCAGCTCGGCCACCTCGTGGGCGGTCACCGTGCGTAGCTGCTTGGTCTCGCGCTCGGCATCGGCACGCAGCGTGTCGGCCTCCCGGCGAGCCTGGACCCGGACCTCGGCGGCCTCCCGCTCGGCGGCGGTACGGAGGTTGCCGGCCTCCCGCTCGGCGGTGGCCTTCATCGCCGCCGCCTCGGCCCGCGCCTTGTCGGTGATCTCCCGCGCCTCCAGGCGGGCGGCGGAGAGGATGCCCTCCGACTCGCGCTTGGCCTCGTTGCGGTGGTCGTTGGCCTGCTCCTCGGCGAGCCGGAGGATCTGCTCGACCCGGGTGCCGAGGCCGGACAGCGTGGGGCGGCTGTTCTCCTCAAGCTGCTTGCTGGTGTCGGTGAGCTTCTGCTCCAGGGCGGTGAGCCGCTGCTCGGACTGGCGGAGCCGGCGCTGGGCGTCGTTGAGCGCCTGCTCGGCGTCGGCGCGGTCCTTGTTGGCCTGGCTCAGCGCGGCGTTCAGCCGGCCGATGAAGTCATCGACCTGACCGGTGTTGTATCCGCGCAGGCCAACCGTGAAATCTGGCTGCGAGTTCGCGTTATCGAAGAACGCGAGAGGGGAGGACTGCTGCTGGGGCATTGGGACATACTGGCAGACCCCCCGGGGTGCTTCGCAAGAGCGGGCCGCCCTTTGCCGTCCTCTTTACATGGTCAACTCGTAGCGTCACCGGAACCCCGCGCCGACGGGCGATCTTGCCAGTTCGGGGAGGAGCCCGACGGTACGCAGCGTGACGCGAAAAAGGCATCGAAGTCATCCGCCCACTGCTTTTCTTTCCGGGCGCTGCGCCCCGCGCGAATGGTCGCCGGGCCGGGACGGGGAAAAGCATTGCGCGTTCACCGAAAGGCCATCGACGGCTCCTCCGTCAGGCCAACGTCCGCAGCACCTGTCGATCACGTCACGTCCGTCGATGAATACGGTTTGCCTGGATCGGCGGGCGCTGGGGACCTCGGCGGGTTGGTCGGCGTCGGTGGGCCGGACCGCGGGGGATGGACGTCAGGCGGTGGTGGGGTGGGGGGCGGGTTCGACGAGTTCGACCAGGACGCCGCCGGCGTCCTTGGGGTGGACGAAATTGATCCGCGAGCCTGCGGTGCCTCGCCGGGGGGTGTCGTACAGCAGCCGCAGGCCCCGGTCGCGTAGCGCCGCGCAGGCCGCGTCGACGTCCGTCACGGTGTACGCCACCTGCTGCACGCCCGGACCGTTGCGGTCGAGGAACTTCGCGATCGTCGACTCCGGGGTCAGCGGGGCGAGCAGTTGCAGGCAGCCACCCTCCGTGGTCGGCCCGACCGCCAGCATCGCCTCCCGTACACCCTGCTCTGTGTTCGTCTCGGTGTGTACGCACCGCATGCCGAACGTCCGGGTGTAGAAGTCGATCGCGGCGTCGAGGTCGGCCACGGCGATCCCGACATGGTCGATGCGTCGCAGGCCGATCTCTGTGACATAGTCGGCAGCGGACTCGACGGGGGAGTTCTCAGACATGACGCTAGTCTGACCGAACAATCGTTAAGGCGTACGGCCGGCACCCCCCTCGGAGGCAGGTATGGCTTCGGTGATCGTCAGCGGCGCGCGGACCCCGATGGGGCGCCTGCTGGGCAACCTCAAGGACCTACCGGCGACGAAGTTGGGCGGCATCGCCATCTCGGCAGCCCTGGAGCGGGCCGGGGTCGCCCCCGACCAGGTGCAGTACGTGATCATGGGTCAGGTGCTCCAGGCAGGTGCCGGGCAGATGCCGGCCCGCCAGGCGGCCGTGGAGGCGGGCATCCCGATGTCCGTACCGGCGCTGAGCATCAACAAGGTCTGCCTCTCCGGCCTGGACGCGATCGCCCTGGCCGACCAGCTGATCCGGGCCGGCGAGTTCGACGTCGTGGTGGCCGGCGGCATGGAGTCGATGACCAACGCCCCGCACCTGCTGCTCGGCCAGCGCGGCGGTTACAAGTACGGCGACGTGACGCTCAAGGATCACATGGCGCTCGACGGGCTGACCGACGCCTGGGACTGCTGCGCCATGGGGGAGTCCACCGAGCGGCACGGCAGCACGCGCGGCATCACCCGGCAGGAGCAGGACGAGTTCGCCGCGGCCAGCCACCAGCGCGCCGCCGCCGCCCAGAAGAACGGTCACTTCGCCGACGAGATCACTCCGGTGGTCATCCCGCAGCGCAAGGGTGACCCGCTGGTGATCAGCGAGGACGAGGGCATCCGCCCCGACACCACCGCCGAGTCCCTGGCGAAGCTGCGCCCGGCGTTCGCCAAGGACGGCACCATCACCGCGGGCAGCTCGTCGCCGATCTCCGACGGCGCCGCCGCGGTGGTCGTGATGAGCAAGGCGAAGGCCAAGGAACTGGGCCTGACCTGGCTGGCGGAGATCGGGGCGCACGGCAACGTCGCCGGCCCCGACAACTCGCTGCACTCGCAGCCGTCCAACGCCATCCAGCATGCCCTGCGCAAGGGCGGTCTGACCGTTTCCGATCTCGACCTGATCGAGATCAACGAGGCGTTCGCGCAGGTCGGCATCCAGTCCATCCGTGACCTCGGGGTCAGCCCGGACAAGGTCAACGTCAACGGCGGCGCGATCGCGCTGGGCCACCCGATCGGCATGTCCGGCGCCCGCCTGGTGCTCACCCTCGCGCTGGAGCTCAAGCGGCGCGGCGGCGGTACCGGCGCGGCAGCGCTCTGCGGTGGCGGCGGCCAGGGCGACGCGTTGATCATCCACGTCCCCAACCCGGCCGAGACCTCTTCGTGAGTGACGTGAACGGCAGTGTTCCGGCTGCGGCCACGTCGGTGCGCCGTAGTCGGGACGTGCCGATGCTTGTCGATCGGGCTCGGGCGGGTGACCATCGTGCGGTGGCCCGGTTGATCACGCTTGTCGAGTCGGGCGACGAGACGCTGCCGGCGATCGCGGCGGCGCTCGCACCGTACGCCGGTCAGGCTCAGGTCGTGGGCCTGACCGGTTCGCCGGGGGTGGGCAAGTCGACCACCACCAACGAGCTGGTACGCGCGCTGCGGGCCCGGGGCCATCGGGTCGGGGTGCTCGCCATCGACCCGTCCAGCCCGTTCACCGGTGGGGCGATCCTCGGTGACCGGGTACGGATGCAGGATCACGCCACCGACCCGGGTGTCTACATCCGCTCGATGTCCAGCCGTGGGCATCTCGGCGGCCTGTCGGCGGCGACCCCCCAGGCGGTACGCGTGCTGGAGGGTGCCGGCTGCGACGTGGTGCTGGTGGAGACCGTCGGGGTCGGGCAGGCCGAGGTCGAGGTGGCCTCGCTTGCCGACACCACGTTGGTGCTGCTCGCGCCGGGGATGGGTGACGCGATCCAGGCGGTGAAGGCCGGCATCCTGGAGATCGCCGACGTCTTCGTGGTCAACAAGGCCGATCGGGACGGTGCCGACGCCACGGCCCGTGACATCCAGGGCATGATCGCTCTCGGTGAGCGTGGGCCGGGCGAATGGCGTCCGCAGGTGGTCCGTGCGGTTGCCGTCCGCGGCGAGGGCGTCGACGACATCGCCGCGGCGATCGACAAGCACCGGGGCTGGCTGGTCGAGCACGACGAGCTGCGCCGCCGCCGGGAGGCGCGGGCCGCCGCCGAGATCGAGGCCATCGCGCTGGGCGTGCTCCGCGCCCGGATCGGCTCCTTGCGCGACGGTACGCAACTGCCGACGCTGGCCGCCGAGGTGGCCGCCGGCACCACCGACCCCTACGCCGCCGCCAACACCCTCCTCACCCAACTCACCCGCTAGCCCTCACCCCACCCCGCCGCGCCGGGCGCCCCGCCCCGCGCCGCGCCGGGCGCCCCGCCCCGCGCCGCGCCAGGCGCCGTCGATCATGCACTTGTTGTCTCGACATAAGGCGTGAATGGGGCTTTTCGGCGACCAGAAGTGCAAGATCGCGGGTGCGGGTGCGGGTGCGGGTGCGGGTGCGGGTGCGGGTGCGGGTGCGGGGGAGGGGAGGGTGCGGGGTGTGGGGGAGGGGTGGGGTGAGGTGTCCACTGCGGAGGGAGGGGGGGGCGGTTAGGCTCGCAGCGGCTCGCGGTGGGCGGGTGGTGGATGCGTGCGGGGGAGTGAGCGTGGATCACGAGATGACGCAGGAGATGCCGATGACGCCGGATGCGATGGCTGGCGGTCGTACGGACATCTCGGACGAGGTGGTGGAGAAGATCGCGGTGGCCGCGACGAAGTCGGTGCCGGGTGTGGTCGAGTTGGGCGGGGACATCGCCCGGTTCTTCAACGCGGTGCTCGATCGGGTGGGGCTCGACCAGGTGGGTGACGCCCGTCGGGGCTGCTCGGCGCACGTCACAAATGGTGCGGCCGTGGTCAACCTGGTCATCGTGACCGACGCGGGGCATCCGGTGCCCGAGGTGAGCACGGCGGTGCGGGCCGCGGTGACCCGGGCGATCGAGGCGTACGGGCTGCGGGTCGACGAGATCAACATTCGGGTGGACGACGTGGCCATCGGGGGTCCCGCGAGCTGAGCGTGCGGTTACCGTCCGGTACGAACTTCCTTATCGATCGTTCAGGAAGAGTTCTACACTCGACGTGCAGTCTTCAAGGACTCGAGGAGGAGCCCGGAGATGAACGCCGACGAGATCGCTGCCGGACGGGCCCGCTGGCAGGCCCGCTACGACGCCGCGCGCAAGCGGGACGCGGACTTCACCACACTCTCCGGGATCCCTGTCGAGCCGGTCTACGGCCCGCCGGAGGGGGTCGCGTACCCGGGGTTCGACCGGATCGGCTGGCCGGGCGAGTTCCCGTACACCCGGGGTTTGTATCCGACCGGCTATCGGGGACGGACCTGGACCATCCGGCAGTTCGCCGGGTTCGGTAACGCCCGGCAGACCAACGAGCGCTACAAGATGATCCTCGGCGCCGGTGGCGGTGGCCTGTCGGTCGCCTTCGACATGCCCACCCTGATGGGCCGCGACTCCGACGACCCGCAGTCGCTCGGCGAGGTCGGCCACTGCGGGGTGGCGGTGGACAGCGCCACCGACATGGAGGTGCTCTTCGACGGCATCGACCTGGCCGCGGTCACCACCAGCATGACGATCTCCGGGCCGGCGGTGCCGGTGTTCTGCATGTACCTGGTCGCCGCCGAGCGGCAGGGCGCCGATCTGTCCACACTCGACGGTACGTTGCAGACCGACATCTTCAAGGAGTACATCGCGCAGAAGGAGTGGCTGTTCGACCCCGAGCCGCACCTGCGCCTGATCGGTGACCTGATGGAGTACTGCGCGACCGAGATCCCGCGCTACAAGCCGCTGTCGGTCTCCGGCTACCACATCCGCGAGGCCGGCTCGACCGCCGCGCAGGAGTTGGCGTACACCCTCGCCGACGGTTTCGGCTATGTCGAGCTGGGCCTCTCGCGCGGGCTTGACGTCAACGTCTTCGCCCCGGGGCTGAGCTTCTTCTTCGACTCGCACGTCGACTTCTTCGAGGAGATCGCCAAGTTCCGCGCCGCCCGCCGGATCTGGGCCCGCTGGCTGCGCGACGTCTACGGCGCGACCAGCGAGAAGGCACTCTGGCTGCGGTTCCACACGCAGACCGCCGGGGTGTCGCTGACCGCCCAACAGCCGGTCAACAACGTCGTACGCACCGCCGTGGAGGCGCTCGCCGCGGTGCTCGGCGGCACCAACTCGCTGCACACCAACGCACTCGACGAGACGCTCGCCCTGCCCACCGACGAATCCGCCGAGATCGCCCTGCGTACCCAGCAGGTGCTGATGGAGGAGACCGGGGTGACGAACGTGGCCGACCCGCTCGGCGGATCGTGGTACGTCGAGGCGCTCACCGACCGGATCGAGGCCGAGGCGGAGGAGATCTTCGCCCGGATCCGGGCGCTGGGCGGCGAGGGTCCGCACGCCATCGGCCCGATGACCTCCGGCATCCTGCGCGGCATCGAGGACGGCTGGTTCACCGGGCACATCGCCGAGTCGGCGTTCGTCTACCAGCAGGCGCTGGAGAAGGGCGACAAGAAGATCGTCGGCGTCAACTGCCACACCGGCACGATCGCCAAGGACCTGGAGATCCTGCGCATCTCGCACGAGGTGGAGGTGGAGCAGCGCCGGGCGCTGGCCGAACGCAAGACCGGCCGGGACGACGCGGCGGTGCGCGCGGCGGTGGAGAAGATGGTGGCGGTGAGCCGTACCGGGGAGAACATGATCCCCGCGATGCTCGACGCCGTACGCGCCGAAGCCACCCTCGGCGAGATCTGTGACGCGCTGCGGGCGGAATGGGGCGTTTACCGCGAGCCTGCCCGGTTCTGACCCAGGCTCGAAAAGTGCGGCTGGGCAGGGGTGACAGTGGCAACTGTCTCCGGCCACGGTTGATCTGAGTTCCGCGCCTCGCGTGCGAGACTAGGTAACCATGAGCGACCCACGGATCACCTCGTCGATCTTTACCCGCGGCGCGGTCGACCTCAGCGCGCTGCGCACCCCCGCCCCCAGCCCCGCCCCGGCACAGGCCGGTCCCCCCGCCGCCGCACCCGGTGGTTCCGTCGGTGGGGCGGCCGTCATCGACGTGACCGAGGCGAACATCCAGTCCGCAGTGCTCGAACGTTCGCTCACCACACCGGTCGTGGTCTTCTTCGGGGCCGCCGGCTATCCGGAGAGCGACCAGTTCGCGCCGGTGCTGGAGCGGCTGGCCGCCGAGGGGGGCGGCACGTGGCTCCTGGCCCGGGTCGACGTGCAGCAGCAGCCCCGGCTCGCGCAGATGTTCCAGCTTCAGGCGCTGCCGACCACGTACGCGATCGTCGGCGGCCGGCCGGTCGACGCCTTCCCGGGTGTGGTGCCCGAGCCGCAGTTGCGCCAGTGGATCCAGGCGGTCCTGAAGGCCGGCGGCGTCTCCGTGGCCGAGCCGGAGGACCCCCGACTCGACGCGGCCGACGACGCCCTGATGGACGGCGACCTGGACGCCGCCGAGCAGGCGTACCGCAAGATCCTGGCCGAGACCCCGAACGACGCTGCGGCGGAGGCGGGCCTGGCCCAGGTCGGTCTCGCCCGCCGGGTCTCCGGCGCCGACCCGCAGACCGCGCTCGCCGCCGCGGCGGCCAACCCCGACGATGTCGACGCCCAGCTGCTGGCCGCCGACATCGAGGTGCTCAGCGGCCAGGCCGAGCAGGCATACCAGCGTCTCGTCGGGCTGGTCCGGCGCACCGCCGGTGAAGACCGGGAAAAGGTACGCCAGCACCTGGTCGGCCTGTTCACCATCGCCGGCCCGGAAGACCCGACGGTCGCCTCGGCCCGTCGAGCCCTGGCCAGCGCCCTGTTCTGACCCTCCAGCCACCGCCAGCGCGGGCCGGCACACGCCGGCCCGCCCCGACACCCACAAGGACGGGAGCCCAGGTGAGCGCGAGGAGTGAGCTTGCGAGCCCCGCAGTCGTGAACGGAAGGTGGGTCTGGTGAGCGCGAGGAGTGAGCTTGCGAGCCCCGCAGTCGTGAACGACAGCGGCCCATGATGCGCCGGATCGCCGTCCTCGATGCGCCGAGCAACCTCGGCCTGCGCCCACCCACGGTCACCTCGGTCCCGGGCTGCGGGAAGGCGCCGGGCGCGCTACGTGACCAGGGCCTGCTGCCCCGGCTACGGGCCCGCGACGCCGGCTGCCTGACCTCGCCGCGCTACGACGCCGGTGACTGGCGACCGGGCGACGGGGTGTGCCACGCGCGGGAGATCGCCGACTACTCGGCGGCGCTTGCCGACCGGGTCGGCGCGATCATCGACCGGGGCGAGTTCCCGCTGGTCCTTGGCGGCGACTGTTCGATCCTGCTCGGTTCGGCACTGGCCATGCACCGCCTCGGCGAGGAGGTCGGCGGCCGGATCGGCCTGATCTACGTGGACGGCCACTCCGACTTCCGGCACCCCGGCAACGCCTCCTACGTCGGGGCGGCAGCCGGTGAGAGCCTCGCCCTGGTCACCGGGCGGGGGCAGGCCGACCTGGCGGCCATCGAGGGGCGACGCCCCTATTTTCGCGACATCGACGTGGTGGTGCTCGGCATCCGGGCCCAGGACGAGTACCGGCTCGACCTTCAGGCCGCCGGGATCGTCACCCGTCCGGTGCCGGCGCTGCGTGCCGAGGGCGCGGCGCGGACCGCCCAGTGGGCGCACGAGCAACTGGCCGACTGCGTCGGCTACTGGGTGCACGTCGATGTGGACGTACTCGATCCGGCCGTGATGCCGGCGGTCGACGCTCCCGACGCGGGCGGCATCGCCTTCGCCGAGCTGGAGATCCTCCTCGCCGGCCTGGTCGACACCCCGCACTGCCTCGGCGTCGAGTTGACCGTTTTCGACCCCGACTACGACCGGGACGGCGCGTACGCCGCCGAGATCGTCAACACCGTGGTGGCGGGTCTGCGCCCGGTCACCGCGCCCGCGCCGTTGCTGACCCGGTCGAGCACCGACCGGACGGCACCCGCTCCCCGCCGGACCGCCGACCGCGCGTCGGGCCGAGCCGACCGTGCGGGCCTGAGCGCCCACCCGGACCTGGCCGATCGCCCGGACCTGGCCGATCGCGCGGATCTGGCCGATCGCGCGGATCTGGCCGATCGCGCGGATCTGGCCGATCGCGCAGATCTGGCTGACCGCGCAGATCTGGCTGACCGCGCAGATCTGGGCGCTCGTGGGGACCTGGTTGCCCTTGGGGACCTGGATGGGCGCGCCTATCTCGCCGACGCTGCGGATCTGGCCGAGCGTGGGGACCTTGGTGACCGTGCGGACGAGGCCGTACGTGCGGCGGGCGCTGTCGCTGCGCCGGATCGACGCGACACCGACTTCTCCGCCGGCCCGGGGTCCTTGCGTCGGTCAGCGGCGGAGGAGGGGTCGGCTGGTCCGGTGTCCTTGCGCCGGACGGCGGTGGACGACCAGGCCGGGCCGGCTGCGGACGGTCCGCGCCCGGTGGCCACGGATTCGACTGATGGTCCGCGCGTGGCCGGTGGTCTGCGTCTGGTGGCCGCCGATCCGATTGGTGATCTGCACGCGGCCGGTGGTCTGCGCCCGGTGGTCGCCGAGCCGCCTGCCGCCCTCGCCAGCTCGACCGACCCGGATGCCCCGGCCGACGGACCCGCCTGACCCGGCTGCCTGGCCGACCCGGATGCCCCGGCCGACGGTCCTGCCTGACCAGCTGGTCTTGGCTGATCGGGCTGCTCCGGCCGATGGGCCCGGCTGGTCCGGTTGTCTTGGCTGATCGGGCTGCTCCGGCCGACGGTCCCGGCTAACCGGGTTGCCTTGGCCGACCCGGATCCTCCGGCCGTCGGGCCCGGCTGGCCGGGTTGTCTTGGCTGGTCGCCCCGGCCGACGGCGGGGACGACCCGGCCGAGCCGGATGAGATCGGTGGCGGAGCCGGTCAGGGCGGTGAACCCGATGATCGACACCGTTACGGCGGAATGGCGGTGATCCGGGTGCTTTGATCACGCCATTCCGCCGTAACGGAGTTGATCAGGACAGCGCCGCTCGGCGATCAGGACAGCGGGCAGCGTTCGGTGGTCAGGGGAGGGCGCGTAGGAAGCGTTCGGCGATGGGGACGGCGGTGGCGCTGCCGGAGCCGCCCTTCTCGACGAAGACGGCGAAGGCGATGTCGCCCTGCCAGCCGATGAACCAGGCGTGCGTGTTCTTCGGGTTGTTGTCGTACTCGGCGGTGCCGGTCTTGCCGTGCACCGGCTCGCCCGGTACGTCCTTCAGGGCCGTGCCGGTGCCGTCGGTGATCACCGCTCGCATCATCTCGCGGACGGCCGTGACCGCCTCGGGCTTCAGCTCCGGGCCGGGCTCGCCGGCCGGCTCCGGTGCCGGGTCGAGGACCAGCTTGGGCGGAGTGAAGGCGCCCTTGGCCACCGCCGCGGTCGCCGCCGCCATGGCCAGCGGGCTGACCACCGTGGTGCCCTGCCCGATCGCGGCGGCAGCCTGCTCGGTGGCACCACCGCCGGCCGACACCTTTCCGGTGAACGCGTCGAGGCCCACCTGCCACTGGCCTTCCAGGCCGAGGTTCCGGCCGGTGGCGGCGAGCCCGTCGGCACCGAGTTGCGGGGCCAGGGCGGCGAAGGCCGTATTGCAGGACTTGGCGAAGTTGGTGCGGAACGGCACCTCGCCGAGCTCGAAGTTGTTGGAGTTCTTGAACGAGCGGCCGTCGACGACGAGGGTCTTCGGGCAGTCCACGTCGATGTCCGGGGTGACCGCGTCGCGTTCGACCAGGCCGAGGGCGCTGACCATCTTGAACGTGGAGCCCGGCGGCACCTGCGCGGTGAAGGCCAGGTTCTCTCCGGCGGCGCCGGGGCCGTTGGCGGCGGCCAAGACCGCGCCGTCGCTGATTCGTACGGCGACCAGGGCGGAGCGGCGTCGCTCGGCTCGTAGCGCCTGGTCGGCCGCCTTCTGGGTGGCGACGTCGAGGGTCGTCCTGACGGGCTTGCCGGGCTGCGGCTCGCGTTGGAACACCTCGGTGCCGGTGGGCTCCAGCGTCCCGTCCTGCAGCGGCCGCTTGATGATCACGGTGAGCCCGGGTGCGCCGCGCAGGTGTTCGTCCCAGCGGCCCTGCAATCCGCCGTGGCCGACCAGGTCGCCGGGGGCGTACCGGTCGGGGTTCTTGGCCAGGTCTTCGGCGTGCGCGGGGTCGACCGTGCCGAGCACCGCCCGGGCGAACTCCCGGGTCGGTGCGAGGTCGAGCTTGTCGCTCTGGAACTTCGTCCCGGGCAGGTCGTAGATCCGTGACCGGATCTGCCGGTACGCCTCGTCGCGCAGGGTGACCACCTCGACGAACGCGTCCGGTTTCGCCTCGTTCAGCCGCTTGGGCAGATCCGACAGGTCCACGGGCGGGGTGATCGCCGGGCGGATCGCGCGGAAGGCGGCGTCCAGCTCGCGGGTCATGGCCTTGACGTCGGTGACCTCGCTGGGTTGCAGCCCGACCCGGACCACGTCGCGCGGCGCCACGATCGGTTCGCCGGCGGCGTCGAGCACGGTGGCCCGGGGGGCCCGCACCCGTTGCAGTCCCAGTCGGTCACCGCGGGTGAGCTGCTCCTGGACGATCTGTGGCTCCCAGATCACCTGCCACTGGTCGTCGCGACCCTGGGTGAGTCGCACCGGCCGGTCGTACGCCCAGCTCGTCTCGTCCGGCAGCGTCCACTCCAACCGCACCGTCGCGGTGGCGGTGGCCTGGACCACTGACGGGTCGCCCTGCCGGGTCAGCGTGAGCGGGGCGTCGACCAACTCGCCGGACAGCTCCCGGATCTCCTGGGCGACGGTGGCGGCGGGCACCTTCGCGCCGGTCGGGTCGACGAAGCCGATCGTGTTCAGGTCGCCGGTACGCCACCCGTTGAGGAAGGCGTCGACGGTGCGTTCCGGGCCGTCCTCGCCGGAACAGGCGACCAGGCCTGCCGAGGCGACGAGGCCGGCGACCATGGCGGCGAGACGTGACCAATTGTGGCGATGTCGGTGCGAGCGGTGCATCAGCGCTGGTTCCTCCTGGTCAGGCTGCACTGCACGGTAGTACGTCCGGGCAGCCCGCACTGACCCGGTCGGCCGGGGTCTGGCGAAAAGACAGGCCGGTGACGATGTGATGAACAACATGAGCTGGGGTACTCCTGACCCGGCCGAACCTCGTACCGCAACGGGTGAAAGGACGACCGTCCGAGATCCGGAAGGCCGGTCATAGGTCCGCCGACGGATGAACCGGTCGGTCGGCCTAGGCTTGGCGGAAGAGTGACCCACAACGCGGTGGGTCGAGGGGAGTGGCACCGATGGACCGGCGTCCGGCGATCAAACCGGGACCCGACCTCCGGCAGGCTGACACCAGCCGGGACGACAGCTTCGACACGGCAACCGACGGAGACGGCTACGGCCGCCTCGATTCAGGAACGACCGGCATGACCGGTTCGAGTATCGACACCCTCTACGACTTGGGTCTGCCACCAGAGGCGTTGGCAGGCGACGTGGAGGACGCCGAGCTCGACGAGCCGGTACCCAACGCCGAGCGACTGGTGGCGCAGGCGGTCGCACTGGCCGGCGACGACCATGACGCGGCGACCCTGGTGGGGCGTTTCTGGCGGTTCGCGCCGGACGAGGAGCTGATCGGCTTCACCGCCGAGGAGATGCTCGAAGCCGCCCGGGCGCACCGGGAGTTGGCCGAGCAGCGGGTGCCGGGCGAGCTGAAGCTGCGGATCCACTCACCCGACGCGGAGCAGCACCACAGCGTCATCGAGATCGTCACCGACGACATGCCGTTCCTGGTCGACTCGGTGACCGCGCTGCTCAACAGCCACCACCTGGACGTGCACCTGCTGGTGCACCCGCTGGTGGTGGTGCGCCGCGAGCCGCTGGGCCGGCTGATCGAGGTGGCCGCCGACGTGGAACCGGACGACGCGATCGCCGGTGACCTGGTCGAGAGCTGGATGCACATCGAGGTCGACCCGGTCCGTGATCCGGCGGAGCGGGACAAGCTGCGCCGCGAGTTGCAGCGGGTGCTGACCGATGTGCGGGAGGCCGTCGAGGACTGGCCGAAGATGCGCCAGCAGGCCCTCTCCCTCGCCGACGACCTGGCCGCCGCGCGGACCAGCGACAACCGGCCACCGGTGCCGGAGAAGGACATCACCGACTCGGTGGAGTTGCTGCGCTGGCTGGCGCACGACCACTTCACCTTCCTGGGGTACCGGGAGTACCGGTTGGTGCCGGACTCGGACAAGGGCGGGCCGGCCCTGGAGGCCGTGCTCGGCACCGGGCTGGGCATCCTGCGGCAGGACTCGCCGGAGGCGCGGGCGCTGTCGTCGATGACCCAGGAGGCACACGAGAAGGTCACCGAGAAACGCCTGCTGATCATCACGAAGGCGAACTCGCGGGCCACCGTGCACCGCTCGGCGTACCTGGACTACATCGGTTTCAAGATCTTCGACGACAACGGCGAGGTGGTGGGGGAGCGGCGGTTCCTGGGCCTGTTCTCCACCGCCGCGTACCGGACCAGCGTGCAGGAACTGCCGGTGGTCCGCCGTAAGGTCGCCGAGGTGCTGGACCGCTCCGGCCTGAGCCAGCGCAGCCACTCCGGCAAGGACCTGCTCCAGATCCTGGAGACGTACCCGCGCGACGAGCTGTTCCAGATCAAGACCGACGACCTGTACCACGCGGTGATCGGTGTGCTGCGGATGGCCGGTCGCCGGCAGCTGCGGGTGTTCCTGCGCCGCGACGCGTACGGGCGGTTCATCTCCTGCCTGATCTACCTGCCCCGGGACCGGTTCACCACGCAGAACCGGCTGCGCATGCAGGACATCCTGCTGCGCGAACTCAACGGTGTCGGGGTGGACTACACCACCCGGGTCACCGAGTCGATGCTGGCCCGGGTGCACTTCATCGTGCGTACCGACCCGGGCAACCCGCCCGGGGAGATCGACGCCGACCTGCTGGCCGAGGAACTGGCCGACGCCACCCGGCTGTGGGACGACGACTATCGGCTGGTGTTGGAGCGCAAGCTCGGTGACGAGCAGGCCAAGCACCTGTTCGTCAGGTACGCCGACGCGTTCCCGGAGGGCTACAAGGACGGGCACACGCCGTACGAGGCGATGAAGGATCTGGCGAAGCTGGAGCTGCTGGAGGAGCCCGGCCAGCTGGAGATGCACCTGTTCCGCAAGCAGCCGCTGCCGCGTGCGGTCGCCCGGGGAGCGGACGTCGACGAGTCGATGGACGTCCGGTTCAAGGTCTACCGGTACGGCGAGCCGATGATGCTCTCGGCGGTGCTGCCGGTGCTGCACTCCCTCGGCGTACGGGTGGTCGACGAGCACCCGTACGAGGTGGAACGCGTCGACGGCCGGATCTGGCTGTACGACTTCGGGCTGCGACTGCCCGAGGGCCACCAGGACCTGGCCGAGGTGCGCCCGCACGTGGAGAACGCCTTCGCGGCGGCGTGGCGGGGCGAGGCCGAGGTGGACGGCTTCAACGAGCTGGTGCTGCACGCCGGGCTCACCTGGCGGCAGGTCGTGGTGCTGCGGGCGTACGCGAAGTACCTGCGGCAGACCGGCACCGTCTTCTCCCAGGACTACATGGAGTCGACGTTCATCGCGTACCCGCATCTCGCCCGGCTGCTGGTGCAGCTCTTCGAGACCCGGTTCGAGCCGGGCACGCTCACCACCGAGCAGCGCGAGCAGCGCAGCGCGGAGCTGGTCGCCGAGCTGACCTCCGCCCTGGACGACGTGGCAAGCCTCGACCAGGACCGGATCCTGCGGGCCTACCTGACGCTGATCCAGGCCACCCTGCGGACCAGCTTCTACCAGAAGCCGGGCAGCGGGCGTCCGAAGGCGTACGTGGCGTTCAAGCTGGACCCGCAGGCGATCCCGGACCTGCCCGCGCCCCGGCCGAAGTTCGAGGTCTTCGTGTACTCGCCGCGCTTCGAGGGCGTGCACCTGCGGTACGGCCCGGTGGCCCGTGGTGGTCTGCGCTGGTCGGACCGGCGGGAGGACTTCCGCACCGAGGTGCTCGGCCTGGTCAAGGCGCAGATGGTGAAGAACGCCGTGATCGTGCCGGTGGGTGCCAAGGGCGGCTTCGTGCTCAAGCAGAAGCCGGGCGACCGCGACGAGGCGGTGGCCTGCTACAAGGAGTTCGTCGGCGCCCTGCTCGACGTCACCGACAACATCGTGGCCGGTGAGATCGTGCCGCCCGACGACGTGGTTCGGCACGACGGCGACGACCCGTACATGGTGGTGGCGGCAGACAAGGGCACGGCGACCTTCTCCGACATCGCCAACGAGGTCTCCGTCGCGCACAAGTTCTGGCTGGGTGACGCCTTCGCCTCGGGTGGCTCGGCCGGGTACGACCACAAGAAGATGGGCATCACCGCCCGGGGCGCCTGGGAGTCGGTCAAGCGGCACTTCCGCGAGCTGGGCCACGACACCCAGAGCCAGGACTTCACAGTGGTCGGTGTCGGCGACATGTCCGGTGACGTGTTCGGTAACGGCATGTTGCTGTCGGAGCACATCCGGTTGGTGGCCGCCTTCGACCACCGGCACATCTTCCTGGACCCGGATCCGGACGCGGCGTCGTCGTACGTCGAGCGGAAGCGGCTGTTCGCGCTGGCCCGTTCGACCTGGGAGGACTACAACGCCGAGCTGATCTCGGCCGGCGGTGGGGTCTACTCGCGTACGGCGAAGTCGGTGCCGATCTCGCCGCAGGTGCGCGCGGTGCTCGGGCTGGACGACGACGTCGAGCAGATGAGCCCGCAGGAGCTGATGAAGGCGATCCTCACCGCACCTGTGGATCTGTTCTGGAACGGCGGCATCGGCACCTACGTCAAGGCGTCCACGCAGAGCAACGCCGAGGTGGGCGACAAGTCCAACGACGCCATCCGGGTCAACGGCAAGGACCTGCGCTGCCGGGTGGTCGGCGAGGGCGGCAACCTGGGCTTCACCCAGCACGGCCGGATCGAGTACGCCCAGACGGGCGGTCGGATCTACACCGACTTCATCGACAACGCGGCCGGGGTGGACTGCTCCGACCACGAGGTGAACATCAAGATCCTGTTGAACACCGCGGTCGCCGACGGCGAACTGACAGTTCCCGAGCGGGACGAGCTGCTCGCCGCGATGACCGACGAGGTCGGCCAGCTGGTGTTGCGGGACAACTACGACCAGGCCCGGGCGATCAACAACTCGCAGGCGCAGGCCGCCTCACTGTTGCCGGTGCACCGCCGGATGATCACCGAGCTGGAGCGGTCCGGCACGTTGAACCGGGCGCTGGAGGCGCTGCCGTCGGACGAGGAACTGGCGGTACGCACCGAGTCGGGGCTGACCGCTCCGGAGTTCGCGGTGCTGCTCGCGTACGTGAAGATCGCCTTGGAGAAGGAGACCCTCACCGACGGGTTGGCCGACGAGGAGTGGACCAACGAGGTGTTGGTCAACTACTTCCCGACGCCGATGCGTGAGCGGTTCGCCGAGCGGATGGGCCGGCACCGGCTGCGCCGCGACATCGTGACCACCGTACTTGTCAACGAGGCGGTCAACCGGGGTGGCATCTCGTTCATCTTCCGGGTGGTCGAGGAGACCGCGGCCCCGGCCGCGGACGTGATCCGGGCGTACGTGGTGGTCCGTGAGGTCTTCGGGCTGCGTGCGCTCTGGGACGCGGTCGAGGCGCTGGACAACAAGGTCGACCCGGAGTTGCAGACCGACGTCTACCTGGACACCCGACGGCTGCTCGACCGGGCGGTGCGGTGGCTGGTGACCAACCGCCGGTCGCCGATCGACGTGCGCGCCGAGATCGATCGGCTGCGTGCCGGGGTGGCCCGGTTGCTGCCGCAGCTGGAGACGCTGTTCTACGGCACCGAACGGGAGGCGATCGCGGCGCACATCGACGCGATGACCGAGCGTGGCCTGCCACGTGAGCTGGCCGAGCAGAGCACCCGTCTGATGTACAGCTTCGGTCTGCTCGACGTGGTGGAGACCGCGGCCGCCTCCGGGCGCGACGTGGGCGAGGTGGCCTCGGTCTACTTCGTGCTCTCCGACCGGTTCCGGGTCGATTCGCTGTTGTCGAAGATCTCGCTGCTGCCCCGCGAGGACCGGTGGCAGACGTTGGCCCGGATGGCGCTGCGCTACGACCTGTACGCCGCGTTGGCCGCGCTGACCGGCGAGGTGCTCGACTCCACGCCGGCCGACCTGCCGCCGCTGGAGCGGGTGCAGCAGTGGGAGCAGTCGAACGCGACCTCGATCCATCGGGCGGAGCGGGCGATGGGCGAGTTCGACGAGTCGCGGGCCGATCTGGCGGCCCTGTCGGTCCTGCTGCGGCAGATCCGGACTCTCGTCCGTACCTCGGCTGCCACCTGATCCGAGAACGACCGACGAACCGTGGCCCGGCGGGAGAACCGCCGGGCCACGGGCCGTTTCGGGGGTCGGTCAGGGGTGGACTGGTCAGGGGTGGGTCGGTCAGGGATGGGTCGGTCAGGGATGGGTCGGTCAGGGAGTCAGGGAGGCGAAGACGATCACGTTGTCGGGGTAGTCGCCGGTGACCTCGTCGAACTGGCCGCCGCAGGTGATCACCCGTAGACCGGGCCGGTCGTTGGGGCCGTACACCTGCTCGGTGGGAAAGGCGTCCTTCGGGTGGGAGACGACCGAGTCCACCTGGAAGCTGGCGGGCCTGCCGTCGGCTCGGGCGACGGTGATGGTGTCGCCGGGTTGCAGGGCGCCGAGGGAGAAGAAGACGGCGGGTCCGATGGCGGCCGAGTCGACGTGGCCGACAATTACCGCGTTGCCCACCTCGCCGGGGCTCGGACCGGGTTCGTACCATCCGGCCAGCAGCGCCTGGTCCAGCGGGGGAACCTGCACCGTGCCGTCGGGATTGGTGCCCAGCGGCATGATCTCCGCCTGGACCCCGATGCGGGGAATGCTGATCGCGGTCGGCGCGGAACGGGGCAACGCGGCCGCCACATGTGCGCCGCCGAGGTCGGCGTCGTCGAACGGGGTGTCGGCCGGCGGGGTGGCTCCCGCCCGTGCCACCGGCTGGGGCGGGCGGACGGTCTCGGCACCCTTCATCGAGGCGCCGATCAGCCCGGACCCCACCATCGCGAGCGCCACGACGACGGCGGCGCCGACGGCGCGCCACGGGTTACCGTGACGGCCGTCGGCCCGCCTCGTCGTCACGTCAGGCCGCGAACTCATCAGTCCGACGGCGACGCAGCAGCACCAGGCCACCCAGGGCCGCCGCGCCGACCAGGCCCGCTCCGGCGGTGGCCATGCTGCGGTCGGTGCCGGCGGTCAGGCCACCGTCACCACCGTCGACCCCACCGTGCGGCAGCACGACCAGCTCGCCCTCGCCGCAGGAACCCTCCAGCTTGTACGTGCCGGGCTTGGCGTCCCTGGCGATCCGGGCCTCGCCGTAGTAGACGAAGTCCTTCTCGTGCTCCCAGCCGTCGCCCTTGCCGTGCTCGCCGCGGTCCTTCCAGTCCGACTCGGACTTCTCGCCGTGCTTGTCGTCCTCGCGGCCCTTCCAGTCGCGTCCGTCCTCCGCGTCCTGGCCGTGCTCGTCGCTCTTCCAGTCGCGCTCCTCGTCGGCGGCCGCGCCTCCGCCGGCACCGGCCTGGGGAGCGTCCTCGCGGCCCTGCCACTCGCCGCCCTCCTCGCCGGACTTCCAGTCGCCGCCGCGGTCTTCACCGCCCTTCCAGTCCTTGCCGTCCTCGCCGCCGTCCTGGCCGGGCTTCCAGTCGCCGCTCTCGTCGCCGGACTTCCAGTCGCCGCCGCGGTCTTCGCCGCCCTTCCAGTCCTTGCCGTCCTTGCCACCGTGCCACTCGCCGCTGTCCTCGCCGGACTTCCAGTCGCCGCTGTCCTCGCCGCGCTGCCAGTCCTTGCCGTCCTTCTCGTGCTCGCGGCCCGGCCAGTCCTTGCCGTCCTTACCGTGTTCGTAGGAGCCGTCCTCGCCGTTCCAGCCGCCGCGGTCCCACTTGCCACCGTCGCGCTCCCACTTGCCGCCGTCGCGGGCCGGTTCGAGCTTGACCTTGCCGGTGACCTTGGACCAGACAAAGGCGTTCTCCTGCGGCTTCTCGCAGATCTCCACCAGCTTGATCTCTTCGCCCGGCTTCGCGGCGTGCGGCTTGGCGAAGACCTTGCCCTCGTTCTCGTGCGGCTGGCCGTCGGCGAACGCGACCCCCGGCGCGAACACCAGCAGGGAGGCGCCGCCGAGGGCAGCCCCCGCCACGACCTTCCCGAGCATCTTCTTAGCCATGACCTGTGTCACTCCATCCCTGATTGTCCTGCGGCCGGTTGCAACCGAGCCAGAACCGACGTTAGACCGTTTCATGACTTATGCAGGGAAAGATTCGTGTTTTGGCATTAGTTCCGGTAGTGGGGCCACCCGATGGGTTGGTGCCGGGGAAGTGGGGCTGCCCCGAACTCGTCCCTGGTGTCGCTGCCTCAGGTGGTGTTCGCGCATGCAGGGGGAGTTGGGCCGGTTGTCCGCTAGGCTCCGGAAGTATCGAGCCATTGCCATGGAAGCGCTCCCATGCAAGAATCGCTCCACGCGGTGAGCGGAGCCACACCGCGCAGGCAGGGAGTCGAGGGCAACCGGTCACACCGGACGACCACCCGCTGAGGCGACCGGGTCAGCCCCCGGTTGCCGCACCACCACCAACGCCCGTCCGGGTCGGGCGCTTTCACAAGAATCCCGTTGGCACCGGCGGTCGCCCGCGCAGGGCGCCCTGGGGCCACGTGCCGGGCCGTACGCGGATCCGGTCTCGCCCAAGGAGATCAGTGGCATGAATCTGTGGAGAAAACTGTCCGGCCCTCGCCGGGCCGTCGCGCTGGCCGGCGCGAGCGCGCTGGTCGCGGGCGGTTTGGTGACGCTGCCGGTCTCGGCTGCGTACGCGGCGACGCAGTGCGACGTGGCCTACACGACCAACGACTGGCCGGGCGGATTCACCGCCAACATCACGATCAGGAACATCGGCGACCCGATCAACGGGTGGACCCTGGGCTTCACCTTCCCCGACGGCAACCAGCGGGTGCAGAACGGCTGGTCGGCCCGGTGGTCCCAGTCGGGCCGGAACGTGACCGCGCAGAACGAGTCCTACAACGGGAACCTCTCCACCGGCGGCACCGCCAGCATCGGCTTCAACGGTGCGTGGAGCGGTAGCAACCCGCGTCCGACCTCGTTCACGATCAACGGCGTGGCCTGCAACGGTGGCACCCCGCCGCCCACCAGCCCGCCGCCGACGAGCCCGCCGCCCACGGACCCGCCGCCCACGGACCCGCCGCCCACGAGCCCGCCGCCCACGAGCCCGCCGCCCACCAGCCCGCCGCCCCCCGGCACCAAGGTGGACAACCCGTACCTGAACGCCAAGGGCTACGTGAACCCGGAGTGGAAGGCCAGGGCCGAGTCGGTTCCCGGCGGCAACCGGGTGTCCAACATCTCGACCGCCGTCTGGATCGACCGGATCGCGGCCATCGAGGGTACCGAGGACAGCCAGTCCAACGGCCCGATGGGCGTTCGGGACCACCTGGACGAGGCCGTGCGCCAGGGTGCCGACTACATCCAGTTCGTGATCTACAACCTCCCCGGCCGTGACTGCGCGGCGCTCGCCTCCAACGGTGAGCTGGGGCCGAACGAGCTGCCCAAGTACAAGGCCGAGTACATCGACCCGATCGCGGCGATCATGCGCGACACCAAGTACAGCAACCTGCGGATCATCAACGTCATCGAGGTCGACTCGCTGCCGAACCTGGTGACCAACACCTCGAACAACCCGGGTGGCACGGTCATGTGCGACACGGTGAAGGCCAACGGCGCCTACGTGAACGGTGTCGGTTACGCCCTGGCCACCCTGGGCTCGATCCCGAACGTCTACAACTACGTCGACGCCGGGCACCACGGCTGGCTCGGCTGGGACAGCAACTTCACCCCGAGCGCCCAGGTCCTGAAGCAGGCCGCCACCGCCTCCGGCAGCACCGTCAACCACGTGCACGGGTTCATCACCAACACCGCGAACTACTCCGCGCTGATCGAGCCGTACGCGAAGGTCGACGCCACGGTGAACGGGCAGACGGTCCGGCAGGCCAAGTGGATCGACTGGAACTGGTACAACGACGAGCAGAGCTTCGCTCAGGCCTTCCGGCAGGAGCTGGTCCGCCAGGGCTTCCCGAGCAACATCGGCATGCTGATCGACACCTCCCGCAACGGCTGGGGCGGCCCGAACCGGCCCACCGCCGCGGGTCCGACGACCAGCGTGGACGCCTTCATCGACGGCGGCCGGGTCGACCGTCGTATCCACAAGGGCAACTGGTGCAACCAGGCTGGTGCCGGTATGGGCGAGCGCCCGAAGGCCGCGCCGGCGACCGGTATCGACGCGTACGTCTGGGCCAAGCCCCCGGGCGAGTCGGACGGCTCCAGCCGCGAGATCCCGAACAACGACGGCAAGGGCTTCGACCGGATGTGCGACCCGACCTACACCGGTAACGACCGCAACGGCAACAGCCGCAGCGGCGCCCTGCCGGACGCCCCGATCTCGGGCGCCTGGTTCTCGGCGCAGTTCGCCGAGCTCATGGCGAACGCCTACCCGCCGCTGTCCTGACAGTCAGGCACACCCGCCGCCAGCGGTAGGTGAGGCACTGCGGCGGCAGGTTACCCGGGCCCCTGGTCCGACCGCACCGGTCGGACCAGGGGCCCACCCCTGTGCACGGCGAGGAATCCCCGCCGCGGGGTGAGGTCAGGGCACGGTCTTCTCGACCGCCGCCCGACCGGTCTCGGCCAGCTCCCGCCGCGCCCGCTCGATGTTCTCCGCGGTGGGATCCTGGCCCCGGGCCACCACCAGATCCTCGGGATCCCAGGGCTGTTCCGCGCCGGTGCGGATGTTGTCCGGAGCGGCGCCGGTGCCGGTGCCGGTGGCACCCGTTCCGGCGGCGTACGGATCACCGATGATCTCGTCGGTCGATTCGCCCCGGTCGGCCTGCTCGCCCGGTTCGGTGAACACCGGGGTGTCCGAGTCGGGACCGCCCCCGGTCATCAGCTGGGGCACCCCGGAGTCGTCGTCGACCGCCGCGGCCACCTCGGGGCGCTCCTCCAGCGGCCGTTCCCGCCCACGCTCGGTCATCGTTGCCGCCCTCCTGTCCGCAGCCACATCAACCTGGCCCCCATCGGGGTACCCGCCAGGTGGGACGACATGCCTCACCACCGGGCCGGCTCGGGGCACGGGACAGCCGTGGGCGGCGCGCACAGCGCGCCGCCGGGGTGGCACAGCAAACGGCGGACGCCTGCTTCCGCAGGACGCCCGCCGCTCGTGGTGGTCAGCGACCGAGAACCCGGTCCAGGAAGTCGCGGTACTCGCGTACGGCCACCCGCAACTGCTCGGTGTCCGTGGCACCGGCCTCCTGCCAGCTGCCGAGCTTCTCCTTGTGCTGGGTCAACGCGGTCGACAACGCCTGCATGGCCTCGTCGACCAGGGTCTGGGCCTCACCGGCCGCGGCCCGGGGGTCGTCGACGAAACGCAGCTGGACGTCGCGCCAGCGGTCCCGGAAACCCTGGGCCGTCGTGTCGTCGAAGAGCGTCGCCGCTCCGGCCGGTACGGCGGCGCTGGACCCGTTGGCGGTGTCCGCGACACCGGTCGCCGGCTGCGCGTCCGGGTCGACCATCGCCGGCGTGGCGCTGCCGTAGCCGGCCCCGCCGGCCGCCGCAGCCGCGGTGTCGGTCCCCGGTCCCGCCGTCCGGTCGTCGTCGAGGGTGTCGGTCAGCGCGGCACGGTCCTCGTCGTCCTCGTCGAACCGGTCCCCGTCGACCTCGTCGGAGCGGTCGGCCCGATGCGTCCCCGCGTCACGGGCGACATCGTCCGCCTCCGTCACCTCGGCCGGGTCGATCTCGTCGTGCCGTCCACCGAACTCGGCCGTGGGGTCGGCACGCAGCCCTTCGCGCTCGCCGTCGACGGCACCGTCGCCGGGCCGGGCGGTGCGCTCCGCACGCGGGTCGGGCTTGTCCTCCGGCCGGGGGTTCGCCAGCGCGGAAGCTGCCACCGCGCCGCCGACCGAGGTGGCGCCGAAGGCCGTCGGCACCGGTCCCGGGTCGTGGAACTCGGCCCGCTCGTCGTCGTCGCCCGGTCGGCCGTCCCACGGCCGGTTCCGGTCCGCACCGGACTCCGTGTGGGCCGCCCGCTCGGTGCCGTCGAACTCGTCCGTCACGTGGTCGTCGTCGGTGACCGGCACGGGGGTCGACCGTACGGTCTCGGGGTGGTCGTTGTTGAGCTGCTCTTGCTGCCGCATGGTGGTCTCCTCAGCGGTTGGTGGCGTCGTGGGCGGCGTCGGGCTGGCGCTGTTCCGGGGTCGTCCGTGCCGCAGGCTCCTCCCCGAGCAGGTCGGCGAAGAGGGCGCGGTAGTGGACGACGGCCTGGCGGAGGTCCTCCGTGCTGGCCTCGCCACGGCTGTTGCGCAGGTGGATCTCGTGCGCGTCCCGGTAGTGGCTGAGCGTGCGGGCGTGCTCGACCGACAGGTGCGCGATCTGGTCGGTGAAGTCACCGGTGGGGTAGCCGCGTTCGGCGATCAGCCGGGTGACCAGTTCGTCGGCCTGCCCGACGGTTTCGGCGGGGGAGTCGACGAAGCGGACCTGAAGTTCCTCCCAGGCCTCGGCGTACCGGGCCCGGGCGGTCGGGTCGAGGGGGATCAGTTCGAGTTCGGCGTGCCGGCGCTCGCGTTCGCGCAACTCCCGCTCGGCGGCGCTACGGCTGTCCTGTTCGGCGATGACGTGGTCGTACTCCGGGCCGAAGCGCTGCCGCAGTGCCCGGCGGCGGCCGGCGACCACCAGGGCCGCGGCGACGGCGGCGACGATCAGGATGACGAGGACGGTGACGACTATCTGCGTGGGCGACATGGCTCCTCCTTCGCCTGCAGGTATTCCCTCCGTCCACTGATCGCCAATCCCGTTCCGGAGCACTTTCCTCGCCCACGTCGACCTCTGGCGGCCCCGATGCCGTCACAGGTTCGCCTATTGCGGCGGAAACGACCGGTTCGGGATGGATTCGGACGGGATGTGCGTCAACCGAACGTTCGTCAACGTACCGGTAGTCTCGACGGACGGTAGTGCGGCGAGCGCGGATTACGTATCCTGCCCAAGGCGCCCGAGCCGGCGTCCCGGCGGACAACTGGGGCGTTCGCGGCAACGGTGCTGCCCGGCCGTGCCGGAGCCCCTCCAGCCACCCTTCCGGGCGAGGTCCGATTGAATACCCGCGACTGGCCGATCCGCTCCAAGCTGACCGCCCTGGTCGTCGTGCCGGTGACCGCACTGCTGGCGCTCTGGATATTCGCGACCACGCTCACCTTCGGCCCGGCGCTCGACCTGCTGGCCGCCCGTACCCTCCTGTACGACCTGGGCCGGCCCGGCGAGACGGTGGTGGCCGAGTTGCAGCGCGAGCGGCGGCTCTCCGTGGTGCAGCTCGCCTCGCCCCGGACCAACCTGTCGGAGTTGCGCGAGCAGCGGGAGCGGACCGACGCGGCAGTGACGCAGCTGCGCCTGCGGGTATCCGGGGAGAAGTTCCGGGACGCCGCCGGTGAGCTGCTCGAAGCGCGGCTGGACCGGCTGCTCGGCAAACTGGAGGCGTTGCCGGCGGGACGGGCGGCGATCGACCGCCGGGAACTGGACCGGATCGGCGCCGTCGGTCTCTACAGCGACCTGGTCTCGGCCGCGTTCCACACCTTCGAGGCCCTGGCCAACCTGCCCGACCACGATCTCAACCGCGAGGCGCGGGCGCTGACCGACCTCGGTCACTCCCGGGAACTGCTCGGGCAGACCGATGCGCTGCTGGCCGGGGCGCTGACCGCCGGCGGGTTCGCCAAGGGCGAGCACACATTGCTCGTGCAGAGCATCGGTAACCAGCGGTTCCTCATCGCGTCGGCGGTGGCCGACCTGCCCGCCCCCGAGCAGGCCGCCTACCAGCGCCTGGCCGAGCAGGACGGGTTCACGCGGCTGCGCACGATGCAGGACGAGCTGATCGCCGCCGGGCCGTCGGGCCGGGTCACCGTGGACGCCCGCGCCTGGCAGTCCGGGTACGACACCGTCCAGCAGTCGTTGCGCGACTTCGAGCTGACCCAGGCGGACGGACTGGCCGACCGCTCGGTGCCGATGGCGGTCAGCATCCTGGCCCGACTGGCCGGCGCCGGGCTGCTCGGCCTGCTCGCCGTGGTGGCGTCGTTGGTGGTGGCGTTGCGGATCGGCCGGTCCCTGGCACAGCGGCTCACGCTGATGCGCGGGCGGCTGAAGGAGACCGCGGAGCAGGGCCTGCCCGACGTGGTGGAGCGGCTGCGCCGGGGTGAACAGGTGGACGCCGCCCGCGAGACACCGGTGGCCGACCAGGGCACCGACGAGATCGGCCAGGTGGCCCAGGCCTTCACCGAGGTGCAGAAGGTCGCCATCCGCGCGGCCCAGGTCGAGGTCACCCTGCGCCGTGGGCTCAACGAGGTCTTCCTGAACATCGCGCGTCGCAGCCAGGGCCTGGTGCACCGTCAACTCGCCCTGCTCGACCGGCTGGAACGCGACGCGGAGGATCCGGACCATCTGGCCGAACTGTTCCGGGTCGACCACCTCGCGACCCGGCTGCGCCGGCACGCGGAGGATCTGGTCATCCTGGCCGGGGCCACGCCAGGGCGCGGCTGGCGTGAACCGGTCGCCATGGTGGATCTGATCCGGGGGGCGATCTCCGAGGTCGAGTCGTACGACCGGGTCGACATCACGGACCTGCAGCCCGCCGGCACGGTGGGCCGGGCGGTCGGCGACATCATCCACCTGCTCGCCGAGCTGATCGAGAACGCGACCGCCTTCTCACCGCCCGAGTCACGGGTGCAGGTCTCCGGTGAGCACGTTCCCCACGGGTACGCGCTCTCCGTCTCCGACCAGGGGCTCGGCATGACCGCGGCGGCGATCGAGGAGGCCAACCGCAAGCTGGCCCGGGCACCGGAGTTCGATCCGGCGGAGACCGCCCGACTCGGACTGTTCGTGGTGGCGCGACTCGCCGGCCGGCACGGCATCCGGGTGCGCCTGCGCCGGTCGGACGGGGCGGGGCTGACCGCGGTGGTGCTGATTCCCACCGAGTTGATCACCGCCGAGCCGTCGGCGCTGCCCCCGCTCGACGCGATGGAGGATGGCGACGACGCCAGCCTGGAGCAGCGGCGGCTGGTCCGGGCCACCCGACTCACGACCGTCCCCCGACCACGCACCCGCGCCGGGACGTCCGAGCGTCCGCAGTCCTCCCGCCCATCTGCGAAGCTGGGCGGCCCGAGCCAGGCCTCGACCGTCGGTGCGGCCGAATCCGACGGTCTGCCTCGACGCATCCGACGGCGCCCGGCCGGCTCCACCGCCGACCCGACCGCCTCCAGCGCCACCACCGAGGCGGGGGGACCGACCGCTGAGGTCGCCCTCGGACCCACCTCCAGCGTTGAGCCGGCTGGTTCGGACGTCGAGTCGGCCCGGTCGAGCGTCGGGCCGGCCGGGACCGAGGAAGCCGTGCCTGCGGGCGGCGAGCGGGACCAGGGGCGGACGGTACCGGCCGCGACGGACCGCGGTGGAGTGGTGGACAGCCCGACCGTCCCGCTGCCCGCGTTGACCCGCCGGTCGACCGGTTCGGGGGCACTCGACGGGCCCACCCTGCGGCAGCCCCTGGCGATCCCCGCAAGCAGCGCCGGGCGGCTGGCCGAGCCGACGCCGCGCAGCCCGGAGGAGGCACGTCGGTTCATGTCGGCGTTGCAGTCCGGCACCGCGCAGGGCCGGCTGGCTGCCGCGCGTACGCAGTCGACCGACGGTCGCCCCACGGAGGTCGGCTCCACCGGCCGGGAGGGGCAGGGCGACCCGCCCACCGGGCATCCGTCGGACGAGACCGCCGCAGCGAACCGGGAAACGAGCACCGACGAGGCTGGACCGCCACCCGGCGGACCGGTCACCGTGGAATCCCCGACCGTTACTGAGAGGGACGCCTGATGCAATCGACGAGGCAGAGTGCCAATCTCGACTGGTTGCTCGACGATCTGGTGGAGCGCCTGCCCGCCGCCCGGCGGGCGGTGGTGCTGTCGGCGGATGGCCTGCTGCTCGGTTCCTCCGCCGAACTGGACCGTGCCGACGCTGAGCATCTGTGTGCCCTGGCCTCCGGTCTCGCCAGCCTGGCGCGTGGCGCCAGCCGGCACCTGGCGGGTGGACCGGTCCGGCAGACGGTGGTGGAGATGGAGTCCGCGTACCTGTTCGTGACGGCGGCCGGGCAGGGCGCCTGCCTGGCCGTGGCGTGCGACACGGACGCCGACATCGGGCTTGTCGCGTACGAGATGGCCATGCTGGTGACCCGGGTGGGTGAGAACCTGCAGGCACCGGTCCGCGCGTCGCTGGGTGGCGCCGATGCGGTCTGACTTACCGGGGCACCGACACGAGTGGCTCGACGACGACGCCGGGCCGGTGGTGCGGCCGTACACCCTGACCGGTGGCCGGGTGCGCTCCTGCGCGGACGGATTCGACCTGGTCGCGTACGTGTTGGCCAGCCCGAACCCGGATCTCGGCGCGTACCCGGAACTGCATCCCGAGCACCGGCTGCTTGTGGAACTGGCGGGCCAGGGCACGCCGGTGGTGGAACTCGCCGCCGATTTGGACCTGGCGGTGGGTGTCGTCCGAGTGCTACTTGGTGATCTGCTCACCCGGGGACTTGTCGCCGTGCAACAACCGCCGCGCGCCACGTACCTGCCCGACAACGACATCCTCAAGGCGGTGGTGGATGGACTCCGTGCGTTATGACGCCGAGCGTCAGGGTTCTCGGATTCCGATCGCGCTGAAGATCCTCATCGCCGGTGGCTTCGGCGCCGGCAAGACGACTCTGGTGAGCGCGTTGAGTGAGGTACGGCCGCTGCAGACCGAGGAGATCCTCACCGGGGCAGGCGCCGACACCGACGACCTCTCCGGCGTCGAGGGCAAGTCGACGACCACGGTGGCGATGGACTTCGGACGAATCACCATCAACGACGATCTTCAGCTGTACCTGTTCGGTACGCCGGGACAGGACCGTTTCTGGTTCCTCTGGGACGAGTTGGCCTTCGGGGCGCTGGGCGCGGTGGTGCTCGCCGACACCCGCCGGCTGGCCGACTGCTTCCCCTCGATCGACTACTTCGAGCAGCGGGGTGTGCCGTTCGTGGTCGGGGTCAACTGCTTCGACGGCTCGCAACGGTTCAGCCTGGAGGCCGTACGCCGGGCCCTGGACCTCGACCCGGACGTGCCGATGGTGCTCTGCGACGCCCGGGACCGGCAGTCCGGCAAGGCGGTGCTGATCTCCCTGGTCGAGCACGTGGCCCGGCAGCGGGGCGAGCCGGTGCCGGCGGCGTGACCACCGCGGGCCCGGACCGGCAGGTCTAACCCGGCGGTGTCGGGGGAAGGTTTCTGGTGGCGAGGCAGTGTCCAGCGGAGAGGTGACACCTGGTGGCAGGTCGAGGCGAGATCGTTTACATCGGCGGATACACGGCGCACAGCGGCGGCCGGGGCACGGGGATCGTCGCCGCCCGACGTGATCCGGACTCCGGCGAACTGACCTCGTTGGGCACCGTCGCGGTCGCCGCGTCGCCGTCGTTCCTCGCCCGTCATCCCCACCGGCCCGTGCTCTACGCGGTGAACGAGCTGCCCGACGGGCAGGTCAGTGCCTGGCAGGTGGGGCCCGAGGGCGAACTGACGGAGATCGGCTCGTGGGCGACCGGCGGGGCCGAGCCCTGCCACCTGGCCGTCGCGCCGGACGGCCGGTTCCTGTTCGTGGCCAACTACGGTGGCGGGAGCGTGACGGTCTTCCCGCTCGACGCCGACGGGGTGCCGGGCGAGCGCAGCGACGTGGTGGAGCATTCCGGTCACGGGCCGGATCCGGAGCGCCAGGAGCGGGCCCACGCGCACATGGTCGTGCCCGGGGTCGGTGGTGAGCCGCTGCTCGCGGTCGATCTCGGCACGGACTCGATCTACCGGTACGACCTCGACGCCGCCTCCGGACGGTTGGTGCCCCGGCCACCCCGGGTGCGTACGCCCGCGGGAGCCGGCCCCCGACACCTGGCCCGGCATCCGGACGGACGCCGCTGTTACGTCTCCGGGGAGTTGGACCGGTCGGTGCTGGTCTACGAGGCGGACGAGGACGGCGTGCTGCACCAGCGAGGGCGGGTCGACGCCAGCGACCGGGCCGGGCACGTCCAGCCGTCGGAGATCGCCGTCGATGCGGACGGTCGCCATCTCTACCTGGCCAACCGGGGGGTCGGCACGATCTCCGTCTACTCGATCGGGGCGGGTCTACCGGAACTGGTCGATGAAGTGGAGACCGGCGGTGAATGGCCCCGCCATTTCGTGCTGCTCGGAGAGCATCTCTACGTCGCGGACGAACGGGCGGACATGGTGCGCACCTTCCGGGTCGATCGGGAGACCGGGGTGCCGATGGCGATCGGTGAGCCGTTGCCGATTCCCAGCCCCACTTGCGTTCTGCCCTGATCGTGGTGGTGGGCAGCGATCCATCCACATTGCGCCGCTGAGTCGTCACTCAAAGTTACTAAATCACGGTAAACTGTTTCTCCTCTGTAACTTTCGTCCGAACGGCCATGGCAGTCCCATGGCCGGGTCCGCAAGATGGTCAGCGTGTCAGCAGGCCGCCATCGCATGCGTTCAGGTATTCACGGTGCCGCCGCCGCAGCCGCGGTCGGCGTGCTCGTCGTCACCGCCGGTGGGTGGGTGGGTTATCGCCAGCTCGCCGGCCCGGACTGCTCTGGCAAGATCGAGTTGTCGGTCGCGGTCGCGACCGAACTCGCGCCGGCGGTCGACGCGGCGGCCTCCGAGTGGGAGGAAAAAGGTGCTGCGGTCGACGGCACCTGCATCGACGTGACCGTAGCGGCTGCCGACGCGGTCGAGGTGGCAGCGGTGGTGGCGGCCAAGCACGGGGCGAGCCTCGCCGGCGTAGGCCAGGCCAGCGGCACGGCGGTGAGCCCCGACGTCTGGATCCCGGACTCCTCGACCTGGCTGTTGCGGTTGCAGACCGGCGGTGCGGCGGCCTTCGCGCCGGGCAACGGCGCGTCGATCGCGAGCAGTCCGGTGGTCGTCGCCATGCCCGAACCCATCGCCGGACGGCTGATGGGCTGGCCGCAGAAGGAGATCGGCTGGACCGAGCTGCTGGCCCGGGTCAACAGCGACCGGCCGTTGAAGACCGGCATCGTCGAGCCGACCCGCGACGCCGCCGGCCTGTCCGGGCTGCTGTCGCTGATGACCGCCGCGGCCTCGTCCGGCGGTGCCACCGCCGAGCAGGACCGCATCGGCGCGCTGCGGGCGCTGGCCTCGGGTGCCTCGGCGCTGCGCCAGGACCTGCTCGCCAAGTTCCCCACCGCGTCGGACGGCACCACGTTGGCCAGCTCGCTGGGCGCGGCGGCGCTGTCCGAAGAGGACGTCATCCAGTACAACGCGAAGAAGCCGCCGGTGCCGCTGGCGGCGCTCTACCTGAAGCCGTCGCCGCTGCCGTTGGACTACCCGTACGCGGTGCTGCCGGGCATCGAGCCGGCCAAGGACTCCGCCGCCCGGGTGCTGTTCGAGGTGCTCACCACACCTTCGTTCAAGGACAAGCTGGCGGCCCAGGCGCTGCGTGGGCCGGACGGCAACTGGGGTAGCGGCTTCGAGCCGCCGCAGGGCGCACCGAGCCCGGCCGGCGGCGACCCCTCCGCGGCGCCGCCGCCGCAGGGCGGCATCGCCGCCGGTGGCCTCGCGCCGGACGCGGTGGAGCGGGCCGTCTCCAGCTGGTCCATCGCCACCCTCTCCGGTCGGATGCTCTGCATCATCGACGTGTCCGGCTCGATGAAGAAGGCGGTGCCGACCGCCAACGGGGCGACCCGGCAGCAGGTCACCGCGGAAGCGGCCCGGCGGGGTCTGAACCTGTTCGACGATTCCTGGTCGATCGGCCTGTGGGTCTTCTCCACCAGGCTGGACGGCGCGCGTGACTACCGTCAGGTGGTGCCGACCGGCCCGCTGTCGCGGCAGCGCAGCAACCTGGAGCGGAGCCTGGACACGATCACCTCGTCGAGCGGCGACACCGGTCTGTACGACACGCTGCTGGCGGCGTACAAGGACGTGCAGGAGAACTGGGAACCGGGCAAGGTCAACTCGATCGTGCTCTTCACCGACGGCAAGAACGAGGACGCCGACGGCATCTCGCAGCGGCAGCTGCTCGCCGAGCTGAAGCGGATCAAGGACCCGGACCAGCCGATCCAGGTGATCATCATCGGCATCGGCACCGAGGTCAGCAAGGCGGAGCTGGACACCATCGCACAGAGCGCCGGTGGGGGTGCGTTCGTCGCCGCCGACCCGACTAAGATCGGTGACATCTTCCTGCGAGCGATCGCCCTGCGGAAGGCGCCGGCCTGATCGGTGCCTCAAGGGCGAGCCCTGCGGTATCGGGGAAACCCTTACCACAGGCCAGCTTCCGGCTGGTTACCCGGCACGGAAAGTGACGGCAATACGTCGGAAGCAATTGGCCGTCATAGTTTTCAAGGGAGGATGTCGACGTGCATCGGCAGCTCCGGCTCTCCGTCGAGCCGGACCCGTGCCGTCGGCGAGCGAAGTGGGAGGGCTGGTGACCTCGGCGACGCTGTTGACCCCCGCCAGATCTTCAACAAGACCCGACGGCACGGCGTCATCGAGCAGTTCGATACGCGGTGCCCAGCGGGCCTACGTGCGAACCCTGGTGGTGCTGGACGCCACCGTCCTGACCCTGGCGGTGCTCGCCGGCTACGCGGCCCGCTTCGGTGAGGCCGCGCCGCGCGGCACCCACGTGCCGTACGTCGTGGTCGCTCCCGGGCTGGTGCTGGCCTGGCTGCTGTCGCTCAAGGCGATGCGCTGCTACGACGACCGGGTGATCGGCTACGGCGCGGACGAGTACCGGCGGGTCAGCATGGCCAGCCTCCGCCTGGCCGGTGCGGTGGCCATCGCCGGTTACATCGCCGACGTCGGCGTGTCCCGGGGATTCCTGGCGATCTCGTTCGCCGTCGGCCTGGTCGGGCTCGAACTCGCCCGGTTCGCCGCGCGCAAGCGCCTGCACCGGGCCCGCTCGGCGGGGACCGGCTGGTCCCGGCGGGTGCTGGTGGTCGGCGACACCGCGCACGTGCTGGAACTGGTGCACACCCTGCGACGCGAGCCGTACGCGGGCTATCAGGTGGTGGGCGCGTGCATCCCGGACGCCCTGCTGGCCCCGGTGGCCCAGCGGCTCGGCGACGTGCCGGTGGTCGGCTCGTTCCGGGGCATCCCGGAGGCCGCCGCCGCCATCGGCGCGGACACCGTCGCCGTCACCGCCAGCGGTGAACTCACCGCCGCCCGCCTGCGCCGGCTCGGTTGGCAACTGGAGGGCACCGGGATCGACCTGGTGCTCGCCCCGGCGCTGACGGATGTCGCCGGCCCGCGCATCCACACCCGCCCGGTGGCCGGCCTGCCGTTGATCCACGTGGAGGCGCCCGAGTTCCGGGGCATCCGCAAGCTGGTGAAGGGCTTCGTCGACCGGTCGATCTCGCTCGTGGCGTTGGCGCTGCTGCTGCCGTTGCTCGTGGTCATCGCGTTGGCCATCAAGCTGAACAGCCGCGGCCCGGTGTTGTTCCGGCAGATCCGGGTCGGGCAGGGCGGTCGGGAGTTCGGCGTCTTCAAGTTCCGCACCATGGTGGTCAACGCCGATGCCCTGCTTGCCGAGTTGGCCGCGCGCAACGAGACCGACGGCCTGATGTTCAAGATGCGCGACGACCCGCGGGTCACCCGGGTCGGGCGGCTGCTGCGCAAGTGGTCGCTGGACGAGCTGCCACAACTGGTGAACGTGCTGCTGGGGCAGATGAGCCTGGTCGGCCCCCGCCCGCCGCTGCCCTCCGAGGTGGCCCGCTACGACGGCGACGTGGCCCGCCGGCTGTTGGTCAAGCCGGGCATGACCGGCCTCTGGCAGGTCAGCGGCCGGTCGGACCTGAGCTGGGAGGACGGCATCCGGCTGGATCTCTACTACGTGGAGAACTGGTCACTGGCAGCCGACCTGACGATTCTCTGGAAGACCTTCGGCGCGGTGGTCAACAGCCGGGGCGCGTACTGACCCGACCGGTCACGGCTGCGGTCCGTACCAGTCCAGGCAGACCACCACCGCGTCGTCGGTGAGATCGCCGGCGACGAACGCCCGCAGGTCGCCCAGCAGGGACCGGACCGCGTCCAGCGGGCTCATCGGCGCAGTACGGCGCAGCATCCGGTCCAACGCGCTCTCTCCGTAGCGGACGTCCTGCCCGGTCGCGTCGAGCACCCCGTCGCTGATCATGAAGAGGCGGTCGGCGGGCCGGAGTTGGATGTGCTGCTCGCGATAGTGCGACCCCTCGAACATGCCGAGGGGAAACTGCGCCTCCAGCGGTTGCACGCTGACCTCGCCGTCGCGAAGCAGGACGAGCCGGGGCGAGCCCGCGTCGACGGCGGTGAGCAACCCGCTGTGCAGGTCGACCTCGAGCAGCAGCGTGGCGAGGTACTGCTCGCCCCGGTGCAGGGCGTAGATCGCCTGGTCGGCCAGCGCGGCCTGGTCGGCCAGGGAGATGCCGGCCCGGCGGGCGTTGCGCAGCGCGCAGGTGGCCAACGTGGTGAGCATCGACGCGGCGACGCCGGCACCCATGCCGTTGATGGTGGCGGTCCACACCCGGTCACCGTCGTCGGACCAGTCGAAGCTGTCGCCACGTACCGCGTACGCCGGTTCCAGCTGCCCGGCCAGGCTGAAGGAGGGTCGGATCCGGCTGCGCCCCGGCAGCAGCTCCCACTGCATCTCGGCGGCGAGCGTGAGCCGCCGGGCCCGCCGGGCGGTGCGGTAGACGTCCGTTCCCGGGTCGACCGCGGTCAGTTCGTGGGCCAGGGCGGTGCCGATCTCGGCGAGGTCGGCCAGCAGGCTCTCGTCCGTGACCGGGTGCACCCGGAGCACCCCGCGTCGCTCGCCGCGCATGCTCACCGGTAGGTAGGCCGTGCTGTCGACGTACACCGGGCTCTGGTGGTCGAAGCACCGCCAGGCCGGGTGTCCCGGTTCGCTCACCGCCTCCCCGGGGGTGAGCGGAAGCAGCGCGGCCAGCCGGTAGTCGACCTGGAGGAGTTCGACGTCCGCGATGCCGAACTCCTGGTCGAGCAGCCCTCTGATCCGGCTCAGCAGGAGGTCCGCCGGGGCGGTGGTGAGCACGGTGCGGGCTTGCTCGACCGGCTCACTCATGGGTATCTCCTTGATCACAAGCGCATCGATCGACAGAATCGGAGTACGCTCAGGCGCACGATGGCGGAACAGCATGGTTTTCCAGGACCCGAGATGAGTATGGCTGCCGAGGTGGATGTCGCGGCGGGTGCCCTGCTGACTGTCTGGGACGGTGCCCGGGAGCGCACAGCGAACCGGATCTCCACCGCCCAGCTCCGTGCCGTCATGCTGGTGGAACGGCAGGACGGAATCAACCTGCGCAGGCTGGCCGCCGGGCTCGATATGCTGCTCTCCTCGGCCAGTCGGCTCTGCGACCGGCTCGTCGCCGCCGGCATGCTGGAACGTGAGCCCGGCCGGGCGGACCGGCGGGAGATCTCCCTGCACCTGACCGCCGAGGCCCGCAGCCTCCTCGCCGAGTTGCGCGAGGATCGTCGTCAGCACCTGGCGACGATCCTGGCCGACATGACACCGGAGGGCCGCGCGGCGCTGCTGCGTGGTCTGCGGGAGTTCGACGAGGCCGCCCGGGCCCGGGTCGTCCGGCCGGTGTCGCCGCTGGTGCCCCAGCCCGACGAACCGGACACCGGTCATCTGTCGGAGGTCCGCGACGTCGTCGACGCCCCGCTGAGCTGGTCGAACGGGGAGACCGCGGTCTTCCGGACGGCCTGACCGGTTCAGCCGGACGGGGTCACCGCCAGCATCGCGACGTCGTCGTGCCGCTGCCCGGCGGACCACTCGTCGACCAGCCGCAACACCCGGTCGACGAGCGCGGCGGGAGGCAGGCCGGCCCCCGAGGAGAGCGCCTGACGGAGCCGTCGCTCGCCGAACATCTCCGCACCGTGTCGGCCGCCCCGAGCCTCGGTGACCCCGTCGGTGTGGGCGAACAGCACCGAACCGGGCGGCAGCCGCAGGTCGACCTCGGTGAACCGGGCGTCGGGCAGGGCGCCGACGGGCATCCCGCCCACCCGTACCGAGGTCACCGTGCCGTCGGCGTCGACCACCAGCGGGGCCGGATGCCCGCCGCCCGCGACCCGGATCCGTAGGCCGCCCTCGGGCTCGCGGCGCAGCGTACCGAGCAGCAGGGTGGTGAACTGGCCGCGCCGGGCCGCGTCGGACATGTCGAGCAGCGCCTGGTCGAGCAGCCGCAGCAGCGCCAGTGGCCGCTGTTCGACCAGGCGCAGCGTCTGCAACGACTGCCGTACCCGGCCGGTGAGCACGGCCGCGCCGACCCCCTTGCCGCAGACGTCGCCGAGGGCGAACAACGCGCCGCCGTCGGTGGGCAGGACGTCGTAGAAATCGCCACCGATACGCAGGCTGTCCCCGGCGGCACGGTAGCCCCCGGCGACGTCCATCCCGACGATCCCGGGCAGCTCCGGCGGCAACAGGCTGTTCTGCAGCACCCGCGCCAGGTGGGCCTGTTCGTCGTACAACTCGGCCATGGTGAGGGCGGCACCGGCGCGGGCGGCGAACTCGCGGGCCAGGTCGACGTCCCGCGGGTCGAAGCCGCCCCGTCGGGCGTGCCGCAGCAGCACCAGCGCCCCGGCCGTCCGACCGGCCCCGGGCATCGGGCTGACCAGCAGGGTCGCGCCTGGTTCGACGTCGGCAGCAACGATCGGGTCCAGGTGGCCGGCCGACCACACCCGGGGTGGCGGGAAGCCGCCGTCGAGCGCTTCCTCGATCTCCGGCAGAGCGGTGGTGAGGCTCCAGTCGGCCGTTCCGGCCACCGGACCGGACTGGCGCTCGGTGTGCCGGACCCAGTGCGGCCGTTGCTCGGCGGGCACCGCCGGCAGGTGCACCACCAGGGCCAGGTCGGCCAGGTAGGGCACGGGCAGGGCGGCGGCGGCCCGCAGGGCCTGGTCACGGTGCAGTGCCAACCCGAGCCGGCGGCCCGCGTCGGCCAGGAAGGCGGTACGGCCGCGTTCGGTCAGCAGGGCCTCGCTGCGGGCCTGTTCCTCGGTGACGTCGCGGACGTACCAGACGGATCTGCCCCCGGCCAGGGCCCGCCGTACGCCGCGAAGCTGCCGGTGGTGGTGCTCGGCCTCGAAGCGGGTGTGCCCGGCGACGGTCGCCGCCGCCAGGGCCGGCACCGCGCAGCCGGCCAGGTCGGTGCCGGGGCGCAGTTCGGGGAGCAGCCGGGCGGCGGCCGCGTTGACCAGCTCGACCGACCCGTGGTCGTCGGTGGTCAGCACCGCGTCGGTGAGCCCGTCGAGGAGCTCACCGGCCAGATCGACGCGCGCAGCCACCGCTTGTCGGCCGGACCTGCCGGCCCCCTTGCTGCGTCCGGAGCCGGCGACCCGGCCCTCGCGGGTGCTGGTCATCGATGCTCGCCGCGCGTCCTGCGCTGTCGAGAGGTGCGCATGCCGGTGGTGTCGCTCCTGCGGTCACGGTGATTGTTGTTGTGGAGCAAGGGTACCGAGTACCCCCGACACACCGACATGCCGAGATGCGCGACGCGCTGCCCGCTACAGCCGGGCCAACCAGGCGACGGGTCGGGCGATGATCCGGCGTACCACCGATCCGGCCGCGCCGACGGCGGCGGCGGTCGCCCCGAGGACCGCCGGACGGACGGTCACCGGCGACCAGGCCGCGGTCAGCACCCGACGCTCGATCTCCGCGAGCATCGGTGGCCGCAGCCAGGGTGCCAGTGGCGCGTAGCCGCCGCCGAGCACCACCGTGTCGAGATCCAGCAGGTTGATCACGCTGGACACGGTCACCCCGAGCGCCACGCCGGCCTCGTGCAGGGCGTGCAGCACTGTCGCGTCGCCGGCCCCGGCAAGCTCGGCCAACCGGTTCGGCGCGGTGTCGGCGGGCAGATCCGCCCCGGCCAGGCCGGCCGCGGCGAGGATCGACTCCTGTCCGGCGTAGCGCTCCAGGCAGCCCCGACCGCCGCACCGGCAGGGCGGGCCGTCCGGTCGTACCGGGATGTGGCCGATCTCCCCGCTCCAGCCTCGGGCGCCTCGGTACAGGGCGTTGTCGAGCACGATGCCGGCACCGATGCCGACCTCGCCGGAGATGTGCAGGAAGCTGCCCGGACCGGCACCCGCGTGCAACTCGCTCAGCGCGGCCAGGTTGGCCTCGTTGTCCACCACCAGCGCCGGCACGCCATCGATCACCTCGGTCAGCGGTGGATGTTCGGCCAGCAGCTCGGGGACCGGCACGTCGCGCCAGCCGAGGTTCGGTGCGAGCCGGACCAGACCGACGTCGTCGACCAGGCCGGGCACCCCCAGGGCGGCGCCGGCCAGGATGAGGCCCTGTGCGTCGGCGGCGGCGCGGGCCTCGGCGGCCAGCCGCACCAGCCGGCCCAGCGCGTCGGCGGGGGAGACCGGCCGCAGGTCGGCACGGTGCACGCAGTGGTGCCGGACCTCACCGGCGAGATCGACGACGCAGGCGGCCAGGTAGTCGACGTTGACCTCCAGGCCCAGCCCGGCCGGGCCGTCACCGGCGAGCACCAGACCACGGGCCGGTCGGCCGGCACCGGAGCGCGGCTGCGGCTCCGCCTCGGTGACCAGCCGTCCGGCGACGAGGTCTTCCACCACGGCGGAGACCGTGGCCCGGGTCAGGCCGGTCTCGGCCGCCAGCGCGGCCCGTGAGGGGGGTCGGGGGGCGGCGGCGATCCGGCCGAGCACGAGGGCGAGGTTCAGTTCGCGGAGGCTGCCCTGGCGCACCGCGCCGGCCGGGGCTGCGGTTGGGATCACCTCTTGACACTGCCACATCACCGCCATTTAATTCAACCACTGAACAAATAGCGGACGACATCACCGGAGGTCTGCCATGGCACCCCGTCCCACCCCCGCCGACAAGTTCTCCTTCGGGCTCTGGACGGTCGGCTGGCAGGGTCGAGACCCGTTCGGCCACGCCACCCGTACCGCCATCGACCCGGTGGAGTCGGTGCACCGACTCGCCGAACTGGGCGCGTACGGGGTGACCTTCCACGACGACGACCTCATCCCCTTCGGGTCGGACGCCGCCACCCGTGACGCGCAGATCGCCCGGTTCCGCAAGGCGCTCGACGAGACCGGCCTGGTGGTGCCGATGGTCACCACCGACCTGTTCCAGCAGCCCGTCTTCAAGGACGGCGGCTTCACCAGCAACGACCGTGACGTGCGGCGCTTCGCGCTGCGCAAGGTGCTGCGCAACGTCGACCTCGCCGCCGAGCTGGGTGCCAAGACGTTCGTCATGTGGGGTGGCCGGGAAGGCGCCGAGTACGACGTCGCCAAGGACGTCCAGGCGGCGCTGGAGCGCTACCGGGAGGCCGTCGACCTGCTCTGCCAGTACGTCATCGACCGCGGCTACGACCTGCGGTTCGCGCTGGAGCCCAAGCCGAACGAGCCGCGCGGCGACATCCTGCTGCCCACCGTCGGGCACGCCCTGGCGTTCATCTCCACCCTCGCCCACCCGGAGCGGGTCGGCCTGAACCCGGAGGTCGGCCACGAGCAGATGGCCGGGCTCAACTTCGCCCACGGCATCGCCCAGGCGCTCTGGCAGGGCAAGCTGTTCCACATCGACCTCAACGGCCAGCGCGGCGTCAAGTACGACCAGGACCTGGTCTTCGGCCACGGTGACCTGCTCAACTCCTTCGCCCTGGTCGACCTGCTGGAGCACGGCGGCCCGGCCGGCGCGCCGGCCTACGAGGGGCCGCGGCACTTCGACTACAAGCCCTCCCGCACCGAGGACCTCGACGGCGTGTGGGCCTCCGCTGAGGCGAACATGCGCACCTACCTGCTGCTCAAGGAGCGGGCCGCGGCGTTCCGGGCCGACCCGGAGGTGGCCGAGGCGCTCGCTGCCAGCAAGGTCGCCGAGCTGGGCGTGCCGACGCTGGGCGAGGGCGAGGGGTACGCCGAACTGCTCGCCGACACCAGCGCGTTCGAGGAGTTCGACGTCGACGCCGTCGCCGCCCGTGGCTTCGGCTTCGTCCGGCTCAACCAGCTCGCCGTCGAGCACCTGCTCGGCGCACGCTGAGGCGGACGGCATGCCGCTCGTCGCGGGGGTGGACTCCTCCACCCAGTCCTGCAAGGTGGTCGTCCGGGATGCGGAGACCGGCACCCTGGTACGCCAGGGCCGGGCACCGCACCCCGATGGCACCGAGGTCGACCCGGAGGCCTGGTGGTCGGCCCTCCAGACGGCGATCGAGGCCGCCGGCGGACTGGCCGACGTCGCCGCGGTCTCCGTCGCCGGTCAGCAGCACGGCATGGTCTGCCTGGACGACGCCGGGCAGGTGATCCGGCCGGCCCTGCTGTGGAACGACACCCGCTCGGCCGACGCCGCCGCCGAACTGGTGGCGGAGGCCGGCGGTGGGCGCTTCTGGGCCGACGCCGTGGGCAGCGTGCCGGTGGCCAGCTTCACCGTCACCAAGCTGCGCTGGTTGGCCCGACACGAGCCGGCCAACGCCGAGCGGGTGGCTGCCGTCTGCCTGCCCCACGACTGGCTGACCTGGCGGCTGGCCGGTGCACCCGGGCTGGACGCGTTGCGTACCGACCGCAGCGACGCCAGCGGCACCGGCTACTGGTCGCCGGCCACCGGGGAGTACCGTCCCGACCTGCTGGAACGCGCACTCGGCCGGGTGGTACGGGTACCCACCGTGCTCGGCCCGGCCGAGTCCGCCGGTCACCTCGACCCGGCAGCCGTGCCCGGTGCCGCGCCGGCGCTGCTCGCTCCCGGTGCCGGCGACAACGCCGCTGCCGGCTTCGGGGTGGGTGCCGGTTCCGGTGACGTGCTGGTCTCGATCGGTACGTCCGGCACCGTCTTCAGCATCGCGGAGACCCCGGCCGCCGACGCCGGCGGCACCGTCGCCGGGTTCGCCGACGTGACCGGCCGGTTCCTGCCGCTGGTCGCCACGCTCAACGCGGCCCGGGTGCTGGACGCCGCCGCCGGGATGCTCCGGGTCGGGCTGGACGAGTTGGCCGACCTCGCGCTGTCCGCCCCGCCCGGGGCGGACGGGCTGGTGCTGGTGCCGTACCTGGAGGGTGAGCGCACCCCGAACCGGCCGCTGGCCACCGGGGCGGTGCACGGATTGACCCTGCGGACCTCGACCCCGGCGCACCTGGCGCGGGCGGCCGTGGAGGGCATGCTCTGCGCGCTCGCCGACGGTCTCGACGCGCTGGCCGCCCAGGGCGCGCAGCCCCGCCGGGTGCTCCTGGTCGGTGGCGGGGCCCGCTCCGCCGCCGTACGACGCATCGCCGCGCAGGTCTTCGGCTGCCCGGTGGTCGTCCCGCCGCCCGGCGAGTACGTCGCCGACGGCGCCGCCCGCCAGGCCGCCTGGTTGGCGCTCGGCACGGCGGAGGCGCCCTCCTGGACGCCTGCCGGCACCCGGGAGTACGCCGCCGAACCGGTCCCGGCCATCCGGGAGCGTTACGCGCTGGCCCGCGATCACCACCTGGACCGCCTGGCCCAGGGGTGATCCACCCCTTGATCCCCGGATCGAGTGGCTTCCACGGGGGTGGAGCCACTCGGTCCGGGGATTTCGTTGCGCACGATGGGGTGGGCCGGTGATCGGTCCGTCGTCGCGTCCTGGTTGGCTGCCCGCATGACGTCGACCACGGGCCGGGCCCCACGGGTGTGGGGTGGTGGCGCGGCGCACCGCCTCTACAGCGTCGTCGTGTTCGTGCTGCTCGCCTCGCTGGACAACGTGGCGATCGGGCTGGTGCCACCGCTGTACGGCGCGATCGCGGAGTCGTTCGCGGTGCCGCAGCGCCTGCTCGGCCTGGTCACCGCGGTCAGCTTCCTGGTCAGCGCGGTCGCGGCGGTCGGCTGGGCCTATTTCGGCGACCGCACCAACCGCAAACCGCTGCTGATGATCGGCACCCTGATCTGGGCCGTCGGGACCGGTGGCAGTGCTCTGGCCGGGAGCTATCCGACCTTTCTGGCCGCGCAACTGCTCGCCGCGGTGGGGCTGGGCGCGGTCGGCTCGGTCGGCTTCTCGGTGGTCACCGACCTGATCTCGCCGCGTCGGCGGGGCCTGGTGATGAGCTTCTGGGGGTTGTCCCAGGGCGCTGGCACGCTGGCCGGCACCCTCGTCGGTGGGCTGCTCGGTGCGGTCGACTGGCGTCGCCCGTTCCTGCTGCTCGCCGTCGTCGGCCTGGTCGCCACGGCGGCCTACCTGCTCACGTACGACATCCGGCGCGGCCAGAGCGAACCGGAACTGGCCGACGCGTTGGCTGGCGGCGCGGACTACGACTACCGGATCAGCCGCCGTGACCTGCCCGTCATTCTCGGCCGCCGGACCAACCGCTGGCTCATCCTCCAGGGCCTCACCGCGCAGGCCGCCTTCGGTTCGCTTGTCTGGTTGCCGGTGCTGTTCGCCGAGCGGGCCCAGGACCAGGGCTACTCGATGGCTACCGCGATCGTGGTGGGCAGCGTCTTCGCCACCCTGTTCCAGCTCGGCGGGGTGCTCTCCATCGTCGGTGGTCTGGTCGGCGACGCGCTGCAACGGCGTACGCCGTCCGGTCGGGCCATGGTCGCCGCAGTCGGCGTGCTCGCCGCGGTGCCGTTCTATCTGGTGCTCTTCTTCGTGCCGATCCGCATCGACGTGCCCGACGGCGCCGGCACCGGCGCGGTGGTACGGGCCGTGCTGGCCAGCGTCGTCACCGAGCCCACCGTCGGGCTGAGCCTGCTCACCGCGCTGCTCGCGCTGGCGCTGACCTCGGCGAACTCGCCGAACTGGTTCGCCCTGATCGCCGACGCGAACCCGCCGGAGCACCGGGGCACTGTCTACAGCCTGGGCAACCTGGTCAACGGGGTGGGACGGGCGGCCGGGAACGGGCTGGTCGGAGTGGCCTTCCACGCCCTGCGGGCGGCGTTCCCACCACCGTTGAACTACGCGGTCGGGCTGGCCGCCTTCCAGCTCTTCTTCATCCCCACCGGCATCATGTACTGGCTCGCCGCCCGCACCTCACCCAAGGACATCTCTGACGTCGCGCACCTCCTGCACACCCGCGCGGAGAAGCTGTAAGGAAGGTGCCCTTCCTTACACTTTCACCCAGACGGTGACGTCGGTGGGGACGGAGCCGTCCTCGTCCAGTGGCGCGCTGCTGTGCAGCAGTTCGCCGGCGGGCAGCGGTACACCGGCGGTGCCGAAGTTGGTGAGCACCACCACGTCGCCGTTGCGGAAGGTCAGCACCTCGTCGCCGGAGGAGAGCCACTGCACGGTGCCCCGACCCAAGGCGTGGCTACGCCGCAGGCGCAGCGCCGTGCGGTACATCTCGTAGGTCGAGCCGGGCACGTCACGCTGGCGGTCCAGCGCGTACTCGGCCCACACACCGGGCTGGGGCAGCCAACTCGCGTCGGTCGGCCCGAAGCCGTACGACGGCGCGTCCGCCTCCCAGGGGATCGGCACCCGGCAGCCGTCCCGGCCGCGTTGGGTGTGCCCGCTGCGTTCCCAGGTCGGGTCCTGGCGGGCCTCGTCGGGCATCAACGTGTGTTCCGGCAGGCCGAGTTCCTCACCCTGGTAGAGGTAGGCCGAGCCGGGCAGAGCGAGCATCAGCAGGGTGGCCGCACGGGCCCGGCGAAGACCGACCGCGGCATCCGGCTGCGGGTCGCCGATGCCGATGCCGTTGGGTCGCGGGGTGCCGATCGGCAGGCCGAGCCGGGAGGCGTGGCGCACCACGTCGTGATTGGACAGCACCCAGGTGGTGGGCGCGCCGACCGCGTCGGTGGCCTCCAGCGAGCGGGTGATGACCGCGTACTGGGCCGGGGCGGTCCACGCGGCGAGCAGGTACTCGAAGTTGAACGCCTGGTGCATCTCGTCGGGGCGGACGTAGCGGGCCAGCCGCTCGGCCGGCTCCACCCACGCCTCGGCCACCAGGACACGTTCGTCGGGGTAACCGTCCAGCAGCCGCCGCCAGTCCCGGTAGATCTCGTGTACGCCGTCCTGGTCCCACATCGGCGGGCGTGGCTTGTCCACCTCCTGCCCGGAGAGGATCTCCTGCGGCTCGTGCCAGTCGGCCAGGTCGGCCTGCTTGATCAGGCCGTGTGCGACGTCCACCCGGAAGCCGTCCACCCCACGGTCCAGCCAGAACCGCAGCACGTCCAGGAACTCCGCGCGTACCTGCGGCTCGTCCCAGTTCAGGTCGGGCTGGGCGGTGTCGAACAGGTGCAGGTACCACTGGCCGTCGGCGACGCGGGTCCAGGCCGGCCCGCCGAAGACGCTCTGCCAGTCGTTCGGCGGTTCGGCACCGTCGGGTCCCCGCCCGTCGCGGAAGATGTAGCGCTGCCGCTCAGGGCTGCCCGGCCCGGCGGCCAGGGCCTGCCGGAACCACTCGTGGGCCGACGAGGTGTGGTTGGGCACCAGGTCGACGATCACCCGCAGCCCGCGGGCGTGTGCCTGGGCGATCAGGTCGTCGGCGTCGGCCAGCGTGCCGAACAGCGGCTCGACGTCCCGGTAGTCGGCCACGTCGTACCCGGCGTCGGCCTGCGGCGACGGGTAGAACGGGGAGAGCCAGATCGCGTCGACCCCCAGCTGGCGCAGATGATCCAGGCGGGCGGTGATGCCGGGCAGGTCACCGATACCGTCGCCGTCGGAGTCACTGAACGAGCGCGGGTAGATCTGGTAGATCACCGCCTCGGTCCACCATCCGGTGGTCGTCACGGCGGGCACGGGCTGGGGGGTCGGGTTGTCGTTCAGGGCGTACTCCCATGGTCCGAGCGGGTTGCGGCGGCGGGCGACGGTGACCCGTCGAATCAGTTTGCCCGTGGTGGGGCGGTCGAGTCCCGTACGACCAGCCGAGTGGGCAGGATCACCGGCAGCTCGTCCGCGCCGCAGTCGGAGGCGCGGGTCCGCCCGCGAAGCGGGTCGATCAGCATCTCGGCGGCCAGCCGCCCCTGCTCGGCCGCCGGTTGGGCGATGGTGCTCAGGCCGAGCACGCCGGAGAGCGCATGGTCGTCGATGCCGATCAGGCTGACGTCCTGCGGTACGCGCAGGCCGGCGTCGCGCAGGGCGGTCAACGCGCCCATCGCCATCTCGTCGCAGGCGGCGAAGATGGCCGTCGGCGGGTCACCTCGGCGCAGGAGTTCCTCGGTGGCCCGGGTGCCGCCGGCGATGTCGAACCCGGACTCCACGTCGAGGGTCGGGTCCGGCCACAGCCCGGCCGCGCGCAGCGCCTCCTGGTAGCCACGCCGCCGGTCCAGGTGCGCGGTGAAGGCCAACTCGTCGTCGGGGTCGCCGGAGATGTGCGCGATCCGCCGGTGACCGAGGTCCAGCAGGTGCCGGGTGGCGATCCGCGCGGCGGCCACGTCGTCGATGCGTACGCAGGGCCAGCCGGGCACGCCGGTGCCGGAGCTGACGGTCACCCCGGGCAGGTCCAGCGTGGTCAGGGCGGTCAGGTCGGCGGGCCGCAACGGGGTGGCGACCAGCATCACGCCGTCGACCCGTTTGTGCAGGTTGGCGGGGTGCAGCAGGCGCTGACGGTTCTGTTCCCGCCCGCCCAGGTTGTGCAGCAACAGGTCGTAGCCGCACTGGTGGAGGAAGTCCTCGACCGCCTCGACGACCACCCCGAAGAACCAGCGGGTGATCCGGGGAACCACCACGGCGATGGCACCGGTACGGCCACCGGCCAGGCGCGATGCGCTCGGTGAGACGGCGTACTGCAACTGCTCGGCGGCGGCCAGCACCCGTCGGCGGGTCGCCGCCGACACGGTGGGCAGTCCCCGCAGCGCCCGGGAGACGGTGGCGGTGGAGACTCCGGCCAACCGGGCGACATCGTCGATCCTCGTCACGGTAACCCCACTCACGACCTGCGGTGGTGCCGCCGCTACGGCGGCACCACCGGTGGGTCAGCCCTTGACGCTGCCGGCGAGCAGCCCTCGAACGAAGTAGCGCTGCAACGACAGGAACACGATCAGCGGTACGACGATCGAGACGAACGCCCCAGCGGTCAACCGTTGCCATTCGTTGCCCCGGGTACCGGCCAGTTCGGCCAGCCGCACGGTCAGTGGTGCGGTGACCTCGCTGCCACCGGCGAAGATCAGCGCGACCAGCAGGTCGTTCCAGACCCAGAGGAACTGGAAGATGGCGAACGCGGCCAGGGCGGGTGCGACCAACGGCAGCACGATGGTGCGGAAGATCTTGGGGTGGGTGGCCCCGTCGACCCGGGCCGCCTCCATCAGATCCTTGGGCAGTTGTGAGATGAAGTTGTGCAGCAGGAACACGGCGAACGGCAGCGCGAAGCAGGTGTGTGCGAACCACACCTGGGCGAAGTTCTGTGCGCCGTCGAGGTTCCAGGCGGGCATCAGGGTGATCCCGCCCAGGCTGACTCCGCGCGAGAAGAAGCTGAGCAGCGGCACCAGGGCCATCTGCAACGGCACGATCTGGAGCGCGAAGATGCCGATGTAGAGCCAGTCCCGGCCGCGGAAGTTGATCCAGGCCAGCGCGTACGCGGCCAGTGCCGCGAAGGCCAGTGGGAACAACACCGACGGCAGGGTGATCACCAGCGAGTTGACGAAGTAGTTGGCGAGCTGCCCCGACGAGGCGGACTGCCCGAACAACACGTCCTGGTAGTTCTTGAGGGTGAACTGGGGATCGGTGAAGGCCGTCCACCAGCCGGTGGTCTTCAGTTCCGCCTCTGGCCGGAACGAGGAGATGAACAGGCCGAAGGTGGGGATCGTCCAGACCACCGCGATGACGATCGCGACCACTGTCGCCGTACGGCTGTTGAGTCGCTTGCGCACCCGCGAGGCCCGGGTGGAACCGTCGTTCTGCTGGGCGCCGACCGCGGCCGGGGGAGTGGTGGTGGTCATCTCAGCCCTCCCGTCGCTGCTGACGCAGGTTCCGGATCTGGAAGATCACGATCGGCACCACCAGGATGAACAGGAACACCGCGAGCGCGGAGCCCTGCCCGTTCTGGCCGTACCGGAACGCCTGGTTGTACATCTCATTGGCGATCACGCTGGTGTCGTAGTTGCCGTTGGTCGTGGTCCGCACGATGTCGAAGACCTTCAGCGTGGCGATCGAGATGGTGACGACCACGACGATCAGCGCGGGCCGGATGCTCGGCATGGTGATCTGCCAGAACATCTGCCACGGATTGACGCCGTCGAGGCGGGCCGCCTCCACGATGTCGGCCGGGATGGACTTGATCGCCGCGGAGAGCACCACCATGGCGAAACCGGCCTGGATCCACACCATGATCACGATGAGCAGCAGCGTGTTCAGTGGCGAGTCGAGCAGCCACTGCCGGGGCTCGCCGCCGAGGCTGACCACGATCTGATTGAGCAGACCGATCTGGTCCTGGTCCTCGCCCCGGTAGGCGTACACGAACCGCCAGATGATGCTGGCGCCGACGAACGAGATCGCCATCGGCATGAAGATCAGTGACTTGGCGACGGATTCCAGCCGGGCCTTGTCCACCAGCACGGCGTAGATCAGGCCGATGGCGGTGGCGGCCAGCGGCACCAGCGTCACCCAGACCAGGGTGTTGAGCAGCACCCGGACGATCGCGTCATCGGCGAACATCCAGCGGTAGTTGTCCAGGCCGACCCAGTTCTGACTGCCGCCGTCCATGAACGACAGCAGGGTGGTCCGCAGCGCCGGAACCACCAGACCGATCAGCAGCAGCAACACCGTCGGCAGCAGGAAGAACAGCGCGAAGAACCCCTCGCGGGGCTTGGTCCGCCGAGGCAGCGGAGCCCCGCTGGCGGAGGCGGCGACGAGTTGCGCCTCGCGGCGCCGGGCGAAGTAGGACGGCACCGCGTCGAGCACGAAGAGCAGGCCGCCGACCACCACTGCGAAGGCGACGAGCCCCCACAGCAACATCATCATCTTCGGCGCCTGGTCGGCGAAGTCGAAGTTCATCAACCCTCCCAGGGGTTACTCCACGGAGCCGGTGGGCCGGCCCGCGAACGCGGACCGGCCCACCACCGGAATTACTTCCAGCTGCTCTCGATGCCCTGGAGGACGCTGGCGGTGTCCTTACCGTTGATCCAGTCGACCATGCCCTTCCAGAAGGTCCCGGCGCCGACGGCGGCGGGCATCAGGTCGGAACCGTCGAACCGGAAGACCGAGCTGTCGTCCTGGAGGATCTCCACGGAGAGCTTGTCGATCGGGTTGCTCACGTTGGCCAGGTCGAGCTTGTTGTTCGCCGAGACCCAGTCGCCGATCTTCGCGCGGCTGTTGGCGTGCTCACCGGAGGCCAGGTAGGTCTGCACCGCCTGCACCTCGGGACGGTCGGCGAAGGCGACCACGAACTCGCCGCCACCCAGCACCGGCTTGCCCCGCGACGGGTCGATGGCCGGGAAGTAGAACGCGAACACGTCGCCGTCCTCGGCCACCTTGGTGTTCTCCGGCCACTGGTTGGCGTAGAACGACGCCTGCCGGTGCAGGGCGCACTTGCCGGCCGTGATCGGGATGCCACCCTCCTGGAACGCGGTGGTGGCGATGCTGCGCACCCCGCCGAAGCCGCCGTTGACGTACTTCTCGTTCTTCAGGATGGTGCCGGCGCGGTCGACCGCCTCGACGACCCGCGGGTCGTTGAACGGGATCTCGTGCGTCGTCCACTGGTCGTAGACCTCGGGGGTCTGCGTACGCAGCATGACGTCTTCGATCCAGTCGGTGGCCGGCCAGCCGGTGGCGTCACCGGACTCGATGCCCGCGCACCACGGCTTCGTGCCGCTGTCAGCGATGGTGTCGCTGAGCTTGATCATTTCTTCCCAGGTGGTCGGAACGGTCCAACCCTTCTCCTGGAACATCTTCGGCGAGTACCAGACGAACGACTTGACGTTCGAGCCGAGCGGCGCGCCGTAGAAGGTGCCGCCGACGGTGCTGTACTTCAGCCAGTCGGCCGGGTAGTTCTGCTCGGCCATCGCCTTGGTGTCGGCGCTGGCGGCCTTGATCTGGCCCCGCTCGGCGAACCGCTGGAGCAGACCGGGCTGCGGGATGAACGCGATGTCGGGCGCGTTGCCGCCGTCGGCGCGTACGGGCAGCTGCGCCTCGAAGTCACCACTGCCCTCGTGGCTGATGTCGATGCCGGTGCAGTCCTCGAATTCCTTCCACGACTGGTCGAGGCGGTCGGCCTCGATATCGCGGATGGAGGAGTAGATGCTCACCTTCTTGCCGCTGTGACCCTGGTACTTCTCGTACGGGGCGCACTCGGCGGAATCGGCGTTGTTGTTGCCGCCGCTGTTGTCGCTGCTTCCGGTGCCGCACGCGGTGACGCCGAGCGTCAGCCCGAGCACGCCAGCGATCGCGAGGGCCTGGCGTGGCCTGGCAAAGACCGCCATGCCGTCCTCCTTTCTAGCCGGCGCTGGCCGGGTCGCATCCGGTCATCCTGGCGCCGGTCCGATGGGGCGTTTTCACATGTAAGCGCTTGCATCGGGCGCGGTCCACCCCTGGGACGACACGGACGAGTAACAATCCCGAAATCGGCTCACCGCCGCTGGTCGCGCTCCCGCCGGATGCTGCATCTATCGACACGGAAGGATTCCTGTCACCCTGGTTGTCACCCATTGAGCAGTTTCAACGTCGGAGGTGTCAGATGCCTGATCGGTGGCTGAATCCTGTCGCGGCCCGGCTGGTCGCCGCGGGAGCCCTGGTGCTGTTCGTCGTCGGTGTGCTGGTGCCGGCGGCGCCCGCGATGGCCGCGCCGACCTTCAAGGTGCCGTTCCCCTGCGGCCAGTCGTGGTCCGGGCAGACCCGCAGCGGCCACAGCCCTGCCAACGCCATCGATTTCAATCGCACGAACGACGCCGGCGACCCGGTGGTGGCCAGCGCGCCCGGCACCGTCGACCGGGTGACCGACCTGGGCGGCACCAGCTACGGAAAGTACGTCCGGATCAACCACGGCAACGGCTACCACACCTACTACGCCCACCTGAGCGGCTTCAACGTCTCCGTCGGCCAGTCGGTGGGCTACGGCAAGGTGATCGGCTGGGTCGGCAGCACCGGTAATTCGAGCGGCGCCCACCTGCACTACGAGCAGCGGCTCAACGGGGCCGACATCAAGATCCGGTTCAGCGGCACGCTCGCGTTGTACTGGGGCACCAAGACCTACACCAGCGGCAACGGCTGCTCGTCGAACACCGGCTCCGGCACCGTACGCACCGCAGGTGCCAACCTGACCGTACGGTCCGGTCCGGGCACCGGCTACTCGGCCGTCGGCTCGCTCGCCAACGGCGCTTCAGTCACGATCCACTGCCAGACCCGGGGCACCACGGTCACCGGCACGTACGGCACCAGCTCGATCTGGAACCGCATCGGCGCGGGCAGGTTCATCGCGGACGTGTACGTCTACACCGGTCACGACGGGTTCATCCCGAACGTCCCGCGCTGCTGACGGCACCTCGACGACACCCTGGGCGCGGCGCCACAAGTGCCGTGCCCGGGGGAGGTCACCCGTTCAGCTGCCAGATCGAGTAGTTGAGCGCGGCGGCGAAGGTGACCCAGGCCCAGTAGGGCAGCAGCAACCCCGTCGCCAGTGTGCTGACCCGCCGGAACAGCAGCACGGTGACGCCGATCGCCAGCCACAGCACCACGATCTCGACGAACGCCAGACCGTACTGGCCGGCGCCGAAGAACAACGGCGTCCAGGCGGCGTTGAGCACGAGTTGCACCACCCAGGCGATCAGGGCCGGGCCGAAGCCGACCCGACGCCAGACCAGCCAGCCGGCCACCGCGATCATCGCGTAGAGCACGGTCCAGACCGGCCCGAACAGCCAGGAGGGCGGTGCCCAGCCGGGTTGGTCGAGGCTCGCGTACTCGGCCGACGTGCCGGTGACGGCCAGACTGCCGAGGGCCGCCGCGGCGAACACGGCCACCGCGAAACCGGCCAGCGCCCACCACTGTCGCGCGCCGCCGGTGGGCTGTCGGGTACGTGCCGTAGTCATCCGCATGATGGCAGCTTCTCCGCGTCAGGGGGTAGGCAAACCTGCGTGCCGATCTGTGAACACATCGAACGGTGCGGACAGCACGCCGGGGTCGCCGTGCCCGGTGGCTCCGGTCGGGAGGACGGAGTTCCGGTCACGACGACCCCGGCGGGTCCTTTTGCGGGCGACGCCTTTGTCGCCACGTCAACTGAAGATGCTGACACCACCCGGGCCGACCAGCAGCCCGACCACGATGAGGACGATGCCCCACAGGATCTGCCGGCGGAACAGCGCGAGGATGCCGGCGACGACCAGTACAACTGCGAGAATCCAGAGAATCAGCTCCATGATTGCTGAATACCCCCGGTGCCGACTGAGGAAACCTCTGCCTGATCCAGGTGATCACCCAGATAGAAGATGCTGTACGCCTGCTTGATCACCGGATGGGCGACGTTGCGTACCCGGACCCCGCCGGGGGTGACACCCCGCTCCGAGCCGTGGTGCGCGTGCCCGTGCAGGGCCAGCGCGGTCGGCGCGGAGTCGATCGCCTGGCCCAACTGGTAGCAGCCGAGGAAGGGGTAGATCTCCAACGGCTCACCGGCGAGGGTGTCCGGCACCGGCGAGTAGTGGGTGAGCGCGACCAGCACGTCGCAGTCCAGCGACTGGAGTGCCGCCGACAGCCGGTCGGCGCTCTCGGTCGTGGTGCGGACGAAGGCCTTCATCTCCGGCTCGCCGAAGTCGCTGGCGCAGCGGCCGGCGAATCCGCCACCGAAGCCCTTGACCCCGGCCACGCCCAGTCGCCCGTCGGCACAGTCGAGCACCACCCCGTCGCCCTCCAGCACGGTGATCCCCGCCTCCGTCAGCGCCCCGACCACCTGCGGTACCTGGTCGCACTGGTGGTCGTGGTTGCCGAGCACGGCGATCACCGGTACGCCCAGACCCCCGAACTCCTGGGCCACACAGCGCGCCTCGGCCTCGGTGCCGTGCCGGGTCAGATCACCGGCGAGCAGCAGGACGTCGGCGCGGCCGGGCAGCTCCTCCAGCGCCGGCCGGAACCGGCCGACCACGTCCTCGTCCAGATGCACGTCACCCACGGCAGCGATCCGGATAACCATGGAACCTCCCTCAGGGCAGTTGCTCGATCTCCGTGGGCGCCTGCGTGCGAGTCACCCCGATGTCGCTGGTGATCGGCACGTCCGGGAAGCGTCCCGCCACCCGGCGCAGGATCTCGTTCCGCCGGTTCGCGCTCTCCACCTCGCCGTACAGCACGAGGCCGCGTTCCGTACGGACCACGGTGATTCCCTGTTCGGCCACGGCCGGATCCTCGGTGAGCAGCCGGTGGATCTCCGCCTCGACGTACTCGTCGGGTGGTCCGGCGCCGGGGTCGTGCACGGTCACGGTGTTCCCCTCCCGTCGGCCGTGCCGGCGTCCGGCACGACGTCCAGCCTGTCCAGCAGCACCAGGAACGCCTCCGCGTACGGCGAGTGCTGCGTGTCCTTACGTACCCGTTCCCAGTCGATCTGCTCCCGCAGCGACCGCGCCAACGGCAGACCCCGGGCGAAGTCGCAGTAGTGCTGGGAGAAGCTGAGCAGCTTGTGCACCATCAGCTGGGTCGCCGACAGCACCGGCATGTGGATGGCGTCGACCGGACGCACCACCGTGTCGGTGAAGGTCTCCTCGGTCACCGGGGTCTCGATCGGGCGGTGGATCAGGTCCACCATCCGGCCGCCGTCGTAGACCTTGACCAGCCAGTCCTCCGGTGGCCGCTCGGCGGTGAACCCGGCGGCCACGAGCGCCTCCAGAGCGGCGTCGACGTCGCCCTGACGGATCAGGAAGTCGACGTCGTGCTCGCTGGAGTGCCCGCCATGGGCGTAGACGGCGAAGCTCCCGCCGAGGGCGAACGGAATGTCGGCCTGCTTGAGCACGGCGGCGACCTTCTTCAGAGTGTGGAGAAGAGTTTCGTCGTCGCGCTCGGCCATTTCGACTCTCCCGTCGACTCGTTGGGGGTGCACCCTGGGGGGTTCAGGGTCCGTACCCGGCATTCCGCCCGCCCACACCTGTCCTGCTTGCGGAACACCGTGAACCTGCCCTAACCGGGAGGTACCACGCAGGCCGTGAGCGCCGGTCGGATAATCTGTCGAGAGTGGTGAGTTCGACGCGAGCTTCTCGGCCGGCCTGTTCGGCACCGACATCCAACAGCAGACGCGCGGCGCGGCTGCGTGCCGTGGCGCTGGTCGGCATCGACGGTTCCGGTAAAACCACTCAGGCGCAGTTACTCGCCGACACACTTACCGAAGTCGGTCACTACGCCACATATCACCGCAATGCGGGCGGTCGACGATGGTTGGGTCGGGCGGCCCACCGGCTGGGCCGGCCGGACGCGCAACGGCTCGTCGGGCGCGACGGGATGCTCCTGGTGGAGTCCGTCCTGCGCTGGCTGGCCATCGCGGCGGCACTGCTCGCCTGCTGGGCGACGCGCCGGACGGCGATCATGGACCGCTACGCCGTCTGCCAGTACGCCAGCCTCCGGGCGCACGGTGGGCGACGCTGGGAGCCTTTCGTCCGAGCCGCCTACCGGATCTTCCCGCAACCGCAGGTGACGTTCCTGATGGCGATCGACCCGGCCGAGGCGTACCGGCGGATCGAGCGACGTGGCACCGACCAGGAGAGCCCGACCTACCTGGCCGCCGCCGACCACGCCTACCGCACCCTGCCGGAGTACCCGACGTTCGTCGTCATCGACGCGGCCCGGCCCGCCCAGGAGGTGGCCCGGGAGATCCGGGGACATCTGGCCGGATGGTTGGCGGAGGAGAACTCTCCGACCGGAACCGACCCACTCTGGTGTGGCGTACGCGCCGCGGGCACCGCTGCCGTGGTGCCGGTTCAGGCCCGGCCGTAGACCGGCACGGTCGCCCCACTTGTCGGCGCGGACTCGTCGGAGGCCAGGAAATGGATCACCGAGGCGATCTCGGCTGGTGCCACCCACCGGGAGTGATCCGCGTCCGGCATGGACGCCCGGTTGCTCGGCGTGTCGATGACGCTCGGCAGTACCGTGTTGCAGCGCACCCCGGCGGTCTTGTACTCCACCGCGACGGCCGAGGCGAAGGCGAGCACGGCGGCCTTGGCGGTCACGTAACCTGCCACGCCGGGGAAGGGCGCGACCGCCGCGCGGGACGCCACGCACACCACCGCGCCGCCGCCCGCCCTGATCAGGTGCGGCAGCGCCGCCCGGGTGACCAGATGAGTCGGGCGCAGGTTGAGGGTGAGCATCCGGTCGAACTCCTCAACCGGAGTCTCGTGCACCAGGCCGGTGCCGGCGTACCCGCCGACGAGGTTGATCACCGCCCGCAGCGGTGCCTCGGGGTCCCCGGCGGCCACCTCCGCGACCCGCGCCGCGTCGGCCGCGTCGGTCAGGTCCGCGACCAGTCGCACCGGCGCGTTGGCGTCCGGCTCGGGGTGCGGCGTCGGTTGGTTCCGTTGTGGAGCTACCACCCGCCAGCCCGCGTCGACGAAAGTCGCGGTCACCGCGGTGCCGAGCCCGCCGGTGCCTCCGGTGATCAACACGCTGCGTCCCGCCATGGTCCTCACGCTACTGCCGCCGACCGGTCGGCGGGTGCACCGGGCCCACCCGACCGGCGGTGCCCGGCCCTGCGGGGGAAGCGCCGTACGCGCCGCGGATGCCAGGCTGTCCGGCATGGTTGCCGGTCTCGCCGGTCTCGCCGGTGCGCCCGTCCCGAGCCCGGCGGTGCGATTGCACCCCCGGCATGATGAAAGTAAGTTTCATTGGTGGCGAAGGATCTGAAAATTTCTGCTAGCGACGAGCCGAGCGGATTGATCGTCCACATCGGTGGCATGCTCCCGTCCCTGTCGCCGGCGGAGCAGCGGGTGGCCCGGCTGGTGGTCGCCGACCCCGCCGAGGCGGCCCGACGGACCATCACCGACCTCGCCACCGCCGCCGAGACCTCCGAGGCGACGGTGATCCGGTTCTGTCGGTCCGTGGGCGTCGAAGGCTACCCGCAGTTGCGGATCCGGCTCGCCGCCGAGGCGGCCCGGCGCATCGAACCGTCCGACGGGCGAATCGCCGGCGGGAACATCCCACCCGGCGCCGACCTGGCCCAGATCATCGCGACGATCGGCTTCAACGACGCGCGCGCCGTCGAACAGACCACCGAGCAACTCGACCCGGCGGTCTGCGATCAGGTGGTGGAGGCGATCGTGGGCGCCGGCCGGATCGTCATCTTCGGCGTGAGTGCCAGCGGCCTCGTGGCGATGGACTTCCAACAGAAGCTGCACCGCATCGGCCGCGCCGCCTTCTGCTTCCCCGACGTACACACCGCCCTGACCTCGGCGGCCCTGCTGGGGCGCGGTGACGTCGCCGTCGGTGTGTCGCACACCGGTGCCACCTCCGACGTGATCGAGGTGCTGGCGCAGGCACGGTCGAGAGCAGCGACGACCGTGGCACTCACCAATTTCCCGCGGTCACCGCTCGCCGCACTCGCCGACCACGTGCTCACCACCGCGGCCCGCGAAACCACCTATCGTTCGGGGGCGATGGCGAGCCGAATTGCTCAGCTCACCGTGGTCGATTGCCTTTACGTCGGCGTTGCTGCCCGTAACCGCCCCCGGGCGCGAAAAGCACTGGAGGCCGGCACCGAGGCGGTCCGCTCCCGCCGGGTCGAATCCGGCCGGCGGCGGGCATGATCGTCGGCGCGATGGCATCGGACGAGCCATCAGCGCCAGCAGCAGGGCAAACCCGGGCATAGAACCGGGGTGCGGATTGTTCATCAGGGCGTGGGGTAATACCACCGGCGTGGATGAACCAATCGGTCCGCGTACGCGTGTTTGGCAGTGACCAGGATCGCAGCACGGTGGTGACCCGGGTCGCTGTGTACGACGGCCAGGCGGTGTTGCCATAGGCCGGTACGGTCAGTGATTCGTCGATCCGTCGACCTCAGCAGGTCCCTGTCGACTCAACCACCGACAGGGTGCTGACAGCAAACATGGACCGTGCTCTCAGCTGATTATCAGGCATTCGTGACACTTTCGACCCACGACATGGAATTCCCCGACACGTCTCATCTGTTGTGTAGATGTCAGCACCGATGGGCACAGCGGAGGTTACGGGGGAGGGGCTGATGGGCGTGGGGATGGCAAGCAACCGGGTAACCGGCGCGATTGAGGGGACCGTGGGCAACGTGGACAAGAACATCGGGATGCGAACCGACGAGGTTGCCGAGGAGCGCGACCTGGTCGGAGTCTACCTGCACGAGATCTCCCGGACGCCACTGCTGGACGCCGCCAAGGAGGTCGATCTCTCCAAGGCCATCGAGGCGGGCCTGTACGCCGAGCACCTGCTCGGCGAGGACCGCGTACCCGACGGTGTCACCCGGGATGAGCTGACGCGGCTGGTCGCCGAGGGTGAGCGGGCCAAGGACCTGTTCATCCGCGCCAACCTGCGCCTGGTCGTGTCGATCGCCCGACGTTACGTCCGTTCCGGGATGCCCATGCTGGATCTCATCCAGGAGGGCAACACCGGTCTGGTCCGGGCGGTCGAGAAGTTCGACTACGAGCGTGGCTACAAGTTCTCCACCTACGCGACGTGGTGGATCCGCCAGGCGATCAGCCGGGCGATCGCCCAGCAGGAGCGCACCGTGCGGCTGCCGGTGCACCTGGTGGAGGACGTCAACCGGATGCGCAACGTGGCCCGGCAGCTCACCCGTGAGCTGGGCAGCGACCCGGAGCCGGAGCAGATCGCGGCGGCGCTGGGCGTGACCGTCGAGCGGGTCAACGAGCTGGTCCGCTGGTCGCAGGACACCGTGTCGTTGGACACGCCGGTCGGTGACGACGGCGACACCAACCTCGGTGATCTGGTCGCCGACAGCGACGCGCCCTCGCCGGAGGAGATCGTGCTCACCGGCCTGGAGCGGCAGCGCATCGAGGGCCTGCTCAACCACCTGGACGACCGCTCCGCCGGCATCATGCGGGCTCGCTACGGGCTCGAGGACGGCCGGGAGCACTCGTTGACCGAGGTCGCCTCGCGGTTCTCGTTGTCGCGGGAGCGGATCCGCCAGCTGGAGATCCAGGCGCTCGGCCGGCTCCGTGAGCTGGCTCGCGCGGAGGGTCTGCAGGCGGCCTGACCTGGTAGTAATGACGACGAAGGGCCGGCGTCCGATAGGGGGACGCCGGCCCTTCGTCGTGCCTGCCGCCTCTCGCCCGGCCGTCTCGTCGCGCTGGTGGCGGCGAACTCAGCGCACCCGGCCGTAGCCGTACGGCGTCATCAGATCGACGGCACGCTTCTCCACGTTCCGCCCGAAGGTGGGTGCGTGGATGACCTGCCCGCCGCCCACGTAGATCGCCACGTGCCCGAGGCTGCGGTAGAAGACCAGGTCGCCCGGGCGCAGTTCGCTGCGGCTGATGTGGGCGACCACCCCCCACTGCATCCGGGTGTTGTGCGGCAGCGACCTGCCCGCCGCCCGCCAGGCGGCAGAGGTCAGACCCGAACAGTCGTAGCCGTTCGGCCCGTCCTGGCCCCAGGCGTACGGCTTGCCGAGCGCGCCGTAGGCGTACCGGACGGCCACGCCGGCCTGGCCGGAGACGGCCGGCGCGTCCTTGGCGCTGTCCGGCCGGTTGTTCGGACGCTCGGCGGCTCGGCCGTACGCCTGCCGGCGCAGTTCGTACAGCTTGGCCAGATCCCGTTCGATCCGGCGCTTCGCGGTGCTCAGCTCCCGCGAGCGGGCCGCCTGCTGGGTCAGCGTCACGTCCAGTCGGGTTTTCTCGTCGAGCAGTCGCCGCTGGTCGGCGGTGTAGCCGGCGATTGTCGCCTGGCGTTGCCGGGTCAGGTGGTCCAGCGTGCCGAGCCGGTCCAGCACCGACGCCGAGTCGCCACCGTGCAGCAACGCGTCGACCGCGCCGAGGTTGCCGGTCTTGTACGCGGTGGCGGCCAACTCGCTGACATCCGCGCGGCTCTGTGCGGCCTGCTGCTCCAGTGGACCGATCCGTTCCTGGAGCCGGGCTACGGCGGCCTGATTCTTCTTGATCTTCTCGCGTAACTCGTTGTGCGCCTCCACCACGTTTTCCAACTCGGTGGACGCCTTGTCGATCCGCCGGGTCAGTTCGGCGGGGGACGGTTCGGCCCGGGCCACCGTCGCGGGTGCGATGAGCACCAGTGCGAACGCGGTGACGGACAGGGCGCGCAGCGTGTGTAACAGGGGCGACAAGAGCTCGATGCTCCTCTCCCATGGCCGGCGCGGGCCTGCTGAAGCTCCGCGGCGGCATCAGCCCGGTGCCGTCCGGCTGGACGGCGGCCGACCGGGCCGACTCGCTCAAGGTAGTACGCGACAGGAGTCGGTGACAGTGAAAGCCGGGACCAATGGGGATGCTGAGCTTGAATCACATTCTTGCTTCGTGGCAATAGTCCGGTATATCGGAGATGCGAAAGGGGTCGCTCTCGGCACATGACGTCGGATGACTCAGCGGTATATCCGACAAGCCGGACTCGGGGTGGTGTTTCCGGCGGCGCCGGTCCGTCCAAACCCCGCTGAGCACCGCAAACCAGCAGGCCAGGGTGGCGAGACGGGCACACAATGAAGCCCACAGCCGGGATTCCCGCACATCTGCATCGATGGGGCCGGCAAGCGGGCCGCCCCCACACCGGCAGTGGAGGAGGGGCCGTGGAGCGCGAAGGTGCGACGACACGACCGCCCTGGTCGCAGGGCGGTACCGCAGGTGGAAGACCGACCTTGCTCTACGCCCGACCCGGGATCATCGTCACGGCCGACCGGTTCACCGTCGGCAGCACCAGTTGGCGGGTCGCCGAACTGACCCACCTGCACACCACCCGGGGGCCACACGACCGGGTGGCCGTGCGAGCCGCCCTGGTCTCCGCCGCGGTGATCGGTGGGATCGGGCTGGCGCTCGGCTTCACCGGAGGGCTGCACCGGCTCACCGCCGGGGCGTACCTCCTGCTCGGGGTGGTGTTCCTGGTGCCGATCCTGGTCGCGGCGGCCGGTGACCGGTGGCGGCCGCGGGCGTACGAGCTGTGGGGGCAGCGCGGTGGGGTGCCGGAGTTGCTGTTCAGCAGCGACGACGAGCGCCAGTTCGGGCAGGTGACCCGGGCGCTGCGTCGAGCCTTCGAGATACACCGCCACGGCGGCTGGGAGGATCCGCTCGCGAACGCCGACCTGTGGCGCCCCCGGCGCTGAGCCCGCCGGCGACGAAGGGGTCGGATACGAAGGGGTCGGATACGAAGGGGTCGGATCAGCCGGCGACCGGCTGCGGGGCCGGCTCAGTGTGCGCGGCGAGGACGAGGGTGCTCACCCGGCGCTCGGCCCAGAAGGAGAGGAACGGCACCGTCCCGGCCAGCATCACCAGGATCATCCGCTTGAGCGGCCAGTCGACCCGGCGGGACAGGTCGAACGTGGCGACCAGGTAGAGCATGTAGAGGAAGCCGTGCGCCTGGCCGACGGTCTCCACCACGATCGGCTCGTCGAAGCCGTACTTCAACGGCATGCCGATGACGACCAGCAGGATCAGCACCACACCGACGATCCAGGCGATCACGCGGTAACGGGTGAGGGCAGCGCGCACTTCTCGTGTCCTTCCGGGCCGGCTCAGCCGGGATAGTCGCCGGGCTTCGCGCCCGGATTGGCGTTCAACCATGACAGGTAGCGGTTGTACGCGGCCAGTTCGGCGTCCTCCTCGCCGTGACCGCCGACGGTACGGGTGACGCGTACCGGCCGGCCGATGCCGGGCCGCGGCCGTACGCCCGCCGCCTCGACGGCCTCGGCCCTCTCGACGACCGTGGGGTCACCGGCCGCGGGTGTCTCGCCGACGGCTGCGGTCTTGCCTGCCTCGGCGTCCCGCAGCGCGTGGCGGACCTCACGCCACCAGACGAAGACCACGAACCCGGCGAAGATCGGCCACTCCACCGCGTAGCCCCAGCTGATGGCGTTGCCGGCGGCGGCGCGGCTGACCTGCCACCAGCCCAGCGCCAGGAAGGCCGTCACCAGTACGACCATGGCCACGTGGCGGGCGATCCACGCCGGGGTCCAGAGCCGCTTCATGGCACCGAGGGTACCGGGAACGCCGCTGCTCTCCGACACCGTGTCGTAGTGGCGGCGGTGGTTTGGCTGTGCGGGCGGTGGGCAACCGTACAGACGCCAGGCCCACGACCGACTAGGGGGCGCGAGATGAGGGCACAGGACGGATTTCCTCCCGGCGGCACCGAGGTGAGCCCCGAGCAGCGGATCCCGGAATGGGGTGACGACCGGGTGGCCGCGCCGATCCTCGACGCCGACCTGCCCGGCATCGACCCGGCGGAGTTGGCCGAGGAGGACCTCATCCGCGAGATGGAGAGCCTGCACCGGACCCGGCTGGACACGTTGCGGCACGCGACCGACTCCGCGCTCGCCACCCACCTGCGGCGTACCGCCGAACTGGAGACCGAGTACCTGGCCCGCCACCCCGGTCGGGAGGTCGACCCGAGCCGGCTGCGGGACGCGTGATGGCGTACGCGGAACGGGGCATCTCCGCACCGCCCGAGGTCGTCTTCAACACCGCGACCGACCCCGACCGGAACTCCGCCTGGCTGCCCGAGCCGCTGCTGTCCGCCATCCCCGACGGGGACTCCGACGCACTGTGGGCCCGCTGGCGTGCGCGGGACACGGACTGGACGGCCGAGCTGCGGGTGGCAGCGGAGGACTCGGGTGGCACCCGGGCGCGGCTCGACCTGGTCGGCGACGGTCAACCCGACCGGCTGGCCGACGAGGCGCTGACCAACCTGGCCCGCGAAGTGGCCGACAACCTCCAGGCCGGCTGACCGCCCGGCCGGGAAAGCGTGATCAGAAGGAGTCCCGGGTGAGCTTGCTGAAGCAGAAGGTGACCAGGCTGCGCCAGGCGTACGCCCCGCACGAGCACCGCCCCCTCGGCGGTTACCTGGTGGCCATGGGCACCTACGCCGGGGTGGCGGGTGCCATCGCCGCCCTGGTCAAGGCGACCGGACGTACCGTGCCGCAGCGGCCGGCCACCGCCGACGTGGTGCTGCTGTCGATCGCGACCCACAAGCTCAGCCGGCTGCTGTCCAAGGATGCGGTGACCAGCCCGCTGCGCGCGCCGTTCACCCGCTACGACCGGCCGATCGGCAGCGGCGAGGTGATGGAGCAGGTACGCGACTCCGGCAGCCCCACCCGGCACGCGATAGGTGAACTGCTCAGCTGCCCGTTCTGCCTGGCGGTCTGGGTGGCCACCGGCATGACCGGGGGACTGGTGCTGGCACCACGGCTGACCCGCCTGGTCGCCACCGCCCTGACCGCGGTGGCCGCCTCCGACTTCCTCCAGATGGCGTACGCGATGGCCCAGCAGGGCGCGGAAGGACACCACCGCTCCGAGGACTGAGCGAGCGTACGAGCAGGGGAAACCGCCGGCCCGGTGTTCCGGGCCGGCGGTTTGCGCGTACGACGGATGCGGGTTCAGCGCTGCATGCCCGACCAGCCGCGTGGTGACTCCGGCTCCCGCTCGTCCTGGTCGGCGCCGGTAAGGATGTCGTCGTCGACGGCGGTGGTCTCGTGTTCGTTCGCGAAGTCCGGCTCGGGCAGGGTGTCCCTGCCCTCCGGGGGTTGGGCGAGCGCGGGCGTCTGGTCGTGGTCCTCGGTGGGCTGCGACATCACGGTCCTCTCCTGGTCGCCGCTGAATCGGCTGGTGAGGGGGTCAGCCCACCGAGCCGCCCAGCAGGTCGGTCACCTCGTCGACCGCGTACTCGCCCTGGGGCAGCGCGTTCAGCCGGGCGAGCAGCTGCGCAGGCAGCTCCGCCGCGACCGCGCGGCGGTAGATGTCTACCTGGCTGATCCGCTCCTGGCCGCGGTAGAGGTCGTCGAGCAGCTCGTCCAACGGCCGGGTGTCCACCGCCTCGACCTCGATCTCGTCCGGTACGGCGGCGACAGTGCCGGGCAGGTCGGTCACGGGTGGGTCGATCGCGGCGGTGTCGACCACCGGCACGTCGGCCAGCACGGCTTCCGGCAGGCGGGCCTGCGTCGTGGGCGCGGGTGCCCCGGTCACGGGTACGTCGTCGGTCACGCCCGTCAGCTACCCGCGCCCTCTGCACCCAAACAACCCACCCCGTCCGGCCCCGCCCCAGCTCCGTCGGTCAGGAAGTTGTCGTGAGCGGACAACTTCCTGACCGACCGAGCGGGGACGGGCCGGCGGAGGTCGTCGCTCAGGCGGGGGCGGGCAGCGAGTGCGGGTCTGCGCTGGAGCGGGTGGCCCGGCGGGCACGTACGGCGGTGGCCAGTTCGGTGAGCACCTCGTCGGTGGTGTCCCAGCCGATGCAGGCGTCGGTTATCGACTGGCCGTAGGTCAGCTCCCGGGTCGGGTCGAGGTCCTGACGACCGGGGACGAGGAAGCTCTCCAGCATGATCCCGACGATGCCGCGCTGACCGGCGGCGATCTGCCCGGCCACGTCGGCGACCACGGCGGGCTGGTTGCGGTGGTCCTTGCCGCTGTTGGCGTGGCTGGCGTCCACCACCAGCCGCTCCGGCAGCCCGGCGGCGCGCAGCAGTTCCAGCGCACCCGCCACCGACGCGGCGTCGTAGTTCGGCAGGCCGCCGCCACCACGCAGCACCAGGTGGCCGTCGGCGTTGCCCCGGGTGTGCATGATCGCCGGGGTGCCGGAGACGTCGATGCCGGGGAAGACGTGCGGTACGCCGGCCGCCCGGATCGCGTCCACGGCGGTGGCGATGCTGCCGTCCGGGCGGTTCTTCATGCCGATCGGCATGGACAGGCCGGAGGCGAGCTGGCGGTGCACCTGGCTCTCCACCGTACGGGCGCCGATGGCCCCCCAGGCCACCGTGTCCGCGATGTACTGCGGGGTGATCGGGTCGAGGAACTCGCAGCCGACCGGCAGCCCGAGGCGTAACACGTCGAGCAGGAGCGCCCGGGCCAGCCGGAGACCGGCGTTGACGTCACCGGAACCGTCCAGCCCGGGATCGTTGATCAGACCCTTCCATCCGACGGTGGAGCGCGGCTTCTCGAAGTAGACCCGCATCACCACCAGCAGGTCGTCGGCGACCCGGTCGGCGGCCTCGCGCAGCCGGTGGGCGTATTCCAGGGCGGCGGCGGGGTCGTGCACCGAGCACGGGCCGACCACCACCAGCAGCCGGTCGTCGACGCGGTCGAGGACCTGCGCGGCGGCGCGCCGCCCGGCGACCACGGCCGAGGCCAGGTCGTCGTCCAGGGGTAGCTCGTGGTGCAGCAGCGCCGGGGTGGTCAGCGGTACGACACGGTCGATCCGCTGATCGATGACGCGACGGTTGTCCGGGGTCGTCACGGTGGGCATCCTTTCGCCGACCGCACCCCGGGGCCGGTGCCCGGGACGAGCCGGCTGCTCGTAGGCAAAAGGGCAGGAGATTCATTCCTGCCCGGCCGGCTCGAAAACGGTGACGTCAGATCATGGTGAGGTCACCGGCTTACGAGCCGGCTGCCTAAACCATCGATACGACCGCGTCACGGCGCCAAGAGTACCCGACGGTGGGCAACTGCTCACCCCGTGGTCGGCAAAGCCTCTCCTTGTGTTCACCCTCATCGATGAATCGGTCGGTAGTTTCAGCGACACCGAACGCTGCGAGTACCGGAGGTATTCGATGGATCGTCGTACCGTCCTGCGCGCCACCGTCGCCGGCGGCGCTGCCGCCTTCTCCGGCAGCCTGTGGGCGGGAGCCGCGGTGGCCGCACCGGCGCAACCCGGTCCCAGCCCGTACGGGGCGCTGCGCAGCGCAGATGCCAACGGGATCCAGCTGCCTGCCGGCTTCACCAGCCGGGTGATCGCCCGGTCCCGCCGGACGGTCACCGGCACCTCGTACGTCTGGCACGACGCGCCCGACGGTGGTGCCTGCTTCACCGCCGGAACCGGATGGATCTACGTCTCGAATTCCGAGATCACCCCGGGCGGTGGCGCCTCGGCGGTCCGCTTCAACGCCGACGGCACTATTGCCTCGGCGTACCGGATCCTCTCCGGCACCAACCAGAACTGCGCCGGCGGTGCCACGCCCTGGGGCACCTGGCTCTCCTGCGAGGAGGTCAGCCGCGGGTACGTCTACGAGACGTACCCGCAGGGTGGCACCGCCGCGGTGCGCCGGGACGCGATGGGGCGGTTCAAGCACGAGGCCGCCGCCTGCGATCCGGACCGCCGGGTCATCTACCTCACCGAGGACGAGAGCAACGGCTGCCTGTACCGGTTCCGTCCGACGAACTGGGGCAGCCTGGCCGACGGCACGCTGGAGGTGCTGGTCGCCGGCAGCGCCACCAGCGGCCCGGTGACCTGGGCGCGGGTGCCCGACCCGTCGGGGGCCGACACGCTGACCCGCAACCAGGTGTCCGGGGCCAAGCGCTTCAACGGTGGCGAGGGCTGCTGGTACGCCGACGGCACCTGCTGGTTCACCACCAAGGGCGACAACCGGGTCTGGGCGTACGACGCGGTCAACCAGCGCATCGACCTGGCGTACGACGCCGCCCGAGTCTCCGGCAGCGCGCCGCTGACCGGCGTGGACAACATCACCGGCGCCCGCTCCGGCGATCTGTTCGTGGCCGAGGACGGCGGCAACATGGAGATCTGCGTGATCACGCCGGACGAGATCGTGGCGCCGTTCCTGCGGATCACCGGTCAGTCGTCGTCGGAGATCTGCGGGCCGGCCTTCTCACCGGACGGCACCCGCTTCTACTTCTCCTCACAGCGGGGCACCTCGGGATCGTCCTCCGGTGGCATCACCTACGAGGTACGCGGCCCGTTCCGCTCCTGACCAGGTCGCCGCATCGAACTGTTAGTCGCCGCCTCGAACTGTTAATAGGGGGCCCGGCTACTACCTGAGGCGTTAAGAAGGTGCCCTTCCTTTCACGCGTGCGGGGTGGGGCTGGGGGGTATGGGGGCAGTCATGAGTGACGCGAAGAGCGACCAGGAGCGGGTCGAGTCCCGAGCCCACCTGCTGCCCGAGGAGGCCGCGGCCGGCAGCGAGGACCCCGAGGCCCAGGCCGAGGCGATCCTGACCGAGTCCGACATCCGGGAGGACAACCCCAACGCCGCGCCGGACACGATCCTGGAGCGGCGTACCTCGGAACAGACGGTTACCCCGATCGAGCCGCCTGACTGAGCGACGGGTGCGGCGTGCCGCGTCCCCGGTGGGGTGGGACGCGGCACGCCCGCGTCCCGACGGCGTCGGACAGCGGAGATCGGATAGCGTCGGAGTCATGCCCGACAGCGGTTACCCCTGGCCCATCTCCACGACTCGACTCGACAACGGCCTGCGCGTGGTGGTCAGCGAGGACCGCACCGCCCCGGCGGTCGCGGTCAACCTCTGGTACGACGTCGGCTCCCGCCACGAGCCGGCCGGACAGACCGGCTTCGCGCACCTGTTCGAGCACCTGATGTTCGAAGGCTCGGTGAACGTCGCGAAGACCGAGCACATGAAACTGGTGCAGGGGGCGGGCGGGTCGCTCAACGCCACCACGAATCCGGATCGGACGAACTACTTCGAGACGGTCCCGGCCGAGCACCTGGAGTTGGCGCTCTGGCTGGAGGCCGACCGGATGGGCGGCCTGGTGCCGGCGCTGACCCAGGAGACGCTTGACAACCAGCGCGACGTGGTCAAGAACGAGCGGCGGCAACGCTACGAGAACGTGCCGTACGGCGACGCGTGGCTGCGGCTGCTGCCGCTGCTGTACCCGCCGGGGCATCCGTACCACCACGCCACCATCGGCTCGATGGCCGACCTGAACGCCGCCGACCTGGCCACCTTCCAGGCGTTCCACCAGACCTACTACGCACCGAACAACGCGGTGCTCACCGTGGTCGGTGACACCACCGTCGACGAGGTCGTCACGCTGGCCGAGAAGTACTTCGGGGGCATCGAGCCCCGGGCGGAGATCCCGTCGGCACCCGACGGGCGCACCGTGCCGGCCACCGGCGTACCGGCCGTGGAGACCGTGGTCACCGACGTGCCAGCACCCCGGGTGTACGTGGCACACCGGACCTACCCCTTCGGCACCCCGGGCTACGACGTGGTGACCGTGCTGGCCACCGTGCTCGGCAGCGGCCGAGGCAGCCGGCTCTACCAGCGCCTCGCCGACGGCGAACGGATCGCCCAGCCCGACCTCGTCGGGGCGTACGGGGTGGATCTGGCGCACGCCCCCGCGCCGCTCATCGCCACCGCCACCGCCCGTCCCGGAGTCAGCGGCGAGCGGCTGGCCGAAGGGCTGTCCGAAGTGGTCGACGAGTTGGCCACGGTGCCGGTGACCCCGAGCGAACTGGACCGCGCCAAGGCTCTGCTGACCACCGCCTGGTGGCGACAGATGTCCACGGTGGACGGTCGGGCGGACGTGCTGGGCCGCTACGCCACCCAGTTCGGTGACCCGGCCACGGTGGCCGAGCGGCTGCCGGCCTGGCAGGCGGTGACCGCCGAGCAGATCGCCGAGGTGGCCGCCGAGGTGCTCGGTGCCGACGACCGGGTGACCCTGACCTACCGCCCCGAGGAGAAGCCATGACTTTGATCGCCGAGCGTCCGGGGCCGGGTGCGGCTCGTCCGTACCGGTTCCCGCAGGTGGTGCGCCGGGCTGTGGCGGGCGGCCAGGTGGTCGCCGCGCATCTGCCCGGCCAGAACCTCGCCGTGGCGCTGCTGCTGCTCGACGCCGGAGCCGGCCGGGAGCCGGTGGGCAAGGAGGGGCTCGGCGGGGTGCTCGCCAAGGCCCTGGAGGAGGGCACCAGCCAGCGGGACGCGACCGCGTACGCGCTGGCCATCGAGGCGCTCGGCACCGAGCTGGTGACCGGGCTGGACTGGGACACCTTCCAGGCCAGCGTGCAGGTGCCGGTCGAGCGGTTGGGCGCGGCCGTTGAACTGCTCGCCGAGGCGGTGCGTACCCCGAAGTTGGACCCGGACGACGTGCGCCGGGTACGCGACGACGAGGCGACGGCGCTGCGGATGGACTGGGCCAACCCCGGTCCGCGCGCCGACGCGGTGCTGCGTGCCGACCTGTTCGGTGTCGACAACCGGTGGGGCCGTCCGCTGTACGGCGACCCGGACTCGGTGGCCGCGCTGGACGCCGAGGACGTCACCGTCTTCCACTCCGAGTGGTTCATCCGGCCGGGCACCCTGGTGGTCGCCGGCGACCTGGAGCGGATCGACCTGGACGCGCTCGCCGCAACGGCCTTCGCCGGTACGGGCGGCGGGCCGGTGGACCGCGGTGGGCCGATCGACGTCCCGCTGCGTACCGGTCGCCGGGTCATCCTGGTGGACCGGCCCGGCTCGGTGCAGTCGACGCTGCGCCTCGGTCACATCGCGCCGCACCGCGCCCACCCGGACCATGTGCCGCTGGCGCTGGCCGGCACGGTGCTCGGCGGCGCCTTCACCTCCCGGCTGAACCACCTGATCCGCGAGGTGCGCGGCTACACGTACGGCATCCGGGGCGACTTCGCCTCGTCCCGCCGCTTCGGCCGGTTCGCGGTCAGCTCCGGGGTGCAGACGGCGGTGACCGCACCGGCCCTTGTCGAGTCGGTCGGGGAGATCGCCCGTACCCAGGCCGGCGGGGTGACCGAGGACGAGCTGGCGGTGGCCCGGTCCTGGCGGGCCGGGCAGCTCTCGGTGGAGCTGCAGAGCCCACGGGCGATCGCTGCGGCGCTGACCACGCTCGTGGTGCACGACCTGCCCGACGACTACCACGCCCAGCTGCGGGAGGCGCTGCTCGCCGCCGACGTGGCGCAGGTGTCGGCCGCCGCCGCCACCCACCTCCACCCGGATTCGCTGACCCTGGTGGTGGAGGGGGACGCCGCGCTCATCCGCGACGAACTGGTCGCCGCCGGTCTGGGGGAGGTGATCGACCACGTACCGGCCGACCCGGTGTGATGTCGGTCGCCGAGGGGTGGGAAAGCGTTCCCGGTCGACGGGCCGGGCTGGGTAGCCTCGCGGGCATGAGGATCGGCATTGTGGGGGCCACCGGCCAGGTCGGTGGCGTCATGCGGCAGGTGTTGGCGGACCGGGAGTTCCCGGCGGAGCAGGTGCGGCTTTTCGCCTCGGCACGCTCGGCGGGGCGCACCTTGCCGTGGCGCGGCGAGGAGGTCACGATCGAGGACGCGGCCACCGCCGATTACTCGGGGCTGGACATCGTGCTCTTCTCCGCCGGGAAGGGCACCGCCAAGGAGCTGGCTCCCCGGGTCGCCGCCGCCGGTGCCGTGGTCATCGACAACTCGTCGGCCTTCCGGACGGACCCGCAGGTGCCGCTGGTCGTCGCCGAGGTCAACCCGCACGCCGCCGCCGTACGCCCCAAGGGCATCATCGCCAACCCGAACTGCACCACGATGGCCGCGATGCCGGTGCTGCGGCCGCTGCACGAGGAGGCAGAGCTGGTCAGCCTGGTCGTCTCGACGTACCAGGCGGTTTCCGGTGCCGGCCTGGCCGGCGTCGCCGAGCTCGACGAGCAGGTCCGCAAGGTGGCCGAGGGCGCCACCGGCCTGGCCTACGACGGTGCGGCGGTGGAATTCCCGGCGCCCCGCTCGTTCGCCCGACCGATCGCGTTCAACGTGCTGCCGCTGGCCGGTTCGATCGTCGACGACGGGTCGGCGGAGACCGACGAGGAACAGAAGCTGCGCAACGAGAGCCGCCGGATCCTGGAGATCCCCGGCCTGAAGGTCTCCGGCACCTGCGTCCGGGTGCCGGTCTTCACCGGGCACTCGCTGCAGATCAACGCCCGCTTCGCCCGGCCGATCACCCCGCAGCGCGCCACCGAGCTGCTCGACGGCGCGCCCGGTGTGGCGCTCAGCGAGGTGCCCACCCCGTTGCAGGCGGCCGGGCAGGATCCGACGTTCGTGGGCCGGATCCGGGCCGACGAGACCGTCGAGCACGGGTTGGCGCTGTTCTGCTCCAACGACAACCTGCGCAAGGGTGCCGCCCTCAACGCCGTGCAGATCGCCGAACTGGTGGCCGCCGAGCGCTGACCTCTCGGCCCCGACCAGGCGTTACTGGTCGGGGCCCGCGGGTAGACCCATGGTTGGCCGACACCGAGAGGGAGGCGCCATGACTACCGTCGGAGAGTTCATGACGACCCGGTTGGTGACCATGGACGGCAACGACACACTCGTCGCGGCAGCCCAGGAGATGCGGGACTCCGCGATCGGCGACGTGGTGGTGACCGATGGCGACAACGTGGTCGGCATCATCACGGACCGGGACATAACGGTCCGCGGGGTGGCCGAGAGCCTGGACCCGAACACCACCCGGCTCAACCAGCTCACCACCAAGGACGTGATCACGGTCAGCCAGTACGACGACGCGGTCTCCGCCGCCGACCTGATGCGCACGTACGCCGTACGGCGGCTGCCGGTGGTCGAGGACGGCCGGCTGATCGGTCTCGTGTCGATGGGTGACCTGGCTGTCGAGCGGGAGCCGCAGTCGGTGCTTGCCGACATCAGCGCCGACGACCCGAACAACTGACCCGTACGCCCCGCCTGCCGGCTTCCCGATCTCCGGGGAGCCGGCTTTCGGCTGTGCTGCGTCGGTCCTCCGGTCTGCGCCCGGCCCCCGGTGGCCTCACCCGATTCGGGCGAGGTTGACCGCGTACCGGCCGGGGACCCTGCTCTGCACGCCGAGGGCGGGGCCGGAGCGTGGAGGGACACCCGATCCGGCCGGGACCGACCGACGGGGAGGAGAGGCGGCGATGGCGGAAGCGACCGTGCGGTTCTTCGAGGATCTCGACCAGCAGGGGTACGAACCGCTGCTGGCGAAGCTCTCCGGAACTCTGCGCTTCGACCTGCACGAGGGGCCGCAGACCATGCACTGGCTGGTCCGGATCGACAGGGGTCAGATCCGGGTCAGCCGGGAGGACATGGAGGCGGACGCGGTCGTGGGTTCCAGCCCGGGGCTGTTCGAGGACCTGGTCACCGGCCGGGAGAACGGGCTGGCTGCGCTGCTGCGGGGCGACATGACCATCACCGGTGACGCGCGCCTGATCGTGCAACTGGATCGGATCTTCCCTGGGCCGCCGCACAGCGTCGGACCGCATCGCTACCGCAAGGGGGTGCGCTGATGGCGCCGAGCCACACCGTACGGATCCTGGATGGCAACACCTTCGTCGTCTCGGAGGCGACCGGGGACATCGAGGCGACGCCGACCGAGCCGACCGGGCTGTTCTCCATCGACACCCGTTTCCTGTCGAAGTGGGTGCTCACCATCAACGGTGAGCGGCTCAACGCCCTCTCCTACGACGACCTGCAGTACTTCGAGTCGCGCTTCTTCCTGGTGCCGGGGCTGGCCACCCACTACGTCGACGCGAAGCTGTCCATCATCCGGGAGCGGGCCGTCGGCGGCAGCTTCCGGGAGAGCATCACCATCCTCAACCACGACGAGAAGGCCGTCGATCTGGAGATCCGGATGGACGCCGCCGCCGACTTCGCCGACCTGTTCGAGGTCAAGGACGAGATCCTGAACAAGAAGGGCGAGTCGTACGCCGAGGCGGAGCCGGACCAGCTGCGGCTGGGCTACCGGCGGGGCAACTTCCGGCGCGAGACGCTCATCTCGTCCTCCGAGCCGGCGAGCTACGACCGCAACGGCTTCTCCTACCAGGTCCACCTCGAACCGAACGAGCAGTGGGACACCGACATCCACGTACGCACGCACGCGCTCGGCCCCGGCGGCCGGGACCTGCGCATCGGGCTGCGGGTGCACGGCACCGAACGGCTCGCCCTTCAGCACGACCTGGAGGAGTGGATCGCCAAGGCCCCCAAGGTGAACAGCGAGCACGGTGAGCTCTGCTCGACGTACCGGCGTTGCCTGGTGGACCTGGCCGCGTTGCGGTTCGCGCCGCTGTCGCTCGGCGGTCAGACGCTGCCCGCCGCGGGCCTGCCCTGGTTCATGACCATGTTCGGCCGGGACAGCATCCTGACCTGCCTGCAGACGCTGCCGTTCACGCCGGAGCTGAGCGCGACCACCCTGCGCATCCTGGCCGCGTTGCAGGGCACCCGGTTCGACGACTTCCGCGAGGAGGACCCGGGCCGGATCCTGCACGAGATGCGCTACGGCGAGAGCGCCGCGTTCGAGGAGCAGCCGCACTCGCCCTACTACGGCTCGGTGGACGCCACCCCGCTGTTCGTGATCCTGCTCGACGAGTACGAGCGGTGGAGTGGTGACGCCGCGCTGGTCAAGGAGTTGGAGCAGGAGTGCCGTCGGGCGTTGCACTGGATCGACGACTGTGCCGACCTGGTCGGCAACGGCTACATCTGGTACGAGCGGCGGAACACCGACAACGGCCTGGAGAACCAGTGCTGGAAGGACTCCTGGGACTCCATCTCGTACGCCGACGGCAGCCTGCCACCGTTTCCCCGGGCCACCTGCGAGGTGCAGGGGTACGCGTACGACGCGAAGATCCGCGCGGCCCGGCTGGCCCGCAGGTTCTGGGACGACCCGGCGTACGCCGAGCAGTTGGAGCGGGAGGCGGCGCAGCTCAAGGAGCGGTTCAACCGGGACTGGTGGGTGGCCGACGGCGGTTACTACGCCCTCGCCCTCGACCCGGACGGGCGGCAGTGTGACGTGCTCAGCTCCAACATCGGCCACCTGCTGTGGAGCGGCATCGTCGCCGAGGACCGGGCCGAGCAGGTCGCCGCGCACCTGGTCGGCGACCGGCTCTTCTCCGGCTGGGGGGTGCGGACGCTGGCCGAGGGTGAGGTGCGCTACAACCCCATCGGCTACCACAACGGCACGGTCTGGCCCTTCGACACCTCGTTCTGTGCCTGGGGTCTGCGTCGCTACGGGTTCGCCGAGGAGGCCGCCACCATCGCCAGCGGGATCCTGGACGCCGCACGCTACTTCGACGGTCGGTTGCCGGAGGCGTTCGGTGGTTACCGGCGCGAGCAGACGAAGTTCCCGGTGGAGTACCCGACGGCGTGCAGCCCGCAGGCCTGGTCGACCGGGGCGCCGCTGCTGCTGCTGCGGACGATGCTCGGCCTGGAGCCGCACGAGGGGCACCTGGCGGTGGAGCCGCGCCTGCCGGTGGGCATGGGCCGGATCGAGGTGCTGGACATCCCGGGGCGCTGGGGGCGGGTGGACGCCTTCGCCCGTGGCCGTCTCGACCTGCACAAACTCGCCGGCTGACCCGCTGTCGGCCGACGGTGCCGGTGGTCGGGCGCGGCGTGCGTCCGGCCACCGTCCCTACCGACGCGTAACCTACTCACGGTAAAGTTGGCGAATGCCGGAACTCGTGTACCCGCCCGTGATCGCCGCCGCCAAGACCATGTTCCGGGTGCTCGACCTGCGGCTCACCGTGCAGGGCTCGCACCACGTGCCGCGTACCGGTGGGGCGGTCATGGCCAGCAACCACGTCAGCTACCTGGACTTCATCTTCTGCGGCCTCGGTGCGCTGGAGTCCAGGCGACTGGTCCGTTTCATGGCGAAGGAGTCGGTGTTCCGGCACCGGGTGTCGGGCCCGCTGATGCGCGGCATGCGGCACATCCCGGTGGACCGGGGGGCGGGCGCCGAGTCGTACGCCGCCGCGCTCGCCGCCCTGCGCGCAGGCGAGGTCGTCGGCGTCTTCCCGGAAGCGACGATCAGCCGGTCCTTCACCGTCAAGGAACTCAAGAGCGGCGCCACCCGGATGGCCTGCGAAGCCGCCGTCCCGGTGCTGCCGGTGGCGCTCTGGGGCACCCAGCGGCTGTGGACCAAGGGTCGCCCCCGCACGCTGACCCGCCGACACACCCCGATCACCATCCTGGTCGGCGAGCCCCTGCACCCGGCCGCCTATCCGGACGCCGTCGCGATGAGCGCCGACCTGAAGACGCGGTTGCAGGACCTGGTCGACCGGGCCCAGCGGGAGTACCCGGACCAGCCCGCCGACGACGCCGACAGGTGGTGGCTGCCGGCGCACCTGGGCGGCACCGCGCCGACCCCGGAACAGGCCGTCGCGCTGGACGCTGCCGACCGGCGGTCCAGCCGGGGCTGAACCGGGGCCCTACCGTTGGCCCGAGGCCGCGCCGTACGGCATCTGCACGGCGGTGCGCGGGCGGTAGTAGTCGTCCCGGGAGCGGAACTCGACCGGCAGCGACCCGGGCAGGATCACCCGGGCCGGACCGGGGCGGGGCGCGACGAGGGCGAGCCGGGACAGGGCGTCCCGTTCCGGTGGGGACAGGTCCATCAGCTCGGGCCGGGTCAGCCGGAAGGTGGCCACCGCGCGGCGGATCTCCTGGCTCAACTGCGCGATCTGCGCGTCCGGCCCGATCAGGGCGAGCGCCGGCTGCTGGATCGTACGCAGTGCGTCGCAGACCACCAGCAGGCGCGCAGGCGAGTCCAGGCCGCACGGCGGAAGCTCCAGTCGGGACGGCCACTGCCAGCGGATCTGCCCGCTGACCAGGCCCGAGTTGCCCCGCCGGTGCCGGCCGCCGACCACGGCGAGTTGCGGGCCGGTGCCGACGTACACCAGCCGGTGGTCGGTGACGGTCACCGTGACCGCGTGCGGCAGCGCCCAGGTGCGCCGGGACTCGGTGGGACCGAGCAGGTGGCCTGCCACGTTTACCTGCCACCGGCCGAGAATCCATTCGTCGCTGGCCGGCACCAGCTCGTGGCGCCGATCCAGGGTCGGGCCGGTGTCGTCCGCCGCGTCGAAGCGATGCGGAGCGATGAAGAATGGGGACGCGTCATCGTGCATCCTGACGAACCTCCGGTGCAGACGGCATCTGTGCATGAGCCTCGCCCAACCCGTGCTGCGGTGTCATGACGCCTGTTAGGGGGTCGGCCACTCGGCTGATGCCTGCGACCGGTAGATGCCGATCTCCTCCGGTCGGACGAGGCCGTCCTCGATCGCCCGGGCCAGCAGAGCCGCTTTCGTGGCGGCCGGCCTGCCCACCCGGCTGTACTTGATTCGCGCTCGGTCGACGTACTGCTTGACGGTGTGCTCGCTGATCCGCATCCGGCGCGCGACCGACGCCTTGGACATCGACTGGAACCACAGCAGCAGCGCCTCGCGTTCCTTGTCCGACAGCATCGGGCGGTCCGGCCGCGAGTCACCGACCATCGCGCCGGCCAACGCGGGTGCCACGTACGGGCGGTCACTCGCCGCGTCCAGTACGGTCGCCACGCAGTGTTCCCGCCCCTCGTGCTTGGCGAGGAAGGCCACCGCCCCGGCGTCCAGCGCGGCGAGGATCGTCGGCGGATCCGAGTGTTCCGAGTAGACCACCACGCGTCGGCCGGCCGCGCTCAACTCGGCCAGCTTGTCCAGCACGAGCCGGCCGTGCAGCCGCAGGTCGAGCAGGACGACGTCGGCCTCGGGCGCGGCGCGCAGCACCTCGTCGGGATCGTCACCGGTGGCCAGCACGGTCAACCGTGGCTCGGTCGCCAGCCAGGCGCGCACCCCGTCGACGACCACCGGGTGATCGTCCACGATCGCCACCCCGACAGGCCGCCCCGGCGTCATCGACGCCAGCGCGTCTGCGTCCATCTGATCTCACCGTCCCGCTCGTAGAGGTACTCCACCTGTCCGTCGCCCTGATCGGGCTGCCCGCCGGTGGCGTCCGGTCCGGCCCGGTCCGGGACGACCAGGCTGACCACCACCTCGTCCGGATTGGCGACGATGGTCAGCCGCGCCCAGTCCCGCTCGTCGGCGAGCGTGGCGGTGAGCGGTTCGACCAGTTGGCGACGGACCTGCACCGACAGTGGTGGTGGTGTACCGATTGTGACAAGGTCGATGGAGAGGCCGTCCCGCTCGGCGAGATCGGCGGCCGCCCGCAACTCGTGCAGCAGTGGATGGGGCACGTCGTCGGATTCGGCGATCAGCCGCCGCAGCCGTGCCGCAGCGCGTACGCACCGGCGCTGTACGTCCGGATCGGACGGATCGGCCCGGCCCTGCGCCAACTCGGTCAACACCTCGGTAGCGGCGTCGCTGACCACGGCGAGCCGATCGCGCCGCTCGCCACGGGCTCGCTCGGCGGCCTCGCGTTCGGCGAGCATCACGTTGCTGGCGGCGGCGCTGGCCGCCCGGTCGCGCAGGAGCAACCCGAGCATCAGCGCCCCGGCGAAGACCGCCACCGGCAGCGACGAGGTGCCGTAGAGGGCCATCGCGGCGCGGGCCAGGTCGGCCGCCCCGGTGGCGTCGTAGAGCGTGACGGCGGTCAGCGCGGTGGCCGCGTGTGCGGCCAGCAGGGCGAGCAGCCACCGGACCGGACGGCCCCAGAGCACCACCAGAAAGAACCAGGCGAGGGTGCCCCAGACCCAGTTGGCCGGGCTGAACAACTGCGCGCGTCCCACCGAGGCGAACACCGCCACGTCCACCGCGAGCAGCAGCCCGACCAACGGAGGCGTGGGCAGCGGAGCGTCCCGCAGCAGCCGGACCCCGGCGAGCAGCCCGACGGCCGCCACCAGCAGCCAGGCGCCGAGCACCACCTGCGGCACGGCCAGTTGGGTACGGGCGGCGAGCACGGCGGGTAGCGCGATCGCCAGGTGCCAGACCAGCGCGATGGTGACCGCCACGATCCGGGCTCCCCGGTCGGAGACCCGGGCCACCGCAGCCGCCGCCTGGCCGACGCCGACCTTCACCGCTGTCGTCGCCGCCCGGCCGTCGTACCCGCCGGTCACGGGGATGACCGCCGGGGTCAGGCGGATCGCCTCCGGGTCAGCTGACATCCGACCACTCCAGCCGGATCCGGGTGCCCTGCCCGGGCGCGGAGTCCACATCGGCCCGGCCGTCGATGCTGGCCATCCGTCCCACGATGGACTCGCGTAGCCCGTACCGGTGGGCGGGGACGGTGGCCGGGTCGAAGCCGGGGCCTTCGTCGCGTACCTCGACCGTGACGCGGCCGGCACGGGTGCGCAGGCGCAGCATGGTGGCGGCACCGGGCGCGTGGCGGGCCACGTTGGACAGTGCCGCGTGTGCGCTCTCCGCGATCACCTCGGCCACCGCGGCCGGGATCGTGCACGGCGGCAGGTCCGCGTTGACCGGCAGGCCGGGCAGGCGGGCGAGCATCTCCCGCAGGCGTTCGTCCAGCCGCCGGGTCGCGTCCGCCGGAACCGACCGCGCCTCGGCCAGGGTGGCGAGGGTACGCAGGTCGGCGGCGCACCGGTCCCGCAGCGCCGCCGACGAGCCGGTGACCACGCCCTGCCCGACCATGGTCAACGTGGCCAGGACGGTGTCGTGCAGATCGCGGTTCTGCTGGCGTTCCGCCTCCCGCGCGGTGCGGGCGACAAGCGCCGCCCGGGAGGCGCGCTGCTCGGCCACGAAGTCGGCGTCGGCCCGCGCCACCCGGCGGCGCATCACCGCGGTCAGCATCGCCGTGCAGGCGATCTGGGTCAGCAGGGTGACCGCGTGGGCGCGTGCCTCGGTGGTGTTGCCGGCCGCGTGCGCGCCGGTCGCGTAGGCGGCGGCGACCAGCAGCCCCGCCGGGATGGACCAGCGGGCCGGGGCGGTGGCCTGCGTGTTGATCACCGTGGTGCTGGCCAGCACCGCGATCCAGCTCGCCTCGCCGGGCAGCACCTCCGGTGCGACGAGCACCGGGATCGCCAGGCAGGCGGCGACGGTGAGCGTCAGGTCGCCGACGACCAGGGGTGCGTCGATGCCGTGGTGCCAGGCCCGCGTCGCGTACCAGATCGACCAGACGGTCAGTACGGCCACGGCGGGCACGAGCAGGTCGGTGCGGACCGGCGGGGTGCGCACGGCGAGCGCCACCGCCGCGCAGACCAGGCCGCAGGAGAGCCGCAGCAGCGCCGGCAGGCGGGTGAAGATGAACGCGAAGGCCCCGGTCGCCGGTGAGTCGACCGTGCTGGGTGGCGCGGTCAGGGTGGCCAGGGCCGGCATCGGGTAAGAGCGTCCTTCGCGACAAACGACCCGATCCGGGTACGCGCTGAGAAATCGACGCCGGAGAATAACATAATGCGAGGTCGATGGTGACGTTCAGTGTCGGACGGGTTGTCGGACCTGGGCTCTTGTCCGGCGACCAGCAGCGGGGTCGCCGCGTCGCCCCGTAATCCGATGATCATGCCGCCCCGGTCGCCGGGTGCCTGGACATCACGTAATATGCATTGATCAATGTCGATATCAGAGGGGGTGGCATGAGAATCCGACTCGCAGTCGGAACCGCACTCACCGCCGGCCTGGTCGCCGGCAGCGTCGGCCTCGGCGGGCTGGCCGGCGCGGTGCCGAGCGCGGAACGTCCGTCCGGTGCCATGGCGGATGCGGCACCCGCAGCGCTCGCCGTCGGTGACTTCGACTTCACCCGCCCGGAGACGGTCGCCACCGGGCTGCAGGTGCCCTGGGGGATGGACTTCCTCCCCGACGGCAGTGCGCTGGTGGCCCAGCGTCCCACCGGGCAGGTCGTCCGGGTCCGACCCGGCCAGCCACCCGAGTCGATCGTGCAGATCTCCGGCGTGAGCCCCACAAGCGAGGGTGGCCTGCTCGGCCTCGCGGTTTCCCCGACATACGCGCAGGACGGCTGGATCTACGTCTACTTCACCACCGCCACCGACAACCGCATCTCCCGCTTCCGGCTCACCGCCCCGCAGACGCAGCAGCCGATCCTCACCGGGCTGACCCGAGCGTCGATCCACAACGGCGGCCGGATCGCCTTCGGCCCCGACGGCATGCTCTACGTCGGAGTCGGTGACGCGGGACAGACCGCCACCGCACAGAACCCGCAGAGCCGCAACGGCAAGATCCTGCGGATCCGGCCGGACGGCTCGGTGCCGCCGGACAACCCGATCGCCGGCTCGCCCGTCTACAGCCTCGGCCACCGGCACGTGCAGGGGTTGGCCTGGGACGCCCAGGGTCGGCTGTATGCCACCGAGTTCGGCCAGAACACCTGGGACGAGGTCAACCTGATCGTGGCGGGCGGCAACTACGGCTGGCCCACCGTCGAGGGCCGGGCCGGCGACCCCCGCTTCCGGGACCCGCTGATCACCTGGACGCCCGCCGAGGCGTCACCGAGCGGCGCCACCATCGCCGGAGACCAGCTCTTCGTGGCTGCCCTGCGCGGCAACCGCCTGTGGAACGTGCCGCTGACCGGAACCGGATCGGTGGGCACCCCCACCGCGGAACTGGTCGGCACGTACGGCCGACTGCGCACGGTCGAGTACGGCCCGGACGGCTGGCTCTGGGTCACCACCAGCAACCGCGACGGCCGGGGCACCCCGGCGGGCAGCGACGACCGGATCCTGCGCTTCCCACCCCGGGACACCACTCCGCCGCCGACCACGCCTCCGCCGACCACGCCGCCCCCGACCACGCCGCCCCCGACCACGCCGCCCCCGACCACCCCGCCGCCCGGCCCGGCCCAGTGCACGGTGAGTTGGACGGTCAACCAGTGGAACACCGGCTTCACCGCCGAGGTGCAGGTCACCAACCGGGGCGCGGCGCTCAACGGTTGGACCCTGACGTGGTCGTTCGGCGGTAATCAGCAGGTGACCGGCGGCTGGAACGCCCAGGTCACCCAGTCGGGGCAGACCGTGACCGCGCGCAACGCCGCGTGGAACGCCGCACTGCCCACCAACGGCACGGCGAGCTTCGGCTTCCAGGCCACCTACTCCGGCACCAACAACCGTCCGAGCGAGTTCCGCCTCAACGGCACGACCTGTCAGATCGGCTGACCGGCGTACCGGCCCGGCCCGTACCGCATGCTCTGCGGTGCGGGCTGGGCTGCCTTCGTGCGGGCCGGGCGACCGCCGTGCGGCCCGCGTTGCGTGCCGACGGGCGCTGCCAGACTTCCGCAGGCGTGAAGGTGGAGCGCAGTCCGGCGCTGCTGCCGCCGTGATGTCGAACCGGGGGCCGCTGATCCGACCTTCTTGAGAGAACGTCGCAACAGTGCCTGGGCGGAGGAGTGGCGTGAGGTACGTCCTGCTGATCCACAGTGACCCCGACAGCTGGGTACATCCGATGTTCCTGCCGAGCGGCACCGGCGTCGACCTGTGCGATGCCCGGGCCGCGGCCTTCGACCGGCTGCTGCGGGAGATCACGGAGTCGGGCGAACTCATCGCTGCGTCCGCCCTGGCAGACCCGGTGGCCCGCACGCCGCTACGCTGTAGCGGCGACGCTCTGTTGGCGACCGACGACACTATGGGGCTGGCCCGCAGCCACCTGGCGGGCTTCCTGGTCGTGGACGTCGACAGTCCGCAGCGCGCCGTCGAGGTGGCCGCTCGAATACCTGCGGCCGGCGAGGGTCGGGTCGAGATGCGACCGGTGATGGGATTGTCTGGCATGGAAATGTGATCCGTTGCGTTGCGTTGCAGCCGGGTCTCAACCGTGTAGCCGGGTGGCGCGTGCCTCAAGGTAACGGCGCTCCGGCAGGTTCGTCGCGCGTCGCGCCGCCGCTTTGTACGCCGCAAGCGCCGCCCGGCAGTCGCCCGCCAGTTCCAACAGATGCGCGCGTACCGCCAGCAGTCGATGACTGCCCGCGATGCGCTCGTCGGAGTCCAACGTGGCCAGCAGTTCCAGGCCACTGCGCGGGCCGCGTGCCATGGTCGCCGCGACCGCCTTGTTGAGCCGTACCACCGGATTGGGCCAGACCTGCTCGAGCAGGTCGTAGAGGACGAGGATCTGCCGCCAGTCGGTGTCCTCGGCGCGCTCGGCCTCGTCGTGCAGCGCCGCGATCGCCGCCTGCAACTGGTAGGGCCCGATGGGCGCGTTGCTCAACGTCCGCGTCACCAGGCCTACGCCCTCGGCAATCTGGTCCTGATTCCACTTGGACCGGTCCTGGTCGGCGAGCGCGATCAGGGCCCCGTCCGGTCCGGTGCGCGCCGGGCTGCGCGCGTCGGTCAGCAGCATGAGCGCGAGCAGCCCGGCGACCTCGCCGTCGTCGGGAAGCAGCCGGTGGATCTCCCGGGTGAGCCGGATCGCCTCGCGGGTCAGATCGGGGCGTCGCAGATCGGGCCCGGAGGTGGCCGTGTAGCCCTCGTTGAAGATGAGGTAGAGCACGTGACGGACCACCTGAAGCCGCTCGTGCAGATCCGCGCCGGACGGCATCTGGAACGTCGCGCCGGCCGCCTTTATCTGCCGCTTGGCGCGGCTGATCCGCTGGCTCATGGTCGCATCCGGCACCATGAACGCGTTGGCGATCTGGGCCGTCGTGAGGCCGCCGACTGCCCGCAGCGTCAGCGCCATCTGTGCAGGCCGCGACAGCGCCGGATGGCAGCACAGCAACAGCAGGACGAGCGTGTCGTCGCCGTGCGGCAGGTCGTCGCCCGGACCGGCGGCGACGAACTCGTCGCGAGGTGTCAACGCGGCCGAGTTGACCTCCCGCCTATGGCGGGCGGCCTCACTGCGGCGCAGGTCGGTCAGCCGCCGACTGGCCACCGTGATCAGCCACGCCAACGGGAAATCGGGCATGCCCTGCTCCGGCCATTGCACCACGGCCGCGAGCAGCGCTTCCTGCACCGCGTCCTCGCAGGCCTCGAAGTCGCCGTGACGCCGGACGAGAACGCTGAGGACCTGCGGCACGAGACCGCGCAGCAGATCCTGCACGCCTAACTCTCCGTACCCGACAGATCCGCAAGCGGCCGCAGCTCCACCGTGCCGTAGCGCGAGTCGGGCAGCCGGGACGCGATCTCGATCGCCCGCTCCTCGCTCGCGACGTCGATCAGGAAGAACCCGGCCAGATGCTCCTTGGCATCGGCGAACGGGCCATCGGTCACGGTCAGCTGCTCGTCGCGTACGCGCAGCGCCTTGCTCGTGGACGGGGCGTCGAGCGCGGCCGACTCGATCAGCTCACCCGACTGCTCGATCTCCGTCAGCAGCTCGCCGAACTCCTTGAGCAGGGTCGCCTGCGCCTCGGGCTCCACCTGATCACTCTGGTGGAGGAACATCGGGTGCGCCCACTTGGTCGGGTTGCTGTGAATCAGGACGACATACTTCATGGTTCACCCTCGGTGTCCGGCGCCCGCGCGGCGTCTCTCGTAAGGTAAGTCGAAGCGAAGCGGCCGATGTCGACATCCCCGGCAGCTCGCACTCAGGCGGGCCGCAACTGAGCCAGGCTAGAGCATCGCCCGGCGCGGACAACGATGCCACGCGGCTCGATGGACGCTGCTGGCCACGTCGAAATCCAGCCTCCGACACCGACTCACTTGTGAGACGGAGATTCGGATGGAAGGGAAGGCCGTATGAGTCTGCCTACAGTCGTCGACCGGCAGGAATGGCTGGTCGCCCGCAAGACGCTGCTGGCCACCGAGGCCGCGGCGAACGAGGCGCGGCGCGCCGCCACCGCGGAGCGGCAGCGACTTCCCATGGTCCGCGTGGACAAGAAGTATTTCTTCGAGGGGCCGCAGGGCACCGTGAGCCTGGCCGACATGTTCGAAGGTCGACGCCAGTTGATCGTCTACCACATGATGTTCGACCCGGCCTGGGAAGAAGGCTGCCGCTTCTGCTCCTTGCTGATGGACAACGTCGGCCACCCCGCCCATCTGCACGCACGCGACACGACCTTCGCCATCGTGTCCCGGGCACCCTTGGCCAAGCTGCTGCGGCACCGCGAGCGCATGGGTTGGCCGCTGCCGTGGTACTCGTCGTTCGACTCGGACTTCAACTACGACTTCCACGTCACCCTCGATGAGGCGGTCGCCCCGGTCGAATACAACTACAAGGACAAGGCCACCCTGATCGCCGAGGGAATGGACTTCTTCACCGAGGGCGAGCAGGGCGCAGTGAGCGTCTTCCTGCGCGACGGCGAAGACGTCTACCACACCTACTCGTCCTATGGGTGGGAGAACGACATCCTGCACAACACCTTCAACTACCTGGACCTCACGCCGCTGGGCCGGCAGACGGAGGGGCCCGGCAGCGTGGCGATCCGCTTCCATGACCGGTACCCGAGCTGATCCGCCAACTTGGCAGACGTGCTCATCCCGGTCGCGCCAGTCGGTCTTCGGCTCGCGGCGAGGCTAGTGTCCTGCGTCAGAAACTCGCCTATAAAATCGGGCGAGTGATCGACGGGGGTCGACCCGGCCGCTGCTTGTCGATCAGCCCATCGCGGCGCTCGGCCTTCACCGCGGCGACCTCCTGATCGAGCGGAACCGGCCGGCGAGGACGGCGATCTCCGCCGGTGGCTCCTCGTCGAGCGGCCAGGAGATGGTCTTGCCGCCGTCGATTACGTCGGCGATGGCCGGCTGAGCCGGCTCGGGCGCTTCGCCACCGAGCAGGCCGGCTACATGCACATCCAGTCGACCTGGCCGCAGACGTTGAGGTACGGGTTGACGAACTCGCCGGTCGGGCAGTTGGCCTGGATCGTGGAGAAGTTCAAGTACTGGACCGACTCGGCGCACCCCGCCGCCCCCGCCCCCGCCGTTCGGCATCGCAGTGTTCCAGCACAACCCGGGCCAGCCGATCCGGCGCTTCGCCGAGCGCGGACTGCCGAACATCTGAGGTCGCAGACGCGGGCGGCAGCCGGCCTGGCACACGGTCGTCAGGTACTGGTCGGAGTGGGTCCAGCACCTCACCGCCGGCAGCCAGTGAGCGGCTCGGCCCTACGCCGAGCCGCCCACCACGGCTGTCCAGCTACGAACCAAAAGCTGAGCTACGCCAATAGGCCTGGCCCCGCATCACGAAGCAGAGCTCTGAGCAGTGCCTCGTCGTGGTAGGCGGGGTGCAAGATCGACGCGAGGCGACGCAGCGCATCCAGGTTGGTGCTGTTCACGGCAAACGGCCCCGACTCGGACGTAAAGCTGAGATCGTCAACGAGGTCCGGCGCCCGCCTCTGCACGACTGACTCTGCCAGGGCTTCCCAGCCGTGACCGTTGCCTTCGGCTCCCGCCTCCTCGAACCTCTCCGCAACCTCTTCCATCTGCCCGTCAGTGAGCATGAGGCAGTAGGTGCCAGGAGCGTGGGTACTCCAGCAGCACGAAGGGAGCGAAGGTGGTCGGGTCGTCAAGCATCCACCTGATGCTAGGCGTGGGCAGACCCTAGGCTGACGCCTATGTCGTGGAGCACGCTGTGATCGACTTGGGCGGGCAGAATCACCACCCGGCCGAGTCGGGAACCGGCACCTCTGACCGGCCGATGGCCGGCTGGAAGATGACCCTGCACCTCGTCGCTGCGTTGGCGGTCGGCGTTGTGCTTGGCGGTTTCGGCGTCAGCGAGCTGCGCGACTCGCGTGATCTGCGGGAGCGGAACGCAGTGGTCGCGCTCGTGGCCTTACCTCAGTCGGCCAACTTCGGAGGCTCGGCCGCCCAGGGATCGGTCCAACTGTCTGGGCAGTTGTTGTTGATCAACGCTGGCCCCGCGCCGATCACGGTTCGGGAGGTTCAGGCAGAGAGGCCGGGCTTCACGGTACGCAGCACAGGACAGCCCCGGCTGTTACCCCCTGGCGGCACAGGTCAGCTCCTGGTCGAGCTGCGGTTCGAGTGCTCGGTCGCAATCCAGCCGGAGCCGTTGTCGCTACGGCTTTCGGTGGAGACCGATGACAGGCAAGTCAGAGAGGTCACCCACCCCGTCGCTCTCGTGGGAAGCGCCTGGGAACGTGATGCTCAGAGCATGTGTGAGCGACACGCAGCCGGGACGGGCCTTGTTTCGTAGCGGCGAACGACGAAGCGGATCTCGGGGTCCGGGCCGCCCTCCGTACCCAGGGTCGCCGCCACCAAGATGCCGTCTTCGTCCAGCAACCCCGTACAGCTTCGACCTGCTCGCCGGTCAGAGTCGTCTCGGCCTCGGCGATGGACGGGTGGGCCGTGACCTCATGTTGAGGTCTGCGACCTACTGGGCCTACCAAGCTGTTGACCTGCGGTGGTGAGGGTGCGCCCGGCAGGATTCGAACCTGCGGCCTTGGGATTAGAAGTCCCCTGCTCTATCCGCTGAGCTACGGGCGCGCCGTGGTATCGCGCGAGAAGGGTACCGCCGCCCTGTCGTCGCGCGGCGGAATGGGTGGCCGGGTCAGCGTTGCACGCGTCGTGGCGGCGTGCACCCGGTTACTCGTGGCTGCCGGCGGTGTTCAGGCGGTCGCGTCGGCCTGCTCGGGGTCGTCCGCCTTGCGGTCGCCGGGCGCTGGGGGGAGCGGGTCGGGCGCGGGCGGGTCGGTCGGCGTCGGTCCGGCACCGAGGAAGGCGTCGGCCCAGCGTCCGACCTCGGCGAACACCTTTTCGCGTACGGCGGGGCCGGAGAGCGTCAGGTCGTGCAGGCCGCCGTCGAAGCGGGCCAGGGTGATGTGCGGGCCGAGGCGGGGTGCCCAGCGGACCATGTGTTCGACGTCGAGTACGGCGTCGGCGAGGGTGGCCGACTCGTGCCACTTGGTGCTGCGGAACGAGCGGGTCGAGCAGGCGAGCAGCACCGGCACCTGGATGTCGAGTCCGGCCCGCAGGCGGCGTTGGCCGGTGCGGATGGCGTCGATCCAGCCGGCCCGCACGGGGAACCCGGCGAGCGGCTTCCAGGCCAGGTTGTACGTCCATTCGCCGCGATGGTCGGCGTGGAGGCTCTCGCCGTACACGGTGCCCAGGCTGAACGGGAGGATGCGCTGCGGCGCCCGGCGGCCCAGGCGCGCGACGGCGGCCGCGAGGGGTCGACGCACCAGCCAGGGGGCGTTGAGGTCGAAGAAGGGGCTGTTGAGGACGATGCCGTCGACCAGGCCGGCGTCGCGGCGGTCGTGTGCCCAGAGCGAGACGATCAGGCCGCCGGTGGAGTGGCCCATGGCCAGTACGGTGTCGTGCCCGTCCTCGGTGCGGATGATCTCGGCGGCGGCGTCCAGTTCGGGGAAGTAGTCGCCGAGGTCGCAGCAGAAGTTGGGGGTCTGGTGCGGTAGCAGGCTGCGGCCGTACTTGCGCAGGTCGAGGGCGTAGAAGTCCCAGCCTCGGGCGGCGAAGAAGTCCGCCACGTGGGTCTGGAAGAAGTAGTCGACGAAGCCGTGCACGTACAGCACGGCCCGCCGGCTCGGGCGCTCGGCCCGGCGGCGGACCAGGGTCGCGACCACCGGTCCTTCGTCGTCGCTGCCCAGGTCGATCGTGTGCCGCTCGTACGGCGGGCCCAACAGATCCGGTTCCACGATGCCGACGGTACGCCGACCGCCCTACCGGGTGGTAGCCCCGCCCGCGCCCTGACGGACGGGGCTCACCTCGGCTCAGTCGCCGTGGGCCTCGCGGCCGGTCGGCAAGCCGATCACCTCTCATGGTCTGGTCGTGTCGCCGGCCGGACCCGGCCGGCGGCACGTTCACCTGTCGTCGGTCGTCGCGCCGGTGCCGGCCAGTTCCTCGGCCTCGGCCGGCGTGTCCTGGCCGGGCGGCGGGGCGACCCGCAGGTGCTTGTTGTTGCGCGGCTCCTGCCGGGTCTTCGCGTCGTTGATCTTGCGGCGCAGGTCGTCCCGGACGTCGTTGAGCGCGGCGCGCAGATCCTGCTCGGACGAGGTGGTGACGATCTTCTCCCAGCCCGCGATCCGGCACTCCAGGGTGACCCGCTGGCCCTTGGCTTCCCGGTCCTTGATCGAAAGTTCGAGGTCGGTCGCGTCGGCGTCAAAGGTGGCCAGGCGGGCGTCGAGGGTGGCGAACTGCTCGACGATCCAGTTCCGGTCGGCTTGCGAGAAGCCGGCGTTGAGCCGGAGGCACTTCGCCACGGTAGCCGGGTTGGTGCTCATCGCCGCACCTCACCAGGGACGTGGGCGGAACGGCTGACGGTCGTCCTCATGATCGCTGACCTTTCGTCGACATCGCGGTCGGGAGATCACTACCCCGCCGGAAGTCATCCGGAACGTTGTTGTGCCTCGATCATTGCCCCGTCGGGCGGGCGGGTGACAGGGCCGACTGGCCTACCACACCGGGACCTTGATCAGGCACTTTTCCACAGGCGCCTGCTCTGTCCACAGATCGGTCGCGCGGGGCTGCCGGAGGACGGGCGTCGGCGCAGGCTCGGTGGCGAGTCGGCTCACAGTGAGCCCCCGACCCCCGCTGGAGGGGCGATGTTCGACACCTATGTCACGATCGTCGGCAACGTGCTGACCGCGCCGGAGTGGCGTCGTACGACCCAGAGCAACACCCTGGTGGCCAACTTCAAGGTCGCCTCCACCGCCCGCCGCCTCGACCGGGACCGCGGCCGGTGGGTGGACGGCAACAGCCTGCGCGTACGGGTGAACTGCTGGCGCAAGCTCGCCGAAGGGGTGGCCGCCTCGGTGATGGTCGGCGACCCGGTGGTCGTCTGCGGGCGGCTCTACACCCGCGACTGGACCGACGAGGCGGGCAACCACCGCACCCTGTACGAGTTGGAGGCGGTCGCCGTCGGTCACGACCTGTCCCGAGGGCGCGGCCGCTTCCTGCGTAACCGGCCGAGCCTGAGCACAAGTGCCGTCTCCGACAACGAGGCCGAGCAGCGGGTGCACGGCGAACCGACCGAGCCGGTGCCGGACTCCGAGGCACCGGCCCGACCCGACCTCGGCGGGCTCGACGACGAGTTCGAGCTGCCCGACCTGGGTTCCGACGAGTACGCCGCCGGCCCGGGCACGCGGCCCGGCAGCGGGGCGTACCGGCAGGTGGGCGGGGACGAGCCCTTCCCGTCCGACCCGTTCGACGGCGGGGAGCCGGCGGAGACCTCCGACGAGTTGGCCCCGCTCGACGCCGAGGCCGCCGGGCCGAACTCTGACGGGTCGAACGCGGGCGGATCGGACGCGGGTGGTTCGGCCGCTGCCGGGTCGGCGGCGAGCCGGTTCGAGGGTGGCGAAGCTGCGGTCGAGTCGCTGGGGCGTCCGGAGGAATCGGGGGCGGGCGCCGAGGTGACCGGACGCGGACGACGCGGCCGTGGGCGGCAGCCGCAGCCGGTGTGACCGACTGCCCGGAGGCGGCTGCCGGTCGGTCCTCGGGCTGCCCGGGGCGGCGGCAGGCTGGTTCTCGGGCTGTCCGGGGGGTGGCGGCCGGCTGGTCCTCGGGCTGTCCGGGGGCGGCGGCCGGTCGGTCCTCGGGCTGTCCGGGGCGGCGGCCGGCTGGTCCTCGCGGGCCCTGCTGGGATGCCGGCAGGGCCGCGCTGGATCGAGCCGGTCGACGTGCCGGGCTCGGCTAGGCTGCCGGCCGGAGGTGGTGTGGTGCAGCACGCGGGTGCGGTGGCGAACGCGGTAGGACTTGTCGCCGGATATGCGCTCGACGCGCTGCTCGGCGACCCTCGACGCGGGCATCCGGTCGCTGGCTTCGGCCGGGCCGCCGCCGCCCTGGAACGCCGCCTCTACCGGCCCGACCGGCTGGCCGGCGCTGCCTTCACCGCGCTCGCCGTGGGCGCGCCGGTGCTCGTCGGGGCGGCGGCCGCGTTCGCCACCCGACGCCGGCCGGTGGCCCGCGCGACGCTTGTCGCCGCCGGCACATGGGCGGTGCTCGGCGGTCGCAGCCTGCGCCATGAGGCGAAGGCGATGGGTCGCGAACTGCGCTCCGGTGACGTGCCGGCCGCCCGGCACCGGCTCGGCAACCTCTGCGGGCGCGACCCGTCGACGCTTGACGAGCCGGAGCTGGCGCGGGCCACCGTCGAGTCCGTCGCGGAGAACACCTCGGATGCCGTGGTGGCCCCGCTGGTCTGGGGCGCGGTGGCCGGGCTGCCGGGGCTGCTCGGCTACCGGGCGGCGAACACCCTGGACGCGATGGTCGGGCACCGTAACGCCCGCTATGGCCGGTTCGGTACGCCGGCCGCCCGCCTGGACGACCTGCTCAACCTGGTGCCGGCACGGTTGACCGGCCTGCTGACCGTCGCCCTCGCTCCGGTCGGGCACGGCGACCGGGAGCAGGCCTGGCGGGTGTGGCGGCGGGACCGCGCCGACCACCCGAGCCCCAACGCCGGGCAGTGCGAGGCGGCGATGGCCGGGGCGCTTGGCGTACGGCTGGGCGGACGCAATGTCTACTTCGGCCGCTCCGAGGCGCGTCCGTTCCTCGGTGACGGGCCACGTCCCGAGGCACGCCACCTGTCCCGGGCCGCCCGGATCTCCGGCGCGGTCGGGCTGGCGGCACTCGGGCTCGCCGCCGTCTACCCGTTGACCGTCGGCCGCATGACCGCAGCAGTCGCCCGCCGGACCATCGGGACTGGTGCCCTCATCGCCGCCCGGTCGACACCCGCCCGGTCGATCGCCGCACGATTGACGCGTGACCGCTCCGGGGCGGCGGGAACGGGCGCGGTCGGGTCGGGTGCTGTCGCGGCCGGGCGCGAGCGATGACCGGGGGTCTGCTGGTCGCCGGGACGACCTCGGATGCCGGCAAGAGCGTGCTGACCGCCGGCATCTGCCGGTGGCTGCACCGCCAGGGCGTCAAGGTCGCACCGTTCAAGGCACAGAACATGTCGAACAACTCGGCAGTCGTCGTCGGTCCGGACGGCCGGGGCGGTGAGATCGGGCGGGCGCAGGCGATGCAGGCGGCGGCCTGCGGGCTCGCCCCGGATCTGCGGTTCAACCCGGTGCTGCTCAAGCCGGGCAGCGACCTGTCCAGCCAGGTGGTGCTGTTGGGCGAGGCGGTCGACACGATGACCGCCGACACGTTCGCGTCGCTGCGCCCCCGGCTGGCCGGTACCGCCTACGCCGCGCTGAGCGAGCTGCGCTCGGCGTACGACGTGGTGGTCTGTGAGGGGGCCGGCAGTCCCGCGGAGATCAACCTGCGCGACGGCGACTACGTCAACATGGGCCTGGCCCGGCAGGCCAGGTTGCCGACGATCGTGGTCGGTGACATCGACCGGGGTGGGGTGTTCGCCGCCATGTTCGGCACCCTGGCCCTGCTCGACCCCGCCGACCAGGCGTTGATCGCCGGTTTCGTGGTCAACAAGTTCCGCGGTGACCGTGGGCTGCTCGAACCGGGGCTGGCGATGCTGGGCCAGCTCACCGGGCGTCCGACGTACGGGGTCCTGCCCTGGGCGGTGGACCTGTGGTTGGACGCCGAGGATTCGCTCGCCTACGGCCGGGTGCTCGGCCGACCCGCCGCCCCGCACGGCACCGAGTGGCTCGACGTCGCAGTGGTGCGTTTGCCCCGGATCAGCAACGCCACCGACGTCGAAGCACTCGCGACCGAGCCCGGGGTACGTGTGCGGTTGACTGTCGAGCCGGCCGAACTGGCCGCCGCCGACCTGATCGTGTTGCCCGGTTCCAAGTCGACAGTGGCGGACCTGGCCTGGCTGCGGGAGACCGGCCTCGCCGACGTGGTCACCGCGCACGTCGCGGCGGGTCGCCCGCTGCTGGGCATCTGCGGCGGTTTCCAGATGCTCGCCCGGGCCATCCACGACCCGGTGGAGAGCCGACGCGGCAGCGTGCCCGGCCTCGACCTGCTCCCCATCGAGATCACCTTCGACCCGCGCAAGACGGTTCGGGCGGTGGCCGGCACCTGCGCCGATGACCTGCCGGTACGCGGATACGAGATCCACCACGGGTACGTCTCGGCCGCCGAGCCGACGCTGACCCCGCTGCTGCGCTACCTCGACGGGGTAGGGGAGGGTGCGGTCCACGGGGTGGTGCACGGTACCCACTGGCACGGTGCCTTCGAGTCCGACGAGTTCCGTCGCTGGTTCCTCACCCGGGTGGCCCGTTTGGCCGGGCGTACCGGCTTCCGGGTCGCCCCGGACACCTCGTTTGCCGGTGCCCGGGAATGCACCCTCGACCTGCTGGGGGACCTGGTCGAGGAGCATCTCGACACGGCAGCCCTGTGGCGGCTGATCGAGTCCGGTCCGCCCACCGACCTGCCCTTCGTCCCACCCGGAGCCTCACGGGTCTGACAGGTGCCGGCTGCCGTGGCAGGATCCGCCCGTGACGTTACTCGGCCATTGGCCCCGGTTTGCCCTGGTGCTGCCGCCCGTGCTGTTCGGCTGCTTGCTGACCGGGTGTGCCAGCCCGTCGGAACCGACCGACCCGTCGCCGTTTCCGACCAGCTATCGCCTGGTGGACGAACTGTGCGCGAAGCTCGACCCGCAGCCGATGCTCGATGTGGTCGGCGGCGCGGCCAAGACCCGAGAGCTGCCGTTCCGGCCGGGTCACCCGTCGCGCAAGTGCATGCTCGGGGCCGGCGAGACGGATTCGGCCGCCATGTACCTCACCGTTAACACGGCACTCGCCGATTCCCCGGAACTCGCCCGGGAAGCGCTGCCGCCGAAACCGAAGCCGCAGGCGCGTGGCACCTGGTACGACCTGCCGCAACTCGGTGACCGTGCCTGGGTGTGGATCATGCCGGTCGACGAGGGGCTGGATCTTCCCGACATCGCAGAGCCGGTGACGGCCCGTCGCGCGTCGATGTACGCGACGCGCGGTGACGCGTGGATCTGGCTCGATCTCCTGTCAATGGGGTCCGAGGTGCCCGACGAGGCCACCACCGAGACGCTGCTGGCCGCCTACGCGAAGCAGACGTTCACGGCGATGACGCCCTGAGCAGGCCCGCCCGCCGAAGCCCCGGAGACGGTCAGAGGCGGACGTCCGCCGGCCGATCGGAGAAGGGGAGACCCGCGGCGCGCCAGGCGTCCACGCCGCCGATCATGTCGGTCGCCCGGTGCAGGCCGAGGGCGCGCAGGCTGGCGGCGGCGAGGCTGGAGCTGTAGCCCTGGCGACACACCACGACGACCTCGATGTCGTAGCCGGTGGCTTCGGGGATGCGCCAGTCGCTTGCCGGATCGAGCCGCCACTCCAACACCGTCCGATCGATCACCAGGACGCCGGGCAGGTCACCCTGCTCCCGTCGCTGCATGTCGGTACGGGTGTCGATCACGAGCGCGCCGCGGGCGGCGGCCTGCACCGTTTCCTGCGGGGTCAACCGGGTCATGCCCGCGCGGGCCTGCTCCAGCAACGCCTCGACGCCGGGACTCATCACGGAATGGGACACGACCCGATCGTGCCTTCTGGCCTGCCGGTTCACGGCCGGAAGCGGTGTGGGACAACACGAACGGTAACGTCCGTGCCCGTGGTTGCGGTCTTTGCGGCGTACGCCGAACTGGCGCGCCGGGTGCTGCGGCGGCCCTCGCGGTTGGGGCGTACCCGGTTGGTGGCGGTCGACGGTCCCAGCGGTGCGGGTAAGACGGCCTTCGCGGCGCGGCTGGCCGACGCCTTTGCCGCCACCGACGTGGGTCGTCCGCCGGTGGTGCACACCGACGACCTGCTCGACGGGTGGGACGACCAGCTCACCTTCTGGCGCCGTCTGGAGTCGTCGGTGCTGGCACCGGTGCGTGCCGGGCAGGCCGGCGCCTACCAGCGGTACAGCTGGGTGCGGCGGGCGTTCCTGCCCAACCCGGTGCCGGTGCCGGCAGCGCCGGTGCTGATCGTGGAGGGGGTCAGCGCGGCCCGCGCCGAGGCGGCGGCCGACCTGAGCCTGGCGGTCTTCGTCACCGCGCCGCAGCCGCTGCGGCTGACCAGGGCGGTGACCCGTGACGGTCCGTCAATCCTGCCCGAGCTGCGCCGGTGGCACCTCGGCGAGCAGGAGCACTTCCGCGCCGACGGTACGCGGGCCCGGGCCGACCTGGTCGTCGACGGCGCACCCACGCTGCCGCACGACGCCGACCGCTACTACCTGCGAATGGCGGCGGACTGAGCTGCGGTTCAGGTCGAGCGGCACCGGATGCGGCGATGTGGCCGTCGGGGTCGGGTAAGGCCGGAATACGATGCCGGTCATGACCACACCGATCATGACGGAGGCCGAGCTGCGGGCCGCTGTGCAGCGGGAACTGCCTGGTGTACGGGCCGATCTGGAGCGCCTGGTCCGGATCCCCGGCATCGCCTTCGAAGGCTTCGACCACACGCACGTGGAACGCTCCGCCGAAGCGGTGGCCGAACTGTTGCGCGGCTGCGGACTCGACGTGGAGATCGTGCGGGCCGGTGGGCAGCCCGCGGTGATCGGGCGCAGGGCAGCGCCACCCGGCGCGCCGACGGTCATGCTCTACGCCCACCACGACGTGCAGCCGGTCGGCGACCGGGCGCTGTGGCAGTCCGATCCGTTCGAGCCGGTCGAGCGGGACGGCCGGCTGTACGGGCGGGGTGCCGCCGACGACAAGGCCGGCATCATGGCGCACATCGCCGCGCTGCGCGCCTTCGGCGATCGGCTTCCGGTCGGGGTGGTGCTGTTCATCGAGGGCGAGGAGGAGTACGGCTCCGAGTCGCTTGAGCGGTTGCTCGCCGCGCACCGCGACACGATCGCCTCGGACGTGATCGTGGTCGCCGACTCGACGAACTGGGACATCGGCGTGCCGGGGCTGACCACCTCGCTGCGCGGCCTGGTCAACCTCTTCGTCGAGGTACGCACCCTGGAGCAGGCCGTGCACAGCGGCATGTTCGGCGGGCCGGTGCCGGACGCCCTGACCACCCTGGTCCGGCTGCTGGCCACCCTGCACGACGACGCCGGCGACGTCGCGGTCGACGGGTTGACCCAGGGCGTAGGCGCCACCGTCGACTATCCCGAGGAGCGGTTCCGTGCCGAGGCGGGCGTGCTGGAGGGGGTGCAGCTGATCGGTACCGGCCGGATCACCGACCGGATCTGGACCAAGCCGGCGCTCGCCGTGCTCGGCATCGACGCCCCGGCCACCGGCGAGGCGCCCAACGCGTTGGTGCCGACCGCCAAGGCCAAGCTGAGCGTACGGCTCGCGCCGGGCGACGACCCGACCAAGGCGTACGCGGCGCTGCGTGAACACCTGCACCGGCACGCCCCCTGGGGTGCGCAGGTCGAGGTGAGCTTCGAGCACGACGGGGCGCCGTGTGTCATCGACTCGTCCGGCCCGATGTTCGACGCCGCCCGGTCGGCCTTCCGGGCGGCCTGGGACGGCACCGACGCGGTGGACATCGGCCTCGGCGGCTCGATCCCGTTCATCGCCACTCTGCGGGAGATGTTCCCGCAGGCGGCGATCCTGGTGACCGGTGTGGAGGATCCGCACGCCCGGGCGCACGGGCCGAACGAGAGCCTGCACCTGGGCGAGTTCGCCCGGGTCTGCCTGGCCGAGGCGTTGCTGCTGGCCAAGGTGGCCGAGGTGGGTCGCGGCTGAACCCGTAACTTCGCACGAATGGTGGCCGTTTCCGGTGTGTCGGACGCGGGGCTGTTGTAGCCTCTCGAACATGCGTACGAACGAGGAGATGGCCCGCCTGGGGGCCGCCGTCAGCGCTCTGGGAGACATCGACGTCTCCGCGTGGCCCGAGGACACGCTCAAGGAACAGCTCGCGGAGCTTTCCGCCGCCCTGGTCGCCCTGGACGCGTCGCTGTCCCGCATCGCCGAGGGGGTCCGCGCCCGCGGCCTGCGCGTGGAGGAACCGGTCCCGGCCTGAGGCCGACGCTCCCGAGTCGACGCCCGGCCAACGGCGGCGCTCGCGAATGGCGGCGGTGCGGTGAACGGCGTGCGTTGTCGGAGGTGGCTGGCAGGATTGGGGCGTGCGATTCCTCGACCTGGCTGCCACCTCCGCAGCCGTCGGCGCGACCAGCGGCCGGCGGGCGAAGGTCGAGCTGCTCGCCGAGGCGTTGCGCCGGCTCGATCCGGTCGAGATCGCCGCAGGAGCCGGCTGGCTCGCCGGTGAGCTGCGCCAGCGGCAGACCGGCGTCGGTTGGGCCGGCTTGCGTGACCTGCCGCCACCCGCGGCGGAGCCGACCCTGACCGTCGGTGCGGTCGACGCGGCCATCGACGCGATCGCCGCGGTGCACGGCAGCGGATCACAGGCCCGTCGCCGTGCCCTGGTGCACAGCCTCTACGCGGCGGCGACCGCCGACGAGCAGCGGCTGCTCACCGGGTTGTTCCTCGGCGAGCTGCGCCACGGCGCTCAGGCGGGGCTGCTCGCCGACGCGATCGCCCGCGCCGCCGGGGTGCCGGTCGCCGCCGTACGCCGGGCGTTGCTGCTCGCCGGTGACCTGCGTGAGGTGGCGGTGGCCGCGCTCGCCGGTGGCGCTGCCGCCCTGGCCGGGTTCGGGCTGCGGGTCGGGCGGCCACTCGCGCCGATGCTGGCCCAGAGCGCCTCCTCGGTCGACGAGGCGTTGGCCGCCACGGGCACCCCCGCCGTGGTCGACGTCAAGCTCGACGGCATCCGCGTCCAGGTGCACCGCAGCGGGTCGGACATCGCCGTGTTCACCCGCAGCCTGGACGACATCACCGCCCGGGTGCCCGAGGTGGTCGCCGCGGTGCGGGCCCTGCCGGCGCGGGAGCTGGTCCTCGACGGCGAGGCCATCGGCCTGGACGAGACGGGCCGACCCCTGCCTTTCCAGCAGACCTCCAGCGCCGCCGCCCGGCGCGGCGGATCAGCCGGTGCCCGGTCCACGGACGGACCGACCGCTGCCGCGCCGGTCGCCCCGGCGGTGCGGGCCGCCGCCGCGAGCACCGGCACGACGGTGCTCACGCCGTACTTCTTCGACCTGCTGCATCTGGACGGCACGGATCTGATCGACGCGCCGGGCCGCGAGCGGTGGGCGGTGCTGCGCGGCACGGTCGACGCCGGGTTGCTGGTGGGGCGGATGGAGGTGGACGAGCCGCAGCGGGCCGGCGAGGCGTTCGCCGCCGCGCTCGACGCCGGCCAGGAAGGTGTCGTGGTCAAGGCACCCGACGCGCCGTACGAAGCGGGCCGGCGCGGCGCAGCGTGGATCAAGGTCAAGCCTCGGCACACCCTGGACCTGGTCGTGCTCGCCGTCGAGTGGGGCAGCGGCCGGCGCACCGGCTGGCTGTCCAACCTGCACCTGGGGGCGCGTGATCCGCGCACCGGCGAGTTCGTGATGTTGGGCAAGACCTTCAAGGGGCTCACCGACGAGCTGCTGCGCTGGCAGACCGAACGCTTCCTCGGCCTGGCGGTGGAGCGGGGCGACTGGGTGGTGCGGGTCCGCCCCGAGCAGGTGGTGGAGATCGCCTTCGACGGCGTGCAGACCAGTTCGCGCTATCCCGGCGGGGTGGCGCTGCGCTTTGCGCGGGTGGTGCGGTACCGCGAGGACAAGTCCGCCGCCGAGGCCGACACGATCGACACCGTCCGTGCCATCCACGCCGGCCGCCCACCGGCCGCGCCGTCACCGTAGCGGCGGGCCGTCGCCCCAAGCGGGCCGTCGGCTCAGCGGCCGGGCCGTCGGGTCAGCGGCGGTCAGGCGGGGAGGAGCGGCGGGGGTCAGGCGGGGGAGGGGTCGGCGGCGCGGTCGCGGGGCCGGTCGTCGGTCACCCCGGCCAGGCGGCGGGCCTCCCGGCGGGCGATCCAGCCGAAGCCGAACACGGTCATCGCCCCGAAGATCCACCACTGTACGACGTAGCCGAGGTTCTGCCAGTTGTTGGCGTGCCCCACCGGCACCGCCTTGAACACCGGATCGGCGGCCGGCGTCTGCTCATCGAGCAGCACGTACCCCCCGTGCAGCGGGTACGGCAGTTGAGGGGCGAGCTGGGGCAGCGAGATCCGACGGCTCTCCAGCTGGCCGTCGCGGCGGGACACCTTGGCGTCGCCGCTCTCGCTCGCGCGTACCCGGCCCTCGACTGTCACTTCGCCTGCCGGGGTGGCCGGCATCTCCGGCTGGGCCAGCGCGCCACCCGGGGCCGGCGGAATCCAACCCCGGTCCACAAGTACGGCCGTGCCGTCGGTAAGCACCAGCGGGGTGAGTACCTCGAAGCCGACCTTGGTGTCGACCGTACGACCCCGGACGAACACGGTGTTGTCGGTGTCGTACCGGCCGGTCAGGGTGACCCGGGTGAAGGTCCGCTCCTCGGCCGGTGGTGGTCCGATCGTGCCGGGACCGCCGGTCGGCGCGGCGAGCGCCTCGCGCAGCGGCACCGCCGCCATCCGCAGGCCGGCGTCGATCCGTTCGTTGATCGCGGTACGCCCCTGGTAACGGTCCAGCTGCCAGTTGCCCAGCAGCACCATCACCGTGGCAGCGACCAGAGTCAGCGCGAGGATGCCCAGCCAGCGCGGCGTCAGCAGGAACCGGTACACGCCACGAGGCTACCCGGTGGGTCGTCGCCCCCGTGCCGCGCCGCCGGCTGTGGTGGCGCAGCGTACCCGGGCGGTGGGCGGGGCGGGGGCCGGCCGGGACGCCGGAATGGGAGGGGTACCGGCCGGTGCGTGCCAGTAGTCCGGTTCGGCTATCGTCACGCGGGCGGAGCGCGCCGGCCCCTCGGCACGCTCGTCCGTTCGCGAGGAGTCGATGATGACCGTCGTGCCGCGTCTGGTGCTCAGCGCCCCCTCGTCCGGGCACGGCAAGAACGCAGTGGCGATCGGCCTGCTCGCCGCGTTCGCCGAACAGGGGCTCGACGCGGCCGGCTTCAAGATCGGCCCGGATCAGGTCGACGCGGCGTACCTCGGCCTGGCCTGCGGCCGTCCCGGGCGCAGTCTGGACGCGCGGCTGGTCGGCTCCGAACGGCTCGCCCCGTTGCTGCTGCACGGTGCCGCCGACGCCGACCTCGCGGTCGTGCAGGGCAGCATGGGCCTCTACGACAGTCTCAGTGGCCGGGGCGACACCGAATCCACTGCCGCGGTGGCCACCGCGCTGCGCAGCCCGGTCGTGCTGGTGGTCGACGTCGCCGCGATGGGGCAGTCGGTGGCGGCGCTGGTGCACGGGTTCCGCGCGTACGACGAGCAGCTGTGGATCGGTGGGGTGATCCTCAACCGGGTCGCCTCCTCGCGGCACGAGGCGTTGCTGCGCGAGGCGCTCGACGACATCGGCGTACCTGTCTACGGCGCGCTGCGCAGGCAGGACCTCCCACCGGTGCTGCCGTCCCGACGGCACGCAGTGGTGCCGGTGGTCACCGGTGCCGGCGAGGCCACCCGGGCGGTCCGGCGGCTCGGCGAGGCGGTGGCCGCCACCGTCGACCTGGAACGACTGCTCGGCCTGGCCCGCTCCGCCCCGGCGCTGGGCATGCCGGCCTGGTCACCGCAGCCGGCGGCGGCCGGCGACGCGGCGGCCCCGGATCGGCCACGCCCGGTCATCGCGGTGGCCGGCGGACCCGCTGGCACCTTCAGCCACGTCGAGACCGTCGAGTTGCTGCGGGCGGCGGGGGCGGACGTGGTGACGGTGAACCCGTTCACCGACGAGGCGCTGCCGGCCGGTACCCGGGCGCTTGTGGTCGGGGGCGCCCTGCCCGAGTCGTACGTCGAGCAGCTCTCCGCCAACCGGCGGCTCTGCATCGCGGTCGCCGAGCTGGCCCGTACCGGCCGCCCGGTGGTGGCCGAGGGGGCCGGTCTGCTCTGGCTGGCCCGGGAGGTGGACGGCCTGCCCATGTGTGGCGTGCTCGACGCCATCGGCAGCCTCCGCGACGGACTGGTGGTCGGTTACCGGGAGGCGACCGCCCAGAGCGACAGTGTGATCGCGGTTCGCGGTGAGGTGGTCGTCGGGCACAAGGAGCACCAGGGGGTGCTCTCCCCGCGAGGTGGCCAACGTCCGGCCTGGAGTTGGGCAGGTGGTGCCCCGGAGGGGTTCGTCTGGCGTGGCGTGCACGCCTCTCAGCTGGTGCCGCACTGGGCCGCGTATCCGCACCTGGCGACCCGGTTGGTGGCCGCCGCGGCCGCCGACCCCGACGCCGCCCCGAACGCTGTGCCGGCCGTTGTGCTCGGCCCGTCCGCCGGGAGCGGGTCACCCGGCGCCCCGAGCGGCTCGGACGGCCCGGCGTCCGAGACGGACGCCGGGCCGGTGGTCAGCCGACTATCCGGTCCGACGGTGGAATGAAGTCCCGCACCGGTTTGCCCTTGAGTGCGTCGCGGAGCGTGTTCGCGACCGCCGCGATCGGGATCTGCGACTGGCCGTCGCCCACCGCGTTGAACGGATTGTCGGGGTCGGAGATGAAGCTCGCCGCCGCCAGTTCCGGGGTGTAACCGACGAACCAGGCCGACCGGGTGCTGTCCGTGGTACCGGTCTTGCCGGCCACCGGGCGACCCACCGTGCCTCGTACGCTGTCCGCGGTCGACCAGCCGCCGCAGCCACCCTTGGCCGGGGTGTCACCGGTCGGGCAGCGGGCGGCGTCGGTGGCGGCCCGGGCGGCGTCCGCGCTGACCACCTGGCGGCAGCGGGGCTTGGCGATCTCCCGTTCGATGCCGCCGGGGGTCTTGAAGGTCGCCGGGGTGCCGTCCCGGTTGTAGATCGCGGACACCGGCATCGCCTCGCAGTACCGCCCGTCGGCGGCGACGGCGGCGTACGCGTTTGCCATCTCCAGCGGGGTGGCGTCGGAGACGCCAAGCGTGAACGCACCCCACTTGTTGGCCTTCGACGGCGAGGCGTGGTCCCGGTCCACGTCGGTACGCCAGCGCAGCCCCAACTGCTCGGCGAGCCGGACCGCCCGCTCCGCGCCGACCTGTTCCTCCAGCCAGACGAAGTAGGTGTTCACCGACTTGCCGAAACCGGACCACATGGTCTGCATGCCGCTCATCGCGCCGCTGGCGTTCGACGGCTGCCACCCGTCGTAGATCTCCGACCGGTACGAGTGTGGTGCGTTGAAGGTGGTGTTCAGGGTCATGCCGGCGTCCAACGCGGCAAGCATGGGGAACATCTTGAACGTCGATCCGGCCTGGTAGCCGGGCAGGTCGCCGCCGCCCATCAGGGGTGCCACCGTGTTCGGGTAGTTGGCCCGCACGTTCGGCCCCGCCTCCGGGTTGGAGCTGAGCGGGTTCTCGTTGACCTGAAGCGAGTAGGTGCGGTTCACCGCCATCGCCTTGATCCGCCCGGTGCCCGGCTCGGCGACCACGATGCCGTTGGCGAACGGGCTGCCGGTGTTGCCCTTGGTGCCGACGTTGTCCTCGGCCGCCGCCTGGATCTTCGGGTCCATGCTGAGCACGATCCGGTAGCCGCCGCGCCGCAGCTTGTCCAGCCGTTCCAGCCGGTTGTCGCCGAAGGCCGGCTGCGCGCTCCACCAGTTCTTCAGGTAGTCGCAGAGGAAGCCCCAGCTGTTCCAGCTCTCCGGCACGGAGGCGCAGTCGTTCGGCGGATAGGTCAGCCGCAGCCGGATCGGCTCGGTCTTCGCCGCCGCGACCGAGTCGGGCGACAGGTAGCCGAGCCGGGCCATGTTGTCCAGCACGTAGTTGCGTCGTGCGGTGGCCTCCTTCTGGTCCGAGCTGGCCGGGTCGTACTGCGAGGGCGACTTCACCAGGCCGGCAAGCGTGGCCGCCTCGACGGGCGTGAGTTCCTTCGGGGTCTTGGAGAAGAAGATCTCGCTGGCGGCGTAGATGCCGTACGCCCGGTGCCCGAAGTACGCCGAGTTGAGGTAGCGCTCGAGGATGTCCTCCTTGCTCATCTCCTTCTCCAGGTCGACCGCCATCCGCATCTCCTTGACCTTGCGGACCGGGGTCTGCGCGGTGGCCTCCTGCACCTCCTTCGGGGTGCTCGCGCTGTCCCGCAGCGCCATCCGCACGTACTGCATCGTCAGGGTCGAGGCGCCCTGGGAGACGCCGCTGGATTTGGCGTTGGCCACGAAGGCCCGGGCGACGCCCTTCGGGTCGACGCCGTGGTGCCGGTAGAAGCGGTTGTCCTCGGCCGACACGATCGCCTGCTGCATGTGCGGCGAGATGTCCGACAGCTTGGTGTACTGCCGGTACTCCTCGAAGAACATGGTCAGCATGGTCTTGCCGTCGGGCGCGTAGAGGTAGGAGGTCTCGGCGGGCAGGGCGGTGGCCAGCAGTCGGGTCTTGCTCTCCACGGCGTGCGCGGTGGCCTTGGCGCCGACGCCGGTCAGGGCGACCACGGGGTACGCCACGGCGGCGACGATGATGCCGGCGATCAGCCCGGCACGGAGGAGAGGAACGAAACGACCAGCGGCAGCAAGGGGTCGGTTGCTCACACCCTTAAGTTATGACATTTCCGAATCATCCATGAGAAATACTCATGAAGTGATCGGTGGTGATGCGGCCCACCCCCCGCGCTGCTGTCACCCGTGCCGCGTTCCCGGCAGGATCGCGGACATGCACGCACCGCTGACCCCGGCGACCCGGTCGCACCCGCCGACCGCCGAGCCGGATCTCACCCATCACGGTGACGCGGAGGTGGGCGCGGGGCTGATCGACCTCGCCGTCAACGTACGGCGTGCACCGATGCCGGACTGGCTGGCCGAACCGATCACGGCGTCACTCGCCGACCTGGCCGCGTACCCGGACCCGGAACCCGCGCGAGCCGCCGTCGCCGCCCGACACGGTCGGCCACCGGCCGAGGTGCTGCTGACCGCCGGGGCCGCCGAAGGGTTCGTACTGCTCGCCCAGGCGCTGCGCGGCATCCGCCGGCCGGTGGTGGTCCACCCGCAGTTCACCGAGCCGGAGGCCGCGCTGCGGGCGGCCGGCCACCACGTGCAGCGGGTGCTGCTCGACCCGGCGGACGACTTCCGCCTGCACCCGGAGCGGGTCCCCGCCGACGCCGACCTGGTCATGATCGGCAACCCGACCAACCCCACCTCGGTGCTGCATCCCGCCGCCGACCTGGCCACCCTGGCCCGGCCAGGGCGCGTGCTCGTGGTCGACGAGGCGTTCGCCGACACCACCGCCGCTCCCGGCCAGCCAGGTGAGCCCGAATCCCTGGCGGCCCGTCGGGACCTGCCCGGACTGGTGGTCGTCCGCAGCCTCACCAAGACCTGGGGGCTGGCCGGACTGCGGATCGGCTACCTGCTCGGCGAGGCAGCGCTGCTGCGCCGGCTGGCGGCCGTACAGCCACTCTGGGCGGTCTCCACGCCGGCCCTGGCCGCCGCGACCGCCTGCGCCGGCCCCACCGCGGTGCAGGCCGAGCGCGCCATCGCCGCGCAACTCGCCGCCGACCGCGACCACCTGGTCGCCGGCCTGTCGGCCCTGCCCGGGGTACGCGTCGTCGGGCGTCCGGCCAGCGCGTTCGTCCTGATCCACCGGCCGGGCGCGGACCGGATCCGCGCCGCGCTACGCGAGCATGGTTGGGCGGTACGCCGCGGCGACACCTTCCCCGGCCTCGGCCCGGACTGGCTGCGGATCGCGGTGCGGGACCGGGCCTGCACCGACGCGTTCATCAAGGTGTTGGCGGAGATTCTGGAGGCATGATGCTGGAGACCACGATCGCGGCGATCGGCCCGCTCGACGAGGCGGCGATGAGCACGGCGCGGCAGTTGCAGACCCGGCTGACCAAGCCCGCCGGCTCGCTCGGCCTCCTGGAGGAGCTGTCCGTACGCCTCGCCGGCCTGGCCGGCACCTGCCCGCCACCGCTGCCGAGCCCGGCGGCCGTGGCCATCTTCGCCGGTGACCACGGCGTACACGCCCAGCGGGTGACCCCCTGGCCGCAGGAGGTCACCGTCCAGATGGTCGGCAACTTCCTGGCCGGCGGCGCGGTGGTCAACGCGTTCGCCCGGCAGGCCGGTGCCACGGTGACCGTGGTCGACGTCGGCGTGGCCACCCCCCTGCCCACCCCCGACGACCACCCGCCGACGGGCGACGCTCGCGTCGCTGCACCGGGCGGCGTCAGCCCCGGCCGCGTCGACGTGCCGGGTGGGGTCGGCCAGGGCCGCGTCGCTGCATCGGGTGGGGTCGGCCCCGGCCGCGTCGACGTGCCGCGGCTGGTCGACGCCAACGTCCGGCGGGGTAGCCGGGACATGACCGTCACCGCCGCGCTCACCCGTGACGAGGCGAGGTCCGCCGTCGAGGTCGGCATCCGCATCGCCGGGGAACTGATCGACGGCGGGGCGGCCCTGCTGGTCACCGGCGACATGGGGATCGCCAACACCACCCCGGCCGCCGCGCTGATCGCCGCGTTCACCGGAGTCGACGCCGCCGAGGCGACCGGCCGGGGCACCGGCGTGGACGACCCGACCTACCAGCACAAGATCGAAGTAGTCCGGGCGGCGCTGCTGCGCCACACACCCGACCCGACAGACCCGCTCGGAGTGCTGGCCGCCGTGGGCGGACTGGAACACGCTGCGCTGACCGGGCTGCTCCTCGGCGCCGCCGCGCGTCGCGTACCGGTGCTGCTGGACGGGGTGATCGCGGTCTCCGCCGCGCTGGCCGCCGCGGCCTTCGCCCCCGACGCGGTCGGCGCGATGATCGCCGGTCACCGCTCCGCCGAGCCCGGCGCCACCGTCGCACTGCGGCAACTCGGCCTCACCCCGCTTATCGACCTGGGCCTGCGGCTCGGCGAGGGCACCGGCGCGCTGCTCGCCCTGCCCGTGGTCACCGGCGCGGTCCGGGTGCTGCACGAGGTGGCCACCTTCGACTCCGCCGGGGTGGCGGAGAAGTGACGAGTCCGTACCCTCTCGGACTCCGGCTGGCCGGCCGACGGGTCGTCGTGGTGGGCGGGGGAGCAGTGGCCACCCGGCGGGTACCCGCGCTGCTCGACGCGGGCGCGGACGTGCTGCTGGTGGCCCCGGAGATCAGCCCGGCACTGCAGGCCCACGCCGACGCGGGCCGACTGCGCTGGATACCGCGCCGGTTCGCCCCTGACGACCTGGACGACGCCTGGCTCGTCCACGTCGCGATCGACGACCCGGCCGCCGCGGCCACCGTCAGCGCCGCCGCGGAACAGCGCCGCATCTTCTGCGTACGCGCCGACGATCGCGAGGCGGCGACCGCCTGGACCCCGGCAGTGACCCGGCACGGCCCGGTCACCGTGGCCGTCCTCGGCGGCGGCGACCCCCGCCGCGCGATGACCGTCCGCGACGCCATCCGCACCCTCCTGCGTGAAAGGAAGGGCACCCTGTTAACGCCTGCGGTAGAGCAGGGGGCCCCTATTAACACTCCGACCGGCTCACCCGGCCGAGTCGCACTGGTAGGTGCCGGACCGGGCGACCCGGAACTCATCACGGTCCGTGGTTGGCGGCTGCTCACCGAGGCCGACGTGGTGGTCGCCGACCGGCTGGTGCCCGGCCTGCTCCTCGACGAACTGCGTACCGGCGTGGAACTGGTGGACGCCTCGAAGATCCCGTACGGCCCGTCCCGCACCCAGGAAGAGATCAACCGGATCCTGGTCGACCGGGCGCAGGCCGGTGCCTTCGTGGTGCGCCTCAAGGGCGGTGACCCGTACGTCTTCGGACGCGGCGGTGAAGAGTTGCTGGCCTGCGCGGCAGCCGGCGTACCGGTGACCGTGGTGCCCGGCGTCACCAGCTCCATCGCCGCCCCGGCGGCGGCCGGTATTCCGGTCACCCATCGAGCGGTGGCGCACGAGTTCACCGTGGTCTCCGGCCACGTCGCACCCGACTCGGCGGCCTCGCTGGTGCGCTGGGACGCGCTCGCCGCGCTGCGCGGCACACTGGTGATCCTGATGGGGCTGAAGAACCTGCCGGCGATCACCGCCACCCTGCTGCGGCACGGTCGCCCGGCGGACACTCCTGCGGCTGTGGTCCAGGAGGCCACCACCGGGGCGCAGCGGATCCTCCGCTCCACGCTCGCTGAGGTGGCCGAGGATGTGGCGGCTGCGGGGGTACGTCCGCCGGCGGTTGTGGTGGTGGGGGATGTGGTCGGGGTTCTTCCCAGCCTTTGATCGTGCCCGGGTCGTGTCTGCTTTGTGGGGGTGGTTGCGGTGGGGGCTGGGGCGACCGTGCCCGGCTTCGGGCGGTCAGGCTTGATCCCTACGCCGGGCACGGTGCCCCAGCCTGACCCGGTCGGCCTTCGCCCATCCCGTCGGACCCCGTGGGGTGTTGTCGGGGTAGGTGGGTGGACGCCGTTTGGCCGGCACCCGGGTTCGGGTGCCGGCCAAACGTTTCTTGCTCCCCCTGTGGAGGAATGTCTAGCGGTCAACTGTTTCCGGTGTTGGTTAGCTGTTCCAGTACTTGGCGACCAGGTCAGCGGCCTGCTGCTCCCACTGGGCGTAGTGGTCCGGGTAGGCCGACACCTGCACGGTCTGGGCGGCCTTGGTCAGCGGCATGTCCTGCCAGCCGTCGACCTGCTTGAGGCCCTTGAGGAAGGCGGTCGTC
>NZ_BOPA01000030.1 GCF_016863515.1 Micromonospora gifhornensis
GACTGCCCTGCACACCATGCGGGATCAGCTTGCCGGTGTCCGGCTTGTCAGCCTGCACAGCGGCCACGGGGGTGGTCTTCACCGGGGTGGTGTCGGCGTGAGCGGCCACCGGGCCGGCGAACACGCCACCGGCAAAGGCCAGACCAGCAACACTCAGCATGCTCTTACGGAAGATCGAGTTCATGACGAAGCTCCATTCGGGGGTTGGCGCACCCGACCAGAAGGGGGATCGGTACGGGATACGCAAGCACCGTCCGGCGCTCAAAGAGGGGAAGGTTCACCGGCTCACACGCGGGGCGGGGGAACCCCACCACGCTCATCACGGGGGCGAGGGACCCCATCGCGGCGCCGGGACCATGTACAACCACTGACCGAGGGCGGTGATTCCCGGAGGTCGGATCACACCCGACCGGATCACACCCGACCACAGACGGGTCACGGGCAGGCCCTGCTTGGTCAGCCACCCGATATAACGCCATCCGGCGGCCCCACATTCCGGCCCGCACCCGCCAGGCTCAGGCCCGGCGCCTTCCTCGGTCGTTCAGACGTGTTCAACGACCCGCAGGCATCCAGGATTCCCGCCGACCAAGGTGATCGCGGTGGGCCGTCGTGACGCAAGCACACGGAATGACCCGTTTGCCCGGGTCGAAGTCGACGCGGCCGGGGTGATCGACTCCGTTGCGCCGTAATGGCGGTTTCCCGCTGCTCTGGATCCCGCCGTTACGCCGTAACGGTGAGGCCTCCAGACCCAACGCTGCACACTTGCGGAGCGTTTGTCCGATAGTCGCCCAGGCGTCCTGTTCAGGTCTGCGATGTGGCGATCTCGCTGGGGCTCGCTGGGGCTCGCTGGGGCTCGCTGGGGCTCGCTGGGGCTCGCCCTCGCGGGGCTCGCTGGGGCTCGCGGATCGGGTGGAGGAGTGGAGGGGAGATGGTGAGCGGCCGGAGACGAGGTGTTTCCGGCCGCTTCGAACAAGGGGCGGGTTACTGCTTGAGCATGTTGTCCAGCAGCAGGGCGCAGCGGATCACCCCGAGGTGGCTGTACGCCTGAGGGTGGTTGCCCAGGCCGCGCTCGGCCAGCGGGTCGTACTGCTCGGGCAGCAGGCCGGTCGGGCCGGCGGTGTCGATCATCTGGAGGAACAGTTCCTCGGCGTCGGTACGCCGACCGGTGCGCAGGTACGCCTCGATCAGCCACGACGTGCAGATGTGGAAGCCGCCTTCCCGGCCGGGCAGTCCGTCGTCCCAGTGGTAGCGGTAGACGACCGGCCCGCTGCGCAGATCCGCCTCGATCTTCAGCACGGTGGACAGGAACCGTGGGTCGTCCCCGGCCAGCAGACCGGACAGGCCGATCCACAGCGAGGAGGCGTCCATGTCCTCGTCGCCGTACGCGACGCTGTACGCCTCGGCCTCCTCGTGCCAGCCGTACTCCAGCACGTTGGCACCGATCCGGTCGCGCAGCTCCACCCATTCCGGGCGGTCCTCGCCACCGTGCTGGCGGACCACGTGCAGGGCGCGGTCCACGGTCATCCAGCACATCACCTTGGAGAAGATGTGGTGCCGGGGTGGCAGGCGGGCTTCCCAGATGCCGTGGTCGGGCTCGTGCCAGCGGCGGCGGACCGCCTCGACCATGTTCTCCAGGACCCGCCACTCCTCGGCGCGCACCGAGCCGCGTACGTCGGCGGTGGCGGCGATGAGGTCGGCGATCGGGCCGAAGACGTCCAGCTGGAGCTGGTGGTTGGCGAGGTTGCCGACGCGTACGGGGCGGGAGCCGGCGTAGCCGGGCAGGGTGTCGATGACCGCCTCGGCACCCAGCTCGTAGCCGTCCACGGTGTAGAGGGGGTGCAGCCGTTCGGGGTGCCCGCCGGTGCGCTCCACACAGCCGTCGACCCAGCGCAGGAACGCCTCGGCCTCGGCGATCGACCCCAGGTCGACCAGGGCGCGGGCGGTCATCGCGGCGTCACGCAGCCAGCAGTAGCGGTAGTCCCAGTTGCGGACACCGCCGAGCTCCTCCGGCAGCGAGGTGGTCGCGGCGGCCAGGATCGAGCCGGTCGCCTCGTGGCAGAGGCCACGCAGCGTCAAGGCGCTGCGGGCGACCAGGTCCCGGGCGGTGGTGGGCAGCCGCAGTGAGGCCACCCAGTCCTTCCAGGGGCGTTCCGCCGCTGCCTGCCGCTCGTGGATGGGCAGCCGGTGGTGTTCCAGGCTGTGCGTGCCGAAGCGCAGCTCCAGCACCACCTGCCCGCCGAGGGCGGACAGGTCCACCACCGCCTTGGCGCTCTCGTAGCCGCCGTCGTTGCCGACCTCCCACTGCACACCGGGGGAGTAGAGCGCGATCGGCTCGTTGGAGCCGAGCACCAGCAGGCCGTCGGCGAGCGGCTGAAGCTGCACGGCGACCTGCGCGAACTCCGGTCGGGGCGCGAATTCCAGCCGGGCCCGTCCGGTGCCGGTGAGCACCCGGATCAGGGTGGAGTCGCCGGAGATGATCGCCGGCCCGTCGGGTGTGGTCCGCGGGTCGGGCTTGTCGAGCCAGTCGGTGACGGTCAGCCCCGACCAGCGGGTCTCCACCGTCATGGTGCCCGAGCGGTAGCGCTGGCCAAGCGGGATGCCGCCGCGTTCCGGGGCGACACTGAAGTGCCCGGCCGGGCTGCCGCCGACCAGGTCGGCGAAGATGGCCGCCGAGTCGGGCTTGGGGTTGCACAGCCACGTCACCTTCGCGTCGGGCGTGAGCAGTGCGACCGTACGCCCGTTGGCAAGCATCGAGTGCCGCTCGATCGGCACCGCGCGCTCGCCGAACAGCCAGTGCCGGCGGGTCTCCAGCAGCAGCCCGAGCACCCGGGCGGCCTCGATCGGCTCGGCGACCCGGTGGTCGGCCTTGGTCTCGCCGGGGCCGATCTTGATGCCGACGTCCGGGCCGCTCAGGTTGCCGAAGGCGTTCTCGTCGGTGACGTCGTCGCCGATGAACAGGACCGCGCTGGCCGAGAGCTGCGTGCGCAACTGGTCGACCGCGGTGCCCTTGTGGGTGGCCACCACGGACAGCTCGATGACTTCCTTGCCCTGGGTGACGGTGACGTCCGGCCAGGTGGCGGGGCCGCTGCGGACCGCCTCGATGGCGGCGGCGGCGATCTGCGGTTCGACCCCCCGGGTGTGTACGGCGACGCTCGCCGGCTTGCGTTCCAGGCGTACGCCCGGGTGGGCCGCGGCGATCTCGCGCAGCGCGTCCCGCAGTCGCTTGCGGACCTCGATCAGCTCGGGGGAGAGCCGTTCGACGAAGCCGATGTCGAATTCGGAGCCGTGACTGCCGACCAGGTGCACCTCGCTGGGCAGCCGGGAGAGCGCGGCCAGGTCACGAAGCGCCCGGCCGGAGACGACCGCGACGGTGGTCTGCGGCAGCGCGGCCAGGGCACGCACCGCGGCGACGGACTCCGGCAGGGGTACGGCCTTGCTCGGGTCCTCGACGATCGGCGCGAGCGTGCCGTCGTAGTCGCAGGCGATCAGCAGCTGGGGCACCCGGGCGATCCGCCCGATGGCGGAGGCCAGCTCCCGATCCATCGTGCCCGCCGTGGGCATGATGATTTCACTGGAGGGGGCGCTCACGACGCCTCCATGTCAGGCACACCGAGTTCGGTGAGGAAGGACTTCGCCCAGTGCCCCACATCATGGGTGCGCAAATGGCGTTGCATAGTCCGCATACGGCGACGAGCCTCCGGCTTCTCCACGTGCACGGCTCGGAGCAGGGCATCCTTGACTGCGTCCGGGTCGTGCGGGTTGCACAGGAACGCCTGACGCAGCTCGGTGGCCGCGCCGGCGAACTCACTGAGTACGAGTGCGCCCCCGTGGTCCGCCCTTGATGCGACGTACTCCTTGGCCACCAGGTTCATACCGTCTCGCAGCGGGGTCACCATCATCACGTCGGCGGCGGCGTACATCGCAGCAAGTTCGGTCCGACTGTACGACTGATGCAGATAATGCACGGCGGGCACACCGACCCGGCCGAATTCGCCATTAATCCGACCGACCTCGCGCTCGACCTTGACACGAAGTGCCTGGTAGTGCTCGACGCGTTCGCGGCTCGGCGTGGCTACCTGCACCATAACAGCGTCGGGGACTGTCAACTTTCCGTCAGCCAACAACTCCCGGAAGGCCTTGAGTCGCAACTCGATGCCCTTTGTGTAATCGAGGCGGTCCACACCGAGGATGATGGTGCGCGGGTTGCCCAACTCCTCGCGGATCTCCTTGGCTCGCGCCTGGATCGCCGGGTCCGCGGCCAGCCGTTCCATCTCCTTGGTGTCGATCGAGATGGGGAAGGCGCCGGCCTTCACCTGACGCCCGTCGACCTGGATCATCTGCCCTTCGTAGCGCAGGCCGAGCAGGTGACGGGCGAGCCGGACGAAGTTCTGTGCGGCCAGCCGTTGCTGGAACCCGACCAGGTCGGCGCCGAGCAGCCCGCGCAGGATCTCGGTGCGGAACGGCATCTGCATGAACAGCTCGATCGGCGGGAACGGGATGTGCAGGAAGAAGCCGATCCGCAGATCGGGACGCAGTTCCCGGAGCATCGCCGGCACCAGTTGAAGCTGGTAGTCCTGGACCCACACCGTGGCCCCGTCGGCCGCGACCTCGGCGGCGGCCTCCGCGAACCGGGCGTTGACCAGCCGGTACGCCTCCCGCCAGCGACGCTTGTAGGCAGGCGTCTCCACGGCGTCGTGGTAGAGCGGCCAGATCGTGGCATTGGACTGGCCCTCGTAGTAGCGCTCGAGTTCCTCGGCGCTCAACGGCACCGGGTGCAGTCGGATGCCCTCCAGGTCGAACGGCTCGGGAGCGGCGCCGGTGCCACCGGCCCACCCGACCCAGGTGCCCTGATGCTCGGCGAGGACGGGGTGCAGGGCGGTGACCAGGCCGCCAGGGCTGCGTCGCCACTGCCGGCCCTCGGGTGTGCTCACCTCGTCGACCGGTAGGCGGTTTGCCACTACGACAAAGGAGCTACGGACGGTCACGATCGGCCACCTCCGGGTGCTGACGGGTCCACCGCGATGAGCGTACTGAGCGTATCTGCGGCGTCTGTTGCTCAGTGCCGGAGTGACGTACCCGTCCCAGACCGGCCGAACCTTGCACGTGATCATGTTGACAGGCCGTCGGCACCCTCCGCGCAACCGTGTCCGACGGGCGGGGCGATGTGGGCGAAGCCCGGCGGACCTGTCAGGATTGACGATGGCGTGCGCGCGGCCGGGCAACGGTCGTGGCGGCGGGTGACGGCGCGTCCCACGTCACGCGCGTGCCCCGCACCACGCAAATCGACGACTCAGTCCTGACGGAGGTAGCCCGCACCGTGGCCCAGTTCATCTACGTCCTGGAGAAGGCGCGCAAGGCGCACGGCGACAAGGTCGTGCTCGACAACGTGACGCTGAACTTCCTGCCTGGGGCCAAGATCGGTGTGGTCGGCCCGAACGGTGCCGGTAAGTCCAGCCTCCTCAAGATCATGGCCGGTTGGGACCAGCCGAGCAACGGTGAGGCCCGGCTGATGCCCGGCTACACCGTCGGCATGTTGGCCCAGGAGCCGCCCCTCAACGAGGCCAAGACCGTCCTCGGCAATGTCGAGGAGGCGGTCGCGGAGACCAAGGCCAAGCTGGAGCGGTTCAATGCCATCGCCGAGCAGATGGCCACGGACTACTCCGACGAGCTGATGGAGGAGATGGGTCGGCTCCAGGAGGAGCTGGACAACGCCGACGCCTGGGACATCGACTCCAAGCTCGAACTGGCGATGGACGCGCTGCGCTGCCCGCCGCCGGACGCCGAGGTGACCCAGCTCTCCGGTGGTGAGCGCCGCCGGGTGGCGCTGTGCAAGCTGCTGCTGGAGGCGCCGGACCTGCTGCTGCTGGACGAGCCCACCAACCACCTGGACGCGGAGAGCGTGCAGTGGCTGGAGCAGCACCTGGCCAAGTACCCCGGCACCGTCCTGGCGATCACCCACGACCGGTACTTCCTGGACAACGTGGCCGGCTGGATCCTGGAGCTGGACCGCGGCCGGGCCATCGGCTACGAGGGCAACTACTCCACCTACCTGGAGAAGAAGGCCGCGCGGCTCTCCGTCGAGGGACGCCGCGACGCGAAGATGAAGAAGCGCCTCTCCGATGAACTGGAGTGGGTCCGCTCCAACGCCAAGGCCCGGCAGACCAAGTCCAAGGCCCGCCTGGACCGGTACGACGAGATGGCCGCCGAGGCGGAGAAGACCCGCAAGCTGGACTTCGAGGAGATCCAGATCCCGCCGGGCCCGCGCCTGGGCAGCACCGTCATCGAGGCGCAGAACCTGACCAAGGCCTTCGGCGACCGGGTGCTGATCGACAACCTGTCGTTCTCGCTGCCGCGTAACGGCATCGTCGGCATCATCGGCCCGAACGGCGTCGGCAAGACCACCCTGTTCAAGACGATCGTCGGGTTGGAGCAGCCGACCAGCGGCTCGGTCCGGGTCGGCGAGACGGTCTCGCTGTCGTACGTCGACCAGAACCGGCAGGGCCTGGACGGCGACAAGACCGTCTGGGAGGTCGTCTCCGACGGGCTGGACTACCTCATGGTGGGCAAGGTCGAGATGCCGTCGCGGGCGTACATCGCGGCGTTCGGGTTCAAGGGTCCGGACCAGCAGAAGCCGACAAAGGTGCTCTCCGGCGGCGAGCGCAACCGGCTCAACCTGGCGTTGACGCTGAAGATCGGCGGCAACGTGATCCTGCTCGACGAGCCGACCAACGACCTGGACGTGGAGACCCTGTCCAGCCTGGAGAACGCGCTGCTGGAGTTCCCCGGCTGCGCCGTGGTGATCTCCCACGACCGGATGTTCCTGGACCGGGTCGCCACGCACATCCTGGCCTGGGAGGGCGACGACGAGAACCCGGCCAAGTGGTTCTGGTTCGAGGGCAACTTCGAGGCGTACGAGAAGAACAAGATCGACCGGCTCGGCGCGGAGGCGGCCCGACCGCACCGGGTGACGTACCGCAAGCTGACCCGCGACTGACCGGCGAGCGACGTCTTGGCTGATCGGTTTGTCTACCACTGCACCCTGCGGTGGTCTGACCTCGACGCGTACGGCCACGTCAACAACGCCCGCTTCCTCACCCTGTACGAGGAGGCCCGGGTGGCGTTGATGTTCGTCGGTGCGCGGGCGCAGGGCATCGACTCGTTCGCCGACGGAGTGGTCATCCGTCGGCACGAGGTCGACTACCTGCGCCCGGTCGACTACGCCCTGGGTCGGGCCACCGCCGATGCGGCCCCGACCGTACGGATCGAGATGTGGGTGGGGCGGATCCGCGCCGCCTCCTTCACCGTGAGCTACGAGATGTACGACGGTGAGCATCTGGTCAGCCGGGCACAGTCGGTGCTGGTTCCGTTCGACCTGGTCCGGCAGGTGCCCCGGCGGCTCACCGACCGGGAACACTCCTTCCTGCTCGGGTACGCCCCGGACGGTGGCGAGGCATGAGCGCGGGCGGCGTCACACCCCGGCCGGAATCCGATACCGCCGAGTTGCGGCACGGGATCGACGGGGTCGCCGACGCAGGGGCCTTCCTGGCCCGACTGGTCCGGTTGGAGCCGGCCGCCCTGGTGCGGTTACGTCCGACCGGCACACCGGGGCGTACGGCTCTCTGGGGCCGTCTGCCGTGGGGGGTGCTGGCCGTGCGGACGGTCTCCGGCCCCGGCCCCGGCGCCGGGGACGTCACGGTCGCGGCCGGGCAGTTGCTCGCCGAGTTGGCGGCTGGCCGGGCGGGTCTGCCCGCCCGGCGTGACGCGCAGTGGCGCTGGCCGCTGCCGCCGGCAGCCAGCCGGCCGGTGGAGAGCCTGCCGGGCGAGGAGGTGCGCCGGCTCGCCGAGGCCGCCGCCGGCACCCTGCGCGAGGCGGCGACGAACGGCGTGGCCGGCCGGGCGGTGGGGCAGCGGATGCTGCGTGACGCCCTGCTGGACCATGTCGCGGTGGTGGTCACGCCGGACGACGCAGCTGACCGTCCGGTGGAGGTGACCCAGCGAATGGTGCAGGGTCTGATCAGGATGGGGTTCCTGGGGGCGACCGGCGGATCGTCGGGCATCGACGAGGTCCGGGTACGCGCGGCTGGCCGTTGGGTTGCCCTGGTGGGACCGTACGGAGCTGTGTGGTCGCAGAAGGCTACGGATCTTGCCGTGCGGCCGCTTGACCCTCGTCCGAAAGTATGACCTCGGGTCAACCTTCTGGCTTGGGGCTGGCGTTGGGGGGATGCTTCGCTCCGACTGTCCGGGTACCGTCCATCCTCGGATCCCACCCACCGTATGCAACTGGATCCGCTGGGGAGTGAGGTGCGCGAGCGATGCCGTGGTGGTCATGGCGCCCCGGTCCCGCCAGTGGCGGCGACCCGGAAACTCGAAGCAGTGTCACGGTGGAGGAGGCCGTCAGAGTCGGCCCGCCGACGCCCCGTCAGCCCGGGGACGACTGCCCGGGCGGGGAGCATCCGTTGATCGCGGACATGTCAGCCACCGTCGAACCGGTCACCCTGCGCCGCATCTGCGACGCGTTGGACCTGCTCGACGTGCGCTACCTGGCCGACGGCGACGGCAACCTGCTGGCCATGTGGGAGCGGCACGCCGTGCTGGTCACCCTGGAAGGCCCCGAGGACGAGATCCTGGTGCTCCGGGCCCGCCCGCACGCGACCGTGCCGCCGGACTGGGCGGACCGGGCCTACCGGGTGGTCAACGAGTGGAACCACACGCGCCGCTTCTGCAAGGCGTACGTGGGCGACGCCACCGAACGGGGGCAGTTGCCGATCTACGCCGAGCTGCAGGTGCCGCTCGCCGCAGGTGCCCACGACGCGCTCCTGGTCGAGCTGCTCGACTGCGGCGCGGCAGTGGCCACGAGTTTCGTCGACTGGCTGCACGACGAGGGTGCCCTGCTCTGACGGGGGACGGTGGCCGCCGCGGGGCTCACCCCGCGGCCGGGTCCTCCATCGCGTTGACCATGAAGTAGGCCGCCCGCTCCAGGTAGTTCCAGAGCTCGGTGGCGGTCGCCTCCGGCAGATCGAGGCTGTCGACCGCCCGGCGCATGTGGCGCAGCCAGGCGTCGCGTTCGGCCGCGCCGATCCGGAAGGGTGCGTGCCGCATCCGCAGCCGGGGGTGCCCCCGTTGAGCGGAGTACGTGTTTGGGCCGCCCCAGTACTGCATGAGGAACAGCCGCATCCGGTCGGCGGCCGGCCCCAGGTCCTCTTCCGGGTACATGGGGCGCAGCAACGGGTCGCTGGCGATGCCGGCGTAGAACTCATCGACCAGCTTGCGGAACGTGGGCTCGCCGCCGACGGCGTCGTACAGCGTCACGGCCTCGCCGCGGGGCTCGGACTCACCTGCGGGATTCACCCTTCCATCCTGCCAGGCGTTGCCGGCCGGTGACCGTACCGGGACCTGTCGACGCCGTGGTTCAGGTCACCGCATGCCGTGGTCGGTCGACGTTGCCCTGGTCCGGCTTCTCCGACGGGGTGGCCGAGCCGACGGAGGAGGCCCGTGCCGCCTCCACCGTGGCCTCCACCGTCTGCGCGTCGGGCCAGCGTCGGGCGACGAACGTCATAAGCACCACCCCGGCGGCACTCCACAGCCCGACCACGATCGGGATCGGGTAGTGCTCGGCGAGCAGGCCGGTCGCCAGGACCGCGGCACCCTGGATGACCTGGACCCCGGTGGCCATCACGCCGAACGCCCGGGCCCGGTAGCCGTGCGGCAGGGCCTGGACGAACAGGCCGTTCGCCACCGGCAGGATGCCGGCGACCGCGAACCCGCAGGCGGCGGCGAGCAACGCCACCACCGCCGGCGGCGGGTCGAGCAACGAGGGCACCAGCATCAACGGGGCGATGACCGCCAGTGGCCGGAGCAGGGCGATGCGCCGGGACGGCGCGACCGCCCGGCCCATCAACAGCCCACCGAGGATGAACCCGACCGGGCTCGACGCCATGATCAGCGCCTGCGCCATTCCCGCGTTCATCCCGCTGTCCGTGCCTTCGTTGGCCCAGGCTGCGGCCAGTCCCTCGGGCACGATCGAGCAGAGCACCGCGCCGAAGACGAGGATCGCGATGGCTCGCAGCACCGGCGTACGGAACACCAGTTGGAACCCCTCGGCGGTTTCCCGGAGCAGGTGACGGCGTTGCTCGCTGGCAATGGCCGGTGCCCGGTTCCGGGTCCCGAAGCGGACGAGCACCGCCGAGAGGGCGAAGGCTGCCGCGTTCATCAGCAACGCGGCGGTGGTGTTGACGGTCGCCACCGCCGCTCCGAGCAGGTAGCCGACGACCTGCGCAGCCTGCCCGACACTGGCGTTGATCGAGAGCCCGACGACGAGTCGGTCGCCGGGCAGGATCAACGGCATCAGCGCGGAACGCGCTGCCTGGCTCGGTGGATTGGCCAGCGTGGTGGCGAACAGGAGGGCCAGGATCAGCGGCACCGGTATCCCGGGGATGGCGATGAGCAGCATCAAGGCCATCCGGATGAGGTCGCAGACCACCATGATCTGGCGGTAGCGGTGCCGCTCGGCGATCGTGGCAAGCAGTGGGCCGCCGATCAGCCAGGGCAGGTAGCTGACCGCGAAGGCAGCCGCCGAGAGCGCGACGGACTCGGTCTCCTTGTAGACGAGCAGGGTGACCGCTGCCTTGGCGACGTAGTCACCGATCCAGGTCAGGGTGTTGGCCAGGAAGATGGCTCGGTACTCACCCTGGGCGAAGACCTCACGGAAAGTGGCCGGACCTTCCGGAGGAGGCCGCTCGTCCGACACCATCGCCTCCATCGGCCGGTGGCAGGCCACTCGTGATGGCCGGCCCCGAGGCCATCGTCAGATCTACGGATCAGCGAGGACGTGACCACGCTCGGGGAGCGCGTGCACCGGATTCTGCCCGATAGTCTGACAACTGGCTAGGGCGAACGGCTTGATCGTCGCATCTCTGACTGAACGAACGGACGATACCCGAGGGGCCGCTCGGCCGCGAGTACCTACCGTTCCATTCAGGTGGCCCCGCCCTGACCAGTCTCGTTGTCGTCCCGCAGGTAGGCGGGTACGGCCCGGACGGCCGCGATCCGGGCGGTGATCCCGGAATTTTCCAGTGCCTCCGCGAGCCGACGGCGCAACTCGCGGCCCACCGCGGCCTGCCCGTCGGCGGTGGTCTTGACCACCGTGCGGATGACCGTGCCGTCCACCGTCACCTGTTCCACACCGAGCACCTCGGGGGGCTCGACGATGGAGGCCGTCAACTCCGGGTCCACCGCGACCGAAGCGGCTGCGGTACGCAGCACTGCCGTGGCCTCCTCGGTGCCGGCGAAGCCGATCGGCAGGTCGACGACCACCAGCGCCCAACCCTGACTCTTGTTGCCCACCCGGACGATCTCGCCGTTGCGGATGTACCAGAGCACACCCCGCCCGTCGCGAACGGTGGTGACCCGCAGACCGACCGCCTCGACCACGCCGCTGGCCTCGCCGAGATCGACGTTGTCGCCGACCCCGTACTGGTCCTCGATTAACATGAACAGGCCGGCGATCAGGTCCTTGACCAGGCTCTGCGCACCGAAGCCGAGCGCCACACCGGCAATGCCGGCGCTGGCCAGCAGGGGGGCCAGGTCGAAGCTGAACTCCTTGAGCACCATCAGGACGGCGATGCCGAAGATGAACGCCGTGCTCAGGCTGCGCAGCACCGATCCGATCGCCTCGGCCCGCTGGCGGCGTCGCTCCGGGACGAACTCGCCGGGCTCGGTCGCGGCGCTCGGGATGCGCTCGCGCAGCGGCCGGAGCATGGTCGGTACGCCGGCATCGGTGGTGGTGCGCACCAGCCGGCGGATCGTCCGGTGCACCAGCCAGCGGGCGGCGATCGCCAGCATCAGGATCAGGATGATCCGCAGCGGCTTGACCAGGATCCAGTAGCTGCCCTCGGCGAACCACACCGAGTCGAAGTATTTCCATACCCACTTGCAGACGACCTCGTCCAGGCACTCGGGACTGGGGGTGTCCTCCGGGTCGGGGGTGGGCGTACCGGAGACGAGGCTGAGCATGCTGACGGTCACCCTGATTTCGTACCGTAAGCATCCGGTCGACCCATGACCGACCCACGGCCGGGTGAGCCGAGGCGCGCTCGTCGCCGGATCTGTCGTGAAAGCTCCGCCAGGTACCCAGGATTAGTGCGTGCATTCGCCGGTCCGATCAGGGACGATTGGCGCAACGGACGTCGGTGAACCGGCCGGCGTCGACGTGGTGTATGGCTGCGGCCTGCGCCGGTCGGCGGTGGCGAGTGGAGAGCCGCTTGACCGGGAGGGTGACGCGATGCCTGACATACGACCCACGGTGGGCTCCGGCGCGCTGGTCCTCAACGCCACCTATGAGCCGCTGTGTGTCGTGTCGGTGCGTCGCGCCGCGATCCTCGTGCTCTCCGCCAAGGCGGTCTGTGTCGCCGACGGCGAGGGCGTCCTGCACAGCGCCCGCAGCGCGTTACCGGTGCCCTCGGTCGTCCGACTCACCCGGTTCGTCCGGGTGCCCTACCGTACCCATGTGGGTTTGTCCCGCCGGGCGATCTTCGCCCGGGACGGCTGGCGCTGCGCCTACTGCCGGGGTCCTGCCGAGACCATCGACCACGTCTTCCCGCGCAGCCGGGGCGGCCCGCACGCCTGGGAGAACGTGGTCGCCGCCTGCGCCCGGTGCAACCACACCAAGGGCGACAAGACCCCCGCCGAGCTGGGCTGGCGACTGCACTCGCTGCCCGCCGCACCGAAGGGGATCGCCTGGCGGGTGCTCGGTCACCGCGCACCCGACCCCCGCTGGGCCGACTGGCTCGACCTCCGCGAACCCGAAGCCGCCTGACCCACCCAGCTGACCCACCCCGCTGGCTACCGGCCCCCCCCGCCACGCCTTCACAGGACCGCGAAGCCCGCCCACCGAGGGTTTGCGGGGGAGCCCGACCCGCGCAGGGATCAAGCCTGACCGCCCGGAGCGGGTCGGGCTCCCCCGCAAACCCCCACCAGACGACTACCGAGCCTCCACCAAGGAAGCGAACACGATCACGTTGTCCGCGTAGCCCGTCTCCCCACCGACCCAGCGTCCACCACAGGTGATCAGCCGCAGCTGCGGCCGACTGAAGTCGCCGAAGACCTCGTCGGCGGGCAGCGCCTCCTTGTCGTACCGGCCGACCCGGTCGACCTCGAAGATCGCGACCGTACCGTCGGTGCGGGCCACCTCGACGCGGTCGCCGGCCCGCAGTTGCCGCAGGTCCTGGAAGACCGCCGGCCCGGTGCTGGTGTCGACGTGTCCGACGATGACGGCGGGGCCGTACTGGCCCGGGGTCGGGCCCTGGTCGTACCAGCCGGCCTCCTGGGCGCGTTCCGCGGTCGGCGCGGCGATGCTGCCGTCCGCGGCGACGCCCACGTTGTGCACCGGCGCGGCCAGGTCGATCTTGTTGATCTCGATGCCGACCGGTTGGCTCGCCGGCAGTAGTGGAAATTTCTTCGGCGGCGGCGCCAGCCCGGCGATGAAGCGGTCCGGCAGCAGGTTCGTGCCGGTCAGTCGTTCGACCCCGAGCATCGTGATGATCAACAGCATCAGGCTGCCGATCACCAGGACGGGCAGTCCGGGGCTGGCGCGGAGGCTGCGTCGGCCCGATGCCGGCCAGGCTCGACGCGGTCGTGGTGGCACGGGTGCGGCCGACGGGTCAGGTGTGGCGATGCTGGCCGAACCCATCTGGGCGGTGACCCGGCCGAGCCGACCGGCCACGGCCGTCGCTGTCCGCCAGAGTCGGTAGCGGCGGCGGGTGACGGTCCGGGGCGGTACGGGACGCGGTTCGGGCACCGGAACACGGTGGCCGATCATGGCACCCGCCTGTGGTCAGGAACCGGTCCGGCGTCGGCTGCTGATCAGCCCGAAGACCACCGCCGCGGCCACCACTGCGACGCCGCCGAGCAGCAGCGTCGAGCCGGTGCCCGGTCCGGCGGTGCCACCGCCACCGGTCGCCGGGCCCTTGGTGGGTTGCTGCATGTTCAGTACGGTCAGCGTGGTGCTGGCCGTCTGGCCGTTGTTGCAGCGCAGGTTCACCGGATAGTCCCCGGCGGCCTTGTTGCCCGGCACCGTGACGTCGCCGGTGAGGAAGCCGTTGTCCGGTCGGAGGAAGACCCGGTTGAACGCCTCCGAGTCGACCTCGGCCTGCCGGTTGTTGGCGTTGTCGCAGCTGGCCCGCAGGTGCACCCGGGATCCGGCCTGCACACTGTTCGGGGTCACCTCGATGAAGGTGTTATCACCCGCCCGGGCTGGTCCGGCACCGACCAGGATGAACGCCCCGATCAGCGCGAACGCTCCGAGAAGTCGGACGATTGTCGAGGAGGCGTGCAGCACTCCTCCGTACGGTCGCAGACCCCGCATGATCCTCCCTCCCGGCACCGGTGCACCGGTCCTGCTGGGGTGGTGACCCGCGGTGCTTTCCCCCTGCTCCCGCTGCTAACCCGGCCCGCGAAACCGCCCGGCGCGCGGAACCAGTGGGTGTTAAGCGGGGGCCCTTCCTCTACCGGAGGCGTTAACAGGGGGCCCTTCCTTGCATCTGGTCAGGGGCTGCCAGTTGAGGGGGGAGGAGAGCACCATGGTGCTCGACGGCTGCCCGTACGGGGCGAGTCGGTCGATGACCCCCTCGAACTCCCCGATCGAACCGGCCGCGACCTTCAGCACACTGCACGCGTCGCCGGTGATCCGGTGGATCTCCAGGATCTCCGGCCAGGTGGCGACGTCCGGGTCGTGCAGGATGCAGCGGGCGCCGTAGCAGGACATCCGGATCAACGCGACCACCGTCCGGCCGGCTCGGGTCAGGTCGACATGCGCGTGGTACCCGGTGATCACCCCGCTCTCCTCCAACCGGCGTACCCGCTCGGCCACCGCAGGTGGGGACAGGTGCACCCGCCGGGACAGCTCGCTGAACGACAACCGTGCGTCGGCCTGCAGTTCGCGCAGCAGGGCCCAGTCCATCTCGTCCACGCGTAGACCTTACGTCTGACAAGCCAAATGCGGCCAGCGCCTCACGTTTGGCAGGTCAGCTGGGCGTAGCGCCGTTGAACAGGCATTCCATCCGGGGGTGACGCCGCGAGATCATGACTGGAATCGCCAGCCAGGAAGGAGTGGACGGATGGAGCAGACCGAGCTGCGCCCGGGAACCCGGACAGCGGTGCGTCCGGTGACGGGCAAGCAGCGGGCGGCCCGTGCCGCCCGCAACGGCGGCGAGCCGACCCTGGAGTTCGCCGAGCGGGTGCCGTACGACGCCTATGTGCAGGCCAGCACGCTGCACAGGTTGCAACAGCCGCTGAGTGACGACCCCGGCGAGATGTCCTTCCTGATGGTCAGCCAGATCATGGAGCTGTACTTCGGGTTGACCTGCCACGAGCTGCGGGAGACTTCCCGGCTGCTGCGCACCGACCGGGTCTGGGAGGCGCTGGCCCCGCTGCGCCGCGCCGCGCTGCACCTGGAGGCCCTCAACGCCGCCTGGCACGGGTTGCGCTGGATGACCCCGGCCGACTTCAACCGCTTCCGCAACCTGCTCGGCGAGGGCTCCGGCTTCCAGTCGGCCATGTACCGCCACCTGGAGTTCCGGCTGGGGCTGCGGGACGCGGCGCTGATCCGGCCCTTCCGCCGGCAGACCGAGGTGTACGCCGACCTGAACGCGACCCTGGCCACCCCCAGCGTCTGGGACGAGGTGGTCGCCCTGCTCGCCCGGCACGGCCACGACATCCCTGCCGACCTGCTCGACCGGGACGTCCGCGACGAGCACCAGCCGCACGCCGCGGTCGAGGCGGCCTGGGTGCACATCTACGGTGACAGCGGTCCGGACAACCACCTGCGGATGCTCGGCGAGGCGCTGACCGAGGTGGCCGAGCAGTTCGGCGACTGGCGGCACCACCACGTCAAGGCGGTGCAGCGCACCATGGGTGCCAAGGTCGGCAGCGGCGGTTCGGCGGGGCTGGCGTGGCTGCAACGCAGCATGGCCCGGGTGGTCTTCCCGGAGCTGTGGTCGGCCCGGACGGCGATGTGAGGCGAGAATGAACGAGAACGAGACAATGAGTGCCGGTGAGGCCGAGGCGCTGCGCCTGGACGCCGCCGAGCCGGGCCACCGGCACCTGTTCCACGTGCCCCCGGCCGACGGCGGACGCTACCCGGAGACCGCGTACCTGGCGGGCAACTCCCTCGGCCTGCAACCCAAGGCCACCCGTACCGAACTGCTGGCCGACCTGGAGTCCTGGAGCCGGCTCGGTGTCGAGGGCCACCTGGAGGCGGAGCGCCCCTGGTTGCCGTACCACGAGTTGCTCACCGCGCCGGCGGCCCGACTGGTCGGCGCGCTGCCCAGCGAGACCGTGGTGATGAACTCGCTGACGGTCAACCTGCACCTGCTGATGGTCAGCTTCTACCGGCCGGCCGGCGAGCGGACCCGGATCGTCATCGAGGACACCGCCTTCCCCTCGGACAGCTACGCGGTGCGCAGCCAGGCCCGGTTCCACGGGCTGGACCCGGACACCACTGTGGTCCGGCTCAAGCCGCGTCCGGGTGAGGAGAACCTGCGTACCGAGGACGTCACCGCGTTCCTGGCGGCGGAGGGGCACACCGTCGCGCTGGTGCTGCTCGGCGGGGTCAACTACCTCACCGGCGAGCTGATGGACATCCCCACGATCACCGCCGCCGGTCGGGCCGCCGGTGCCGTGGTGGGCTGGGACCTGGCGCACGCGGCGGGCAACGTGCCGCTGTCGCTGCACGACTGGGACGTGGACTTCGCGGCCTGGTGCTCGTACAAGTACCTCAACTCCGGTCCGGGCGCGCTGGGCGGCGTCTTCGTGCACGAGCGCCACCACGGCGACCCCGCCCTGCACCGGTTCGAGGGCTGGTGGAGCACGGCGGCGGCCACCCGGTTCGAGATGACCCCGGTGAGCCGACCCCCGGCCACCGTCGAGGCGTGGCAGATCTCCAACCCGCCGATCTTCGCGATGGGCCCGGTGCGGACCTCGTTGGAATTGTTCGACTCGGTCGGCATGCCGGCGCTGCGCGAGCGCAGCCTGCGGCTCACCGGCTACCTGGAGCGGCTGCTCGACGAGGTGGTCGCCGACCGGCCGTTGACCGTGGTCACCCCGCGGGACCCGAGCCGGCGCGGCTGCCAACTGTCGGTCCGCATCGGCGTGGGCACCGCAAACGAACTGACCAAGCGGCTGCGCCACGAGCACGGGGTGATCGCCGACGCCCGGCAGCCGGACGTGGTGCGGTTCGCCCCGGTGCCGCTCTACTCGACGTACCACGATTGCTGGCGGGTCGCCGACGCGCTGGCCGCGACGGTGGAGGTCAGCGCGTGAACACCCGGCAGGACGAGATCGCAGTGGTGGGCGCCGGCCTGGCCGGCTGCCTGTTGGCCTGCTACCTGGCCCGGCGGGGTCACTCGGTGACGCTCTACGAGCGGCGACCGGATCCGCGGGTCGGCACGCCCGAGCGGGGACGCTCGATCAACCTGGCGCTCTCCGAGCGGGGTCTGGACGCGCTGCGCCGCATCGGCCTCGACGAGCAGGTGATGACCGACGCCCTGCCGATGCGCGGTCGGATGGTGCACCCGGTGGTGGGCGAGCCCGACTTCCAGTCGTACAGCGCCGAGGGTGATCGGGCGATCAACTCGATCAGCCGGGGTGCGTTGAACAACGCGCTGCTGGACGCCGCCGCCAAGCTGCCGCAGGTGCGGGTCGCCTTCGACCACCGGCTGGTCGGGCTCGACCCGGCCACCGCGCAGATGACCTTCGAAACCCCGCAGGGCACGGTCACCGCGAACGCCACTGTCGTGCTCGGCGCCGACGGCGCCGGTTCGGCCGTACGCGGACAGCTGCTCGAACACGGCCTGCTCACCGAGAGCGTCGACTTCCTCGACTACGGCTACAAGGAACTCACCATCCCGCCGCTGGGTGGCGACTTCGCCCTCGACCCGGGTGCGCTGCACATCTGGCCGCGCGGCACCTCGATGATGATCGCCCTGCCCAACCCGGACCGCTCCTTCACCTGCACCCTGTTCTGGCCCAACCACGGCACCGCCAGCTTCTCCTCGTTGGGCAGCAAGGCGGCGATCGAGCGGTACTTCGCCCAGCACTACCCGGACCTGCCGCCGCTGGCCCCGAACCTGGTCGACGACTACCAGCACAACCCGGTCGGCGTGCTCGGCACCGTGCGGTGCGACCCGTGGCAGTTCGACGGGCGGGTGGCCCTGCTCGGTGACGCCGCGCACGCCATCGTGCCGTTCTACGGCCAGGGCGCGAACTGCGCCTTCGAGGACGTGGTGGAGCTGGACAACTGCCTCGACGAGTGCGGCGACGACTGGGCCGCGGCCCTGCCGCTGTACCAGCAGCGCCGGCAGGACAACGCCGAGGCGATCGCCCAGATGGCGCTTACCAACTTCGTGGAGATGCGCGACAAGGTCGCCTCGCCGGTGTACCAGACCCGCAAGAAGGTCGAGCACGCCCTGGAGCGGGCGCTGCCGGGCCGCTACGTCTCCCAGTACGAACTGGTCTCGTTCACCACCGTCCCGTACGCCCAGGTGCGCCGCCGGGTCCGCCGGCAGTACCAGGTGCTCGGCGCGGTGGCGGCCGGTGCGGCGGCGGTGCTGGCCGGCGCGGTGCTCGCCCTCGGACGCCGGAGGCGCGGATGACCCTCTGGGACCCCCGGCGGATGACCGGCCACGCGCCGGACGGCCCCGGGCTGCTGCGCAACTTCGTCGGCGGCGAGTTCGTCTCGACAGGTGAGCTGTTCACCAAGCGCTCACCGGTGACCGGCGAACCGGTCTTCGAGGTGGTCGAGGCCAGCCGCTCCACAGCGGACGATGCGGTCACCGCCGCCCGGGCGGCGCTGCGCGGGCCGTGGGGCCGGACGGGGGAGCGCGAACGCGCCGAGGTGCTGCGCCGGATCGCCGACGAACTGGAACGTCGCTTCGACGACCTGGTTGCCGCCGAGGTCGCCGACACCGGCAAGGCCATCTCCCAGGCCCGGACCCTGGACATCCCGCGCGGCGCGGCCAACTTCCGCGCCTTCGCCGAGATCGTCGCGACCGCGCCCACCGAGTCGTTCACCACGGTCACCCCGACCGGCGGCCGGGCGCTGAACTACGCGGTCCGCAAGCCGGTAGGCGTCGTGGCGATCATCGTGCCGTGGAACCTGCCGCTGCTGCTGCTCACCTGGAAGGTCGCCCCCGCACTGGCCTGCGGCAACGCCGTGGTGGTCAAGCCCAGCGAGGAGACCCCGGCCTCGGCCACCCTGCTGGCCGAGGTGATGGCCGCGGCCGGCGTACCCGACGGGGTGTTCAACCTGGTGCACGGCTTCGGCCCGGACTCCGCCGGTGAGTTCCTCACCCGGCACCCCGGCGTCGACGCAATCACCTTCACCGGCGAATCGTCCACCGGCGGGGCCATCATGCGGGCCGCCGCCGACGGGGTGAAGGCGGTCAGCTTCGAGTTGGGCGGCAAGAACGCCGGGCTGGTCTTCGCCGACGCCGACCTGGACGCCGCGGTGGCCGGTTCGGTGCGGTCCAGCTTCACCAACGGCGGCCAGGTGTGCCTGTGCACCGAGCGGATCTACGTGCAGCGGCCGGTGTTCGAGGAGTTCACCGCCCGACTGGCCAAGCGCGCCGAGGAGTTGGCGTACGGCTGGCCGGCCGACGAGGCGACGGTGAACATGCCGCTGATCTCGCACGGGCACCGCGACAAGGTGCTCGGCTACTACGACCTGGCCCGGACCGAGGGCGCGCAGGTGCTGGCCGGCGGGGCGGTGCCGCGCTTCGGTGACGCCCGCGACGGCGGCGCGTACGTGCAGCCGACGGTGCTGACCGGGCTCGGCCCGCAGGCCCGTACCAACACCGAGGAGATCTTCGGCCCGGTGGTGCACGTGGCACCCTTCGACGACGAGGACGAGGCGTACGCGCTGGCCAACGGCACCGAGTACGGCCTGGCGGCGGCGGTCTGGACCCGCGACGTGGGTCGGGCGCACCGGGCCGGGCAGCGGTTGGACGCCGGCATCGTCTGGGTCAACACCTGGTTCCTGCGGGACCTGCGTACCCCGTTCGGCGGGGTGAAGGCCTCCGGCATCGGCCGCGAGGGCGGCGTGCACTCGCTCGACTTCTACTCCGAACTCACAAACGTCTGCGTGGACCTGTCATGAGCGACCTTCAGCGAGCGGCCGACGAACTGACCGAGGCCCGGACCAGTGGCAAGCCCTGCCCACCGCTGCGCGGGCGGCTGCTGCCCGAGGGCGACGTGGCCGCGGCGTACGAGGTGCAGCAGCACCAGGTACGCCAGTGGCTGGCCGCCGGGCAGCGTCGGGTGGGCGCGAAGATCGGCCTGACCTCCCGGGCGGTGCAGGAGAACCTCGGCGTGTACGAGCCGGACTTCGGCGTCCTCACCGACGTCATGGCCGTGCCCGACGGTGCCGAGGTGCCGATCGAGCGGCTGCTCCAGCCGCGGGTGGAGGCGGAGATCGCCTTCGTGCTCGGCGCCGACCTGCCCGACGAGCGGGTCACGAGTGTCGACGTCATCCGCGCCGTCGATCACCTGCTGCCGGCCATCGAGATCGTCGACTCGCGGGTCGCCGGCTGGGACATCTCCATCGTGGACACCGTGGCGGACAACGCCTCCAGTGGGCTGTTCGTGCTCGGTACCGCGCCGCGCCGGCTCGCCGACGTGGACCTGCGGCTGTGCGGGATGGTGCTGGAGCACGCCGGGGAACCGGTGTCGGTAGGTGCCGGTGCGGCCTGCCTCGGCAACCCGCTGCACGCGGTGGCCTGGTTGGCCACCACGATGGCCCGTGCCGGTGAGCCGCTGCGCGCCGGTGACGTGGTGCTCTCCGGGGCGCTTGGTCCGATGGTGTCGGTGACCCCCGGCGCGGCGTACGAGGCCCGGATCTCCGGCCTCGGCTCGGTCCGGACCTGTTTCTCCCGGCAGGCGAAAGGTGGCTCGTCATGAGCGTCGGTGTGGCGGTGATCGGGTCGGGCAACATCGGCACCGACCTGATGATCAAGGTGCTGCGGCTCAGTGAGAGCCTGCGGATGGTGGCCATGGTCGGCATCGACCCGGACTCCGACGGTCTGGCGCGGGCCCGCCGCCTCGGCGTGGCCACCACCGCCGAGGGTGTGGACGGCTTGGTGAAGATGCCCGAGTTCGCCGACGTCGAACTGGTCTTCGACGCCACCTCCGCCGGTGCGCACCGGCACAACGACGCCGTGCTGCGCGCCCACGGCCGCCGGGTGGTGGACCTGACCCCGGCCGCGATCGGCCCGTACGTGGTGCCGCCGGTCAACCTGGACGAGCACCTGGCCGAGCCGAACGTCAACATGGTCACCTGCGGCGGGCAGGCCACCGTGCCGATCGTCGCCGCGGTTCGCCGGGTCACC
>NZ_BOPA01000031.1 GCF_016863515.1 Micromonospora gifhornensis
AAAATCTCCATTCGGGGGTGATGTCCGCGCGGGGGGATGGGCGCGGGCGCCGGCAAGGGCGCGGAGGATCAGGGGAGCGGCAAAACCGCAGGTACGGCGTTCTGCGATGCGCTGGGGGAAGCGTCGCCGACGCGTACGGTGCAAGCCCGTCGTGGTGCCGGGTCCAGGTGTAACGACCGGGCGGGCCAGCTCATTCCCTGGACCATCGGTCGGGGCCGTGGGGGAGGATCGCGCTGGTCACCGATGCGTGGTCGGCGCCTACGTGGCCCCTACTTCGTCAGCCATGCATTACAACGCCACCCACCCGCCGAGGATTCCGTCCAGGGGCCACCCAGCGCCCACCGATTCCGGACAAAGGCCCCAATCCCGCACCTGGCTGCGGGCGGGCTGGCCAAGTCACCCGTGATGGCCGGCCCGGCACCTCCCGGGCCCGTGAAGCGGCTCCGGGTGCATCTGTTGTCGCCGGGGCAGCAGCAAGCGCACCCGGAGCGCGCAGGGTGCACGTGCAGTGGAGGTCGCCTGTCCCGTCATGTGACGGCGGTCACATTAGATACGAAACGGTTCCGTATCGATAATGTCGAGCCTACGCTCAGGTGGCGATTACGGACGCGACCGTATCGAAAAGCGGGGGGTGCGGGGAATGCCGCCGAATGCGAACACCGGACATCCGAGGAGGTGGGCGATCCTCGGAGTGCTGGTGATCAGCCTGCTCGTGGTCGTCCTGGACAACACCATCCTCAACGTCGCGCTGCGCACGCTCGCCGATCCGGTACACGGACTCGGCGCCAGCCACGGCGAGCTCGAATGGTTCATCAACTCCTACACGCTTGTCTTCGCCGGGCTGCTGTTCACCTTCGGCGTGCTCGGTGACCGGGCCGGTCGCCGCCGGATGATGCTCATCGGCCTGGTGCTGTTCGGTCTGGCGTCGCTGCTGTCCGCGTACGCGCAGAGCCCCGCACAGTTGATCGCCGCCCGCGCGCTGATGGGCGCCGGCGGTGCGGCCATCATGCCGGCCACTCTGTCGATCATCTCCAACGTCTTCGACCCGCGGGAGCGGGGACGGGCCATCGGGATATGGGCCGGCGCGGTCGGGTTGGCGATGGCGATCGGCCCGATCCTCGGCGGCCTGCTGCTGGAGCACTTCTGGTGGGGTTCGGTCTTCCTGATCAACGTGCCGGTCGTCGCGCTCGGCGTCGTCCTGGTGGCGCTGCTGGTGCCGGAGTCGCGGGATCCGAACCCGGGGCGCATCGACGTGCTCGGTGTCGCGCTGTCGGTGGTCGGCCTGGTCACGTTGACGTACGGCATCATCGACGGCGGCGAGCACGGCTTCGGTCGGCCGGTGGTCTGGGCCGCCATCGTCGGCGGGCTGGCGGTGCTGGCCTGGTTCATCGCCCACGAGCGGCGCAGCAGCCATCCCTCACTTGACGTACGCCTGTTCCGGGAACCGCGCTTCGCCGTACCGGTGGCACTGATCGGCCTGGTCTTCTTCGCCGCCATGGGCGTGATGTTCTTCAGCTCGTTCTACCTGCAACTGGTACGCGGCTACAGCCCGTTGCAGACCGGCCTGATCTTCCTGCCGTTCGCGGTCGCCCAACTCTTCTTCGCCCCGCGCAGCGCCGCCATGGTGCGCCGGTACGGCCCTCGGGCGGTCGCGGTGGTGGGGCTGGTGCTGTCCGCCGTGGCGCTTGGCGCGTTCGCCGTCATCGACGCGGTCACGCCCATCTGGGTGGTGCTCGTGTTCTTCTTCATCCAGGGCGCCGGGATGGCCAACATCATGCCGCCGGCCACCGAGTCGATCATGTCGGCGTTGCCGAGGGAGAAGGCCGGTGTCGGCTCCGCGGTCAGCAACACCATCCGCCAGGTGGCCGCCGCGCTGGGCGTGGCGGTGCTCGGTTCGGTGCTCGCGGCGGGCTACCGCAACGGCATCGACCCGGCCCTGACCGAGCTGCCACCGCAGGCGCGGGAGGCGGCCGGCGAGTCGATCTCCGGGGCGTACGCCGCCGCTGGTCAGCTCGGGCCGACGGCGCCGCAGCTGATCACGGCGGCCAACGACGCCTTCATCTCGGCGATGCACTGGTCGGCGGCGCTGGCCGCACTGGTCACCGCCGCCGGCATCCTGGTGGCGCTGCGCTGGATGCCCACCCGGTCCGGCACCGGCGCGCCGGCCACGGTCGGTGAACCCGAGTTGGCCGGCACCGCATAGCGTCGGGAACAATGCGGGCATGACGAGCACGGCAGACGCTCCGCGGCCGCCCGGCCGGCCGCGGAGCGTCCGCGCAGACGAAGCGATCATCGAGGCCACGCTGGACCTCCTCGCCGAGGGCAGCACGATCGAGGCGATCTCGGTCGAGGCGATCGCCGCGCGGGCCGGGGTCGGCAAGGCCACCATCTACCGTCGCTGGGCGGGCAAGGACGCGCTGCTGCACGACGCGCTGCGCACCCTCAAGGGCGAGCCGCCGCAGCCGTCCGGCCGGTCCGTCCGGGAGGATCTCGTCGCCCTGGTCGGCGCGGTCGGGCAGAACATCGACCCGCGCGCGGCGAAGATCATGCCCTGTCTGGTGCCCAACGTGAAACGCAATGCCGAGCACTACGCGCTGTACCAGAGCATCGTGGAGCCCCGCCGCGCGGTGATGCGCGAGGTGCTGCGGCGCGGCATCCGCGACGGCGAACTCCGCCCCGACATCGACGTCGAGGTCACCCTGGCTCTGATCACCGGCCCGCTGCTCATTCAACGGATGTTGAACTGGAACCCTGACCTCGACGAGACGACGCTGCCCGCGCGGGTCGTCGACCAGGTGCTGGCGGGCATCCAGGCCCGCTGAGGCCGGGGGCGCGCACCGCTGTGGGTCGGCGCGGACGGCGGACGAGCACGACGATCCGGTGCGGGATGACGACATCGGTGTGTATCGGTGTCGGGGCCCCGAGGCGTCGGTAGCGGCCTAGACTACGGGCGGCCCCGCACTCGTCGGGATCGTTGCCGCCATCGGAGGTCTCCGTGCCCTCGCCTGTCATCGACCTGGCCCTCGGGCCGGATTGGCTCGAACCGGAGTGGCTGATCTCGACCTTCGGGCTGATCGGCATCCTGGTGATCGTCTTCGCCGAGTCCGGGCTGCTGATCGGCTTCTTCCTGCCGGGTGACTCGCTGCTGTTCACCACCGGGTTGCTGGTCGCCGACGGGCAGTACCTCAAATATCCGCTGTGGCTGGTGTGTCTGCTCATCACCGTCGCCGCGATCGCCGGTGACCAGGTCGGCTACCTGTTCGGTCGCAAGGTCGGCCCGGCGCTGTTCCGGCGACCCAACTCACGCCTGTTCAAGCAGGAGAACCTGCTCAAGGCGCATGACTTCTTCGAGAAGTACGGCGCGCGCTCCATCGTGCTGGCCCGGTTCGTGCCGATCGTGCGGACGTTCACCCCGATCGTGGCCGGGGTGAGCCGGATGAACTACCGCACCTTCGTCATCTTCAACGTCATCGGCGGCATCCTCTGGGGCACCGGGGTGACCGTGCTGGGCTACTTCCTCGGGCAGATCCCGTTCGTCAAGGCCAACATCGAGTTCATCCTGATCGGCATCGTGGGGATCTCGGTCCTGCCGATCGCGGTGGAGCTGCTGCGGGCCTGGTTGGCCGCCCGGCGGGGAACCACCCCGCAGGAGCGGGCCGCCGCCGAGGAGGCGATCCGGGAAACCCGGCAGCACTACGGCAAGCACTGAGCCGCGCGCGGTCGTCGCGGGCCGGCGGCCAGGGATGAGCAGCCGGCTCAACCCCCGGGGGTACGCAGCCGGTGCAGCCGCAGCGCGAGCTGCACCTGAAGCGCCTGCTCCGGTTTCTGCCAGTCCGCGCCGAGCAGTTGCCCGACCCGCTCCAGCCGCTGGGTCACCGTGTTGACGTGCACGTGCAGCAGTTCGGCGGCCCGGGCCAGGCTGCCGCCGACGCCGAAGTAGGCCTCCAACGTCCGCACCAGTGCGGTGCCCCGACGGGCGTCGTAGTCGACGACCGGGCCGATGGTGGTGGCGAGGAACTGACTCACGTCGGCGTCACCGTCGCCGGAGACCGTGCCCAGCAGCAGTCCGACGAAGCCCAGCTCGGCGGTGCTCGCACCCTGCCCGGCCCGGCCCAACGCGCCCAACGCGGCCAGGCAGCGGTCGGCCTCCCGGAAGGCGGCGGCCAGCGACGTCGGCCCGGCGACCGGGCCGCTCGCTCCGGCGGTCACCGGCCGGCCGGTGATCCGGGACAGGTCCCGTGACACGGCCCGGGCGCTGCCCCCGGCATCCTGCCCGGGCAGCATCAGCACCACCCGCCCGTCGCGCGCCGCGGCCAGCCCACCGCGGGTCGAGGCGTACGTGGTGGCCCAGGAGAGCACCCGCTGGCGGGCCGATCCGGTGGCCGCGATCGCGTCGTCGTCGACCGCCACCAGCACGTGCGGGGCGTCCAGGTCCACCCCGAGGCGGCGGGCGCGGCTGCGCAGCGCGTCGGTGTCGCGCAACGGCCGGGCGATCAGGTCGTCGAGCAGTTCACCCCGGACCCGGCCCTCGGCCTCGGCCACGGTGCGTCGGAACAGCAGCAGCAACGCGGTGACCAGCGCCGCGCGTTCCAGGATCCGCTGGTCGGCGTCGGCCAGTTCGCCCTCCGGGTGCAACACCAGCGCACCCAGGTTCTCCGCACCGGCCACCACGGCGGCGTACCACACCTCGCCCCGGCGTACGCTGCGTCCCTCGGTCCGGGACGCGGCCACCGCCTCCACGAGGTCGGCGCGGTCCGGCTCGTCGAGCGCACCGACCCGGGCCAGCAGCCGGCCCTCGGCGTCCAACGCCAGCAGCGTCCCGCCCAGCACCTCGGTGACCGCCGCGGCGACGTCCTCCACCCCGCCCCCGCGCAGCACCAGCGCGGTCATCCGGTCGTGGGCCGCCGCGGCACGCTCGACGGAACTGCTGTGCGCCCGGATCGTGGTGTTGGCCGACGACAGCTCCGCCAACGCCGCCCGGGTCTCGGCCAGCAGCCGCGCGGTGTCGATCGCCACCGCGGCATGCGCGGCCAGCGAGAGCAGCAACGCCACCTCCTCGCGGACGAACGGCCGGGCCGAACGGTTCGCCGCGTAGAGCACGCCGATGCTGGTGGAGCCGAGCCGCAGCGGCACCCCGAGGATCGCCACCAGCCCCTCCTCGCCCACCCCGGCGTCGATCTCCCGGGTGTGGTGGAAGCGCTCGTCCTGCGGGTAGTTCGCGGTCACGTACGGGGCGCCCGACTGGGCCACCAGCCCGCCGAGGCCGGCGCCCATCGGCAGCCGCAGCTGCTGGAAGCGGGCCGACACCGAGCCGTCGGTGACGCGCATGTAGGTGTCGCCGCGTTCGGCGTCGTTGAGGGTCATGTAGGCGACGTCCGCGCCGAGCAGGTGCCGGGCCCGGTGCACGATGGCCCGCAGCACGTCGTCCAGGTCACGCAGCCCGGCCAGGTCGCTGACCGTGTCGTACAGGCTCAGCAGTTCGCTCTCCCGGCGGCGGCGGCGCTCCAGCAGCGCGCGGACCCGCAGCGCCACCGTCTTGGCCTGCTCCAGCTCGGCGATCTGGTCGGCGGGCAGCCCGGCCGAGCGGGCGGCGACCAGCGGACCCTCGAACTCGACCGCAGCGGCTTCCCGGGCGAGCAGTTCCAGGAACTCCAGCGGCGACGACATGACCGACATTGTGCGGGGGGACACTAGTTCGCCGTCCAGCCCCCGTCGAGCGCGATCGACGCGCCGGTGATGAACGCCGCTGGCGGTGAGCAGAGGTAGGCCAGCAGTTCGGCCACCTCGTCCGGCTCGATCAGGCGTTTGATCGCGGCCCGGGCCAGCATGATCTTCTCGATCACCTCGGTCTCCGGGATGCCGTGCGTGGCGGCCTGGTCGGCGATCTGTCCCTCCACCAGGGCGGTGCGCACGTACGCGGGGTTGATGCAGTTGGCCGTCACCCCGTACGCCGCGCCCTCCAGCGCCACCACCTTGGACAGCCCTTCCAGGGCGTGTTTCGCCGCGACGTACGCCGCCTTGTAGGGCGAAGCGCGCAGCCCGTGCACCGAGGAGATGTTGACGACCCGACCCCAGCCCTGCGCGTACATGTGCGGCAGCGCCCGCCGGATCAGCAGGAACGGCGCCTCGACCATCACCCGCTGCAGGTACTCGAAGCGTTCGACCGGGAAGTCCTGGATCGGGGCGACGTGCTGCAGACCGGCGTTGTTGACCACGATGTCCACGCCGGCGTCGAGCCGGTCCACCGCGGCGGCGTCGGCCAGATCCACCCCCACGGCCCGACCGCCGGCCTCCGCCGCCACCTGCTCGGCCGCCTCGGCGTTGCGGTCGACCACCAGCACCTGGGCGCCGGCCACGGCCAGCCGTAGGGCGCAGGCCCGACCGATGCCGCTGCCGCCGCCGGTCACCACAGCGGTGCGGCCGGTGAGGTCGACGTTCACGACGTGGGGGCGCGCCACGGGTTCTGCCGTCATGGCGCATGAAACTACGAGCTGGGTGGCCGGGCGCACATGGCGTACGCGCACATACTCCTACGATGGCAGGTGGCCTCCGGCTACATTCCGTCGCCGTTGACGTCACCGGTGTGGCGGCGGTGCCGTCGCCCGGGCGTGTCCCCGGGCGCGGCCCCGCAGGAGCATCGGTAGGGTGTCGAACACACGTACTGCTCGACGGCTGGGAGGGGGAGGCGTGCGGGTGCTCGGCGTCGACCCGGGGCTCACCCGGTGCGGGGTGGGTGTGGTCGAGGGAGTGCCGGGTCGCCCCTGCACGCTCGTCGCCTACTACGTGATCTACACCGATCCGGCCGACGAGCTGCCGACCCGCCTGCTGCACCTGGACCGGTCGCTCACCGACCTGGTCGCCGAGCACCGGCCGGACAGTGTCGCCGTGGAGCGGGTGTTCAGCCAGCACAATGTCCGGACGGTGATGGGCACCGCCCAGGCCAGCGGGATCGCCGTACTCGCCGGGGCGCGGGCCGGGCTGTCGGTGCAGACGTACACCCCGAGTGAGGTGAAGGCGGCGGTGACCGGCTCGGGTCAGGCGGACAAGGCGCAGATCACCGCGATGGTGACCCGGCTGTTGCGGCTGCCCGAGCCACCCCGGCCGGCCGACGCCGCGGACGCCCTGGCGCTGGCCATCTGCCACGTGTGGCGTGGTGGTACCCGGTCCAAGCTGGCCGCCGCCGCGGACCGGGTCAGACGAGGAGGAGCGAGATGATCGCCAGTGTGCGTGGCGTGGTGACCGCCACCGGCCCGGACCATGCGGTCATCGAGGTCGGTGGGGTCGGCCTGGCCGTGCAGTGTGCCCCCGGCACCATCGCCGACCTGCGGGTCGGCCAGCCTGCCCGGCTGGCCACCAGCCTGGTCGTCCGGGAGGATTCGCTCACCCTCTACGGCTTCGCCGACGACGACGCGAAGGCGCTGTTCGAGCTGCTGCAGACCGCGAGCGGGGTTGGCCCTCGCCTGGCCCAGGCGGTGCTGGCCGTGCACACCCCCGACGCGGTACGCAAAGCCATCGCCAATGCCGACACCGCCGCGCTGACCCGGGTTCCCGGCATCGGGAAGAAGGGCGCCGAACGGCTGGTGCTGGAGTTGCGTGACCGCATCGGCCCGGTCCCGGTGGGCGCCGACGGCGCGGCCGGGGTCACCGGGGGCGCCTGGCCGGAGCAGGTCCGCCAGGCGTTGATCGGGCTCGGCTGGACGGCGAGCCAGGCCGACCAGGCGGTCGCCGCGGTCGCGGAGACCGTCGACGGGGCCGCCCCGCCGGTGCCGGTGCTGCTCAAGCAGGCCATCCGGCTGCTGGGCCGGACCCGATGAGCGCGAGGAGTGAGCCGGGTCTGCGAGCCCCGCAGTCGCGAATGAAGATGATCCCGTGTGTGAGGAGTGAGCCGGGTCTGCGAGCCCCGCAGTCGCGAATGAAGATGATCCCGTGTGTGAGGAGTGAGCCGGGTTTGCCAGCCCCGCAGTCGCGAATGAGGATGATCTGGTGACCGGCCCCGACAGCGGCCTGGTCTCGGCGTACGTCAACGATGCGGACCGGGACGCCGAGGTCAGCGTCCGGCCCAAGCGCCTCGACGAGTTCATCGCCCAGCATCGGGTCCGTGACCAGCTCGACCTGTTGTTGCAGGGCGCGATGCGGCGCGGCTCGCCGCCGGATCACATCCTGCTCTCGGGGCCGCCCGGCCTCGGCAAGACCACCCTGGCCAACATCGTCGCCGCGGAGCTGGGCGCGGGCATCCGGGTGACCAGCGGGCCGGCGATCGAGCGCTCCGGTGATCTGGCCGCGATCCTGACCAGCCTCGCCGAGGGCGATGTGCTGTTCATCGACGAGATCCACCGCATCGCCAAGCCGGCGGAGGAACTCCTCTACAGCGCGATGGAGGACTTCCGGGTCGACGTGGTGGTGGGCAAGGGTCCCGGCGCCACCGCCATCCCACTGGACGTCGAGCCGTTCACCCTGGTCGGCGCGACCACCCGGTCCGGTCTGCTGACCGGTCCGATGCGTGACCGGTTCGGCTTCGTCGCGCACCTGGACTTCTACGCCCCGGCCGACCTGGAGACGCTGCTGCACCGCTCGGCCCGCATTCTCGGCGTGCCGATCACCGACGACGGCGCGGCCGAGATCGCCGGCCGGTCCCGGGGCACCCCGCGGATCGCCAACCGGCTGCTGCGCCGGGTGCGTGACTACGCCGAGGTACGCGCCGACGGTGTGGTCACCCTCGACACCGCCCGTTCCGCATTGACGGTCTACGATGTGGATGCGCTCGGGCTGGACCGGCTGGACCGGGCGGTGCTCACTGCGTTGGTCGACTCGTTCCGGGGCGGTCCGGTCGGCCTGTCCACCCTCGCGGTGGCGGTGGGGGAGCAGCCGGACACTGTCGAGGAGGTGTGCGAGCCGTTCCTGGTGCGGGCCGGGCTGCTGGCCCGTACGCCGCGGGGTCGGGTGGCGACGGAGGCTGCTTGGCGACACCTGGGTCGTACACCGCCAAATGGTACATTTGGGGCTGACGCTCCCCTCGCGCCCGACCTGTTTTCCGTGGACACGGGGGAGCCGTGATCTGTTCGTGATCTGCGGCGCGTTCGGCGTTCCCAGATACAGCGACTAGACTCGCCGCGGTCTGTACAGGATGTGAAAATCCGCCTCCGCTCCGGTGCCACGTGCCGGCTCGAGGCCAATGGGAAGGTCGACAACTGTGTTTTACGCAGCAGAAGGCAGCGGAGCGGGTAGCTTCACGCCGATCCTCATGATCGCGCTGCTCTTCGGCGTCATGTACTTCATGATGATCCGCCCGCAGCAGAAGCGCCGCCGCGAGGCGGAGGCGATGCAGTCCGGCCTGTCCATCGGCGACGAGGTGGTGACCATCGGCGGCTTGTACGGCGTGGTCTCCGGGATCGAGGACGACAGCGTCCTGCTCGAGGTCGCCCCCGGAGTGCAGACCCGTTACGCCCGACCGGCGATCGCCCGCGTGGTGACCAAGGCGGAGCGCCCCACGGAGCCGGTGGCTGAGGAAACCGACGCCGTCAAGGAGTGACCGAACCCACCCTGGCCTGCCGGTACGCCGGCGCGGCCGGGGTGGGGACAGCCCGCACGCGTCCCCGTCGGGCAACCACCGCCGAACGCGGTGTGACAACTGAATAGCAGGCCGACGCCGGGCGTCGGCGCGCCGGTTCGCTTCCGGTCCACGCGCCCCGCGTCGACCATCAGAGGCGGCGGCGTCAGCCCCGGGCGCCGTCGGAAGGCAGATCGTCGGCCGGGCAGACCGGCCGACCCGCCGTCGCGCCTGCGGCGGCGCGACCGCACAGGGAGACAGGACAGCCGTGGCACCACCTCAGGGACAGATGCGCCCGGGACGGCAATTGGCCGTACTGGGCGGCATCCTTGTCGTCCTCTATCTTTTGGTGTTCTTCGCGGGCGGTGCCAGCGGAGGCTGGAAGGACCGGCTCGAACCGCGCCTCGGTCTTGACCTTGTCGGCGGTACCCGGCTCACGCTGGAGGCGACGAACACCCTCGACGGCCGGGCCCCGACGGCGGACAACCTCGAACAGGCCCGCCAGATCATCGAGAGCCGGGTCAACGCGTACGGCGTTGCCGAGGCCGAGGTGGTCACCGAGGGCGACCGCAACATCGTCGTCTCCCTGCCCGGCGAGAACCGCGACCTGACCGAGATCGGTAGCGCCGCCGAGCTGCGCTTCCGCAAGGTCCTGAAGATCGTCGACGGCAGCGGTGCGATCCCCTCGCCGGCGCCCAGCCCGAGCGACAGCGCCGACCCGGCCGCCACCCCGAGCCCGACCGGCAGCACCACCCCCACCCCGAACGCCGAGGCCACGGCATCGCCGTCCGGCGGTCAGGGCGGTGGCGCCCCGTCGGAGACCCCGAGCGCGACCCCGTCGCCGAGCGCCAGCGCGTCGCCGAGCGCCAGCGAGGAGCCGGTGCCGCAGAGCCTCGAAGAGCAGCGCAAGGCCGTCGAGGCGAAGGTCGGCGCGGAGGCCTGGGCCGCCGCGAGCGGCCTGCAGGCGCCGGCCGACTTCAGCGCCGACCCCACGCTTGCCGAGAAGCTCAAGCCCTTCGCCGAGCTGACCGGCCGTGAGGTCGCGGTGCTGCCGACCCAGATGCAGTTCAACGTGCCGACCATCGGCTGCCTCCAGCTCGACGACCGGCCCCCGGCGTCCATCTCCGCCGAGGACCAGCAGGTCGTCGCCTGTGAGGGCGGTTACGCCAAGAACCTGCTGGACCAGGCGAAGGTGCTCGGCACCGACGTCGACTCGGCCGCCGCGGTGCGGGACCAGACCAGCCAGTGGGTGGTCAGCCTGGACTTCACCCGCAACGGCCAGGAGAAGTGGACCGCGCTGACCCGCGAGGCCTTCAACAACGAGGGTCAGGCGTGTGACGCCTCCGCGCTCGGTGACGAGGGCCGCTGCCGCGTCGCCGTGGTGCTGGACAACCAGATCATCTCCTCGCCGCAGATCCAGGGCGTGCTCACCGGCAACTCCCAGATCACCGGTAACTTCAGCAACGCCGAGGCCAGCGAGCTGGCCGGCTACCTGAACTACGGCGCCCTGCCGGTCACCTTCGAGGCGCAGGAGCAGCAGAACGTCACCGCCACCCTGGGCGCCAGCTACCTGCGGGCCGGTCTGCTCGCCGCCGGTATCGGCATGCTGCTGGTCATCATCTACTCGTTCTTCTACTACCGGCTGCTCGGCACGGTGATCTTCGCGAGCCTGGTGCTGTCGGCGTTGCTGCTCTTCGGCGCGCTCGTGGTGCTCGGCCGGCAGATCGGCTTCACCCTCACCCTCGCCGGCATCTCCGGCATCATCGTTTCGCTAGGTGTGGCGGCGGACTCGTTCGTCATCTACTTCGAGCGACTAAAGGACGAGATCCGCGAGGGCCGCAGCCCGCGTAGCGCGGTCTCCCGCGCCTGGGTCCGCGCCCGCCGTACGATCATCTCGGCGAACGCCATCACGATCATGTCGGCGGTGGTCCTCTACGTCGTCTCGGTCGGTACGGTCAAGGGATTCGCCTTCGCCCTCGGTCTGGCCACCGTGCTGGACCTGGTCGTGGTCTTCCTCTTCCGGCACCCGATGATGACGATGCTCGCCCGGAGCCAAGCGTTCCTGTCCCCGCGGGTCAGTGGTCTCGGCCGGGCGCTGCCGGCCAAGTCGGAGCAGGCCCAGCCCCGCAACCCGCGTGTCAAGGAGGCCTGAGATGGCTGCTGAGAACTCTCTGGCAAGCCGCCTCTACCGGGGCGAGGCCGGCCTCAACGTCGTCGGCAAGCGCAAGATGTGGTTCACCGCGGCGGCCGTGCTGGTGCTGATCGCGTTGGCCAGCATCCTCATCAAGGGGTTCAACCCGGGCATCGAGTTCGCCGGCGGCAACTCGTTCCAGATCCCCACCAGCGTCGGCACCATGCAGCAGGCCGAGGAGACCGCAGGCGAGTCGCTGAGCACCGCGGGCGCCCACGTGGTCACCGCCCAGCAGGTCGGCGGGGCCGGCGGCTCGTTCTACGAGCTGCGGACCACCCAGCTCGACCAGTCGCAGGCCGAGACCGTCCGGCTGGACATGGCCGAGCGGTTCGGCATCGACGCGAACGAGATCAGCGCCAACCGGGTCAGCGAGGCCTGGGGTAGCCAGGTGACCAACCGGGCCCTGCTCGGTCTGGTCATCTTCATCGCCCTGGTCACGGTCTACCTGGTGCTGCGCTTCGAGTGGCAGATGGCGGTCGCGGCCATCTTCTCCCTGGTGATGAACCTGGTGCTCACCGCCGGCATCTACTCGATCGTCGGCTTCGAGGTCACACCGTCGACGATCATCGGTTTCCTCACCATCCTGGGCTTCGCGCTCTATGACGTGGTGGTGGTCTTCGACAAGGTGCAGGAGAACGCCAGAGGCATCACCGCGAACAACAACCAGACCTACGGCGAGGCCGCCAACCTGGCCGTCAACCAGAGCCTGATGCGGTCGGTCAACACCTCGGTGGTGGCGCTGCTGCCGGTCGGCGGCATCCTCTTCATCGGTGCCGGTCTGCTCGGCGCGGGCACCCTGAAGGACCTGGGTCTGGTGCTGTTCGTCGGTATGGCCATGGCGTTCATCACCTCGATCACGCTGGCCACCCCGCTGCTGGTGGTGCTGAAGAACCGCGACCCGCGGATCCAGGCGCACAACAAGCGGGTGCAGGCCCGTCGGGCCAACCCGGTGCCGGCGAAGGAGGCCCGCGTCAAGGCGGCCACGGCCGCCGCGGTCGAGGGCGACGACGAGGAGCCGTTGCCGGCGGAGACCGATGCGGCTCTGGCCGGTGCGGCGGCCCCGAAGGTGGGCGCCCGGCCGGCGGGCAAGCGCTCCGGCGGCGCCCGCGGTGGGCGGCCCGGCGGCGGTAACCGTCCGGGCGGCGGAAAGCGACGCTGAGCGACACCGGGGCCACCCGGTAGGAACTGATCCGGCGGCGTCCGGCATGCTGTGCGAGCAGCGTGCCGGACGCCGCCGTCGTCGTGGAAGGGAAGCGGAGCTACCGTGACGGAGACCCACAGCAGCGGGGTACGGGGAGACAGCGGCCCGGAAGTCGCCCGACTGGTCGCCAGCCGGGTGCTCGACGTGCCCGACTTCCCCAAGCCTGGCGTCATGTTCAAGGACCTCATGCCGTTGTTCGCCGACGGTGCCGCCTTCCGTGAGGTGATCGACGGGATCGTCGCGTACCACGGGCGGGAGTCCTTCGACACAGTGGTCGGCATCGAGGCGCGCGGCTTCGTCGTCGCCGCCGCCATCGCGTACGCCACCGGAGTCGGTGTGGTGCCGGTCCGCAAGGCCGGCAAGCTGCCCCGACCCGCGTACGCCGCCTCCTACGCCCTGGAGTACGGCGAGGCCACGCTGGAGGTGCACCAGGACGCCTTCACCGCCGGACACCGGGTCCTGGTGGTGGACGACGTCCTGGCCACCGGGGGCACCGCCGCGGCGACGCTGGACCTGGTCGAGCGTGCCGGTGGCACCGTGACCGGGTTCACCGTGCTGCTGGAGCTGGCCTTCCTCAAGGGGCGGGAGCGGCTGGCGCCGCGCGACGTCCATGCCCTGTTGACCGTTTGAGCGCCGACCGCCACCGGACGAGGCGGCACGGTACGTCCGGCGGAGCGGCAGGGCACTGTCGGTGCGGGTAGCATTGCCCATTGCTGAGCGGACGGTGAGCCGTCCGAGCGGCACGAGACCAGGCCGGCCGGCGCACGGTCGGTTCGTTTCCGGCGAGCGGTGAGGAGGCCGGTGTCCCACGATGTCGCCCCTCCGGTGGAGGGCACGGTGCATCCGACAGGCGACGCGGACGGCTCGGTGAACCGCAACAGTGCCGCTACGGCGCCGGGCGGCGGGCCGGGTACGGCGCTACCCACCGGCGATGTGGTCCGTACGGGTGCCGGTGCCAACGTCGCACCCGTCGAGGCCGCCGCTGATTCCCCGCCGAGCAGTGGCTTCGCGTTCTCCCACGCGCCCACCGGGCGGCGGGTCCGGGCGCGGCTGGCCCGGTTCAACGCGCCCTGGCAGTCCTCGCAGGTCAGCGAGGTGCTGGAGCCGCTGATCTCGTCACACCGGGAGAATCACCCCAAGGCTGACGCGCGGCTGTTGCAGCGGGCCTTCGACACGGCGGCCCGCTGGCACTCCGGCCAGTACCGCAAGTCCGGTGACCCGTACATCACCCATCCGCTCGCGGTGGCGACCATCCTGGCCAACCTGGGGATGGACACCACCACGCTTGTCGCCGCGCTGCTGCACGACACCATCGAGGACACCGAGTACACCCTCGACCAGATGCGGACGGACTTCGGTGGCGAGGTCGCCCTGCTTGTCGACGGCGTCACCAAGCTGGACAAGGTCAAGCTCGGGGACGCGGCGAAGGCGGAGACCATCCGCAAGATGGTCGTCGCCATGGCCAAGGACCCGCGGGTCCTGGTGATCAAGCTGGCCGACCGGCTGCACAACATGCGTACGCTGACCTTCCTGCCCCGGCCCAAGCAGGAGCAGAAGGCCAAGGAGACCCTGGAAATCCTCGCCCCACTCGCGCACCGCCTCGGTATGAACACCATCAAGTGGGAGCTGGAGGATCTGGCCTTCGGCACCCTGTTCCCGAAGCGGTTCGAGGAGATCAACCGACTGATCGGGGAGCACCAGCCGCAGCGGGAGGCGTTGCTGCGGCAGGTGACCCAGAAGGTGCAGACCGACCTGAAGGCCGCCAAGATCAAGGCGGAGACCACCGGTCGGCCGAAGCACCTCTACTCGATCTACCAGAAGATGATCGTGCGGGGTCGGGACTTCAACGACATCTACGACCTGGTGGGTGTGCGGATCCTGGTCGACACGGTGCGGGACTGCTACGCGGCGTTGGGGGTCATCCACGCCAACTGGCAGCCGGTGCCGGGCCGGTTCAAGGACTACATCGCCATGCCCAAGTTCAACATGTACCAGTCGTTGCACACCACGGTGATCGGGCCGACCGGTAAGCCGGTGGAGATGCAGATCCGCACGTACGCGATGCACCGTACGGCGGAGTTCGGCATCGCGGCGCACTGGAAGTACAAGGAGCACAAGGGCACTCAGATCGTCGGTCCGCCGGCGCACATCGACGAGATGACCTGGCTGCGGCAGTTGCTGGACTGGCAGCGGGAGGCCGCGGACCCGAGCGAGTTCCTGGATGCGCTGCGGTTCGACCTGTCCAGCCAGGAGGTGTACGTCTTCACCCCCAAGGGTGACGTCATTCCGCTGCCGACCGGGTCGACGCCTGTGGACTTCGCGTACGCGGTGCACACCGAGGTCGGGCACAAGTGCATCGGGGCGCGGGTCAACGGCAAGCTGGTGCCGCTGGAATCGACGCTGTCCAACGGCGACGTGATCGAGATCTTCACCTCGAAGTCCGACACGGCCGGCCCGACGCAGGACTGGCTCGGCTTCGTCAAGAGCCCTCGGGCGCGGACGAAGATCCGGCAGTACTTCAACAAGGAGCGCCGCGAGGAGGCGATCGAGGAGGGCAAGGACTCGATCGTCAAGGCGATGCGCAAGCAGGGCATGCCGTTGCAGCGGATGCTCACCTCCGACAACCTGATGGCGATCGCCCGGGACCTGCACCTGGCCGACGTGGCGTCGCTGTACGCCGCGGTGGGTGACAGTCAGGTCTCCGCCCAGTCGGTGGTGCAGAAGCTGATGGCCACCTACGGCGGTGAGGAGGGCGCGGCCGAGGACATCGCCGAGACCGCGGTGGCCACCCGTCCGCCGCGCAGCCGGGTCTCCAGCCACGACCCCGGTGTGGTCGTACGCGGTGTCAGCGACGTCTGGATCAAACTCGCCCGCTGCTGCACCCCGGTGCCCCCGGACACGGTCTTCGGTTTCGTGACCCGCTCCGGCGGCGTCAGCGTGCACCGCGACGACTGCGCCAACGCCGAGGACCTACGCGCCCAGGGTGAACGGGTGGTCGAGGTGAGTTGGAAGCTCACCTCCGCCTCGACCTTCCTGGTCGCCATCCAGGTGGAGGCCCTCGACCGGCACAAGCTGCTCGCCGACGTCACCCGGGTGCTCTCCGAAGAGCGGGTCAACATCCTCTCCGCCACCGTCACCACCACCCGCGACCGGGTGGCGGTCAGCCGGTTCAGCTTCGAGATGGCCGACCCGAAACACCTGGGGCACTTGCTCGCCGCCGTCCGCAAGGTGGACGGCGTCTTCGACGCCTACCGCGTAACCTCCGGCTCCTAACCCACCCCACTACTCCCCGCACCCCACCCCGCGCACGGCCCGCACACGCGGCCCTGCCCGGGGTGCCGTGCGTGGGTCGCCCCCTGCGTGGCTCGTGCTTACACGTGGATCTTGCACTTTCGGTCTCCGAATACCGGGATGAATGCCGCGAAAGGGCGACACAAAGTGCAAGATCCACGTGTACGGACGGTGCGCACGGACGCGCGCCCGACAGCGCCTGCGCGCGCAGGCTCTGTGCTCGGCGATCTTGCACTTTGGGTCGTCACATAGCGGGATGAATAGCGCATAAAGGCGACGCGAAGTGCAAGATCGCGGGTGTGCGGGTGTGCGGGTGTGCGGGTGTGCGGGTGTGCGGGTGTGCGGGTGTGCGGGTGTGCGGGTGTGCGGGTGTGCGGGTGTGCGGG
>NZ_BOPA01000032.1 GCF_016863515.1 Micromonospora gifhornensis
CGGGTGTGCGGGTGTGCGGGTGTGCGGGTGTGCGGGTGTGCGGGTGTGCGGGTGTGCGGGTGTGCGGGTGTGCGGGTGTGCGGGTGTGGACGTTGAAGGGCCCGCCGGGGCGGCCGGCGGGCCCTTCGGACGTGCGTGGAGGAGGAGGTCAGCTCATCGTCAGGTCGGTGATGACGACTTCCTTCTTGGGGTGGCCGCCACCGGCCTGCTGGGCGAAGGCACCGTCGTCGCCCGCCTTGGCGACGTCCTCGACGATGTCCATGCCTTCGGTGATGGTGCCGAGCACTGTGTAGTTCGGGTCCAGCGGCGAGTCGCCGTAGACGATGAAGAACTGGCTGCCGCTGCTGGCCGGCTGACCGGAGTTGGCCATCGCGATGACGCCCGCGGGGTACGGCGGACGCTTGTCGGTCGGCAGGTTCTCCTCGGCCATCCGGTAGCTCGGACCGCCGGTGCCGTCACTGTCCCGCCAGCCCTTGCCGGTGGCGCTCGGGTCGCCGCACTGGAGCACCTTGATGCCTTCGGTCACCAGGCGGTGGCACTTGGTGTTGTCGAAGAAGTTCTGCTCGGCCAGGTGGGTGAAGCTGCCCGCGGTGCAGGGCACCGCCGAGCGGTCGATCCGGGCGGTGATCGGACCGAGGTTGGTGGTGATCGTCATGGTCTGGACGCCGACCTTGCTCTGCTCGACGGGCGGCAGTCCGACGTCCTTGGTCGTCGGGCTCCGCTCGCCGTTGGGCAGCTCAACCCAGTCACACTGCACCGTGTCCGCGCTCTGGGCGGTGGTGTCGGTGCCGCCGCTGTCGTCGCCGATCAGGCTGCTTGCCAGCCAGACCGTACCGGCGACCACCAGCAGCAGGACCACGCCGCCGCCCACGACCGCCTGCGTCTGGCGGCGCTTGCGGGCCCGGGCCGACCGCTCGGCCATCTCCTTCTCGAGCCGGGCGCGGGCCGCCGCGCGCTGCCGCTCTCTGGTGGACGTCACGCTCGATCCTCCTGGACTGTCTGTGGATGCCGCTGCCCGTGGCGGGTCAGCCGGCGTTCGGGCTGGCCTCGGTCGAGCCGGAGACCGCCGGGCTCGGCGTGCCCGTGGGGTCGGCCGGCGATGCCGGATCGAGCACCGGCTCACCGACGGTCAGGCTCTGGATGACCACGTCGTTCTCCGGCTTGACCTTCTGCCCAGCCTCATCGGCCACGGTCGGCAGGGCGCCGATCTTCTCCACCACGTCGAGGCCCCCGGTCACCCGCCCGATGATCGGGTACGCCGGATCGTGGCTGATGGAGTCCTTGAAGAAGATCAGGAACTGGCTGCTGTTGGCACCCGGCGGGTTCGAGATCATCGCCACCGTGCCCTTGGGGTACGTCGGCGGCTCGGTGGCCGGGGCCGGGCTGCTCTCCGGGGCGGTGGGGACGTTCTCGCTGTGGAACGAGTACGCCGGGCCGCCCAACCCGGTGCCGCTCGGGTCACCGCAGCGCAGCGCGCCCTCGGCCGTGATCTCGTGGCAGTTGGTGTTGTCGTAGAACGACTGGCTCGCCAGGTGGGCGATGCTCGCGGCGGCGCACGGCGCCTTCGCGAGATCCAACTCGATGCTGATCGGCCCGCCCTGGTTGGTGGTCACCGTCATGGGCCGCGTACCGGCCGTCGGCAGCCCGGTGGTGGCCGGCTCGCCCACGTCCTTGAGGTTGCTGTTGCCCTCGGTGTTCTGCGGGGTCCACAGGCAGACCTCGGGGGCCGCGGTGTCCTCGGTCGGTTCCCGGTCGAACGCACCCAACGCCCAGGCCGAGCCTGCCACGACAAGCACGAGGATCAGGGCGGTACCGACCCCGGCACGAATCTGCCGACGTCGTCTGAGGGCGGCGGCTCGACGAGCCATCTGCCGGTCGAGCTTGGCCCGCGCCAGTTTGCGCTGCCGGTCCCTGCTGGAAGCCACCCGTGCTCCCCTTCCTCTACCCTGTTCGTCAAGCCGGTGGTTGCGCGTACCCGTCGGGCGGCAGGTGCGCCACGCCACACGCCCGCCAGAGTGTACGGGTACTGGCTGGAAAAGTCGTGTACGAGGTCTGTGCACAGGCTGATCGGGACATACCAGCGCCCGGTGAGGCTGGTGGGGCGGACGACGAAAACGTCGCGAGCTGCCGGTTAGGCTTCGACCGGACAGCACGACAGATGAGGAGCGGACGTGCTCGTAGCCGGCTTTCCCGCCGAGGCCTTCGGTACCAACTGCTACGTGGTCGCCACCGGGCCGGGGGAACAGTGCGTGGTGGTCGACCCCGGCATCGGGGTGATCGACCGGCTCGACGCGCTGCTGGCCGAGCATCGCCTGCATCCGGCCGCGGTGCTGCTCACCCACGGCCACCTGGACCACACCTTCTCGGTGGCGCCGGTCTGCGGGGCGCGGGGGATCACCGCCTACGTGCACCCGGACGACCGGGAGCTGCTGGCCGATCCGGCCAAGGCGCTGTCGATGGACCTGACCCAGCTGTTCGGCGGGCGGCTGCCGTACGCCGAACCGGAGGACGTGGCCGAGCTGGCCGACGGTACGACGCTCACCCTCGCCGGGTTGGAGATCACCGTCGACCACGCGCCCGGCCATACCGGCGGGTCGGTGCTGTTCCGACTGCCCGGCGCCGGTTCGCCGTGGGAGACCGATCAGGTCTGCCTCTCCGGTGACGTGCTGTTCGCCGGTTCGATCGGCCGCACCGACCTGCCGGGCGGCAGTATGCCGACGATGCTGACCAGCCTGCGGGACAAGATCCTTCCGCTGGCCGACGACACCGTCGTACTGCCTGGCCACGGCCCCGCGACCACCATCGGCCGCGAGCGCGCCACCAACCCGTACCTCGCCGAGGTGGCCGGGATGGGCGGCGGGCGACCGGCGGCCCCCACCCGCGGCCTGTAGCGGCCGCTCCCACGCTCACCCGCGCGGACCGTGCGGGTTTCCGAACGGAGCATCATGAGCAAGCCCACGCCCATCTCCGGCTTCCCGGAGTGGACGCCCGCCCAGCGGATGATCGAGCAGTACGTCCTGGACCGGATCCGGTCGACCTTCGAGCTGTACGGCTTCGCCCCGCTGGAGACCCGCGCGGTCGAGCCGCTGGACCAGTTGCTGCGCAAGGGGGAGACCTCCAAGGAGGTCTACGTGATCCGCCGGCTGCACGGGGACCCGGAGGGCCCGTCCGGCGACGACACCCTCGGCCTGCACTTCGACCTGACCGTGCCGTTCGCCCGCTACGTGCTGGAGAACGCCGGCAAGCTGAACTTCCCGTTCCGCCGCTACCAGATCCAGAAGGTGTGGCGCGGCGAGCGCCCGCAGGAGGGTCGCTACCGCGAGTTCCTCCAGGCCGACATCGACATCGTCGACCGGGACACCCTCGCGCCGCACTACGAGGCGGAGATGCCGCTGGTCATCGGCGACGCGCTGCGGTCGCTGCCGATCCCGCCGGTGCGCATCCAGGTCAACAACCGCAAGATCTGCGAGGGCTTCTACCGGGGCATCGGGCTGACCGACCCGGAGGCGGCGCTGCGCGCGGTCGACAAGCTCGACAAGATCGGCCCGGCCGGGGTGACGGAGCTGCTGGCGACCACAGCCGGGGCCAGCGAGGCGCAGGCCAAGGCGGTGCTGGCGTTGGCCGAGATCTCCGCGCCGGACGCCTCCTTCGCCGACGCGGTGCGCGGGCTCGGAGTCAACGATCCGCTGCTGGACGAGGGCGTCGAGGAGCTGGTCCGGGTGGTGGAGACCGCCGCCGCGCACTCGCCCGGCCTCTGCGTGGCCGACCTGCGCATCGCCCGGGGCCTGGACTACTACACCGGCACCGTCTACGAGACCCAGATGATCGGGTACGAGCGTTTCGGCTCGGTCTGCTCCGGCGGCCGGTACGACAACCTGGCCAGCGCCGGCAACGTCCGCTTCCCCGGGGTGGGCATCTCCATCGGCGTGACCCGGCTGCTCGGCCTGCTCTTCGGCGCGGACGCCCTGTCGGTGTCCCGGTCGGTGCCGACCTGCGTGCTGGTGGCGGTGACCAGCGAGGAGCAGCGCCCGGCCAGCAACCGGGTCGCCGAGGCGCTGCGCTCGCGGGGCATCCCCACCGAGGTCTCGCCCAGCGCGGCGAAGTTCGGCAAGCAGATCCGCTACGCCGAGCGGCGCGGCATCCCGTACGTCTGGTTCCCCGGCGCCGACGGCGCGTCCGACGAGGTCAAGGACATCCGCTCCGGCGACCAGATCGCCGCCGTGGCAGGGGAGTGGACCCCACCCCAGGCCGACCTCAAGCCGCTGGTCGGCTGAGCGGGCCCGCACCTCGGCTGAGCGGGCCCGCACCGAGTTGGTCCCGGCGCACAGCCGCTGCCGGCCGGGACCGCATGCCGGGCCTGGTGGTGCTCGTACCTCGCGAAGCCCCGGGCGTGGTCGTTGCTGGCTCTGGCGACGACCACGCCCGGAGCGGCTCATGTGCCGCCCGGTGCTGCAGTGCGTCAGGCGGCGGGAGGCTCCAGGGGCAGCAGCAGGCAACTGGAGGTGGCGTGGGCGACGAGGCGGTCCCGTCCGTCGGTCAGCCGCGCCTGGGCCAGAGCGGTACGGCGGCCCTGCTGCAGCACCGTCCCCTCGCAGCGCAGCATGCCGGAGTTCACGGTCACCGGGCGGAGGAACTTCACGTTCAGGTCGAGCGTGGTGTAGCCGATGCCGGCCGGCAGGGTGCTGTGTACGGCGCAGGCGGCGGCAGTGTCCAGCAGTGTCGAGATGACGCCGCCGTGCACCGTGCCGAGGGGGTTGTAGTGGAACTCCTGCGGCTCCAGTTCAACCACCACCCGCCCCTCCTCGGCGGTCATGCTGGCCATGTCGATCAGGTGCATCACCGGAGGGGCGGCCAGTTCGCCGGCGACCATGGCGCGGAGCAGGTCCAGGCCGCTGCGCCGACCGATCTGCGCGGCGTTGATGCTCGGGTCGGACCAGGAGAAGGTGCGGCTGCGCGTCGCATCCTGCGTCTGCGTCATGGACTCAGCCTGGCAGTGGTTGCTGAGTCTGTCAACGAGACCTAGCCTGGTGGCATGAGACCCGCCGCGTTGGACTGGTCGGTGGACAACTGCACGGTCGCCCGCGCCATGGAGGTCCTCGGCGAGAAGTGGACCCTGGTGGTGCTGCGTGAGGTGTTCAACGGGGTTCGCCGCTTCGACGACATGCGGGTGCGGACGGGGATTCCTCGGCAGGTGCTGACCAACCGGCTGGCCGGCCTGGTCGAGCAGGGCGTGCTACGCCGTGAGCCGTACCAGGAGCCGGGCAGTCGGATCCGCCACGAGTACCGCCTCACCCCCAAGGGCTTCGACCTGTGGCCGGTGCTGGTCGCCGTCCTGGCCTGGGGCGACCGCTACCTCGCCGATCCGGAGGGCTCCCCGCTGAGCGTCGGCCACCGCGACTGCGGCGCCGAGGTCCACGTGGAACTGCACTGCACCGCAGGCCACCCCGTCACCGACCCCCGCGACGTCATCCCCCGCCCCGGCCCCGGCGCCCACCCCCGCTAGCCCTCCCGCCCTCCCACCCTCCCACCCCGCGCGTCCCTCCCGCCCCCGCGCGCGGCCCTCCCGCCCGCCCCGCGCCCGTCGATCTTGCACTTCCGGTCGCGCTCTCGTGGCTTTTGCCCAGTTATGCACCGACAGGAAGTGCAAGATCGCGGGGAGGGTACGGGCGCGGGGAGGGTGGGGGGAGGGGAGGGGAGGGGAGGAGGGAGGGGCTACCAGGGGTCGCCGGCGGGGTGGGAGATGGTGGCCAGGACTTGTTGGCCGGTGGTGTTGGGGTGGAAGTAGTCCCAGGTGGAGAGTTGGGCGAGGGTGAACGGGTAGCTGAAGACGGCGTTGTTGTCGTAGCGGCAGTTCGCGCCGTACGCGGCACAGGCCGCGGCGAGTTGGGCGTTGAAGTCGACCACCCGCTGGCGGACCCGGTTGCGGCGGTCCACGTCGGCCTGGGCGGTCGAGGTCGGGGTGGCCAGGATGGACTGGCAGATGCCGAAGAGGGACCAAGTCGTACGCGCGCTGCTGCTGCCCTTGCCGACCGACCAGAGTCGGTGTACGTCCGGAATGCTGATCACGTAGATCTTGGCGTTGGGCAGGCCGGACTTGAGTCGGGCCAGCGCGGAGTCGATGTTCGCCCGGAAGGTGGCCGTCGAGGTCATCGTCGATTCCGAGCTGGTGCAGGCGTCGTTGGCGCCGGTCAGGATGGTCACGTAGCCGACGCCCTGGCTGACTGCGGTGCCGGCCTGGCCGTACAGGTCGGCTGACTTGGCCCCGGTGCGGGCGGCGTTGTGGTTGCGGCCGTTGATGGCCGGGTTGACCCGGCGGATTCGCAGGTAGTGGCTGTTCACGGTGGTGTCGTCGCCGGTGCTGAACGAGCGGCCGGTGCAGTCGACGTACCACCCGCAGGCGTTGAAGCCGCGGGTGATGGAGTCGCCGAGGCTGGCCATCGAGTTCGGTGGTGGGCCGGGGTCGGCGACGGCGGGGCTGGTGGCGAACAGGACGAGGGCGGTGACGCCGGCAAGGGTGGCCAGCGCGCGTCGGACGAGGGTCATGGTGGCCTCCGGTGACACGGTTGCCGGTGGTGGCGGTGGCCAGAGCGTATAGACGGCCGTCTGTATCCACAATGTTGCAGACGGGTTACCTCGGTCGAACGGGGAAAGTCGGGCAAAGGGTGGTCTTGTTGATGATCTTAAATATGTGAATACTTTCCTTCGCTTGGCCGTTTCCCCAGGTGGCCGAGTTTTGCCCTGCCCTGTCGACGTGACAGGGCCCTCCAACCCCCTCCGGGAGGCTGTTACATGCGACCCACAAGGTCAATGCTGCGCCGCGCCGTCACCGTCGCCGCGGCCGGAACCCTCGTCGCCGGTGTACTGGCCGGCACCCCCGCCCAGGCGGCCCCGGGGTCCGCCACGCCGGACTCCGCCGCCACCCTGGCCGAGCGGCTCGGTGCCCGCGCCGCCGGCGCGTACGCCGATGCGGCCGGCAAGATGGTCGTCGCGGTGACCGACAGCCTCGCCGCCCGCCAGGTGGCGTCGGCCGGCGCCACCCCGAAGCTGGTCAAGCGTGGTGCCGCGGAGCTCAACCGCGCCACCGCCGAACTGGACCGCTCCGCGGCGATCCCCGGCACCGCCTGGTGGGTCGACCCGGCCACCAACCAGGTCGTCGTCTCCGTCGACAGCACGGTGACCGGCGCCAAGCTCGAGCGGGTCAAGGCCGCCGCGGCGCGGACCAACGGCGCGGTACGCATCGAGGCCGAGGCCGGTGTGCTGAGCACCCGCATCTCCGGCGGCCAGGCCATCTACGCCCAGGGCGGCGGGCGCTGCTCGCTCGGCTTCAACGTGCGGGCCGGCAGCACGTACTACTTCATCACCGCGGGGCACTGCACCAACATCGCGTCGAACTGGTACAGCAACTCCAGCCAGAGCGCGCTGCTGGGTTCGCGTACCGGCAGCGTCTTCCCAGGTAGCGACTACGGCATCGTCCGCTACAGCAACCAGAGCACCGTGCAGCCGGGCAACGTCTCCCTCTACAACGGCAGCTTCCGCGACATCACCGCCTCCGGCAACGCCTACGTCGGCCAGTCGGCGCAGCGTTCCGGCAGCACCACCGGCGTACGCAGCGGTTCGGTGACCGCCCTCAACGCCACGGTCAACTACGCCGAGGGTCAGGTTCGTGGCCTGATCCGGACCAACATCTGCGCCCAGCCCGGTGACAGCGGCGGCTCGCTGTTCAGCGGCACCATCGCGCTCGGCCTGACCTCGGGCGGCAGCGGCAACTGCTCCACCGGCGGCACCACGTTCTTCCAGCCGGTCGGGCCGGTGCTGAGCCGTTACGGCGTCAGCGTCTACTGATCCTTCCGCACCACTGACCCTCCTCACCGCAGCGGGCCGCCGGATTCCTCCTCCGGCGGCCCGCCCGCATGTGCCGACGCATTTCGACCCTGGTGGGCCGCCCGCGGGTGCGCCGGCACCAGGTACCGGAGCACCTCGATCCGGTGCGCGTGGACTGTTAAAAGGGGGCCCCTTTACTACCTGAGGCGTTAACAAGGTGCCCTTCCTTGCACCCGGCAAACGGCGGCGGGGGCGTCCTGCGAGAATGCCGGGAGCAGATGTAGAGCTTCACGAGGGAGACGCACGCCGTGATCCGTACCCATGACGCCGGCAGCCTGCGCGCGACGGACGCCGGCACCACGGTGACCCTCGCCGGATGGGTGGCCCGCCGGCGCGACCACGGCGGTGTCATCTTCGTCGACCTGCGCGACGGCTCCGGCGTGGTCCAGGTGGTCTTCCGCGAGGAGGACGCGCACGCGCTGCGCAACGAGTACTGCGTCAAGGTCGTCGGTGAGGTCACCCGGCGGCCCGAGGGCAACGAGAACCCGGAGCTGCCCACCGGCGAGATCGAGGTGACCGCGTCCGAGCTGGACGTGCTCTCCGAGGCGGCGCCGCTGCCGCTGCCGGTCGACGACCAGGTGGTGGCCGGCGACGACATCCGGCTCAAGTACCGCTACCTCGACCTGCGCCGCAGCGGCCCGGCCAAGGCCATGCGGCTGCGCTCGCGGGCCAACCAGCTCGCCCGCACCGTGCTGCACGAGCGGGACTTCCTGGAGATCGAGACCCCGACGCTGACCCGGTCCACCCCGGAGGGTGCCCGCGACTTCCTGGTCCCGGTGCGCCTGCAGCCCGGCAGCTGGTACGCCCTGCCGCAGTCGCCGCAGCTGTTCAAGCAGCTGCTGATGGTCGGCGGCATGGAGCGGTACTACCAGATCGCCCGCTGCTACCGCGACGAGGACTTCCGGGCCGACCGGCAGCCGGAGTTCACCCAGCTCGACATCGAGATGTCCTTCGTCACCGAGGACGACGTGATCGACCTCGGCGAGGCGATCGTGTCCGCCCTCTGGTCGGACCTGGCCGGGTACGAGATCCCCCGGCCGATCCCGCGGATCACCTGGCACGACGCGATGTCCCGGTACGGCTCGGACAAGCCGGACCTGCGCTACGGCGTCGAGCTGACCGAGCTGACCGAGTACCTGCGCGGCACCACCTTCCGGGTCTTCGCCGGCGCGATCGACGCGGGCGGCTACGTCGGCGCAGTGGTCATGCCCGGCGGCGCGTCCCAGACCCGCAAGGAGCTGGACGGCTGGCAGGACTGGGCCAAGGCGCGGGGCGCCAGGGGCCTGGCGTACGTGGTGCTCGACGCCGAGACCGGTGAGGCGCGCGGCCCGGTGGCGAAGAACCTGTCGGCCGAGCACCTCAACGGGTTGGCCGACGCGGTCGGCGCCAAGCCCGGCGACGCGATCTTCTTCGCCGCCAGCACCGAGACCCGGGAGGCGCAGGAGTTGCTCGGCGCGGCCCGGATCGAGATCGCCAAGCGGGCCGGTCTGATCGACGAGAGCGCCTGGGCGTTCTGCTGGGTGGTCGACGCGCCGATGTTCGAACGGACCTCGGACGAGAGTGGCGCGGCGGGTGGCTGGACGGCGGTGCACCACCCGTTCACCTCGCCGAACTCCGAGTGGGTGGACCGCTTCGAGGAGGCGCCGGACCGGGCGCTGGCGTACGCGTACGACATCGTCTGCAACGGCAACGAGATCGGCGGCGGCTCGATCCGTATCCACCGCCGCGACGTGCAGCAGCGGGTCTTCGACCTGCTCGGCATCACCCCGGAGGAGGCGCAGGACAAGTTCGGCTTCCTGCTGGAGGCCTTCAACTACGGCCCGCCGCCGCACGGCGGCATCGCCTTCGGCTGGGACCGGGTCTGCATGCTGCTCGCCGGTGCCGACTCGATCCGCGAAGTGATCGCCTTCCCGAAGACCCGCGGCGGCTTCGACCCCCTCACCGGCGCCCCCACCCCCATCACCGTCCAGCAGCGCACCGAGGCCGGCGTCGACGCCAAGCCCAAGCCCCAGGCCCCGTCCCACCCCGGCACCGCCGGCCCCGCCGCCCCGGTAGCCGACCCCACCTGACCCACCCTCAGCTGCCCTGGTTGATCAAGAAGTTTGCGTCATGCTCTAGGCGCTTCGCGACGCAAACTTCTTGATCAACCGACGGGGAGGCTGAGGATGCGGGTTCTGGTGGTGGGGGGTAGTGGGTTCCTGGGGCGGGAGGTGTGTCGGCGGGGGGTCGGCGCGGGATGGTCGGTAGTCGGCACGTGCCACTCCGGTGATCTGCGGGTGCCGGGGGTGGTGGTCCGACGGCTGGACGTGACGGACCGGTCCGCGGTCCGTGCGCTGGTCGCGCAGGTGCGCCCCGACGTCGTGATCAACACCTCCTACCGGTACGACGACTGGGCGGTCACCGCCGACGGGGCGGCGTTTGTGGCCGGAGCCGCGGCCGAGGTGGGTGCCAGGCTGGTGCACATGTCGAGCGACGCGCTGCACGCCGGGCGCTCCGAGCCGTACGCCGACGACGATCCACCCACCCCGATCTTCCCGTACGGTGCGGCGAAGGCGGCCGCGGAGACGGCGGTACGGGCGCTCGACCCGTCCGCCGTGCTGGTGCGTACCTCGCTGATCGTGGGTCAGGGCAGCAAGCAGATCCAGCTCTGTCGCGACGCGTTGGCCGGTCGGGCCACCCTCTTCACCGACGAGCTGCGCTGCCCGATCGACGTCACCGACCTCGCCGCCGCCGTGGTGGAACTTGTCGACTCCGACTACGCCGGACCGCTGAACGTGGCTGGTCCGGAAGCGGTCAGCCGGGCCGAGCTGGGTCGACTGGTGGCGCACCACGAGGGACTCGACGCGTCCGCCCTGAAGACCACGACCACCGTCGAGTACGGCCTGGTCCGTCCCACCGCGATCCGCCTCGACACCACCCGCGCCACCACCCTGCTCCGCACCCGCCTACGGGGCATCACCGAACTCCTCACCCTCTGACCCACCCCGAAACCTGCGCGCTGGGACCCACACGCGGCCCCCCCCGCGCGGGGGTGAGGGCGGAGGTGAGCAGGAGTGCATAGGGGTTGTGCATAGGTGGTGTGCACAGCTACTGTGCATACATGTGCGAGATGTCGAACGGGGTCGAGCCGAAGATCGTGCACGTTGACGCTCGGCAAATACGGGCGCTCGCCCATCCGCTGCGCGTCCAACTGCTCGGCGTGCTGCGCACCAACGGGCCGGCGACCGCGACCGACCTCGCCGCCGAACTCGACACCAACACCGGCGCGACCAGCTATCACCTGCGCCAGCTCGCCGAGGTCGGGTTGGTCGTCGAGGAGCCGGCCGAGGGTGCCGGGCGGCGGCGCTACTGGCGTGCCGCTCACGACGTCAGTTCGTGGCAGAGCACGGATTTCGAGGACGACCCGGAGGCCCGGGCCGCGGCGGACTGGCTACAGGGCAGGCATTTCCAGTTCGTGGCCGAGTTCGCCCAACGCTGGACCGCCGTGCAGCATGACCGGCCGCGCGAGTGGCGGCAGGCCGTCGACTTCAGCGACACACTGCTCACACTCTCGCCCGCCCAGCTGCGCGCCCTCAACGACGACTTGCGGGCGGTGGTACGGCGGTACCGTGACAGCGCCGAGCCCTCCGCGCCGGACGCCGAGCAGGTGATCCTGTTCCTCGCCGGCTTCCCCCTGGTGCGGGACGCCCGATGAGCGTGCTGACCGTCGCGCAGGTACGCCACCGTTACCTGGTGCTGCACGGCCTGCGCTGGTTGCCGGTCGGCCTGCTGATCCCGGTGATCATCCTGCTCATGCAGGAACGCGGCCTGACGCTGACCCAGATCGGTCTGGCCGTCGCCGCGCAGGGCGTGGTGGTCCTCGCGCTGGAGCTGCCGACCGGCGGGTTCGCCGACGCCCTCGGTCGCAAGCCGGTGCTGGTGGTGGCGAGCCTGGTCGGTCTCGTCTCGACCGGGCTGCTGGTGGTGGCGGACTCGTTCGCCCTGCTGATCGTCGTCTGGGCGTTGCAGGGTGTGTTCCGCGCCTTGGACAGCGGCCCTCTGGAGTCCTGGTACGTCGACTCCACCCTGGCCGCTGACCCCGACGCCCGGTACGAGAACGGGCTCGGCCAGGGCGGCACGGTGCTCGGCCTGGTCATGGCGGCCGGCGCGCTGCTCAGCGGCGCCCTGGTAGCCCTCGGACCGATCGGTCCGGTCAGCGCCCTGACCGGACCGGTGATCGCCGCCGTCGGCTTGCAGGTGGTCTACCTGGTGGCGTTGCTGGCTCTGCTGACGGAGCGACGCGCGGTGACCGGGCCGGGCGTGCTGCGCGTCTCGGTGCGGGAGGCCCCACGGATGGTGGGCGAGGCGTTCGGCCTGCTGCGCCGCTCCCGGGTGCTGCTCGCGTTGGTGGCGGTCGAGTTGTTCTGGGGCTTCGGCATGGCCACCTTCGAGGGGCTGTTGCCGATCCGGCTGGCCGAGGTGGTCGCCGACGCCGATCGGGCCGCCACCCTGCTCGGCCCGGCCAATACGGCGGCGTGGCTCGCCTCGGCCGGCGGCGCGGCGTTGACGCCACTGCTCATCCGCTGGCTCGGTGCCGCGCCCGGCGCCGCCGTGCTGCGGATCCTGCAAGGCATCACTGTCGTCGGCATGGCGCTGTTCGCCGGTCCGACCGGAGTGCTGCTGGCCTTCATCGCCTGCTACACCGTGCACGGCGCGTCCAATCCGTTGCACATGGGGCTGCTGCACCGGCAGGTCGCCGGCCCGTACCGGACCAGCCTGATCTCGCTGAACTCCATGGTGGCGATGCCGGCGGCTGCCCTCGGTGGGGTGGTGCTCGGCTACATCGGCGACCGGGCCGGAGTGAGTACGGCGATGCTTGTCGGCGCGGTGGTGCTGGCCGTCGCCGCGCCGCTCTACCTACCGGCCTGGCGCGCCGGGCGCCACCCCGCAGGCGATGGGCGGGAGGCCGGCGTGCCGGACACCGGCCCGTCGCCAGGGGACAGCGCGCCGGCAACCAGACCGTCGGAGGACGGCGTGCCTGCGGCCGGACCGCCAGGTGTGCCGGCGGCCAGGCCGTCGGGGGACGGCGAGTCGGTGGCCGGTCAGGCGCAGCGGACCGAGGTGAGCGGAACGACGGCGGTGTAACCGAGTCGGCGGTAGAGCCGGAGAGCGCCGACGTTTGCCGGGTAGACGCCCAGCGCCAGCAGGTCGTGACGGGCCGCCAGCGCGCGGCTCATGCCGGCGGTGAGCGCGGCGCCCAGGCCGCGGCCGCGGAAGGCCGGATCCACCGTCAGGCCGGCGAGGAAACCCACGTCACCCCGGGTCCGGTCGGCCCCGCAGGCGATCAGCCGGTCGCCCTCGCGGATGCCGTACCAGTCGACGACCTGCGGATTGTCCGGCCGTGCCGTCGAGGTCGGGTACGACTCGTCGATGAGCGCGGTCAACTCCGGGCGATCGGCCTCGGAGAGCCGGACCACCCGCTCCTCACCCGGCTGCGGTGGCGGCGGCGTGGCCGTCCAGAGGAAGTCCCAGTCCTCGTGGCCCGTCACGCCCGGCACGGCGGCGAGGGTTTCCGGGGCCAGCCGGGGCAGGTGCACCCAGCGGCCGGGCTCGAAGACACCCTCGGCGGTGAGCCTGCCGAACAGGTCGAGCGCCTCGGCCGGTGGCCCGATGATTCCACCCACCGGTCCCAGCGTGGCAGCAGGAAGCCGCCAGCCCACGGCACCGTTGCGTCGCCAGACCCGAAAGGGCTCCTGCGTCGGCAGCGAGTGTCGGACGAACGGATGCTGGTCCACGGCGTTCAGGAGCGCCTGCCGCTCGGCGAGCGCAGCGTCGGCGATGACCATGAGGCGAGCCTAGGCGTGCCGAGATCAGGGCACGAAACGGGCCCTCGCGGGGCGGTCGCCCACCCATCTCGGGGCGGGTCGGCGCTCCACCGTGGAGATTGGCATCGGGACCGTTCGGGTACATGCGGGGACGACCTACTGGCACCCCCACCGGAGGAACGTCATGCTCGCTATCGCCGCCGCTGTGGTCTTCGGCTTCGCACTTCTGCTCGACCTGCTGGGTAGCAACCTCGGAGCGCCGGACCTGTTCAACTGGAACACCCTCGTACTCATCGGCCTGCTGCTGCTCGCGCTGCACCTGGCCGGGGTGGGCGGGCGCGGTGGCCGCTGGTACCGGGGTCGCCGCCCCGGTCGCGGCTGACCGAGAAGGATCATCCCGGGCTCGGTCGGCGGCGCGATTCTGGCGCCGTCGGTCGAGCCCGGTACTGTTCTCGTGATGGAGTCCGAGACGCTCTTCACCCTGGGTGAGCCTGCCGCAGCAACAAGTGCGGTGGCGGGTTCCAGTGGCGTCGGTGGCTTCACCCCGGTCGGCCCGGACGCCCCGCTGCCGGTGCGGATGCGTCCGGCGAGCCTGGACGAACTTGTCGGTCAGGACCACCTGCTCGCCCCCGGCGCGCCACTGCGACAACTCGTCACCGGCGACGCTCCGATGTCGGTCATCCTCTGGGGGCCGCCCGGAAGCGGCAAGACCACCATCGCCCACCTGGTGGCCGCTGCCACCGACCGGCGGTTCGTCGCCATGTCGGCGTTGTCGGCCGGGGTGAAGGACGTCCGAGCGGTGATCGACACCGCGCGGCGGCAGCGCCGGTCCGGGGGACCGCCCACCGTGCTCTTCATCGACGAGGTGCACCGCTTCAGCAAGACCCAGCAGGACTCCCTGCTCGCCGCCGTCGAGGACCGCACCGTCACGCTTCTGGCGGCCACCACGGAGAACCCGTACTTCTCGGTCATCTCGCCGCTGCTGTCCCGGTGCGTGCTGCTCACCCTGCAACCCCTCGACGATGCGGCGGTGCGCGGCCTGCTGCGCCGGGCGATGACCGACGAGCGCGGCCTGGCCGGTGCGCTCACCCTCGACAGCGAGGCCGAGGACCATCTCGTCCGGCTGGCGGGCGGGGACGTCCGCAAGGCGCTGACCGCGCTGGAGGCGGCGGCCGGCTCGGCCACCGCGCTGGGCGCCGGTCGGATCGACCTGGCCACCGCCGAACGGGCGGTGGACACCGCGGCCGTGCGCTACGACCGTGCCGGCGATGCGCACTACGACGTGACGAGCGCCTTCATCAAGAGCATGCGGGGCTCGGACGTGGACGCCGCGTTGCACTGGCTGGCCCGGATGCTGGTCGCCGGGGAGGACGCGCGGTTCATCGCCCGACGGCTGGTCATCTTCGCCAGCGAGGACGTCGGCATGGCCGATCCGAGCGCGCTCAGCGTGGCGACCGCCGCCGCGCACGCGGTCGAGTACGTCGGCCTGCCCGAGGTGCAGCTCAACCTCGCTCAGGCGGTGATCCACCTCGCCACCGCACCCAAGTCGAACTCGGCCACCATGGCGATCGGCGCGGCGATCGCCGACGTACGGGCGGGTCGGGGTGGCGCGGTGCCGCGGAGTCTGCGCGACGCCCACTACGCCGGTGCCCGCGGCCTCGGCCACGGCACCGGGTACCGCTACCCGCACGACGACCAGCGTGGCGTGGTCCGCCAGCAGTACGTGCCGGACGACCTGGTCGGCACCGACTACTACCAGCCGAGCCAGCACGGCGCGGAACGGTCGGTGGCCACCCGGCTGCCGTTGTTGCGCCGGATCGTCCGTGGCCTGGCCGCCCCCACGACGACGCCACCGGTCTCCGGTCGGGCGCCGGCCCGGCCCGGCCCCGAAGAGACGCAGTTGACGACCGCGGACGCCGAAGTGACCGATGAGGTCGGCGATCGCGCCGACGGGAAGGGTCAACAGTGAGATCGCCTGGTTCGGAGCGACCGGAGGACGGCCAGGACGAGCGGCGTCCCAAGAACCGCCGCTGGGGCCGCAACAAATCCGAGGCCGTCGCGGAGGAACCGGAGGCCGGCGAGGACTTCGGCTGGATCGACGATCTGCGCTCGGCCAAGCAGCAGCGCGGTGGACTCGGCCCTGACGGCGCGCCACCCGCACCGGAGGCACCGGCCACCCGGTCCGGCCCGGCGGTGCCACCCGGCCCCGGCCCGGCGGTGCCATCCGGTCCGGCGGTGCCACCCGGCGCGGATCGTTCCGGCCCGCCGGCCGCCGGCCGCACCGGTCCGCTTCCGGGCCGCCCCCACCCTGCCCCGGCCGGGCCGGTCCCAGGGCCCACCGCGGACGCGCGTACGCAACCGGATCTCGGACGTCCCGCTGGTGCCGACCCGTCCCTGCCGCGCCCGGCAACCGCCGAACCGCCCCGCGCCCGCCCGGTGGACGGCCCCTGGCCCGGCGCACCTGTCACCCGCCCGGCCGGCGGCCCTCATCCGACCGCTGGGCCCACCCCGGCTGGCGGCCCTCACCCGGCCGGTGGTCCCGCCCCGGCTGGCGGTCCCCGTCCGGCCGACGGCCCGCCGCCCTTCGGTGGGCCCGTGACCGGCCCGATCCCCGGTACGCCGGACGGCCAGGTCTCCGGTGCCCCGATCGGCCCGGTGTCGGGTCCGCCCACGTCGCGTCGCACCGTCGGCCGGCCGGACGGTACACCTGCCGGCCCTCGTCGTGCCGCACCGGAACACCTGGACCCTGCTGGCGTCCCCGGTCCGCCGGACGGCAACACCGGGCCACGCCCGTACGCTCAGCCGGGTCGTCGGGCAGTTCCCGAGGCACCCGCCGTCGGCGAACCGGTCGAGCGCGGTCCAGGTCGTCCGCCGGCGGGCATGACGCCCGTGTCGGGGGCGGGTCCCACCGGCGCACCTGCCAGCGGCCGACGCGCCGGTCGGCGGCGCGCCGCCGAGCCCGACATGGACCAACCAGTGGTGCCGTTGTCCGGCAACGCTCCGTCGATTCCCGAGCCGTCCTCGGCAGGCGACGAGCCTCCGCCCCGGGGCCGCCGGGCCGCGTCGCCGGTCCCTCCGCAGGCCCCGACGACTCCGCCCCGGGGGCGTCGGGCAGCACCCGAGCCGCCGGTCACCGGTGCTCGGGCAGCCGGCGCGATGGACGTGCCCGCGCCCGTACGCCCAGGGGAACCGGAACCGCTGGGCCGGCCCGGTCGCCGAGCCGCCGAGGACGGGCCCGTCACCCGGTCCGGCTCGGCCGATGACCTGGGGCGGCGACCGGCGGACCCGACCGGCCGCGCCGACCACGCCCCACGACCCATGGACCCGACCGGCCGCGCGGACCACGCTCCACGACCCGTGGACCCGGCCGGCGGTGCTGGCCGTGCCCCACGACCGGCGGAGCCGGCCAGCGGCAGCGGCCGCGCCCCACGACCGGTCGACCCGGCCGGCCGCGCCGACCACCCACCACCGGCGGACCCGGCCGGCGGCACCGGCCGCGCCGACCGCCCACAACGGCCGGCGGACTGGCTGCGACAGGCCGGTCGTGCCCATCACACCGATCCGGCGCTGCGGACGATCCGGCCGGGCAGTGCCCCGGCCGATCGGGCCGCCGGTTCGTCCACCGGCGACCTGTCCGCGACGCGTGAGCAGCGCGGCACGGACACTCCCGCCGGGCCGCCGCCGAGCCGCCCGGCCACCGGCGCCGAAGCGGGTCGGCCCGGCACCGGACCACGGCGGCCGGCCGCCGGCGCGCCGCGCCACGACGAGCCACCCACCGGCCGTGGACGTGCAGTTCCGCCCGGCATGCCACCGGCCGCCAACCAGCCGGGCATACCTCCGGTCAGCAGCCCGCCGCCGCCGGGCATGCCGCCGGCGGGCAGTCAGCCACCGCCGGGCGGGCCGCCGAGCACCAGCCAGTCAGTGCCCGGCTGGCCCGCAACGGCCTCGACGGCCGGTCGGGCCGGAGCGGCGCCGGTGGCCGGGCGCGCCGGGTCAGCGCCGGCGGCGGGGCCTACCCGGGCGCCGGGGCAACCGGAAACCGCAGTGCCGGGACCGGCGCGCCGCGCCGTCGAGCCGGACGACCTGCCACCGGGTGTGGCACGCCCCGGCAAGCTGCCGGAGCCGCCGAGGACGGGACGGTCGGGCGAGTTTCCGTCCGTACCTGCGCCGGGGGCGCGGCGCGGCGACGGGCCACCGGTGCCGCCGAGAGCGGCGCCCACCAGCGGCGGTCCGCGCGTTGCGGGTGGTCCCGACGGAGCACCCGCCGGTGGCCCCGGCCGGCCCGGTGGCCCGCCACCGGGCCCCCACCGGGGCAGCGGTCGCCCCGAGGAGCGGCTGGCGGGTCGGGCCGCCCCGCCACCACGTAACCCATCGCGTCCGGAACCCTCCGGCGCCGCTCCGGTACCCCCGCCGCCGCGGGTCGGTGAGCCCCCGGCGGTGGCCCGGGCCGCCGCGGCTGTCGCGCCGATGGGCCCGGCCGTGCTCCGACCCGGGGCGGAGCCGGAGGTACGGCGACCCGCCGACGCCGAACGCGGGGACGCCGACGGACCGGTGGACGACGGGCCGGACGCCGGTGGCGAACTGCGCCACCAGGGTGGCGGTAACCAACGCCTGCGCGTGATGATCCTGGCGGTGGCCAGTGTGCTGCTGCTCGGCGTGGTACCGGTCTTCTTCGGTCTGCGGGCGGAGGGCCGTGACCCGGTCTTCGCCTCGTTGGACGACCTGGCGGTGCCCACCTGGGCCGCGGTCGACCCGGTCGACGCCGTCAGCGGCAGCCGCTGGTGTCTGCTGGACTGCCGACTGCGGGAGCGGACCGTGAACTCCGAGCGGTCACCGGAGGAGACCGCCCAGGTGTACGAGTCGGCGCTCAGTCAGGACGGCTGGCAGCCGTGGAAGCCGGCCTACTGCCCCGAACAGGAGGAGAAGGGCAGCTACACCTGCTGGCGGCGGGACGAGTTGACCCTCGATCTCTGGGTCCGGGCTCCCACCTGCGTACCGCCTCCGGTGGACGGTGAGCCGGCGGTGGTGCCGTCGCTGGACCCGGAGGCCGCCGCCGAGGAGTGCCCTGGCTCGTTGGTGACGGTGAAGGTGCGCAACGCGATCGACGACGACCGGACCCGGCCCCAGCCGAGCACCGATCCGTCACTGACCGGTGTGGACCCCTACCCGACCCTGGGCGACGACCCGTTGGGTGACTTGACGCCGTCACCACCGTCCTGAGCCGAATGTCATCACGGACGGTAGGGTCTGGTCTGGCGTCACGCGTGTCACCCTGCCGTTCGTTCGGCAGGGCCAGCGGGCGTCGGCGCGGGCGAGACGGTCGTGCGGATCGGGGATAATGCCGCCCCGAGACATTTCGTTGAGGAGGACAGGCGTGGGCTTTTTGGAGGTTGCGGCGCTGATCGCGGCGATCGCGTTCGCGATGCTGGTGCTGATCCTGACGCTGCCCATCCTGCGGCTGCGGCACACCGTGGACGCCACCACCCGGATGATCAACGAGCTCAACGACCGGACCGGCCCGCTGCTGGGTGACGTCAACACCACGGTGCGCAATGTCAACGTCACCCTGGAGCAGGTGCAGACCTCGCTCGACGGGGTGAACCTGCAACTCGCCAAGGTCGACACGATGACCAGCCACGCGCAGAACATCAGCGCCAACGTCGCCAACCTGGTCACCGTCGTCTCCGCCGCCGCGGCGAACCCGCTGGTCAAGGTGGCCGCGTTCGGCTACGGGGTGCGCAAGGCCGCGTCCGCCCGCCGGCACGCCGAGACCGAGCGCGAGGTCCGCGACACCATCAAGGCCCAGCGGCGCGCCGCCCGGCGCGGCAACCAGTGACCTGTCGGGAGGTACGAGCATGAGGCGTCTGTTCTGGCTGGGTATCGGACTGGCCGTCGGTGTGGTGGTGGTCCGCAAGGCGACCCGTGCCGCGCACGCGTACACTCCGGCCGGCATCGCCGACAACCTGTCGCAATCCGCTGGCGGCCTCGTCGAGGAACTGCGTAGCTTCGTGGCGGACGTGCGCGCCGGGATGGCCGAGCGGGAGCAGGAGATCCACGAGGCGTTCGCGCAGGGTGAGGCGTTCGACGACCAGTTCGCCGAGTTGCGGGAGGACCCGCGGATCGGCGATCGAGAAATCTTTCCGGAGGAACACCAGCGATGAAGACGGCGGAGATCAAGCGGCGGTATCTCGCCCATTTCGAGGCGAATGGCCACACCGTGGTGCCGTCCGCTCCGCTGCCCGCCATCAGCGACCCGAACCTGCTGTTCGTCAACGCCGGCATGGTGCAGTTCGTCCCGTACTTCCTGGGCCAGCAGTCGCCCCCGTTCCCGCGCGCGGTGAGCGTGCAGAAGTGCATCCGTACGCCGGACATCGACGAGGTCGGCAAGACCAGCCGGCACGGCACGTTCTTCCAGATGAACGGCAACTTCTCCTTCGGTGACTACTTCAAGGACGGGGCGATCCCGTTCGCCTGGGACCTGGCCACCAAGTCCGTCGAGGCGGGGGGCTTCGGGCTGGACCCGGAGCGGATCTGGGCGACGGTCTACCTGGACGACGACGAGGCGTACGACATCTGGCGGCGCACCGGCGTGCCGGCGGAGCGGATCGTGCGCCGGGGCAAGAAGGACAACTTCTGGTCGATGGGCATCCCCGGCCCGGCCGGCCCCTGCTCGGAGTTGTACTACGACCGGGGCCCCGAGTACGGCCTCGAAGGCGGCCCGGAGGTCGACGAGGACCGGTACCTGGAGTTCTGGAACCTCGTCTTCATGCAGTACGAGATCGCGGACGTCCGGAGCAAGGAGGAGTTCCGGATCGTCGGTGAGCTGCCGAAGAAGAACATCGACACCGGCATGGGCCTGGAGCGGATGGCCTCCATCCTCCAGGGCGTCGACAACCTCTACGAGATCGACGAGGTCCGGCCGATCCTGGAGCGGGCGGCCGAGCTGACCGGCAAGCGGTACGGCGCGCAGTCCGGCCAGGCGGCCAACCAGTCGCACCCCGACGACGTACGGCTGCGGGTGGTCGCCGACCACGTGCGGACCGCGCTGATGCTCATCGGTGACGGGGTGACCCCGTCCAACGAGGGCCGGGGCTACGTGCTGCGGCGGATCATGCGTCGGGCGATCCGGGCGGTGCGGCTGCTCGGCTGGCAGGAGCGGGCGCTGCCCGAGCTGCTGCCGGTGGCCCGGGACTGCATGGCCCCCTCCTACCCGGAGCTGGCAGGCGACTTCGACCGGATCTCCGCGTACGCGTACGCCGAGGAGGACGCCTTCCTCGCCACGCTGCGCGCCGGCACCACGATCCTGGACACCGCGATCACCGAGACGAAGTCGGCGGGCAAGCCGGCGCTCTCCGGTGACAAGGCGTTCCAGCTGCACGACACGTACGGCTTCCCGATCGACCTGACCCTGGAGATCGCCGCCGAGCAGGGGCTCGACGTCGACCGGGAGGGCTTCCGTCGGCTGATGGCCGACCAGCGGGCCCGGGCCAAGGCCGACGCGCAGGCGCGCAAGACCGGGCACACGGACCTGTCGGCGTACCGGTCGGTGCTCGACGCCGGGGGCCCGGTGACCTTCACCGGCTACACCGAGACCTCCCGCGAGTCGACGGTACGGGCGGTGCTCGGCACCGACGGCCCGCGTGCGGCGGCGGTCGAGGGTGACATGGTCGAGCTGGTGCTCGACACCACCCCGTTCTACGCCGAGGGTGGTGGGCAGCAGCCCGACCTCGGCTTGATCACCGTGGGCGGTGGGCAGGTCGAGGTGCTCGACGTGCAGCAGCCGGTGCCGGGGCTGATCGTGCACCGGGCCCGGGTGATCCGGGGCGAGGTGCGCGCGGGGGAGACCGGTTACGCCGAGATCGACACCAGTCGGCGGCGGGCCATCTCCCGGTCGCACACCGCGACCCACCTGGTCCACCAGACGATGCGCAACTTCCTCGGCGAGTCCGCCACCCAGGCCGGTTCGCTCAACGCTCCGGGTCGGCTCCGGTTCGACTTCAACACCGCGACCGGTGTCGCCCCGAGTGTGCTGCGGGACGTGGAGCAGCAGGTGAACGAGGTGCTGCTGGCCGACCTGGAGGTGCACGCCTTCGTCACCTCGCTGGACGAGGCGCGTCGCATCGGCGCGATGGCGCTGTTCGGCGAGAAGTACGGCGACCAGGTCCGGGTGGTCGAGGTCGGTGACTACGCCCGTGAGCTGTGCGGTGGCACCCACGTGTCCCGCTCCGGCCAGCTCGGCCTGGTGAAGATCCTTTCGGAGTCGTCCATCGGGTCCGGGGTCCGCCGGGTCGAGGCGCTCGTCGGCATGGACGCGTTCAACTTCCTGGCCCGGGAGCATCTGCTGGTGTCCCGTCTCGCCGAGCTGTACCGGGTTCCCTCCGAGCAGGTCGCCGACCGGGTCGAGCAGACCGTCACCCAGCTGCGCGACGCGGAGAAGGAGCTGGAGAAGCTGCGCGCCCAGCTGGTGCTCGGCGGCGCGGCGGCGTTCGCCGCCCAGGCCAAGGACGTCCGCGGGGTCGCCTACGTCGGCATCGAGGCGCCCGAGGGCGCGGCCGGCAACGACGTGCGCACCCTCGCGCAGGAGATCCGGGGCCGGATCGACGCGGCCCGGCCGGGTGTGGTCGCGGTGGCGTCCCGGTCGAACGGCAAGGCGTCGCTTGTGGTGTCGGTCAACCCGGCCGCCCGCAGCCGGGGTCTTGCCGCCAACGACTTGGTCAAGGCGGCGTTCTCCGGGCGCGGCGGCGGCAGCCCGGACCTCGCCCAGGGCGGCGGGTTGCCCGAGTCCGAGGTGCCGACCCTGCTGCTGACGGTCGAGAAGGCGATCGCCGAGGCGTGAATCATCGGCACAGCGGGCCAGGGCGGACCACTTCGGTCCGCCCTGGCCCCTTCGCTACAGAGGTGACGGTCGGTGACTGAGTTGTCCCGGGGTGTACGGCTGGGTGTGGATGTCGGTCAGGTCCGCATCGGGGTCTCCCGGTCCGATCCGCACGGGGTGCTCGCCACCCCGCTGGTCACCGTCGCCCGGGAGCAGAAGCCCAGGCCGGACGCGGTGCCGAAGGATCTTGTCGAGATCGCCGCGTTGGTCGTCGAGCACGAGGCGGTCGAGGTGGTGGTCGGCCTGCCGGTCAACCTCGCTGGTCGACATGGGCCCGCAGCCGAGCACGTCAAGGCGTACGCTCGACAACTGGCCGAGGTGATAGCGCCTGTCCCGGTGACGCTGACCGACGAGAGGATGTCCACGGTCTTGGCGAGCCGTAGGCTGGCCGAACGAGGTGTCCGGGGGAAGAAGCAACGCGCGGTGGTCGACCAGGCCGCCGCGGTGGAGATTCTGCAGAGCTGGCTGGACACGCAGCGGAGGCGGACGTAGATGTTTGACGAGCTGGACCTCGGTCACGACGAGCAGGATCGGGGGGACAAGGGCAAGCACCGCCGAGGTCGTAAGCGGGGCGGTCGCTCCGGCGGGGGCCGGGGCAAGACAGCGCTGGCGCTGCTGCTGGCCCTGGTGCTGCTTGGCACTATCGGTGGTGGTGCCTTCTACGGCTTCGATCGGGTCCAGAGCTACTTCGTCACCCCCGACTACGACGGCGCGGGCACCGAGGAAGTGACGATCCAGATTCCGCAGGGCGCGTTCCTGGCCGACATGGCCGTGGCGCTCTACGACGCGGGCGTGATCAAGAGCACCAAGGCGTTCATCGAGGCGGCCGAGAAGAACTCCCGCAGCCGCAACATCCAGTCGGGCACCTACAAGCTGCGCAAGCAGATGAGCGGCGAGTTGGCGCTGGCCGCGATGCTTGACCCGGCCAGCCGGATCGTCAATGGGATCACCATCCCCGAGGGGCGTACCGCCAAGAGCATCTTCAAGCTGCTCAGCGACAAGACCGACATCCCGGTCAAGGAGTTCGAGGCCGCCGCGAAGGACCCGAAGAAGCTCGGTGTGCCGGACTGGTGGTTCAAGCGCGACGACGGCAAGAAGTCCAAGAAGTCCATCGAGGGCTTCCTCTTCCCGGACACCTACGAGATCCCGCCGAACGCCACCGCCGAGACCATCCTCGGGCAGATGGTCGACCACTTCCTGACCGTCACCGGGGAGATGGAGTTCGCCGACCGGGTGCAGAAGGATCGCGGGATCAGCCCGTACGAGGCGTTGATCGTGGCCTCGCTGGCCCAGGCCGAGGCCGGCACCAAGAAGGACCTCGGCAAGGTCGCCCGGGTCGCCTACAACCGGGTGTACAAGGGCACGTTCGACTGCGGTTGCCTGGAGATGGACGTCACCGTCAACTACTACCTGGAGTTGACCGGCCAGAAGACCAAGACCTCGGCCGAGATGACCCAGGACGAGTTGCTCGACACCAAGAATCCGTACAGCCGCAAACTGCGTGGCATGATCCCGACCCCGATCAACAACCCGGGTAAGGATGCCCTCGAAGGCGCGATGGATCCGCCGGCCGGGGACTGGCTCTTCTTCGTGGCCATCGACAAGGAGGGCAACTCGGCCTTCGCCGAGACCTACCAGGACCACAAGAAGAATGAGGCCAAGGCCCGCCAGGCCGGCATCATCTGAGTTCCGCTCCGCGCGTGCTCAGGTCAGGTCGATCGTGGTGGTGGTGTCGGCGGCGTCGAGGGTGAAGTGGGCGCGGTGCTCACCCGCGCTCACCGTGTAGTCGCCGAGGAAGCCTTCGACGGTGATCCGGCCGTCGGCGTCGGTGCGCATCGGGGTCGGTGGTAGCCACCACTCGCCCTTGATCAGGGCTTCGAGGGCGTCGTACGCCGGCTTGCGGCTGCCGTCGGCGCGGACCAGGCCGGCGGGGGCGCCCAGCCACGCGCCCCGGTCGGTGAGCCCCCAGTAGTTGACCGACTCGACTGCCGGGTGGGCGAGCAGCGACCGGTAGTGCCGGACGATCTCGTCGGCCTGCCGGGCCTCGCCCTCGGGCGTGCTCGGCCAGTCCGGGATCTGGTAGTCGTTCAGATCCTCGATCTCCGGCGGCATGAGGTGGCCGGAGACCAGCGTGGTCTCGGTCAGGTGCAGCGGCAGGCCGTAGCGGGCGAACCGGTCGAGCATCTCGTGCATGTACTCCTCACCCCGGTACCCCTGGTGCATGTGGGTCTGCAAGCCGATCGCGTCGATGCGCACGCCGGCTTCGAGGACGCCCTCGATCAGGCACTCGTAGGCCGAGCTGAGGTCGAAGTCGTTGAGCACCAGGGTCGCCGTCGGGTTGGCCGCCCGGGCCTCCTCGAACGCCATCCGCACCATGTGGATGCGACCCCGGGCCCGGGCCAGGTCGGTGATGGCGTTGTCGCCGTTGGCGAAGACGGGCATGATGACCGCCTCGTTGATCGCGTCCCAGGTGTCGATCAGGCCGGCGAACCCGCCGACCAGGTCGCGGATGCGGGCCCGTTGCAGCGCCTCGACCTCGTCGAGGTCGAGGCCGAGCAGCCACGGCGGCTGCACGGTGTGCCAGACCAGCGGGTGACCCTTGACTGTCACGCCGCGATCGGCCAGCCAGCGCGCGGTCTTCGTCAACCGCTCGGTGTCCGGTGCGCCGCGTCGTGGCTCGTAACTGCCCCAGTAGAACGGCAGCGTGGCGGTGTTGAAGAGGCCGAGCCACAGGTCGGCGAGCCGGTCGAGATCCGAGGAATCCGTACCGCCGAACGGCTGGGCATTCTCGGGGTCGGGGCCGCCGACCAGGTCGACGAAGTCGAAGCCGATGTTGCCAAAGGCGAAGGCGTGCCGCCGCTGGGCGAGGGTCACGGCCTGTTCGGCCAGCGGCTGCCGGCCCGGTCCGCGTACGGTGAGGGTGATCTTTCCGGTGCGGTGTCGCAGGCTGCTGTCGGGCATTGTTGGATGTTAGGTGACAGTCGTCCCTGCGGTGGAGGAGCGTCGGTGGCGGGCTCGGTGCACAAGGCGGCGGTGGTGGGCAAGCCGATCGCGCATTCCCTCTCCCCGGTGATCCACAATGCCGGCTACGCGGCCGCCGGGCTCGACGGGTGGTCGTACACCCGGATCGAGTGCGCGGCGGCGGAGCTGGCGGATCTGGTTGCGGGCCTGGGCCCGGAGTGGGCCGGGTTGTCGGTGACCATGCCCGGCAAGGAGGCGGCGCTCGCGGTGGCCGCCGAGGTCTCGCCGGTCGCCGCCGCCGTCGGCGCGGCAAACACGTTGGTACGCCGACCCGACGGTTCCTGGTACGCCGACAACACCGACGTCACCGGCATGGTCGAGGTGCTGACCGAGGCGGGGGTGGGCACCGGCGCCACGGTCACCGTGCTGGGTGCCGGTGGCACCGCCCGGGCGGCGCTGGCGGCGGCGGCCCGGTTGCAGGCGGCTGGCGTCACCGTGATCGCCCGCCGACCGGCGGCGGTCGCCGAGTTGACGCCGGTGGCGTACTCCCTGGGCCTGGCGCTGACCGCCGCGCCCTGGTCCGAGGCGGCGACGTCGGCGAACGCCGACGTGCTGATCTCCACAGTGCCCAAGGGTGCCGCCGACGGGTTGGCTGACACGGTGGCCTGGCGTCCCACCACGGTCCTCTTCGACGCGATCTACGATCCCTGGCCGACCCCGCTCGCCGCGTCGGCCGCCGCCGCCGGCTGCCGCATCGTCTCCGGTCTGGACCTGCTGCTGGCCCAGGCGATCGGCCAGTTCGAGCAGTTCACCGGTGTGCCGGCCCCACGTGCGGCGATGTCCTCGGCGTTGACCGCCGCTTACACCAACCGTCCATGATCTACGAACGAGTGTCATGGTGCTCGATCCGGGCGAGGGTGATCACGGACCGAAAGGGTCGTTTCTGCGCTGAGTCTTAGGTGAGGATTAAGACCCGCTTAGGTCCCCCTGTCATGCCCTTGCTCTGTTGTGTACACCGATACGCTGCACAGCGTTACCGCCGCAGACGCAAGGAGTTTCCGTGACCAGGCGTGGACTGCATCGCCTCATCCGGCACCCCGGTCCCCGGCGCAAGGCCGTTGTCCTCGGTGCCCTCGGCATCACGGTCGTGCTCGGACTCACCGCGACCATGGTGCCGCTGCTCGCCGACGACGACGTCTCCATCCCGGTGGTCGCCGACACCACCGCCACGGCCGTGGTGCAGGACGGGGACAACAGCGTCAAGTCGACCCTGGCCACCTGCCCGGCGCGGTGCGACGGAAATCCACGTGGTGGTCGGGACGCGGTGCTCGCCTTCATGGTGACCACGCTGCCGGCGAACGCGACGAACGTCCGGGCCACGCTGCGGGTGCACGCCTGGCAGGCATTCAAGGCCACGGTGAGCGCGCACGCGTCGAACCTGGACGCCACCGCGCAGCGCCCGGCGCCGGAGCGCCTAGTCTCGGCTCTGGACACGGTCACCGGCGTCGCCAAGGGGTTCAACGAGTGGGACGTCTCCGGGCTGGTCACGGGTAACGGCATCTGGACGGTCTCGCTGGCCCAGGCCGGCCTCGACACCCGCATCTACTGGGCCTCCGCCGAGAACCGCAGCGCGGATCTGCGGCCCAACCTGGTGCTCAGCTACGACGTCGCCGGCCGACCGGCGCCGCCCCCGCCGAGCGCCACCCTGCCGCCCACCGCGGCGCCGACGCGACCGCCCGTCTCGCCGAGCCCGTCGCCAAGCGTCTCGCCCAGCCTGAGCCCGACGCCCACGCGGCCGACGCCGACCGCGACCCGACCGCCGGCCGACTCCGGCGCGTGCGGGAAGGTGTCGGACAAGCTGGTGCCGTCCTGCGGCGCCTGGTGGGGGATGTACTCGCCGACCAACCCACAGACCTGGGACCACGGCCGGGCCATCACCGACGTCGAGGCGCAGGTGGGTCGCAAGTTCGACATCGTGCACCGCTACCACGACTTCTCCAACACCGGCAGCAACGGTGCGTTCCCGGACGCGTACCAGCAGCAGCAGATGCGCGACGGTCGGCTGATGTTCTTCGCCTGGGAGAGCCGGGTCTTCTCCTCCGGCACCGTGCTGACCTGGAAGGACGTGTACAGCGGCCGGTACGACGAGACGATCGACGCGGTCGCCGGCCGGATCCGGGCGGTGGGGCAGCCCGTCTTCATCGGCTTCGACCACGAACCGGAGGACGAGCCGGCCAAGGGCAGCGACGCCGACTTCGTCAGGGCCTGGCGGTACGTGCACGACCGGTTCGCCGCAGCCGACGTCCGCAACGCGGTCTGGGTGTGGACGATGATGGGCTGGTCCGGTCACTACGACCGGTATGCCGGGCTCTACCCCGGGGACCGGTACGTCGACTGGGTCGCCTGGGATCCGTACAACTTCCACGTGTGCAACGGCAGCACGGTCTGGAAGAGCCCGAGCACCACCGTCGGATCGTTCTACCGGTGGCTGGACGAGAAGGGCATCGGTGCGGGCAAGCCGCGGATGCTTGCCGAGTTCGGTACGAACTTCGACGCGAATGATCCGAACGCCAAACGGCGTTGGTTCGAGGAATTCCCGGCGGCGTTGAAGGCTCACCCGAAAATCAAGGCGGCGATCTACTTCAATTCGCCCGGCATGACGACCACGACCAAGACCTGCAACATGACGATGAACCACGATGCCGCGGCGCTGGCCGGGTTCACCGCCGCGGGACGGGACAGCTACCTGCGGCAACCCACCGGAGGGAGCCGCTGACAGCAACCGGACAGCGGTTTGGGACACTCGGTCGCTGCTGAAGCCTCTGGTGTCGCCACTGTCCGCTAACGGATTCACCGACCGCCCAATCGGCGGATGTCGCCCTGCGGGGTGGACGCGAGAGGCTACCGGCATTCCCGTCCACCCTGGAGGCGTAGCGTGCCCTTAATCTCCTTCCGACGGCATCCCACCCGTAGACGTCGAGTACGGGTCGCGGCTGTCGCGTTGGCAACTCTCGCGGCGGTACTGGCCGTGCCCAAGGCGGCCGAGGCGGCCGTGGTGCCCGTACCTGAGACGGGCACCCTCGTGTCGACGAACCCGGTCGACAACACCCCGCACGGCCGCGACGGTGAGGCCCGTGCCTTCGCCGAAGTGGGCAACACCGTGTTCGTCGGGGGCAACTTCACCCAGATCCGGCAGACCGCCAGTTCTCCGTGGATCACCCAGCGTTACCTGTTCTCGTACAACCGGACCACCGGCGCCATCAACACCGCCTTCGTGCCGGTGCTCGACGGCGCGGTCAACGCCCTCATCGCCGGGCCGGGTGGCACGTTGATCGTCGGTGGGACGTTCAAGAACGTCAACGGTGTGTCGCGTCGGAACCTGGTCGCCCTCGACCCGGCCACCGGCGAGACCGTCGACAGTTGGGTCGGCCGCTCCGACGGCGGAATGATCCGCGACATGGTCCTGCACGACAACGACCTGTACCTGGCCGGTGCCTTCAACTGGATCAACGGCACGGCGCACTCCGGCATCGCCCGGATCAACGCCTCCACCGGCGCGATCGACTCGACGTTCAACGTCAACGCCACGGTCGGCCGGCACGGCACCGGTTCGTACGCCTGGACCATCGACGTCACCCCGGACGGCAGCACCCTGGCCGTGGGCGGTAACTTCACGCTCGTCGACGGGCTGCCCCGTAACCAGATCGTGCTCATCGACACCACAGGCACGCCGAGTGTGATCGACTGGAGTTCGGAGCGGTTCGTCGCACCGTGCGGGGACCCGGCCACCTTCGTGCACTACGTGCAGGACCTGCGCTTCGGTGGCGACGGCAGCTGGTTCGTCGTCGGCACCAACGGCGGCACCGGCTGGCCGGCCGCCTACTGCGACGCGCTGGTCCGGTTCGAGACCGCCGCGCGGGGGTCCGGTCAGCTGGGCACCTGGGTCAACTACACCGGCAACGACACGATCACGTCGGTCGAGGTGGCCGACAACATCATCTACCTCGGTGGTCACTTCCGCTGGCTGAACAACCCGAACGCCAGCGACCGGGCTGGCAACGGCGCGGTCGACCGGCTCGGTATCGCCGCGGTCACCCCGGCCACCGGCATGCCGGTCAACTGGAACCCGGGTCGTCGGGGCGGCAGCGCCCTGCCCTCGGGGGCCAGCAACTGGGGCTCGGCCGTGCCGGTGATCTGGCGGGGCAGCACCGGTCTGTACTTCGGGCACAACTCCGACGGCATGGCCAACGAGTACCACGGCCGGCTCGGCATGTTCCCGATCGCCGGTGGTCGGACGATCACTCCGCGGAACCCGTCGTCGGCCAGCTCCGGAAACCTGTACCTGGGTGTGACCGCGGGCGAGTTGCAGCGGGTGCCGTTCGACGGCACCACGGTCGGCACGCCGACCACGGTCAGCCAGCCCAACTACACCGGTGCCGGCGCGACCTGGGGTCTGGGTGACCGGATCTACTGGTCGCGGACCGTCCCCGGCAGCACCACCGGCAGCCGCATCGACATCTCGATGTTCAACGGCGGCAATGTCGGGGTGCCGTGGGAGTCGTCCGGTTTCAACGCCTGGTACAACCCGGCGAACATGACCGGCGCCTTCTTCCTCGACGGTCGCCTCTACTACACCCGTACCGGCGCCAACCAGCTCTACTACCGGTACTTCGAGGTGGACGGCAACTACCTGGGCGCCACCGAGTTCACCCTGCCGACCACCGGCGTGACCTGGTCTGCGGTCCGGGGGCTGGCCTGGGTCGATGGCAAGATCGTGTACGGTCACACCGACGGCAGTCTGCGCAGCGCGCCGTTCGACCCGACGGCCGCGCCCGCGGTCACCGGGACGGCGAGTACGGTGCTCACCACGGCCGCAGACGGGCTCTCCTGGTCGATTCCGCGGATGTTCTTCGCGGTGCAGTAGGGGTGTACCCGTTGTAGCAGAAGGTCGGTAACTTGTTCAGGTCGGGCCGGCGGCGGATTCCCGTCGCCGGCCCGAGCGCTGGGCGGAGCTGTCGCGCAGGCCGCTGCACCCGCGATGCTCCTTTTCGACAACGTAGCGACGGTGGCGTACATGACTGATGCACAGCCCGGCTGGTCCGGCGGTACGGTTGCGGCTCGTACGGTCACGCTGACCGATCTGCTGCGGGTTCCGTTGCACCGGATCCGGTTGGTGGCCGCGGTCGCGGTGCTGGGTCTGGCGGCGGCGATCGGGTACGTCTTCCTGATCCCCGGTGCGGTGAGCGCGAGCGCGGTGGTCGCGGTCCGCCCGGTGGTCACCGACGCCTTCACCCCCAGCGGTGCGGCCGCCGACCGGGCGGTGAACATGAACGTGGAGAGCGGAATCGCCACCGGCACCGACGTGGTGCAGCGGCTCGCCGACTCCGGTGGCCGGGATCCCCGCGACGTGCGCGACGCGCTGGACGTGGAGGTACCCGCCGGCGGGCAGATCCTGCGTTTCACCTTCACCGCCGATTCGGCCGAGTCGGCGGTGAACAATGCCAACCTGGCCGCTCAGTCCTATCTGGACGTACGGCGCAACATGTACGAACGGCAGCGGGAGGAGATGCTGCGCTCGTACGACGAGAGCATCGAAGACGTCGCCGCGCGGCAGGCTGCCCTGCAGAAACGGATGGCGAACGCGCGGGACGGGGCGCGCGAAGCGGTCGTCGCCGAACTCGCCGGGGTGAACAACCAGTTGACCCAGCTCAGCTCCGCCCGTACCGAGATCGCGGCGGTCGATGTCAACCCGGGCTGGGTCACCCAGAGTGCCGAGAAGGCCCTGGTCTCCTCCAGTGGGCGCGGCCCGCTCTACGTGGCGGCGGGACTGCTCGGTGGTCTCCTGCTCGGGGTGGTGCTGGCCTACGCCTGGGAGTCGATGGACCGGCGGATCCGCTCGGTCGACGACGGGCGCGACGCCACCGGCCTGCCGTTGCTGGGCACCGTGCGGGGACAGGGGCTGTTCGGGCGGCGCCGGCCGGTGGACGCGGACATCCGTTACGTGGCGATGGCCATCGCGGAGCGGGTACGCGAACCGGCCCGGATCGCCCTGTTGACCACCCGGGAAGACCAGACCACCCTCACCGCCGGCCTGGCGGTGGCCCTGGCGGCCACCGGCCGGGACGTCTACGTGGCCGACGACAGCGGCCGGTTGGACGAGTTGCGCGCGACGGTGATGACGGATCGGGGTCGGCTGCCCGCTGCGGTCAACCCGGCCCGCCCCAGCATCCCCAAGCCGCGCCCGGACGGCTCCGGTTCCCTCGACGACGTGACCGAGCAGATCACGCCGGTACGCCGTCCGTCCCCGCGTCCCGGCCCGGCCCGGCCGGCGCCCGGTGACCCGGAGGCGACGATGATGCTGCCCCGGATGAGCGGTGGCCCGGTGACGGCGAAGAGCCCGGTCACCGAGCAGGCCGACGAGGTGCCGGTGGGTGCCGGTGGGGTGCGTTTCGGCACCTGGCGGCAGCGCGCCGCCCAGGGGCTGGTGTTGTTCAACGCCCCGCCGGCCGAGGCCGACGAGCGGGGCGTGGCCGCCGCCCGGCAGGGCACCGCCGTCGTGGTGGTCGAGCAGGATCGGACGAAGCAGGGCGATCTGCGCCGCCTGGCGGAGCGGCTGCGGGCCGCCGGAGTGGCCCCGCTGGGATTCGTCCTGACCCGCAGCGGCCGGGGCTGACCGTGCCCACCCTCAGCCCGCCGTCGGTCGACGAGCCGGCTGGCCAGCATCCGGGCGCCCGGCTGGTGGCCCCGGTGCTGCCCCGGCTACCGGTCTGGCCGTTGGTGGTGATGTTCGGGCTGGTGCCGCTCTGGTGGCTGGCCGGCGCGTTCTATCTGGGCTGGTCGTTGCTGGGCGCGGTGCTGCTGGCGTTGCTGCTGGTCCGTGGCCGGGTGCCGCTGCCGCCGGGCACCGGCTTGTGGCTGCTGTTCCTGGCGCTGGTCGTGGTCAGCGCCACCCAACTGTCCTCGGTCGGCTCGTTGCTCGCCTTCGGCCTGCGACTCGGCTTCTACGTGACCGCCCTCGTGGTGGGCGTGTACGTGTACGCGGTGGCGCGCCAGGGCATCGAGTTGTCCACGTTGCTGGTGCCGATCTGCCTGTTCTGGTTCGGGCTGGTCGTGCTCGGCTGGTTGGGTGTGCTGGCGCCCCGCTTCGAGATGAGCACGCCGATGGAGATGCTGCTGCCGGGTGGCGTCTCCGGCAACGCCTACATCCAGGATCTGGTACGGATCGCGGCCAGCGAGTACAGCCCCCGCGCGCTCAACCCCATCTACCGGCCGTCGGCGCCGTTCCCGTACACCAACAACTACGGCAGCGCGTACGCGATGACGCTGCCCTGCGTGGTGGCCTTCGTCATGCTGCGCCGCCACGGCGTGCTGCGCTGGGCGGTGATCGCGTCGTTGCCGCTGTCGCTGGCGCCGGCCTTCCTCACCCTCAACCGGACGATGTTCGTCAGCCTCGGCGCCGGGCTGCTGGTGCTCGGATTGCGGGCCGCCCGGCGCGGCAACGTCCGGGTCGGCGCCTCCGTGGTCGGTGTGCTGCTCATCGGTGGCCTGGCCGCCCTGTTCATCCCGGTCACCGAGCTGATCGGCAACCGGGTCGAGTCCAGTGACACCAACAGCGACCGGTTCGCCCTCTACGAAGAGGTGCTGCGGCGGGTGGCGGAGTCACCGTGGCTCGGTTACGGCGCGCCGGCCACCGTCGACACGATCAGCGCACCCGTTCCGGTGGGCACCCAGGGCCAGCTGTGGATGGTGCTGTTCTGTCACGGCGTACCGGCGTTGCTGTTCTTCCTGGCCTGGTTCGCGCTCGTGGCGGTGATCTGCGCGCGGGCCCGCTCGGCGGCGGGCCAGTGGCTGGCGGTGGTGCCGGTGGTGTGCATCGTGCAGATCCCGTTCTACGGCCTGGCCAGCCCGAACCTCGCGGTGGCGTTCTTCGCCGTCGCCCTGACCATGTCCCTGGTGGAACGCGAGGCCCGGCCACCCGGCCCGGCCCTGCCCCACCCGTCCGCGGCCCAACCGGAGGTGGTGGCATGAGCCTCCCCGTCCACCCGCCCGCGCCGCAGCCGCCCGCCACGGGCGGCCCGGCCGAGCCCGCGCCGGACAGCACCGCGACCGAGACCCGCCGGGGCGCCCGCAGCGGCGCGGCCGGGCTGCTCGGTGCCGCCGTCAACGGGCTGATGGGTTTCGTCCTGGTCGTCGTCATCACCCGCGGCTACGGCACCGAGGGTTCCGGTGTCTTCTTCGCGGCGATCGGCGTGGTGACGGTGTCCGCGGCGCTCTGCGTGCTGGGCGCGGAGACCGGCCTGATCTGGAGCCTGCCCCGACGCCGGCTCGGCCCGCAGGGCGACGCGGCCCGGATGCTGCCGGTGGCGTTGATTCCGCCGCTGTCGGCGGCGCTCGTCATCGCGGCCGTCGGGATCCTCGCCGCCGACCCGCTCGCGCGCCGACTGCTCGACGGCGCGGGCGTCGACGGTGGTGCGCTGCTGCGGGTCAGCTTCGCCGCGGTGCCGGTGGTGGTGGCGATGACCCTGCTGTTCGGCGTGCTGCGCTGCGTACGGCCGATGCGGATGTACGTCGCGGTGCAGTCGGTGCTGCTGCCCACCGCGCGGCCCCTGCTGGTCGGCGCGGCCGTGCTGCTGGCCGGCGGTGGCCTGCTGGCCGGCATGACCGGCTGGGTGGTGCCGGCCCTGCTGGCTGCTGCGGTGACCCTGCTGCTGGTCGTCGGGCCGTTGGGGATCGGCCGGGGAGCGGGACTGCGCGCCGGGCGCGACGAGTGGGGATCCTTCTGGCGGTTCTCCCTGCCCCGGGCCGCGTCGGCGGCCATCGACTCGGGTGCGGTCTGGATCGGTGTGCTGCTCACCACAGTGCTCGCCGGTGCGGCAGATGCCGGCATCTTCGGCGCGGTGAGCCGCTACATCCTGGCCGGACAGCTCGCCATGCAGGGGCTGCGGGTGGCGGTGTCGCCGCAGCTGTCCCGGTTGTTCGGGCAGGACCGTCCCGATGCAGCCGCCGCCCTGCACCGGCAGTTGACCACCTGGGCGCTGGTGCTGTCCTGGCCGGTGTACCTGCTGCTGGCCGTCTTCGGCGCGGGGTTCCTCGAACTCTTCGGCTCCGGGTTCGCCGGCGGCGCCACCGCGATGACCGTGCTGGCGCTGGCCATGCTGGTGAACACGGGTGTGGGCAACGTGCAGAGCATGTTGCTGATGAGCGGGCGCAGCGGGCTGCATCTCGCGGCGACCGTGGCCGGCCTCACGGTCACCGTCTCCCTCGGCCTGGTGCTGATCCCCGCCCACGGTGCCACCGGCGCGGCCTGCGCCTGGGCGGCGGGCATCGTCACGGAGAACCTGATCGCGGTGACCTGTGCCCGCATCGTCGTCGGTCAGCCGTTGGCCGACACGTCGATGCTGCGGGCCGCACTGCTCACGGTCGGCGGCGTGGGTGCCGCCGCGATCGTCGGAGTGCTGGCCGGCGGCCGGGGGATCGTCGGTCTGGCGGTGGCGCTGGCCGTACTGGCGGTCGGTTGCGTCGGTTTGTTGACGTTGCCTCGGGTGCGGCAGGGCATCCGGGCGACCATGGTGCAGATCCGTGGCGGGGCGCCGAGCGTCGCGCCGCGTCCCTCGAAGGGCAGGTGACATCGTCGTGGCGTCCATCCGCGACCGGGTTAAGCAGTTGGTGCCGACCCAGGTGACAAGCCGGGTGCGGGAGGGCCTCGTCGACTACGGGGTACGCACCAGCGACCGTCGGCCACTACCGGATTTCCTCATCATCGGCACCAAGCGGGGTGGCACCACATCGCTGTGGAACTACCTCATCCAGCATCCGCTGGTGCCGCGACTCTTCCCGGCCTGGAACACGAAGTCCTCGCACTACTTCGAGGAGAACTGGGGCCGCGGCGAGGCGTGGTACCGGTCGCACTTCCCGACCCAGCGGCAGCGGGAGACGCTGGAGAACCGGCACGGTGGTCCGGTGCGGGTGGGCGAGGCCGCGCCGCTGTACATGTTCCACCCGCTGGCCGCGCAGCGGGTCGCCGCGTTGATGCCGCAGGTGAAGCTCATCGTGCTGTTGCGTGATCCGGTGGAGCGGGCGTACTCGCACTGGAAGGAGCGGCGCACCAACGGGGTGGAGCCGTTGGACTTCGCCGCCGCGCTGGCCGCCGAGCCGGAGCGTACGGCGGGGGAGCGGGAGCGGCTGATCGCCGAGCCGGAGTACTTCAGTGAGCCCTACGACTGGTACACCTACCGGGCGCGGGGCCGCTACCTGGAGCACCTGGAGCCGTGGCTGGCGCACTTCGACCGCGCGCAGCTGCTCTTCCTGCCCAGCGAGGACCTGTACCGCGACGCGCGGGCCACCTACCGGCGCACCCTGGACTTCCTCGGGCTGCCCGCGCACGACCTGCCCGACTTCAAGGTCTACAACGACCGGCGGTCGGCGCCGCTGGAGCCGGCGCTGCGGGCCGAGTTGACGGAGTACTACCGCCCGTACAACGAGGCGTTGCGGCAGCGGCTGGGGCTGCGCCTCGACTGGCCGGACCAGGTCGCGTGACGGCCGACGACCTGCGTAGCCGCGAGGACGGGTTGGGGTGGGTCACCCGGGCGGTCTTCGGTGACCAGCGGATCACGCTGACCGTGGACGCCCCGGTCCCGGCCGGGCACACGGTGGTGGCCCGTTACGCCGTCGTCCCGTCGGTTGACCGGGCCCGGTTCCTGCTGCCGCTGGGCTCGTCGCGGGCGACCGCGGCGGCGCTGCTGGCGTACAACGCGTTGCGGCCGGTGAAGGTGCGGGCCGTGCGGGCCGCCCTCGGCGTGGCGGCGCGGGCCGGTGTGGTCGCCCGGGCACCGTTTCCGGTGCTGAGCGTCGCCGTGCCGGCCGCGCTCGATCCCGCCGAGGTGCTGCTCGCCGAGCGGCTCAGCACCGAGTTGGGTGGCGGCCGGGCGTACGCGGCCTGCGGGGTCCGCCCGCCGGATCCGAACCACAAGCCGACCCTGCAACTGTTCGACCACTCGGGGACACCCCGCGGCTACGCCAAGATCGGCTGGAACGACGCGACCCGGGCGCTTGTCACCGCCGAGGCGGCGGCGCTGCGCGAGGTGGCGGAGGTGGCCGGCGTCGCCGGGCATCCGGCCACCCCCCGGCTGCTCGCCGAGACCAACTGGGCGGGGCAGGCCGTGGCGCTTGTCGAGCCGCTGCCCACCGGGGTGCGCGGGGTGCCGGTCGACGCCCCGCCGGAGCTCGCGGCGCTGCTCGCGGTGGCCCGGCGGGGTCGGCCACCGGCGACACCGCGTCCGCTGGCCGGCTCGTCGTTCCTCGATCGGCTGACGGCGCAGGCGCAGCGGGCGGCCGAGACGGATCCGGCCGGGGCACGGGCGGTGGCGGCGGTGGCGGAACTGGCCCGCCGGCACGGCGACGTGGCCGTCGAGTTCGGCCACTGGCACGGCGACTGGGTGCCGTGGAACCTCGGTCGGCACGCCGGTGAGCTGGTCGCCTGGGACTGGGAGCACAGCGGGCCGGACGTACCTGTCGGCTTCGACCTGGCCCACGACGCGTTCCAGCGGTCCCTGGTGCTGCGCGGTGAACCGGCCGCGACCGCGGCCGAGCAGGTACGCCAGTGGCTGGACCGGTACGGCGACCGGCTGGGCCTGGACCCGGCCCGTCGCCGCCTGGTCGCCGACGCGTACCTGATCGAGATGTGGCTGCGGACCTGGCGGCTGGCCGACGCCGGTGCCGGCTGGAACCCGGCGCTGCATCCGGCGTTGCTTGACGTCATCGAGAAACGACAGTGAGAGAAGGTCGGGCCGACCGCTGGGGGTACGGCTCGACCGTGGTGCAGGCACAGCTGACTTGTGGGGAGTCGCGTGGACAACGTAGACAAAGTGGGGCAGCAGTTACTGCTGGTCGGGTCGAGCGGCGGGCACCTGGCCCAGCTGCTCGCCCTGAAACCCTGGTACGAGACCTGGCAACGCTGCTGGGTGACCTTCGACACGCCGGAGGCGGTGTCCCTGCTGGCCGGCGAGGACCTGATCCCGGCCTACCATCCGACCACCCGTAACGTGCGCAACCTGCTGCGCAACGCCCTGCTGGCGGCCCGGGTGCTGCGCCGGCGGCGGATCGCCGCGGTGGTGACCACCGGCGCCGGGGTGGCGCTGCCGTTCGTCGTGCTGGCCCGGCTGCGCCGCATCCCGACGGTCTACATCGAGGTCTACGACCGGATCGACACCCCGACGCTCACCGCCCGGCTGTGTCGTCCGTTCCTGTCGAAGATGCTCGTGCAATGGGACGAGCAGCGCCGCCAGTACCCGGAGGCCACCGTCGTGGGGACGCTGCTGTGAGCGGCGAGGCGACGCGCACCGACGCGCAGTTCGGCGCATCCGCGGACGCCGCCGCGGCCCACATCCCGGCGCCCCGTGGCGGCAACCGGGTCGGGCGGGCCCAGCTGCTGGTGGCGGTCGGCACCGACAAGCACCCCTTCGACCGGCTGGTCGGCTGGCTGCGGGAGTGGTACGGCGAGGTCGCCGACGAGGTGGTGCTGACCGTGCAGCACGGCCACACCCGGGTCGAGGGTCTGCCCGACGCGGTGCCGTTCCTCGGGCACGCCGAGTTGCAGACCGCGATGGCCGGGGCGGCCCTGGTGGTCTGCCACGGTGGCCCGGCCACCATCCTGGAGGCCCGCCGGCACGGGCACCTGCCGATCGTCGTGCCCCGGGACCCGAGTCTCGGCGAGCACGTCGACAACCACCAGCAGTTGTTCGCCCGTCGGCTCGGTGCGGCAGGCCTGGTCGCGCTCTGCGAGACCCGGCAGGAGTTGCGGGACGCCCTCACCGCCGGCCTGGCAGAGCCGGGACGGTTCACGGTGACCGTGGACGCCGAGGCGGCCGAGGCGCAACGCACCGCCGTGCGTCGAGTGGGCATGATCGTCGAGGAGTTGGTGGCCGAGGCCGCGCAGCGGCGTCACCGGCCCTGGTGGCGGCCGCGGCGCGGGCCCGGCCCGAATGGAAGGCACAAGCTATGACCGCGTACCCGAGCGTCACCGCCGTCGTACCCACCCGGGACCGTCCCGAACTGCTCCGGGCGGCGGTACGGGCCATCGTCGGGCAGGACTATCCGGGGCAGGTCGAGACGGTCGTGGTGTACGACCAGTCCGAGCCGGACCCGTCGCTGGCCGAGTTGTCGGCAGCGGACCGGCCGGTGCGGGTGGTGACAAACACCCGCACCCCCGGGCTGGCCGGGGCCCGCAACTCCGGCACCATGGCCGCCACCGGTGAGCTGATCGCCTTCTGCGACGACGACGACGAGTGGCTGCCGGGCAAGCTGGCGGCCCAGGTCGACGCCCTCGACGCGGTGCCCGGTGCCGAGTTCGTCAGCTGCGGCATCCAGGTCAGCTACGACGGGCACACCGTCGAGCGGGTACTGGAACGCGACTCGATCAGCCTGGCCGACCTGCTGCGGGACCGGATGACCGAACTGCACCCGTCGACCTTCCTGATCCGGGCGGCGGCCCTGCGCGACGGGTTCGGGCTGGTCGACGAGGAGATCCCGGGCAGCTACGCCGAGGACTACGAGTTCCTGCTGCGGGCCGCCCGCAGCGCCCCGCTGGTCAACCTGCGCACCCCGTACGTGCTGGTGCGCTGGCACAAGCGGTCGTACTTCGCGCAGCGCTGGGACACCATCTCCGAGGCGTTGCAGTGGCTGCTGGAGCGCTATCCCGAGTTCGCCACCCAGCCGGCCGGTCAGGCCCGGGTCACCGGGCAGATCGCCTTCGCGCGGGCCGCCTCGGGGGACCGGCGCGGGGCGATGCGGTGGGCCCGGCGCACCCTGCGCCGCAACCCGCGCGAGCCTCGGGCGTACCTGGCGTTGGCGGTGGCCGGGCGGGTGGTCCGCGCCGACGCCGTGCTGCGCACCCTGCATAAGCGCGGCCGGGGCATCTGAGGCAGACGTCCGTAGGGCGGGACAGGGCGGGCGGTGCGGTGCGGCGGGCACCGGGCGTGACAGACTCATGGCTGTGTTGCGCTGGTTGACCGCAGGGGAATCGCACGGACCCGCCCTCGTCGCGTTGCTGGAGGGGGTGCCGGCCGGGATCGAGGTGACCACCACCGAGATCGCCGGCGAGTTGGCCCGCCGCCGGCTCGGCTACGGCCGGGGTGCGCGGATGTCCTTCGAACAGGACGAGGTCGAGGTCATCGGTGGCCTGCGCCACGGGGTGACACTGGGCAGCCCGGTCGCTCTGCGGGTCGGCAACTCCGAGTGGCCCAAGTGGCGCACCGTGATGGCCGCCGACCCGGTCGACGCCGACGAGCTGGCCCGCCAGGCCCGTAACGCCCCGCTCACCCGGCCCCGGCCCGGCCACGCCGACCTGGCCGGCATGCAGAAGTACGGCCACACCGACGCCCGTCCGATCCTGGAGCGGGCCAGCGCGCGGGAGACCGCCGCCCGGGTCGCCGTCGGCACGGTGGCCAAGGCGCTGCTGCGCCAAGCCCTCGACGTGGAGATCGTCTCGCACGTGGTGGAGTTGGGCCCGGTGGCCGTCAAGCCGGGGCTGCGGCCCCGCCCGGAGGACGCCGAGCGCATCGACGCCGACCCGCTGCGCTGCCTCGACCCGGAGGCCAGCGCCCGGATGGTCGCCGAGGTCGACGCCGCGAAGAAGGCCGCCGACACCCTCGGTGGTGTGGTCGAGGTGCTGGCGTACGGCGTGCCGCCCGGCCTGGGCAGCCACGTGCAGTGGGACCGCAAGCTCGACGCCCGGCTGGCCACCGCGCTGATGTCGATCCAGGCGATCAAGGGTGTGGAGATCGGCGACGGCTGGCAGCAGGCCCGCTCGCGCGGTTCCGAGGCGCACGACGAGATCATCCCCACCGCCACCGGCGTACGTCGGGTCACCGACCGGGCCGGTGGCCTGGAAGGCGGCATCACCACCGGTGAGCCGCTGCGGGTGAAGGCCGCGATGAAGCCGATCTCGTCGCTGAACCGGGCCCTCGCGACTGTCGACATCACCACCGGTGAGCCGGCCACCGCGATCAACCAGCGCTCCGACGTCTGCGCGGTGCCCGCCGCCGCCGTCGTCGCCGAGGCGATGGTGGCGCTGGTGCTGGCCGAGGCGGCAGTGGAGAAGTTCGGCGGCGACTCGATCGCCGAGATGCGCCGCAACCTCGCGGGCTACCTCGACGCGCTGGTGATCCGGTGACCGGTCGGACCCGTCCGGTCTGCGTGCTGGTCGGCGCGCCCGGCTCCGGCAAGACCACTGTCGGTGAGGTCCTCGCGGCCGAGCTGGGGGTCGAGTTCCGGGACACCGACGCCGACATCGAGCGCCTGGCCGGCAAGCCGATCCCGGAGATCTTCGTCGACGAGGGGGAGGAGCACTTCCGTGCCCTCGAACGGGCGGCGGTGGCCGCGGCGCTGGCCTCCTGCGACGGGGTGCTGGCTCTCGGCGGTGGCGCGGTGCTGGCCGAGGAGAACCGGGCCGCGCTGGTCGGTCACCAGGTGGTGCACCTGTCGGTCGAGTTGACCGACGCGGTGAAGCGGGTCGGTCTCGGTGTCGGGCGTCCGCTGTTGGCGATCAACCCGCGGGCCACCCTCAAACACCTGATGGACCAGCGGCGACCGCTCTACGCCGAGGTGGCGACCGTGACGGTGGTGACCGACGGCCGCACTCCGCAGGAGATCGCCGCCGAGATCATCCCCCTGCTCAAGCGGTAAGGAAGGGCACCTTCTTAACGCCTCAGGTAGAGCAGGGGTCCCCTTTTAACGCCTGACGCGGCGGCCGGTGCCGGTGCGCGGCGCGGCTGCGGGCGCCAGCTGGCCAGCAGGGCCAGGGCGAGCAGGATCTCGGCCGCATCGCCGCCGTAGTACATCACCGCCGCGCCGGCCCGCAGCGCCTGCGGCGGGGCCGGTACGTCGACAAGCAGCCCTGCGTACAGGAGTTGGGCCAGGCTGGCGTGCGCGACGACCGCGGCGCCGAGCACCACCAGCCGTACCGGCACGGACGCCCGGTGCCGGTACGGTTCCGGGCCGGCGATCGACCAGGTGAACAGCAACCCGCTGAGCAGGAAGTGCAGGTTGACCAGGTCGTGCAGCACCGGGCTGGCGAGGGTGGCCCGGTACAGCGGGGTGAGGTAGAGCAGCCACAGCCCACCGGCGGTGAGCAGCAGGCCGGTGACCGGGTGGGCGAGCGTGCGCGCCACCGGATGCCGCGCCGCCCGCAGCGCAGCCCGACCGACCCGCCGGTCGACGGTCCGCAACAGCAGAGTGCCGGGCGCGCCGAGCACCAGGCCCAGCGGGGCGAGCATGCCGAGCAGCAGGTGCTGCCACATGTGCGCGGCGAACCCGTCGGCCGGCAGCAGCAGGGCGACGGCGAGCAGCGCACATCCGGCGGCGAACGCGGCCGTACGCCAATGGCTCCAGCCCGGCCGGTCCGGTTCGCGCTGCCGCAACACGGCAGCCAGATAACACCAACCCGCCACCAGGGGTACGAGCACAGCCGGGCCGACGGTCGTGGCGTGCTGCGCGGTGTGCGCCACGCTCATCGGCGTGGGCTCGCCGAGGTCGTGTCGTCGGCGCAGAGGTCCACGGCGGTGGCGCGGCGTTGCACGAGCAGACCGACGATGATCAGCACGACGCCCAGGGCGAGGAAGCCGAGGTCCCACCAGAGTTGGTGTTCGCCGGCCCGGACGTGGTGGATGGCCAGGATGTGGTGGTCGATGATGCCCTCGACCAGGTTGAACAGCCCCCACCCGATCAGCGCCCAGCCCCACAGCATCGGCGAGCGCCACAGTCGCCCCCGGGACCGGGTCACCCGGGCGTAGAGCATGGCCAGGCCGGTCAGCACCGCCACCCAGGTGACCACGTGGAAGAGCCCGTCCCACAGGGTGTTCATCTGCAATCCGGCGACGGTGTCCACCGGGTACTCGCGGATGCCGATGTTGTCGGCGCCGGTGTTGCTGAGCAGGTGGTGCCACTGGAGCACCTGGTGCAGCACGATGCCGTCGACGAAACCGCCGAGCCCGACGCCGAGGATGGTGGCCGGCAGCCGGATGTCGGCGCCGTCGATCGTCCGCTCGGTCATGGTGCCCCCTGGATAGCTGGTGATGGTGCCCCTGCCCGGTCCACGAACCGGTAAACCTCCGTTCCATTGATCGGGCACCGGTGAGCGGATCCGGTCCAGGCGGTCGACGGTGGGCTAGGCTCCCGGCGATGGACAACGTGACCCGGATCCCGGTCGGCGGCGAACGGCCGTACGACGTACTGGTCGGTCGTGGCCTGCTCGACACGCTGCCCGGCCTGCTGCCCGATGCCACCCGGGTGGCGGTGCTGCACGCCCCGCCGCTGAAGGAGTTGGCCGACGCCATCGGTGACCGGCTCGGCGCCGCCGGCATGACACCGCTGCCGATCGAGGTGCCCGACGCCGAGGCCGGCAAGCACGTCGACGTGGCGGCGGCCTGCTGGGACCGGCTCGGCGAGGCGGGGTTCACCCGTACCGACGCGGTGGTCGGGTTGGGCGGCGGCGCGGTCACCGACCTGGCCGGGTTCGTGGCCGCCTGCTGGCTTCGCGGGGTGCGCTGGGTGCCGGTGGCCACCTCGCTGCTGGGCATGGTCGACGCGGCGGTGGGCGGCAAGACCGGCATCAACACCACGGCCGGCAAGAATCTGGTCGGCGCCTTCCACCCGCCGGTCGGGGTGTTGGCGGACCTCAGCACGCTTGACACCCTGCCGCCGGTCGACCTGGCCGCCGGTCTGGCCGAGGTGGTCAAGTGTGGCTTCATCACCGACCCGGTCATCCTCGAACTGGTCGAGAACGACCCGGCGGCGGCCGTCGATCCGACCGGGCCGGTGGCCCGGGAGCTGATCGAGCGGGCGATCCGGGTCAAGGCCGACGTGGTCGGCGGAGACCTGCGTGAGTCAGGCGTACGCGAGGTGCTCAACTACGGGCACACCCTGGCGCACGCCATCGAGAAGGTCGAGGAGTACCGCTGGCGGCACGGTCACGCCGTCTCGGTCGGCCTGGTCTACGCCGCCGAACTGGCCCGCCTCACCGGCCGGTTGGACGAGGCCACCGCCGGCCGGCACCGTGCCGTGCTGACCGCGCTCGACCTGCCGACCCGTTACCCGGCCGACGCCTGGCCCGGGCTGCTGTCCGCCATGCGGGTCGACAAGAAGGCCCGAGGCAACCGGCTGCGGTTCGTGGTGCTCGACGGGCTGGCCCGACCGGCGATCCTGGACGGTCCCGACGACGACCTGCTGCACACCGCGTACGCCGCGGTGTCCGGCTGAATCGTCGCGGGTTTCTGCGGCTGAACTGTCGCGAGTGGAAGGCGAACCAGCATGAAGGTGTACGTGCTCAATGGGCCGAACCTGGGCCGGCTGGGCACCCGCCAGGTCGACGTCTACGGGACGACCAGCTACGCCGACCTGGTCACACTCTGCGAGACGACGGGACGAGACCTGGGCCTGGACGTCGTCGTGCGGCAGACCGACGCCGAGCACGAACTGCTCGGCTGGCTGCACGCCGCCGCGGACGAGGGTGCCGCCGTGGTGCTCAATCCGGCCGCCTGGTCGCATTACTCCATCGCGGTGCGCGACGCCTGCGCCATGCTGCGCGGGCCGCTGGTGGAGGTGCACCTGTCCAACATCCACGCGCGGGAGGAGTTCCGGCACCGCTCGGTGGTCTCGGCGGTGGCGACCGGCGTGATCTGCGGGCTCGGCGTCGACGGCTACCGCCTCGCCCTGCACCACCTCGCCGCCCGCCGCGACCAGCGCAGCTGACCTCCCCGCCGGCACGCATACTCCGGTCGGCCGGGCGAGCACTACGCTCGGCTTCCCCTGCTTCAATCACGCTCGGTGATGTCCGCCGTTCCGTCCCTCGTACCCTCGCTTCGCCCTTTGCTCTGCTTCAACCCACGCAACCGTCGATGAGCAGCATCTTCGTGTTGCGGGTGGCGCGAGATGTCCCGCGCTTTCGCCACGGGGCGTAACCGTTGCGCGGGTTGAAGCAGAGCAAAGGGGCGGGGTGGGGGAGGCGGTGGGGTGGGTTGTGTCACGGAGGGTGGCGGTCCGGGTCGGGTGGGGCCGGACTGACCGTGGACGGCGGCGGTCGGGGTACCGCAGGGCGGCTAGTAGACTTGCTAGGTCTGTCCGCCAAATGACGATCAAGGCAGGAAATGGCCACCACCAACGACCTGAAGAACGGCCTGGTACTCAACCTCGACGGGGAGCTCTGGGCCGTCGTTGAGTTCCAGCACGTCAAGCCCGGTAAGGGTGGTGCGTTCGTGCGTACCACGCTGAAGAACGTGCTCTCCGGCAAGGTCGTCGACAAGACCTTCAACGCGGGCACCAAGGTCGAGACCGCGACCGTTGACAAGCGCACCATGCAGTACCTCTACGCCGACGGCGAGGACTACGTCTTCATGGACATGGAGACGTTCGACCAGATCACCGTGCCCGGTGGGACGGTCGGCGAGGCGGCGAACTACCTGCTGCCCGAGGCCGAGGCGATCGTGGCGACGCACGAGAGCGTGCCGCTCTACGTCGAGCTGCCGACCTCGGTCGTGCTGGAGATCACCTACACCGAGCCGGGCCTGCAGGGCGACCGGTCCACCGGTGGCAACAAGCCGGCGACGGTGGAGACCGGCGCGACCGTGCAGGTGCCGCTCTTCATCACCACCGGCGAGAAGATCAAGGTCGACACTCGCGACGGCCGTTACCTCGGCCGCGCCTGATGGCCGAGGGTCCGAAGCAGCAGATGCCCGCGCGCCGCAAGGCGCGCAAGCGGGCGCTGGACGTGCTCTTCGAGGCCGACCTGCGTGATCGTCCGCCGGTCGAGGTGTTGGCCGGCTACATCGAGCGGATCGAGAAGCCGCGCCCCGACCACCTCGGGTACGCGGTCGGCCTGGTCGAGGGCGTGGCCGGTCATCTCGACCGGATCGACGAGCTGATCGCCAGCTACGCCGAGGGTTGGACGCTGGACCGGATGCCGGTGGTCGACCGCAACCTCGCCCGGATCGCGGTCTACGAACTGCTCTACGTCGACGAGATCGACGACGCGGTGGCGATCAGTGAGGCCGTCGAACTGGCTCGGCAGATGTCGACCGACGACTCGCCTCGCTTCCTCAACGGTCTGCTCGGCCGCATCGCCGAGTACGCCACCCGCTGATCGGCTCCGATGCGGGCCACCGCTTGCGGTGGCCGTCGGGGAGTGCGACGAAACGAAAAGGCCCGCGCCGTCCGGCGCGGGCCTTTCGTTGCTGGGAATTCAGGAAGCGAAGAACGCCCGGGGGTCGGCGACCAGCACGCCGTGCTCGGTCAACCGCTCGATCAGGCCGGAGGGCGAGGCGTCGTAGACGATCGCGAGGGCCCGCAGGTCGTCGGCGCGGATCGACAGGACCCGGCCGTTGTAGTCGCCGCGCTGCTGCTGGATGGCGCGGGCGTACCGGGCGACGTAGGCGAGGTCCTCGCTGGCCTCGTCGTAGAGCCGCTCCAGGTCCAAGACGATCTTGCTGGTGGGCTCGTGCCGCACCCCGCTGCCGTCGGGCAGCAACTCCGAGACCGGTACGCGGTAGAACTCGGCCAACTCGGCCAGGCGGGACACCGTGACGGCCCGGTCACCGCGCTCGTACGAGCCGACCACAACCGCCTTCCAACGCCCGTTCGACTTCTCCTCCACGCCCTGCAGGGACAGACCCTGCTGCTGGCGAATGGAGCGCAGACGGGCGCCCAGAGACTTGGCGTATTCAGAGGGCATTCGGACACTCCCAGTGCTGCTCGGGGTTCTCCCAGCGATCGCTACGGAGCGTGACGGTACGGGGATTCGTAAACGTGGTCAAGTGGTGGCGATACCTCAGTTGAACACCCCGGTCGACTTGTCCCGTTCTGCCCGCTGAACCGATACGCCGACCGGTCTCTCCCCGACGTGGTCTGAGCCACTCGTGCCCGACCGTGGTTACGGCAACGACCACTGGTAACGTGGCCCAAGCCCTCCCGCCGGCCGTACCCGGCTGACCTGGGGGGATCCGACATCCTTTAACGACCCGTCCCGTGAGGCGGGGAAGGAGGTCCGCCGTGGCCTGCCCACCGGCTGCCCACCCGTCGCCACCGCGACAACCCTCGGTGAAGGTGATTCTGACCAGTGCCGAGGTGCAACGTGTCGTCGACCGGATCGCCCACCAGATCCTGGAGAAGACCCAGGGCGCGGCGGACACCGTACTGCTCGGAGTGCCGACCCGAGGCGCCCCGCTGGCGCGACGCCTCGCCGAGCGGATCAACGCCTTCGAGGGCACCGCGGTGCCGGTCGGTGTGCTCGACATCACCCTCTACCGCGACGACCTGCGTCGCAACGCCACCCGGGCGGTCGGTCCGACCCAGGTGCCGCCGGGCGGGATCGACGGCATGCGGGTGATCCTCGTCGACGACGTGCTCTTCTCCGGCCGTACGGTGCGCGCCGCCCTCGACGCGCTGAGCGACCTCGGACGTCCGTCGTCCGTGCAGTTGGCGGTCCTGGTCGACCGGGGCCACCGGCAGTTGCCGATCCGCGCCGACTACGTCGGCAAGAACATCCCGACCGCCCTCGCCGAGAGTGTGAAGGTGACGCTGGCCGAGACCGACGGCGTCGACGAGGTACGGCTCTACGGGGAGGCCGCGCTTTCATGATCAGGCACCTGCTCTCCGGCGCCGATCTCGACGCCGACACCGCCATCCAGATCCTGGACACCGCGGCCGAGATGGCCGCCGTCTCCGGCCGCGAGGTCAAGAAGCTGCCCGCGCTGCGCGGACGTACGGTGGTCAACCTCTTCTACGAGGACTCCACCCGGACCCGGATCTCCTTCGAGGCGGCGGCGAAGCGGCTCAGCGCCGACGTGATCAACTTCTCGGCCAAGGGGTCCAGCGTCGCCAAGGGCGAGAGCCTCAAGGACACCGCGCTGACCCTGCAGGCGATGGGCGCCGACGCGGTGGTCGTCCGGCACCCGGCCTCCGGCGCCCCGCACCGGCTCGCCGACTGGGTCGACGGTTCGGTGGTCAACGCCGGTGACGGCACCCACGAGCATCCCACCCAGGCGCTGCTGGACGCGTACACGATGCGCTCCCGGATGGGCCGGCTGGCCGGTCTGTCGGTCGCGGTCGTCGGGGACGTGCTGCACTCGCGGGTGGCCCGGTCGAACGTGCTGCTGCTGTCCACCCTCGGCGCGAAGGTCACCCTGGTCGGGCCGCCCACCCTCATCCCGGTCGACATCGCCGCCGCCCTGGCTCCCGGCACCGCCGTCTGCTACGACCTCGACGCGGTGCTGCCGTCGACGGACGTGGTGATGATGCTGCGGGTGCAACGGGAGCGGATGGGCGACTCCTACTTCCCGTCCGCCCGCGAGTACGCCCGCCGCTACGGTCTCGACGGCGCCCGCATGCGCCGGTTGCCGGAGCACGCGATCGTCATGCACCCCGGTCCGATGAACCGGGGCATGGAGATCACCCCGGAGGTCGCCGACTCGCCCCGCTCCACCATCGTCGAACAGGTCACCAACGGAGTCTCCGTACGGATGGCCGTCCTCTACCTGCTGCTCGGGGGAAACAACCGGTGAACTCGTACCTGATCAGAAACGTCAGCGTGCTCGGCGCGGCACCGACCGACCTGCTGCTGCGCGACGGCGTGGTCGCCGAGGTGGGTCGGGGGCTGTCCGCGCCGGACGCAGTCGTGATCGACGCCGACGGGCTGGTGGCCCTGCCCGGCCTGGTCGACCTGCACACCCACCTGCGCGAGCCGGGCCGGGAGGACGCCGAGACCGTCGAGACGGGTTCCCGGGCGGCGGCGCTGGGCGGCTACACCGCGGTCTGCGCGATGGCGAACACCTCGCCGGTGGCCGACACCGCCGGGGTGGTCGAGCAGGTCTGGCGGCTCGGTCGGGAGGCCGGGCTGGTCGACGTGCAGCCGATCGGCGCGGTCACCGTCGGGCTGGCCGGCGAGCGCCTCGCCGAGCTGGGCGCGATGGCCGACTCGGCCGCCCGGGTGCGGATCTTCTCCGACGACGGGCACTGCGTCGCCGACCCGAGGCTGATGCGCCGCGCCCTGGAGTACGTCAAGGCGTTCGACGGGATCATCGCCCAGCACGCCGAGGAGCCCCGGCTCACCGAGGGCGCGCAGATGCACGAGGGTGAGGTCTCCACCCGGCTGGGCCTGACCGGCTGGCCGGCGGTGGCCGAGGAGGCGATCATCGCCCGGGACGTGCTGCTGACCGAGCACGTCGGCGGCCGGCTGCACGTCTGCCACGTCTCCACCGCCGGCAGCGTCGAGGTGCTGCGTCAGGCCAAGGCGCGCGGCGTACGGGTCACCGCCGAGGTGACCCCGCACCACCTGCTGCTCACCGACTCGGTCGTCGGCGGCAGCAACGAACTCGCCAGCCCCGCCATCGCGGACACCTGGCACCCGGCCGGGGCGTACGACCCGGTGTACAAGGTCAACCCGCCGCTGCGTACCGCCGCCGACGTCGCCGCCCTGCGGGCCGCGCTGGTCGACGGCGTGATCGACATCATCGCCACCGACCACGCCCCGCACGCCGTGGAGGACAAGGAGTGCGAGTGGGCGTACGCCCGGCCGGGCATGCTCGGGCTGGAGACGGCGCTGTCGATCGCGCTCGACGTACTCGGCCCCGAATGGGACATGATCGCCGAGCGGATGTCGCGCACCCCGGCCCGCATCGCCGGGCTGACCGAGCACGGCCGTGATCCCGCCCCCGGAGTTCCGGCCAACCTGACCCTGGTCGACCCGGCGAGCCGCCGGCTGATCGACCCGGCTGAGTCGGCAAGTCGCAGCCGCAACACCCCGTACGCCCGGATGACGCTGCCGGGTCGCATCGTGGCGACCTTCCTGCGTGGCGAGGCGACGGTCCTGGACGGAAAGGCAGTCAAGTGAGTCGTAGGCGTCCAGCGATTCTCGTCCTGGAGGACGGGCGCACGTTTCATGGTGAGGCGTACGGCAGTGTCGGGGAGACCTTCGGTGAGGCGGTCTTCAACACCGGGATGACCGGTTATCAGGAGACGCTTACCGACCCGTCGTACCACCGGCAGGTCGTGGTGCAGACCGTCCCGCACGTCGGCAACACCGGTGTCAACGCCGAGGACGACGAGTCCCGGCGGATCTGGGTGGCCGGTTACGTGGTGCGTGACCCGGCCCGGATCAGCTCGAACTGGCGCGCCACCGGCGGGCTGGAGGACCGGCTGGCCACCGAGGGCATCGTCGGCATCAGCGGGGTGGACACCCGGGCGTTGACCCGGCACCTGCGCGAGCGTGGCGCGATGCGGGTCGGCATCTCCAGCATCGACGACGACCCGCGCGCCCTGCTGGCCCGGGTCCGCCAGTCGCCGCAGATGGTGGGCGCGGACCTGTCCGCCGAGGTGACCACCACCGTGCCCTACGTGGTGGCCGCCGAGGGCGAGCACCGGTTCACGGTGGCCGCGTTGGATCTGGGCATCAAGCGCAACGTGCCGCGTCGGCTCGCCGCCCGGGGTGTGACCACCCACGTGCTGCCGGTCACCGCGACCATCGACGATCTGCTGGCCACCGGCGCGGACGCGATCTTCTTCTCGCCCGGTCCGGGTGACCCGGCCACCGCCGACGGGCCGGTGAAGCTGGCCCGTGAGGTGCTGCGCCGCAAGGTGCCGCTGTTCGGCATCTGCTTCGGCAGCCAGATCCTCGGTCGGGCGCTCGGCTTCGGCACCTACAAGCTCGACTACGGCCACCGCGGCATCAACCAGCCGGTGCTGGACCGGATGACCGGCAAGGTCGAGGTGACCAGCCACAACCACGGCTTCGCCGTGCAGGTGCCCGGCGTCACGCCCGGCGCGACGGTGCCCGACACGGTCATCGAGACCGAGTTCGGCGGTGTGCAGGTCAGCCACGTCTGCCTCAACGACAACGTGGTCGAGGGGCTGCGGGCCCTGGACGTGCCCGCGTTCACCGTCCAGTACCACCCGGAGGCGGCGTCCGGCCCGCACGACGCGGACTACCTCTTCGACCGTTTCGCCGAACTGATCGAGGGTCGGACCCACAACAAGGGACACAGCAATGCCTAAGCGGAGCGATCTCAAGCACATTCTGGTGATCGGCTCAGGGCCGATCGTCATCGGGCAGGCCTGCGAGTTCGACTACTCCGGCACCCAGGCGTGCCGGGTGCTGCGCAGCGAGGGGATCCGGGTCAGCCTGGTCAACTCGAACCCGGCCACGATCATGACCGACCCGGAGTTCGCCGACGCCACGTACGTCGAGCCGATCACCCCGGAGTTCGTCGAGCTGGTCATCGCCAAGGAGCGGCCGGACGCGGTGCTGCCGACCCTCGGCGGGCAGACCGCGCTGAACACCGCGGTCGCGTTGCACGAGGCCGGGGTGCTGGAGAAGTACGGGGTCGAGCTGATCGGCGCGAACATCGACGCGATCCGCCGCGGCGAGGACCGGCAGCTGTTCAAGGAGATCGTGGCCAAGGCGGGCGTACGGCTCGAGGTGGCCGACCCGGAGGGCCTGGTGCCCCGCTCGCGGGTGTGCCACTCGATGGACGAGGTCCGCGAGACCGTTGCCGACCTGGGTCTGCCGGTGGTGATCCGGCCGTCGTTCACCATGGGCGGGCTCGGTTCCGGCATGGCGCACAACGACGAGGACCTGGAGCGCATCGCCGGCGCGGGGCTGGCCGCCAGCCCGGTGCACGAGGTGCTGATCGAGGAGAGCGTGCTCGGCTGGAAGGAGTACGAGCTCGAACTCATGCGGGACCGGCACGACAACGTGGTGGTGGTCTGCTCGATCGAGAACATCGACCCGATGGGTGTGCACACCGGCGACAGCGTGACCGTGGCACCGGCCATGACGCTCACCGACCGCGAGTTCCAGCAGCTGCGTGACCTGGGTATCGCGGTGCTGCGCGAGGTCGGGGTGGACACCGGCGGCTGCAACATCCAGTTCGCGATCAACCCGGCCGACGGGCGGATCGTGGTCATCGAGATGAACCCGCGGGTGTCCCGTTCGTCGGCGCTGGCCTCCAAGGCGACCGGCTTCCCGATCGCGAAGATCGCCGCGAAGCTGGCCATCGGCTACACCCTCGACGAGATCCCCAACGACATCACCCGTAAGACGCCGGCGGCGTTCGAGCCGACGCTGGACTACGTCGTGGTGAAGATCCCCCGGTTCGCGTTCGAGAAGTTCCCCGGCGCGGACCCGGAGCTGACCACCACGATGAAGTCCGTCGGCGAGGCGATGAGCCTCGGCCGCAACTTCCCCGAGGCGCTGAACAAGGCGATGCGGTCGATGGAGACCAGGGCCGCAGGCTTCTGGACGGTGCCCGACCCGGCGGGCGCGACAAAGGAGAACACCCTCGCCGCGTTGGCCACCCCGCACGACGGCAGGCTCTACACGGTGGAGCGGGCGCTGCGCCTGGGCGCCTCGATCGCCGAGGTCACCGCGGCCTCCGGCGGCATCGACCCGTGGTTCGTGGACCAGATCGCCGCGCTGGTGGAGCTGCGCAACGAGATCGTGGCCGCGCCGGTGCTCGACGGTGACCTGCTGTACCAGGCCAAGCGGGCCGGCCTGTCCGACCGTCAGTTGGCCGCGCTGCGGCCCGAACTGGCCGCCGAGGACGGCGTGCGGACCCTGCGGCACCGGCTCGGGATCCGGCCGGTCTACAAGACGGTGGACACCTGCGCCGCCGAGTTCGAGGCCACCACCCCGTACCACTACTCGTCGTACGACGCGGAGACCGAGGTGATGGGGTCGCCGCGACCGAAGGTGCTGATCCTCGGGTCCGGACCGAACCGCATCGGGCAGGGCATCGAGTTCGACTACTCCTGCGTGCACGCGGTCCAGGCGCTGCGCGGTGCGCAGTCGGGCGTCGGCGGCACCGGGTTCGAGACCGTGATGGTCAACTGCAACCCGGAGACCGTCTCCACCGACTACGACACCGCCGACCGGCTCTACTTCGAGCCGCTGACCTTCGAGGACGTGCTGGAGGTCTGGCACGCCGAGGACACCTCCGGTCGGGAGGCCGGTGGGCCCGGCGTGGTGGGCGTGATCGTGCAGCTGGGCGGGCAGACCCCGCTCGGGTTGGCGCAGCGGCTCAAGGACGCCGGGGTGCCGGTGGTCGGCACCTCCCCGGAGTCGATCCACCTGGCCGAGGAGCGGGGCGCGTTCGGGTCGCTGCTGGCCCGGGCCGGTCTGCGGGCTCCGGAGCACGGCACCGCCACCTCGTACGAGGAGGCGAAGGAGATCGCCGACGAGATCGGCTACCCGGTGCTGGTCCGCCCGTCGTACGTGCTTGGCGGTCGGGGCATGGAGATCGTCTACGACGATGCCACCCTGCGTGACTACATCGGGCGGGCCACCGACATCTCCCCGAACCACCCGGTGCTCGTCGACCGGTTCCTCGACGACGCCATCGAGATCGACGTGGACGCGCTCTGCGACGCCGACGGGGAGGTGTATCTCGGCGGTGTGATGGAGCACATCGAGGAGGCGGGCATCCACTCCGGCGACTCCTCCTGCGCGCTGCCGCCGATCACCCTGGCCGGTTCGCACGTGGCGCAGGTCCGCCGGTACACCGAGGCGATCGCCCGGGGCGTCGGCGTACGCGGCCTGCTCAACGTGCAGTACGCGCTGAAGGACGACACGTTGTACGTGCTGGAGGCCAACCCGCGCGCCTCGCGTACGGTGCCGTTCGTCTCCAAGGCCACGGCGGTGCCGCTGGCCAAGGCGGCGGCCCGGATCGCCCTCGGGGCGACCATCGCCGAGCTGCGGGCCGAGGGCATGCTGCCGGCGACCGGGGACGGTGGCACCCTGCCGCCGGACGCCCCGATCGCGGTCAAGGAGGCGGTCCTGCCGTTCAAGCGGTTCCGGACGCCGGCCGGCAAGGGGGTGGATTCGCTGCTCGGCCCGGAGATGAAGTCGACGGGTGAGGTGATGGGCATCGACACCGCCTTCGGGCACGCCTTCGCCAAGTCCCAGTCGGCCGCGTACGGGTCACTGCCCATCCGGGGCAAGATCTTCGTCTCGGTGGCGAACCGGGACAAGCGCGGCATGATCTTCCCGGTGAAGCGGCTGGCGGATCTGGGCTTCGAGATCGTCGCGACGGCCGGTACCGCCGAGGTGTTGCGTCGGCACGGCATCGCCTGCGAGGTTGCCCGCAAGCACTACGAGGCCGGTGCCGACGACGACGCGGTGTCGCTGATCCGCAGCAACCAGATCGCCCTGGTGATCAACACCCCGCAGGGGTCCGGTGCCAGCGCCCGTTCCGACGGCTACGAGATCCGCAGCGCCGCGGTCACGGCGGACATCCCCTGCGTCACCACGGTGCCCGGGGTGGCCGCCGCCGTGATGGGCATCGAGGCCCGCATCCGCGGCGACATGCAGGTCCGCCCCCTGCAGGCCCTGCACGCCACCCTCCGGACCTCCCGATGACCCTCGCTGCACCCATGTCGATCATGGGGTTGGTGGCGGTGGCGCCGGGAGGTGGGCGTGATGTTTGAGCAGACGGTGCGGCGGGGGTTGTTCCGGATCGGTGGCGGCGACGCCGAGGCGGCCCATGAGTGGACGTTGCGGCGGTTGAGCGCCCTGTCGCGGACGCCGGGGGCGTTGGCGGTGCTGCGCGCCCGGTACGCGGTGGCCGCACCCCGGACCGTGTTCGGGGTGCGCTTTCCGAACCCGGTGGGACTGGCCGCCGGGATGGACAAGGACGGGGCGGCGCTGCCGGCGTGGCCGGCGTTGGGCTTCGGGTTCGTCGAGGTCGGCACGGTGACGGCGTACCCGCAGCCGGGCAACCCCCGGCCGCGGCTGTTCCGGCTGCCGGACAGCGAGGCAGTGATCAACCGGATGGGCTTCAACAACGCGGGAGCCGAGGCCCTGGCGGCCCGGCTGGCGGCGTTGCCGCGCCCGTTGGGCGTACCGCTGGGGATCTCGCTCGGCAAGTCCAAGGTGACGCCGCTGGACGAGGCGGTGGCCGACTACCAGGCGTCGTACCGCGCGTTGCGCGGGCACGGCGACTACTTCGCGGTAAACGTCTCCTCGCCGAACACCCCCGGCCTGCGTGCCCTGCAGGACCGGGATCACCTGGACGCGCTGCTCGCCGCGCTGGTGGGGGAGAAGCCGGTGCTTGTGAAGATCGCCCCGGACCTGACCGAACCCGCCATCGCCGAGCTGCTGGAGGTGTGCCTGGCGCGGGGTGCCGCCGGGGTGATCGCCACGAACACCACGCTGGGGCGCGACGGCCTCGCGCCGAGCGACCGGCATCGCGCCGGCGAGGCCGGCGGCCTGTCCGGTCGACCGCTGACCGACCGGGCCCGACAGGTGGTCGACTTCGTGCACCGGGAGACCGGCGGACGGCTGCCGATCATCGGGGTGGGTGGCATCGTGCACCCCGACGACGCCGCCCGGATGTTCGACGCCGGCGCCAGCCTGGTGCAGCTCTACACCGGCTTCATCTACCGAGGCCCGGCCCTGCCCCGCGCCGTCGCCCGGGCGGCGGCGACCGCACCGCAGGCAGCCACCACCACACCATGACCGACCACGGTGGGGCGGGCTGTGCCGGATCCGGAGACGGACCGCGACCGGCCCGCTTCACCCACCGGAGGTGTACGAGCGACGGGCGCCGGGGGCGGGCCGTTCGCGGCACCGACGACCGGGTGCCGGAGGGGAGAACTGGTGACTCCGGAGGAACTGCTCGCCGCCGACGCCGCGCACGTCTGGCATCCGTACGCGGCCCTGCCGCCGGCTGTGCCGCCGTACCTGGTGGAGGCGGCCGAGGGGGTGCGGCTGCGGCTGGCCGACGGGCGTGAGCTGGTCGACGGGATGTCGTCGTGGTGGGCGGCGATCCACGGCTACCGGCATCCCGTGCTGGACGCGGCGGTGACCGACCAGTTGGGTCGGATGAGCCACGTCATGTTCGGCGGGTTGACCCACGCCCCGGCCGTCGAGTTGGCCCGCACGCTCGTCGAGTTGGCGCCCGACGGGCTGGAGCACGTGTTCCTGGCCGACTCGGGCTCGGTCAGCGTCGAGGTCGCGATCAAGATGTGCCTGCAGTACCAGCGGGCCACCGGCCGGCCGCAGCGGCGGCGGCTGGGCACCTGGCGCGGTGGCTACCACGGGGACACGTTCCACCCGATGAGCGTCTGCGACCCCGAGGGCGGGATGCACCATCTCTGGGGCGACGTGCTGCCCCGGCAGGTCTTCGCGCCGGTGCCGCCGGGTGGCTTCGACACACCCCCCGATCCGGCGTACGAGGCGGCGCTTGTCGACGCGGTGCAGCGGCACGCCGACGAGTTGGCCGCGGTGATCGTGGAGCCGGTGGTGCAGGGCGCCGGTGGCATGCGGTTCCACCACCCCCACTACCTGAGGGTGCTGCGCGAGGTGACCCGGGCGCACGGGGTGCTGCTGATCTTCGACGAGATCGCCACCGGGTTCGGGCGTACCGGGACGATGTTCGCCGCCGAGCACGCCGGGGTCGTTCCGGACGTGATGTGTGTGGGCAAGGCCCTCACCGGCGGCTACCTGACCCTGGCCGCCGCGCTGTGCACCCCCGAGGTCGCGGCGGGCATCCGTACGGGTGGGGTGCTGGCACACGGCCCCACGTTCATGGGTAATCCGCTCGCCTGTGCGGTCGCCAACGCCTCGTTGGGGCTGCTGCGGGCGGGGGACTGGGCCGGGCAGGTGGCCAGGCTTCAGCGTCAGCTGCGGGCCGGTCTGGAGCCGTTGCGTGGCCTGCCGGGCGTGACCGATGTCCGGGTGCTCGGCGGCATCGGGGTGGTGCAACTCGACCACGAGGTGGACATGGCGGCTGCCACCGCCGCGGCGGTGGGCCAGGGGGTGTGGCTGCGACCGTTCCGGGATCTGATCTACACGATGCCGCCGTACGTCACCGACGACGCCGACCTGGCCCGGATCGCGGCGGCTGTCGGCGCGGCCGCCCGGGTCGCCTGAGTAACCGGTAGCCCGCAGGAGCCGAGTTTGAGTAGTCGGACAGGGCAGATTGAGCACTGAGAGGAAGGCACGGATGGAGAGCTTTGGGGCCCGGCTGCATCGGGCCGTTCGCGAGCGCGGACCGCTCTGCGTCGGCATCGATCCGCACCCGGCACTGCTGGCCCGGTGGGGTCTGGCCGACGACGTGGACGGGCTCCGCCGCTTCGCCGCGACGGTCGTCGACGCCCTCGGTGACCGGGTTGCGGTGGTCAAGCCGCAGTCGGCGTTCTTCGAACGATTCGGGTCCCACGGGGTGGCGGTGCTTGAGTCAACTATCCGACAGTTGCGTGAGCGCGGCGCGCTCGTTCTCCTCGACGTCAAGCGTGGCGACATCGGCTCGACGGTCCAGGCGTACGCCTCGGCGTACCTCGACCCATCCAGCCCCATGCATGTCGACGCGATCACGGCAAGCCCATTCCTGGGGGTCGGATCGTTGGCCCCCATGTTCGAACTGGCCGCCGAACACGGCGGCGGGGTCTTCGTCCTGGCGCTCACCTCCAACCCCGAGGGCGCCTCGGTCCAGCGCGCCACGACCGCCGACGGACGCACCGTCGCGCAGACCGTGATTGACGAGATTTCCCAGCTCAACGCCGGTGCGGAGCCGCTCGGAAGCATCGGTGCGGTGGTCGGGGCGACGGTCGGCGAGACCGGCTGCGACCTGTCGGCGATGAACGGTCCGTTGCTCGCGCCGGGCCTCGGCGCGCAGGGCGCCACGGCGGCGGATCTCCGCGTCGTGTTCGGCTCGAGCCTGCCCGCCGTGCTGCCGTCGTACTCCCGAGAGGTGTTGGGAGCGGGCCCAGACCCGGAGGCTCTGCGGGCCGCAGCCGACCGAACGGTCGCCGACTGCCGGGCCGCACTCAAGCTGTCATGACTGACTGACGGCTCGGTCACTTTGTGGTGATCATCGCGCGCCCACGTTGCCGAAAGCTCCGTTGACCGCTAGTTTTCCCCGCGCTGGGAACCCCTTGGTTCACAGCGACACCACGTTTCACAGATGCGGCGGTGCGTCCCGCCCGTCGCGATAGGGACCTGAGGAGAACTGGTGCCGCTCCCGTCACTGACCCCCGAGCAGCGCGCAGCCGCGCTGGAGAAGGCTGCGGAGATCCGCAAAGCCCGTGCCGAGCTGAAGGAGCAGCTCAAGCAGGGCAAGACCACCCTCGGAGCCGTTCTCGAACGGGCCGAGTCCGACGACGTCGTCGGCAAGCTCAAGGTGTCGGCCGTGCTGCAGGCGATGCCGGGCATCGGCAAGATCCGGGCCACCCAGATCATGGAGAAGCTCAAGATCGCCGACAGCCGTCGCCTGCGTGGCCTCGGCGAGCAGCAGCGCAAGGCCCTGCTTGGGGAGTTCGCCGCCAACTGAGTGTGGCTGCGTGTAGAAACAAGCAGTGAGCTTGGATGACGAGACGCGCCCGGCGGCTCGGCTCACTGTCCTGGCTGGCCCATCCGGTGCCGGTAGGGAGAGTGTCGTCGAGTTGGTCCGGGCGCGTTCTCCGTCCGTGTGGCGGCCGATTCCGGTCACCACCCGCCCCCGACGTGAGGGCGAGCTCGACGGGGTCGATCGCCATTTCCTGACCCCTGAGCAGTTCGACCGGCGGCTGGCCGCCGGTGAGCTGCTGGAGTGGAGCCGGCTCGGTGCGTACCGCCGGGGCACCGAGATCGCCCCGCTGCGCAGCCGCGTCGCCGCCGGAGTGCCGATCCTGCTGCCCCTGGACCTGGACGGGGCGCTGCTGGTGCGGGCCGCCTGGCCGCAGGCCCGCCTGGTGTTGCTTCACCCACCCGGTCGGAGTCCGGCTCCGACCGTGACGGCGGCCTTCGACCACGCCGTGTCGTACGACCGCACTGAGCAGGTCGTGGACGAACTGGTAGGATTCATCGGTTCTTCCTTCCTGGCTCCGGCCCGGCCGCGTCCGCGCGGTTGAGCGCCGGCACCGCGTTCGCGCGGTCCGTGCGAAAGACGCAGAGGTTATCCGTGGGATCCATCGCCAACCCAGAAGGCATCACCAACCCGCCGATCGACGAGCTCCTGGAGAAGACCACGTCGAAGTACGCCCTGGTCATCTTCGCGGCCAAGCGTGCGCGTCAGGTCAACGCCTACTACAGCCAGCTCGGCGAGGGTCTGCTCGAGTACGTCGGCCCGCTGGTCGAGACCACCCCTCAGGAGAAGCCGCTCTCCATCGCGATGCGTGAGATCAACGCGGGTCTGCTCACCGCTGAACCGACCGACCAGCCGTAACCGTTCCGCGTTCGATGAGCGCCCGGATCATCCTCGGGGTCGGCGGCGGGATCGCCGCGTACAAGGCGTGTGAACTGCTGCGACTGTTCACCGAGTCGGGCCACCAGGTCCGGGTCGTACCGACCGCCGCCGCGCTGCGGTTCGTCGGCGCGCCGACCTGGGCCGCGCTGTCCGGGCAACCGGTCGCCGAGGACGTCTTCTCCGACGTGCACGAGGTGCCGCACGTGCGTCTCGGCCAGCAGGCGGACCTGGTGGTGGTCGCACCCACCACCGCCGACCTGCTGGCCAAGGCCGCCCAGGGCATCGCCGACGACCTACTCACCAACACCCTGCTCACAGCCCGCTGCCCGGTGGTGCTTGCACCGGCCATGCACACCGAGATGTGGGAGCATCCCGCCACCGTCGAGAACGTGGCGACGCTGCGACGTCGGGGGGTGCGGGTCATCGAGCCCGCCGTGGGACGGCTCACCGGGGCCGACACCGGCAAGGGTCGGCTGCCCGACCCGGCGGAGATCTTCGCCGTCGCCCGCCGGACTCTGGCCCGGGGTGTCGCCGCCCCGGCCGACCTGACCGGCCGGCGCGTGGTGGTCACCGCCGGGGGCACCCGGGAGCCGCTGGATCCGGTGCGCTTCCTGGGTAACCGGTCCTCCGGCAAACAGGGCTACGCGTTCGCCCGCTCGGCGGTGGCCCGTGGCGCCCGGGTCACGTTGATCTCGGCGAACGTGTCGCTGCCTGATCCGGCCGGGGTCGACCTGGTCCGGGTGGGCACCACCGCCGAGCTGCGGGACGCCACGCTGAAGGCCGCGGTCGAGGCCGACGCGGTGGTGATGGCGGCGGCGCCGGCCGACTTCCGGCCGGCGACCTACGCACCCGGCAAAATCAAGAAGACCGACGACGGGCTGGCGCCCACCATCGAGCTGGTGACCAACCCGGACATCGCCGCCGAGCTGGGTCAGCGCCGGCGGCCGGGGCAGGTGCTGGTGGTCTTCGCCGCCGAGACCGGCGACGCCGAGGCCAACGGCCGGGCCAAGCTCGCCCGGAAACGGGCCGACCTCATCGTCATCAACGAGGTCGGGCCGGACAAGGTCTTCGGCGCCGACACGAACGCGGCCACCGTGATCGACGTGGACGGTTCGGTCACCCGGCTGGCCGAACAGTCCAAGGAGGATCTCGCCGACCAGGTGTGGGATCAGGTCGTCGTTAGGCTGGGAGCAGGCTCCTCCTTACGGGTGGACCGCTAGACGACCATCGACGTACCCGTACCTGTTGGTGACTACACTGCCGCCGAACGACATCCACTGACTTAGGAGTGCCGTGACACGCCGCCTATTTACGTCCGAATCGGTCACGGAAGGCCACCCGGACAAGATTGCCGACCAGATCAGCGACGGCATCCTCGACGCCCTCCTCAGCCAGGACCCGCACAGCCGGGTGGCGGTGGAGACCCTGATCACCACGGGTCAGGTGCATGTCGCTGGCGAGGTGACCACCAAGGCGTACGCCGACATCCCGACGATCGTGCGGGAGACCATCCTCGGCATCGGCTACGACTCGTCGAAGAAGGGCTTCGACGGCGCCTCGTGCGGTGTCAGCGTCTCCATCGGCTCCCAGTCACCGGACATCGCCCAGGGTGTCGACAACGCCTTCGAGTTGCGTACCGGTGCGTCGGAGAGCGCGCTCGACGCGCAGGGCGCCGGCGACCAGGGCATGATGTTCGGCTTCGCCTGCTCCGAGACGCCTGAGCTGATGCCGCTGCCGATCGCCCTGGCGCACCGGCTGGCGCGTCGCCTCGCCGCGGTCCGCAAGGACGGCACCGTCCCCTACCTGCGGCCCGATGGCAAGACCCAGGTCACCATCGAGTACGAAGGGCTGCGGCCGGTACGGCTCAACACCGTCGTCGTGTCCAGCCAGCACGCCGCCGACATCTCGCTGGAGTCGCTGCTCACGCCGGACGTGCGTGACCACGTCATCGCTCCGGAGCTGGAGAGCCTCGGCCTGGACACCGACGGCTACCGGCTGCTGGTCAACCCGACCGGGCGCTTCGAGATCGGTGGCCCGATGGGCGACGCCGGCCTGACCGGCCGGAAGATCATCGTGGACACCTACGGCGGTTACGCCCGCCACGGCGGTGGCGCCTTCTCCGGCAAGGACCCGTCGAAGGTCGACCGCTCGGCCGCGTACGCGATGCGGTGGGTGGCCAAGAACGTGGTCGCCGCCGGCCTGGCCGAGCGGTGCGAGGCGCAGGTCGCCTACGCCATCGGCAAGGCGCACCCGGTGAGCCTGTTCATCGAGACGTTCGGCACCGAGACCGTGCCGGTGGCCTCGATCGAGAAGGCGGTGACCGAGGTCTTCGACCTGCGTCCGGCCGCCATCATCCGGGATCTGCACCTGCTGCGCCCGATCTACGCGCAGACCGCCGCCTACGGTCACTTCGGCCGGGAACTGCCGGAGCTGACCTGGGAGAGCACCGACCGGGCCGCCGACCTCAAGTCGGCCGCGGGAGCCTGACCGGCACCAGGCGAGACGACCGGCGGCCCGAGGACGGGTCGCCGGTCGCTCGTGTCTGCGTCGACGTGCCGCTGCCCCATTTGGATCGCCCCTTCGACTACCTGGTGGCGCACGGGCTGGGCGAGGACGCGCGGCCCGGCGTACGGGTGAAGGTGCGCTTCGCCGGCCAGCAGGTCGACGGCTGGCTGCTGGAACGCCTCGACCACTCCGATCATCCCCGGCTGGCGTACCTGGAGAAGGTGGTCTCGCCGGTGCCGGTGCTCGCCCCGGAGGTGCTCCGGCTGGCCCGTGCGGTCGCCGACCGGTACGCCGGCAGCCTTGCCGACGTGTTGCGCCTGGCGATCCCACCCCGGCACGCCCGGGTGGAGAAGGAGTTCCTTCCCCGCGCCGACGCCACCGCGACGCCCACCCCGCCCGCCGACCCGGATCCCGCTTCTACTTCCGTCGGACCGCAGGTCGTCGCGTCCGAGGGACCTGTCGCACCCGTGGAGCCGGGCGGCTGGCGGGACTACCCGGCCGGGCCGGCGCTGCTGCGGGCCCTCGCGGACGGTCGCCCTGCCCGGGCCGTCTGGTCGGCGTTACCGGGCGAGGACTGGGCGGCGAGGTACGCCACCGCGGTCGCCGCGACCGTGGCCGCCGGCCGGGGCGCGCTGGTCGTGGTCCCCGACGGGCGGGACCTGGACCGGCTGGACGCCGCGTTGACCGCCACCCTCGGGCCGGACCGGCACGTCTGCCTCTCCGCCGCGCTCGGCCCGGCCCGCCGGTACCGCGCCTTCCTCACCGCCCGCCACCACGATGCGCCGGTGGTCATCGGCACCCGGGCCGCCATGTTCGCCCCGGTGGCCCGGCTGGGTCTGGTGGCGATCTGGGACGACGGCGACGACCTGCACGCCGAGCCGCGGGCACCGTACCCGCACGCCCGTGAGGTGTTGCTCACCCGTGCCCAGCTCGACGAGGCCGCGGCACTTGTCGGCGGCTACGCCCGCACCGCCGAGGCGCAACTGCTGGTGGAGACCGGGTGGGCCCGCGAGGTGGTGGCGGCCCGGGAGGTGCTGCGGGCCCGTACCCCGGCGGTGACGCCGACCGGTGACGACCCTCAGTTGGCCCGTGATCCGGCGGCGGCGACCGCCCGTCTGCCCAGCCTGGCCTGGACCGCTGCCCGGGAGGCGCTGCGGGCGGAGTCTCCGGTGCTGGTGCAGGTGCCCCGCCGCGGTTACCTGCCGTCGGTGGCCTGCGACGACTGTCGTACCCCGGCACGCTGTGCGCACTGCGCCGGGCCGTTGGCGCTGCCGTCCGCCGGTGGGACGCCGGCCTGTCGCTGGTGCGGGCGGGTGGCGGCCGCGTACGCCTGCCCGCACTGCGGTGGGCGGCGGTTGCGGGCCTCGGTCACCGGGGCCCGACGGACCGCCGAGGAACTGGGGCGGGCCTTTCCCGGTGTGCCGGTGCGGACCTCCGGCCGGGAGGAGGTGCTGGCGGACGTTCCCGGCGGCGCCGGACTGGTGATCGCCACCCCGGGTGCCGAGCCGGTCGCCGAGGGTGGCTACGGGGCGGTGCTGCTGCTGGACACGTGGGCTCTGCTCACCCGCGCCGACCTGCGTGCGGGGGAGGAGGCGCTGCGGCGGTGGGCGGCGGCCGCCGCGTTGGCCCGGCCGGCCGCCGATGGGGGCCGGGTCGTGGTGGTGGCCGACGGCGCGCTCGCCCCCGTGCAGGCGCTGCTGCGCTGGGATCCCGCCTGGTTCGCTGCCCGCGAGTTGGCCGAGCGGCGGGAACTCGGCTTCCCGCCGGCCGTGCGGATGGCCAGCCTGACCGGTGCCCCGGATGCCGTGGCCGACCTGTTGGCGCAGGCGCGCCTGCCCGAGGAGGCGCAGTTGCTCGGTCCGGTGCCGGCCGACGGTGACCGGGAGCGGATGCTCGTCCGGGTGCCCCGGGCGCGGGCGGCGGCGCTGGCCGAGGCGTTGCACGCGGCGGCCGGGGTGCGCAGCGCCCGGAAGGCGGCCGACTCGGTACGCCTGCAGGTCGACCCGCTCGCGATGTTCTGACGCCACCCGCCCATGCCCTTCGCGCCGTCCGTGCGTTCTCAGGTTTGTGTGGCGGTCGACACGGCAATTATCTGCCAAAGGTGAGGCCGTCATTGCCGTGCGTGTCGACGGCGCGCGTCGGTGGTCGTGTCTTCGGGGCCGCCGTACCGAAGGTGATAGAGTCGCCCGTCATGCCGGGGCGCACGACAGCTCCAGGTCACGGCGCGGCGGCAGGCGCGCAAGGGTAGGGGTTGTCGCAGGACGGCGCGACCGCGTCGGTCCGGCGCGATATCGATGCTTCCAAATCAGCCGGTTATCAGGGGTGGGCCAGTCGTGACCGTTCGTCAGTCGATCGTCTTCAACGGTGACCTCGGTAGCGGCAAGAGCACCGTGTCGGTGGAGATCGCCAAGCGGTTGGGGTTGCGCCGGGTCAGTGTCGGCGACCTCTACCGGCAGATGGCTCAGGAGCGTCAGATGACCGCGCTCCAGCTCAATCTGCACGCCGAGCTGGACCAGGCCGTCGACGGCTACGTCGACCAGCTCCAGAGCGACATCGCCGCCTCCGGTGAGAGCCTCGTCATGGACTCGCGGCTGGCCTGGCACTTCTTCACCGACGCGCTCAAGGTGCACATGATCACCGAGCCGGGTGAGGCGGCCCGCCGGGTGCTGCTGCGCCCCTCCGGGCCGGCGGAGAGCTACACCTCGTTGGAGGAGGCCAAGGCCAAGCTCCGGGAACGCAGCGAGAGCGAGCGGGGCCGGTTCCTGGTCCGCTACGGCGTGGACAAGGCCAGGCTGCGTAACTACGACCTGGTCTGCGACACCACCCGGGCCCCCGCCGACGAGGTGATCGAGCGCATCATCGAGGTGTACGAGGGCCGGCTCGCCCCCGAGGTGCTGCGCACCGCGCCGCCGCTGCTGCTGCTCGACCCGGCGCGGGTCTACCCGACCGAGGACGTCGCCGGTCTGCGTGGCATGTGGGACTCGACGGACGTCGGGGAGGTGGCCGAGGCCGGCGAGACGGGGTTGGAGCCGTTGGAGCTGGGCTACACCGGCGAGTACTTCTTCGTGATCAACGGGCACCGTCGGCTCAGCGCCGCCCTGCGCAACGGCTTCCGGCTGGTGCCCGGCCGGCTGGTCGCCGAGGTCGACGAGCCGGTGGTGGGCACCACGAGCGCTGTCGACTTCTTCGCCGCCCAGGCCCGCCCCAGCCTGATCCACGACTGGGAGGCGGCCCACGACATCCGTCTGCCGCTGCCCGAGCACGCCCTGCTCGCCGGGGACGCGGTGCTGGCCGGGGAGCCCGGCGGCCTCGGCTGACCGCCCGGCCTGCGTGCTGAGCATTCGGGCGGCGCGCTGATCGATCACCCGGCGCCGTGCGCGCCGGGTGGCGTGCGGCGGGCATGATGAAGCCTTCCGGCACACCGGGGAGGCCAGTCATGGACCCTGCGGAGACCTTCGCCACCCTCATGTCGCCCGAGGGACGCCTCGACCCCTATCCAGCGTACGAGCGGCTGCGTGCCCACGGGCCGGTGGTCCAGACCGGTCCGGGCCTGTACGCGGTCACCGGCTATGCCGAGGTCGACGAGCTCCTGCGGGACCCCCGGATGCGGGTGTCCGACGACACGTGGCGCGACATGATGCTGCCGCAGTGGCGCGACAGCCCGGCCCTGTCCACGATCGCCCGGTCGATGCTGGAGACCAACCCGCCGGATCACAGCCGGATGCGCCGACTCGCCGCCGGGGCCTTCACCCCACGCCGGATCGCGGCCATGCGGGACGTGGTGGCCGCCCAGGCCGACGAGTTGATCGAGGCGATGGCGTCGGCCGGCCGTGGCGGCCGGCCCGTCGACTTCATGGCCAACTTCGCCTATCCGCTGCCGGTGGCGGTGATCTGCGCGCTGCTCGGGGTGCCCGCCGTCGACCGTCCGTTGTTCCGGCGGTGGGCGGCCGATCTGACCGGCGTCCTGGAACCCGAGATCACCTGGGACGACCTGGTGGTCGCCGACGCCGGCGCCACCGAGCTGGTCGGCTACTTCACCGAGCTGGTGGCGGCGCGTCGACGCAGGCCGGCCGACGACCTGACCACTGCCCTGGTGCAGGCGCACGACGCCGGTGACCGGCTCACCGGCGACGAGCTGCTGGCCAACCTCGTGGTCCTGCTCGTCGCGGGATTCGAGACCACCACCAACCTGCTGGGCAACGGTCTGGCCGTGCTGCTGGCCCATCGCCGCGCCGCCGACGTGCTGCGACAGCACCCGGAACACGCCCCGGCGTACGTCGACGAGCTGCTCCGCTACGACTCGCCGGTCCAACTGACCAGCCGCACCAGCAGCGAGACGCTGCGCGCCGGTGGGGTGCTGCTGCCGGCCGGCAGTTGGGTGCTGCTGCTGCTCGGGGCGGCCAACCGTGATCCCCGGCGCTACCCCGAGCCGGCCCGCTTCGACCCGTGGCGGGCGCTGCTGAGCCCGTTGTCCTTCGGGGCCGGCCCGCACTACTGCCTGGGTGCCGGGTTGGCCCGGCTGGAGGGGCAGGTCGCCTTCACCCGGCTGCTGCGCCGGCTGCCCGCGCTGGCGTTGTCGGGTACGCCCCGGCGCCGGTCGCGGCTGACCCTGCGCGGGTACGAGACGCTGCCGGTCACCGTGGGTGAGCTGGCCCCGGTCGCCGATCATGGTGCGCCGGTCGGGACGGCCACGGACACTCCGTAGACTGGTACGGCACTACCGCCCGCCCGTTAAGGAGTCAACCCGCGTGACCGTCCAGCCCATCCGTCTGTTCGGCGATCCGGTGCTGCGCACGCCGGCCGATCCGGTTGTCGATTTCGACGTGGAGCTGCGCAAGCTCATCGCCGACCTGACCGACACCATGCGTGACAGCGCCGGGGCGGGTCTCGCCGCGCCGCAGCTCGGTGTGGGCCTGCGGGTGTTCACCTTCGACGTCGACGACGTGGTGGGTCACCTGGTGAACCCGGTGCTGGAGTTTCCCGACGCCGAGGAGCAGGACGGCCCGGAGGGATGCCTGTCCATCCCCGGGATGTACTTCGACACCAAGCGTCGGCAGAACGTGATCGCCAAGGGCTTCAACGGCTACGGCGACCCGTTGCAGATCGTCGGCACCGGCCTGATGGCCCGCTGCGTGCAGCACGAGACCGACCACCTCGACGGCGTGCTGTTCATCGACCGGCTGGACCCGGCCGGTCGCAAGGAGGCGATGAAGGCGATCCGTCAGGCCGAGTGGTACGACGACGCCGCCCCGCCCACGGTCAAGGTGAGTCCGCACGCCGCCGGCAGCCCCTTCGGTCTGGGGCGGTGACCGGCATGCGTGTGATCTTCGCCGGAACCCCGGCCGTCGCCGTGCCCGCCCTCGCCGCCGTGGCCGAGTCCCGGCACGAGCTGATCGCCGTGGTCACCCGCCCCGACGCGCCGGCCGGTCGCGGCCGTGGCCTGGTCCGTTCCCCGGTGGGCGCCTGGGCCGACGAGCACGGCGTCGAGGTGCTCACCCCGGCCCGTCCGCGTGAGCCGGAGTTCCTGGAGCGGCTGCGTGATCTCGCCCCGGACTGCGTGCCGGTGGTGGCCTACGGCGCGCTGGTGCCGCCGGCCGCGCTGGAGATTCCCCGACTGGGCTGGGTGAACCTGCACTTCTCGCTGCTGCCCGCCTGGCGCGGTGCCGCGCCGGTGCAGCACGCGGTGCTGCACGGCGACGAACTCACCGGCGCCAGCGTCTTCCAGCTGGAGGAGGGGCTGGACACCGGTCCGGTCTACGGCACGCTCACCGACGAGATCCGACCCGCCGACACCTCCGGTGATCTGCTGGAGCGCTTGGCGCACTCCGGTGCCGGGCTGCTGGTGGCGGTGCTGGACGCGCTGGCCGACGGCACCGCTCGCGCCGAGCCGCAGCCCGCCGACGGGGTGACCCTGGCACCGAAGCTGACCGTGGAGGACGCCCGGGTCCGCTGGTCGGATCCCGCCTTCGCGGTCGACCGTCGGATCCGTGCCTGCACCCCGGCGCCCGGGCCGTGGACGACGTTCCGAGGCGAGCGGGTGAAGCTGGGACCGGTCGTCGCGGCACCGGACGCCGACGCCCTCAAGCCCGGGGAGCTGAAGGTGGAGAAGGCGCGGGTGCTGGTCGGCACGGCCACCGTCCCGATTCGCCTCGGCGAGGTGCGGGCGGCAGGCAAGCGGGCCATGCCGGCGACCGACTGGGCGCGCGGCGTCCGGGTCAGTGCCGGGGAGGAACTGGCGTGAGGGACACTGCGCCCCGCGGGGGAACGGACCGTCGGGGCGCGCGCCCTGCGCGTCCGACGGTGGACCGCCCCCGGTACGCCGCGTACCAGGCCGTCGCCGCGGTCAACCGGGACGACGCGTACGCCAATCTGGTGCTGCCGTCGATCCTGCGTGAGGAGGGGCTGTTCGGGCGGGATGCCGCCTTCGCCACCGAGCTGACCTACGGCACGCTGCGGCACTCCGGCACGCTCGACGCGATTCTCACCTCGGCCGCCGGTCGGGACGTGCAGCGCATCGACCCGCCGGTCCGCGACGCGCTGCGCATCGGCGCGTACCAGCTGCTGCACACCCGGGTGCCCCCGCACGCGGCGGTCTCCTCGACCGTCGACCTGGTCCGGATGGTCGGTCAGGGCGCCACCGGTTTCGCCAACGCGGTGCTGCGCGAGGTCGCGGCGTGTGACCTGGACGCGTGGGTGTCGCGCCTCGCCCCGTCGATGGAGACGGACCCGATCGGTCACCTGGCTCTCGCCCACAGCCATCCACAGTGGATCGTCAGGGCGTTCTCCGAGGCGCTCGGCGGCGACCTCGGCGAGACCACCCGCCTGCTGATCGAGAACAACGAACGCCCGCCGGTGCACCTGTGCGCCCGCCCGGGTCTCGCCGACCCGGTCGAGCTCGCCGATGCCTCCGGTGGCGCGCCGGGCGCCTTCTCGCCGTACGCCGTCTATCTCGGTGGCGGTGCCCCCGGCGACCTGCCCGCGGTGGCCGACGGGCGTGCCCACGTCCAGGACGAGGGTTCCCAGCTCGTCGCCAACGCTCTGGCGGTGGCGCCGATCGACGGCCCGGACGGACGCTGGCTCGACCTGTGCGCCGGGCCGGGCGGCAAGGCGGGGCTGCTCGGCGCGCTCGCCGCGCAGCGCGACGCGCGAGTGACCGCGGTGGAGGTGGCCGAGCATCGGGCGCGTCTGGTCGAGGGTGCCACCCGTGGCCTGCCGGTGACCGTGTTGCACACCGACGGGCGGCTGGTCGGCGCCGAGCCGAAGCTGCCTGAGGGGCACTTCGACCGGGTGCTGGTCGACGCCCCGTGCACCGGTCTGGGGTCGCTGCGCCGCCGTCCGGAGTCGCGGTGGCGGCGTCAGCCCTCGGACCTGCCGGCGTTGACCCGGTTGCAGCGTGAGCTGCTCACCGCCGGGCTCCGTGCGGTCCGTCCGGGTGGCGTGGTGGCCTACGTGACCTGTTCCCCGCACACCGTGGAGACCCATGTGACGGTCACCGAGGCGGCCCGCCGGTCCGGGGCCTCGGTGGACTTCGTCGACGCCCGGCCGTTGTTGCCGGCGGGGATGCCGGGGCTGGGAGACGGGCCGACGGTGCAGCTGTGGCCGCATCGGCACGGCACCGACGCGATGTTCCTTGCCGTGCTGCGCCGCGGCTGACGCCGAGCCCGGCCGGTCGCCTCAGGTGATCGGCAGGGCTCGGCTGCCGGCGCCCTTCATCGAACGGGTGAGGACGCGCTCGCCGCTCCACAGGAAGCACTGCACGGCCCGGTTGCCGCTGTGCCACCCGGTCTCGCTGGGGTGGTAGAAGATGGTGCCGACGCGGTACTGGACGTTGTCGTCGTCCGGCACCTTGGCGAACTTCGCGACCAGGCTGCGGCAGTTGCGATGGGTCCGCTCGGCGTTGTCCAGGAAAGCCCGATAGCTGCTGTTCGGCGCCTTCCAGACGCCGACGAACTCGGCCCGGTGCCGCGCCGTGCACTTCACGGCGACCATCTCGGTGACCTCGTCGTCGCTGGTCTTGGCGTCGAAGCAGCCATGCCGCAGCGGCGACGGCCCGGCCAGGGCCCCGGACAGGCTGGCTGTGCGTTCTACCGGGATCGGGGCGTCCAGGCCACGGTCTTCGGTCACGTCGCAGCGGAACCAGCGTGCTCCGCCGGTCCATGCCGCCGGTGCGGGGAAGACGACGCTCATCCCGATCCGGCCGCTCCGCCAGTCGGCCCCCAGGGCCGTACGCACCTCACGGTCGCACTCGGCGAAGGCGGTACGCATCGGGTCGCTGTCGTATCCCGGTGGCGTCGGTGTGTCGGCCGAGGGCAGCGTACCGACGTGCAGGGTCTCGGCCCGGTGCGGCTGATCGCAGTCCACCGGGGCGTACGCGCGGACATAGCCGATCGCCTCCGGCTGGGCGTGACACGTCGGCGACTCAGGGGTGAACACGGCGGGCGCGGCCATCGGTGCCCAGTCGTCGCTGAGGTCGCCGTCGATCCCGGCCGGCTTCGTGCAGCCGGCCAGCGCCAGCGTCACCACCGTGCCCAGCGCGATTCCGGTCAGCCATCGTCGCATCCCCGTCGGCCCTCCCGCCGTCCGCGCTCGCCCCGCCCGCCGGCTCGCGCAGCGGCAGCATACGGCACGGTGATCACGTCACGGGGAGTCCCTGCGGGCCGACCCCCCGCATCGAGCCGGTGAGCTTGCGATCGTCGCTCCACAACAGACAGCGCACGCCCCGGTCGCCCTCCTCCCACTCGCGCTGCGACGGCGGATAGAAGATCGAGCCGGCGCGGTAGGGCAGGTCGGAGTTGTTCGGTACGTCCGCGTACTCGGCGATCAGCGACATGCAACGGCGGTGTGCCTGGCCGGCCGAGTTGCTGAACTCGTCCCAGGTCATGTCCCGCTCGGTGTACACCCCGACGAACTCGGCGCCGTGCGGCTCGGTGCACAGCACCGGCGCCATGTAGTTCAGGCTGTTGCCGATCAGCTTGGGGTCGAAGCAGCGGTGCACCAGCGGCGAGTCGCCGATCAGCGCCCCGCGCAGGCTGCCGGTGCGGTTGACCGGCCGGGTGTTGTCGATGCTGTCGGTCTCACTCAGGTCGCAGCGGAACCAGCGCGCGCCGCCGTTCCAGGCCGACACCGACGGCAGGGCGATGTTCAGGGTCAGCCGGGCGACGTGCCAGTCGCCGCCGAGCACCAGCCGGGCCCGCTGGTCGCACTCGACCCGCGCGGTGCGCAGCGCCGCGGAACCGGGCTCGGGTCGCGGACCGTTGGCCGCCCGTCCGGTGAACGCGCCGACGTGCACCGCCTCGGCCAGATGGTTGCGCGCGCAGTCGACCGTCTCGTAGGTGCTCGCCTGCACGATCGCGGTGACCCGCGGCAGGCAGGCGTCGGTGGCCGGGACGAACATCGTCGGCACGCGCAGCGCGGGCCAGTCGTCGGTGAGGTCGCCGTCCGTCGCGCCCTGCCGTACACAGCCACTCAGTGCAATCGCAGCCGCGCTCGCCAACGCCAGCGCTGCGAACCACCGTCGCATCGTCCGCCCTTTCCGGGAGCCGGTGCCCGGTTGTCGGCTCCCGTGCCAATCGGCCTGCACGTTACCGTCACCGTCCCGGATGGAGTGTCGCCGCGATTTCCCCGTCTGGCCAGTCGGGACCACCCGCGCACCGTGCCATCGCCTCCGGCGGGTGCCATTCTGCACCATTGGTCACCTCTGGGTCACGCGGTGTCCGTCAGATGGTGCCGTGCTGCCGGCGGTCGCTGGCCGCCTTCGTACACTGGCCGCGTGACCGTACCGCCGCTGATCGTCGCGCCGAGCATCCTCGCCGCTGATTTCGCCCGCCTCGCCGAAGAGGTCCGTGCCGTCGAGAACGCCGCGGACTGGTTGCACGTCGATGTGATGGACAACCACTTCGTGCCGAACCTGACCATCGGGTTGCCGGTCGTGCAGAGCCTGCGCGCCGCCACCGAGATCCCCTTCGACGTCCACCTGATGATCGAAGATCCGCAGCGGTGGGCGCCCGGCTACGCCGACGCCGGTGCCTACAACGTCACCTTCCACGCCGAGGCGTGTGACGATCCGGTGGCGCTGGCCAAGGATCTGCGTGCGGCCGGGGCCAAGGCGGGACTGGCGATCGACCGGGACACCCCGATCGAGCCGTACCTGGACCTGCTGCCGAACTTCGACACGCTGCTGGTGATGACGATCAAGGCCGGGTTCGGTGGTCAGCGGTTCATCCCGCAGCTGCTGGACAAGGTCCGCGCCGTCCGCCGGCACCGGGACGCCGGCCACCTGGAACTGCGCATCGAGGTCGACGGTGGGATCGCTGCCGACACCATCGAGCAGGCCGCGGCGGCCGGTGCCGACGCGTTCGTCGCGGGCACCGCGGTCTACGGCGCCGACGATCCGGCCGAGGCGGTACGCCGGCTGCGGCAGTTGGCGGAGCGCGCGGCCGACGGGCAGTGAGGTGGAGGCCGCCGGTGACCGCAGGGACGTGATCCTCGTCGTCGACGACGACGAGGACATCGCCCGTTTCGTCGAGTTCAACCTGCGGCTGCACGGTTTCGACGTCATGCTGGCCAGCGACGGTCAGGAGGCGTTGGAGCTGATCGAACGGCAGCGTCCCGATCTCGCCGTGGTGGACCTGATGATGCCTCGCATCGACGGTCTGGAGCTGACCCGGCGGCTGCGGGCCGACCCGATGACCGCGGTCCTGCCGGTGATCATGTTGACCGCCAAGGGGATGACTCAGGACAAGGTCAACGGGCTCAGCGCGGGCGCGGACGACTATCTGGTCAAGCCCTTCGACACCCTGGAACTGCTGGCCCGGGTCACCTCGACGCTGCGCCGCAACAAGGAGTTCCGTGAGGTCTCCCCGCTGACCGGGCTGCCGGGCAACAGCCGTATCCGCCGGGAGATCGCCGACCGGGTCCGCAGCGGCACCGACTACGCGGTCGGGTACATCGACATCGACCGGTTCAAGAGCGTCAACGACCGGTACGGGTTCGTCCGGGGCGACGACTTCATCGCCGCGTTGGCCCGGACCCTGCACCAGGCGGTGGTCTCGGTGGCGCCGCCGCCGGCCTTCCTCGGTCACGTCGGCGGTGACGACTTCGTGTTCGTCTGTACCCCGGATCAGGTTCTGGCGTTGACGTCCCGAGTTTCCGCAGATTTCGAGAAGGCGGCCGACGCGCTGTACGACCCCACGGACCGCGAACGGGGGTATGTGGAGCTGAAGGACCGGCGCGGAAACATGCGAAAAGCGGCTTTGGTGACGCTGTCCATCGGGGTCTGCGTTTCCGACGCCGACAAGCGTCTGACCAGCCCACTTGAGGCGATGACCATCGCTTCGGAGATGAAGAGCGTGGCCAAGAGCCAGCCCGGTTCGTACGTGGCGGTGGATCGTCGGCGCGGCGTCTCCGATCCGAATCAGCGTCATGTGAAGTAGCTCGCCGCTCTGGCCAAACCACCCACTCGCCGTGTAAGACTTTCCCTCAGTACCCACCACGCGCTGGCGGGACTCGGTGTAATTCCGAACCGGCGGTGATCCACGGTCCGACCGTGGTAAGCCCGCGACCCGGGAGCGGTTCGTCCGCCCGGTGGACCTGGTGAGAATCCGGGGCCGACGGTTGGGTGCGGCTCGTCCGCGCCCAGACAGTCCGGATGGGAGACAGCGCGCGGATCGGAAGGGGTCGGTGCTCGCCGTGTCGTGGCGTGCGCACCCTCCCTGCCGGGGCGGCTGTGCCGTTCCCGGATTCCGCCCGCATGCCTGCCCTGTCGCCTCCCCGCCCGCGCCCTGGACAGCGAGAGGGCAGGGGTCAGGCGATGGCGAGCGTCTCCGTGGACGAGGCGATGCGTCGCGCGATCGAACTCGCGGCGCGCGGGCTCGGCACGACCAGTCCCAATCCGGTGGTCGGCTGTGTGCTGCTCGACGCCGACGGCGAGGTGGTCGGCGAGGGCTTCCACGCGTACGCCGGTGGGCCGCACGCCGAGATCGTCGCGCTGGCCCAGGCCGGGCACCGGGCGAAGGGCGGCACCGCGGTGGTCACCCTGGAGCCCTGCGACCACACCGGTCGCACCGGCCCGTGCAGCAACGCGCTGGTGCAGGCGCAGGTGGCGCGCGTGGTGATCGCGGTGCCGGACCCCACCCCGGTCGCCGCCGGGGGTGCGGCGACGCTGCGGGCCGCCGGCATCCGGGTCGACCTGGGGGTACGCGCCACCGAAGCGGAGAACGGCAACGTCGCCTGGCTGACCGCGATGCGCCGGGGCTGGCCGTACGTGATCTGGAAGTACGCGGCGACGCTCGACGGTCGCTCCGCGGCGGCCGACGGCACCAGCATGTGGATCACGTCCGAGGCGGCCCGGATGGACGTGCACGCGCTCCGCGCGACAGTCGACGCGGTGATCGTCGGGGTGGGCACGGTCCTCGCCGACGATCCGCGACTGACCGTGCGCAACCTGCGTGACGGCAGCCTGGCCATCCGGCAACCGTTGCGCGTGGTGGTCGACTCCGCCGGGCGTACCCCGCTCGACGCCCAGGTCCGCGACGCCGCCGCCCGTACCTGGATCGCCACCGCGGCCGAGGTGGGCGCCGGCCCGGACGGCGGGGTGGACCTGCACGCGCTGCTGGCCGGCCTGCACACCAAGGGGGTGCGGGCCGTGCTGCTGGAGGGCGGGCCGACGCTGGCCGGGGCGTTCCTCGCCGCCGGCCTGGTCGACCGGGTCGTCGGCTATCTCGCCCCCCGGCTGCTCGGCGCGGGCCCGGCGGCTCTGGTCGACGCCGGTGTGACCACCATCGCCGAGGCCATCGACTTGGAGATCACCGACGTTACGCAGATCGGTCCCGATCTACGTATCACCGCGTTGCCCCGCAAGAGGGAGGGCTAGGCATGTTCACCGGCATCGTCGAGGAGTTGGGTGAGGTCGTCGGGGTGACCCCGACGGCGCAGGACTCCGTCCTGGTCGCGGTCCGTGGCCCCCTGGTCACCTCCGACGCCCGGCACGGCGACTCGATCGCGGTCAACGGCGTCTGCCTGACCGTCGTCGACGTCAACGGCGGGGTGTTCACCGCCGACGTGATGGGCGAGACGCTGCGCCGCTCGGCGCTGGGCGCGCTGCGTGCCGGGGACCCGGTCAACCTGGAGCGTGCCGCCGCGCTGGGCAGCCGCCTCGGCGGTCACCTCGTGCAGGGGCACGTCGACGGCGTCGGTGAGGTGCTCGCGCGGGAACCCGCACCGCGCTGGGAGACCGTCCGGTTCCGGCTGCCCGTGGCGCTGTCGCGGTACGTGGTGGAGAAGGGCTCGATCACCATCGACGGGGTGTCGCTGACCGTGGCCGAGGTCGGCGACGACTGGTTCAGCGTCGGCTTGATCCCGACCACCCTGGCACTGACCACCCTCGGCACCCGAGCCGTCGGCGACCCGGTCAACCTGGAGATGGACGTGCTGGCCAAGTACGTCGAGCGGCTGCTCGGCGCCCGCCCGACCGACGCGCCCGTGCCCGGCCCGGTGGCGTCGTGACCGGCGCGTTCGACCGGTCGCTCACCGCCGAGGGCAGCCGGTGGCGCACCACGCGGGCCACCACCGCGGCGTCCGTCCCGATTCCATCCACCTACGCGGAGGCCGTCGCATGACCGAGCACAGCGAGCCGGGACCCTTCACCGACATCGAACAGGCCCTCGCCGACATCGCCGCCGGCCGGCCGGTCGTCGTGGTCGACGACCCCGACCGGGAGAACGAGGGCGATCTGATCTTCGCCGCCGAACTGGCCACCCCGGAACTGCTGGCGTTCACCGTGCGGCACACCTCGGGCTTCATCTGCGTACCGCTGACCGAGGACGAGTGCGACCGGCTGGACCTGCCGCCCATGCACCACACCAACCAGGACCGCCGGCAGACGGCGTACACGGTGACGGTGGATGCACGCGAGGGGGTGAGCACCGGCATCTCGGCGGCCGACCGGGCGTACACCATCCGGCTGCTCGCCGACCCGTCGACCGGGCCCGCCGACCTGGCCCGGCCCGGGCACGTGGTGCCGTTGCGGGCCCGCCCGGGCGGGGTGCTGCGGCGGGCCGGGCACACCGAGGCGGCCGTCGACCTGGCCCGGCTGGCCGGTCTGCGACCCGCCGGGGTGCTCTGCGAGCTGGTCAACGACGACGGCAGCATGATGCGCCTGCCGGACCTGGAGAAGTTCTGCGCCGAGCATTCGCTGTCCCTGATCACCATCGCCGACCTGATCGCCTACCGGCGTCGGATCGAGAAGCAGGTCGAACTGGTCGCCGACGCCCGGATGCCCACCGAGCACGGGGTGTTCCGGGCGCTGGGCTACCGCAGCGAGACTGACTCGGCCGAGCACGTGGCCCTGGTGATGGGGGACATCGGTGACGGTCGGGACGTGCTGGTCCGGGTGCACTCCGAGTGCCTGACCGGAGACGCCTTCGCCTCGGTGCGCTGCGACTGCGGTCCCCAGCTCAACGCCGCCCTGGACCGGGTGGCGAAGGAAGGGCGGGGCGTGGTGCTCTACGTCCGCGGTCACGAGGGGCGGGGCATCGGGCTGCTGCACAAGCTGCAGGCGTACCAGTTGCAGGACCAGGGCCGCGACACGGTCGACGCGAACCTCGACCTCGGTCTGCCCGCCGACGCGCGGGACTACGGCACCGGCGCGCAGATCCTCTACGACATCGGGGTGCGCTCGATGCGGCTGCTCACCAACAACCCCGCCAAGCGGGCCGGGTTGGAGGGCTACGGGCTCACCGTCACCGGCCGGGAGAGTCTGCCGGTGCGCACCCACCCGGAGAACGTGCGCTACCTGCGGACCAAACGGGACCGGATGGGGCACCTGCTCGACGTGGACGAGACCGCCGAGGCCCCGATGGGTCGTCCGGTGGCTGGCAACGAGATCGGAGCGTAGGACAGATGGCGGGTTTCGGTGAGCCGGGGACGACCCCGGTCGACGCGTCGGGAATGACCGTGGGCGTGGTCGCCGCACGCTGGCACGGCGAGCTGACCGACCACATGCTCGACCGGGCGGTGGCCGCCGCGCAGGCGTGCGGAGCGCAGGCCGTGGTGGCCCGGGTGGCCGGCTCGGTGGAACTGCCGGTGGTGGCCCAGGCCCTGGCCCGCCGCTGCGACGTGGTGGTCGCCCTCGGCGTGGTGGTACGCGGCGCCACCGCCCACTTCGACTACGTCTGCCGGTCGGTCACCGACGGACTGACCCGCATCGCGCTCGACGAGGGCAAGCCGGTGGCGCACGGGGTGCTCACCGTCGACACCCTCGACCAGGCCCGCGATCGGGCCGGGCTGCCCGGCTCCGCGGAGGACAAGGGCTGGTCCGCCACCGTCGCCGCGCTGGACGCCGCCCTGGCCATCCGTGGCGTCAGCACCGGCGGCAACAAGCGGGTCGGCTTCGGCGGCTGAGGGCGTACGCCCTCCCGGCGTAACCGCCGCCGACCACCGGAGGCGGTTACGCCGCGACGGTCTGCGGATCACCGGCGGCGTCGTGGGCGGCCATGGCCTCCTGCCGGTCGGCTTCCTCGCGCAGGATGGCGCAGTGCAGCCACGTCTGCGGGATGCCGAACCCGTCCACCAGCGTGCGCATCTGCGGGCGTAGCTCCTTGAGCAGGTTGTTCACCACGGCGGTGATCACCTTGGCGCGGGCCGGGGTGAGCCGGCCGTGCTCCAGGAACCAGCCCTTGTGGGCCTCGATGACGCTGAGCGCGTACAGGTCGCAGACCCGGGACAGCAGCGCCTTGACCGCCGGATCCGAGGTGGCCTCGATGCCGGCGACGAACGCCTCCAGGGTGACCCGGTCGACGTGCGCGGCGGCGACGGCCAGCACGTGGTCCTGCACGTCGTTGAAGATGTCGAAGGGCCGGTCCTTCTTGGTGCTGGCGCCGTTGCGCAGCCGCCGGACCGCACCGTCGAGCAGGTGTCGTTCACGGTCCTCGAAGGCCTTGAGCTGCCAGCCGCGGTCGGTGACCGCCACCTCCTCGTCGCGGCCGGGCACCGCGCTGACGAGCCGTTCGATGAGCGCCCGCGCGGCGGTGCGCTCCAACACCATCTCGCGGACCTGTTCGGCGACGAAGGAGGCCCGACCCCAGCCGTCCAGCGAACCGAACTCGTCCCGGTAACCGGTGAGCAGCCCCTTGGCCACCAGCTGCAACAGCACCGTGTTGTCGCCCTCGAAGGTGGTGAAGACGTCGGTGTCGGCCTTCAGGCCGGGCAGCCGGTTCTCGGCCAGGTAGCCGGCCCCGCCGCACGCCTCGCGGCACATCTGGATGGTGCGGGTGGCGTGCCAGGTCTGCGCGGCCTTCAGGCCGGCGGCCCGCGACTCCAGCTCCCGCTGCCGATGCTCGTCGACCGGGCCGTCGCCGCCCTGCACCTCGTCGATCGCGGCGACCAGCTCGGCCTGGGCGAAGTGCAGGGCGTACGTGGTGGCCAGCGCGGGCAGCAGCTTGCGCTGGTGGGCCAGGTAGTCGTTGAGCAGCACCTCGCGCTCGGCATCGGGGCTGCTGAACTGGCGGCGGATGTCGCCGTAGCGCACCGCGACGGTCAGCGCCACCTTGGTGGCCGCCGCCGCGGCGCCACCCACGCTCGCCCGGCCCCGGACCAGGGTGCCGAGCATGGTGAAGAAGCGTCGGGAGTCGTTGTCGATCGGGCTGGAGTAGGTGCCGTCGGCGGCCACCTGGCCGTACCGGTCCAGCAGCATGTCCCGGGGCACGGCGACGTGGTCGAAGCTGAGCCGCCCGTTGTCCACACCGAGCAGACCGGCCTTGGGTCCCGCGTCGCCGATTGTCACCCCGGGCATCGGGTTGCCGTGCGCGTCGCGGATCGGGACCAGCCAGGCGTGCACGCCGTGCCGCTGCCCGTTGGTGATCAGCTGGGCGAAAACGACAGCCATCCGGCCGTCGCGGGCCGCGTTGCCGATGTAGTCCTTGCGGGCCGCCTGATGCGGGGTGTGCAGGTCGAAGGTCTGCGTGGCCGGGTCGTACGTGCAGGTGGTGCGCAACTGCTGCACGTCCGAGCCGTGACCGGTCTCGGTCATCGCGAAGCAGCCGAGAATGTCACCGGCGACGATGTCGCGCAGGTAGGCGTCGTGGTGCCGTCGGGTGCCCAGCGACAGCACGGCACCGCCGAACAGGCCCCACTGCACGCCCGCCTTGACCATCAGGGACAGGTCGACCTGGGCCAGCATCTCGGTGGCCACGATCGAGGCGCCGATGTCGGACCGGCCGCCGTACTCGGCGGGGAAGGCCGCGGGCATGCCCATCGTGACCGGCAGCCGGTGCAGCAGCCCGGTGATCCGCTCCCGTGCCTGGTCGCCGCTTTCGCCGTACACCGGCAGGAAGCTGTCGTCGAGTTCCGTGCGGTGGGCCTCGCGGACCTCCACCCACGGCCCGTCCAGCACCTCCCGCAGGCGGGCGACGTCGACGTCGACGGGTACGGACGGCTGACTGGACATGGCTGCTACCTCTGGCGACATCGTCATGGGTGCGTTTTGTACCCAATCGAGCTTACCGACCCACCACTTTGTGGCCCCGATCATGGCGTAATCGGTGCCGGTAACCGCTCTCCCCGCCGTCGACCGGGGTGGAAGGAGCCGGTCAGAGGCGGCGGGCCTCGATGATGCGGGCCAGGAACTGGCGGGTACGCGGGTGGACGGGATCGGCGAGGACCTGGCTGGGCGGGCCGGACTCGATGACCCGGCCGGCGTCGAGGAAGCAGACCTGGTCGGCCACGTCGCGGGCGAAGCCCATCTCGTGGGTGGCCAGGATCATCGTCATGCCCTCGGTCTTGAGGTCGCGGATCATCGTCAGCACCTCACCGACCAGTTCCGGGTCCAGCGCCGAGGTGACCTCGTCGAGCAGCAGCAGCCGGGGCGAGTTGGCAAGCGCCCGTACGATCGCCACCCGCTGCTGCTGGCCGCCGGAGAGCCGGTCCGGGTAGGCGTCGGCCTTGGCCCCCAACCCCACCCGTTCCAGCAGCTCCCGGGCTCGGGCCTCCGCCTCAGCCCGCGCCCGGCGGTGCACCCGGCGGGGCGCGAGGGTGATGTTGTCCAGCACGCTCAGGTGCGGGAAGAGGTTGTACGACTGGAACACCATGCCGATGCGGCGGCGTACCTTGTCGGGGTCGACGCCGGGGGCGGTGATGTCCTCGCCGTCCAGCTCGATCGTCCCGTCGTGCAGGTCCTCCAGCAGGTTGACACAGCGCAGCAGGGTCGACTTGCCGGACCCGGAGGACCCGATCAGGGCCACCACCTGGTGTTCGGCCACGGTCAGGTCGAGGCCGTCGAGGACCACCTGGTCGCCGAAGACCTTGCGTAGCCCGCGGCACCGCAGGACGTCCATGCTCAGCCTCCGGACTGGCGTCGGGCCGCCCGCAGGGTGACCCGGTCGGTGACGGCGATCAGCGGAATGGCCAGCAGCACGAAGAGCACCCCGGCCACGATGTACGGCGTGTAGTTGAAGCTCTGCGCGGTGGCGATCTGCGCGGCCCGGACCGCGTCGATCGGGCCGGCCAGGGAGACCAGGCCGACGTCCTTCTGCAACGCCACCACGTCGTTGAGCAGCGGCGGGGCCACCCGCCGGACGGCCTGCGGCAGCACCACGTGCCGCATGGTCTGCCGGTAGGTCAGACCCAGCGACCGGGCCGCCGCGAGCTGGCTGGGATGCACCGACTCGATGCCGGCGCGGAACACCTCGGCCAGGTATCCGCTGTAGGTGAGCACCAGCGCGAGCCCGCCCAGCACCAGCACCGGCGGCATGCCCTGCAACCGCAGGCCCGGCACACCGAGGGTGAGCAGGTAGAGCACGATGATCAGGGGCAGGCCCCGGAAGGCGTACGTGTAGCTGGTGGCCAGCGCCCGGATCGGGAAGAAGACCGGCCCGCGCAGGGTACGCAGGATCGCGATCACCAGCCCGAGCAGCAGCGCGCCGATGGCGCAGCAGACCAGCAGCCGCAGGTTGAGCCAGAGCCCGGTCAGCACCGCCGGCAGCGCGTCCCGGGCGATCTGCGGGTCGAAGAACGAGGCGCGTACGCGGTCCCAGCCGGGCGCCCCGGTCACCGCGAACGCCAGCAGCGTGCCGACCGCCGCCGTGGAGGCGGCGGCGATCAGCACGCTCAGTACGGTCTGCCTGCGGCGGTACTCCTCTCGGGCCCGCTGGGCGGGGGAGGGGACGTACGAGGTAGTGCTCACGTGAGTTCAGGGGCTCCCGCGACCTGGGCCAGCCACTGCTGCTCCAACTGCTTCAACACGCCGTCGGCGGTGAGCTGCCCGACCGCGTTGCTGACGCACCCGGTCAGCGGGGAGCCCTTGTCCAGCAGCAGCCCGAACGCCTCCGGCGTGCCCACCTGCGGCAACTGGCCGACGATCACCGCGTCGTCGATCTCCGCGGCGGTGATGTAGAAGGCGGTGGGCAGGTCGACGACCAGGCCGTCGAGCTGACCGTTCTGCAGGGCCTTCTTGGCGTCGTCGTTGCTGTTGTAGACCTGCGGCTTCGTCGTCGGCTTCACCACGTCGGTGATCGCCTGGTAGCTGGTCGTGCCGACCTGGGCGCCGAGCTTGGCCTCGCGCAGGTCCGCCAGGCTGGTCTTGCCGGCGATCTTGGACGACTTCAGGGCGATGACGGTCTGCCGCACCAGGTAGTAGGGCGCGGTGAAGTCGACAGCCTTCTTGCGCTCGTCGGTGATCGAGAACTGGTTGATGTCGAAGTCGAAGGACTTCGGTCCGGGGGCGATCGCCGAGTCGAACTTGACCCGGGTCCAGACGACCTCGTCGCGGGTGTAGCCGAGCTTCTCCGCCACCGCGTAGGCCACCGCCGACTCGTAGCCCTGGCCGTTCTCGGGCTTGTCGTCGACGAACCACGGCTGGTAGGCCGGCTGGTCGGTGGCGATGGTGAGCTTGCCGGGGGTCTGGGTGGGCAGGTTCTCCTTCGCGCACGAGGCGGCGTCGGAGGTCGAGGGCGGGGGAGCGGGCTCGTTCTGCGGCGCGCAGGCGGTGACGGCGAAAAGGACCGCGCCGGCCGTGGCTAGCGTACGGATGCGTGGGGTGCTGACCATGGCCGACAGCGTACGACCACCATCGGCGGCTGCCGTAGAGCTGTCCCACCATGGTGGTAGGGAATACAGGGTCCCGCTCACCGGTCACCACCGGACCCGGTGCATGCCACGACCCGGGGCAACTGGGAGAATCCGGTTCCGTGAAGACGTTCGAGGAGTTGTTCGCCGAGCTGCAGGCCAAGGCCGCCGCCGGCACCCCCGGCTCGGGCACGGTCGCCGCGCTGGAGAAGGGGGTGCACTTCATCGGCAAGAAGGTGGTCGAGGAGGCCGCCGAGTCGTGGATGGCCGCCGAGCACGAGGGGCCCGAACGCACCGCCGAGGAGATCTCCCAGCTGCTCTACCAGGTGCAGGTGTTGATGCTCGCCAGCGGACTGGAGCTCAAGGACGTCTACCGACATCTCTGAGTGCCCGCCGTCGACTCTTGACCCGATCGAAGGAGCACTCCGTCATGCTGCGTGTCGCCGTACCTAACAAGGGCGCCCTGGCCTCCTCGGCCGCCGAGATGCTGCGCGAGGCGGGCTACCGCCAGCGCACCGACCCGAAGGACCTGGTCTGCCGGGACGAGGCAAACGACATCGAATTCTTCTACCTGCGACCGAAGGACATCGCCACCTACGTCGGCTCCGGTGACCTGGACGTCGGGATCACCGGCCGGGACCTGCTGATCGACTCCGGCGCGCCGGCCGAGGAGGTCGTCGACCTGAACTTCGGCCGGGCCACCTTCCGGTTCGCCGCCCGCCCCGACGACGTCCACGACGTCCAGGAGCTGGGTGGGCACCGGATCGCCACCGCGTACCCGGGGTTGGTCGAGCGTCACCTCGCCGAGCTGGGCGTCAAGGCCGAGGTGATCCGCCTCGACGGCGCGGTGGAGAACGCCATCCGGCTGGGCGTGGCCGACGTGGTCGCCGACGTGGTCGAGACCGGTGCCACGCTGCGCCAGGCCGGCCTGGTGGTCTTCGGTGAGCCGCTGCTGCGCTCCTCGGCGGTGCTGGTCCGCCGGGCCGGCGCGACCGCGCACCCGCAGGCGGAGCAGTTGCTGCGCCGGGTGCACGGGGTGCTGGTGGCCCGCCGGTACGTGATGCTCGCCTACGACGTGCCGGCCGGCCTGCTGGACCGGGCCAGCTCGTTGACCCCGGGCATCGAGTCACCGACCGTCTCGCCGCTGCACCGTGAGGGCTGGGTGGCGGTGGAGGCCATGGTGCTCCGCGACGACGTGCACCGGATCATGGACGAGCTCTACGACCTCGGCGCCCGGGCGATCCTGGTCACCAACATCCACGCCTGCCGGTTGTGACCGCTGTGGCGGATGGTGCCGCTGCGTGTGGCACCGTCCGCCGGGCCGGGGGCGGATGGCAGACTGGTGCCATGAGTCAGCGGGACGCAGCTCAGCGGGGTGCAGCGCAGCCGGGTGCCGACACGGCCGACCGTGGGCCGACGACCGGCGGCGAGCCGGTGCGGCTGCGGCCCCGGCGCATTCGGGTGGTCTGCTGGGTGTCGGCGGTCGTGGTGGTGGTGCTGTTCGCGGTGATCGCCACCACGCTGACCGGGCCGACCGGCAACGGCTACGGCACCTTCCAGCGCGGCGACCAGTTCGCCATGATCGGGCTCGGCGTGCTCTTCGCCCTCGGCGCCCTGCTGTTCACCCGTCCCCGGGTGGAGGCGGACGCGCGGGGGGTGCGGGTCCGCAACATCATCGGCTCGTACGAGCTGCCCTGGGAGGTCGTACGGGGGATCCGGTTCGATCGTGGTGCGCCGTGGGCCGCCCTGGAGCTGTACGACGACGATCTGTTGCCGGTGGTGGCGCTGCAGGCCGCCGACAAGCAGCACGCGGTCGACGGGGTGCGTGCCCTGCGCCGGCTGCACCAGGCGCACCTGACCGCCCTCGCCGAGCGCATCCCCGGCCCCTGACCACTGCCGGCCGTCCGGTGGCGGACAGCGCCGGTACCAGTGGCCGGTGCGACAGCGCGGGCGACACGGTGGGTCGGTTTGAGGCCCCGGTGACCGCGGGTGTAGTGTGGTCAGGTCGACCAGGCTGTCCGTGTGAGCGGACGGCCACGAAAGTGGGGCGCCTGCTCCCACCCGAGTTCGCCAACTGCGGCGGCCGGGTCCGGTCACCGGTTCCGGGCACGTCCCGGCTCCGGATGCGCGATCCTGTGATCGTGCCGACCGGTCGAGCGGGCCCTGGCATGCGCCGGGGCCTTCTGCTTTCCGCGCGGGTTCCCGACGGGAGCCGCACGGGTCGGCCACCGATGAAGAACCGACTCGAGGAGGCCCCATCAGCGTCGAACCACGCGTGAACGAGCAGATCCGGGCACGTGAGGTCCGACTGGTCGGCCCCGAGGGTGAGCAGGTGGGCATCGTCCCGCTGGAGCGCGCCCTTCAGCTGGCCGCGGACGTCGATCTGGACCTGGTCGAGGTTGCGCCGATGGCGCGCCCGCCGGTGTGCAAGCTCATGGACTTCGGCAAGTTCAAGTACGAGAGCGCACTGAAGGCGCGCGAAGCGCGGCGTAACCAGCAGCAGACCGTCATCAAGGAGATGAAGCTCCGGCCGAAGATCGACCCGCACGACTACGAGACCAAAAAAGGTCACGTGGTGCGGTTCCTCAAGGCCGGGGACAAGGTCAAGGTGACGATCATGTTCCGCGGTCGCGAGCAGAGTCGACCGGAGCTGGGCTACCGGCTCCTGCGCCGACTCGAGTCCGAGATCACGGAACTGGGATATGTCGAGTCCGCTCCTAAGCAGGACGGCCGAAACATGATCATGGTTCTCGCTCCGCACCGGGCCGTCAAGGCCTCCGCGGTCGCCGCCACGGCGTCGCGTGGTGGACCTCGGGAGCGGACCGCGGAGGATTCCGTGGCGGCTACCGAGCCCGCGGCGGCTACCGAGTCCGTGGCGGCCGGTGAGAGCGCAGCAGCCGGTGAGACCGGCGCGACCGCTGACACCAGCGGTCAGTAACAGGGGAGAAGACGTTCCACATGCCGAAGATGAAGAGCCACACGGGGACGGGTAAGCGGGTCCGCGTAACCGGCAAGGGCAAGATCATGAAGCAGCAGGCCGGTCTGCGCCACAACCTGGAGAAGAAGCCCTCCACCCGTACCCGGCGGCTGACGGGCGTGGTCGAGGCCGCCAAGTCCGACGTCAAGCGCCTCAAGAAGCTGCTCGGCCGCTGACGCGCGCCACCTGAGCCCAAGAAGGAGTTGAGATGGCACGCGTCAAGCGGGCTGTGAACGCCCAGAAGAAGCGCCGTACCCTGCTGGAGACCGCGAGTGGTTACCGCGGTCAGCGCTCCCGGCTGTACCGCAAGGCCAAGGAGCAGGTGCTGCACTCGATGCAGTACGCCTACCGGGACCGTCGCGACCGCAAGGGTGACTTCCGGCAGTTGTGGATCCAGCGGATCAACGCGGGTGCCCGCGCCAACGGCATGACCTACAACCGGCTGATCCAGGGCCTGCGCCTGGCCGGCATCGAGGTCGACCGCAAGATCCTGGCCGACATGGCCGTCAACGACGCCGCCGCGTTCGCGGCGATCGTCGAGCTGGCCCGGGCCGCGGTGCAGGCCGAGGGCACCGGCGGCGCGGCGGCTCAGGCCGCCTGATCCCCGCACAACGCAGCGAGGCGTCCCTCGATGAAGGGGGGCGCCTCGCGCGTGTGTGGTGAGGACACCATGCCCTTCACGCCGCGTACGCCCAGGGTGGTCGCCGCCCGCCGGCTGCAACGCCGCCGCGACCGCGAGGCCACCGGCCGGTTCCTCGCCGAGGGACCGCAGGCGGTCCGCGAGGCCCTGGCCCGTTCCCGGACGGTGCTCGAACTGTTCGGTACGCCCACCGCGCTCGACCGGTACGCCGACCTGGCAGCGGCCGCCGCCGGTGCCGACGTACCCGTCTCCGAGGTGACCGACGAGGCGCTCGCGGCGCTCGCCGAGACCGTCGCCCCGCAGGGCCTGGTCGCCGTCTGCCAGCACCTCGACGTGCCGCTGGCGGCCGCGCTGTCGCGCGGTCCGCGGCTGGTCGCGGTGCTGGCGGGCATCCGGGACCCGGGCAACGCCGGCACCGTGTTGCGGACGGCCGACGCGGCCGGCGCCGCGGCGGTGGTCTTCGCCGGTGAGGCGGTCGACCCGTACAACGGCAAGTGCGTCCGGTCGTCGGCGGGCAGCCTGTTCCACGTCGACGTGGTGCGCGAACGCGACCCGGCGGCGGTGGTCGCCGCCGCCCGCGCCGCCGGTCTGGTGGTGCTCGCCGCGACCGGCTACGGCGAAGCGGATCTCGACGACCTGGCCGACGCCGGCCGGCTGGCCGCCCCCACCGCCTGGCTGTTCGGGTCCGAGGCGCACGGGCTGCCCGACGAGCTGATCGCCGCGGCCGACGCCCGGGTCCGGGTGCCGCTGCACGGGCGGGCCGAGAGCCTCAACCTGGCTGCGGCCGCGGCGGTCTGCCTGTACGCTTCGGCGAGAGCCCAGCGCTGACATGAGATCACGCGCAGGAACAGGATCACGTGCAGAGCAGAGCACGAGGAGAGCGGCCGGTGATGGTGGACGCACCACGGCGTACGTTTAGCCAGCCCGCCGGTGTCGGCGGGCGGCGAGCCTGACCTGCTCTCCGCACCACTCCCACCGGCGGGCTGCGGCGCAGCCGCGCGTCCGTAGACTCGCTTCGCCGCCTGAGAGGGCCGGCGCCGCCGTGAGGAGTGCCCGTACGCCATGACCTACCGCAACGATCCGTACGACCCGAAGCAGGTCGCCCTGCTCGACCCGGCCGCCCTGGCCGAGGCCGTGACCGAGGCCGAGAAGGCTTTCGCCGCCGCCGGTGACCCCGACGCGCTGGCCGCGCTCCGCCCCGCGCACCTCGGCGACCGGGCTCCGGTCTCGCTGGCCCGTCGGGAGATCGGCGCGCTGCCGCCCGCCGCCAAGGCCGACGCCGGCAAGCGGGTCAACGAGGCCCGTCGCAGCATCGAGCAGGCCTACGCCGCCCGGTCCGAGGTGCTCGACCGCGAGCAGGCGCAGCGGGTCCTGGTCGCCGAGCGCGTCGACGTGACGCTGCCCTACGACCGACGCCCGCGTGGTTCCCGGCACCCCGTCAGCGTGCTGATGGAACAGATCAGCGACCTGTTCATCGGGATGGGCTACGAGGTGGCCGAGGGCCCCGAGGTCGAGTTGGAGTGGACCAACTTCGACGCGCTCAACATCCCCGTCGACCACCCGGCCCGGGGCCTGATGGACACCTTCCACATCGCACCGTCGGAGGAGTCGGGGCTGGTGCTGCGTACCCACACCTCGCCGGTGCAGGCGCGCACGATGCTGACCCGCAAGCCGCCGATCTACGTGGTGGTGCCCGGCCGGGTCTACCGCACCGACGAGTTGGACGCCACCCACTCGCCGGTGTTCCACCAGGTCGAGGGCCTGGTGGTGGACAAGGGCATCACCATGGCGCACCTGCGCGGCACGCTCGACCACTTCGCCCGGGCCATGTTCGGCGAGGGCGCGAAGACCCGGTTCCGGCCGCACTACTTCCCGTTCACCGAGCCGTCGGCGGAGTTCGACGTGTGGTTCCCGGAGCACCGCAAGGGCCCACAGTGGGTCGAGTGGGGTGGCTGCGGCATGGTCAACCCGCGGGTGCTGCGCGCCTGCGGCATCGACCCGGAGGTCTACTCCGGGTTCGCCTTCGGCATGGGCATCGACCGCACCGTGATGTTCCGACACGGGGTGGGCGACATGCGGGACATGGTCGAGGGCGACGTCCGGTTCACCCGGGCGTTCGGCCACGGGGCGTAGTGCGGGCGCGCGAGTTACGGAGACGGTGGTAACGAGTCATGCGAGTTTCTGTCAGTTGGTTGCGGGAGTACGTCGACCTGCCGGACCTGCCCGCCGCCGAACTGGAGCGGGCCCTGGTCGACCTCGGCATCGAGGTCGAGTCCATCGTGGACCTGTCCACCACGGTCACCGGGCAGCTGGTGGTCGGTGAGGTCCTCGACATCGAGGAGTTGACCGGCTTCAAGAAGCCGATCCGGTTCTGCCGGGTGAACGTGGGCGCCGCCAACGGCACCGGTGAACCGCAGGAGATCGTCTGCGGGGCGCGCAACTTCGCCCCCGGCGACCGGGTCGTGGTGATCCTGCCCGGCGGGGTGCTGCCGGGCGGCTTCGCCATCGGCGCCCGCAAGACGTACGGGCGCAACTCCCACGGCATGATCTGCTCCGCCAAGGAGCTGGGTCTGGGCGACGACCACTCCGGCATCCTGGTGCTGCCCGAGCACGTCGCCGCCAAGCCCGGCGACGACGCCCGTCCCGTGGTCGGGCTCGACGACATCGTCGTCGAGGTGGAGGTCACCCCCGACCGGGGCTACCAGATGTCGCTGCGCGGGCTCGCCCGCGAACTGGCGCACGCCCTCGGCCTCAGCTTCCAGGACCCGGGTCGGGTGCCCGCCACGCCGGGCACCGCCCAACCGGCGTACCCGGTGGAGGTCCGCGACCCGGTCGGCTGTGACCGGTTCGCGGCCCGGATGGTGCGCGGCGTCGACCCGACGGCGCAAACCCCGCAGTGGATGCAGCGGCGGCTCACCGTCGCCGGCATCCGCAGCATCTCGCTGCCCGTCGACATCACCAACTACGTGATGCTCGAACTCGGGCAGCCGATGCACGCCTTCGACGCCGACCGTCTCGCCGGCCCGCTTGTGGTCCGCCGGGCGGTACCGGGGGAGAAGCTGACCACGCTCGACGGGGTGACCCGCGCCCTCGCCCCCGAAGACATGGTCATCTGCGACGCCGGCCTGCCCAACCCGGTCGCGGGCGACGGTGACGGGGTGCCGATCTCGCTCGCCGCCGTGATGGGCGGCGAGACCAGTGAGGTGCTGCCCAGCACCGTCAACGTGCTGTTCGAGGCCGCGCACTGGGACCCGGCGATGGTGGGGCGTACCGCGCGTCGGCACAAGCTGTTCAGCGAGGCGGCGAAGCGGTGGGAGCGAGGCGTCGACCCGGCCCTGCCGCTGGTCGCCCTGGACCGGGCGGTCGCCCTGCTCACCGAGCACGCGGGCGGCACCGCCGGCGACGAGGTGCTGGACATCGACCACGTCGTGGCGCGTACCCCGGTGACGCTGCCGGTCGACCTGCCCAGCCGGCGGGTCGGTGTGGCGTACCCGCCGGCACGGGTGGTCGCCCTGCTGGAACAGGTCGGCTGCACCGTGGCGCGCGGCACCGACCGGCTCGCCGAGGATCCCGGCGAGGTGGCCGTCGTCGCGGGTGACGTCGACGTCCTCAGCGTCACCCCGCCGACCTGGCGGCCCGATCTGACCGACCCGGCCGACCTGGTGGAGGAGGTGGTCCGCCTCGACGGGTACGACAAGGTGCCGTCGCTGCTGCCCACCGCACCGCCCGGCCGGGGGCTGACCTGGCAGCAGCGGCGTAACCGGGCGGTGTCCCGGGCGTTGGCCGAGCGCGGCTACGTCGAGGTGCTGGCGCACCCGTTCGTCGCCACCGACCTGGCCGACCAGTTCGCCCTGCCCGCCGACGACCCGCGTCGCCAGGCGGTACGGGTGGCCAATCCGCTCTCCGACGAGGAGCCGCTGCTGCGGACCACGTTGCTCGGCCCGCTGCTCGGCATCGTCCGCCGCAACCTCGGTCGTGGCCTGCGGGACCTGGCGCTCTACGAGATCGGTGTGGTCTTCCAGCCACGCCCGGGTGCCGGCAGCCCGCCGGCCATGGGTGTGGATCGGCGGCCCACCGACGCCGAGTTCGCCGCCGCCGACGCGGTGGTCCCGCACCAGCCCCGGCACGTCGCCGTCGTGCTGACCGGCGACATCGAGCCGGCCGGCTGGTGGGGTGCCGGGCGACCGGCCACCTGGGCGGACGCCGTGGAGGCGGGCCGTGAGGTCCTCGCCGCCGCCGGCATCCCGGCCGACCGGATCGAGGTACGGGCCACCGAGTACGCCCCCTGGCACCCCGGCCGCTGCGCGCAGCTGCTTGTCGACGGGACGGTCGTCGGTCACGCCGGGGAACTGCACCCGGCGGTGCTGGCCACACTGGAGCTGCCTCGGCGTACCAGTGCCATGGAACTGGACCTGGACGCGTTGCCGGCGGCGCCGGTGCTGCCCGCGCCCGGAGTCTCCGGCTTCCCGCCGGCCCTGATCGACGTGGCGTTGGTGGTCGACGAGGCGGTCCCCGCCCAGGACGTCCAGCAGGCCCTCACCGAGGGCGCCGGTGAACTGCTGGAGGCGGTGCGCCTGTTCGACGTGTACGCCTCGGAGCAGCTCGGTGCCGGCCGCAAGTCGCTGGCCTACAAGCTCACCTTCCGGGCACCCGACCGCACCCTCACCGTCGAGGAGGCCGTGGCCGCCCGCGACGCCGCGGTGGCCCGCGCCACCGAACGCGTCGGCGCCACCCTCCGCGGCGCCTGAGATGTAAGGAAGGGCCCCTTCTTATCGCCTCGTGCATAGGAAGGGGCCCTTCTTAACATTCGTCGGCGTGGATCTGCCCGACCTGCTGAAGGCCGGGCAGATCCCGGACGGTCATCCGGCGGTAGTCGGTGTCGACCAGCCCGTCGGTCCGCAGCTCCCGGAGGATTTTCTGGACCGAGGTCTCGGATGCGCCGCAGATGGAGGCCAGTTCCGGCTGGGTGAGTCGCACGTCGATGACGACGCCGTCGGGGGTCTGGCGGCCGTGGGTTCGGGACAGTTCGGCGATCACCCGGGCGACTCTGATCTTGACCGGGTATGAGGAGAAGTCGATCCGTCGGCGGTTCGACCAGCGCAACCGGTCGGAGACCATGGCGGCGAGTTCGAGCGCGGCGTCCGGGTTTTCTCTGAGGAACGCGCGGAACCGCTCCGAGCTGATCACGCTGTAGCGGGCGGCGCTGCAGGTGGTGACAGTCGCGGAGCGTGGCCGGTCGTTGAGTGCCGACATCTCGCCGACCAGGTCACCGCCGACGCGTAGGGACAACAGTGCCGTGCGGCCGTCGGGCAGGGCGGCGGTGACCTTCGTCAGGCCCTCTTCGATCAGCACCAGGTGGGATTGCTGCTGTCCTTCGTGGATCAGGATCTGGCCGGCCGGGACCTTGCGACGTACGCCGAGCCCCAACAGGGCGGACCGTACGGGTGGACTGAGCCGTTGCAGAAAGGTGCCGTAGGGCCACTGCGGGTTCTGGGCAGGTTCGTGCCGCATCCAGGCTCCCACTCTGCTCAAGCGACGACAGCGTCCGCAGCGTAACCGTCCGACTGCGATACGTCTGACCCGTCGTGCCAGCACCACTGCGAGCAGGTAGGCGACGAGCAGGCCGAGTGTGAGGTGCAGGTCCAGGCCCAGCTCCAACAGCACGTCGATCGGGACGCTCCACATGCGACCAGTGGATCCTGGACAGCTGCCCGACATACCCGCGTCGTGCGGGATGACTGCTGACGGACATTGCCACCGAAGCCGTACTTCTACGGGGTCTCTGGGCGTCGACCCCAGTTGGATGTCGCTCGTGCCCGGTCCTCGCGGACCGGGGTGAGGAGGGTGACGAGATGCAACATCCGGAGCGGCGGTTGTTGGTCTGCGTGGACATGGAGCGCTACAGCCGGCGCGGCAACGTCCAGCAGTACGAGGCCCAGCAGGACTTCCATCGGCTGCTGCGTGAGGCAGCCGACGGGGTGGGCATGGATCGTGTCGGCTGGGCGACGCAGCAGGCGGGAGACGGGGAACTGGCCATCCTGCCCCGGGCCATTCCCGAGGCGAGGGTGATCGGACGGTTCCTGCCGGAACTGAACCGGCGACTGCGGCAGTACAACGCCAGCCGTCTCCCGGTGGCCCGTATCCGGCTACGCGTGGCGGTACATCAGGGCATGGTGCATCTGGACGGGGCCAACGGTTTTCCCGGCCAGGCGGTCGTCATGGTCAGTCGGCTCTGCGACGCGACACCGGTGCGCCGAGCGTTGGCGGCCTTCCCGGACGCCGGAGTTGCCCTGGTGGTCTCCTCCGAGATCTACCGGGACGTGGTGACCGAGTACCCGGAGGAGATTCGGCCGGACCGGTTCCGGCGCATCGAGGTGGTCCAGCCAGAGAAGGGGTTCTGTGAGCCGGCGTGGCTCTGTGTTCTCGACGAGGATGTGACCTCGTGGCGGGACGAGTCGTCGCCCGGCCCGCAGCCATCGCCGCCGAACGAGGTGGCCCAGCCGGGCGAGGCGGCGCCGCCGAGCGGGGAGAGCGGAACCGTGCGCGGTGGTGAGCCGCCGGCCGGCGGCATCCGTACCGGCAACATCCGGGTCAACGGCCAGAACGCCGTGGGACCGGGCGCGGTGGCGATCGGATCCATCGGTCGTGACGCCATCCTGCGCCCGGACGTGGACCGATGAACGACCGATATCCGGAGCCGGTCCCCGGGGCCGCGACGAAGCCCACCGACCCGGCCACCTTCGGCGAGACTGGCGCATCTGGCCCGGGCCAACCCGGGCATCCCGGTGCGGCCGAAGCCGGACCAGATGCCGGCGGCGATCCGGGTCAGGAAGGTTCCGGTGATCCGCCGGGCGGTGCCGCCACCGGATCGGCGCCAGACGCGGACGTCGATTCGACTCCGAACGACGAGACGGACGACGGCGATGAGGAGGACCGTGAGGATTCGCTCGACTCCGGTGACGTGCTGCGCCGGCTGGCCGGTCTGTTCGGTGACGCGGGGATCGATGCCGGCAACATGTACGTCCGAGGCCAGAACGCGACCGGGCACGGCGCCCTCGCCATCGGTACGGTCAATGTCACTGCGGCGTCCGACTCGGTGGACGGACGCCGGGTCTGGTCGGAGACGCTCAGTGAGACGACCGTGCTGGACCTGGTGCGGGGTTACGCGCCCGCCGGCAGCGACCAGCAACTCGAGCACCATCTGAAGCAGCGCCATCTGGTGTGCCTGTCCGGACCGCCGGGCAGCGGAAGACTCACCTCAGCGCTGGTCGCCTCGGCTCGCAGGCACGGTGTCGGCGGGGTGAACATCCTCGGGGTCGAGCAGCTCACCGATGTGTTCCGGACGAAGCTGGGTCAGCGCCGGGGCAGCGGCTACGTGCTGCGGTTGACCGACGAGATGGTCGGTGCGCTGGACGGTTACACCCTGATGGGGCTCGCCGAGCGGGCTGCGGCCAATGCCATGACACTGTTGCTGGTCGGCGATTTCTCCCGTCGTGTCCAGGACCTCGCCGGGCACGTCGTCGAGCACCGCCCGGCACCTGCGGCCGAGGTGTTCCGGGCCGGCTTACGGCGGGAGTTGGCCGGGCGCTGTGTGGGCTTCTGCGCTGGCCACTGTGTCGGCGAGTGCGTGGATCAGTACGTCGACGAGGAATGCCTCCGGCATCAACTGCTCTCGGTGTACCTGGCCGGAGCACCTCGGCCCCGCGAGGTCGTCCCCGTCGTGGCGGCGCTCGCGCAGACGGTGCCGCGCGCCAGGGCACTGACGGACCGGCTGGCGCAACTGCTGCCCCGACAGCTTCGCGAGCGTGCCGCACAGATCCTCGACGTGCCGGCCGACGCCGGTGCCTCGGTGGGCTGGTCCGCCGAGCAGGCACGAGCCTTCCGGCTGGCCTGCGTGGTTTTCGCCGGACTGTCGACGGTCGAGATCCGCCTCGCGGCTGACCGGTTGGTGTCCGGTCCGGAGGGGGCACAGTCGGCCACGGTACGTCTGCGCGGCGTCACCCTCGACGAGGTGCTCGGACCGATGCTGCGCGGTGCCATCGTGATACCGGAGGAGGACTGGGCGACCGGCGGCATCCGGATGCAGTTCACGGCCGGTACCGAGCAGCTGCGCTCCGCTGTCCTGGATGTGGCCTGGACCGACTGGTGGACGCCCCGGGCCCTGCTCGGCTGGTTCGCGGACATGGTGCGGGCCGACCAGCCGGACGTACGGCAGGCGGCAGCCGCCGCCATCGGATGGTCGGCCGGCCGGGACGTGCAGACGGCCCTGGACACTGTGCGCGACCTGGCCCGGGAGCGGCGAGCGAGCGTTCGACAGGCGGCCGCGATCGTTCTCGTCGCGATTGCGATGCAGCCGCGGTTGAGGCAGCGGGTCAGCGTCGAGTTGGACCGCTGGGCCGCCGGGCCGGCGGCACATCTGCGCGACACCGTCGCCCGCGCCCACGAACTGGGGCTGGCCCGGCTGTGGCCGGACGCCGCCCTGGTGCAGCTCCGACTGGTCGCCTCCGGGCGGATGCAACGCTGGCACAACTCGGTCGTACGGGGCTTGGTCGAGGTCTACCAGGGCGGACACGGGGCTGCTCTGGTGACGTCGCTGGCGCAGTGGGCCAGCTCGACCGACCGGGAAGACCGTGAGGTGCGGCTGCACGCCGCGCGAACGTTGCGAATCCTGGCCGAACGGTGGGCTCGACCACCTCGGGAACACTGGCCGGAACTGCTGGATCTGGCGCGTAGGGAGATCATCTCCGTCGACGACCTGGCAACTCTCTGGGCGACAGCGCTGAGCATGCCCGAGACGGCGTACCGATCCTGGCGGACGCTCGGCTTCTGGTTCAGCCGGGCGGACGGTCAGGCCGAGGTGTCCGCGCACGTGCTGGCGCTGCTGCGGCTGGTGCTGGCCGGACGGCCTCCGCTGCGTCGTCGGCTCCATCACCAGCTACGGCACGTCTGGCGCCCGGTCATGCCCGGGTGCGCCCTGCTCAACGACGTCGAAACCCTGACCTTTGAGGACGCCTGATGACGACTGGACCTTCCGGGACCTCCCACCTGCGGCAGGGTGTGCCGCCGCGGCCTCGCCGCTGGTGGCACTCGATCTTCCCGCCCGCGCCTGCGCCGGCTACCGCTCCTTCACTCCCGCCCCCGGCGCCTACCCGGGTCACCTTTCGGCAGGACGTGCCACAACCCCTGCTGGTGCCGGCGAAGGGCGACGCGTTCGACTTCAACCTGCACGTCGTCTACCTGTGGACCGCGACCAACATGACCTTCGACGGGCTGCGGCTGCGGGCCGAGGCGCTGTTGCCCTGGGCGATGGGGATCGTCCGTGAGCGTGCCATGGACCTGGCTCGCGAGCACGAGCCGCACCGTTCCCACGACCTCGAACGGGCGCTGAACGATCTGCTGATGCACCAGCGCTGGCCACAGGAAGCGCACCTGCCCCAGTTCACGGTGCGGCTACGGGTCAGCCCGGATGAGCGGGTGCGGGAACGGCTGCGTCCGTACTGGGAACAGCGGATCGCGCTGGAGTGTGAGCACGAACTGGAGAAGATCCGTACCCGGCAGGCCGACGATCTGACCCGTCGGTGGGCGGTGGTGTTGCAGAACCTCCAGGACGAACCGGTCACCGCGTACGCCGCCAGGCTGACCGGCGCGGAGTTCGCCGAGGTGTTCCAGCGCTACGTCACGGAACGTCGCGACATCGTTCCGACGTTGGTGGAGTTGCTGCGGGAGGCCGTCAAGGGGCACGGCGATCTCGGTCTCGGCCCGTCCGAGTACACCCAGGCATGGGACATCGCGCTGCGAACCTACGAGCGGCAGCAGGGGCTTACCCGACAGTCGATGTGACAACTCGGGTCGTCGACTCTTCCCCTGATCGGGCGGGGGAGGAGTCGACGACGGGCAGCATCGGCCGAAAGGTCAACACGGTTGGATTATTTGGTTACCCACGAGTCACCTCTGAGGGGTTAGCCTGCTGTGACCCCGATGACCCTGGGATCACACCCGCCACCCCCACGGGAGCCCCCTCATGCCCGATGAGCCACCCGCCTCGGTCGACGTCTGCATAGTCGGTGGTTGCGGCCGGGTGGGCCTGCCACTGGGCATCGCGTTCGCCGCCCGCGGGCTCTCCGTCGTGCTGTACGACATCAACGCGGACGCCGTCGCCACGGTCAACTCGGCGACCCTGCCGTTCGCCGAAGCCGGGGCGGCCGAACCCCTGGCCGAGGCGGTGGCCGCCGGCCGGTTGCGGGCCACCACGGACCCGGCTGCCGTCGGCACCTCCGAGCATCTGGTGGTGGTGGTCGGCACCCCGGTCGACGAGCACCTGAACCCGGATCTGGGGGCCGTGCCGCGGGCGTTGGAACGCTGTGCGGAGCATCTGCGCGACGGGCAGTTGGTGGTGCTGCGCAGCACCGTCTATCCCGGGGTGACCGCGTTGACCGAGAAGTTGCTGGTCGGCCGGGGAGTGCAGGCGGATGTCGCCTTCTGCCCGGAGCGCATCGCCGAGGGGCATGCGATGACCGAGTTGTTCACGCTGCCGCAGATCGTGGCGGCGCGTACCCCGCAGTCGCTGGCTCGGGCGGAGAAGCTGTTCCGGCACCTGACCGACCGGATCGTCACGCTGACGCCGGAGGAGGCGGAGCTGGCGAAGCTGTTCACCAACACCTGGCGGTACATCAAGTTCGCCACCGCCAACCAGTTCTGGATGATGGCAAACGACTTCGGGCTGGACTTCGCCCGGATCCGGCATGCCGTCGCGTACGAGTATCCGCGCGCCGCCGACCTGCCGATGCCCGGGTTCGCGGCCGGGCCGTGCCTGTTCAAGGACACCATGCAGCTGGCCGCGTTCAACCGGAACAACTTCGTGCTCGGCCACTCGGCGATGCTGATCAACGAGGGTCTGCCGTTGTACCTGGTCTCCCGGCTGGAGGACCGGTTCGACCTGGCCAACTCGACGGTGGGCATCCTCGGCATGGCCTTCAAGGGTGGCAGCGACGATCCCCGGGAGAGCCTGGCGTACAAGCTGCGCAAGATCCTGGCGTTGAAGACCCGAGAGACGCTCTGCACCGACCCGTACGTGGTCGACGAGCGTTTCGTCGACCTGGACGAGGTGCTGCGCCGGGCCGATCTGCTGGTGATCGCGGCCCCGCACGAGCAGTACGCCCGCCTGGACACCGACAAACCGGTGATCGACATGTGGGGTCTGACCGGGCAGGGGGTGCGGGTGTGATCCCCCGGGTGTCGGTGATCGTGCCGGTCTACAACGAGGGCGCGGCGATCGTGCGCTGCCTGGAGCGGATGCTGCGGGAGATGCTGCTGCCGGCCGAGGTGCTCATCGTGCACGACATGCCGGAGGACACCACCGTCCCGTACGTCGAGCAGGCCGCCCGTACCGACCCTCGGGTGCGGGCGGTGCTCAACACGTACGGGCGGGGGCCGGCCAACGCGATCCGGTTCGGCATCGACGTGGCGCGGGCCCCGGTCGTGGTGGTGACGATGGCCGACGGCTGTGACGATCCCCGGCAGATCGACGAGTTGGCCCGGCTGGTGGACCGGGGCGTGGTGGTCGCCGCCGCCTCCCGGTACATGCCGGGCGGTCAGCAGGTGGGTGGGCCGAGGTTGAAGCGGCTGATGTCGCGCTGGGCGGGGCGCAGCCTCTACACCCTGGCGCGGGTGGGCACCCGGGACGCCACCAACAGCTTCAAGGCGTACGACACGGCCTTCGTCCGGGAGGTGGGCATCGAGTCGCGGACGGGTTTCGAGATCGGGTTGGAGTTGACCGCGAAGGCGACCCGGTTGCGGCTGCCGGTGGCGGAGATCCCGACGATCTGGCTGGACCGGCCGCTCGGGGAGTCCCACTTCGACCTGGGTCGGTTCCTCCCCGGGTACCTGCGCTGGTATCTGTTCGCCTACGGTCGACGGCTGAGCCGGGAGAAGCTGGCCGCCCGGATCCGACCGGCGGCGGTGCAGAGCGTCGGGTCCACCGAGTACGAGAAGACCGCATAGGAGCGCACGTGGCGAAGGTCCTGGTAACTGGTTCGGCCGGCTTCATCGGCGGCTACCTGGTCGCGGAGCTGTTGGACCGGGGCCATGAGGTCGTCGGCGTGGACAACTTCTCCAAGTACGGCCCGGTCAGCCACAGCTACGACACCCATCCGCGGTTCCGGTTCGTCGAGGGCGACGCCCGTGACACCGACCTGTTGACCGAGCTGCTGGACGGTTGTGACCATCTGGTCGCCGGGGCGGCGATGATCGGTGGGATCTCCTACTTCCACGCGTACGCCTATGACCTGCTCGCCACCAACGAGCGGATCATGGCGGCGACCTGCGACGCGGCGCTGCGGGCGCACCGCGATGGCACGCTGCGCAAGGTCACCTACCTCTCCTCCTCGATGGTGTACGAGTCGACGGAGCACTGGCCGAGCCGGGAGGGTGACGAGCGGCGCATCCCGCCGCCGCTGTCGTCGTACGGGTTCCAGAAGCTGGCGGTGGAGTACTACGCCCGCGCCGCCTGGGAGCAGTACCAGTTGCCGTTCACGATCGTGCGGCCGTTCAACTGTGTGGGTGTGGGGGAGGGGCGGGCGCTGGGTCAGGCCGAGGTGCTCTCCGGCAACGTGAAGCTGGCCATGTCGCACGTGGTGCCCGACCTGGTGCAGAAGATCGTCAAGGGGCAGGATCCGCTGCACATCCTGGGCGAGGGCGATCAGGTGCGGCACTACACCTATGGCGGTGACCTGGCTCGGGGCATCGCGACGGCGATCGAGCATCCGGCGGCCCACAACGAGGACTTCAACCTCTCCACTGCCCGGTCGACCACAGTGCTGGAGTTGGCCGAGCTGATCTGGCACAAGATCAAGGGCGCGGAGGTGCCGTTCCGGTACGTCAGCGACGAGCCGTTCCGCTACGACGTCCGTAAGCGGGTGCCGGACACCACCAAGGCCGCCGAGGTGCTCGGCTTCACCGCCACCACATCCCTCGACACGATGCTCGACGAGGTAATCCCCTGGGTCACCGACGCCGTTCACGCCGGCCGCCTCTAGATGCAAGCAAGGGCCCCCTGTTAACGCCTGCGGTAGAGCAGGGGTCCCTTCTTAACACAGCAAGTATTCTCATACAGTCGACTGCATGAACTTGCAGCGCCAGTCTCGCTGCTGCTAACCTCCCTGCATAGTCATACGGAGGTAGGCATGGGAATCCGGGTCGCGGTCGCCGGTGCGAGTGGCTACGCGGGCGGTGAGTTGCTCCGCCTGCTCGCCGGGCATCCTGAGTTCGACCTGGTCACCGCCACCGCCCACAGCCAGGCGGGACAGCGCGTCGACAGCGTGCACCCGCAGCTCGTCGGGCTGGACCACACCTTCGCCGAGACCGTACCGGAGACGCTCGCCGAGGCCGACCTGGTCTTCCTGGCGCTGCCGCACGGCCAGTCGGCCGCCCTCGCCGCGCAGTTGCCCACCGAGGTCCGGGTGGTGGACCTCGGCGCGGACCACCGCCTCACCGACGGTGACGCCTGGGCCCGCTACTACGGCGGCCCGCACGCCGGCGCGTGGACCTACGGCCTGCCGGAGCTGCCCGGGCAGGCCGAGCGGATCGCCGCCGCCACCCGGGTAGCCAACACCGGCTGCTACGCCGCGACGATCACCCTGGCGCTCGCGCCGCTGATCGCCGCCGATGTCGCCGACCCGGCCGACGTGGTGGTCGTCGCCGCGTCCGGCACCTCCGGGGCCGGTCGGGCCGCCAAGACCCACCTGCTGGCCAGCGAGGTGATGGGCGACCTGTCGCCCTACAAGGTCGGCGCCCACCAGCACGTACCGGAGATCAAGCAGGCCACCGGGGCGACCGGCCTGTCCTTCACCCCGGTGCTCGCGCCGATGCCGCGCGGCATCCTGGCCACCGTGACGGCCCGGCCGACCGGCTCGGCGGACCCCCGGGCGGTGCTGGCGCAGGCGTACGCGGACAGCCCCTTCGTGCACCTGCTGCCCGAGGGCCGCTGGCCGCACACCGCCGCCACCCTGGGCAGCAACTCCTGCCACCTGCAGGCCACCGTCGACGTCGACTCCGGTCGGCTGATCGTGGTCGCCGCACTGGACAACCTGGGCAAGGGCGCCGCCGGTCAGGCGGTGCAGAACGCCAACCTGATGTTCGGCCTGCCCGAGACCACCGGCCTGTCCCCGCTGGGAGTGACGCCATGACCGTCACCACACCTGCCGGGTTCCGGGCGGCCGGGGTCGCGGCCGGCCTCAAGAGCAGCGGCGCACCTGATGTCGCGGTGGTCGTCAACGACGGCCCGGAGATCGGGGTCGCCGGTGTGTTCACCAGCAACCGGGTCAAGGCCGCTCCGGTGGCATGGAGCGAGCAGGTGCTGCACGGCGGGCTGGTCCGGGCGGTGGTGCTCAACTCCGGCGGGGCGAACGCCTGCACCGGCCCGGCAGGCTTCCAGGACACCCACGCCACCGCCGAGCACGCCGCCGCCGCACTGACCGCGCTGCACCCCGACCAGCCGTTCGGCGCGGGTGAGGTGGCGATCTGCTCGACCGGCCTGATCGGCGAGCGGCTGCCGATGGACAAGCTCCTGCCGGGGGTCAGCGCCGCCATCGGGGGTCTGACGGTCGACGGCGGGGACGCCGCCGCCGAGGCGATCATGACCACGGACACCCGGCCGAAGACCACGGTGATCTCCGGTGCCGGCTGGACCGTCGGCGGCATGGCCAAGGGTGCCGGCATGCTCGCCCCGGCGATGGCCACCATGCTCTGCGTGCTGACCACCGACGCGGTCGCCGACCCGCAGACGCTCGACGCCGCGTTGCGCGCCGCCACCCGGGTCACCTTCGACCGGATCGACTCCGACGGCTGCATGTCCACGAACGACACAGTGTTGCTGCTGGCCAGCGGCGCGGCCGGGGTCACGCCGAGCGCTGCGGAGTTGACCGCGGCGGTCACCGCCGCCTGCCACGACCTGGCCCAACAGTTGATCGCCGACGCCGAGGGCGCCACCAAGCAGATCGCCATCGAGGTCGTCGGTGCGGCCGACGAGGACGACGCGGTCGAGGTGGGCCGGTCGGTGGCCCGCAACAACCTGGTGAAGACCGCGCTGTTCGGCAACGACCCGAACTGGGGTCGGATCCTCGCCGCCGTCGGCACCACCGCCGCCGAGTTCGAGCCGGACGCCGTCGACGTGGCCGTCAACGGGATCTGGGTCTGCCGGGGCGGGGCCGCCGCCGAGGACCGCTCGAAGGTCGACCTGACCGGCCGGGACGTCACCATCCGCATCGACCTGCACGCCGGCGTCACCGAGGCGACGGTGTGGACCAACGACCTGTCCCACGCGTACGTGCACGAGAACTCGGCCTACTCCACATGAGCATGAACCTGAACTCGGATCTGACCCGCGCCCAGGCCAAAGCGGCCACCCTGATCGAGGCGCTGCCCTGGCTGGAGCGGTTCTCCGGCGCCACCGTGGTCGTCAAGTACGGCGGCAACGCCATGATCGACCCGGAGTTGCAGCAGGCCTTCGCCGCCGACATGGTGTTCCTGCGTCACGTCGGTCTCAAACCGGTCGTGGTGCACGGCGGCGGCCCGCAGATCTCGGCGATGCTCGGACGCCTCGGCATCGACAGCGAGTTCCGGGGCGGCCTGCGGGTGACCACGCCCGAGGCGATGGACGTGGTCCGGATGGTGCTTGTCGGCCAGGTCGGGCGGGAACTGGTCGGGCTGATCAACTCCCACGGCCCGCTCGCGGTCGGGCTCTCCGGCGAGGACGCCGGCCTGTTCACCGCGGTACGCCGCCCCGCGTACGTCGACGGGGAGGCGGTCGACGTCGGGCAGGTCGGCGACGTCGAGTCGGTGAACGCCTCCGCGGTGACGGACCTGATCGCGGCCGGCCGCATCCCGGTGATCTCCACCGTGGCGCCGGACGTCGACGGGGTGCTGCACAACCTCAACGCCGACACCGCCGCCGCCGCGCTCGCGATCGCGTTGCAGGCCCGCAAGCTGGTCGTGCTCACCGACGTACCCGGCCTCTACGCCAACTGGCCGGACACCTCCAGCCTGATCAGCGAGATCACCACCGACGATCTGGCGAAGCTGCTGCCGTCGCTGGAGTCGGGCATGGTCCCGAAGATGGAGGCCTGCCTGCGGGCGGTCAGCGGCGGAGTGCCGGCCGCGCACGTGGTGGACGGCCGGGTCGCCCACTCCACGCTGCTGGAAGTATTCACCTCGGAAGGTTTCGGAACCATGGTCGTGAGCGCGCCCAGCGAGGTTGCCGGCCCCGCGAACCAGGAAGGCTCGGTGGCGTCATGACCGCCCTCAGCGACCGGTGGCGTCAGTCCATGATGGACAACTACGGCACCCCACCGCTGGCCCTCGTCTCCGGCTCCGGCGCCGTCGTGGTCGACGAGACCGGCCGGGAGTACGTCGACCTGCTCGGCGGCATCGCCGTCAACTCCCTCGGGCACGCTCACCCGGCAGTGGTGGCCGCCGTGTCCAAGCAGGTCGCCACCCTCGGGCACGTGTCGAACCTGTTCATCTCCGAGCCTCCGGTGGCCCTGGCCGAGTTGCTGCTGGCGCTGGCCGGCCGGCCCGGCCGGGTCTTCTTCGCCAACTCCGGCGCGGAAGCCAACGAGGCGGCGTTCAAACTGTCCCGGCGCACCGGCCGCACCCACGTGGTGGCCACCGTGGGTGGTTTCCACGGGCGCACCATGGGCGCCCTGGCCCTGACCGGCCAGCCCGCCAAGGCCGACCCGTTCCGCCCGCTGCCCGGTGAGGTCACCCACGTCCCGTACGGCGACGTGGCCGCGCTGGAGGTGGCCGTCACCGACGCCACCGCCATGGTGATCCTGGAGCCGATCCAGGGTGAGAACGGCGTCGTCGTCCCGCCCGCCGGCTACCTCGCCGCCGCGCGGCGGATCACCGCCCGGCACGGCGCGCTGCTGGTGCTCGACGAGGTGCAGACCGGCATCGGCCGCACCGGGCACTGGTTCGCCCACCAGGCCGAGGGCGTCGAACCGGACGTGGTGACCCTGGCCAAGGGGCTCGGCGGTGGGCTGCCCATCGGCGCCACCCTCGCCTTCGGCCCGGCCGCCGACCTGCTGGCCCCCGGCTCGCACGGCACCACCTTCGGCGGTAACCCGGTCAGCTGCGCCGCCGCCCTCGCGGTGATCTCCACCATCGCCCACGAAGGGCTGCTCGACCACGTCAAGCGGGTCGGTGAACGGATCCGCCGGGGCATCGACGCGCTCGGGCACCCGCTTGTCGCCGGGGTCCGGGGCGCCGGGTTGCTGCTCGGCGTGACGCTGGCCGCGCCGGTGGCCCCGGCCGCCGCCGAGGCACTGCGTACGGCCGGTTTCCTGGTCAACCCGGTGCAGCCGGACGTGCTCCGGCTCGCCCCGCCGCTGATTCTCACCGCCGCGCAGGTCGACGCCTTCCTGGCCGCCCTGCCCACCGCACTGACCGCCGCCGCGTCGGTGGCCCCCGGCGCCACCGACCAGCACCCGCGCGGACCGATCGCCGTACAACCCACGCCGACCGACGCGGACCCGACCCCCACGGAGGCCCCCGCATGACCCGGCACTTCCTGCGCGACGACGACCTCACCCCCGCCGAGCAGTCCGCCGTGCTCGACCTGGCGGCCCGGATGAAGGCCGACCGTTTCGCGCACACCCCGCTGGCCGGGCCCCGGGCGGTGGCCGTGCTGTTCGACAAGCAGAGCCTGCGTACCCGGATCTCCTTCGACGTCGGTATCGCCGAACTCGGCGGCCACCCCCTCGTGGTGGACACCCAGGTCACCCACTTCGGTCGGGGTGAGGCTCTCAGCGACGCCGGCCGGGTGCTGTCCCGGTACGTGGCCGCGATCGTGCTGCGCACCCACGGCGACGACCGGATCGCCGAGGTGGCCGCCGGCGCGTCCGTGCCGGTGGTCAACGCGCTGACCGACGGCTTCCACCCCTGCCAACTGCTGGCCGACCTGCTCACCGTGCGGGAGCGGTGCGGCGGCACCGTCGGGCGGACCCTGACCTACGTCGGCGACGCGGCGAACAACATGGCCCACTCGTACCTGCTGGCCGGGGTGACCGCCGGCATGCACGTGCGGATCGCCGGACCGGACGGCTTCCAGCCCGCCGCCGAGGTGGTGGCCCGGGCCGAGGAGATCGCCGTCGACACCGGCGGGTCGGCGCAGGTGTTCACCGACCCGGTGGCCGCCGTCCGCGACGCCGACGTGGTCGCCACCGACACCTGGACCTCGATGGGGCAGGAGAGCGACGGCCTGGACCGGATCACCCCGTTCCTGCCCTACCAGGTCAACAAGACGCTGCTCGGGCACGCGGCACCGGAGGCGATCGTGCTGCACTGCCTGCCCGCGCACCGCGGCGAGGAGATCACCGACGAGGTGCTCGACGGCCCGCAGAGCGCGGTGTTCGACCAGGCGGAGAACCGGTTGCACGCCCAGAAGGCGCTGCTGGCCTTCCTCCTGGCAGGGTAGGAGCCCATGACGACACCGCTGACCCGTGCCGCCCGGCACGCCCGCATCGTCGAACTGATCCGTGACAAGGCGATCCGGTCGCAGACCGAACTCGCCGAACTGCTCGGCGACGAGGGCGTCCAGGTCACCCAGGCCACCCTCTCCCGGGATCTGAAGGAACTCGGCGCCGTCACCGCCCGCGGCGGCGACGGACGCGCCGTGTACGTCATCCCGGAGGACGGGCACCGCCCGTTGCGCGACGCGGAGGCAGCCCCGGCCCGGCTGGTACGGCTGCTGCGCGAGTTGCTCAACGAGGTCGACTCCAGCGGCAACATCGCCGTGCTGCGTACCCCACCGGGGGCCGCCCAGTACCTGGCCAGCGCGTTGGACCGGGCTGGCCTGCCGGAGGTCGTCGGCACCATCGCCGGCGACGACACCATCCTCGTCGTGGCCCGTGAGAGCGACGGCGGCGCCGCGCTCGGCGAACGGCTCGCCGGCTGGGCCCGCCGCGACGAGAACGTCGACGGGAGTGTCACACCATGAACGCTCGGTACGCCCGGTTGGATGAGGTGCCATCGTGACCACCAGAATGGGCGGGGTGGACGACAAGACCCTGACCGAGAACAGCACCGCAGCCAACCGGACGAGCCTGTGGGGTGGCCGGTTCGCCGGCGGCCCGTCGGAGGCGCTCGCCCGGTTGTCGGTGAGCGTCCAGTTCGACTGGCGACTGGCCCCGTACGACATTGCCGGTTCCCGGGCCCACGCCCGGGTGCTGGCCGGTGCGGGGCTGCTCGACCCGGATGAACTGGGCCGTATCCTCGCCGCCCTGGACGACCTGGAAGCCGCCTGCGCCTCGGGTGCCTTCCGGCCCACCGTCGACGACGAGGACGTGCACACCGCGCTGGAACGTGGCCTGCTGGAGCGTCTCGGCAGCCTCGGTGGCAAGCTGCGCGCCGGGCGGTCCCGCAACGACCAGGTCGCCACCGACCTGCGGCTCTACCTGCGTGACCACGCCCGCGGTGTGGCCGCCCGGCTGGTCGAGCTGGCCGAGGCGCTTGTCGAGCAGGCCGAGCGGCACGTCGACACCGCCGCGCCGGGCATGACCCACCTGCAGCACGCCCAGCCGGTCACCTTCGGCCACTGGCTGCTGGCCCACGTCCAGCCGCTGCTGCGGGACCTGGAGCGGCTGCGCGACTGGGACCACCGTGCCGCGGTCAGCCCGCTCGGTGCCGGCGCGTTGGCCGGTTCGGGCCTGCCGCTGGACCCGGTGGCGGTCTCCAAGGAGCTGGGCTTCCGGACCTCGTTCGCCAACTCGATGGACGCGGTCGCCGACCGGGACTTCGTCGCCGAGTTCCTCTTCATCACCGCGATGATCGGCGTGCACCTGTCCCGCCTCGGTGAGGAAGTGGTGCTCTGGACGTCGCAGGAGTTCGGCTGGGTCGAGCTGGACGACGCCTTCGCCACCGGCTCGTCGATCATGCCGCAGAAGAAGAACGCGGACATCGCCGAGCTGGCCCGGGGCAAGTCCGGCCGGCTCGTCGGTGGGCTGGTCGCCGTACTGACCATGCTCAAGGGCCTGCCGATGACCTACGACCGGGACATGCAGGAGGACAAGGAGCCGGCCTTCGACGCGGTCGACACCCTGGAACTGCTGCTGCCGGCCCTCGCCGGAATGATCTCCACCATGACGGTACGCGTCGACCGCCTGGTCGCCGCCGCACCCGTCGGCTTCTCGCTGGCCACCGAGGTGGCCGACTGGCTGGTCCGCAAGGGCGTGCCGTTCCGCGACGCCCACGAGATCACCGGCAAGCTGGTGGCGCTGTGCGCCGCCCGGGACTGCGCCCTCGACGAGGTCTCCGACGACGACCTGGCCACCGTCAGCGAACACCTCGACCCGTCCGTACGCGACGTGCTGTCGGTCCGCTCGGCCCTGGCCGCCCGGATCACCCCCGGCTCCACCGGCCCCGGCCCGGTCGCCGACCAACTCGCCGCCGCCGCCGACCACCTCGCCACCTGGCGCGAGTGGGCCGCCGAAACCGTCGTCCCCCGCTGAGCCCGCTGCTCCCACGTGCGGTGCGTGCAACTTCGGGGAAGATGCTGCCTCCCGGTCCATCGGGACCGCATCTTCCCCGAACTTGCTGCCGCCGTATCGGCGGGGGCGGTCTTGGTTGGTTCAGGTGGCGGTTGGGGGTGGCGGGGTGCGGGCGGTGAGGCGGTCGTAGCGTTGCTTGGCGGCCTGGGCGCTGCCCAGGCCGAGGCCCTGGCCGATCGCCTGCCAGGTGAGGCCTCGGCTGCGGGCCAGGTGGAACAGGCCCGCCTCCATGGTGTCGATCTCCGCGCGCAGGTGCGGGAACAGAGCCAGCGCGGCGAGCAGGTCCGCCTCGTCCACCGGCTCCTCGCCCGGTTCCGGCTGAGCTGCCCCGCCGGCCAGCGCCAGGAGCACGGCGATCGCCTCGTACGGGTCGGCAGCGTACGGGTTGGTGTGCCGTCGCCGCTGCTGTTCGCTGGCGGCGTGCCGTTCGGTGAGGCGTTGCAGCGCGGCGTAACTGCGGTGCGCCCGATCCTCGGATGTGGTGCTGGAGTCGGCCATGCGCCAACTCCAGCACTTCAACGAAGTGTTGTCAACACCTCGTTGATGGGCGACCCGTCCGGCCGCTGCATGTCACCCCGCCAGATCAGCTGGAACCCCGGACCGCCTCGATGATGGTCTCCGCGACCTCACCCGGTCGGGCCACCGCCATCGCATGCGAGCCACCCTCGACCTCGCGCTGGCCCCGCGGATTGGCCCGCTCCGCCATGAACCGGTGCGCGGCGACCGGAATGTTCATGTCGGCGTCGCCGAACACGAACCAACTGGGCAGCGACCGCCAGGCAGGATCGCCGACGAGGCTGTCGTTGAGAGCCTGCTCGGTGGCCGGCCGCTGGGTCCGGGCCATCAGTGAGGCGACGTCGGCGGACGCGTCCGCGGCGAACTGCTTGTGGTAGGCGTCTTGGGCGATCGCCACCTCGTTGCCGCCGGTCGACACCGGATACTGCACAAGCGTGGGGGCGAGGGTGCTGCCGGGGAACTGCCCGGACAACGACAGCGCCGACTCGCCGGTGTCCGGCGCGAACGAGTTGACGTAGACGAGGGCCCGCACCGACGGGTTGTCGGACGCCGCCTGCGTGGTCACCATGCCGCCGTACGAATGCCCGACGAGTACGACCGGGCCATCCACCCACCGCATCACGTCCCGCAGGTAGGCGGCGTCACCGGGAAGGCTCCGCAGCGGGTTGGCGAGCGCGACCACGTTGTAGCCGGCACCCAGCCGGTCGATCACACCGTTCCAGCTTGCCGACTCGGCGAACGCTCCGTGCACGAGAATGATGGTGGGCTGCTGATCGGACATGCGCACGCTCCCTCACTCCGATACCTGTTCACCGCCGGCGGCGCCGGTCACCCGCGTTTACCCGTCAGATGGGCGTGAAACCTCGTGGTCGACTCGGCTGATGGTCCGGCCGGGCTGAACGCGGGCGATCAGCCAGTCGTAGCGGTGCCTGAACCGGGTGATCTTATGATCCAGATGTGGCGATGGGGGCTCGTGATGGCTGGCGGTGGTGGCTGAGCGCGGGCAGTGCAGGACTGGTGGTGTTGCCGTACTGGCAGGGTGCGCGCTGGCCGGCGGTGGTGGCGGCGGTCTTCGGGGTGATCGTGGTCAGTGCGTGGGCGTGGGGCACCCGCAGCGGCCGTGGCGTGGGCGTGGTTGTCGGTGTCGGGCTCATCGTCGTGCTGGCTGCGGTGTTCGTCGTCTCGCAGTGGCCTCGCGGCCTGACGGTAGCGCCGTGGCTCGATTGGTTCGTGGTGTGGCTGCTGGTCGGTGCGGTGTGTCTGGCGGCGTTGGTCGTCGACCGCCTCTGGCATGCCTCGATGGTGGAGTGGAACTGGCTGACGGTTCGGTGGTTCGCCTCGGTGGTGCCGCTGGCCGGCGTGGTGCTGCTGTGCGTTGGTGGGCTCGGTATCGCCCAGATCGACGGTGACGGCAGGTTTCGGACCTCCGTTGGCGACGATGAGATCCTTCCGCTGCCGACGTCGCTGCGCCTGGTCTCGGCTGACACGTGTGCCTCTGGCGGCAGCAGCGGCAATTGCACGGCCGAGTTCGTGGTGACGGCTACCGACGGTGCCAGTCGGCAAACGACCGTGACCCGGCTCGTCGCCCATTTGCGTGAGCGCGGATGGCCGCTGCAACCCGAACAGGGCAGCTACTCCGGCAGCCGCGATATCAGCGGAATCCTGCACTGGAGGCCGCACCGGATATGGCTGTACGCCGAAGCCGAACCGGCATCGGCGCTACCACCGGCGACGCCGCACGACGCAGTGCACGTGTACATCGACAATCTCTGACATCGCCCCTACGCGGATCTGCCGCCGGCGGGGTGTTCAGTGCGGAAATGCGCGGGGGATGCGCGCGTTGAGGAGTTCGTCGCGGAAGGTTTGGATGCGCGTGATGACCTGTCGTCTGCCGATGGTGTTCTCGATGCGATCGAGGTACAGGCATCGGGCGGCGAGTTTGTCGAGGCTGACGGTGAAGTACACAGCCATCAGCGGGTTGACGAACAGGTCACCGCTGCCGGTGCGCCGGGTGAACCGGACGTCTCCGAACGCGCCGCTGGTGGCGGCGGCGATCTGTCCTTGGACGATGCTGGGCCGGTCCGGGGTGGCCGACTGGGCGTCGGCGACAGCATCGCGGTACAGCGTCGCCTCCCGGCTCGATCCGGGGATGGACAGGGCACCGAGGTAGCCGCCGTCACGGTCGAGTGCGGCGAGGTTCTCCAGCACCTGAACGTGGTTGACGCCGTCGTAGGCGTCGATGCCGAAGCCGAGACTGGTCACCAGCTTGACCGGCACATCGAGCGCGGCCACGGCGGCCAGACTGGTGATGTCCTCCACCGGAGTGCCGAGATCGGCCTCGTCGCCCCGCAGCAGGACATCGGTGCCGCCATCGACCAGCACCACCGCATCGATGCCGAGGTGGTCGACCAGGTACCGGTACGCCGCCCGCAACGGCTGGACGCCGAGCGGCGGGAAGGCGTACACGGTTGACGGCAGTTCCTTGGCCGCCAGCCACCGGGCGAGCGTCCGTTCGGGGAAGTACCAGTCCGGGCTGGCGGTGTCCGGCTGCACAGCCGCGACGTGCTCTGCCACCCACGCGTCCCGGTCGACCAACTCAAGCTGGGAGAAGGACAGGCTGGCCAGGTGCACCTGTGCGCCGCGGTGCCACAGGGCGAACGCCAAGGGCAGGCCGGCGTACACGTCGAATCCGCCGCCCGCTCCGGCGATGAGGATGCTCCGCGCCGGAGCCAGAGCGGCAAACAGCGGCGGAACCGCCAACGAGAACGCACCTGGGTCGGCTGGCAGCACGGCAGGATTCATCACCGCTCAATGATCAGCCAAGCCCGGACCGTCCAAGCCACGTGGTCCACCCGCGACGGGCAACAGCGCCCGGGTGTACGAACGACCACCGAGACAAGGCGGCCGGCGCTGCCAGAGTGGGTCGCGTCCGCGCCGGAGATGCCCTTGCGCGCCATGTTGGTGACGCTCGTGCATGTGGGCGATGTACCGTCCGTAGCAGTGGCCCGCCGATCCAGCCTGTCATCGGGGGAGCGTAGCCGTGTCGCACGTTGACCCGCGTTTCGGTGCCCAGCTGCGCGCTCTCCGGAGCAAGCATGGGTTGTCCCTGCGTGCGCTCGGTCAAGCGACTGGGCTGGCACCAGCGGCGTCCGGGTTCCGTTGTCCGGCCAGGTGAGTCGGCTAGTCCGATGTGGAAGCCGTCGCCGCGTTGACGATCTCCTGGGGCGCGGCGACGTGCCCCTGATACGCCCTCAGCCCTTGACGCGTCATCGACAGCCACACCCGCCGAGTGTCGGAGCCGAGACGCTCCTGCTTCACGTAACCCGCGTTGAGGAGGGCAGCGACCTGTTTCGCCCGGGACGGCGGCATGAGCCTTCGGCGACGCGGTTCCTATGTCAGCGGAACAGGTCGGCGTTCTCGACCACCCATTCGTCGTACGTGCGTGGGGGGGCGGCCGATGATTTCGCGGACGGATGGGCGTTGTGCGAGGGTCCACTCGGTCAGTTCGGCAAGGCGGCTGCCGTACTCCTCCAGGGCGTACAGCGTCACGTCTATCGCGCCGTCGGGCCAGCCGTTACGTCGCCAGACTGCCCGGCTCTCGGCTGCTGTCACCTCAGCGGCCTGGATGTCTACGGCCAGATACCTTCCCCGCCAACTGACCGCCGGCGGGGGTTCCAACTGGCCACCGACAGGTGCGACCAGGTTTCCTGTACGGGTGGACCACCCTTGGCTGACCGCGCCCGCCGCCGATGTCGCGCAGACCGCGCGGTCGCTGCTCGGCTGGGAGGTGACGGCCAACGGTGTGCGGATCAGGTTGACCGAGGTCGAGGCGTACGCGGGCACCGGCGAGGATCCGGCCTCGCACGCCCATCGTGGTCCGACGCCCCGTACGACTGTCATGTTCGGTCCGGCCGGGTACGCGTACACGTACTTCGTCTTCGGTATGCACTGGTGTCTGAATCTCGTCTGCGGCGCGGAGGGGGAGGCGGCGGCGGTGCTGCTGCGTGCGGGCGAGGTGGTCGACGGGTTGGATCTGGCCCGTGAGCGGCGCGCCGGGGTGTCCGACCGGGACCTGGCCCGGGGACCGGCCCGGCTGGTGATGGCGCTGGGTGTGACGGCGGCGGCCAACGGCACGTCGATGCTCGACGGGACCGGGCCGCTGGTGCTGACCCCGCCGACCCGGCCGGTCGCGCCGTCCGCCGTCGCCGCCGGCCCGCGTGTCGGCGTGGCCGCCGCCCACGACGTGCCCTGGCGCTTCTGGATCACCGGCGACCCGACCGTCAGCCCTTACCGCCGCCACGTCCCGCGACGCCGACGAAACTGAAGGCTCCGGATCAGTCGAGCAGTTGTTGGAACTCGCCCGGCGTCAATCCGGCCTGGCGGAGGATGGATGCGAGGGTTCCCCGCTTGATCGTGTGGTGCTGGGGGATGATCACTACCCTTCCCGAAGGGTTGCGGTAGACCGCGTGGCTGCCTTTCGTCCGCACGTGATCGAACCCGGCCTTGGCGAGCGCCGCGAGTAACTTCCGGAGCGGAAGATCGGCCAGAGCCGGGCTCATGCGGCCCTTCCGACCTGGAAGGACGTCACCAGCGGCGTGGCCTCGATGGCGGGTTGGGAGACCTCTTCGAGGTAGACCTCGACCGCTTCCCGCAGGTTGGTCAGGGCTTCGTCGAGCGTCTCACCCTGACTGGCTACGTCCAGTTCCAGGCATCGGGCGACGTACCAGTCCTCTTCCTGGTGGACGGCAGCCGTGAAGGTCCGAACCATCAAGATCCTCCTGAATCTGGCAGGTTGCTTTCATCCTACGAGCCGGGGCTTGCCACGTGCTCTGGCACGCGTGCCGAGCGTGGGGGCGCTGTGATGGGGCATAAGGGGAGCCCGGCTCGCGGAATAGTTGACTCGTCAAATATGTTGTCGGGGGCACCGGGGCCACCTGTCCCCGGTCGGATGACACGAGGAGCGCATCATGCAGTTCGGAGTCTTCACCGTCGGTGACGTCACCGTCGACCCGACCAACGGGCGGGAGCCGACCGAGCGTGAGCGCATCAAGGCGATGGTCACCATCGCGCTCAAGGCCGAGGAGGTCGGCCTCGACGTCTTCGCCACCGGCGAACACCACAACCCGCCGTTCGTCCCCTCGTCGCCCACCACCATGCTGGGTTACATCGCCGCCCGTACCGAGCGGCTGATGCTGTCCACCGCGACCACGCTGATCACCACCAACGATCCGGTGAAGATCGCCGAGGACTACGCGATGTTGCAGCATCTGGCCGACGGTCGGGTCGACCTGATGATGGGGCGTGGCAACACCGGCCCGGTGTACCCGTGGTTCGGGCAGGACATCCGTAACGGCATCCCCCTCGCGATCGAGAACTACGACCTGCTGCGCCGGCTCTGGCGCGAGGACGTTGTCGACTGGCGGGGCAAGTTCCGTACGCCGTTGCAGTCGTTCACCTCGACGCCGCGTCCGCTCGACGGGGTGCCGCCGTTCGTGTGGCACGGCTCGATCCGCAGCCCGGAGATCGCCGAGCAGGCCGCGTACTACGGGGACGGGTTCTTCGCCAACCACATCTTCTGGCCGGCCGAGCACACCAAGCGGATGGTGGGCCTGTACCGGCAGCGTTTCGCGCACTACGGGCACGGCTCCGCCGACCAGGCCATCGTCGGCCTCGGCGGCCAGGTGTTCATGCGGCGCAACTCCCAGGACGCGGTCCGCGAGTTCCGCCCCTACTTCGACAACGCCCCGGTCTACGGGCACGGTCCGTCGTTGGAGGAGTTCACCGCGCAGACCCCGCTGACCGTGGGCAGCCCGCAGCAGGTCATCGACCGGACCCTCGGGTTCCGTGACTACGTCGGTGACTACCAGCGGCAGCTGTTCCTCATGGACCACGCCGGACTGCCGCTGAAGACCGTGCTGGAGCAGCTCGACCTGCTCGGCGAGGAGGTCGTACCGGTGCTGCGCAAGGAGTTCGAGTCGCTGCGTCCGGCGCACGTGCCGCTGGCGCCCACGCACGCCTCGCTGCGCGCCGCCGCCGAGCAGGCCGCCACCGACCAGAGCGCCGGCGCGGAGGCCGGGCGGTGACCGCGCGTACCCTCGCCGTGGTCTCGGCCGGGCTGAGTCAGCCCTCGTCCACCCGGTTGCTCGCCGACCAGCTCGCCGCCGCCACCCGCGACGAGCTGGTCGGCCACGGCGAACAGGTCACGCTGCACCCGATCGAGCTGCGTGAGCACGCCCACGACATCGTCAACCACCTGCTCACCGGCTTCCCGTCCGAGCCGCTGCGGCAGGTGCTGGACCAGGTCACCGGCGCGGACGGGCTGATCGCCGTCACGCCGATCTTCAACGCCTCGTACAGCGGGCTGTTCAAGTCGTTCTTCGACCTGGTCGACGCCGACGCCGTCGGCGGTCGGCCGGTGCTGATCGGCGCCACCGGCGGCACCGCCCGGCATTCGCTGGCCCTGGAACACGCGATCCGGCCGATGTTCACCTACCTGCGGGCGGTGGTGCTGCCGACCGCCGTCTTCGCGGCCCCCGAGGACTGGTCGGGCGGTACCGCGCAGGGCGCGTTGCGGACCCGGATCGACCGTGCCGCCGCCGAACTGGCCGGGCAGGTGCACCGCAGCGCACCGTCGTCCGGTCCGGTCGACCCGTTCGCGTTGACCACCGACTTCGAACAGCTGCTGCGCGGCGGGGACGCCTGACCCGGGGGCGCAGGCGTACGACATCGCCCCGCACCACACGCCGTGGTGCGGGGCGGCGAGATGTCAGACGGCGTGCTCGGCCGCGTGCGGGTGAGCGACGAGCACCGGGCAGCGGGAGTGGTGCACCAGCGCCTGGCTGACCGAGCCGAGCAGCAGACCGGCGAAACCACCCCGGCCCCGGGACCCGACCACCACCAGCGCCGCCTGTTCGGAGGCCTCGATCAGCGCCTCGTCGGCCTTACGGCCGGTGATCACCCGCTCCTCGACGGTCAGGCCGGGATGGCTGCCCCGGGTGGCCGCGGCGGCCATGGCCAGCAGCTGCTCGCCGTCGACGTCCCGTTCACCCGAGACGTGCACCAGCAGGAGCGAGCCACCGCGTCGGACGGCCTCCTCGGCACCGTGACCGACGGCGAGTTCCGCCGACTCGGAGCCGTCCACCCCCACCAGCACCGGCCCGTCGGTCGGCAACGGCCGGTCCGGTGGCCGCACCACCAGCACCGGGCAGTGCCCGTGCGCGGCCACCTGGGTGCCGACCGAGCCGAGCAGCAGGCCGGCGAAGCCGCCCAGGCCCCGGCTGCCCACCACGACCAACTCGGCCCGACGTGACTCCTCGACCAGGGTCGCGCCGGGTCCACCGGCCACCTGCCGCACCTCGACGGTGAGCGACGGCCACCGGTCGACCAGTTCGGTGGCGGTCTGTTCGAGCATCTTCCGACCGTCCTCCGAGGGCGCCGGCAGACCCACCTCGTACGGGTTGATCGGCACCCCGTAGCCGAGCGGATGCAGGTAGCCGTGCACCAGGTGCAGCGGACGGGACCGCCACACCGCCTCCTGGGCCGCGTGCTCCGCGGCGACCAGGCTCGGCGGTGAGCCGTCCACTCCCACCACGACAGGTCGGTTCATGATGCCTCCAGACGTCGTCACGTCATTGTCGAACGTCGCCGGCCGGTAGACCGGCCCCCGACACACCTGATGCGGGGCCGGTCCACCGGCGGCCGGGCGGGCCGATGGCCCGCCACCTGTGGTGGGGTGGCGCCGGGGGAGCGGCGCGACCCCACCGGATCACGAACCTTCGACGGTACGCGGCTCGCGGACCACCACCACCGCAGTGTCCGCGTGGTGCAGGACCGCGTGGCTGACCGAGCCGAGCAGCAGCCCGGCCAGCGCCCCGCGTCCCCGCGCGCCGACGACCACCAACTGGGCGTCACGGGACTGCTCCACCAAGGCGCGGGCGGGGGAGCCACGGACCAGCAGCTGCCGCACCGGCACCTTCGGGTACCGCGGCGACCACCTGGCCACGGCGTCGGCGAGGACCTGTTCCTCCTGCTCCCGGAAGGCGTCCAGGTCGTAGACCAGCGGCAGGATGTCGCCCGGACCGGCCGGCGCCGGGTAGAGCCAGGAGTGCACGGCAACCAGTTCGGTGTCGCGCCGGGCGGCCTCCTCGAACGCGAAACCGATCGCCTCATCGGAGGCGGGGGAGCCGTCGACGCCGACCACCACCGGCCCGTCCGCGCGCTGCTCACCCCGGACCACCAGTACCGGGCAGCTGGCCCGGGCACTGAGCTGCACGGCCACCGAGCCGAGCAGCAGCCCGGCGAATCCGCCCAGGCCCCGGCTGCCGAGCACCAGCAGCGCGGCGTTGTCGGCCTCGGCGAGCATGACCGCCGGTGCCGCGCCGTGCACCACCGCGCCGGTGACCGACACCTCCGGGGCGATCTTGGTGGCTTCGGCCACCGCGTCGGCCACGAACTGCTCGGCCTGGTTGCGCAGGCCGGCGTCGGCCGGCGCGCCCGGTGCGGGGCCCAGCGGCACCCGCATCAACGGCCAGATGAACGCGTGCACGACCCGCAGCGGTCGCTGCCGGTACGCGGCCTCCCGGGCCGCGGCCCGCACCGCGTGCAGGGCAGTCTCGGAACCGTCCACACCCACCACGACGGGGGCGTTGTTGCTGCTCATCGAGTCCTCCTTCGGCTCACTACCAGCCTGACCCATCAGGGGAGGTCAGGTTCACCGACCCCGCCTTCCGGCGACGAATCACCATCGTCAGCCGGAGCAGCAGGCCGGGCAGGACGCTCACCGCGGCGCAGGCGAGCAGTTCCACCGCACCCAGCGCTTCGGTGCCGAGCAGGTCCCGCAGTGGCGCCACCAGCACCCCGGCGACCTGCAACAACGCGGAGATCGCCACCGCCAGCGGCAGCGCCGGATTGCCCCGCCGGCCACCGGGCGGGCGCGGTGCGCGGACCGCCAACGCCACCCCGAGCTGGGCCAGACCCAGCACCACGAAGACCACCGACTGCCAGGGCCGGTCCCAGTGCGCGGCCAGCACACCCGCGCCGAGGGTCACCGCAGAGATCAACGTGCCGGCGATGAGAATGTGCCGGCCCAGGCCCGCCCCGAGCACGGACTCCTGCGGCGAGCGCGGCACCCGGCGCAGCGTCCCCGGCTCCGCCGGTTCCGCGCCCAGGGCGACACCCGGCAGCCCGTGGGTGAGCAGGTTGATCCAGAGGATCTGCGCCGGCAGCAACGGCACGGCCAGCCCGAACAGCGGACCCAACAGCATCACCACGATCTCGGCCACCCCACCGGAGAGCGCGTAGCGCAGGAACCGCCGGATGTTGTCGTAGATCCGCCGCCCTTCGCCGATGGCGGTCGCCACGGTCGACAGGTCGTCGTCGACAAGCACCAGGTCGGCCGCCTGCCGGGCCACCTCGGTGCCGCCGCCCATGGCCACACCGATGTCGGCGCGGCGCAGCGCCGGCGCGTCGTTGACCCCGTCGCCGGTCATCGCCACCACATGCCCGCGCGCCTGCATCGCGGCGATGATGTCGAGCTTCTGCTCCGGGCGGGTACGGGCGAACACCCGGGCCGCCGGGTCGGCCTCGGCCGGGTCACCGTCGTCGCCGCGTACCACCGGGTCGCCGGTGTCCCAGACGCCGAGCTGACCGGCGATGGCCGCCGCGGTCGCCGGATGGTCGCCGGTGACCAGCACCAGCCGCACCCCGGCCTCGGTGAAGCTGCCGGCGATCTCCGGCGCACCGGTGCGCAGCGGATCGCCGACACCGACCAGGCCCACCACCCGCAGCCCGACCGGGTGGGCGGAGTCGACCGGCGGCATGTCCACAAGCGCCGCCGCCAGGGCGAGCACCCGCAGCCCCGCGCCCGCCATCTCCTGTGCCGCGGCGGCCAGTTCGGCCAGTTCCTCGGCGTCGGCGTCGACAAGCGGCGCGGCCAGCACGTTTTCCGGCGCGCCCTTGCACACCACCAGATACCTGTTGTCGCAGCACCGGTGCACCGTGGTCATCCGGCGCAACTCCTGGTCGAAGGGGTGCTCGGCGACGCGCGGCCACGCGCGGCGGGTGGCCTGCGGATCGAGGCCGCACCGGGCGGCGAAGGCCACCAGGGCACCCTCCAACGGGTCACCGACGGCACCCCACTCGGGCCGCTTGTCGTCCGGCGGGGTCAGCGTCGCGTCGTTGCACAGCAGCCCGGCCCGGGCCAGCTGGCGCAGCTCGTCGGTGACCGCGATCCGCTGGCCGTCGCGGTGGATCGCGCCGTGCGGGGCGTACCCGGTGCCGGTGATGTCGAAGCCGGCGCCGTCGGCGGTGCGGGCGTGCTGCACGGCCATCCGCCCCTCGGTGAGGGTGCCGGTCTTGTCGGAGGCGATCACGGTGACCGAACCGAGGGTCTCCACCGCGTGCAGCCGGCGGGGGATGGCCCGGGACTGCGCCATCCGCCGTGCGCCGAGCGCGAGCGCGAGGGTGACCACCGCGGGCAGTGACTCCGGAACCGCGGCCACCACCAGGCTCACCGCGGTGACCGCCATGTCCACCAGCGGTCGCCCGCTGAGCACGCCGATGGCGAAGACCAGCCCGGACAGCAGTACGGCGACCAGGCCGAGGACCCGGCCGAGCGCCGCCAGACGCCGCTGCAGCGGGGTGGGACCCGGTCGGGTGGTGGCCGCCAGGGTGGCGATCCGGCCCAGCGCGCTCGCCGCGCCGGTGCGTACCACCGTGCCGGTGGCCCGGCCCACGGTGACCACGGTGCCGGCGCTGGCCTCCTCGCCGACGTCCCGGGCCACCGGCAGCGACTCGCCGGTGAGCGCCGACTCGTCCAGGCGCAGCCGGTTGGCCTCGTCGAGCAGCAGGTCGGCGGGGACCACGTCGCCGGCTTCGATGCGCACCAGGTCGCCCCGGACCAGGTCGGCGGCGGGCAGCACCAGGTCCTGGCCGTCGCGCACGACCCGGGCGGTCGGTGCGGCCAGCTGGTCGAGCGCGGCGATCGCCCGCTCGGCGCGTACCTCCTGGACCACGCCGATGACGGTGTTGACCGCGACGACGAGCAGGATCACCGCCGTGTCGGGGTAGTCCCGCAGCACCGTGGTGACCACGGCGGCGGCCAGCAGCAGGGCGACCAGCGGGTCGGTGAGCTGCCGCAGGACGCGGACGGTCAGATGTCGGCGGGGTGGCGCCTCGGCGGCGTTCGGCCCGTCGAGGCGTAGCCGTTCGGCGGCCTCGGCGGAGCTGAGTCCGTCGACGGTTACCGGCCGGGTGACGATGTCAGTGCTCACGGTGCACCCCTGCCCACGCCCTCGAACCCCTCACCGCTTCACCTCTGCCCCGAGGCCGTGCCCCGACGGCTGCCCTGCACCATCAGGGTGGCGCGCCACCACAGGTGTCCGGCAGAGTCGACGGCCCGCTCGGCGCGGGACCAACGGCCCTGCCGATCGCACGGCGTATCGTCATCGGCGATGAGCGACGACTTACGGCTGCGTGCCGTCGCCGAGGACGACCTGCCGGAGTTCTACGCCCACCAACTCGACCCCGAGGCCGGCCGGATGGCCGCCTTCGGCGCCGCCGACCCGGCCGACACGCGGGCGTTCGCCGCGCACTGGATGCGCATCCTCACCGACCCGCAGAACCTCGCCTGGACCGTGACCGTCGACGACGCGGTGGTCGGGCACGTGCTGGCCTTCCCCGCCGAGGGGCGCACCGAAGTCAGCTACTGGATCGACCCGGCCCGGTGGGGTCGCGGCTACGCCACCCGCGCGCTGGCCGCCCTGCTGCGCGAGGTGACCCGCCGCCCGCTGTACGCGCGCACCGCCACCGACAACGTCGGCTCGCTGACCGTGCTGCGCCGCTGCGGGTTCGTCGTCCGGGCCACCGAACGGGCGTACGCCCCCGGCCGGGGCGAGGAGATCGACGAGTACCTGCTGGAGTTGCCGGCCTGACACCCCGCCGGGGTTGATCGCCCCGCCCCGCCAGGCGGCGGCGTGACCTGGATGGCACTACCCTCGCGGAGTGAACTGGCTGGAACTCGTCGGCTGGACCGGCTCCGCGCTGCTGGTCTGGTCGCTGCTGCAGACGCGCATCCTGCGGCTGCGGGCGGTCAACCTGATCGGCTGCCTGGTGCTCATCGGCTACAACGGCGCGCTGCGGGTGTGGCCCATGGTGGGGCTCAACATCGTCCTGGCGGTGATCAACCTCTGGTATCTGCGGCGACTGCTCGCCACCCGGCACGACGAGCAGACCTACCAGGTGGTCGAGGTGAATGCCGACGACGCGTTCCTGGCGCACACGCTGCGGGTGCACGCCGCCGACATCGCCCGGTTCAACCCGGGTTTTCACCCCGATCGGGTGGCCGACCGTTCGGCCTTCCTGGTGGTACGCGCCGACGAGGTCGTCGGCGTGGTGCTCGCCCACGACGCCGGAGACGGCGTGGCCCAGGTCGACCTGGACTACGTCACCCCGGCCTTCCGGGACTTCACCCCCGGCGAGTTCGTCTACCGACGCAGCAGCCTGTTCACCGACCGGGGCTTCCGTCGGGTGATCAGCCCGCCGGGCATGCGCGCCCCCTACTACCAGCGCATCGGATTCCGTCCGCACGGCCAGTCGTACGTGCTCGACCTGGTCACGGAGTCGGTGCCGCGGTAGTGCGGTGCGGACGATGCCTCGTTGCCCCCTGGCCCGGCGGCTCCTCGGCTCAGTCGAGCGCATCCCGCCGGCGGTAGCGTTTAGGGGTGAGTGAGTCTGAGCGGCTGAATGACCGTGAGCGGCGTGCGTGGTTCGGGTTCCTGACCATGCAGGAGGACGTCCGGCGGCGCCTGAACCGTCAGCTGCTGCGCGAGGCCGAGATCTCCTTGGCGGATTTCGCCGTCCTGAGCGCCTTGCGCCTGTCGCCGAACGGTCCGCTGCGCGTCATCGAGCTGCGGGAAGTCCTCAGGTGGGAGAAGACGCGCCTGGTCCATCAGATCTCGCGGATGACTCGGCGAGGGCTGGTGGAGCGTCAGAGCTGCGTCGAGGATCGACGCGGTACGCGTATCGCCCTCACCGACGAGGGGCGTGCGGTGATCGACAAGGCGACGCCACTGCACCTGCGATACGTGCGTCAGCTCTTCCTCGACGTGCTCAGCCCTCGTCAGCTCGACACCCTTGCTGCCGTGTCGGAAGCGGTGCTGGACAACCTCGAGAACGAACTCTTCGAGGACTGAGGCAGCTTCCGCCCCGCACCCGGGGCACGGTGACGGATCGTCCGTAGCGGGGGCGTGGGCCATTCGATGCCGCCCTGGTACTAGGTGACGAATCACCGCTCCTGCTGTGCGGCTGATGCCCCTTGCTGCGCTTTTCACGGGATCGTATGGGTGGTTTGCAGCTATCAGCGCTATCTGCCGGATCTCAAGAGGGTGATGTGTCACCCGACACTTAAGGGTGACGCATCACCAAAACGCGGCTAGGTTTGGCCCGCAGGTCCGCCCCTTACGCAGCCGGGCACATGAAGCCCGCACCTCGAAGGAGAAGAGCGCCCACCATGTCCCACGTCGTCAACCTCGCCCTGATCTACTACTCGTCCACCGGCACGGGCACCAACATCGCCAACACCATGGCGGCAGCGGCGGAGGCCGCCGGCGCGCAGGTGCGAGTGCGCAAGGTGGCCGAACTGGCACCGCAGGCCGCCATCGAGTCGAACCCGATCTGGGCCGCCCACCACGCGGCCACCGCGGACATACCCGCCCCGAGCTCGGACGACCTCACCTGGGCCGACGCGATCATCCTCGGATCACCGACCCGATTCGGGAACATCGCGGCGCAGATGAAGCAGTTCTTCGACACCCTGTCGCCGCTGTGGCTGGCCGGCGTGTTGTCCGACAAGGTCTACAGCGGCTTCACCTCGACCAGCACCCGCCACGGTGGGCACGAGTCGACCCTGCTCGCCATGTACAACACCATCCACCACTTCGGCGGCATCATCGTGCCGCCCGGATACACCGACCCGATCAAGTTCGTCGACGGCAACCCGTACGGCACCTCACACCACGCCGTGTTCGGCCCGGACCTCGGCACGATCGACGACGACACCCGCAACTCCGCCCGCCACCAGGCCGAACGTGTCGTGCGTATCGCACGGGCCCTCAAGTCGGGAAGCGCCGCCTGATCGCGCGCCACCGAGCCCTCGCACCTCTGACACGGAAGAAGGTAATTGGTAATGACACGGCTACAGGGAAAGACAGCGGTGGTCACCGGCGGCGCGATGGGAATGGGCGCCGCCGCCGTCCGCCGGTTCGTGACCGAGGGTGCGAACGTGGTCATCGCCGACGTGAACCTCACGGCGGCGCAGGCGCTCGCCCTCGAACTCGGACCGCAGGCCGTCGCCGAGAAACTCGACGTCCGATCAGCGGACGAGTGGGTCGCACTTGTCGAGCGGACGGAGAAGCGGTTCGGCTCCGTCGACATCCTGGTCAACAACGCCGGCGTCGCCGACCCGGCGCCGCTGGAGCAGTGGGACACCGCGCGGTTGCAGCGCACGCTGGACGTGAACCTGATCGGCGTCTTCAACGGCATGCAGGCTGTCGTCCCGGCGATGAAGCGGGCCGGTGGCGGGTCCATCGTCAACATCGGCTCCGTCGGCGCCCTCCAGGGCGTGCCGAGAATGTCCGGCTACGTGGTGGCAAAGTGGGGCGTACGCGGCCTGACCAAGACCGCCGCGCTGGAGTTGGGCGTCCACGGAATCCGCGTGAACGCCGTCCATCCCGGTCAGATCCGGACACCCATGACCGCAGGCGTCACGTTCGACACGAGCAACATCGCGCTCGGGCGGGTCGGCGAGCCTGACGACATCGCGGGAATCGTCCTCTTCTTCGCCAGCGACGACTCGCGGTTCGTCACCGGCAGCGAGGTGGCCGGCGACGGCGGACAGGTCGCCGGGCCGGCCAACTACCAGGGGCTGCCTCAGTAGCGGGCACGCCATACCCGACGGTGGCGCCGCGCGATCGTACGTGCTCGACCTGCCCGGATGATGACGATGATTCACCGTCGGAGCCACTGGGCATAGGCACCGCTACGCCGGTGGGACTTCCACCGGCGGCGCCACCGGGCGCGGTCCAACGAGGGAGCCGGGCGTGCAGAGCTACTGGAGTCAGCTGGCTTTGGTCGCGGTCCTGATCGTCATCAACGCGATCTTCGCCGGTAGTGAGCTGGCTCTGGTGTCGTTGCGTGACAGCCAGATCCAACGGCTGGCCCGCAGCAGCCGAGCCGGACAGGTGCTGGCCCGCCTGGCCCGCGACCCCAACCGGTTCCTGGCCACCATCCAGATCGGCATCACCCTGGCCGGCTTCCTCGCCTCGGCGGCGGCGGCAGTGTCACTGGCCCGGCCCCTGACACCGTTGCTGGACGTGTTCGGTCGAGCCGCCGAACCGGTCGCCATCGTGCTGGTCACCCTGGTGCTGACCTTCGTCACCCTGGTCTTCGGGGAACTGGCCCCCAAACGGATCGCAATGCAGATCCCCGAGCGCTGGGCACTGCTCGTCGCCCGCCCGCTGGACCTGCTCGCCACGCTCACCCGCCCGGCGGTGTGGCTGCTGGGCGCCACCAGCGACCTGGTGGTCCGGATGGCGGGGCTGAACCCGGAGCCGGAACGCGACGAGATCAGCCCCGACGAACTACGGGACATCGTCGCCGGCAACCACGGCTTCACCAAGGAGCAGCAGACCATCATCGCCGGTGCCGTGGAGATCGCCGACCGGAAGCTGCGCGCCGTGCTGGTGCCCCGGCTGAGCGTCTTCTGCCTGGACAGCGGCACCACCGCCGAGGCGGCCCGGCTGGTGCTGGCCGCCTCCGGGCACTCCCGCGCACCGGTGGTCCGCCACGGCGGCCTGGACGACACGGTCGGCGTCATCCACCTGCGGGACCTGGTCGGCGTCCGCGACGACCAGCCCGTCGACGAGTGCGTACGACCACCGATGCTGTTGCCGGACTCGGTGTCGGTGGTCGACGCGCTGCGCCAGTTCAAGGCGGAACGCCAACACATGGCGCTGGTCGTGGACGAGCGCGGCGCCGTCGACGGCATCGTCACCCTGGAAGACGTCCTCGAGGAGATCGTCGGGGAGATCTACGACGAGACCGACCGGGACATCCGCGAGGTGCGTACCGACGCCGACGGCGCGTTGGCGCTGCCCGGCACCTTCCCGGTGCACGACCTGCCGGACATCGGCGTGGAACTGCCGGCCCGCCCGGCCGGCGACTACACCACGGTCGCCGGCCTGGTGCTCGCCGCCCTCGGGCGGATCCCCACCATCGGCGAGCACCTCACCGTCGACGGTTGGCGGCTGGAGATCACCGAGGTCGACGACCGTGCCATCACCGGCGTACGGCTGTGCCGAACCGAATCGGCAGCCGACCCGGAGTCACCGGACGCGACCGAGCAGGAGTCACCGGAGTCCGCTGCCGTCAACGGCTCGGGGGATCCTCGGGCAGACCTGGCACCGGCGGATCGAGCCTGAGCCGGTGCACCGGCACCTGCACGGTGCTGCGGCCGAGCAACCGGGCGACGGCACGGATCACCCACGGCCCGGACGGATGGCGCTCCGGCCCGATCAACCGGCCACTGAGCCGCCCGTACCAGTGCCGGGTGACCACCAGATCGGTCAACCGCAACGGTCCGCCCGGCGTGCCGCGCACCACCAGATCCACCACCCGACCCAGCCGCCGGCCCTGCTCGTCGTACGCGGTGCGGCCGAGCAGCTCACCCGCCCGCACGGCCGGCCCCGGGAATCCTGCCGATCAGGTGGCGACGCAGCCACAACTCCACCGGCGAGGTGGGCAGGTCCTCGGCGCGTATCCGCAGCCACACCGCGCTGTCGATGCGTGCGACGAACCCGTACGGGATGCGCAGCGGCACCATCGGCCGGTCGGAGACGAACCGTTCCGCGGTCAACACCAGCATCCGGCCGATGCGGCCACCGACCCGCAGCCCGAGCGCGCCCGGCCCGGTGAGCAGCGTTCGCAGGTACGGCGTCCCATGGGCGTCCAGGGCGAACTCCACGTCGTCGACCTTGCCGATCAGCCGGCCGTCGACGTCGACGAGCTGGCGGTCGAGCAGATCATGGCTGACCTGGATCCTCACTGCCCCATTCTGGTCCCGATGGCCACCGGAATGGCGGCGATCGCCGCGGCCACGATGACCAGCAGCAGCACCGCCCCCAGCACGTTGAGCCACCGACCGTTGACCCGGTCGCCGAGATAGGTGCGGTCGTTGGCCACCACCAGGATCGGCAGGTAGGTCAGCGGCAACGCCACCGCACTGATGATCAACATGTACTCGGTGAGCGTCACCGGATCGATCCTGGTGAGCAGCAGAAGCACCCCGAGCAGCACACTGACCAGCAACACCGTGTGGAACCGGGCCGCCTCACGCGGGCTGACCCGCTTGCCCCACTGCCAACCGAAATACTGCGCGGCGGCGTACGCGGCCGACAACCCGGTCTCCAACGCGGCGCCGAAGGTGACCGCGAAGAACGCCAGCGCCGCGATCGCCAGGCCGACCCCGCCGAAGGCCAGCACGACCGGATGGGCGACGTCGTCGAGGTCGGAGACGGTCAGGCCGGCGGGCCGCAGCACCACCGTCGCGGTGGCGATCAGCGACAGCGCCAGGAACCCCCCGACCGGGAAGCCGACGAGCACGCTGAACCGGGCGTCAGCCAGGTCGGCGGCGCTCCACCGTTCCTCCACACCGCCGGAGGAGAAGAAGAAGACCTCGTACGGGCTGACGGTCGAGGCGAACAGCGCCACCGCGACGAACCAGTACGCCCCCCACCCCTGCCCGCCGTCGTCGATGCTCACCGCGCCACGCCCGAGTGCCGCCCAGTCGGTCGGCAACCAGAACAGCGCCACGGCGAAGACCACCAACGTCAGGCCGGCCAGCCCGAACAGCCGTTCCATCACCGGGAAGCGCACCCGCCACAGCACCAGCCACACCGCCGCCCCGGCGACCGGCACCCAGAGCAGGTACGGCACCCCGCTGGCCAGTTGCAACGCCAGTGCCACACCGCCCAGTTCGGCGGCCAGGGTGATCACCGTGACCACATACGATGCGATCAGGTTGACAAGCGCCATGCGGGCCCCGAGCCGCTCCCGGACCAGGTCGAACACCGCGCGGCCGGTCACTGCCGCGATCCGTCCGGCCATCTCGGCGTACGCGCAGATCGCGATCACGCCGAGCAGCAGCACCCAGGAGTGGGCCATGCCGAAGCGGGCGCCGGCCTGACCGGCGGCCACCAGGTCGCCGATGTCGACGAAGCCACCGACCGCGGAGAGGATGCCGAGCGTGGCGGCGAGCAGCTTCTTCACGTCGACGGCGTCGCGGGCTCGGTCATCGACGCGACAATATCGCCGCCAAGCCGCAAACTACTGTGAAACGGGCATAGGGGGTCTGTCGCTCGACGACTCCCCGATCACACCGTTACCTCTCAGTGCGCTTTAGTGAGCACACGGTCGGTAGTCCTGCCTTGCGGCAAGACGGTCCCGGTCTGACCGGCGGATGCCGTGCCGGATTCACGCTTCACGGCCACCTGCCCGCGTACGCGGGTCTTCTGGTCGGCTCCACGTGCTGCCACCGGGCCACTCCCGGCGGTGTCGAACTCAGCCGCGAGTGCGGCCAGGTTGAGCGAGGCGTTGCGGTCCCGGTCGAGAACCAGGCCGCACGCCTCACACTGGTATTCACGCTCGGAAAGGGCGAGCTTGGCTTTCACCGCGCCGCAGCCCGAGCAGGTCTTCGAGGACGGGTACCAGCGGTCGGCCGCGAGCAGCCGACCACCGTTCCACCCGGTCTTGTACGCCAACTGGCGGCGGATCTCGGCGAACCCGGCGTCGGCGATGTGCCGGGCCAGCTTGCGATTCCGCAGCATGCCGGTGACGTTGAGGTCTTCCACCACGACCGTGCCGTGCTCGCGGGCGAGCCGGGTGGTGAGCTTGTGCAGGCCGTCACGGCGCAGGTTCGCCACCCGCGCGTGCGCACGACCGAGTCGGGCCGCTGCCCGCTCCCAGCGTTTCGACACCCGTCGTCCGGTACGCCGGTCCGGGCCGGTCTTACGCGACAGCGCACGACCCAAAGCACGCATGCGCTGCTGCGCGGCGACCAGGTGGCGCGGGTTGTCGACCAGTTCGCCGGTGGACAGCACCGCAAGGTGCTTGATCCCGACATCTACACCGACCACCGATGCGGGCCGGGCCGGAATGCGTTCGGCACGGTCGACCTCGACGGTGAACGAGACGTGCCAGCGCCCGCCGTCACGCCGTACGGTCGCGGACATGATCCGGGCGGTGCCGTTGTCCAGGCGACGGGCCAGTTTGCGAGCCGACTCGTGCAGCTTCAACCGGCCCAGCCGGGGCAGGACCACGTGCATCCGGTCGGGCTCGACCCGGATCGCCCCGGTGGTGAACCGCACCGATGGTGTAGTGCGGCGGCGGGACTTGAACCGGGGAAACCCGACAGGCCGACCGGCCCGCGTGCCCCTGCGGGAGCCGGCCCAGTTCTTCAACCCGCGAGCCAGAGCGTCCAGGCCGGTGTTGAACGCCTCCTTGGACACCTCGCCCCACCACGGCGCCACGTCGGGCTTCGCGGCGTTCCACGCCTTACGCAGCCCGGCAAGGGACCAGGACAGCGACGGCGTCAACTCCTCGTCCGGCACACCGTAGGAACGCTCGGCGCTGCGCTGGTCCATAACCGCCTTGACCTTCGCGAGCGCCCAGTTGTGCGCGACGCGGGCGGCCCCGGCATGCGCGAGCACGTCGCGTTCCTGACCCGGGGTGAGATCCAGCGCGAACCGGTACGCCTGGATCGTCTTCACGCCGAGCCGCTTTCGGTGGCGGCTTCAACCGCGCGGCGGGCACGGTTCGCGGCAGCGCGGCGGCCGTACAGGCGGGCGCACAACGAGGTGAGGATTTCGGTCACGTCGCGGACCAGGTCGTCATCGACCTCGGCCGGATCGACCACCAGCAGACGGCGGCCCTGCGCGGTCAGGGCGGCCTCGACATACTCGGCACCGAAGCGGGCGAACCGGTCTCGGTGCTCAACCACGATGGTCGTCACAGCGGGGTCGCGGAGCAGGGCGAGGAACTTCTTACGGTGCCCGTTCAACGCGGACCCAACCTCGGTCACCACCCGATCGACGCCTAGCCTCTGCCCGGTGGCCCACACGGTGACCCGTGCGACCTGCCGGTCCAGGTCCGCCTTCTGATCGGCCGACGACACCCGGGCGTACACCACGGTCTGCCCGGTCCCTGCCGTCGTTGCGGTGACCGGCTCGCCGACCATGATCAGGCGGCCCATCCGGTAGGCGGGAACGGGCAGCGTCCCGGACTCGTAACGCCGACGTGCCGTCGCGTACGAGATTCCCGTGGCCGCCGCCCATTCCTTCAAGTTCACGATGCCGACTATAGACAACTATTGAGCACTAATGACGACCGACACGCCAGCAGTTGTCAGCCCTCAGCTGTCGGGGTAGAGGTTCTGCAGGCGGACCTGTCCCCGGGCGACCAGGCGATCCTTGGCGTCGGTGATCTCCACCTGCCACAACTGCTGACTGCGCCCCCGGTGCACCGGAGTGGCGACCGCGGTCAACTCCCCGTCGCCGACAGGACGCAGGAAGTCCGTCTGGTTCGACACGCCGACCACCCGTCCGCGCTCACCCAACCAGATGCCGGCACCCACGCTGGCCGCGGTCTCCACCACCGAGCAGTAGACCCCGCCGTGCTGGATGCCGTACGGTTGCAGCAGCTCCGGCCGTACCCGCCAACGGACCGTCACCCGATCACCGCTGGTCTCCCCGTACTCCAAACCGAGCAGGGCGAAGAACCCGGTCGAGAGCTCGGACATCTCCATGGCGGCCTCCTCGATCTTGGCAACGTCACCCTACCGAGGTGGCAGCGGTGCGAACCCGGTAGGGCACAGAGGCGCTGATGGGGGAGAATCGGTGACCGTGACCGACAGCAACCTCCCGCCGGCCGGGCGGGACTCCTTCACCGACGACCTGCGGTGGCGTGGCCTGATCCAGGACTCCACCGACCCCGACGAGCTACGCGCACTGCTCGACGGCCCGGCGACCGTCTTCTATGTGGGCTTCGATCCGACCGCGCCCAGCCTGCACGCCGGCCATCTGATGCAGGTCGCCACGGCACGCCGCCTGCAACTCGCCGGCCACCGTCCGCTGTTGCTGGTCGGTGGCGCGACCGGTCAGATCGGCGACCCGAAGGAGAGCGCCGAGCGCACCCTCAATGCGCCCGAGGTGGTCGCCGGCTGGGTGCAGCGCATCCGCGACCAGCTTGCGCCCTTCGTGTCGTACACCGGTGACAACGCAGCCCTGCTGGTCAACAACCTGGACTGGACCGGCGAGATGTCGGTGGTCGAGTTCCTCCGGGACGTGGGCAAGCACTTCCCGGTGAACAAGATGCTGGCGCGGGAGGTGGTCCGGGCCCGGCTGGAGAGCGGCATCAGCTTCACCGAGTTCAGCTACCAGTTGCTCCAGGCCAACGACTTCTTCGAACTGCACCGCCGGTACGGCTGCCAACTCCAGTTCGGCGGCTCCGACCAGTGGGGCAACATCACCGCCGGCGTCGACTACGTCCGCCGTCGCGGCGCCGGCCCGGTGCAGGCCTTCACCACACCGCTGGTCACCAAGTCCGACGGCTCGAAGTTCGGCAAGACCGAGGGCGGCGCGATCTGGCTCGACCCCGAGATGACCAGCCCGTACGCGTTCTACCAGTTCTGGATCAACGTCGACGATCGCGATGTCGGGCGCTACCTGCGTTACTTCAGCTTCCGCTCTCGCGAGGAGCTCGAAGCGCTGGAGAAGGAGACCGCGGAACGGCCCGCGTCCCGTGCCGCCCAGCGTGCCCTCGCCGAGGAACTCACCACCCTGGTGCACGGTGAGCGGGAGATGGCCCAGGTGGTGGCCGCCAGTCAGGCGCTGTTCGGTCGAGGCTCCCTGGCGGACCTGTCGGCGGCGACCCTGCGCGCCGCGCTCACCGAAGCCGGCCTGGTACGCCTCGACAAATTGCCGGAGGCGGCCGCCCTGCTCAAGGAGTCCGGCCTGGTGCCCAGCATGAAGGAGGCCCGCCGGGTGATCGCCGAGGGTGGCGCCTACGTCAACAACGTCCGGGTCACCGAGGCGGACGCGGTGATCGGGGCCGACGACCTGCTGCACGGCCGCTACCTGGTGCTGCGCCGGGGCAAGCGCTCGTTCGCCGGTGTCGAACTGGACGTTCCCGCCGCGGTCGAATGAGCCACTGTCGCGGAGTGTGACGCGCGACGCGTCCGGCGGATTTGACGATCGAACCGCCGGGCGCGTAACTTTCTCTCTGCCAGCGCGGACCGGACGAAACAGGTCGAAAGACCTGAAGGCCGAGCGCAGGTCAACCTTCCCGAGCGGGCGGCGTAGCCGCTTCGAGACGGGACCGGGTGGTGCCCCAGAGTCGCCGCGAGGCGGATTTGGTGGAGCGGAACCGACCGGGTATGGTTGGCCGCTGGCAGGGGCCCAGGCGCGCTAGCGGGAAACCGCAGCGGCTGGCCTGCCGGAAACCACGAACGTAACGGCGTCAGCCGATTCGCTCATGGCGCCCGGAGAAAGGGTGGAAGCGTGACAAACCGGCGCAAGCCGATTTGACACGGCGGAAACCAGC
>NZ_BOPA01000033.1 GCF_016863515.1 Micromonospora gifhornensis
CCCCACCCCCCTCCCCTCCCCGCCCCGCGCCCCACCCCCCCTCCCACCCCCTCCCCATCCCCGCGATCTTGCACTTCTGGTCGCGGCATAAGGGGTGAAGGGTGCATCTCGGCGACCACAAGTGCAAGATCGCGGAGTTGTGGGTGGGGTGGGGAGGGTGTGGGGGTCAGGGAGGGGTGGGGTTAGAGTCGCGGAATGCCGGAGATGGTGCAGCCCCAGGTCAGGTTGATCGCGTGGACTCATTTTGAGCCGCCGCAGGACGTGCCGTGGTCGACGGACGCCGACGGCGGGCAGGCGCTCGCCGAGTTCGCCGGGCGGGCCTGCTACCAGAGCTGGAAGAAGCCGAACCCGGCCACCGCCACCAACGCCGGTTACCTCGCGCACATCCTGGAGGTCGGGCACCTTTCCGTGCTGGAGCACGGGTCGGTCAGCTTCTACTTCACCGGGGTGTCCCGCTCGTTCACCCACGAGTTGATCCGGCACCGGCACTTCTCGTACTCGCAGCTGTCCCAGCGGTACGTGCCGGAGCGGGACGCGGCGATGGTCGAGCCGCGGGTGATCGCCGAGGACCCGGAGCTGCACAAGCGGTTCGTCGAGGCCGCGGAGGCGAGCGTACGGGCCTACAACGAGCTGTTGGAGGGGCTGGAGCGGCACTTCGTCGACGAGCCCAACCCGACGCTGCGGCGCAAGCAGGCACGTCAGGCGGCCCGGGCCGTGCTGCCGAACGCCACCGAGACCCGGATCGTGGTGTCCGGCAACTACCGTGCCTGGCGGCACTTCATCGCGATGCGGGCCACCGAGCACGCCGACGTGGAGATCCGCGAGCTGGCCGTGGAGTGCCTGCGGCAGTTGCAGCGGGTCGCGCCGAACGTCTTCGCCGACTTCGTCATCTCGACCCTGCCCGACGGCACCGAGGTCGCGGCGAGCCCGCTCGCCGAGCAGTCCTGAGCGGGTTCAGGGCGCTGCCCGCCCGGGGCGCATGCCACCCTTCCCCGGCAGTCCTCCAGCCGCTGTCCGATAGGTTGTCACCATGACGCACGACCACGTTGACGCCCCGGCACGGGCGGTGTCCCGTCCCTTCGGCCGGGTGATCACCGCCATGGTGACCCCGTTCACCGCTGAGGGCACGCTCGACCTGGACGGCGCCGCGCGGCTGGCGAACCATCTCGTCGCGGAGCAGGGCAACGACGCGCTGGTGATCAACGGCACCACCGGCGAGTCGCCGACCACCACGGAGGCTGAGAAGGAACAGCTGATCCGCACCGTGGTGGAGGCCGTGGGGGACCGGGCGCGGGTGCTGGCCGGGGTGGGCACCAACGACACCCGGCACACCATCGAGCTGGCCGCCTCGGCGGAGAAGGCCGGTGCGCACGGGCTGCTGGTGGTCACCCCGTACTACAACAAGCCGCCCCAGGCGGGGCTGCTGCGACACTTCACCGCGGTGGCCGACGCCACCGGGCTGCCGGTGATGCTGTACGACATTCCGCACCGCTCCGGTGTGCCGATCGAGACCGAGACCCTGGTCCGGCTCGCCGAGCACGGCCGCATCGTCGCGGTGAAGGACGCCAAGGGCGACCTGACCGCCACCAGTTGGGTCACCAGCCGTACGGACCTGGCGTACTACAGTGGCGAGGACTCGCTCACGCTGCCTGCGTTGGCTGTCGGTGCCGTCGGCGTGGTCGGCACCTCGACGCACTTCAGCGGCGCGGACACCAAGCGGATGATCGAGGCGTACGACGCAGGGGACATGTCGACCGCGTTGACCCTGCACCGTCGACTGCTGCCGCTGTTCACCGGGATCTTCCGTACCCAGGGCACCATCCTGGTCAAGGCCGGCCTGACCGTGCAGGGCCTGCCGGCCGGCCCGGTCCGTTCGCCGTTGGTGGACGCCACCGAGGACCAGGTGGCTCAGCTGCGCGCCGACTGCGCAGCAGCGGGCCTACCACTTCCCGAATGATCAAACGACCGGACGGACGCCGGGTGACGGCGTCACAGAATGAGGTGAGCGCGTGACCGAGGCGCACAACGAGGAGGCTCAACTTCCCCCGCCGCTGCCGGAGGGCGGATTGCGGATCATCCCGCTCGGTGGGCTCGGCGCCATCGGTCGGAACATGACCGTCTTCGAGTACGACGGGAAGTTGCTGGTCGTCGACTGTGGGGTGCTCTTTCCCGATGTGGAGCAGCCCGGCGTCGACCTGATCCTGCCCGACTTCGGGCCCATCCTCGACCGGCTCGACGACATCCAGGCGATCGTGCTGACCCACGGCCACGAGGACCACATCGGCGCCGTGCCGTACCTGCTCGCGCACAAGGCCGACATTCCGCTGGTCGGCTCGCAGTTCACCCTGGCGCTTGTCGAGGCGAAGCTGGCCGAGCGGCGGATCCAGCCGTACACGTTGACGGTGCGCGAGGGCGGCCGGGAGCGGCTCGGCCCGTTCGAGTGTGAGTTCTTCGCCGTCAACCACTCGATTCCGGACGCGCTGGCGGTGGCCATCCGTACGCCGGCCGGGCTGGTGCTGCACACCGGCGACTTCAAGATGGACCAGCTTCCGCTGGACGGGCGGATCACCGACCTGGCCGGGTTCGCGCGGCTCGGCGCCGAGGGTGTCGACCTGCTGCTGTCGGACTCCACAAACGCGGAGATCCCCGGCTTCGTCACGCCGGAACGGGAGATCGGCCCGGTCCTCGACTCGATCTTCGCCAAGGCGCGGGGCCGGATCATCGTGGCCTCGTTCGCCTCCCACGTGCATCGGGTGCAGCAGGTCTTCGACTCGGCGCTCGAACACGGCCGCAAGGTCGCCCTGATCGGCCGGTCGATGGTGCGCAACATGGGCATCGCCCGTGACCTCGGCCTGCTGAACATCCCAGCCGGCCTGGTCGTCGGCCTGGACGAGGCGACGTCGATGCCGCCGGAGCAGATCGTGCTGATGTCCACCGGCTCGCAGGGGGAGCCGATGAGCGCCCTGGGCCGGATGGCCAGCGGCGACCACCGGCACATCACCATCGCCCCCGGCGACACCGTGGTGCTGGCGTCCTCGCTGGTGCCCGGCAACGAGACCTCGGTCTACCGGGTGATCAACCGCCTGGCCCGTGCCGGTGCCGTGGTGGTGCACAAGGACGTGGCCAAGGTGCACGTCTCCGGCCACGCCCCGGCCGGCGAACTGCTCTACCTGCTCAACGTCGTACGCCCGAGCAACCTGATGCCGGTGCACGGCGAGTGGCGGCACCTGCGGGCGCACGCGCGACTGGGCATCGAGTCCGGCGTCGCGCCGGACCGGGTGGTGCTCTGCGAGGACGGCGACGTGGTCGACCTGGTCGAGGGCCGCGCCAGCCTGGTCGGGCGGGTCAAGAGTCGGTACGTCTACGTCGACGGCCTCGCCGTCGGTGACGTCAGCGAGTCGCTGCTCACCGAGCGGCGCATCCTCGGTGACGGCGGGTTCATCGCCACCACCGTCGTGGTCGACTCGGTCACCGGCAAGGTGGTCGCCGGTCCCACCGTCTCCGCCAAGGGCTTCTCGGAGGACGCTGCGGCGTTCAACGCGGTGATCCCGCTGGTGACCGAGGCGCTGAACCGGGCCGCCGCGGACGGGATCACCGATCCACACCAGCTCCAGCAGATCGTCCGTCGGACCGTGGGCCGCTGGGTCAACGACGCCTACCGGCGTCGGCCGATGATCGTGCCCACCGTCGTCGAGGTCTGAACCGCTCGGACCTTTCGCCCGTACTCCGACCCGGCAGGCGTGCCCGCGCCTGCCGGGAGGAGCGTGGCGGATGGACCGCAGAAGATTGACAGCCATCGGTGTCGTGGTGGCCGCGGTGGGCGCGGCGGCGGCGGTGACCCTGCCGTCGTTCGCCGGTGACAGCGGTGCGCCGCGGGTGCCGGCCGGTCAGGCGGTGGAGGGTGCCGACCCGCAGGTGGTCGAGGCGCTGCGCCGGGATCTGGGCCTCGACGAGACCCAGGTCGCGGCCCGGCTGAAGACCGAACGCTGGGCCACCGGCGTGGTCGACCAGCTCCGGACGGAGCTGGGTGCGGACTACGGCGGCAGTTGGCTCAGCGCCGACGGCAGTCAGTTGAACGTGGCGGTCGCCGACCCGGCCGAGGCGGCGCGGGTCCGTGCCGCCGGGGCGGTGCCGAAGGTGGTCGAGCGCGGGGTCGGGCAGCTCGACGCGCTCAAGACCAGAATGGACCGCAGCGCCGCCCGCGCCCAGCAGGTCTCCGGCTGGTACGTCGACGTCGCCTCGAACAGCCTCGTGGTGCTCGCCCAGCCGGGTGCCGAGGCGGCCGGGTGGCGGTTCGTGGCTCGCGCCGGGGTGCCGCGGCAGGCGGTCCGGATGGCCACCGAGGAACAGCCGCGACTCTTCGCCGACGTACGTGGCGGTGAGCCGTTCTTCGTCGGCGCGGGGCGTTGCTCGGTCGGCTTCGCGGTGGTCGGCGGCTACGTCACCGCCGGGCACTGCGGCCGGGTCGGTGCCCGCACCTCCGGCGCGGACGGGGAGTTGCAGGGCGTCTTCCGGTCCTCCTCGTTCCCCGGCGACGACTGGGCCTTCGTGCAGGTCAACAGCAACACGCGGGTGCTGCCGGAGGTGACCGACTTCCGGGGCGGCATCGCCCGGGTCGCCGGCTCGCGGGAGGTGCCCGCCGGTTCGTCGATCTGCCGGTCCGGCTCCACCACGGGGGTCCGCTGCGGCACCGTGCAGGCACGCAACGCCACAGTGCGCTACCCGGAGGGGCTGGTCAGCGGGCTGGTCCGGACCAACGTGTGCGCCGAACCCGGCGACTCCGGCGGCTCGTGGATCTCGGGCAACCAGGCCCAGGGCGTCACCTCCGGTGGCTCGGGTGACTGCATCCGTGGCGGCACCACGTTCTACCAGCCGATCAACGAGATCCTGCAACGCAACAACCTGACCCTGCTCACCACGCAGAACTTCCGCGCCCTGAGCGGCCAGCGCTGATCTGCCGGGCCCGGCCGGCACACACGCCGGTCGGGCCCGCTCGCGGCTTGGGCCAACGGGCGGGGTCCGCTCGCTGCGGTAGGAGCAGGCACGCGCCGGCGACGACAAGGCCGGGTCCGAGCGTCGGCGGGGGTCAGGGCAGGGCGGCGACCGCCTCGGCGTACGCGACGCCGGTCCGTACCGCCGCGTCGACCAGGACTGTCACCTGGGCCGGGGCCACCCCGTACGCCAGGTCCGTGGCCACCTCACCGGCCAACACCAGCTCACCGTCACCGGGATCGTGCACGTACGCCTTGGGCAGCAGCCGGTCCCGGTTCCAGCCGTTGCAGAAGGCGTACGCCTCGGCGCGGCGGGCCGCCGGCAGCCGACGGTCGGCGACCACCCGCGCGTGCAGCACGTCGCCGCGTTCCCCGGCCCGCCGGAACTGGATCACCGCGTCGCCCCAGCGCCCGAGCACCGTGCCGGCGCTGTCGAGGGCGTAGCGGTCGCCCCGCCGATCCAACACGGTGGTGATCATCGTCACGGAGAGCGCCCCCAACTCCTCCTCGGCCATGCCCCGGCGCTCGCCCGTCGTCCCGTCGCGCACCCCGCCGTCCGACCAGGGCGCGCCCGCCGGCTCGTCGTCACCCGCCGGTTCGCCGTCCACCGACTCGCCGGCATCCACCGGTTCGCCGTCGATCGGCTCATCGTCGACCGGTTCGTCGGCGGGGAGAGGCACCGGCGGGGCCGACGGTCGTTCGGCCAGCCAGGCAGCCATCCGGCCGGACTGGTGTCCGGTGCCGTTGCGGGCGTCGAAGCTGCCGGCCAACTCGGTGGCCACCGCGAGCAGTTCCGCGCCGAGGGCCGCCACCGTGACCGTCGCGGCGGACCGCCCGTGGTAGGCCGGTCGGTGCACCGTTCGATCGGCGCGCTGCTCGGCGGCCAGGGTGCAGATCAGCGCGCCCGCCGTGGCGAACTCCATCACGGCCAGGTCGTCGTGCGGCTGGTCGAGCCGGGGCACCTGCTCGACGAGGATCTCCAGCCCACGGTCGAGGTGGCCGCCGAGCGCGCAGAACCGCAGATGGGTGGCGAGGTGGTCGAACCCGTCCGGGGCGACGCGGTGTCGACGGTACGCCCGCACGTGCGCCTGCGCCGCCCGCTGCGCCGTGCCCGCCCGCAGCCACGGCAGCAACGCAGCCGCCAACGCGGCCTCCGGCTGGGCGGTGCACCCGACCGTACCGTCGAGCAGAGGTTCGACGGCGGCGAGCGCCTCGGCCCAGTCACCCCAGCCGGCGAGCAGTTCGGCCTGGCGTACCGGCAGGCAGTCGGGGCAGCCGGCGGCCGGGTCCGGGCCGGCGGTCCGCCACCGTCGCAGCCAGTGTCGGGCGGCGGGCTCGTCGCCGACGTGATCGGCGATGCGGCAGCGCAGCTGGGCGACGAGGGCTCCGCCGTCGTCGCACGTCGGGTCGTCCAGCCCGTCCAGTACGGTCCGGGCCTGGTCGAGGCCGATGCGGGAGGTGCCGAGCAGGGCCTCGACGGCGTACCGCTGGTAGCGGCGCAGCATCTCGTCGTCCGGTCCGACGGGACGCGTGCCGTCGTCGGGGCGCTGCGGCCGGCGGGCCGTGTCGAGGCAACGCCGGACGGGCTCGAAGAGCCGCCACCGTTGGCCGCCGCGCAGGTGGGCCTCGACCAGTTCGGCCCAGGCGTCCATCGCGGTCCCGGCATCGCCGGTGGCCTCGGCGAGGGCGGCGACCCGTTCCAGTTCGGCGATACGCGCCTCGCCGTCCGGCATGTCACGCGCGTCGGCCAGCAGGTCGGCGGGGCCCCGGTCGGCCCGTCCGTCGCCCGGCGTCGACATCCGTGGTCGGCTGCGGCGGCCGGTGGCCCACCCGCTCACCGGGGTGCCGTCCCCAGGATCCGCCCCACCTCGGTGGCCAGCCCGCAGCCGGTGACGATGCCCCGGTCGAGCAGGCGGTCCAGTTGATGCGGTGTCACCCCCCGTTCCAGGTCGGTGATGACCTCGCCGCAGATCCGGGCCTGCCCGGCGTCGTCGACGTGCACGAACGCCTTCGGCCAGAACCGATCCCGGTTCCAGCCGTTGCAGAACTCGTGCAGCCTCGGTACGAGGTCCACCGGGAAGGTGTGCGTGGCGACCGTACGGACCTGGAGCAGCTCTCCGAGGTCGCCGGCGCGCAGGAACCAGATGTGCGCCTCGGCCCACCGTCCGACCAGGTTGCCGCCGGCGTCGGTGGTGACCGCGTGCCCCCGGTTGGCGAGCACCGCGGCGACCAGGTCGTGGGTCAACGGTCGTAGCGTGTCCGGATGCCCGGCCAGCGGGCCGTCCAGACCGTCGTCGTACTCCGGCGACGCCATCGGGCATCCCTTCGCCAGGCAAATATCACGGCAGGTGGCGGGGACCGCGTTGCGACACGCGGAGCCGACCAGGAAGACCGGCGTATCGCGGGACCCGCCGTTACGGTGATGCTATGGCGGGCCGTACCTCTCAAGCGAGCCGGCGACGCGGCGCGTCGCCGCGTGCTGGCGCGAACAGTCGTGCCCGTCAACCGGCGAAGAAGGCCGCCCCGGCGCGGCGTCGCACCACCTCGCGGGGCCCCGGTCCGGCCGCCTACGTCGGTCGCGCGATCGGGGCACTGTGGATGGGCCTCGCCCACGGCGTCGGCTGGGCGGTACGCACCGTCGGCCGGCAGGCCGCCTCGGCCCGTGACCTGGACCCGGAGCACCGCCGTGACGGCGCCGGGCTGCTGATGATCGGCCTCGCCCTGCTCAGCGCGGCAGCCCTCTGGTTCTCCGCCGCCGGGCCGGTCGGGGCCCGCCTGGCCGACACGGTCCGGCTCTTCCTCGGCGCCATCTCCGTGGTGGTGCCGGTGCTGCTCGGCATCGGTGCCTGGCGGCTGATGCGCCAGCCCGGTGACCCCGAGCACCGCGGCCGGGGCTGGATCGGCTGGGGTTCCATGCTGGTCGCCACCGCCGCGATGCTGCACATCGGTCAACAGCCGGGTGACCCGGGTGAGCGCGACTTCGCCGGTGGCCTGGTCGGCGCGGGTGTGGGCAGCGTGTTGGAACGGGCGGTCACCGCCTGGGTCGCGGTACCGCTGCTGATCCTGCTGCTGGTGTTCGGCCTGCTCGTGGTCACCGCCACGCCGATCAACAAGATCCCTGAGCGGCTCGGCCTGCTCGCCGGCAGCGTGATCGGCCAGACCGGACAGGACACCGACGAGCCGGCCGCCACGCCGGCCCGGCGTCGCCCCGCGAAGCGGACCCCGCCGCCGCTCGACCCGGACGACTTCGACGACCCGGGCGATGTGGATCTCCAGGAGACCATCGTCCTGCCGCGCAAGCCGCCGTCGCGGGTGCCGGCGAGCCGCAAGCCGGCCGAGCCGCCGGAGCATTCGCCGGCACCGACCCGGGCCGAGCAGCTCGCGCTTACCGGCCTGGCCGGCGACTACACCCTGCCACCGGCGAACATGCTGGGCAGCGGGGCCGCGCCGAAGACCCGCAGCAAGGCCAACGACGAGGTGATCGCCGCGCTGACCGGTGTCTTCGAACAGTTCGACGTGGACGCCGCGGTGACCGGCTTCACCCGGGGCCCGACGGTCACCCGCTACGAGGTCGAGCTCGGCCACGGCGTGAAGGTCGAGCGGATCACTCAGCTCTCCCGCAACATCGCGTACGCGGTGAAGTCGCCGGACGTCCGCATCCTCAGTCCGATTCCGGGCAAGAGTGCCGTCGGCGTGGAGATCCCGAACACCGATCCGGAGAACGTGGCCCTCGGCGACGTGCTGCGCTCCCGCGCCGCCACCAGCGACCACCATCCGATGGTGGTCGCTCTCGGCAAGGACATCGAGGGCGGCTACGTGGTGGCCAACCTGGCGAAGATGCCGCACATCCTGATCGCGGGCGCCACCGGCGCGGGCAAGTCGAGCTGCCTCAACTCGCTGCTGGTGTCCATCCTGACCCGGGCCACGCCGGACGAGGTGCGGCTGCTGCTGATCGACCCGAAGCGGGTCGAGATGACCGGCTACGAGGGCATCCCGCACCTGGTCACCCCGATCGTGACAAACGCGAAGAAGGCCGCCGACTCGCTGGAGTGGGTGGTCCGCGAGATGGACATGCGCTACGACGACCTGGCCGCCAACGGCGTCCGGCACATCGACGACTTCAACCGCAAGGTGCGCAACGGTGAGATCAAGGCGCCGCCGGGCAGCGAGCGGGAGATCCGGCCGTACCCGTACCTGCTGGTGATCGTCGACGAGTTGGCCGACCTGATGATGGTCGCCCCCCGTGACGTGGAGGACTCCGTCGTCCGGATCACGCAGTTGGCCCGGGCCGCCGGTATCCACCTGGTGCTGGCCACCCAGCGGCCGAGCGTGGACGTGGTGACGGGCCTGATCAAGGCCAACGTGCCGTCCCGGTTGGCGTTCGCCACCTCCTCGCTGGCCGACTCGCGGGTCATCCTCGACCAGCCGGGTGCGGAGAAGCTGCTGGGCCGCGGCGACGGGCTGTTCCTGCCGATGGGCGCCTCGAAGCCGATCCGCATCCAGGGTGCCTGGGTCACCGAGCGCGAGATCAACGACGTGGTGAAGTTCTGCAAGGACCAGCGCGAACCGGAGTTCCGTCCGGACGTGCTGGCTCCCGCGCAGGACAGCAAGAAGAAGATCGACGAGGACATCGGCGACGACCTGGACCTGCTGGTGCAGGCGGTCGAGTTGGTGGTCACCTCGCAGTTCGGCTCGACCTCGATGCTCCAGCGCAAGCTGCGGGTCGGCTTCGCCAAGGCGGGCCGGCTGATGGACCTGATGGAGACCCGGGGCGTGGTCGGCCCCTCGGAGGGCTCCAAGGCCCGCGACGTGCTTGTCAAGCCGGACGAGTTGGAAGAGGTCCTGGCGGGCCTGCGCGGCGACGAGGACTGACCGCCGACAGCGGCCGACCGGCGGCGAGGACCGCCGACGGTGACCGACCGGCGGCGAGGACCGCCGGCAGCGGCCGATCGGGCGGCAGCGGCCGATCCTGCCGCAGACATGCCACGGGCCCGCCGCGTGTCGCGGCGGGCCCGTCGTGCTGGTGGGTCAGAGCGCGTTGAGGATCAACATGCTGAGCAGCATGGCGACCACGTTGGCGCCGGCGGCGTACCAGCCGAGTGGCTTGTCGCCGAGCACCGCGCCGACGACACCGAGGACCAGACCGATGACTCCGAAGAGAATCGGATTGAGCAGCAACGCGAGAACCGCGCACACGAAGCCCACGATGGTGCAGATGCGGGCGGCGCTGGTCGAACGAACGGTGCTGGTGGCCATGTCTGCCTCCGGATGGTGAGTCTGCGTCTGCCGTCCGGTCTCTACCCACTGGTGCGGTTCGTCACGCCACCGGTGCCGGAGATCAGTGGTAGATCTTCAGGCCGACCACCCCGGCGACCACCAGCAGCAGGCAGAGGATCCGGGGCAGGCTTGTCGACTCGCCCAGCGCGAGCATCCCCACCAGCGCGGTACCGGTCGCGCCGATGCCGACCCAGACCGCGTACCCGGTGCCGACCGGGATCTCCCGCAGCGCGTACGCCAGGCCGCCCATGCTCAGCACCAGCGTGACCGCGAAGATCGCGGAGGGGAGGGGACGGGTGAAGCCGGCACTACGGTCCAGGGCGATCGCCCACGCCGTTTCCAGCAGTCCGGAGAGCACCAGCACGATCCAGGCCATCGGGGTCACCTTTCACGGTCGCCCGAGCCACCTGGCACGGGACGAGTCGGGTCCTTGCACGGGGCGTCTTGGCCTGACCGGGTACGCCCACGACTCGTCCGGGGGACCCTTGCGGGCCACCGGGACCGACCGTAGCACCGGGGGAAAGCCGCAGCTCGGGTGAGGCCGATCACCTCGGGTGGACCTCAACCTTGCTTGACGTTGCACGATGGGGGCATGACCCTGCTCATCTCCGATCCGGAGGTCGCTGGCGCGCTTGACGCACCGGCCACCGTGGACGCCATGCGCCGGGCTCTGCTGGCCGCGTACGACGGACGACTGGTGGCCCCGCCCCGGGCCGCCGCGCCGCTGGGCGGGGGCCGGATGGTGCTCACCGCCGGGCACCTGACCGGGCAGTGGTACGGCTACCGGTCGTACGACACCTTCGGTCACCCGGGGGCCGAGCAGGTGGTGGTGCTGCACGACGGGCAGACCGGCGCGGTGCGGGCGGTGGCGGTGGGGGAGGAGCTGGGGTCCCGGCGTACCGGCGGGTTGGGTGGGGTCGCGGTGGACGCGCTGGCCCGCGCGGACGCCGACACGCTCGGGGTGATCGGCGCCGGCGGTCAGGCGTGGACCCAGGTCTGGGCAGCCGCCGCCGTACGCCCGCTGCGTGAGGTCACCGTGTTCAGCCGTTCGGCGGCACGCCGGACCGCGTTCGCCGACCGGGTCCGCGCCGAGCTGGGTGTACCGGCCCGTGCCGTGGACACCGCCCGCGCGGCGGTGCGCGACCGCGACGTGGTGGTGCTCGCCACCACCAGCCCGACACCGGTGCTGGACGCCGCCGACCTCGCCCCCGGCACCCACGTCAACGCGGTCGGTTTCAAACAGCGCGACCGGGCGGAATTCGGCCCCGATCTCCTCGACGCCGCCGCCGTGCTGGTCACCGACTCACCGGCGCAGGCCGGGGCGTACGTGCCACCGATGCTGGCCGCCGAAGCGCCGTACGCCTCGCGGTTGCGTGATCTGGGAGCGGTGCTGGCCGGCGCCGCGCCCGGCCGCACCGACGCGGACCAGGTCTCGGTCTTCTGCTCGGTCGGCCTGGCCGGCACCGAGGTGTTCCTGCTCGACCAGGTGGTCCGGGCCCTCGCCCCGGCCGTCCCGACCTGATCCGCCCCGTCCAACCCGGTGGACGCCCCGCCCCACCTGGTGGACAGCGTGCCCAACCCGTTGGACGGCGCGCCCGCCCCGCCAGGCCGGGCGCGGCGGCCCGGTACCCTCGGATGGTGTCTGCCACCTCTTCTGACGGTCGCCGTGTCGCCCTGCTGACCCTGGGCTGTGCCCGTAACGAGGTCGACTCGGAGGAGTTGGCCGCCCGCCTGCACGCCGATGGCTGGCAGGTGACCACCGACGGCGAGGGCGCCGACGTGGTGGTGGTCAACACCTGTGGTTTCGTGGAGAAGGCCAAGCAGGATTCCATCCAGACGCTGCTGGCCGCCGCCGACACCGGCGCGAAGGTGGTCGCCGCGGGCTGCATGGCGGAGCGGTACGGCCGGGAGTTGGCCGACAGCCTGCCCGAGGCCCAGGCGGTGCTCAGCTTCGACGACTACCCGCAGATCGCCGCCCGGCTGGACGCGGTGGTCGAGGGCCGCGAGTTCACCGCGCACACCCCCCGGGACCGGCGTGAGCTGCTGCCGTTGACCCCGGTCGCCCGCCGGGACAGCGCGGTGTCGCTGCCCGGGCACGGCCGAGGGGCCGACGTCGACGAGCACACCCCCGCGCATCTGCGTCCGGTGCTGCGTCGCCGGCTCGACAGCGGGCCGGTCGCCTCGCTCAAGCTGGCCAGCGGCTGCGACCGCCGCTGCGCCTTCTGCGCCATCCCCGCCTTCCGCGGTGCCTTCGTCTCCCGTACCCCTGACGAGTTGCTCGCCGAGGCGGAGTGGCTGGCCAAGAGCGGTGTCCGTGAACTGGTGCTGGTCAGCGAGAACTCCACCTCGTACGGCAAGGACCTGGGTGATCCGCGCGCCCTGGAGAAGCTGCTGCCGCAGCTCGCCGCGATCGACGGCATCGTCCGGGTCCGGGCCAGCTACCTTCAGCCGGCCGAGACCAGACCCGGCCTGATCGAGGCGATCGCCACCACGCCGGGCGTCGCGCCCTACTTCGACCTGTCGTTCCAGCACTCCAGCGAGCCCGTGCTGCGCCGGATGCGACGTTTCGGCTCCACCGACCGGTTCCTGGAGCTGCTGGCCTCGGCACGGGAGTTGGACCCGCAGGCCGGGGCGCGGAGCAACTTCATCGTCGGGTTCCCGGGCGAGACCCGGGCCGACGTCGACGAACTGGTTCGTTTCCTGACCGAGGCCCGGCTGGACGCGATCGGCATGTTCGACTACAGCGACGAGGACGGCACCGAGGCCGCCGGGCTGTCCGGCAAGGTCTCCGCCGCCACCATCAAGCGCCGGTACGACAAGCTCAGCGCCCTCGCCGACGAGCTGTGCTCGCAGCGTGCCGAGGACCGGCTCGGCACGACCGTCGAGGTGCTCGTCGACTCGATCGACGGCGACGTCGTCGAGGGACGGGCCGCGCACCAGGCGCCGGAGGTGGACGGTTCGACCACCCTCGTCGCGCCCGCCGACGGTGGTGTCGACCTGGCCGCGCTTCGTCCGGGTGACCTGGTCCGGGCCACCGTGACCGGCACGGAGGGAGTGGACCTGCTGGCGGTGCCGGATGAGATGATCTCGGCGGCGCCCGGCGCGACACGGTGACGGCGGGCCGAGACGAGAGGGAACGACAGCATGGGGTGCCCGAGCGTGGGCCGATGACCGGCGCGACCGAGTCGACACCGGCTCCGGTGGCGGCCCGGGTGCCGGTGGTGAACGCCGCCAACGCGCTGACCGCCCTGCGGCTGCTGCTCGTACCGGTCTTCGCCGCCTCGGTGGTCGTTTCGGGCATGACCCACGCCGGTTGGCAGATCACCGCCTGCCTGATCTTCGCCGTCGCCTCGGCGACGGATCTGGTCGACGGCTGGATCGCCCGCCGGTTCGGTCTGATCACCGCGGTCGGCAAGGTGGCCGATCCGATCGCCGACAAGGCGCTCACCGGTGCGGCCCTGCTGCTGCTGTCCTGGTACGACCGGCTGCCCTGGTGGGTGACCGGGCTCATCCTCGCCCGCGAGGTCGGCATCACGGCCATGCGGTTCTGGGTGATCCGGCGCGGGGTGATCGCCGCCAGTCGTGGCGGCAAGGTCAAGACCGCCCTGCAGATCCTGGCCATCGTCTGGTACCTGTGGCCGATGCCGGACGGACTGGCCGTGATCGGTCCCTGGACCATGGGTGCGGCGGTCGCGGTGACGATCGTCACCGGATTCGACTACATCGCCCAGGCTCTGCGGCTGCGTCGCGCCCGCAGCTGAGCCGGCACCGCTTCTGGCAGCTGAAATCCCGCGTCGTGGCGAGTAGGAACCGGTCCGGTCGGGAAGGATGCCAGTCGTGGGTGTGAGAGAAGCCGAAGGATCGATGGGCCGCGCGGCGGCCGGAGTGGTGCACCGCCTCACCGAGCGGCGGGAGACCCTGGCCACCGTCGAGTCGCTGACCGGAGGACTGCTGGCCGCCACGATCGTGGAGATCGCCGGTGCGAGCGTCGTCTACCGGGGCGGTCTGGTGGTGTACGCGACCGAGCTGAAGGAGTCGCTGGCGGGCGTACCGAAGCACCTGCTGGCGGAGCGCGGCCCGGTCGACGCCGATGTGGCGGCGGCGCTCGCCGAGGGTGGGCGGCAGCGCTGCGGGGCCGACTGGGGGCTGGCCACCACAGGTGTGGCCGGCCCGGAGCCGCAGGACGGCAAGCCGGTCGGGCTGGTCTTCGTCGCGGTCGCCGGCCCCGACGGCACGGAGGTACGCGAGTTGCACCTCGACGGCGGGCGGGATCAGATCCGGGGTGCCTCGGTGACCGAGGCGTTGCGGCTGCTCACCGAGCATGCGCAGCGTTCCGGAGGCGTCACGGCGGCGGCCGGTGGCGGCGGGCGCGGCGGTTACGCAGCGGAGTAGCCGGGCGGGGTGGGATGTCGTGGCGGCCCATAGCGGGTACGGTTGCGGGAAGGCTCCGTCGATCGGAGCCGGTGCCGCCGCCCGGCCGCACGGTCAGGCGTACTCTGTCCCCCAGGGGAGGTGCGATGGTCCTGCTACGCCGGGTGATCGGTGACGCTCTACGGGCGCGCCGGCAGGGGCAGCACCGCACGCTGCGCGAAGTCTCGTCCGCGGCCAACGTCAGCCTGGGCTACCTGTCCGAGATCGAACGCGGCCAGAAGGAACCCTCAAGCGAACTGCTCGCCGCGATCTGCGATGCGCTGGGCGCCCGCCTCTCCGAGTTGCTGCGAGAGGTGAGCGACACCGTCGCGCTCGCCGAGCAGCTGCCCGGTGTGCTCGTGCCCATGCAGGACGAGTCGGCCGAGTCGACCCCGGTCACCGCGACGGTGGGCGCGGCGACCAACCGCTCCGTACGCCAGGTCAGCGCGGACGGTGTCGCGGTCTCGGTGCGTCAGGAGTCCCCACTCAAGGCGACCCTGCGCAGCACCCGGGTCCGACCCGCCGACCGCACCGACCGGGACGTGGTCTGCGCCGCCTGAGCGCGCGAAGGGCTCAGTGGCGGATGGTCGCGGTGGCAGCCGCCGCGTAGGGTTGATCGCATACGTCCCCTCGTCGCCGGTACGGATGTCGTGCTGGTGCTCGGCTGGGACGATGGACCCACCATCGCCGGTGGCCGAGCTGGGCCACCCGACATGGGGGCTGGCGCAGCGACGTTACTGAGGGGATACCGCGGAGATGGCGAACCCGTTCGTCAAGGGTTGGAAGTACCTGATGGCGCTCTTCGGCGCCCGTATCGACGAGCACGCCGATCCCAAGGTGCAGCTCCAACAGGCCATCGACGAGGCGCACCGGCAGCACCAGGCGTTGGTCCAGCAGGCCGCCGCGGTGATCGGCAACCAGCGTCAGCTGGAGATGAAGCTGTCCCGGCAGATGTCCGACGTCGAGCGGTTGCAGAGCAACGCCCGGCAGGCGCTGGTCCTCGCCGACCAGGCCCGGGCCAAGGGTGACGAGGTCGAGGCCGGGCGCTACGAGCAGTCCGCGCAGACGCTGGCCACCCAGCTGGTCTCCGCCGAGCAGGCCGCGGAGGACCTGAAGACGCTTCACGATCAGGCGCTCGCCGCCGCCGGGCAGGCCCGCCGGGCGGTGGAGAACAATTCCATGATCCTCCAGCAGAAGCTGGCCGAGCGCGCCAAGCTGCTCAGCCAGCTCGAGCAGGCCAAGATGCAGGAGAGCGTGGCCGCCTCGTTGGAGTCGATGTCGGCGCTCACCGCGCCCGGCACGACGCCCAGCCTGGACGAGGTCCGCGACCGCATCGAGCGGCGCTACGCCAACGCCATGGGCCGCGCCGAGCTGGCCAGCAATTCGGCCGAGGGCCGGATGCTGGAGATCCAGAAGGCCACCCTCGACACCGCCGGCACCGCCCGGCTGGACCAGATCCGGGCGAGCATGGCCGGTGAGCAGCTCGGTGCGGGCACCGGGCAGGGCGCGGTCGGCGCCCCGCAGCCGGCGACCGCCGACCCGGCCGTCGCCCGACTGGACGAGATCAGGGCGACCATGAATCGGGACCGGGGCACCGGGGACACCAGCGCCGCCGGTTGAGCGGGGGATCGAGGAGGCCACGGTGGCAGCAGACGAACGCACCCGGTACTTCCGGCGGTTGGGCAAGCTGCGCCGCTCCGCCCGGCGGTGGAGCGTCCTGGCCGGTGGGTTCGGTGGCGCGACGGTCATCCTGACTCCGTACGCCGGGATCGGGCTGGCCGACGCGGTCTGGGCCGCCGCTGCGGGTGCCACCACCGCGTTGGCCGCGTGGCGTTGGGTGGACCTGCGGGCGTTGGCCGCCCAGCCGGCTCCGCCCGCCCTCGATCCGGCCCAGGCCGCCGCCCGCAACCGGGCCCGCCTGGTGGCTGCAGTGGAACGACTGCCCGCCGGTGCCGGGGTGGTGGCCGAGGTGCGCCGGGTCCGTACCCGCACCGCGCTGCGCGGCACCAGCGCCGCCGGTCCGTGGGAACGGCTGGACCGGGCCGCCACCACCATGGCCGGGATGACGGGTCGGCTCACCGGCCTCGCCGAGCCGGCCGTCGCGGAGGCGAGCGTCGCCGAGCAGTCCCTGCGGGAGCTGGCCGACCGGGTGGCCAGCGTGGAGCGCACCCTGCGCCTCGCGCCGGCCGACGCCCGGCCGCCGTTGGCCGAGGCGCACCAGGCGCTCACCGGCCAACTGGAGGCCGGCGTGACGGCGTACGAGCGCCTGGTGGTGGCTGCCGCCGGCTACCTCGCCGAGGAGTACCGCCCCCAACTCGAACACCCCGCCGCCACCCGTCTCACCGAGGCCACCGACCTGCTGCACGGCTTCGCCTCCGCCCTTTCCGAACTCCGCCCCCACCCCACCCCCGGCATGCCCCGCTGATCAAGACGTTTCGGTCTCCGGAACGCCGGATCCAGATCAGAACTTCTTGATCAACCCGGGGAGAGCGCGCGGCGGGCGCGTGGCGCGTTATTCGGGGGTGGTGATGGGCAGGGGCGGGGTGTAGGGGGAGGCGCCGACGACGTTGAACGAGCGGATCCGGTAGTGGTAGGTGACGCCTCGGGCCAGGCCGGTGTTGGTGAAGCCTCGGCCGGTGACGGTGAAGGTGGCCAACTCGCGGGTGAAGGCGACGTCGAGAGCGCGTTCCACGGTGAAGCCCGCGCCCTGACTGGCGGGGGTGCTCGCCGCCCAGTTCAACATCACCGTCGCCGTGTCCGGGCCGGGTGTGCTGGTGGTCACGCTCACCGAGGTCGGTACCCCCGGCGCCGGTGGGGTGGTCACCGTTGCCACCGTCGACCAGGGCGAGGCGGCACCCAGGTAGGTGGTGCGTACCCGGTAGTAGTAGGTGGTGTCGGGGGCGACCGCCGGGTCGAGGTGGTGATCGCCGACGCCGATGGCGGTGGTGCCCGGCCCGCTGGTGAAGGTCGGGTTGGTGGCCCGTTGCACGTCGATCCCGGTGGCGAAGGAACGGTTGGCCCAGCGCAGCGCGACACGCAGCGGCGCGGCCGGTGGTATCGCCGCGGACAGCTTCGTCGGCGCGGTGAGCTGCACCGAGGCGGGGATGCTGTTCGACCAGGCCGAGCAGCCGACGGCGTTCTCGGCCCGGATCCGGTAGTGGTAGGTCACGCCGGGGGTGACTGTGGCGTCGGTGTACCGGGTCGCGGTGGCCGCCACGGTCAACTCGGTCAGCCCGCTGGTGAACGTCGGGTCGGTGGCGCGTTGCAGCAGATGGCTGGTGGCCGGTGGACGGCTGCCGTTGCCGGTCCAGGTCAGGTTGATCGCCGGTAGGGCGGTCGCCGAGCCGGGCGCGGCGGTGGCGGCCAGCCCGCTGGGTGCCCGGGGCGACACGCGTACCACGAGAGGGCGGCTCATGCCCTGGTCGCGGTGCCCGCCCGCGCCGCTGCACCAGCGGTACTCCCAGCCCAGGTTGACCAGTTGGTTGACCACCGAGGCCGGACGCCCGTCAAGCGGGCTGACCGGGGTGGATCCGACCGGCACACCGACCGGCCGGGTCGGATCGAGCAGCCGTACGCTGTCGCCGATCTTGAACGGCAGCGGCGGTGCTTCCGGGCGCAGCGCCAGGATCACGTCCTCGCCGGGGTCGACCCGGACGATCTGTTTCCAGCCCAGTTCCCCCGGATACGGGGGACGGATCGCACCGTCGCGCCCGACCCGGCCGACCACCTGCACGTCCAGCCCGTCGAAACGCACCGGGTGGCTCTGGCGGCCGGTGCCGCGTACCCGCCACAGCTGGGTGCCGTCACCCGGCGCACCGACCGGCACGGCCGGGTCGCTGACGTGCAGCACCTCGGTGGCAGGGTCGGTCGGCCCGAGCGGCAGGACAGTCTCGGCGCGTGGCCCGGCGTGCGGATGCGCCACCCCGAGCCGCCCGGTGAGCCGGCCGTGCTCGGGCTCGAAGACCTGTCGCACCGCCTTGACCGTCAGCGGCAGGGCGGCTGGTGCGGCGGCCCCGGTGGGGGTGAACTCGACCCTTGTGGCGTGCACGGGGATGCGGGTCGCACCGGCAGTGACGGTGCTGTAGCAGGGGTCGTACGCCGGGTCGGGCACGATCGGGGGGTGTTGGCTGGCCGCGTACGCGGCCGGAAGCCGCTCGCGCAACCGGTTGAGGTCGTACGGCGTGGCCGGGGTGCCCGCCACCCGGATCTGCAACAGGGTCCGGGTGTTCGGGCCGTAGCCGGCGACGGACGGCGGCGCGCCACCCTCGGTGGTGCGGTCGGGCGCGCCGGTGTGGTGGTCGTAGCGGGGGTCGAAGGCGGGAAACGGCGCGGGGCAGTCGTTGTAGAGGATCAGCGTGCTGCCCGGGGCGACGGTGGCGAAGTCCACAAGCACGTCGGCCCGCTCACCGGGGGCGAGCAGCAGCGCGTGCCCGTCGACGTTGAGCACGGCCGGATCGCGTCGGTCGTAGCGGAACCCGACCGGCCGGTTGGGGATCACCACGGGGGCGGGCAGCAGGCCGCACTCGTTGCCGATCCGGATCATCTCGGGTCCGCAGGCGTCCGGGTCGGGCACCCCACCGGGCCGACCGTCGGTGGGCCAGCCCGCCGGACGCCCCGGTGCCCGTACCGCGTCGACCATCGGCACCTCACCGGCGTCGGCGTCGACGAGTCGGCCCTCGGGCGTCCACATCGGCTCGTCCGAGCCGGCCCGGTACAGCTGGAGGTTGAGCCAGCGGTCCGTGCAGGCGTTGAGGATCCGCCACCGGTACACCCGGGGCTCGAGGTCCAGGTACGGGTAGGCGGCGCCGTTGACCAGCACGGTGTCGCCGTACGCGCCGGGCACCGCGCTGGGATGCGGCACCCCGGGCATCTCCGGCGGCTCGTCCGGCTCGGTGACCGGGTCGTGGCGCGGGTTGGGCACCGCCGCCGCGTCCGGCCCGGCAGCCGGCACCGTGCGGGACCACGGGCCGTAGTCCCAGCGGCCGGTCGGGTTGTGGCCGTCGGGTTGGTACGGGTTCTGCCGGGGTTGGTAGACGTGCGGGTGCCAGAGGCTGCCCCGGGCACCCCAGCGGTGCCGGTCCCAGGTCGGGTCCTGCGCGGCGAGCTGCGCGTCGTCCGGTACGAAGGTCTTGTCCTCGAAGACGAGGGGCAACTGCTCGTCGGGCAGTACCCCGTCGGCGACCAGTCGATCCTCCGCCTCGTCGGTGAGCAGGAAGAGCGCGATCTGTCCGGAGTAGACGGTCAATCGGGACAGTCCGATGGTGTTGTCGTGGAACCACAGCAGCCGGGCGCTCTGCTCGTTCGGGTAGTAGAGCGTGGTGGCGCCCGGCCCCGGCGGCGGCATGTCGGGCACGGGAGTCAGGCCGACGCCGGTCGGGTAGGGGGTGATCTCACCGGCGGGCGTGATCCACTGGTGCGGGTTTCCGGCGCTGATCCAACCGGTGTGCGCCCCGGCCAGGTGCAGTACCGCCCGATTCTGCGGGTACGGTGCCGGGCCGCCGAGCGGACCCTCGCCCGCGGCGGGCACGGTCGGATCCACCGGCAGGAAGAGTTCGCCGGCCGGGCCGGCCGGCAGCTGGTTGATGAACTTGATCCGTACCGGTCGGCCCCGGCGGGCCAGCACCACCGGCCCGAGGTGCCAGGCGCGCGACGGCGGGGCGACGGTGTTGTGCCCGTCGCCGTCGGTGCCCAGGTTCAGCTGTCGGTAGCCGCGCAGCCGGGTCGCCGGCAGATCCTGGTGCAGCCGTTGGGTGTACTCGGTCAGCCCGATCTCGTAGTAGTCGCAGCCGGGGTGACTGATGGTGTCCGGCACCGCGACGGGCAACTCCGCCCCGAGGGGGGTACGCCCCAACGCGCCGAGGCCGGGCAGCGGGTCGACGAACTTGCGGATGCCCGTGCCGGTCACCACCGCGCCGGTGGCATCCAGGGCCGGCAGGGGACTGTAGGCGTGGTTCGGCACCGGGCCGAAGCAGCGTGGTGCGGCCGCCGGGTCCAGGCTCGCCGGTGCGGCGGTGCCGGCCGCTTCGGGTACGGCGGTGACGTCGGTGACCGCCGCCGGGCCGGTGCGAGCACTGGGGACGGTCGGGGACGAGCCCTGCTGTTCACTGCGGGTGGCACGGTCGAGCCAGGTCGACCGGAGTCTACGGAACACGGCCATGGCTCTCCCGGTGATCGGGGCGCGGCGGCCACCACCCCGACGTGGTCGGCCACATCGCGCTGCGTTGACTATCCGTGAGCGCGCAACCGCAGCATGCGACGTGGCCTGCCGGTTAAGGAAGTACCCAATCGTGTCAATTTGCTGCTCATCCGGCGTGTTGTCGCGCGCCACCCCGGGCAGTGGCCAGGCGGTCGGGCCAGGTCAGGTCGGGGCGGGTTGGCAGCGGGGACACCAGTAGGTGACCCGCTCGCCCAGTTCCTCCTTGCGGATCGCGGTGCCGCACCGTCGGCACGGCTGGGCCCGCCGCCCGTACACGTAACTGGTCTGGCCGCGACGCAGCGACCCGGTGGTGCTCTGCGTCCACCGTCCCCGGTTGGCGGCCAGCAGGTCGTGTGCCAGGGTGACCAGGCCGGCGAGGTCGGGCACGTCGGCGACGCGGGTGCGCGGGTTGATTCCGCGCAGGAACAGCAGCTCGCACTTGTAGAGGTTGCCGACCCCGGCCAGGTTGCGCTGGTCCAGCAGCGCCTCGGCGATGTTCTCGGCCGGTCGGTCGGCCAGCCGGCGGACCGCCTCCTGCGGGTCCCAGTCCGTTCCCAGCAGGTCGGGGCCGAGGTGCCCGATGAGCCGGTCCTCCTCGGCGGTCGGCAGCAGCGCCACCTCGTGCAGGTGGAAACCGACGGCGGTCGCGGTCGCGGCGGACAGCACCACCCGGATCAGGTGGGCCGGGCGGGCGTTCCAGCGCTCTCCCGGGGCGTACACCCGCCAGGTGCCGTCCATGCGCAGGTGCGAATGCAGCGTCCAGTGCGCCGCGTCGGTCGGCTCGTCCAGTCGGATCAGCAGGTGCTTGCCTCGGCTGGCGCAGTCGGTCACCCGCCAGCCGGTGAGGTCGGTGGTGGCCAGTTGGGGCACCCGGAAGTCACTGCCGGTCAGCCGGGCCCCGGTGAGCGCGCGAGCCAGGACGCGGGCGGTGTTCCACACGGTGTCACCCTCGGGCATTCCGGCATTATCCCCCGACCGAGCGCAATTCGCGTGTATCGCTATCTGTATCCCACTTCTCGTTGATCTGCCTATCTGGGCAGGATTGGGCAAATACCTGGAGGATTGCCCATGAATTTTCTCCGCATCCCCGTCCTCTCGCTCGCCATGGCCGCCGTACTCACGGTGGCCCTGCACCCCGCATCCGCGTCCGCCGCCCGTACCGACAGGTGGCAGGCCGATCTGTCGGTCGTCGACAGAGACGACGTCAACGTGCGGCACACTCGGGCCGGTCTGCGACTGGCCGACGCCCGCCCACCCGCCGCCCCGGCACGGCGTAGCGCCGTCGCCGAGGGCATGCTGGTGACCTCCGCGCGTACCCTCGCCGCACCGGCGACCCGGGTCCGCGCCGACGTCACCGTCACCACCCGGCCCGGCGCCGCCGCGACGGTCCAGGTCCGGGGCTGGCGTGCCCACGGGTGGACCGAATGGCGCGACGCCGTCCCGGCCGCCGTCTTCGACAGCCCGGTCCGCCAGGTGCAGGCCCGGGTGGTGCTCACCGCGAGCCGGTCCGGCGAGACCGCCGAGGTACGCGCCGTCCGGCTCACCGCCGACCGGGTCGCCGTCACCGCCGCCACCCCGGGCCTCACCTACCGGGTGTACGCGACGCGGGTCGGCCTGGTCGGCAACACGACCGCGAACGGACACGTCGTCGTGGCCCGCGACCACTTCGTGGCCCTGCCGTCCCGGCGCGGTCTGTCACCGCGCAACAGCGGCGACTACACCGTCCGGGTCTGCACCACCACCGGCAGCCGATGCGAGTACGCCCCGGTCTGGGACGTCGGTCCGTGGAACACCCGCGACGACTACTGGAACCCCAGTGCGGTCCGGGAGAACTGGAAGGATCTGCCGCAGGGCCGGCCGGAGGCGCAGGCCGCCTACCAGTCCGGTTACAACGGGGGACGGGACCAGTTCGGTCGGGTGGTGCTCAACCCGGCCGGCATCGACCTGGCCGACGGCACCTTCTGGGACGGGCTGCAACTGACCACGAACGCCTGGGTCGACGTGGCGTACCTGTGGACCGGCACCGGTTCCCGGGGTGTGGTCGGGGACGGACCGCTGAACATCCGCAGCGGCCCCGGCACCTCCTACGCGACGCGCGGCCTGGCCGCCCAGTACGCCAACGTGCCGATCCAGTGCTACGTGACCGGGCAGAGCGTGACCGGCCCGTACCGCACCACCAACCGGTGGAACCGGCTGGCCAGCGGGCAGTTCGTCAGCCACGCGTACATCTCGACGGTCTGGGGCGGCACGGTGCCGCGCTGCTGAACCGGTGCGTCGAGGCGGGTCGGTGTCAGGCGGCACCGGCCCGACTCGGCCGGGCCGGGCGCCGCTACGGCTCACCCTGTGGTCAGGGCAGTTCCTCGGGCCGCGGGGCGCGCACCGCATCCTGGTAGCGGGGGTGGCAGGCACCGTAGACGGCGAAGTTGAGCCGGGCCATGGTCAGGCTCAAGTCGCCGTTCGGCCCGCCGCGCACCACGTCGGCGTCGGCGTCGGCCTGCCCGTCGTCGGTCCAGAAACAGACCGGACAGGTGCCGCCGCCGGTGCGGGAGGCGCAGCAGGGACAGGCGGCAGGCACCCAGCGTTCTTCCACTCCGACAGCCTTCCACAGTGGACGTTTCGTGCGTGTGGCAGCGGGCCGGTCAACAGCCGGCGAGTCCATCGATCCGCAGCAGCGTACCGGCAGTGACGGCGAGCACCTCAGCGGCCCGGCCGCCGTTGACCGACAAGGCCACCCGGCCGGCCGAGTCGGCGTGCGCCACCAGGGCACCGGGCGGGGCGTCGCCGAAGGTACGACCGTGCACCGCCGTACGCTCCCGGTCTTCCTCGCCCACGCGGCGGATCCGGACCCGGCCCGGCAGCGCAAGCAACAGCTCGGCCGCAGCGGCCAGTTGCACGTTGCCGAAGTGGTCCACCGTCAGCACCTCGGCGGTGAAGCCGTCCGGTCGCACCTCGACCACCGGGTCGGGCAGCCGGACCAGCGTCGACGCATCGACGGCCCGGCCTGCGTCGGCCAGCGCGCCGCCCGAGGCCAACCGGGCCGCGACCGGGGCGAAGACGTCCCGACCGTGGAAGGTCGCCGAGACCCGATCCGCCTGCCACCGCGGGTTGGTCAGCTCCACCGCTTCGGTCACCCCGCCGAGCGCGGCGGCGGCGTCGAGCAGCAGACCGTTGTCCGGCCCGACCAGCAGGCCCTCGGGCGTGGCCAGCGCGATGCCCCGGCGGGCCGTGCCCACACCCGGGTCGACCACCGCCACGTGTACCCCGAACGGCAGGTGCGGCACGGTCTGCGCGAGCACCGTCGCACCCCGCCGGATGTCTCCCGGTGGCACCAGATGGGTCACGTCGATCACCCGGACCGTCGGCGCGAGCCGGGCGATCGCCCCGTGGCAGGCCGCCACGAAACCGTCGGCCAGACCGTAGTCGGTGGTCAGCGAGACGACCTCGGCCGACCCGGTGGTGCGCGTACGACTTGTCACGGCATCGGATGGTACGTGCGGCGCCCGGCACCCGTGGGCAGCGCCCGCCATCCGGCCGCCTGCGGCGGCCGGTCGCCATCGCGCTGCCTGCGGGCCGGCGCCCGCCATAGCGGATAGGTGACAGGCGCACTGACCGGCCGGCCACTGCACGAGGACCGCCGGGTTGGGCAGACTGCCAGGGGTGACTTACCGGAAGATTCTGCCCGCCGTCGTCCTGCTCTCGGCCACCGTTGCGCTCACCGCCTGCGGTGGTGACCCGGATCGGCCGTCCACGGCCGCCCCGACGGCAACTTCGGCCGACAGTGCCGCGCCGCCGCCGACCAGCCCGGAAGCCACCGCCGCCGCCACCGCCGGACCCGAGTCCAGTGGCGCGCCGTCGGACGAGGCGAGCACCGAGAGCAGTTCGCCGAAGCTGCCGCTGAGCCCACCGCCGATCGAGTTGCCGCCCCGCCAGGCGGGCGAGCCCAGCGCCCGGGAGGTCATCGCGGCGTTCCGGGCCGCCGGGCTGAAGGTCGCCAACTCGCGGGACCGCTCGGAGGAGTGCGGGCCGGACGGGCTCGGGTTGGGCTGCTCCGAACTGGTCGTCACCGACGGCATCGCGGTGTACGTGTTCCCGGACGAGGGCAGCGCCATCGACATGGCGGAGCGGTGGGACGGCGTCTCGCACCGCAAGGGCACGGTGGTGCTGAACTACCTGAAGGCACCGACGCCGAAGGCCGAGCGGCCGCGCTACGAGAAGGTCCTCGACGACCTGCGCTGAGCGCGGGGCGACCCCGCCGCACGTGGGGTCAGGCGCGTAGGCGCAGACCGCGCGGGGTGGCCCGGAAGCCGGCGGCGGTGAGCGCGTCGTGCAGCGCAGAGGTGCGTACCGCCTCGCCGTCGGCCCGTTCCACCGAGATCGGCCCCAACGCGCCGGAACCGACGGCGTCGGCCAGGGCCTTCCCGGCACCGGCCAGCGCGTCGGCGTCGTCGGTGAAGGAGAGGATGGTCCGCCCACCCCGCTCCACGTAGAGCACCAGGTCACCGGCGACCAGCACCACCAGGGCACCGGCCTTGCGGCCGGCCCGGTGGCCGGTGGCCGGTGCCGCCGCGTCGCCGGAGTCGACCACCCGTTCCGGCCAGGGCAACGCTGCACCGTACGGGTTGGCCGGGTCGGTGGCGGCCAGCAGCACGGCCGGGCCACCACGGGCCGGCGTGGCGTCCAGCGTCTCGGCCAGGGCGCGGATCCGGTCCACCGCGCCGGGCACGGCGAACTGTGCCGCGCCGAGCCCGTCGACGAAGTAGCCACGTCGGGCGGCACCGCGTTCCTCCAGCGCGGCAAGCACCGGGTAGACCGCGGCGAAGCCACCGGACACCTGCTCGGCCACGACCGCTCCCCGGGTGAGCACGCCGTGTCGTTCCAGCAGCACGTCGGCCAGGGCGGCGGCCCGCCGCGTCGGGTCGACGTCGCGTTCCGGCAACCGGGACCACCGACCGGCCACCGTCGGTGGACCGCCCCGGCTGGGCAGCGCCACCCGCCCTGGGCGTCGGTAGCGGCCGCGTGTCGCCGCCGGTCGGGCCCGGTGCGCGCCGCCACCGCCGAGCACCGTCCGCAGCGGCGCCAGGGTGTCGTTGGTGAGGTGCCCGGCCCAGACCAGATCCCAGACGACCGTGGTCAACTCGGCGTCGTCGGTGGCACCGACCCGGTCGGACAGTGCCCGGAAGAACAACGCCTGACCGTCGCCGAGGGCGTCGAGCACCGCGTCGTGCAGGGGAGTACGCGCCAGTGCGTCGTCCGGCGGGGGCAGCAGCAGCGGCGCGACGTCGGCGTAGGCGAGGGTGACCCAACCGTCTCCGCCGGCGATCGCACCGGCACCGGCCCACACGACCTCGCCGCTGGCGCACAGTTCGTCGAGCAACGCGGGAGAGTAGTCGGCCACCCGGACCGGGAGCACCAGCCGCTCCAGCGCCGACGCCGGCATCGACACGCCCTGCAACTGCTCCACGACGGAGGCCACCGCCTCCACGCCCCGGGCCGACGAGCCGACCTGTTGCCACCGGGGCAGGAAGGTGGCGAGGGCGCGGGGCGGCACCGGCTCGATCTCCCGACGCAGCGCCGCGAGGGAGCGGCGGCGTAGCAGCCGCAGCACCTCCGCGTCGCACCACTGGGTGCCGACGCTGTCCGGGGTGAACTCGCCGGAGACCACCCGCCCGGTGGCGGCCAGCCGGCGCAGCGCCTGCTCCACCACGAAGACCCCCAGGCCGAACCGGGCCGCGCAACTGGCCGCCGGGAACGGACCGTGGGTGCGGGCGTACCGGGCGACCAGGTCGCCGAGCGGGTCGGCCACCGGTTCGAGGTACGCCTGCGCCACTCCCACCGGCAGCGCCACCCCGAGCGCGTCCCGCAGCCGACCGGCGTCCTCCACGACCACCCAGCGGTCCTGCCCGGCGATGCGTACCCGCAGCACCCGGCGGCCGGCGGCCAGATCGGTCAGCCAGTCCACCGGCACGCCACGCTCGGCCAACTCCTCGGCGCTCAGGTCGCCGAGCTGGCGCAGCAGCTCGACCACGTCCTCCGCGTCGCGGGGTCGGCGCTGCGGGGTCAGCCAGCGCAGCTGCCGCTCGGATTCGGTGAGCACCGCCGGGTCGAGCAACTCGCGCAGGTCGACCCGGCCGAGCAGCTCACCGAGCAGGGCCGAATCCAGGGCCAGGGCCGCGGCGCGGCGCTCGGCGAGTGGGGCGTCGCCCTCGTAGAGGAAGGCGCCGACGTACCCGAAGAGCAGGGAGCGGGCGAACGGCGACGGTCGGGTCGTCTCCACCTCGACCAGGCGTACCCGGCGGCCGGCGAGGTCGCGCATCACCTGCACCAGGGCGGGCACGTCGAAGACGTCCTGGAGGCATTCCCGGGCCGCCTCCAGGGTGACCGGGAAGTCGGCGTACTCGCGGGCGACGTCGAGCAGTTGCGCGGCGCGTTGCCGCTGCTGCCACAGCGGCTGCCGGCGGCGGGGGTCCCGGCGGGGCAGCAGCAGCGCGCGTGCCGCGCACTCCCGGAACCGGGCGGCGAACAGCGCCGAGGTGCCGACCGACTCCTCCACCAGCTGCGCGATCTCGTCGGGATCGAAGGCCACCACGTCGGCGCCGGGTGGGCTGTCGGCGGTGTCCGGCAGGCGTACGACGATGCCGTCGTCGGAGGGCAGGACCTGGGCGTCCAGGCCGTGGCGTTCGCCGAGTCGACGGGCGACGGCCAGCGCCCACGGTGCGTTCACCCGGGCGCCGAGGACGCTGTGCACGGCCAGCCGCCAGTCGCCCAGCTCGTCGCGGAACCGCTCGACCACCACCGTCCGGTCGTCCGGCAACGCGCGGGTCGCGGCCTGCTGTTCGCGCAGGTACGCCAGCAGGTTGCCGGCGGCCCAATCGTCCAACCCGGTGGCCCGCAGCGCCGCCGTGGCCTGCTCGTCGCCGTGACGCAGCAGGGTCCGGATCCGGGCCCCGATCGCCCGGCCCAGCTCCACCGGGCGGCCCGGCTGGTCGCCCTTCCAGAACGGCATCTTGGCCGCCTGCCCGGGCGCGGGGGAGACCAGCACCCGGTCCGGGGTGATCTCCTCGATCCGCCAGGAGGAGGAGCCGAGCAGGAAGACGTCGCCGACCCGGGACTCGTAGACCATCTCCTCGTCCAGCTCGCCGACCCGGGCGGCGCGTTGCGCGCCGGCCAGGAAGACGCCGAACAGCCCTCGGTCGGGAATGGTGCCGCCGCTGGTCACCGCGAGTCGCTGCGCGCCCGGCCGACCGGTCAGCACGTCGGTGGCGCGATCCCAGACCAGCCGGGGACGCAACTCCGCGAAGGCGGTCGACGGGTAGCGCCCGGAGAGCATGTCGAGCACGGCGTGCAGGGCCGAGTCGGGCAGCTCGGCGAAGGGTGCCGCCCGGCGCACCACCGCGGCCAGGTCCCCGACCCGCCACTGGTCCAGCGCGACCATCGCGACGATCTGCTGGGCGAGCACGTCCAACGGATTGCGGGGATGGTGCAGCTCCTCGATGGTGGCCTCGCTCATCCGCTCGGCGACCACCGCACAGGAGAGCAGGTCGCCCCGGTGCTTGGGCAGCACCACGCCGCGCGACACCGCGCCGACCTGGTGCCCGGCCCGGCCGACCCGCTGCAGACCGGCGGCGACGCTCGGCGGTGCCTCGATCTGCACCACCAGGTCGACCGAGCCCATGTCGATGCCGAGTTCGAGGCTGGAGGTGGCGACCACGGCGGGCAACTGACCCGCCTTGAGCGACTCCTCGATGTGCCGGCGTTCCTCCCGGGAGACGCTGCCGTGATGCGCCCGGGCGATCACCGGCGGGGCGCCGGTCACCGCACCGGCCTGAGCCATCATCAGCGCCGGGGTGCGGTGGGCGCCGGTCGGTGCCGTCGGCGACTCGCCCACCGGCTGCTCGGCGGCGAGTTCGTTGAGCCGGGCACAGAGCCGCTCGGCGCTGCGGCGGGAGTTGGTGAAGACGATTGTCGAACGGTGGGCCTGGATCAGGGCGTAGACGCGCTCCTCCAGAGCGGGCCAGATCGACGCGGTGCGCGGACCGCCCAGCTCGTCCCCGGGGGCTGGTGCCTCGTCGAGGCGGGTCATGTCCTCCACCGGCACCTGGACGCTGACCTCGATCGTCTTGGCGCTGATCGGGGCGACGACCTCGACCGGGCGGGCACCGCCGAGGAACCGGGCACACTCGTCGACCGGTCGGACCGTCGCGGAGAGCCCGATCCGCTGCGCCGCCGCCGGCAACAGCTCGTCGAGCCGCTCCAGGGACAGCGCCAGGTGCGCGCCGCGTTTGGTGCCGGCCACCGCGTGCACCTCGTCCACGATCACCGTCTCGACGCCGCGCAGCGAGTCGCGTGCCGCCGAGGTCAGCAGCAGGAACAGCGACTCCGGGGTGGTGATGAGGATGTCCGGTGGGGTACGGGCGAAGGCCCGGCGTTCGTCGGCCGGGGTGTCGCCGGTACGCATCCCGACGGTGATCTCCGGCGGGGGTAGCCCGAGCCGGCTGGCGGCCTGCCGGATGCCCGCCAGCGGGGTGCGGAGATTGCGTTCGACGTCGACCGCGAGCGCCTTGAGCGGGCTGACGTAGAGCACCCGGCACCGGTGTCGGGGATCGGCCGGGGCGGGCTCGCGGGCCAGCCGGTCGAGCGACCAGAGGAACGCGGCGAGGGTCTTGCCGGACCCGGTCGGTGCCACGACCAGAGCGTTGCGGCCCGCGGCGACCGCCGTCCAGGCACCCGCCTGGGCGGCCGTCGGCGCCTCGAAGGCGGCGCTGAACCACTCCCGGGTCGCCGCACCGAAACGGGGGAGCGTCGAGTCGCCCGTCGGTGCTGCGCTGGAGTCCACCAGCCCATCCTGCACCGAGGCACCGACAGACGCGGACCGGCACCGGGGGCAAACTGAGGAGATTAGGGGGTTATTAAAAGGCTCATCGCTGTTTGAGCGCTTAATCCGTTAAGTCTTACTTAACTGCTTGCTTGTGGCAGGCAACATAAAGTAACTTCACCCGCGGCGTGCTGAGCGGGGAGGAGGTCGGATGGCCGTCGAGCAGCGGGGCCCAGGATCCGGCACCGACGTTCTGATCCGCAAGGTCGACAGTCGGGTCGTCGCTCTGCGTGCCGGGCTGCGTGGCCCCGACCTCGAGTTGGCCGAACGGCTCGCCAGCTGCCTGCGGGAGCTGGTCGTCGTCACCGCACAGGCCAGCGCCGCCGACCGGGCACAGGTGCGGGTCGCCGTGCACTACTTCGTGCTGCGTCGGGAGAGTCGGGGCCGACTGCTCTCCGTCCGCTCCCTGACCGCCACCCAGCGGCTGGTGAACGAGGCGGCGCGGCGCATCGGCCGGCCGGATCTGATGGTGGAGCCCGCGCGCGACCCGGCGCGGCCCTCGCACAGCTGACCGCGCGCCACCGGCCACCACCAGCGCACCGCGTCCGACGCGCAGCACCCGCACCGCGTCCGACGCGCAGCCGGCGTCGTGCCACCGCAGCGGCGGTGGCACGGCTGGCCGAGGACCGTCATGCCATTGCGGCAAGGTGCATCAGATATGGGGCTTTTTCGCCAAAGTCGCCTGGCTTGCGGTGAAACTATCGTCTGATCCCTCTTAGGCGCCAGCACGCGAAAAGGGCGCCGCTGCCCCACCTCGACGGGAGCGCGCGTGCTCGTACTGCTGACCCTGCACCTGACGGCAGCCATCGTGGCGCCGCTACTGGTGCGTCGGTGGGGACCGCGTGCCTGCTACCCGCTGGCCCTGGCACCCGCCGCCGCGTTCGGGTGGGCGTTGGTGCGTACGCCGGACGTGGCGCACGGCGGCGCGGTGGTCGAGACGTACCCGTGGATCTCGCAGTTGGGGTTGGACCTGGCGCTGCGGATGACCACCCTGTCCTGGCTGATGACGCTGCTGGTCGGCGGTGTCGGCGCGGTGGTGCTGGTCTACAGCGCGCGCTACCTGCCGGCGGACGCCGTCGGCACGGCCCAGTACGCCGCCGTCATGGTCGGCTTCGCCGGGGCGATGCTCGGGCTCGTCCTCGCCGACGACCTGCTCCTGCTCTACGTCTGCTGGGAACTGACCACCGTCCTGTCGTACCTGCTGATCGGGCACAGCGCCGAGCGGCGTTCGGCCCGCTGGGCGGCGGGTCAGGCGTTGATCCTGACCACGCTCGGTGGCCTGGCCATGCTTGTCGGGTTCATCATGCTCGGCCACCACGCCGGCACCTACCGTTGGTCGGAGATCGCCGCGCGCCCGTTGCCCGAGGGCACGTACCTGGTGGTTGCGGTGCTGCTGATCCTGCTCGGCGCGTTGTCCAAGTCGGCGCTGCTGCCGTTCACCTCGTGGCTGCCGGTGGCGATGGCGGCGCCGACACCGGTGAGCGCGTACCTGCACGCCGCGGCGATGGTGAAGGCGGGCGTCTATCTGCTCGGCCTGTTCGCCCCGGTGCTGGCCGGGGTCGCGCCGTGGCGACCGGTGGTGCTGGTCGCCGGGCTGGCCACCATGGTGATCGGCGGCTGGGCGGCGCTGCGGCAGCACGATCTGAAGCTGCTGCTCGCCTACGGCACGGTCAGTCAACTCGGCCTGCTGGCGGTGACGATCGGCGTCGGTACCGCGGACGCCGCGCTGGCCGGCGTGGCGATGCTGGCCGCGCACGCGCTGTTCAAGGCGACGCTGTTCCTCGTGGTCGGCGTGATCGACCACGGTGCCGGCACCCGGGACCTGCGCAAACTCTCCGGGCTGGGACGCGCCGCACCGGTGCTGGCCGGCGTCGCCGTGCTCGCCGCCGCCTCCATGGCCGGCGTGCCGCCGTTGCTCGGGTTCGTGGCCAAGGAGGCGGTGTTCGCCGCGTTCACCGACCGACCGGTGGTGTTGGCGGTGCTGGTCGTCGGCACCGTGCTCACCGTCGCCTACAGCCTCCGGTTCCTCTGGGGCGCCTTCGGCAGCCGCCCGGGGATCGCGCCGACCAGGCTGGGGCGGATCCCGCCGACGATGCTGCTGCCGCCGGCCGGACTGGCCCTCGTCGGGCTCGCCGCCGGGTTGGCCGCCGGCCCGGTCGACCACCTGCTGCGGCCGTACGCCGAGAGTTTCGGGCCCGTGCACGCGCACCTGGCGATCTGGTCGGGCCTCAACCTGGCGCTCGGACTGTCGGTGCTGGTCCTGGCCGGCGGCGCGGTGGTGTTCTGGTTGCGCCGTCCGCTGGCCCCCGCGCTGGCGCGGGTACGCGCGCCGGTCACCGGTCAGCAGGGGTACGAGTGGGTCACCCACCGCTTCGACCGGGTCGCGGTGGACGTCACAAGCGTCACCCAGCGGGGTTCGCTGCCGCAGTACCTCGGTCTGATCCTGCTGGTGCTGGCCGCCGTGCCCGGTGGTGTGCTGCTGTACATCCAGCCGTGGCAGTACCCGATCGCGCTGTGGCTGACGCCGGCCCAGCCGGTGGTGCTGGTGGTGATCAGCGTGGCGGCGCTCCTCGCCGTGGGCGCCCGTCGCCGGATGACCGCGATGCTGCTGGTCGGCATGACCGGCTACGGCACCGCGATGTTCTTCGTGCTGTACGGCGCTCCCGATCTCGCGCTGACCCAGTTCCTGGTGGAGACCGTGACGATCGCGGTCTTCGTGCTGGTGCTGCGCCGCCTGCCGAAACGGTTCTCGGTGCGTCCGCTGTGGAGCAGCCGTTGGCTCCGACGGGGGATCGGGGCGATCGTGGGGCTGACCGTGGCCGGCCTCGCCGTCGCCGCCGCAACCGCCCGGCACGCGCGCAGCATCTCGGAGGACTTCCCCCAGCTCGCCGTCGAGCAGGGACACGGCCGCAACGTGGTGAACGTGACGCTCGTCGACATCCGCGCCTGGGACACCCTGGGTGAGTTGTCGGTCCTGGTGGTCGCCGCGACCGGGGTGGCCAGCCTGGTCTTCCAACGGTCCCGCACCGGCCCCCGGCCACGTCGACTGGACGTCGACCGGGGCGAGGTCCTCGCCGGTCGACCGGTCTGGCTGCGTGGCGGTGCCACCCTGCACGAGCGCAACCGTTCCCTGGTGCTGGAAGTGGTCACCCGGTTGATCTTCCACACCGCCGTGTTGTTCTCGTTCTACCTGCTGTTCTCCGGCCACAACGCGCCCGGCGGCGGCTTCTCCGGCGGGCTGGTCGCCAGCCTGGCGCTGACCATGCGGTACCTCGCCGGTGGTCGGTACGAACTGGCCGAGGCCGCGCCGGTCAACGCCGGCACCGTGCTCGGGGCCGGGTTGGCGGTGGCGGTCGGCGGCGCGTTGGCCAGCATGTTCGCCGGTGGCGAGGCGCTGGAGAGCGCCAAGATCGACTTCTGGTTGCCGCTGGTCGGCGACTTCTACCTGGTCACCTCGCTCTTCTTCGACGTCGGTGTCTACCTGGTGGTGATCGGGTTGGCGTTGGACGTGCTGCGCAGTCTCGGTGCCGAGGTCGACCGGAACATCGAATCCTCGGGCGGGCGGCCCGGGGTGCTCGCCGTCGAACGTGGGAGAGGGCGGCGCAGGTGACCGGTACCGGTGCGAACCTGGTGTCCTTCCTCGCGATCGGGATCCTCGTGGGGTGCGGCGTGACCCTGCTGCTGGAACGCAGCCTGAGCCGGGTTCTGCTCGGCGTCATCCTGATCAGCAACGGGATCAACCTGCTGATCATCTTCGGCGGACGGCCCGGCGGGGCGCCGGTGGCCGGGGTCACCGACCCGGCGGCGATGAGCGATGCGCTGCCGCAGGCCATGGTGCTCACCGCCATCGTGATCACCTTCGGCTTCACCGCCTTCCTGCTGGCCATCAGCTACCGCAGTTGGTACCTGGACGGCGACGACGAGGTGCCCGACGACATCGAGGACCAGCGGATCAAGCAACGCGCCGCGCGCAAGGAGGTCTCGACCGTCGACTTCGGTGAGGAGCCACCGGAACTCGACCCCGAACAACTCGACGCGCCCGCACCCGGGCGGCGGCGCGGGGAGGGGCCGGGATGATCCGGTACGCGTCGAAGCCCGGCCGGAGCGGACGATGAGCGCGCTCGTACCGCTGCCGGTGCTGCTGCCGTTGCTGGGCGCGGCACTGACGCTGCTGCTGGCGAATCGGCCCCTGCCGCAGCGGATGGTGAGCGTCGGCAGCCTGAGCGCCACCCTGCTGGTGTCGGTGCTGCTGCTGATGCGGGCCTACCAGCACGGGCCACTTGTCGTCCAGATCGGCGCCTGGCCCGCACCGGTCGGCATCGTGCTGGTCGCCGACCAACTGGCCGCGCTGATGCTGGTGGTCTCCTCGGCGGTGACCCTCTGCGTGCTGCTCTACTCGATCGGCCAGGGTCAGGGGGAGACCGGTGAGAGCGCGCCGCTGGCCATCTTCCACCCCACCTACCTGGTGCTGACCGCCGGCGTGACCAACGCGTTCCTCGCCGGTGACCTGTTCAACCTGTACGTCGGCTTCGAGATGCTGCTCGCCGCGAGCTTCGTCCTGATCACCCTCAACGGCACCCGGCTGCGCATCCGTACCGGCTCCACCTACGTGGTCGTCAACGTGCTGGCCTCGATGATCTTCCTGATCGCGGTGGGCCTGGTGTACGCGGCGACCGGCACCCTCAACCTGGCCCACCTCGCCGCCCGACTGGACGCCCTGCCCGACGGGGTCCGGCTGAGCCTGCAACTGATGCTGCTGCTGGCCTTCGGCATCAAGGCGGCGGTCTTCCCGCTGTCGGCCTGGCTGCCCGACAGCTACCCGACCGCCCCGGCCCCGGTCACCGCCGTCTTCGCCGGCCTGCTCACCAAGGTCGGCGTGTACGCCATCATCCGGACCCAGACGCTGCTCTTCCCCGGTGGGCAGGCCGGCACGCTGCTGCTGGTGGTGGCCGGGTTGACCATGCTGGTCGGCATCCTCGGCGCGGTGGCCCAGTCGGACATGAAGCGGCTGTTCTCGTTCACCCTGGTCAGCCACATCGGCTACATGATCTTCGGAGTCGGGCTCAGCACGGTGGCCGGCCTGGTCGGCGCGATCTTCTACGTGGTCCACCACATCACCATCCAGACCACCCTCTTCCTGGTCGCCGGCCTGGTCGAGCAACGCACCGGCAGCACCGACCTGCGCCGCCTCGGCGGGCTGGCCCGGGTGGCGCCCCTGCTCGGACTGCTCTTCTTCGTCTCGGCCATGAACCTCGCCGGCATCCCACCGTTCTCCGGGTTCCTCGGCAAACTCGGCCTGCTCCAGGCCGGCGCGGCCGTCGGCGGAGCGTTGCCCTGGACGCTCGTGGCGGTCGGCACGATCACCAGCCTGCTCACCCTCTACGTGGCCAGCCGGGCGTGGAGCATGGCGTTCTGGCGGGTGCCCTGCGTGACAGGCAACTCGAACGCACCGCTGCCCATGTTGACGGTCGGCGCCACCACGGCCCTGGTGGTCCTCGGCGTGGCCCTGACCGTGGCGGCCGGACCCCTGTTCGACGTGACCACGGGCGCGGCGGTCGACCTGCGGGAACGAACCCCGTACATCCATGCCGTCCTACCGGGCGGCCCACCGTGACCCGGCCGGAGCCGGACGCGACGCCCACCCAGGGCATGCGTTCCCGGCTGGGACGTCGACGCGACCGGGTGTTGGCGGTGGGCTGGCTGGTGGTGGCCTGGAACCTGTTCTGGGGCGATTTCAGCTGGGCGAACCTGCTGGGTGGGTTGCTGGTGGCCGCGGTGGTGGTGGTGTTCTTCCCGCTGCCACCGGTGACCTTCGACGGTCGACTGCGGCTGCGTGGGCTGCTGGTGTTCACGGTGCGGTTCGTCGGCGAACTGATCCGGGCCAGCCTGCACGTGGCCCGGATCGCGGTGCAGCCCGGCTACGTCCCGCGCTCGGCCATCGTGGCGGTCCGACTGCGGGTGCCCACCGATCTCAACCTGGCGCTCACCGCCGAGGTGCTGTCGCTCGTCCCGGGCACCCTGATCGTGGAGACGGATCGGCAGGCCGCGGTTCTCTACGTGCACGTGCTCGACGTGCACGGCCCCGCGGATCTCGTCGCCGCCCGCCGGCAGGTCCGCATCGTGGAGCGGCGGATCGTCGCCGCGGTCGGCTCGAACGCCGAGTTGCGTCAGGTGCTCTCCGTACCCGTCGACAAGGAGTTGTCGTGACCTTCCTTCTCGGTCTGATGATCGCCGGCCTGCTCTCCGTGGCCGCGCTGCTCGCCCTCGTCCGGCTCTACCGGGGGCCGTCGTTGCTCGACCGGGTGGTCGCCGCCGACATGCTGCTCGCCACGATGGTCGGCGCGGTGGGCGCCGAGGCGGCGCTCAACCGGCACGCCAGCACGCTGCCCGTACTGGTGGTGCTGGCCCTGCTCGGCTTCGTCGGCTCGGTCTCCCTGGTGCGCTTCGCCGTCCGGGAGCAGTCGTGACGCCGCCCGCCGCCGGGCCGGGCGGGACGGTGTCGGGCGGGACGGCGACGGCCGTGGACTGGGCCGCCCTCACCGTGACCGACGTGGCGGACTGGCTCGGTGCCGTCAGCCTGGTCGCCGGTGCGTTGCTGAGCCTGGCCGCCGCCGTCGGGGTGCTGCGGTTCCCCGACACGCTGAGCCGGATGCACGCCGCCACGAAGCCGCAGGTGCTGGGTGTGCTGTTGCTGCTGCTCGGGTTGGTGCTGCGGCTGCGTACCCTCTCCGACCTCGGCATGGTCGCGCTGGTGGGCGTCTTCCAGTTGGCCACCGCCCCGGTCGCCGCCCAGATGATCGGTCGGGCCGCCTACCGCACCGGACGCTTCGATCCGGGCCTGCTCGACGCCGACGAACTGGCCGACCGCTGACGGTGACGGATGGGTCTGCTGGTGACTGCGAGGTGTGGGTGACGCGCGGGCCGGCGGACCTTTCACATGCCGAGGGCGCGGGCTGCCCAGCCCCCACGACGGGGGCGGCCGGGCCGGTAGAATGACCGCATGATCGACTCTTCTGCCCAGGAGGGCAGCAGTAGCCAGCCGGGTAAGCCCCGGCATCCACATGACCCGATGACCCCGGGAGCCCTGAGCCTCCCGTGTTGATCCTCGTCGGTCTTCTCCTGATCATCGTTCTGACCGTCGCGACGGGTTACTTCGTCGCGCAGGAATTCGGCTACGTCGCCGTCGACCGGGGCAAGCTCAAGCAGCGCGCCGCCGAGGGTGACCAGGCATCCGCCCGGGCACTGGAGGTGACCGCGCGGCTGTCGTTCATGCTCTCCGGCGCTCAGCTCGGCATCACCGTCACCGCCCTGCTCGTCGGTTACGTGGCCGAGCCGTACCTGGGCGCCGGACTTGCCGAACTGCTCGGCGTGGCCGGGGTCTCCTCCGGCGTCACGCTGCCGCTGTCCGTCGTGCTGGCTCTGGTCATCGCCACTGTGGTGCAGATGGTGGTGGGCGAGCTGGCCCCGAAGAACCTGGCCATCGCCCGACCCGAGCCGGTCGCCCGGGCCCTGTCCCGGTCCACCCTGTTCTACATGGCGATCGCCGGCCCGCTGATCAAACTGTTCGACCGGGCCGCGGTGCGGCTGCTGCGTCGGGTCGGCATCGAGCCGATCGAGGAACTGCCCAGCGGCGCCACCCCGGAGGACCTGGAACAGATCATCGCCGAGTCCCGCCTGGAAGGGCACCTCGACGCCGAGATGTCCGAGCTGCTCGACCGGGGGCTCGACTTCCGTCAGCTGACCGCCGGCGAGGTCATGGTGCCCCGGGTCGACGTGCACACCGTACGCGCCGACGAGACGATCAGCCGGGTGGTCGAGCTGCTCGACACCGGCCGCTCCCGCTTCCCGGTGCGCGGTGCCGAGGGAGTGGACGACCTGATCGGCGTGGTCGGCATCTCCGACGTGCTCCGGGTGCCCCCGGCGCAGCGCGCCACCACCCCGATCAGCGAGGTCGCCGTACCACCGTTGCTGGTGCCCGAGACGCTGCCGCTGCCGACGGTCCTGGACCGGCTGCGCTCCGGGCACCGTCAGCTGGCCTGCGTGGTCGACGAGTACGGCGGCTTCGCCGGCGTGATCACGCTGGAGGACATCGCCGAGGAGCTGGTCGGCCCGATCCGCGACGAGGACGACCCGCCGGAGCGGGCCCCGGCCCGGCAGGACGACGGCTCCTGGGTGGTGCCGGCGCGCTGGCGCATCGACGAGGTCGCCGACAGCACCGGCATCTCGCTGCCCGAACATCCCGAGTACGACACCCTCTCCGGTCTGGTCATGCGCGAGCTGGGCCGGGTGCCCGAGGTCGGGGACCGATTGGAGATCGACCTGCCTGCCGACGGTGACAACGCCGAGGTCTCCCCGAGAGCCCTGGTCGAGGTGCTCGCGGTCGACCGGCACGTGGCCGACTCGGTCCGCCTGCAGTTGGCCGGCGGCCGTGAGGAGGTGACCGCGTGAGCACCGGATTCGCGCTGATCACCTCGGTGGTCCTGCTCGCCCTCAACGGGTTCTTCGTCGCCGCCGAGTTCGCCCTGGTGGCGAGCAAGCGGTACCGCCTGGAGCAGGCGGCGGTCGGCGGTGGCCGGGCGGCCAGGGCCGCCCTCGACGGCGTACGAGAGCTGTCGCTGATGCTGGCCGGCGCGCAACTGGGCATCACCCTGTGCACGCTGGGCCTCGGTGCGCTGGCCGAGCCGGCGATCGAACGCCTGGTGGGGCCGCTGCTGCACGCCGTCGGCCTGCCCTCCGGCGCCAGCCACGTGATCGCGCTGATCTTCGCGCTGAGCCTGGTCACCTTCCTGCACCTGGTGGTCGGCGAGATGGCGCCGAAGTCCTGGGCGATCACCCACCCGGAGCGCTCCGCGCTGCTGCTGGCCCTGCCGTTCCGGGCCTTCGCCCGGGTGGCCCGGCCGGTGCTGTCGGCCCTCAACGCAGTGGCCAACGCGATGCTGCGGCTGGCGAAGGTCAACCCGCAGGATCAGTTGGCGCAGGTGCACGGCCCGGACGAGCTGCGGATGCTGCTGGAGCAGTCCCGCGAGCACGGCCTGCTCGGTGCCGCCCAGCACGAGTTGCTGACCAGCATGCTGGAGCTGCAGGGGACCACGGTGGCCCAGGTGATGGAGCCGTTCGACCGGATGGTGACGGTCCGCCTCGACGACCCGGTCGAGCGGATCGAACAGGTCAGCCGGGACAGCGGCCGGTCGCGGCTGGCGGTGCTGGACGCCGCCGGTGACGTCTGCGGTCTGGTGCACGTACGGGAGGCGGTACGTGCCGCCGCCGTCCGGCCCGATGCCACCGCAGCGGATCTGATGAACGACGCGATCACCTTGCCCGACACGGCGACGGTGACCGAGGCGGTGGCCGTGATGCGGGCCCGCCAGTCCCAACTGGCCATGGTCCGCAACGGCGCCGGTCCGACCCGACCGGTCGGCTTCGTCGCCCTGGAGGATCTGCTGGAGGAGGTCATCGGTGAGTTCGACGACGAAACCGACACGATCCCGCGCGCGGTACGCCGGCTGAGGTAGGAGCGACGCGGATGCGGCTGACGGGGGTGTCACCGGGCGGTACGGGCCTGACGGTGCAGACCGCGTTGGCCAATCCGAGCACCCGCCCCGGCCTACGGCTGCCGGGGCGGGTGAACCTGATCGCCGGTTCCGTCGACGTGCCGGTCTACCACGTCCGGCTCGGCCTGGTCAGCACGGTCGAGCCGGACGACCCGGAGGCGCCCCGCCGCCTGGTGCAGTTCCACCAGGCGCAGGTGTCCGACGCGCTGGTCCTGCGGGCGGGGCGGGCCCGGTCGATCCCGTTCGAGTTCCCGTTGCCCTGGGAGACCCCGGTGACCACGCTCGGCGGCGTACCGCTGCTCAGCCTGCGGATGGGGCTGCGCACCGAGGTGGCCATCGAACCGGCGCTGGACCAGGGCGCGATGGTGCCGATCTTCGTCCACCCGCTCCCCACCCAGCAGCACATCCTCGGCGCACTGGACACCCTCGGCTTCAGTGCGCGGCAGTCCGGTCTGATCGACGGCCGGCTGCCCGGGGTGGAGCAGACGCTGCCCCTGCACCAGCGGTGGGGGTTCTGGGTCGGCCCGCTCTACGCCGGGCCGATCACCGAACTGGAGGTGATCTTCGTGACCAACTCCGCCGGCCTTGAGGTGATCCTCTGGTGCGACCGTCGGCTGGCGTTGGCGGGCATCACCCACACCAGCATCAGCCGGTTCCGGATCTGGCACGTCGACGCCGACAAGCGGGACTGGACCGCCACGGTCGACGGCTGGCTACGCGAGACGATCAACCGGCACGCCGCCGCCGCGGCGCACGCCGACTGGTCGGCGAGCATCAACGAGTCCGCCCACGTCAGCCGCCCGCCCGACCAGCCGATCCCGCCCGGCTACGGCCTCGGTGGCACGGCCGGTGGTGCCGGCACCGGCGGCGACGGCACCTGACCCTTCCGCCCGCGCGCCGAGCCGCCGAGCCGCCGAGCCGAGGTGTTAACAGGGGGCCCTTTCACTACCTCAGGCGTTAACAAGGTGCCCTTCCTTGCACCTCAGCCCTGGGCGAGCTTGACGCCGAAGCCGAGGAAGAGCGCGCCGACGGCGGTGGTCGCGCCGGCGGAGAGCCGGCGACGCTGGCGGAACTGGGCGGCCAGGAAGGTGCCCGCGAAGATCAACGCGGTCAGGTAGAGCGCGCTGGTCACCTGGGCGATCAGGCCGAGCAGCAGGAACGACAACGCCGGCCACGGGTAGGTCGGGTCGACGAACTGGATGAAGAACGAGACGAAGAACAGGATCGCCTTCGGGTTGAGCAGGCTGATCACCAGCGCCTTGCGGAACGGGCTGCGCATCTCCGCCGGCTGCGCGGCGTCGATCAGGCGCGGGGTGGTGGGATCGTTGCGGTCCCGCCAGCGCCGCCAGGCCGCGCGCAGCATGGTCAACCCGACATAGCCCAGGTACGCCGCACCCGCGTACTTGATCACGAGGAAGACCGGCGGGTACGCCTTGAGCAGCGACGCCACCCCGGCGGCGGAGAGGAACATCAGCACCCCGTCGCCGACGAACACCCCGGCCGCCGCCCGGTAACCGGTGCCCACCCCGCGTCGCGCGGCGGTGGAGAGTACGAACAGCGAGTTGGGCCCGGGCAGCAGCACGATGGCCACGGTGCCCAGCACGTACGTCCAGATGTCGGTGATCCCCAGCACGCTGGACATCATCAGGCCGAAGGCGCCTTCGCGCGAAGCCTTTCCCGCAGCCTGACCTGTGCATTCGGCCACTCTTCGACGGTCATCGAATACTGGACGGTGTCCCGCCACGAGCCGTCCGGGCGCAGGCGGTGCTTGCGCAGCACGCCCTCGCGGATGGCCCCGAGCCGCTCGATGGCGCGCTGGGAACGTTCGTTGCGGATGTCGGTGTGCCAGACCACCCGCACCGCCCCCAGGTCGCCGAAGGCCCGCTCCAACAGCAGCAGCTTGGCCTCGGTGTTGATTCGGGTACGCCACCACGGCCGACCGAGGAAGGTGTGCCCGATCGCCACCGACCGCCGTTCGGGATCGATCTCGTAGTACGAGGTGGTGCCGACCACCGCGCCGGTCACCGCGCAGCGCTGCACCCACGGCACCTGCTCACCCCGCTGCCAGGCACCCAGATAGGCGCGGACAGCGGCCGCCAGTTCGTCGACGGTTGTCGGCTGAGGCGACCCGAGGTGCTGCCACACCTGCGGGTCGGCGGTCGCGGTGAACAACTCGTCGGCGTGGGCCAGGTCCAGCGGTTCCAGCAGCACGTGCTCGCCGCGCAGCACCACCGGCTCGTGCCACGCGGTGTGGGCTGGTTGCAGCTGTGCCGCCGGCTGGGCTGGTTGTGGGTGTGCGCCGGTGAGGGTTGGCCGCAGATAGGGCGGCACCGGCACGGTGACCCCGACGTCCGGCTCGGGCAGGCCCGCCGTCAGCCGCAGCGGGATCACCCCGGCCCAGTGCGGCAGCGCGTGGTCGGCCGGCTCCTCGCTGACGCCACCGGCACGGGAACGTACCGAGACCTCGGTCAACGGCAACGCCAGCACGGCGGTCTCGGCCAGTTCCCGCCGGTTCGGTGGCCGACTGTCCGCCGCGCGCCCGGCACCGACCTTCTCCACCAGGGCGGTCAGCACATCGGCCTTCTCCGTGGCATCGGTGACCAGTCGGGCCGTGCCGTGCGCGATGACCGAGCGGTAGTTGGCGCTGTGGTGGAACTGCGAGCGGGCGTAGACCAGTCCGTCGAGCAGGGTGACCGCCACGCAGACCGGCAACCCGTCACCACGGGCGGCCAGCAACGGCCGGCTGCCGGTGGAGCCGTGCAGGTAGAGCGTGTCGCCGAGGCGTACGTGCAGGGTGGGCAGCACCCGCGGCTCACGGTCCACAGTGAACCCTAGAGCGCAGTGGTATGCCTCGTCGAGCACGGCGTGGGCGGCGGCGCGGTCGTAGCTCATCCGCTCCCGGGAGCGACTGGCGGTCGTGCGGGCGGTCGGCGTGTACATGCTCCCACCTTTGTTCTAGTACAATGCTGAATTTGTGTCAGCACGATATCAGGTGAGCGGTGCGACAGCCGCCGAGATTTCCGCAAGCATCGAGTCCGGCATCCGCGACGCCGCCCTCGCCCCCGGCGACCCGCTACCACCGGTACGCGCCCTCGCCGCCGACCTGGCCGTCAGCCCGGCCACCGTCTCCCGCGCCTACGCCGAACTGCGCCAACGCGGACTCATCGTCACCGCCGGCCGGCACGGCACCCGGGTCCGCCCCCGCCCGCCGGTGGCCGCCCGCCGGGCCGCACTACGCCCCCCACCCGCCGCCGGGCTGCGCGACCTGTCCAAAGGCGAACCCGACGCGCGGTTGCTGCCGCCGCTCGGCCCCCACCTCGCCGCGCTCGCCGACACCATCGGCCCCGCCATCAGCTACTCCGACGCCGGCACGCTGCCCGAGTTCGCCGAGGCGGCCCGCCAGCGACTCGCCGCCGACGGCGTGCCCGCCACCGAACTGACCCTCAGCGGCGGCGCGCTCGACGGCATCGAACGACTCCTCACCGCCCACCTGCGCCCCGGTGACGCCGTCGCGGTGGAGGATCCCGGCTGGGCCAATCAGCTCGACCTCATCGCCGCCCTCGGCATGCGCCCGATCGGCGTACCGCTCGACGACGACGGCCCACTGGTCGCGGGCGTCGCCGCCGCGCTCGCGGCCGGTGCCCGGGCGCTCATCGTGACCAGCCGTGCCCAGAACCCCACCGGCGCCGCCGTCTCCGCCGACCGCGCCGCCGCCCTGCGTGCCCTGCTCGCCGGCCGTGCCGACGTCCTGCTGATCGAGGACGACCACGCCGCCGAACTGGCCCGCGTACCGCTGCACCCGCTTGCCGGGGCGACCGCCCACTGGGCCTTCGTCCGCTCGGTGAGCAAACCCTTCGGCCCCGACCTGCGCCTGGCCGTGCTGGCCGGAGACGAGACGACAGTGGCCCGGGTGGCCGGCCGTACCCGGGTCGGCACCGGCTGGGTCTCCACCGTGGCGCAACGGCTGGTGCTGTCCCTCTGGCGCGACCCGGCGGTGACCGCCCTGATCGAACGGGCCGCCGACAGCTACGAACGTCGCCGCCGCGGACTCGTCGACGCCCTCGTCGAACGCGGCCTGACCGCACACGGCCGCAGCGGCCTCAACGTGTGGGTGCCGGTGACCGACGAAACCGTCGCCTCCACCGTGCTGCGCGACGCCGGCTGGCTCGCCGCCCCCGGCGCCCTCTTCCGCATCGCCAGCCCACCCGCCCTACGCCTCACCGTCAGCCCCCTCACCGAGCCGGACCTCCACCCCCTAGCCCACACCCTCACCCAAGCCGCCCACCCCACCCCACCCCCCACCTTCACCACCTAACCCCCACCCTCGCCGCGTGCCCCACCCCGCACCCCCGCGCGCCCCGGCAGCCCCGCACGCCCTCACGCGCCCACCCCCGCCCCCCGCCCCCGCGATCTTGCACTTTCCGTCGGGGCGTAACGGTCATATCAGCCTAAGAAGGCGACAGGAAGTGCAAGATCGGCGCGGCCTGGTCGACGCGGACGGTGCAGTCGAGCGATCACGACGGCACGGGCGGCACCGTCGGCCCGCGCCCTCGCCCGCGCCCGCGCGATCTTGCACTTCCTGTCGGGGTGTAACGGTCATATCTGCACCAAAGGGGGACCGGAAGTGCATGATCGACGCGGTCTTGTCGGTGTGGACGGTGCGGTCGACGTGATCGACGATGGCGTGGCGCGTGGGGGGTGGGGGGTGGGGGTGGCGGCGTGGCGTGGGGGCGACTGCGTGGGGGGTGTGGGTGGAGTAGGGGTGGGGAGTGGTGTGGAGGGTGGGACGGGTAGAAAGGTCGGCATGGTCGAGATTGCGCCTGGTGCCCAGCAGTTCATTCCGCCGCAGGCGGACACTCTCGACGAACTGCGGGCGGCGGCTGCCGGTTGTCAGGGCTGCGAGCTGTACCGCAACGCTTCACAGACCGTCTTCGGCCGGGGAGACGCCACGGCCCGGGTGGTCTTCGTCGGTGAACAGCCCGGCGACATGGAGGACCAGAAGGGCCTGCCCTTCGTCGGCCCCGCAGGTCGACTGCTGCGCCGCGCCGTCGACGACGCCAAGCTGGACCCCGGCCACATCTACCTGACCAATGCGGTGAAGCATTTCCGGTTCGAGCTGCGCGGCAAGCGGCGGATCCACCAGACCCCGGACCGGGTGCACATCACCGCCTGCCGACCCTGGTTGGTCGCCGAGTTCACCAAGCTGAACCCGCAGGTCATCGTGGTGCTCGGCGCGACCGCCGCGAAGGCGCTGCTGGGCCCGAGCTTCCGGGTCACCCGTCAGCGCGGCGAGCTGCTGCCCTGGCCGGCCGCCGCCGAGCACCCTGAGGATTTCCAGCGGGTGCCGGTGGACAGCGTCGGGGACACCGCGGACGCCCCGCCGACCCAGCTGCTGGCCACCATCCACCCGTCCGCCGTGCTCCGGGCGGACGACCAGGACAAGGCGTACGAAGGACTGGTCGCCGACCTGACCGTCGCCGCACGAGCCCTCACCTGACCGCTGCGGAATCCGGCCCTGCCGCGCCCGGACCGGCACAGCTGCTGCTCGGGAGTGTCCATGGACTGCACCTCGACGTGGCCGCCGACGGCAGGTACGCCGGTTCGTCGCGAGGCAGCGGAATGCTGACACACTTGCCGCGATGCAGCAGCTCGCGACAGCCTGGCCGGCGGGTCGGGTGCGACCGGTCCACGGCGGCGCCATCGGGATCATGAGGAAAGTCTCGGGCGTGGCCTGGAACTGTGACGGAAGCCGAGGAGAACCGTGACCACCGACGTGACCACCACGGCATCCGCACCGCCCGACATCGGGCCGATCCAGCGGCGTACCCTGCGGCTGCTGTTCAGCACCCAGATCATCGGTGGCATCGGGGTGACCATCGGCATCGCCGTCGGCGGGCTGCTCGCTGCCGAGATCGCCGGCACCGCGGTCTCCGGCCTGGTGCTGAGCGCCGCCGTGGTCGGCGGTGCGCTGCTCGCCATCCCGGTCACCCGGATCATCACCCGGCACGGCCGTCGCCCCGGTCTGGCCTTCGCGTACGGTGTCGGGGCCGTGGGCGGTGCCCTGGTGGTGCTCGCCGCGACGAGCGGGTCGATCCCGCTGCTCTTCCTCGGCATGCTCATGTTCGGTGGCGGCTCCGCGGCCAATCTCCAGGCCCGCTACGCCGCGGTCGATCTTGCCGCACCGGACCGTCGGGCTCGGCAACTGTCACTGATCGTCTGGGCCACCACGGTCGGCGCGGTGGCGGCACCGAACTTCGCCGCGCTCGCCGACCGGGCCGGCGGGGGGTTGGGACTGCCACCACTGTCCGGCCCGTTCGCCTTCAGCACTGTGGCGTTCCTGCTGGCTGCCGGCGTACTGCTGCTGTTGTTACGACCTGACCCGCTGCTCACCGCCCGCCGGCTCGCAGCGGCCCGGACCGGCACCGACCCCGCCACCGGGCCGGGCGGCACCGGGCCGGCCGGGGCGGTGGCCGCCGAGGCCGGTGCGGCGACGCCGGTCAAGCTGCCCGCCGCGCCGTCGGCCGGGCGCGGCGCGGGCCTGCGTGCCGGCTGGCTGGTGGTACGCGCCCAGCCCGCCGCCCGGCTCGGTGTCGCCGCCGTGGCGGTCGGCCACCTGGTGATGGTGGCGGTGATGGCGATGGCCCCGGTGCACCTGCGGGACCACTATCCCGTCGAGGATGTGCTTCCGGTGGTCGGACTGGTGCTCAGCCTGCACATCGCCGGCATGTACGCGTTGGCGCCGGTGGTCGGCTGGCTGGCCGACCGGCTCGGCCGGCGCGGGGTCATCCTGGGCGGGGTCGGCATGCTGCTGGCTGCCTGCGCGGTCGCCGGCACCGCCGGGCACAGCACTGTCCGGCTCGCCGTCGGGCTGGTGCTGCTCGGGCTGGGTTGGTCGGCGACCATGGTGGCCGGTTCCACCCTGCTGTCGGAGTCGGTGCCGGACGCGATCCGTCCCCACGCGCAGGGCCTGTCCGACCTGCTGATGGGGCTGGCCGGCGCGCTGGCCGGGGCGGTCAGCGGGTTTGTCATGCAGTGGGCGGGCTATCCGGTGCTGAGCCTGCTCGCCGCGGTCGCGGTGGCGCCGCTGCTGGCGCTAGCGTTGCGTCCGGTGCGGCCGGGCGCACCGGACGAGGAGGGTCGGGCAAAGTGCGGCTGACCGATTTCTGGACGCGACTGGAGGAGGCGTTCGGGCCGGGCTACGCGGCCAGTATCGCCAGCGATCAGGTGCTGTCGCAGCTCGGTGGGCGCACCATCGAGCAGGCCTTCGCCGACGGTGAGCAGACGCACGTGGTGTGGCGTGCGGTGGTCGCCGCCTACCCCGACCGGGTGCCGACCCGGCTACGCTGAGCAGTCGATTCGTTACTTCCGCGTGTCTCTTGCCGACTCGTACACCTGTTCGGCTATTGTCCACAGGCAGGTGCTCGTCCACAGGCCACGGCAGGTCGGCTGGTTTTCTGTCGGACCCAGCGCCTAGCGTGTGTCGCGTGACGCGAAGCTCAGGAAAGACGCCGGCGAAGGCAGGGGTGGCAACGATGGCGGCAGGGCCTGACCGGGAGAAGGCGCTCGACCTTGCTCTCGCTCAGATCGACAAGCAGTTCGGCAAGGGCTCGGTGATGAGGCTGGGGGAGCGGCCGGTCGTGCAGACCGCGATCATCCCCACCGGCTCCATCGCGCTCGACGTCGCGCTCGGCGTGGGCGGTCTGCCCCGCGGGCGGGTCATCGAGATCTACGGCCCGGAGAGCAGCGGTAAGACCACGGTTGCCCTGCACGCGGTGGCCAACGCCCAGCGCAACGGCGGCATCGCCGCCTTCATCGACGCCGAGCACGCGCTCGACCCGGAGTACGCCAAGGCCCTCGGCGTCGACACCGACGCCCTGCTGGTCTCCCAGCCGGACACCGGTGAGCAGGCGCTGGAGATCGCGGACATGCTGGTCCGCTCCGGCGCGCTGGACATCATCGTCATCGACTCGGTCGCCGCGCTGGTGCCGCGCGCCGAGATCGAGGGTGAGATGGGCGACAGCCACGTGGGTCTGCAGGCCCGGCTGATGAGCCAGGCGCTGCGGAAGATCACCGGTGTACTCAACAACACCGGCACCACCGCGATCTTCATCAACCAGCTCCGCGAGAAGATCGGGGTCATGTTCGGCAGTCCCGAGACGACCACGGGTGGTCGGGCGTTGAAGTTCTACGCCTCGGTCCGGCTGGACGTGCGGCGCATCGAGAGCCTGAAGGACGGCACCGACGTGGTCGGTAACCGCACCCGGGTCAAGGTCGTGAAGAACAAGGTCGCTTCCCCGTTCAAGCAGGCCGAGTTCGACATCATGTACGGCAAGGGCATCTCCCGCGAGGGTTCGCTGATCGACGTCGGTGTCGAGCAGGCGATCATCCGGAAGTCCGGTGCCTGGTACACCTACGAGGGCGACCAGCTCGGCCAGGGCAAGGAGAAGGCCCGCGAGTTCCTCCGGGAGAACCCGGACGTGGCCGCCGAGATCGAGAAGAAGATCCTGGAGAAGCTCGGCGTCGGGGTGGGCGCGGGCGATGCCGCCGGTGGCCCGGAGCTGCCGCCGGTCGACTTCTGATCTGATCAGTGGCTGGACGACGTGCCCGCACGGGGCGGGGCTGGGACGCCAGTCCGCCCCGCACGGGCGATCCCACACCGCGTCCGCGCCGGGGCCGCCGCACGTCCGGTGACGAGTCCACACCGGGCCCCGGTGCCGTCGGGCGGGCCGACGCCGACCAGGCGACTGACACCCCTCGGGACGAGGCCGAGGTGGCCCGGGAGATCTGCCTGCGGCAGCTTGCGGTCCGCCCTCGGACCCGTGCCGAGTTGGCCACGGCGATGGCCCGGCGGGGCATCTCCGAGGAGACCGCCGACGCGGTGCTCGACCGTTACGACGAGGTCGGCATCATCGACGACGCCGCGTTCGCCCGAGCCTGGGTGAGCAGCCGGCACGCCGGTCGTGGGCTGGCGCGTCGGGCGTTGGCCAACGAGCTACGGCAACGTGGAGTGGACGGTGACACAGCCAGCGCGGCGCTGGAGGAGTTGGACGAGAGCACCGAGGCGGAGACGGCCCGTGCGCTTGTCGACCGCAAGCTGCGTACCGCCCGTGGTGAGCCGGACGCGGTGTTCCGGCGGCTGGTCGGCATGCTGGCCCGCAAGGGTTACCCGCCGGGGGTGGCGATTCGGGCCGTGAAGGACGCACTCGCGGCGCAGAGCGCCGAGGCGGCCGAGTTCGCCGAGCAGATCGACGCCGACGCCCTCGCCGATACCGAGGGGTGATCGCCGACCGGCTTGGTCGAGAGGAGGTGCGAGGTGTTGCTGGCCTGCCTCAACGGTGACCGTGGTCGTGACTCCCACCCTGACGTGCCGTTGAGCCCGACCGAGTTGGCGGCCGACGCGGCCCGGTGTGCCGGGCTCGGTGTCGGTGCGGTGCACGTCCACCCGCGTACCGCCGACGGGGTTGAGTCGTTGCGTCCGGCGGACATCGCCGACGCGGTCGTGGCGATCCGTGCCGCGGTGCCGGGCCTGCCGGTGGGGGTGAGCACCGGGGCGTGGATCGAACCGGATCCGCTCGCCCGGGCGGCGGCGGTCGGTGCCTGGACGGTGCTGCCCGACTTCGCCTCGGTCAACGCGCACGAGCCGGGGGCGGAGGCGGTCGCGCGGGCGCTGCACGAGCGGGGCGTGATGGTGGAGGCCGGGCTCTGGACGGTGCCGGCGGTCGAGGCGTACCGCGGATGGCGGGTGCCGGTCGGTCGGGTGCTTGTGGAATGCATGGCGCCGTCGTCCGAGTCTGCCCTGGCCGAAGCGGCGGCTATGCTCGACGCGCTCGCGCCGTCGGGGCACGGTGGGCACCTCGATGCCGGTCTCGACACCGGGTCACCGGTGTTGTTGCACGCCGAGGGTGCCGGCGTCTGGGTGGTGTTGGCGGAGGCGGTCCGGCGAGGCCTGGACACCCGCATCGGGCTGGAGGACACGCTCCGGCTGCCCGACGGGTCGCTCGCGCGGGACAATGCCGCTCTGGTGGCCGCTGCCGTGGCGTTGGGTGCCGGCTGACCGTGCGGTAGGCGGCGGCAGCGCGGCCCAACGGGCAGTCGAACGTCGCGATTGTCCGCAGCCGCCCGACTCGTCATCAGCGCAGCGTCACTGTGCAACTTCTCTCCGTCCGGGTGGTTTGATCATGACTTCTTGACCGGACGCCGTCAGAGACCTAGCCTCGCCATAAAGGCTCACATTGCCCGACCAAGCGCAGGCTAAGCGCACAACATAGATCGCGTAACAGAACAGCATCACTTTGGCCAGCAGGAACGGCCACTGACGCCAGCTTCGGACAGGCCGGTCCGGGGCCGAGGCGACAACTGCACCTGGCCTGCCGACGGTTCGAGGGACACCGTCGGCGGGGAGAGCTATCCACGGCCTGCGCTCCGGTCGGGCGTCCAGAGCCGTAGGAACACGCCCACCGGCGGATTCCTACGGCGCGACGTTCAGGGGAGGCGCGCCATGGCGAGGCGACAGAGGTTCACCGGGTGGCCAGCATGAGCGAGCGTTGCGAACCGGCTGGCGCCGACTCCGGCGCTGCCGACGAGGGTGAGCAGAGTTCAGGGCACCCGGAACCGGCGTTTCGAGGGCGTGCCGAGTCGGGCCGTCGGGCGGCTCGGCGGAGCGGAGTGCCGGCATGAGGGCGCTGGACGTCGTACTCCTGATCGTCGTGTTGGTGTTGACCCTGGTGGTGCTCGCCGCGGCGGTCTTCGGTGCGCGGGTGCTGCGTGGGTTGCAGACGCGGCCGGCGCCGGAGGATCCGGCGTACATCGCGGAGAAGGATCGCCAGGAGCAGTCGCTGGCCGCGTTGCGGACGGCTGCCGACGAGGCGAACAGCACGATCGACGTCGCGAAGTCCGCCGCGGCTGCGGCCCGCACCGAGGCGGCGGCGGCCAAGGCGGAGGCGAAGGCGGCCCGGGCGGAGGCCCGTCGGGTCCTTGACGACGCCCGCGCCGAGGCGGACACGGTGCTCGAACGGGCGCACAAGCAGGCCGAGGCCGATGCCGAGCAGTTGCGGACCGCGGCCCGGCGCAGCGGCGAGCGGGAGGTGGCGGTGCTCGCCGCGACCACCCGGGAGCAGGCGGCCGAGGTGGAGCGGCGGGCGGCCCGGATGGACGAGCGGGAGCGGATGCACACCGAGGAGGTGGAGCGGCTGGCCGAGCGGGAACGGCAGCTGACCGCCGCCAGTGCCGCGCTCGCCGCCCGGGAGGCGGCCCTGGATGCCCGGGAGAAGGAGCTGGCCGAGGCGGAGAGCCAGCGGCGTCGGGAGTTGGAGCGGGTCGCGGGGTTGACCGCCGACAGCGCGCGGGCCGAGCTGGTGGAGGCGATCGAGGGCCAGGCCAAGCGGGAGGCCGCGCTGCTGGTACGGGAGATCGAGTCGGATGCCCGGTCCACCGCGGAGCAGCGGGCCCGGCACATCGTGGTCGACGCGATCCAGCGGGTGGCAAGTGAGCAGACCGCGGAGAGCGTGGTCAGCGTGCTGCATCTGCCGGGTGACGAGATGAAGGGTCGGATCATCGGCCGGGAAGGCCGCAACATCCGCGCCTTCGAGTCGGTGACCGGGGTCAACCTGATCATCGACGACACCCCGGAGGCGGTGCTGCTCTCCTGCTTCGACCCGGTGCGCCGCGAGGTGGGTCGGTTGACGTTGGAGAAGCTGGTGCTGGACGGGCGGATCCACCCGCACCGGATCGAGGAGGTGCACGACCTGGCCCGGCAGGAGGTGGACCAGCTGTGCCAGCGGGCCGCTGAGGACGCTCTGGTCGAGGTCGGCATCACCGAGATCCACCCGGAGCTGGTCACCCTCCTGGGCCGGTTGCGCTACCGCACGTCGTACGGGCAGAACGTGCTCAAGCATCTGGTGGAGACCGCGCACATCGCCGGCATCATGGCCGCCGAGTTGCGCCTCGACGTGCCGTTGATCAAGCGGTCGGCGTTCCTGCACGACATCGGCAAGGCGCTCACCCACGAGGTGGAGGGCAGCCACGCCATCATCGGTGCCGACGTGGCCCGCAAGTACGGCGAGAGTGAGGACGTGGTGCACGCCATCGAGGCGCACCACAACGAGGTGCCGCCGCAGACCGTCGAGGCGGTGCTGACCCAGGCGTCGGACGCCTGTTCGGGCGGCCGGCCGGGGGCGCGGCGGGAGAGCCTGGAGGCGTACGTCAAGCGGCTGGAGCGGATCGAGGAGATCGCGGCCGGCAAGCTCGGCGTGGAGAAGGTCTTCGCCATGCAGGCGGGCCGGGAGATCCGGGTGATGGTCAAGCCCGACGACGTCGACGACATCGGCGCGGCGGTGCTGGCCCGGGACGTGGCCAAGCAGATCGAGGAGGAGCTGACCTATCCCGGTCAGATCCGGGTGACCGTGGTCCGCGAGTCCCGGGTCACCGAGATCGCCCGCTGACGGAGGATCCAACCGGGACGGCGGGGATGAACCGTGCCGTCCCGGTTGGGTCCTCCACTCAGCCTCTTAAGAACGGCCGCTGACGCTCCTGCAACGCCTTGGCCGCGCTTCGACGACGGGCGCGTTGTGTCATCGCTGTAGTGCCTGCACCGGAGGGATGCGGGCGGCCCGAGCCGCCGGGACGAGGCCCGCCAGTAGACCGGCGATGGTGCTGGCCGTGCAGGCGAACAAGGCGGACCGGATCTCGACGGCTGGTGTCCAGCCGTTGACGACGGACACGATTGAGATGGTCAGCACGCCGAGCAGGGCACCGACGGCTCCACCCAGCCCGCCCAACACAGTGGTTTCCAGGACCAACTGACCGAAGATGTGGCGTCGCCGCGCTCCGACTGCCCGTCGCAGACCGATCTCTCCCGTGCGCTGTGCTACGCCACTTGTCGCAGCGTTACCGATCGAGATGGTGCCCATCAGCAGGGCAACGCCGCTGATCAACAGCGTCGTCCTGGTGGTGCTGCCCTCGATCTCCTGGCGCAGTGTGCGCGGATCCGGCGGCGCAACGGCTCTCAACTCGGCCGGCGCTTCTGGGCGGAGAGCCAGCGGTGCCTGCCTGCCGATGAGTTGCGCCGCGCCGGGCGACGTCTCCACCAGCACGTCCCTCTTTGCCGGCTGGCTGGCGCCGGATTGATCGAGGCGTTCCGCCGCCGAGTACGGCACGATGGCCGCAGCCATGGCCTCCGGTCTGCGTTCGACGTCGTGAAAGATCCCGACCACGGTATGGGCCTGATCGGCCACGAAAACCGCGACGCCGGTCCGATGGATTCCGAGTTGGCGTGCCACCGTGGTGGAGAGCATGACCACCGGTGTGGCATGGCGTTCGTGGAACTCGCCGAAGCTTCTTCCCACGGTCAGCCGGGGTGCCATTACCTGCAACGCCGACGGGTCCGCGCCGATCACGGGTACGCCCGTCGACGATTGCCGAAGGTCGATCATCCGACGCATCGGACGCTCCCCGAGACTGACCCGCCGTCCGGCGGCCACGACGCCGTTGAGCCGGGTGAGTCGACCAATGGCCGCATCCTGAAGCCACCCGTCCGTCGTCGCCTGGTCTTCCGGTTCGACCAGGACCTCGGTGGCTCGCCGCAGATCAAAGGCGGTGGAAACCTGCTGGTTGAGCGTGGAGCCGAGACCGAGGCTGGCCACGAACGCAGCCGCGCCGAGGATCGTGCCAACGACCGTTACGAGTGATCGGCCGGGGTTGCTGAGTACGGAGACAGATGCCTCCCGGAACAGATCGCGGATGTCCAGCCGGGACCGCTCGATCCCTAGGCGCCCGATCTCGTCGCGTTCCTTGCGCCGTCTCGTCCTCACGTCTCGTCCACGACACCGTCGGTGACACGAAGCCGGCGGCGGGCCTCCGATGCGACCTGCGAGTCGTGGGTCACCACGATCAGGGTCAGCCCGTCCTGATTGAGTTGCCGCAACACGGCGAGAACCGCAGCGGTGTTCGTGGTGTCGAGGTTGCCGGTCGGTTCGTCGCAGAAGAGGACTCGGGGGCGTGCCGCGACCGCGCGGGCGATCGCTACCCGTTGCTTCTCACCACCGGAAAGCTGGCGGGGGTCGGCGTGCATGCGATGGGACAGGCCCATACGCTCCAACGCCTCGGTCGCCATCGACCGCCGTTGCCGCCGCGTGTGCGGTCCGTACAGCATCCCAAGCTCGACGTTTTCCACAGCCGTGCGTCCGGGGAGCAGGTGGAATGCTTGGAAGACGAATCCGAAGAGCTGGCCACGGATGGCGCCGAGGGTGGCGGGCCCGCAGTCCGCCGTCTCCATCCCGCCGATCAGGTAGGAGCCGGCCGTGGGTACGTCGAGCAGGCCGACAAGGTTGAGCAGTGTCGACTTGCCGGACCCGGAGGGGCCGGTGATCGAGATGTAGTCGCCCTGCTCGACACGCAGGTTTGTGGCGCGCAGCGCATGAACGGGCTGGCCGTCCTGATAGGTGCGCGAGACGTCGCGGAGAACCAGCATGGATCAGCCACCCGCCGTCTGCTCGCCGACCAGCACTGCGGCACCGGCGGCGACTGGCGGCGGGATCGGTTCCCGGAGTTCGACCCAGCCGCCCGCGATGTGTCCCGTCACCACCGTGACGTCGGTTGTCGCGTCGCCCCCGTCCACGAGTGTGACGAACATCGAGCCGTCGGGGCGGGAGTAGATGGCCGACACCGGCACGGCCAGCACCTCCTCAGCGGCGGAAGTCCGGACATCCAGCCGTACCGACCGGTTCGCAGATCCGGTCATCGGCACCTCGGTGAACTGCAGCCGTATCTCTATGCCGGTCTGGCCGTCGGGGCTCGACATCGCCTGGTCGCTGACCTCACTGACGCTCGCCTTCGTACGCGTCTCACCAAGCTCGTCGATGACGTCGACCTGTTGGCCGGGCCGAATGAGTGCTGCTTGATCCACAGCCGCGGTGGCGACGATGACAGGCGCTCGGCCGTCAAGTTCGACTATCGGCGTTTTGGGGTCTGCCAAGGTCTGTCCGACCCGCACATGAACCATGCTGACACGACGGCCCGTCCGGTCGATCACGACTACGGCGGACTGCGGCATCTGCACGGCACGTGACTGCCCGGAAGGCCGATCTTCCTGCGCTGAGCCCAGCCGGTAGCCGCGGTCACGGTAGAACTTCGCCAGCTGCCGCAGAGTCGCGCCATCGAGCACCCCGGACGTCGGCGCGGAATAGCCAGTACGGCGCAGCGCCCGCTGGACCTCCACGACGTCCGGTCCCTGGGCGCCGGCGGTGAGGTCGCGGTAGAGCGGGAACCGGAGTGCCAGGGCGAACAGCGGCTCCCCGGAGCGCTCAAGCAGTACCTGCCCCTCCCGTATCCGGTCGCCCTTGCGCACGGGCACCTTCGTCACCACGCTGCTCGGGCCCATCGCGGCGGGCGGAGCGAGCACCCGCACACTCGCCCCCGGCTGGACACGCCCCCGAAGCACGACCGGCTCGACCAGCTTGCGCCGCTCCACCACCGCCGTCACCAGCGAAGGCGAAGGCGGCGCGGCGTCGGCAGCCAGTTGGTTCGGCGACCGCAGGGCCGGACCGACCAGAACCGCGCCGGCGGTGACCAGCAGGACAGCAGCCAGAAAGAGCACGACAAGGCGGACGGCGCGCCGTCGTCGAATGACGAGGGCGTCGACGGGGATCACGGGGCGCCGATCAGTTCGGCGGCCTGCTTCGCGATGCGCGTAACCTGCGGGTTCAGCTCCATGAAAGAGGACTCGTACTTGTCGACGAGTTCCCGTTGGACCTCAACCGCTGTCTGAAGTTGCAGTTTGTCGATGCCGGTCTGCTGCCGGCACTCGAACCAGGCGACCGCGAGGGCGCTTTCCACCGGACCGGCCTGATACTGGGTCGCAGGCACCGCAGGCCCCACCTCGACAGTTCCAGGTACCTGCTTGGGCTGCCAGCGATCCAGGCCTTCAGCGGCATCTACACCGACGGGAACACCGAAGAGTCCCGGGTTCGGCGTCTGGAGGAACTCCTGTTCGCTCCTCGGCCGGTGGCCCTTGTCGTCAAGGCAGGACAGCAGCTTCTGCCATGCCGAGACGCCCATCCGCTCATTGATGGTCCGCGAGAGGGGTTGGCTCAGCTTGTTTCCCAGGTCGAAGTAGCCGTAATACACATTCTTGGCGTCATCCGAAAGGGCTTTCCAGGCGTCATCAGTGCAGCTGTCGTAGGCTCTGTCATAATTCGGATCGAAGCTGACGACCGAAGGTGGTGCCGACAGCGAGTCTCGGCCAAAACCAACTCGTTTCGCTTCTTCGACTGAAGTGGGACCGAAGGTGCGGGCTGTGATGATCAGATGCCGGAACGGATTCCGGGGTTGTCCCAGCATGACGTTCAGGTTCTGTGGATAACCGGCCTTGGCCAGGCATTTGTTCCGAACCTTCAGCTGCGCGTAGTCGATCTGCCCGATCTCTTCGCCCAGGAAGAGTGAGAAAGGATGGTCCGAGCTTGCCGCCGACATATCTGCGGGCGGATCATCCGCGGAACTGGAGCATGCCGTGGCGAACGACGATATGGTGATGAGAGCGACCAGCCACCCGGCACTCGTGCGCCTGCGAACTTTCACTTGATCCCCTCGAAAAATGACCACTTCCTGTGCGTCGGCGGGCACGCCGTTTCGGCGTGCCCGCCGATGGACGATCAGGCGCAGCGCTTGTGCGAGTTGTTACGAGGACTGATGGCGGCCCGGAAGTCGCGCGGGAAGGTGGTGTACGGGGTGGCGTAGTTCGCCAGGTCGTACACGGTGACGGCGCAGGTGGTGTCCCTGTTCCAGAGGCCCTCTGCGTCGTCCTTGATCACGAAAGCGGGGTACAGATCCGGGATGTTCGACCAGTAGTCGTTTCCGTGGTTCGAGTCGTTGTACCAGAAGTGCCGTTGGTACGAGCTGGTGGAGAAATTGTCGTAGATCCACTGGAAACAGATCTCGCCCTTGTTGCAGGCGGCCTTCGAATCGCCTCTGTCGGCTTGCGCCGGTGCGGCGGCAATTGCCACTGCGGCGGCACCTGTCATGGCGGCGGCGATGATCTGGCGTACTCGCATGCACTCTCCTCGAACGTCGAGGGGCCGCGCGGAATTGTGGCAGGAGCGTATGCGTCGCACCTGAACCGTTGAGCCCCCGTTGGTTGCGCTCCGGAAATATGCGGAACGCCCCGAGCGTCGAGGTGACCGAGGCATGCACAATCCGGTGGCGCAAAATTGCCAGCACGGAGCCTCAAGCAGGCTGAAAGCAGCAGCAGTCGCTGCTGGCTGAAACTGTAAGAATCCCCGTGTGGTCCCAGTTCGGGGGAACCTGAACCCCGTTGGGACATATGAATGATGGCCGATTTCCCGTCGCTTGGCAAGGTCGGCGGCAGGCTGCTCTACTTCGATCTGGTCGTTTTTGGTGCTTATCGGCGGAGGGGCGGTGAAGTCGACTGCGACATCGAGCCATGCGAACGTCAGGTCTCGGGGAGAAGCAACCCCCTGTGGGCCGCCGGGGCACCCCCGCCATCAGGGACGCGGCCACAGACGAACAAGCGGGGCCGGCCCATCTGGGCCGGCCCCGCTTCGGGTATGTCGACTTCGGCTCAGCCCTGCGGCTCGACGACTGTGGAGCTGGCAGTGCCGGCGCGCTGCCGTGGCACCCGCACCCGACGGGTGCCGGTGCGCCGCTCCAGCCAACCGGCGAACCAGGTGAGGATGGAGTTGATGATGATGTAGATGACCGCGATCACCATGGCTGCCGGGATGATGTTGCCGTAGTTGGCGGCGAGGTCGTTGACGCCGCGCTGGAGCAACTCGGGGTAGGCCACGATGTAGCCGAGCGCGGTGTCCTTGAGCAGCACCACCAGCTGGCTGACGATGATCGGCAGCATGGCCCGGGCCGCCTGCGGGATCAGGATCAGCTGCATGACCTGGGTCTTGCGCATGCCGATCGCGTACGCCGCCTCGGACTGCCCGCCGGGCAGGGACCGGATGCCGGCCCGGAACGCCTCGGCCAGCACCGACCCGTTGTAGAGGGTCAGACCGATCACCACTGACCAGAACGCGGTCACCGGCTGCTTGATGACGTACGGCAGGCCGTAGAAGACGAAGAAGATCATCAGCAGCAGCGGTACGGCCCGGAAGAACTCCACGACCGCGCCGGCGGGGATGCTGATCCACTTGTGCTCGGAAAGCCGCCCGACGGCGAAGATGATGCCGAAGGCGAGCGAGAGCAGCATGCCGACCCCGGCCGCCTTCAGGGTGGCCCACAAGCCCGGCAGGATGAACTGCGTCCACGTCTTCGGCTCGGCGAAGGGCTTCCAGAGCCACCCTTCCCACTGGTTCGCCTGGTCGAACTTGCTGTAGATCCAGTAGACCAGCCCGACCAGGGCGACACCGAAGATCACGCTCAGGACGGTGTTGCGAACCTTGGCGCGGGGTCCCGGGTGGTCGTAGAGGACGCTGCTGGTGCTCATCAGCGCTTCACCGCCAGACGGTTGGCCAGCCAGCCGAAGAAGTAGCCGGTGGGAATGAGGATCGCGGCGAACGTGCCGGCGAAGACCAGGAAGATCGGGATGACCGCGTCACCGTTGAAGTTGATCAGGTCCTTCATGACACTGGAGGACTCCATCAGCCCGATCGTGCCGACGATTGTGGCGTTCTTGCAGAGCGCGATCAGGATGCTGCCGAACGGCGCGATCACCGAACGCGCGGCCTGCGGCAACACCACGATCCGCAGGGTCTGTGCGAAGGTCAGCCCGATCGCGCGGGCCGCCTCGGCCTGCCCGGTCGGCACCGTGTTGATGCCGGAACGGACCGCCTCGCAGACGAACGCCGCGGTGTAGGTCGACAGGCCGATGACCCCGAGCCAGTAGATGTTCAGGAAGAGATCCTGCGACAGGCTCAGCCCGAGGGTGACGAACAGACCGAAATAGCAGAAGAAGATGACCAGGGTCAGCGGGGTGTTGCGGAAGATGTTGACCCAGGCTGCACCGAAGCCGCGCAGCACGGGTACGGGGGAGACCCGCATCGCGGCCAACAGCACGCCGAGCACCAGCGCGCCGACGGCGGACGCGCCGGTCAGCTTGAGGATCCAGAGGAAGCTCGACAGGAACGCGTCGAAGTTCTTCGGATCAGAGAATACGTGCATGCTTCGGCTCCCGGGGCACGTGTCGGCGGCCGGTGACAGGCCGGAGCCGGCACCCACTCAGGATGCCGGCTCCGGTACCGGTCATGCGCCGCAGTGGGTCAGCTTGGTGGTGTCCAGCTCGGGCGCGGGGGTGCCGCTCTTGCCCAGGGTGGCGTCCCAGGCAGCCTTGTAGCTGCCGTCGGCGGCGGCGGCCTTGAGGATCTCGTTGACCTTCTCGCAGCCGGTGGTGTCGTCCTTCTTCAGGCCGATGCCGTACGGCTCGTCCGAGAAGGTGCTGCCGACGACCTTGAACTTGCCGGCGTACTGGTCCTGCGCGGCGTAGCCGGCGAGGATGATGTCGTCGGTGGTCACGGCGTCAACCTGGCCACCGTCGAGCAGCGGCAGGCACTTGGAGTACGAGTCGAACTGCTGCAGCCGGGCGTCCGGGTAGTTCTCCTGGATCCGCTTGGCCGGGGTCGAGCCGCTGACCGAGCAGACCGTCTTGCCGGCCAGCTGGTCCGGGCCGGTCAGGGTGGAGTCGGACTTGACCAGCAGGTCCTGGCCGGCGATGTAGTACGGGCCAGCGAAGTTGATCTTCTGCTTGCGCTCGTCGTTGATGGTGTAGGTGGCCACCACCAGGTCGACGGTGCCCTGCTCGATGAAGGGCTCACGGTTGGCCGACACGGTGGTCTTCCACTCGATGTTGCCCGCGTCGACGCCGAGGCCCTTCGCGATGATCTTGCCGATCTCGATGTCGAAGCCCTCGTACTGGCTACCGGTCTGCAGGCCCAGGCCCGGCTGGTCGGCCTTGACGCCGATGACCAGCTTCTTCTGGCTCTCGGCCTTGCCGACGATGCCGGTGGCGCCGGAGCCGCTGCCGGCCTCGTCGCTGTCGCCGCCGCAGGCGGCCATGGTGACCGCAAGACCGGCAGCAGCGGCGATTGCCGCCATACGCTTCATTCGCATTTGTTCTCCTTCTGGAACGGGAGCCTGCCGGGCCACGGCACACTCCGCTACGGGGGGCCTTTAGTGCGTGAGGATTTTGGAGAGGAAGTCCTTGGCGCGCTCGCTGCGCGGGTTGGCGAAGAACTCCGCCGGGGCCGCGTCCTCGACGAGCTTGCCGTCGGCCATGAAGATGACCCGGTTGGCGGCGTGCCGCGCGAAGCCCATCTCGTGGGTGACCACGACCATGGTCATGCCGTCACGGGCGAGCGAGGTCATGACGTCCAGCACCTCGCCGACCATCTCCGGGTCCAAGGCGCTGGTGGGCTCGTCGAAGAGCATCGCCTTGGGCTGCATGGCCAGCGCCCGGGCGATCGCGGCACGCTGCTGCTGACCGCCGGAGAGCTGGGCCGGGAACTTGTCGGCCTGGTTGGCGATGCCCACCCGGTCGAGCAGGGCGAGACCTCGCTCACGGGCCGCGGCCGGCTTCTCCTTGCGCACCTTGACCGGGCCCAGAGTGACGTTCTCCAGGATCGTCTTGTGCGCGAAAAGGTTGAAGGACTGGAACACCATGCCGACCTCGCTGCGCAGCTTGGCCAGTGCCTTGCCCTCCGCAGGCAGCTTCTGCCCGTCGAAGGTGATGGTGCCCGAGTTGATCGGCTCAAGTCGGTTGATCGTGCGGCACAGGGTCGACTTGCCGGAGCCGGACGGGCCGATCACCACGACCACTTCGCCACGACCCACCGACAGTGAGACGTCGTCCAGCACGTGCAGCGGCCCGAACCACTTGTTGACCGAGTCGAGCACGATGAGCGGTTCGCCCGTCGCCACGTCGTCCACCGTCCCCCTCGTTACTTTCGGGGTCGGTCGACCCCTGGATGACGGCCACTGTAGGCGGGGTGACGTGGCTGAACACAACTCAGATGGTCACGGAGCGGTAACACCGTGGCGGATCGCGTCCCGGCGTCCGAAATTGCCCGCTCCGGGTGGCGTCACGGGCCGGTGATGTAGATCATGTGAGGGTGGCCGAGCAGGTGCGATTGACCAGGTACGCCCGGGGTGGCGGATGCGCGTGCAAGATCCCGCCGGGCGAGTTGGAGGCGATGGTGGCCGGTCTCGGCCCCGCCGCCGGCTCCGCGGATCTGCTGGTCGGGCTGGAGCACGGCGACGACGCCGCCGTGGTCCGGCTCGACGAGCGGACAGGCGTGGTGAGCACCGCGGACTTCTTCACCCCGGTGGTCGACGACGCCTACGACTGGGGCCGGATCGCCGCGACCAACGCGCTGTCGGACGTGTACGCGATGGGCGGCGAGCCGCTCGTCGCACTCAACCTGCTCTGTTGGCCACGGGAGGTGCTTCCGCTGGAACTGGCGCGGGAGGTGCTGCGGGGTGGGCTGGACGTCGCCCGCGCCGCCGGCTGCCACCTGGCCGGTGGGCACAGCGTCGACGACGACGGTCCGAAGTACGGCCTGGCCGTCACCGGGCTGGTCCGCCCCGACGAGCTGATCACCCTCGACGCCGGGCGGGCCGGACTGCCCCTGTCGCTGACCAAGCCGCTCGGAGTCGGCGTCCTCAACACCCGGCACAAGAACACCGGTGAGAGCTTCCCCGAGGCGGTCGCGGCCATGACCACGCTGAACCGGGAGGCGGCCCGGGCGGCGGTCGCGGCCGGAGTGCGGTGCGGAACCGATGTGACCGGATTCGGTCTGCTCGGCCATGCCTCGAAGCTGGCCCGCGCCAGCGAGCTGACGGTGGCCATCGACATCGACCGGGTGCCCTACCTGGCCGGTGCCCGGGAGGCCGCCCGGGACGGGTACGTCAGCGGTGGCTCGCGCCGCAACCTGGAGTGGGTCACGCCGTGGACCGACCTGGCCGCGGCCGGGGAGATCGACCGGTTGTTGCTGGCCGACGCGCAGACCTCGGGCGGTCTGCTGGTGGCCGGCGAGATTCCCGGCGCACCCGTGATCGGTGAGCTCCTGCCCCGCGGCGACCACCTGGTCGTCCTGCGCTAGCCCGAGGTCCGGTCGCCACCCACCCGGTCGCCCTGCCCGAGTGTCGTCGGCGTCGGCAGCGGTCTGGTCACCCTGCGCCCGAGGTGCCGACGTCGGCGCTGGCAGCGGTCTGGTCGATCTGCGCGCGAGGTGCCGGCGTCGGCGCTGGCGCGCGGCGAGCCGTGCGGGGGAGCGGGCACGATACCCGATAAACTGTCACCTTCCCGCTACCCACAGCGATGTGCTGCGGGGAAATTTGCCCAGAATGGTCACAGACCGGTAACTTGCCCCCGCCTGGGGGCAAATGCCCCGCACCATCGTGGGTAGGGCCCGATCCCGAGGCCCGTCGGACGAGCACAGCGAGGAGGCGGCATGACCGAGCTGTGGAACTGGAGAATCGACCAGGTACGACCGGTGGAGGTCTACCCGGCACTGGCCGATGCGCTCGGTCGGGTGGTGATGCCCCTGGCCGTCGCCGACCCGGTGCGGCTGCCCACGTACGCGGTGGTCTGCGATGTCTGGCAGGCGCCAGGGGAGTTCGCCACGATCGTGGACTGCTACGGCGTGCCCGACGGCCTGCCCGAGCTGCCCAGCATCGCGGCCCTGGCCCGGCTGCTGGACCGCAACTGCCTGGTGCGCGACGACACGCTCGACGAGACCCGGCACCTGCTTGTCGCGCCGGACGGCAGCATCCGCCCGGTGCACTTCGACGTGCAGGAGACCGACGACGGCGAGGTGCTCAGCAACCGGCGGCTGTGCACCGAGGCCGACCCGCGCTGCCGAGGCTGGTCACGCTGCCACCGGTCCCGCTGGGCCCCCGACTCGGTGAACCCCGCCCTCGCCGCCGCCTGAGCACATCACGGGGCCTGAGCGTTAACAGGGGCCCCTTGCTCTACCGCAGGCGTTAACAAGGTGCCCTTCCTTACCGGCCGCGGACGACGAGGTCGTCGAGGAGGGTGCGGGTGGCGGCGGCGACGGCGGTCACCGCGGCGTCGAACGCGGCGGCGTTGTGCGCCGCCGGCGCGCGGAAACCGGAGATCTTCCGCACGTACTGCAACGCCGCGGCCTCCACGTCCGCGTCGGTGACCTCCGGGGTGTACGGCTCACGCAGGGTCTTGATGCTTCGGCACACGGCTCCTCCTCGTTCCGTTCGATCACAGGGCGCCGGATACGCTGTGCACGTCATGACTACCGCAGCGGCGGGCGGCCCGCGCACCTATCAGGTGCGCACCTACGGCTGCCAGATGAACGTCCACGACTCCGAGCGCATCTCCGGGCTGCTGGAGCAGGCCGGCTACGTCCGTGCGGGCGAGAGCGACGACTCCCCGGACGTGGTGGTGTTCAACACCTGCGCGGTCCGGGAGAACGCCGACAACCGCCTGTACGGCAACCTCGGTCATCTGCGTCCCGTCAAGGACCGGCATCCGGGGATGCAGATCGCGGTCGGTGGCTGCCTGGCCCAGAAGGACCGGGGCGACATCGTCCGCAAGGCGCCCTGGGTGGACGTCGTCTTCGGCACGCACAACATCGGTTCACTGCCGGTGCTGCTGGAGCGGGCCCGGCACAACACCGCCGCCGAGGTGGAGATCCTCGAATCCCTCGACGTCTTCCCGAGCACCCTGCCCACCCGCCGCGAGTCGACGTACGCCGGCTGGGTGTCGATCTCGGTGGGCTGCAACAACACCTGCACGTTCTGCATCGTGCCCGCTCTGCGCGGCAAGGAGAAGGACCGCCGCCCCGGCGATATCCTCAGCGAGGTACGCGCCCTGGTCGACGAAGGCGTGCTGGAGGTGACCCTGCTCGGGCAGAACGTCAACTCCTACGGCGTGGAGTTCGGCGACCGGTACGCCTTCGGCAAGCTGCTGCGGGCCTGCGGGGACATCGACGGGCTGGAGCGGGTGCGGTTCACCAGCCCGCACCCGAAGGACTTCACCGATGACGTGATCGCGGCGATGGCCGAGACGCCGAACGTCTGCCACTCGCTGCACATGCCGTTGCAGTCCGGCTCCGACGACGTGCTGCGCGCGATGCGCCGGTCGTACCGGGCCGAGCGCTACCTGGGCATCATCGACAAGGTCCGCGCGGCGATGCCCGACGCCGCCATCACCACCGACATCATCGTCGGGTTCCCCGGCGAGACCGAGGCGGACTTCGAGCGCACCCTGGACGTGGTCCGGGCGGCCCGGTTCTCCTCCGCCTTCACCTTCCAGTACTCGAAGCGCCCCGGCACGCCGGCCGCGACCATGGACGGTCAGCTGCCCAAACAGGTCGTGCAGGAGCGTTACGAGCGGTTGATCGCCTGCGTCGAGGAGATCACCTGGGCGGAGAACAAGAAGCTGGTCGGCGAGGCGGTCGAGGTCCTGGTCGCCGTCGGCGAGGGCCGCAAGGACGAGCGCACCGGGCGGCTGTCCGGGCGGGCCCGCGACGGGCGTCTCGTGCACTTCGACGCCGGGTCGTACGCCGGGGCGATCCGTCCGGGCGACATCGTGCACACCGTGGTCACCTACGCCGCACCGCATCATCTCAACGCCGACGGGGAGCCGCTGTCGCACCGGCGTACCCGCGCCGGCGACGCGGCCGAGGCGGGGCGTACTGCGCGTACCCCCGGGGTGTTGCTCGGCCTGCCCACCATCGGCGCGCCGGCCGCGGCGCCCGAGCCGACGACGGGCTGCGCCGTCTCGCACTGAGCCGGTCGTTCAACCCGCTGAGCCGGGCCGACCGGGTCTGATCGAGCCGGTCGGGGCCCGGCGAACCGGACCCCGACCGTCGTACGGTCAGACCGAGATCCGGCCGGCGCCCGCGCCGCCCGTCACGATCGACTTCACGCTGCTCGCACCGTCCAGGGTGTAGCCGTACGGGATGCCGGCCACGCTGCCGCCGGACTGCCCGCTGCCCGAGTTGACGAAGTGGTTGTTGCGGGCCACCAGGGAACCCGGCCCGGAATCGCCCTCACCCCGGTGGAACGGGTCCGGGGTGTTCTCGAAGTAGTTGCCCTCGACCAGCACGCCGGCGTTCATCGTGGACGCCACGCCGTAGCCGCGCACGTTGCTGTAGAAGTTGTTGTAGACGTGCACCGGGTTGCCGAAGCGGACCCGCGGGTTGCGCTGGTTGCTGCCGTCGAACCAGTTGTGGTGGTAGGTGACCCGCAGCTTGCCGGTGTCCTGGCTGCCGTTGCTGTCGCTGTGCCCGAGCAGCATCGCCTTGTCGTGGCTGAAGATCCGGTTCCAGGACACGGTGATGAAGTCCGACCCGCGCTTGATGTCGACCGCACCGTCGTAGCCGCTGCTGAAGGTGTTGTGGTCGACCCAGATGTTGGTGGCCGACTGCTCGATGTTGATCGCGTCGTCGCCCCAGTTCCGGAAGGTCAGGTTCCGGATGATCACGTTGCGGTCGCCGTTGATGGTGAAACCGCAGCCGACGATCGTGGCGCCGGCGTTGCCGAGGATGGTCTTGTTGGACCGTACCCGCAGCATCCCCGAGCAGTTGATGGTGCCGGAGACCCGGATCACCGCCGCGCTGCTGGAGTTCAACGCGCTGGTAAGCGCCGAGGCGCTGGTGACCGTGGTGGTGCCGGCGCTGCCGCCGCCGGTGGTGCCGCCGTTCTGGGTGGCCCAGCCGACCAGCCCGGTCTGCGGTGCCGGGTTGGGCGGGGGAGTGGTGCCGCCGCCACCCAGCCGGATCAGCTGCCAGCGCTGGTTCGCGCCGTCGAGATCCGCGTACTGCGAGACGACGCCCCCGTCAGCGGTGGACCACTGCCACACTTCCAGGGCCTTGCTGCTGTGCCGGTTGACGAACCGTACGTCGCCGTTGGCGGAGTCCGCGAGCCGCCAGTGCTGCTTGGTGTCGCTGCTCGCGGTGACCTGGGTGACCTGCACGCCGTCGTTGGAGTTCGGGACGGCGACGACCTTGCCGGAGTGCCGGTTGCGCAGCTGGTAGTAGCCGTTGCCCACGTCGACGAACTGGAACTGCTGGTTGTTGCCGTCGGTACGGGTGAACTGCCGGATCTCACCGCCGTCGGCAGTGGACCAGTTCCACAGGTCCATCGCCTTGCCGCTGTTGCGGTTGACGAACACGTACTGAGCGCTGGTGTCCACGGTGGCCGCCGAAGCAGGGCTCACCGCCACCGCGACGACCGCCGCGGGCAGTGCGACAGCCGTTGCGGCCAGCACCGCCAGTCGCCGGGTCAGGCGACGTGTGACGCTTGCAAGCACGGTCAATCTCCTCATCCTCTGGGTACGCGGAACGGGTCGGACGACGCGCGTCAGGGCGTCACGGACGGGCTGCCGGCACCGGCAAGGTCCGTGACGCGAGTGGCCGCGGCGACCATGGATGGTGGTGGAGCGCTGCGGCGTACGCCTGGATGCGTCGTCGGCGTGCGGTCGGCAGGAGTACGCCCCGACATCGGAGGCTGCCGTGCCCGGCGGCAGCGATGCCGGTGACGGACGCAGAATCTGCGCCCTGCCGTCGGATGAACTGGTCGAAAACCGGCTCCCGTGCCCACCCCGTAAGGGCAACCGCTTTCCTCAGATAATCACAGATCGACGTCGATGTAAATGTCGAACGTTAACATCGCCGTGACCAGCGGCAATAGAGACGGAAAGCCCCCGGTTCCAGCCGGAACCGGGGGCTTTCGACGGGTTCAGCTCAGCCGGCCTGCTCCGCCAGCTGGAGGAACTGACGCTTGGAGGCCAGCGCCTGCTCGGCCTCCTTGATCCGCCGGTTGTCGCCGGCGGCCTGAGCGCGGGCCAGCCGCTCCTCGGCCTCGGCGACCTGGGCCCGCATCTGGGCCAGCAGCGGGTTGTCCTCGCGGCTGGTCCGACGCCACGCCGAGTCCATCACCTCGCGGACCTTCTCGTCGACGGCGCGCAGCCGGCGCTCCAACCCGGCAGCCGCCTCACGCGGTACCCGACCGGCCTCGTGCCACTGCGCCTGGATGTCACGCAGCTTGGCCTGGGCGCCCTTGGGGTCGCCCTCGATGTCGAGCGCCTCCGCCTCGGCGAGCAGCGCCTGCTTGCGCTCCAGGTTGGCGCGCTGCTCGTTGTCCCGCGCCGAGAAGACCTCGCTGCGCCGGGTGAAGAAGGCGTCCTGCGCGGCCCGGAACTTCTCCCAGAGTCGCTGCTCGGCCTCCTTCGAGGCGCGCGGCGCGGCCTTCCACTGGTTCATCAGGTCCTTCAGCTGGTTGGCAGCCGAAGCCCACTCGGTGGAGTCGGAGACCTTCTCGGCCTCGGCGACCAGCTCTTCCTTGATCGTCTGCGCCTGCTTGCGCTGTGCGTCCAGGGAAGCGAAGTGCGCACCCCGACGACGGGTGAAGCCGTCACGGGCGGCGGCGAACCGCTTCCACAGCTCACCGTCGGTCTTCTTGTCGACCCCCCGGATGGTCTTCCACTCGTCGAGGATCTCCTTGAGCCGGTCGCCCGCGGTCTTCCAGCCGGTCGACTCGGCGGCGAGCTTCTCCGCCTCCTCCACAAGTGCGGTCTTGCGGGCCAACGCCTCGCTGCGGGCCGCCTCCTTGGCGGCCTTGGCCTCGCCGGCCTTCTCCTCGGCCACTGTGGCGAGCCGGTCCAGCCGCGCGGCCAGCGCGTCGATGTCGCCGACCACGTGCGCGTCGGCCAGCGAAGCGCGAATCCGTCGTACGGTGGCCAGTGAATGGTTGGCGTCCGCGGCACCGGAGTTGAGCCGTGCCTCAGTCAGGTTCACCTCGGTCACCAGGTCGGCGAAGCGGCGGGCGAAGTGTGCCAGCCCCTCCTCCGGTGCTCCCGCCTGCCAGGATCCGACCACCCGCTCGCCTTCGGCGGTCTTGACGTAAACGGTGCCGTCCGCGTCCACCCGTCCGAAGGCAGTCCAGTCGCTCATGTGCCCATCCTCGTTCTCCCGGTGCCCCCTGGGAGAACTCTCTCCCGGGCACCGCCACGGCGCAGCCAAGTTTCTCCGGGCATTGTCACAGGTACGCCCCGGTGCGCGTCGAGCGCCTATCGCCGACCGTGACCATACGGTGTCCTAGGCGCTCCCCGGCATCATCCGGACCGGCGAGCCGTCGCCTACCGGTGGTGCCACGCCGCCGGTACTCCGCTGACCTCGCATCGACGTGCCGCCGGCACCGCGTCGAGATGCCGCCGTCGCAGCTCAGCGGGGTCGGCGGCGACCTCGGGTGCACGCCTGCGGCCGCCCGACCGATACGGTTGCCGGGTGCCACTGGTCGCCGCCGCCGTCTGCCCGCACCCGCCGCTGCTGATTCCCGAGGTCGCGGGGGCCGCCGCCGCAGAGTTGGCCGACCTTCGTCGGGCCTGCGACACGGCGGTCACCCGACTGGTCGACTCGGGTGCCGACGAACTGCTCATCGTGGGTGACGGTCCGGACACCCGCCGCTACGACCCGCCGTTCCACGGTTCCCTCGCCGCGTACGGCCTGCCCCTCGAACCGACAGTGGGTCGGCCCAGCCCCGACAGCCGGCCCGACCTGCCGCTGAGCCTGACCATCGGCGCGTGGCTGCTGGGCCGGACCCACCCGGACCCGGCACCCGCGGTGTCGGCCATGTACGCCGTGGCGCCGCAGACCGATCCGGTCTCGTGCGCGCAGCTCGGCGCCGGCTGGGGCGGTGATCGGAACTGGGCGCTGCTGGTGCTTGGTGACGGGTCGGCCTGCCGGGGGGCGGCAGCGCCGGGCTACGCGGATCCACGCGCCGAGGCGTACGACAGCGGGGTCGCCGAGGCCCTGGCCGGCGCGGACCTCGACGCCCTGCTCGACCTGGACCCGGAGCTTTCGGCGCAGCTGCGGGTCGCCGGCCGGGCCGCCTGGCAGGTGCTGGCCGGTGCGGCCCGTGCCGCCGGTGGCGACTGGCGGGGCGAGCTGAGCTATCACGCGGCGCCCTACGGAGTGGCCTACTTCGTGGCCACCTGGGAGCGGCCGTGACCCCGGGCACCGTGCTCGCCGTGGTGGGACCCACCGCGGCGGGTAAGTCGGCGCTGAGCATCGCCCTGGCGCACGCCCTCGACGGCGAGGTGGTCAACGCGGACTCGATGCAGCTCTACCGGGGCATGGACATCGGCACCGCCAAGCTCACAGTCGCCGAACGGGACGGCGTGCCGCACCACCTGCTCGACATCTGGGAGGTCACCGAGCCGGCGAGCGTCGCCGAGTACCAGGCGCTGGCCCGGGCGGCGGTCGACGACATCCTCGCCCGAGGGCGGGTGCCGTTGCTGGTCGGCGGGTCCGGCCTGTACGTGCGGGCGGTGCTGGAGCAGTTCGAGTTCCCCGGCACCGACCCGGCGCTGCGGGCGCGGCTGGAGAACGAACTGGCCACCGTCGGCCCGGCGCCGCTGTACGCGCGGCTGCGCGAGGCCGACCCGGTGGCGGCGGCCGGCATCCTGCCCGGCAACGGTCGGCGGATCGTCCGCGCGCTGGAGGTGATCGAGCTGACCGGGGCGCCGTTCACCGCCGCGCTGCCCGAGCCGACGCCTTACTATCCCGCCGTGCAGATCGGCGTCGACCTGGACACCGCCCGGCTCGATGAGCGGATCGCCGTACGGGTGGACCGGATGTGGGCCGACGGGCTGGTCGCCGAGACCCGGCGGCTGGTCGAGCGGGGCCTGCCCGAGGGGCGTACGGCCAGCCGGGCGCTCGGCTACCAGCAGGTGCTGCGCATGCTGACCGGGGAGTTGACCGAGACCGAAGCCCGTGACGACACCGTACGGGCGACCCGCCGGTTCGTCCGCCGCCAGCGTTCCTGGTTCCGGCGCGACCCGAGGATCCACTGGCTGGACTCGGCCGAGCCGACGCTGGTCGAGGATGCCCTGCGGATCCTGCGTGACGCTGCGCGATGATGAGGGCGTGAAGTTCACCAAGGGGCACGGCACCGGCAACGACTTCGTGATCCTGCCCGACCAGGACGGCGCGTTGGACCTGACACCCGAGCTGGTGGCCGCGATCTGTGACCGACGGCGGGGCCTCGGCGGCGACGGCGTGCTGCGCGTCGTACGGGCCGCCAAGCACCCCGACGGGGCCGCGCTGGCCGGTGACGCCGAATGGTTCATGGACTACTGGAACTCCGACGGCTCATTCGCCGAGATGTGCGGCAACGGCGCACGGGTCTTCGTCCGGTTCCTGCTGGACAGCGGGCTGGCCACGCCGGTCGACGGCGTCCTGCCGGTGGCCACCCGGGCCGGCCTGGTGCGGGCCCGCCTCGACGGTGCGGACATCGCCGTCGAGATGCGCCGACCCCGGCTGTACGCGACCTCCACGGCCGCCCTGGGCGCACTGACCCTGCCCGGCACCGCCGTGGACGTCGGCAACCCGCACCTGGTCTGTCCGCTGCCGGCCGGGCTCGAGTTGACCGGTCTCGACCTGACCCGGGCACCCGGATTCGACCCGACGATCTTCCCGTCCGGGGTCAACGTCGAGTTCACCGCCGACGGCGAGCCACTCGACGGCGTCGACGGACACGTGCTGATGCGGGTCTACGAACGGGGTTCCGCCGAGACGCTGTCCTGCGGCACCGGCGCCTGCGCCGTGGCCGCCGTGGCCCTGCGCGACATCGCCCGAGAGACCGGCACCATAGCCGTCGACGTCCCCGGCGGCCGCCTCACCGTCACCCTGACCGAGAACTCCTGCTGGCTCTCCGGCCCCGCCCTCCTCACCGCCACCGGCACCCTCACCCTCCCCACCCCCTGACCACCTCCCTCCCCACCCCTCCCCACCCCTCCCCTCCCACCCCTGCCCTCCCGCGCCGCCCCCGCGCCCCTCTACGCGCCGATCTTGCACTTTTGGTCGCCATAATCGCCGTATTTGCGGTGATTCATCCCGACCAAAAGTGCAAGATCGACGCGCCGTCAGGTGCGAGGGCGTGGCGGGGGAGGGTGGGGAGGGTGAGCTGGCCCCGGGAGCAGGTGTGCTTCCGGGGCCAGCGGTGGTCTTGCGGTTGGGGTGGGACTCAGGGGGTGGCGGAGGCGTTGGCGGCGATCTCGGGGAGGTCGGCGGGGCCGGGATCGGCGGCCGGCGGGGGAGTGCTGGCGGGGTTCTGGGCGGCGGCGCGGACGGCGGCGGCGACCGCCGGGGACACCCGGGAGTCGAAGACGCTCGGCACGATGACCGTCGCGTTGAGCTTCTCCTCGCCGACCACGTCGGCGATGGCCTGGGCGGCGGCGATCGCCATCTCCTCGGTGAACTCCTCGGCGTGCGCATCGAGCATGCCGCGGAAGACCCCGGGGAAGGCGAGCACGTTGTTGATCTGGTTCGGCTGGTCGGAGCGGCCGGTGGCCACCACGGCGGCGTGCTTGCGCGCCTCCCGAGGGTCGACCTCCGGGTCCGGGTTGGCCAGCGCGAAGACGATCGAGTCCTTGGCCATCCGGGCGATGTCGTCGCCGGTGAGCAGGTTCGGCGCGCTCACGCCGATGAAGACGTCGGCACCCTCCAGCGCCCCGGGCAGGTCACCCGAGTAGCCGTCCCGGTTGGTGTTCTCGGCCAGCCACTGCCAGGCCGAGTTGAGGTCGGGCTGGCCGCGGTGCAGGGCGCCCTGGCGGTCGTACGCGATGACGTCGCCGACGCCCTGACGCAGCAGCAGCTTCATGATCGCGGTGCCCGCCGCGCCGGCGCCGGAGACGACCACCCGGACGTCCGCGAGGCGCTTGCCCACCACCCGCAGCGCGTTGGTCAGCGCGGCCAGCACGCAGATCGCGGTGCCGTGCTGGTCGTCGTGGAAGACCGGGATGTCCAGCGCCTCACGCAGCCGGGCCTCGATCTCGAAGCAGCGCGGCGCGGCGATGTCCTCCAGGTTGATCCCGCCGTACGCGGGCGCGATCGCCTTCACGATGGCGACGATCTCGTCGGTGTCCTGGGTGTCGAGGACCACCGGCCAGGCGTCCACCCCGCCGAAGCGCTTGAACAGGGCCGCCTTGCCCTCCATCACCGGCAGCGAGGCGGCCGGGCCGAGGTTGCCCAGCCCCAGCACCGCCGAGCCGTCGCTGACCACGGCCACGGTGTTGCGCTTGATGGTCAGTCGGCGGGCGTCGGCCGGGTTGTCGGCGATGGCCTGGCAGACCCGGGCCACCCCCGGGGTGTACGCGCGGGACAACTCGTCCCGGGTGCGCAGCGCGACCTTCGGGCTCACCTCGATCTTGCCGCCGAGGTGCAGCAGGAAGGTGCGGTCGGAGACCTTGCGCACGTCCACGCCGTCGAGCGCCCGCAGCGCGTCGACCACCTGGTCGGCGTGCCCGGCGTCGGCGGTGTCGCAGGTGAGGTCCACGATCACGTGGTTCGGGTCGGAATCGACCACGTCCAGTGCGGTGACGATCGCCCCGGCCTCTCCCACCGAGGTGGTGAGACGGCCGATAGAGGAGGCATCGGCTGGCACGGCGATCCGGACCGTGATCGAGAATCCGGCACTGGGCAGTCGGGTGATGGCCACGCAGGTCCTTCCGTCGGCGCTGAACGGCTCGTGGCATTTCTACCCGCCCTGCCTGGGCGTCTGGCAGCCGCCCCCACTTTGGGCCCTTTGTGTGCAGGGCATATTGCGGGTGCGATCGGTGTTGTCACATGACAGGATTGCTCAGTAACGCTCAGATCGGACCCAGGAGAGACGCTTGCGAGACCAGGAGACCCACGTTTCCAACGACGAATTCGAAACCACCACCGGGGAGTACGAACTCTCCGAGCGGCAGGCGTTGCGACGGGTCCCCGGCCTCTCCACCGAGCTGACCGACGTCACCGAGGTCGAATACCGGCAGCTTCGGCTGGAGCGGGTGGTGCTGGTCGGGGTCTGGACCGAAGGCACCCAGGCCGACGCGGACAATTCCCTCACCGAGCTGGCCGCGCTGGCGGAGACCGCCGGGTCGCAGGTGCTCGAAGGGCTCATCCAGCGCCGCACCCGGCCCGACCCGGCCACCTACATCGGTCGCGGCAAGGTCGACGACCTCAGCGCGGTGGTCCTCGCCGTCGGCGCCGACACGGTGATCTGCGACGGTGAGCTGTCCCCGTCCCAGCTGCGCAACCTGGAACAGCGCACCAAGGTCAAGGTGGTCGACCGCACCGCGCTGATCCTCGACATCTTCGCCCAGCACGCCAAGAGCAAGGAGGGCCGCGCCCAGGTCGAGCTGGCCCAGCTGGAATACCTGCTGCCCCGGCTGCGCGGTTGGGGTGAGACCCTGTCCCGGCAGACCGGTGGTTCGGGTCGTGGCGGCGGTGCCGGAGGCGGCGTGGGTGTTCGTGGCCCGGGTGAGACCAAGCTGGAGACCGACCGGCGTCGGATCCGCCACCGCATCGCCCGGCTGCGCCGGGAGATCAAGGCCATGAGCACCGTACGCGAGACCAAGAGGTCCCGCCGTACCCGCAACGCGGTTCCCGCGGTCACCATCGCCGGCTACACCAACGCCGGCAAGTCGAGCCTGCTCAACCGGCTCACCGGTGCCGGTGTGCTGGTGGAGGACGCGCTGTTCGCCACCCTGGATCCGACCACCCGCCGCGCCACCACCTCCGAGGGGCGGGTCTACACCCTCTCCGACACGGTCGGCTTCGTCCGGCACCTGCCGCACCAGATCGTCGAGGCGTTCCGCTCGACGCTGGAGGAGGTCGCCGAGGCCGATCTGGTGGTGCACGTGGTCGACGGCACCCACCCGGACCCGCAGGAGCAGGTACGCGCTGTCCGCGAGGTGCTGACCGAGGTGGGCGCCGACCGGCTGCCCGAACTGCTCGTGGTCAACAAGACCGACGCGGCCGACGAGGAGACGCTGCTCCAGCTCAAGCGGATCTGGCCGGAGGCGGTGTTCGTCTCCGCGCACAGCGGGCGCGGCATCGCGGACCTGCGCGCCACCATCGAGCAGCGGCTGCCCCGTCCGGCCGTCGACGTGCGGGTGGTGCTGCCGTACGACCGGGGTGACCTGGTGGCCCGACTGCGCCGGCAGGGCGAGGTGCTCAGCACCGCCCACCTGCCGGAGGGGACGATGCTGCACGTACGGGTCAACGAGGCGCTGGCGGCCGAACTGGCCCCGTACCGCGACTCGGCGGAGGCGGTCAGCACCGCCCGGTAACGCTGCTACGGCGTCACCCGACGGAAACTTCGGGCATGCGACACTTCTTTCATGCTCCGCACTGTTTCTTCGGTCACGGTGGCACTCGGCCTGCTCGGGGCCACCGTGACGGTCACCGGTGCCGCCGTGGCGGCAGCGCCGCCCGCCCCCGCCGCGGCAGCCGTCGCGGTGACGGGCCAGGCGGCGGCGGGGCCACGCACGGTGCTGCCGGCGGCGCTCGGGCCGGCCGTGCTCGGGCCGGCGCCGCTGACCAAGGCGGGCAAGAAGCAGTGCACCGTCACCGATCCCCGACTGCGGGAGATGTCCGGTCTGGTGGCCACCCGCAACGGGTACATCGTGATCAACGACAGCACCGACCGGGACGACCGCAAGCAGGTCTTCTACCTGGACAAGGACTGCCAGGTCGTTCGTAATGTGGGCTACACCGGTGCCGGGCCGTTCGACACCGAGGATCTGGCCCTCTCGCCGGACAAGAAGAAGCTGTGGATCGCCGACACCGGTGACAACGTCACCAGCCGGCAGCGCCGCGAGCGGGTGGCCGTCTGGAGCATGCCGGTCAACGGCAGCAAGCAGCCGGTCCTGCACCGGCTGTCGTACCCGGACGGCAAGCCCCGCGACGCCGAGGCGTTGCTGATCGGCGACGACAACCTTCCCCTGATCATCACGAAGGTCACCTCCGGCAAGGCCGAGATCTTCACCGCGGACGGCGCGTTGAAGACCGGCGACACCGAGCCGGTGCCGATGAAGAAGCTCGGCGACATCACGTTGCCGAAAACGGACACCGAGAACCCGCTGAGCACCTTCGGTCGCATCGCGATCACCGGCGCCGCCCGGTCGCCCGACGGCACCCGGGTGGTGCTGCGCACCTACGCCGACGCCTTCGAGTACGACGTCCAGAACGGCGACATCGTCGGTGCGCTGACCACCGGCACGCCCCGGGTCACCGCACTCGCCGACCCGTTCGGTGAGGCGATCTCGTACTCCACCGACGGGAAGACCTTCCTGACCGTTTCCGACGCGGGTCACCTGGACGACGACGAGCCGGTCGACATCCTCGCCTACACGCCGTCCGCCGAAGGCCCGAAGAACCTGGCCGAGGATCCGGACGCGGCAAAGAAGTCATCCGGTCAGTCCTTCATCGACGGGTTGACCCTCGACGACATCACGTACCTGATCGCCTCGGTGGGCGTACTCGGTGCGTTGCTCGTCGGTGCGGGCATCTACGGCATCCTGCGGGCGCGCAAGCGGCCGGGACCGGCCGGCAAGGGGCGTGGCCGCGACGACGGTCCGAAACCCACCGGCAAGGACGACGACGTCGCGGCCGGCGACCGCGCACGGCCCGGCGGTGTGTACGGCGGCGGCGCGGCGGCAAGTGGCGTCTACGGCGGCGGCTCGCCGAACGCCGAGCGACCCGGCCCGGCGCGGCCCGGACCGGTGTACGGAGGGCGGGCCAACGGCAACGGTGCCCGACCGGCCGGCGGTGGCGTCTACGGCGGTGGCGGCCGTCCCGGTGAGGGCGCGCCCGGCGCGGGTGGCCAGCCCGGCGGCGGCCGACCGGCGGGCGGTGGCGTCTACGGCGGTGGCGGCCGTCCCGGTGGTCGCGCCGAGCCACCCCGTGGCGGTGGTCGCGCCGAGCCGCCCCGACGTGGCGGTGGACCGGCCGATCCGGATTACCACGGTCGGCGCTCCGGTCGTTACCGGGAGGACAATTCCGAGCCGTACGGTCAGCCGCCCGGCGGCACCTACGGCTACCGGGGCGACCGGTACTGACCCTGCGGCCAGCACCGGTCGGTGTCCTGGGTCAGATCCGGCGCAGCACGGCCACCACGCGACCCATGATGGTGGCGTCGTCGCCGGGAATGGGATCGAAAGCCGGGTTCTGCGGCATCAGCCAGACGTGGCCGTCGCGCCGCCGATAGGTCTTCACCGTCGCCTCGCCGTCGAGCATGGCGGCGACGATCTCCCCGGAGTCGGCGGTCGGCTGCTGCCGGACCACCACCCAGTCGCCGTCGCAGATGGCCGCGTCGAGCATCGAGTCGCCCTTGACCTGGAGCATGAAGACCTCGCCCTCGCCGACGAGCTCGCGGGGCAGCGGGAAGACGTCCTCCATCGACTGCTCGGCGAGGATCGGCCCACCGGCGGCGATGCGGCCGAGCATCGGCACGTACGCCGGGGTGGGGCGCTGCGAGCGGCTCAGCTCGTCGTCGATGTCGCCGGGGGACCGGACGTCGACCGCCCGTGGCCGATTCGGATCACGCCGCAGGAAGCCCTTCTTCTCCAGCTCCTTGAGCTGGTAGGCGACGCTGGACGGGGAGACCAGCCCGACCGCCTCGCCGATCTCCCGCACGCTCGGCGGGTAGCCGTGCCGCTCCACCCAGGTGCGGATGAAGTCCAGAATGCGACGCTGCCGGGCGGTGAGGTCGGCGGCGGCCGGGTCCGGGAAGGTGTTTGCCACCTGGGTCACCGGGCGAACGGCGGGCTGCGCGGCTCGGGCGCGGGTGACGCTGCGGCGTCGGGTGGGCGGCGGCCCCGCCTCGCTGCTCTGCTGCGGGCTCTGTGGCCGGTTGGCCCGGTCCTGGGTCACGTCCGTCCTCCCTGGTCGGCGCTGGGTGCCTCGGCGGCTCGTGGTGCATGCGGTGGTCTGCCGGGCTGGTCGACCATGGTCACCTCCGGCTGCCCATGACCGTATAGGTGAGATCGGTCATTTTCAAACATCTGTACGAGGTTTCTCCGCGTGTCGACACGCGCAGGCGTGACAGTCGTACGCCTGTTCTGATAAATGATACGTCTTGTCGAACTGGTGTTCGATCGAATGCCTTTCTGAAGATCAGATCCGGTCGGACGGTAACCGCTGTCGCCGCGCCGCGTTGGGCTCTCGGGTCGCGGTGCGGCGGGGTTGTCGGGTGACGCGCCGGACACGCCGGTCAACTTGACCGCGGTTCGCCAGCGGCATACGGTCAACCCCTAGATGTAGTAGTCACATAGGCGTAACTCGCCTACAGGTTGGGTTCGACTACGGACCGCACTCTCGTACCATCAGGTCGGCGGCCATCCCTGGATGATGGCCCGCCGCGCTGTTGCGTGCCCGGAGGCGGCCATAGGCGTGCCCGTGGTCGATCGAGGAGGTCGGGCGATGCGGTGTCCGTACTGCCGGCATGCCGACTCCCGCGTGGTCGACTCGCGGGAGGCCGACGACGGCCAGCTGATCCGTCGTCGACGCTCCTGCCCGGAGTGCGGCAAACGGTTCACCACCGTCGAAGAGGCGGTGCTCGCGGTCGTCAAGCGCAGCGGGGTGACCGAGCCGTTCAGCCGTACGAAGATCATCGGCGGGGTGCGCAAGGCCTGCCAGGGCCGACCGGTCGACGAGGACTCGATCGCGCTGCTGGCGCAGCGGGTCGAGGAGACCATCCGGGCCAAGGGGGCCGCCGAGATCCCCAGCCACGAGGTGGGGCTGGCCATCCTGGGTCCCCTGCGGGACCTGGACGAGGTCGCCTACCTGCGGTTCGCCAGCGTGTACCGGTCGTTCGACTCGCTCGCCGACTTCGAGCGGGAGATCGAGACGCTTCGGGCCGCCGCACGTGCCCGGCAGGACGCGCAGGCCGAGACGGCCGGCGTCGCCGGCCACACACAGTGAGCTTTCTTCAGTGGTAGTGACAGTCGGATCGCGCGGTGCCGCGCGGACGAGGGGGCGGATGAGATGCCGGGGGATGGCGTGACAACAAGCAGGACACGGAGCAAGGCCGGCGCGGGTCTGAAGGTCGAGCGGGTCTGGACCACCGAGGGCGTGCACCCGTACGACGAGGTCGCCTGGGAGCGCCGCGACGTCGTGATGACCAACTGGCGGGACGGCTCGATCAACTTCGAGCAGCGTGGGGTGGAGTTCCCGGAGAACTGGAGCGTCAACGCGGCAAACATCGTGACCACCAAGTACTTCCGGGGCGCGGTGGGCACCCCGGAGCGGGAGTGGTCGCTGCGGCAGCTGATCGACCGGGTGGTCACCACCTACCGCACCGCCGGTGAGGAGTACGGCTACTTCGCCTCCCCGGCCGACGCCGAGGTCTTCGCCCATGAGCTGACCTGGATGCTGCTGCACCAGGTGTTCAGCTTCAACTCGCCGGTCTGGTTCAACGTCGGCACGCCCTCACCTCAGCAGGTCAGCGCGTGTTTCATCCTGGCCGTCGACGATTCGATGGACTCCATCCTCGACTGGTACAAGGAAGAGGGGCTGATCTTCAAGGGCGGCTCCGGCTCCGGGGTCAACCTGTCCCGGATCCGCTCCTCCCGGGAGCTGCTCTCCTCCGGCGGCACCGCCTCCGGCCCGGTCAGCTTCATGCGCGGCGCGGACGCCAGCGCGGGCACCATCAAGTCCGGCGGCGCCACCCGGCGGGCGGCCAAGATGGTCATTCTCGACGTGGACCACCCCGACATCGAGGAGTTCGTGGTCACCAAGGCGCGCGAGGAGGACAAGATCCGCGCCCTGCGCGACGCCGGGTTCGACATGGACCTGGGCGGCGCCGACATCGTCAGCGTGCAGTACCAGAACGCCAACAACTCGGTACGGGTCTCCGACGAGTTCATGACCGCGGTGGAGAACGGCGGCGGCTTCGACCTGCGGGGTCGGCTCGACGGGCAGACCATCGAGACCATCGACGCGAAGAAGCTGTTCCGCACCATCTCCCAGGCCGCCTGGGAGTGCGCCGACCCCGGCCTGCAGTACGACGACACCATCAACGACTGGCACACCTGCCCGGAGACCGGTCGGATCACCGCGTCGAACCCGTGCTCGGAGTACCTGCACCTGGACAACTCCTCGTGCAACCTGGCCTCGCTGAACCTGATGAAGTTCCTCCGCGCCGACGGCGGCTTCGAGGTGGAGAAGTTCGTCAAGTCGGTCGAGTTCGTCATCACCGCGATGGACATCTCGATCTGCTTCGCCGACTTCCCGACCGAGAAGATCGGCGAGACCACCCGGGCGTACCGGCAGCTCGGCATCGGGTACGCCAACCTCGGTGCCCTGCTGATGGCCTCCGGCCTGCCGTACGACTCGGACCAGGGCCGCTCGCTGGCCGCCGCGATCACCTCGCTGATGACCGGCACGGCGTACCGCCGCTCGGCCGAGCTGGCCGGCATCGTCGGCGCGTACGACGGCTACGCCCGCAACGCCGAGCCGCACAAGCGGGTGATGCGCAAGCACGCCGCCGCCAACGACGAGATCAAGCCCACCGGGACCGTGGCCACCGCGGTGGTCCGCGAGGCCACCAGGCAGTGGACCCAGGGCAACAAGATCGGTGACAAGTTCGGCTGGCGCAACTCGCAGGCCAGTGTGCTCGCGCCGACCGGCACCATCGGCCTGATGATGGACTGCGACACCACCGGCGTCGAGCCGGACCTGGCGCTTGTCAAGTTCAAGAAGCTGGTCGGCGGCGGCTCGATGCAGATCGTCAACCAGACCGTGCCGCGCGCCCTGCGCAGCCTCGGCTACCCCGAGGAGCAGGTCGAGGCGATCGTCGAGCACATCGCCGACCACGGCCACGTGGTGGACGCCCCCGGCCTCAAGCCGGAGCACTACCCGGTCTTCGACTGCGCCATGGGCGAGCGGTCCATCGCCCCGATGGGCCACGTACGGATGATGGCGGCGGTCCAGCCGTTCATCTCCGGTGCCATCTCCAAGACGGTGAACATGCCGGAGCAGGCCACCGTCGAGGACGTCGAGAAGATCTACTTCGAGGGCTGGAAGCTCGGCCTCAAGGCCCTGGCGATCTACCGGGACAACTGCAAGGTCGGCCAGCCGCTGTCGGTCGCCAAGCCCAACAAGGCCGCCGAGCCGGCCCCGACCACCGCCGTCGCGCCGGTGGTGGAGAAGGTCGTGGAGTACCGCCCGGTGCGCAAGCGGCTGCCGAAGAAGCGCCCCTCGGAGACCATCTCCTTCTCGGTCGGCGGCGCCGAGGGCTACCTCACCGCCTCGTCGTACCCGGACGACGGCCTCGGCGAGGTCTTCCTCAAGATGTCCAAGCAGGGCTCCACCCTGGCCGGGGTGATGGACGCCTTCTCGGTGGCCATCTCCATCGGCCTGCAGTACGGCGTCCCGCTGGAGACGTACGTCAGCAAGTTCACGAACATGCGTTTCGAGCCGGCCGGCATGACAGACGACCCGGACGTGCGGATGGCCGCCTCGGTGATGGACTACATCTTCCGTCGCCTGGCGCTTGACTTCCTGCCGTACGACCGCCGCGCCGAGCTGGGCATCTTCACCGCCAAGGAGCGGGCCGCCCAGTTGGCGGCCGAAGCCGAGGCGGAAGCGAACGGCACCGACCTCACCGCGATGGCCTCCTCGGCTCCGGTGGAGTCCAAGCCGGAGGAGCCAAAGGCCGGCCCGGTCGCCCAGCCCGCCCAGGAACTCGCCGACGTCGCCGCCGCGAAGCCGGCACCGTCGGTCGGTTCCAGCACCGAGCTGCTCGAAGCCGTGATCGGCAAGGCCGCCGACGCACCGCTCTGCTTCACCTGCGGTACGAAGATGCGCCCCGCCGGTAGCTGCTACGTCTGCGAAGGCTGCGGCTCCACCAGCGGCTGCAGCTGACCCAGCCCCCGCCCCAACACCGACCGCCCGGCCTCGCCCTGCGAGACCGGGCGGTCGCTGCACTTCCCCACCCACACCCCCCAGCCCTGCCCACCCTCCCGCGCCGTCCCACACCGTCCCGCCTTCTCCCGCGGCATCCCGCGTCCCCGCCCTTCCCGCGCGGCATCCCGCGTCCTGCCCTTTCCACGCGCCGATCTTGCACTTTCGGTCGCGACAAAAGGTGTACAAGGGTCACTTCGGCGACCAGAACTGCAAGATCGCCGGGCAGGGCTGGGCCAGGCAGGGCTGGGCGGGGCTGGACCGGGCCGGGCGGGGCGGGGCCGGGTCGGGCTGGGCGGGGCGGGGCCGGGTCGGGCAGGGCGGGGCGGGGCCGGGTCGGGCTGGGCGGGCCGGGTGAGGGCGCGGGCGGGCGCTTCGTGGTCTGGGGTCTGCGTGTGCGTGGTGGGGCGGGGGAGGTCAGGGTGGGGGGAGGGTGTTCAGGCGGGTGGTGAGGTGGGTGCGTTCGGTGGCGTTGTCCACCAGGGCCAGGGCGGTGCGGTAGGCGTCGGCGGCTTCGGTGGGGCGGCAGAGGCGGCGGAGCAGGTCGGCGCGGACCGCCGGCAGGTAGTGGTAGTCGGCCAGGCGGGGGTCCTCGGCCAGGGCGTCGACTTCGGCCAGCGCTCGCTCTGGACCGTCCACCATGGACACTGCTACGGCTCGGCTGAGGGCGACCACCGGCGACGGCCAGCGGGCCAGCAGCGCGTCGTAGAGCCGGACGATCTGTGGCCAGTCGGTCGCGGCGAAGCTGGGCGCATGGGCGTGCAGCGAGGCGATGGCTGCCTGTAGCGCGTACCGGCCGGCCCGTCCGGTGCGGAGAGCCTCGACCACGAGCCGATGACCCTCGTCGATGGCGGTCCGGTCCCAGCAGGAACGATCCTGGTCCTCCAGCCGCAGCAACCGGCCCTGCTCGTCGGTGCGGGTGGCGCGGCGGGCGTCGGTGAGCAGCAGCAGGGCGAGCAGTCCGCTCACCTCGGGCTCGTCGGGCATCAACCCGTGCAGCATCCGGGCCAGGTGCACAGCCCGGTCGACCAGGTCGGCGCGGACCAGGTCAACGCCGGTCGGCGCGGTGTGCCCGGTGCTGAACAGCAGATGTACGACGCTGAGCACCGCGTCCAACCGCTCGGGCAGTTCGGCGCTGTCCGGTACCCGGTACGGGATCCGTGCCGCCGAGATCCTCTTCTTGGCCCGGGTGACCCGTGCCGCCATGGTCGACTCGGAGACCAGGAATGCCCGGGCGATGTCGGCGGTGCTGACCCCGCAGACCAGGCGCAGCGTGAGCGCCACCTGCGCCTCCCGGGCGAGCACGGGATGGCAGCAGGTGAAGACCAGGCGGAGCCGATCGTCGGGTACGGCGACCTCGTCGGGCTCGTCCGGTTCGACCGCTTCCGGCTCCACGAGCAGCGGAAGCTTCGTGCGGAGCACCTGCCGGCGGCGCAGCACGTCGAGGGCTCTGCGGCGGGCGATGGCGGTGAGCCAGGCGCCGGGCTTGTCCGGTACGCCGTCTCTGGTCCAGGCCCCCAGCGCCGCGACGTACGCCTCCTGGACGCATTCCTCGGCGAGGTCGAGGTCACCGGCGGCGCGTGCGGTCGCGGCGAGCACGAAGGCCCACTCCCGGCGGTGCGCGTCGACCAGCGCCCGCTCCGCCGGGTCCGCCCGCTCCTCCCGTCCCGCCGGCTCCGTCGGGTCGGGCTGGGCGACCCGGGTGCCGGCGGCCCACGGTGGCTCGGCGGCGTCGGACGGAGCGGGCTGCTCGCCGTCGTTCACTCGGTCGGGGCGACGAACAGTGGCCGGACCTCCACGCCGCCGTGGATGGTGGCCGGGTTGAGCTTGGCGATCTCCAGTGCCACGTCCTGGTCGGGTGCCTCCAGCACGAAGAACCCGGCGACGACCTCCTTGGCCTCGATGAACGGGCCGTCGGTGACGAGGTCGCCGCGTACCGCCGCGGCGGTGGTGCTCGGTTGCAGCGCGAAGCCGGTGACGATCCGCCCGCCCAGCTCGGTCACCTTCGCCGGATACTGTTCGAGCAGCGCGACGTAGTCGGGCGTGAGTTCCATCGGGTCGGCCGGCGCGGGCGAGTAGATCAGCACTGCGTACTGGGGCATGAGTCCTCCTTGAATCGCTGTTCATCCTCGGCGCAACCGGCGGGGGAGGCCAGCACGAATCGGCCCGGGTGGGGAGATTTCTCCACCGAGGCGCCCACCCGCTCAACAACGCAGGGCGGCCACGGCCTCAACAACGCAGGGCGGCCACGGCACCGGTCAGTGCCTCCGGTGCCGGTGCGACTGCCTAGACTGCCGCGATGAGCGGAACGCGACGGCCGTTGGCGAAGCGGCCGCTTACCGAACCGCACCCGTCCCGACTGCCGTTGGAGCATCCGGAGCGGGAGCGGATCCTGGCCGCCCACGCTGCGGCACTGTCCGCCGGCCAGGCCGGCTACCGGGACCCGGCCAGCGGACTGTTCGTGCTCACCGCCGGATTTCTCGCCCGTCGCGGCACCTGTTGTGACCAGGGCTGCCGGCACTGCCCGTACGTGACCTGAGGCCCGGCCTCAGGCCGCGGCGACGAACACCCGGGAGGCCACCTCACGGGGCAGCCGGATGCTCTCCCCGGAGCGGTCGATCGACACGCCGTCGCGTTCCTGGGCGACGGTGACCATGGCACCGGGGTCGACGCCGGCGGCGTGCAACTGGCGGAGCACCTCGGCGTCGGTCTGTACGCTCTCGCAGATGCGTCGGACGATCACCTTGCCGGTCAGGCCCGGGAAGGCCAGGTTGCGCTCGCCCTCGATCGGCTCCGGCTCGGTCTCGCCGGGGGAGCCGAGATCCTCCAGACCGGGGATGGGGTTGCCGTACGGCGACCGGGTCGGCCGGTTGAGCAGGTCGTAGACCCGCTTCTCGACCGCGTCGCTCATCACGTGCTCCCAGCGGCAGGCCTCTTCGTGGGCCTCCTCGTAGGGCATCCCGATCACGTTGACCAGCAGCAACTCGGCGAGCCGGTGCTTGCGCATCACGGACACGGCGGTGTTGCGGCCGAGCGGCGTGAGGCTGAGGTGGCGGTCACCCTCGACGGTGAGCAGGCCGTCGCGCTCCATCCGGGCGACGGTCTGGCTGACGGTGGGGCCGCTCTGGCGCAACCGTTCGGCGATCCGGGCGCGCAGCGGCGGCACACCCTCTTCCTCGAGTTCGAGAATCGTGCGCAGGTACATTTCGGTCGTATCGACCAGGTCGTGAGACTTCATGGTGTCAGCGGCCCTCCAATGATCGATGGTACCCTGCCGCACCTGTCATGACCGCCGCCGAACCGCGGCGAGGTTCACCGAGGGTGTTGACTGAACGACATGTCCGCTACCGACGGTCTTCTGGTGGAGGCGGCGCAGCTCGCCGCCGAGCTCGACACGGCCGACCCGCCCACCCTGCTCGACGTCCGCTGGCGGCTGGCCGGCCCACCCGGTCGGATCGACTACGCGGCGGGACACCTGCCGAGCGCGGTCTTCGTCGATCTGGACACCGCGCTGTGTGGTCCGCCCGGCCCGGCCGGTCGCCATCCGCTGCCCGACCCGGCCGCACTGCAGGCCGCGCTGCGGGCCGCCGGGGTGCGCGCCGGTCACCACGTGGTGGTGTACGACGGCGGCGACGGCATGGCCGCCGCCCGCGCCTGGTGGACGCTGCGCTGGGCCGGACACCGTCCGGTACGCGTACTGCACGGTGGTTTCCCGGCCTGGTTGGCCGCCGACCTGCCGGTCAGCACCGACGAGCCGCACCCGGTGACCGGCGACGTGACAGTCACGCCGGGCGGGCTGCCGGTGCTCGACGCGGCGGCTGCCGCCCGGCTGGCCGCGGCCGACGACGGTGTCCTGCTCGATGTGCGCGCGGCATCCCGTTACCGGGGCGAGCACGAGCCCGTCGACCCGGTGGCCGGGCATGTTCCCGGCGCGGTCAACCTGCCGGCGCCCGAGTACGTCGCCGACGGCCGGTTTCCGTCCGGGGCGGCACTGCGCGACCGGTTCGCCGACGCCGGGGTGAGCGCCGAGGCGTCGGTCGGTGCGTACTGCGGCTCCGGGGTGACCGCCGCGCAGGCCGTGCTGGCGCTGCACCTGGCCGGTCGGCCGGACGCCGCGCTCTACGTCGGTTCCTGGAGCAACTGGGTCGCCGACCCGGACCGCCCGGTCGCGGTTTCCCCGCCGCCGGAGGCCTGAGGGCGCGGTAGCCGGCACCTGCCGCCCGGTCGGTCGCGTGCGACCATGGACAGATGTCCGAAGACACGGTGGTGGTGTGGGACGAGTCGCTGCTCGCCTACGACCTCGGTGACCACCCGCTCGACCCGGTACGGGTGGAGTTGACCATCGCACTGGCCCGGGAACTGGGCGTGCTGCAACGACCCGGGGTACGCCTGGTCCGGCCGTGGCCCGCCGACGACGCGCTGCTCACCCGGGTGCACGACCAGCGTTACCTGGACGCGGTCCGGATGGCCCCCCGCGAACCCTTCTTCTCCGGCTTCGGCCTGGGCACCTCGGACAACCCGGTCTTCGACCGGATGCACGAGTCCAGCGCGTTGATCGCGGGTGCGACCGTGGCCGCCGCCGAGGCGGTGTGGTGGGGGCAGGCCCGGCGCGCGGTGAACGTGGCCGGCGGCCTGCACCACGCCATGTCCGACCGGGCGGCCGGGTTCTGCATCTACAACGACCCGGCGGTGGCCATCGCCCGGCTGCTCGACCTCGGCGCGGAGCGGATCGCGTACGTCGACGTCGACGTGCACCACGGCGACGGGGTGCAGCAGATCTTCTGGGACGACCCGAGGGTGCTGACCGTCAGCCTGCACGAGACCCCCCTCGCGCTCTTCCCCGGCACCGGGTTCCCCGACGAGACCGGCGGCCCGGGTGCCGAGGGCAGCGCGGTGAACATCGCGTTGCCGCCCGCGGTCTCCGACGCCGGCTGGCAACGCGCCTTCCACGCGATCGTGCCGTCGGTGCTGCGCGCGTTCCGCCCGCAGGTGCTGTTCACCCAGTGTGGCGCGGACGCGCACCGCAGTGATCCCCTCGCCGACCTGCATCTGTCGGTCGACGGTCAACGGGCCACCTACCTGGCGTTGCGGGCTCTCGCCGACGAGTTGTGCGAGGGGCGGTGGGTGGCCACCGGTGGTGGCGGGTACGCCCTGGTCGAGGTGGTACCCCGGGCCTGGACGCACCTGCTGGCGACGGCCACCGGTGCGCCGCTGGATCCGGCGACGCTGACCCCGCCGGCGTGGCGGGCGTTGGCCGCCGCTCGCCGGCCGGGCTCCGAGGTGCCGTTGCGGATGACCGACGGCGTCGATCCGGGGTACGAGCCGTGGCAGCCCACCGGCGAGCCGAATCCGGTGGACCGGGCGATCGCGGCGACCCGCAAGGCGGTCTTCCCGCTGCTCGGTCTCGACCCCCACGATCCGCGCGACTGAGCTGGCCGGGCCCGAGGTGACCACCGCCGACAACCCCATCGACGTGCTGCTCAGCGATGGCCGGACGGTCCAGTTGCGACCGATCCGGCCGTCGGACGCGCCCGCGATCGTCGCCATGCACTCCCGCTTCTCCGAGCGCACCCGCTACCTGCGCTACTTCTCGCCGTACCCGCGCATCCCCGAACGGGACCTGCAACGGTTCGTCAACGTCGACCACGTCGACCGGGAGGCGTTCGTGGTGCTGGCCGGCGAGCGGATCGTCGCCGTCGGCCGGTACGAGCGGCTCGGCCCGGCCGCACCCGATGCCGAGGTCGCCTTCGTGGTGGAGGACGCCTACCAGGGGCGGGGCATCGGTTCGGTGTTGCTGGAGCACCTGGCCGACGCCGCCCGGCGGGCCGGCATCGTCAACTTCGTCGCCGAGGTGCTGCCGGCCAACGGCGCCATGTTGCGGGTCTTCGCCGACTTCGGCTACCAGTTGCAACGGCAGTTCGCCGACGGCGTGGTGCACCTGACCTTCCCGATCGCTCCCACCGAGGCGACCCTGGAGGTGCAGCGCGGCAGGGAGCAGCGCACCGAGGCCCGGTCCATCGCCCGGCTGCTCGCCCCGCGCGGTGTCGTCGTCTACGGGGCCAGCGCCACCGGCCAGGGCGTCGGCGCGGCGGTGCTCGGGCACCTGCGCGACGGCGGTTTCACCGGTTCCGTGGTGCCGGTGCATCCGACCGCCGTCCGGGTCGCCGGGCTGCCCGCGTACCCGTCGGCGGCCGACGCGGGGCTGCCGGTCGACCTGGCGGTGGTGGCGGTGCCACCGGAGTCCGCGCCCGAGGTGGTCGCGGACGCGGCCAAGGCCGGCGTGCACGGCCTGGTGGTCATCTCCGCAGGCTTCGCCGAGTCCGGTGTCGAGGGGGCCGCCGCGCAGCGTGCCCTGGTCCGCGCGGCCCACGCCGCGGGCATGCGGGTGATCGGCCCGAACTGCCTGGGGGTGGCGAACACCGACCCGACCGTACGCCTCAACGCCACGCTCGCCCCGCGCCTGCCGGTGCCCGGCCGGGTCGGCATCTTCAGCCAGTCGGGCGCGTTCGGGGTGGCCCTGCTGGCCGAGGCGGATCGGCGTGGCCTGGGCCTGTCCAGCTTCGTCTCGGCCGGTAACCGGGCCGACGTCTCCGGCAACGACCTGTTGCAGTACTGGCAGGACGACCCGGCCACTGACGTGATCATGTTGTATCTGGAGACCTTCGGTAACCCGCGCAAGTTCGCCCGGCTGGCTCGGCGGATCGGTCGGGACAAGCCGGTGGTGGCGTTGGCCTCCCCGGCACGTCCGCCCGGCGTGGGTGACACGGTCGGCCCGGACGAGGCGGCGGTGAGCGCGCTGTTCGCGCAGTCCGGGGTGATCCGGGTCGACACCGTGGCCGAGCTGCTCGACGTCGGGGTGCTGCTGGCCAACCAGCCGCTGCCGGCCGGTGACCGGGTCGGCATCGTCGGCAACTCCTCGGCGTTGACCGGGCTGGCGGCGACCGCCTGCGCGGCCGCCGGGTTGACCGTCGCGGCGGGATATCCCCGGGACGTCGGCCCGCAGGCCAGCGCGATCGAGTTCGCCGAGGCGCTGACCGCCGCCGCCGCGGACGAGAGCGTCGACGCGCTGGTGGCGCTCTTCGCGCCCCCGCTGCCCGGTCAGATCATCGGCACCGAGGCGGATTTCGCGGCCGCCCTGCCTGCGGCGTTGACCGCCGACAAGCCTGCGGTGGCGACCTTCCTGGTCGGTCGGGCGCCGGCGGGAGTGCCCTCGTACCCGAGTGTGGAGGAGGCGGTCCGCGCACTCGCCCGGGTCACCGCGTACGCCGACTGGCTGCGTCGACCGCCCGGGATGTTGCCTGAGCTGGCCGATGTCGACCCGATCGCGGCGCAGGCGGCGGTGCGCAGCGACGGGGTCGACGGCGATGCCCTGCTCGCCGCCTACGGCATCGAGGTGGTCGAGTCGGTGTCGGTCGGTTCGGCGGACGAGGCGGTCGAGGCGGCGACCCGGCTCGGGTTCCCGGTGGCGTTGAAGGTGGCCGCCAGCGGGCTGCGACACCGGCTCGACCTCGGTGCGGTCCGGCTCGACCTGGCCGACGACGCCGCCGTACGCCGCACGTACGCGGAACTGGCGGCGGCGTTCGGCGCGGACGTCCTGGTGCAGCCGATGGTCCCGCCCGGGGTGGCCTGCGTGGTCGAGTTGGTGGAGGATCCGGCGTTCGGTCCGGTCGTCGGGTTCGGGCTCGGTGGGGTCGCCACCGAGTTGCTCGGCGACCGGGCCTGGCGGGCCGTGCCGTTGACCGACCGCGATGCCGCCGAGTTGGTGGACGCACCGCGCGCGGCACCGCTGTTGCACGGGCACCGGGGGGCCGAACCGGTGGACCGGGCGGCCCTGGCCGACCTGCTGGTGCGGGTCGGGCGGCTGGCCGACGAACAGCCTCGGGTCCGTTCCCTGACCCTGAATCCGGTGTTGGCCCGCCCGGACGGCTTGTCGGTGCTGCACGCCAGTGTCAGGGTGGGCTCCGCTGTCGCCCGCCCCGACACCGGCCCCCGTCGTCTGTGAAGCGGGAGGCAGGGCCGCCCGCTCGTCGGCGTCGCCGAGGCCCGTGATGCGGGCCGCCGGTGTCGGATCGATCAGGCCCGGCTGGAGATCTGTTGCACCGCCCAGGCGTTGCCGTCCGGGTCCGCGAAGTGGATGAAGCCGACATTGTCCAGCGGGTCCGGTACCGGCCGAGGATTCTCGCCCATCACCTGGATCTCGCTGACCTCGACGCCGCGTTCGAGCAGTTGGGTCCGCGCCTTGTGCAGGTCCGGTACGACGAGCTGGAGCCCTTTCAGCGACCCCGGCGGCATCTGCGGCACCGCGCCCTTGCCGATCACGATCGAGCAGCCGGAGCCGGGCGGGGTCAACTGCACGAGTCGGATGTCGTCGTTGACCACGGTGTCGTGGTCGACTGTGAAGCCGAGTTGGTCGGCGTAGAACGCCTTGGCCCGGTCAAGGTCCGAGACCGGTACGACCACCACTTCAAGTGTCCAGTTCATAGCTCTGCTCCTGGTGTCGTCGCCAGCAGTTCGGCGAGTCGGATGTAGCTCTCGGTGATGCCGCGAGCCATCGGGTAGCGCAGGGCGGTGTCCCGCCCGCCGGGGGTGGCGAAGCGCAACGTGGTGGTCACCGTGGTGCGCCCGGCCAGCTCGGTGAATTCCTGGTCGACCACGGTCTCGCCGGGGTACGACTGATCGTCGAACAGTTCGGTGTAGACCAACCGGTGGGGCGGCTCGATCTGCCGGTAGTGCCCACTCTGACCCATCAGTTGCCCGGCGGGCCCTTGGGAGACGAATCGCCACTGCCCGCCGATCCGCAGGTCCACCTGGCACTCCACCAGCCGCCAGCCGCGCGCGCCGTACCAGCGGACCAGCAACTCGGGGCGGGTGAAGGCGGCGAACACCAGCCGCGCGGGGGCGTCGAACATCCGGCTGAGCACGATCTCCCGATCGCCGGGGGTGTCGACCACGAGGTGATCGTCGATCATGCCCGGTCGTCGCCTTCCGCCTCGGCCGGCTCGCTGGCCGCGGTCTCCTCGGCCGCGCGTAGCTCGTCGAGCAGGTTGTCGAGGCGTTGGTAGGACTCCGCCCAGTGATCGCGGTACGCCGCGAGCCAGGCGGTGGCCTCCTGCAGCGGGCCTGCGTTCAGTCGGCACGGGCGTCGCTGGGCCGACCGACCTCGGCTGATCAGGCCGGCCCGTTCCAGCACCCGGAGGTGTTTGGAGATCGCCGGTTGACTCATCGCGAAGGGTGCGGCGAGTTCGGTGACTGTCGCTTCGCCGGTTGCCAGGCGCGCGAGGATGGCGCGTCGGGTCGGGTCTGCCAGGGCCGCGAAGGTGGCGTCCAGGTCGGTGTGCACGCTGTATAACCTCTCGGTTTTATAACCAAGAGGTTTCTATCCGACTCGATCGGGCCGCGTCAAGCCGACACGACGAATGTCGGCCCCGGCGAACCGCCGGGGCCGACATCGCAACTCACCTGACCGAAGTCAGCAGGCGTACGCCTCCAGCCGCTGCGCCCGCTCCGGCGCCCGCAGCTTGAGCAGCGTCACCTTCTCGATCTGCCGGATCCGCTCGCGGGACAGGCCGAACTCACGACCGACCTCGTCCAGGGTGCGCTGCCGACCGTCGTCGAGCCCGAACCGCAGGCGGATCACCGCCTGCTCCCGCTGCGACAGGGTGGCCAGCACGATGCTCACCTCGTTGCGCAGCTCGCCCCGGTCGGCGTCGTCCACCATGCTGGACGGGTCGACGGCGGCGACGAAGTCACCGAGGGCGCTCTCGCCGTCCTCGCCGACGGTCTGGTCCAGGCTCACCGGCTCCCGGTCGTACGAGATCAGCTCGATCACCTGGAACTCGGGCACGTCGAGCGCGCGGGCGATCTCGGCGACGGTGGGTTCGCGGCCCAGCGACACCGACAGCTCGCGGCGGGCCCGGACCATCCGGTTGACCTGCTCGACCATGTGCACCGGGATGCGGATGGTGCGGGCCTGGTCGGCCATGGCGCGGGTGATGGCCTGGCGGATCCACCAGGTGGCGTAGGTGGAGAACTTGTAGCCCTTGGTGTAGTCGAACTTCTCGACGGCGCGGATGAGGCCGAGGTTGCCTTCCTGGATGAGGTCGAGGAAGGCCATGCCGCGACCCGTGTAGCGCTTGGCGATGCTCACCACGAGCCGGAGGTTGGCCTCCAGCAGGTGGTTCTTCGCCGCCTGGCCCTCCTGTGCGATCACCGTCAGGTCGGCGAGCAGCTCGGCGGAGACCGGCGTGCAGGTGGTCAGCTTCTCCTCGGCGAACAGCCCGGCCTCGATCCGCTTGGCGAGCTCGACCTCCTGGGCGGCGGTCAGCAGCTTCGTGCGGCCGATGCCGTTGAGGTAGGCGCGGACCAGGTCCGTGGAGACGCCGCGCTCGTCGGTGGCGTCCAGGTCGGTGAGGGTGTCGATGCCCGGCTCGGCCTCGGTGCCGACGCGCGTCTGGTGCTCCATCATCTGCAGACCCATCTCCGTCTCCCCGTTTCGTCCGTGCGGTGTTGCGTGGCCAGTTCTGCCGGTGACACACAGCTTGGCGGTCGGGGCGTAAAACGGGAGTGAGGCGATCACGAACCTGACAATCCGGAGTCCGGCCGGGTTGGTCGATTCACCCGGTTCGGGTTGCCGACTCCGGTTACCGTGCCTGCGGCCGGCCGACAGGCGGTCCGCCGGGGATGGACACGACAGTCAAGCGACGGAGGCAACTGTGGTCTTCAAGCGGCTCATGCAGGCGATGGGAGTCGGTGGCCCGGCAGTGGAGACGGTGCTGGCGAATCCGAACTGTCGACCGGGGGGCCAGCTGGAGGGCGCCGTCACGGTCACCGGCGGTGACCACGCGGTGGACATCTCGTACGTGGCGCTGGGGTTGATGACCCGCGTCGAGGTGGAGAGCGGCGACAACGAGTACGCGACCAATCAGGAGTTCCAGCGGCAGCACGTCACCGGGGCGTTCCGGCTCGAAGCCGGGCAACGTCACGACATTCCGTTCCGCTTCGACGTGCCCTGGGAAACCCCGGTGACCGAGCTGTACGGACGACACCTGGCCGGGATGACCATGGGACTGCGTACGGAGCTGGAGGTGGCTCGGGCGGTCGACTCCAGTGACCTGGACGCGGTGGCGGTGCACCCGCTGCCGGCCCAGGAACGGCTGCTGGAGGCGCTACTGCGGCTGGGCTTCCGGTTCGCCCGCGCCGACGTGGAACGGGGGCACATCTACGGCGTCCACCAGACGCTGCCGTTCTACCAGGAGATCGAGTTCTATCCGGCACCGCAGTACGCCGGCGCGATGAACCAACTGGAGGTCACCTTCATCGCCGATCCCCGACAGTTGCAGGTGGTGTTGGAGCTGGACAAGCGCGGCGGGCTGTTCACCGAGGGCCGGGACGTCTTCGGCCGGTTCACCATGGACTACGCGACCCTGGACCAGACCGACTGGGCCGCCCAGCTCGACGGTTGGCTGCGCCAGTCCCTGCAACGCCGGGGCCTGTTCGGCTGACCTGCCGGACCGCCCCACCGCGCCGGTCCGGACCGCCCCACCGCGCCGATGCGGGCCGCCCTCACCGCGCGGATGGGGGCGGCCCGGTCGTCAGAGGTCGAGCAGGATGGTGCGGGGACCCACGTTGACGCTCTCCACAAGCATGTGCGCCCGGAAACGACCGGTGTGGACCGGTGCGCCACGGTGCCGCAGCGCCTCGACCACCGCGTCGACAAGCGGTTCGGCCACCTCGGCCGGGGCCGCCGCGGTCCAGGAAGGGCGGCGGCCCTTGCGGGCGTCGCCGTACAGGGTGAACTGGCTGACCACCAGGATCGGTGCGGCGACCTCGGCGGCGGAGCGTTCGTCGTCGAGGATCCGCAGCTCGTGCACCTTGCGCGCCATCGTCCGGGCGGTCTCGACGGTGTCGGTGTGGGTCACCCCGAGCAGCACCAGCAGCCCGTCGGTGATCGCACCGACCACCTCGCCGTCGACCGTGACGCTGGCCCGGCCGACGGTCTGCACCACCGCGCGCACTACGCCTCCACCGGCTCGATGAAGCCCCGCTCCACCAGGTGCGCCACGATCGGGCCGGCGGCTTCGGCCAACTCGTCGACGGTGACGTCGTGCGCGACGGCGAGCAGCGCTAGTTGGTCCCGCAGCGGCAGCCGCCCGTCGGCCCCGCCGACCAGGGCCAGCACCAGCGGGTCGATCTCCTCGCTCCAGCGCAGCCCGTGCGGCATGTCCAGGACCTGGCGATCCACCCCCCAGCCGTCCTCGCCCATGGTGGCCTCCTGGTGCAGTCGCAGCCCTTCGGCGGCGCGGTAGCGGGCGGCCAGCACGCCGTCGGTGCCCTGCTCGCGCAGCCAGTCCTGCCGGTCGAACCAGGTGGCGATGCGATCACCCATCGGTGCCTGCACCCGCTGGCGCAGATCCTCGACCCGAAGTACCGGGTCGTCGTGGCCACTGCGGCGCAGCGAGACGATGCCGAAGCCGATCGCCTCCACCTTGTGCGCGTCGAACCAGTCCAGCCAGTCGGCCATCCGCTGCGGGTCGGCGACGTCACCGACGTCGGTGAGCCACAGGTTGACGTACGCCATCGGGTCGGCGACCTCGCGTTGGACGACCCACGCGTCCAGCCCGGTACCGGCGAACCAACCGGTCACCCGCTCGGCCCAGTCCTCGCCGGTCACGTGCACCCAGTTGGCCAGGTACTGCATGGTGCCGCCCTCGGTGAGCAGGGTCGGCGCGGCGGCGGCCAGTTCGACGCCGATCGCGTCGCCGACCCGGCCGGAGTCGCGGTACACGTGGGTGGTGATGCCCGGTCCGACCACGAAGGGCGGATTGCTCACCACCAGGTCGAAGCGGCGGCCCGCCACCGGCGCGACCATGTCGCCGCGCAGCAGTTCCCAGTCCTGACCGTTGAGGGCGGCGGTGGTGGCGGCGAAGCGCAGCGCCCGCCGCGAGACGTCGGTGGCGGTGACCTGCCGCGCGTGGGTGCTCAGGTGCAGCGCCTGCACCCCGGACCCGGTGCCCAGGTCGAGCGCGGTGTCCACCGGCCGGCGGACGGCAGCGCCGATCATGGTCTGGGTGGCCCCACCGATGCCCAGCACGTGCTCGGCGTGCAGCGGACGGCCGGGTCGGGCGCTGGCGGGTACGTCCGCCAGGACCCACCAGTCGTCGGCGTACGGCTCCAGGTCCAGGCCCATCCGCAGCCCGTCGCCGTGCCGCTCGACCAGCCCGGCCTCCAGCGCCTCGGTGATCGTCAGGGGTGCGAGCGCCGCCGCCACGGCCGCCTCCGGTTCGGTCTGCTCGCAGATGAACACCCGGATCAGGGTGGCGAGCGGATCCCGGTCGGTGGTGGCGCGCAGCGCGGCCCGGAAGTCGTTGCGGGCCACCCCGCTGGTGGCTACCGGACCGAGCCGGGTGGCGATGCCGTTGGCGGTGAAGTCGGCGTTGGTCAACGCGGTCCGCAGCGCGTCGACGCCGGCGGGGGAGAGCAGCATGTCGTGTCCGTCCACGCTGTCATCCTGCCTGGTCGCACCGGGCCCGACCGCTAGCACCCGTGACATGGGAAGTCAATCGATGCACATCTCTGTTATATCCATCGATATGCCGCTAGCATCTCCTGCAACTCAGTCCACGGGCACACCGTCCGGCCAGAAGCCCGGTCGGCTGCCCAGGTAAGGGAGGCAAGACGATGTCCTCAGGGTCCCCCGCGCGGCGCAGCCTCATCCGGGCGCTCGCCGTCGTCGCCACCGCGGCGGCCGTCTCCGCGGCCAGCACCACCGCAGCGGTCGCCGCACCCACCGGTGAGATCCGCGGTGCCGGCGCGTCGAACGCGATCAGCGGAAGCTACCTTGTCGTTCTTCGTTCCGACGCGGTCGGCACCGCCGGATCGTCGGCCGCCCGCGCCGCCGTCCCGGACCGGGCCAGCACCCTGGTCAAGCGGTACGGGGGCAGTGTCTCCGACGTGTTCAGCGCCGCGCTGACCGGCTTCTCCGCCAAGATGACCGCCGCCCAGGCCGCCCGGCTCGCCGCCAACCCGGCGGTGGAGTACGTGGAGCAGGACCAGAAGATCACGCTCGCGGCCACCCAGAGCAACCCGACCTGGGGCCTGGACCGCATCGACCAGCGCAACCTGCCGCTGAGCAGGAGCTTCACCTACCCGAACACGGCCACCAACGTGCGGGCGTACATCATCGACACCGGCATCCGGACCACGCACAACGACTTCGGCGGCCGGGCCACCTGGGGCACCAACACGGTCGACAGCAACAACACCGACTGCAACGGCCACGGCACCCACGTCGCCGGCACTGTCGGCGGCTCGACCTACGGTGTCGCCAAGGGCGTCCGTCTGATCGCGGTCAAGGTGCTCAACTGCTCCGGCAGCGGCTCCACCACCGGCGTGGTCAACGGCGTGAACTGGGTGACCGCCAACGCGGTGAAGCCGGCCGTGGCCAACATGAGCCTCGGCGGCGGGGCCAGCACGACCATCGACAACGCGGTGGCCAACTCGATCCGCGCCGGCATCAGCTACGCCGTGGCGGCCGGCAACTCCAGCGCCAACGCCTGCAACTACTCGCCGGCGCGCGTCTCGACCGCCATCACCGTCGGCTCGACGACCAACACCGACGCCCGCTCCTCGTTCTCCAACTTCGGCTCCTGCGTGCACATCTTCGCGCCGGGCACGAGCATCACGTCGGACTGGCACACCAGCAACACCGCGACCAACACGATCAGCGGCACCTCGATGGCCTCCCCGCACGTGGCCGGCGCCGCCGCCCTCGTCCTGTCGGCCAACCCATCCTGGACCCCGGCCCAGGTCAAGACCTACCTGGTCAACAACGCCACCACCGGCGTGATCAGCAGCCCGGGCAGCGGCTCCCCGAACCGCCTGCTGTTCGTGGTCAACTGACCCTGACCTGAACCCGGCCCGGCGGATCACCGATCCGCCGGGCCGCTTCACGCCGCCAGGTCGACCAGCACCGAGGTGGTCGAAGTGGTCTGGGCCGGGAAGGCCCGCGCCGGCCCGTCGACGTGCACCGTCACCTGACCGCCCACCGGGCAGGCGGCACCGCCGTCGAGGATCCGCGCGGTGATCCGGGTGCCGTCGGCCAACCGGAGCCCGATCAACGCGTCATGCCCGTGAAAGTCGTGTCGCAGGACGCTGGCGGTGACCCCGGCCGAGCCGGCGACGACGCGCACCTGCTCCGGGCGGACCAGCACGGTGACCGGGCCGTCGGTCACCGGTCCGGTCACCGGCAGCACGCCGAGCGCGGTCCGGGCGCTGCCCTGTTCGACGACCGCGGGCAGCAGCACCGCGTCGCCGACGAACCCGGCCACCCACGCGTCGACCGGCTCGCGGTAGACCGCGGTCGGCGCGCCGGCCTGGATCACCCGCCCGTCGCGGAGCACCACCACCTTGTCGGCCACCGACAGCGCCTCGCCCTGGTCGTGGGTCACCAACACGCCTGTCGCGCCGTCGGCGCGCAACGCCTCACGTACGTCGTGCCGCAGTCCGGCCCGCAGGCCCGCATCGAGGGCGCTGAACGGCTCGTCCAGCAGCACCACCGACGGTCGCGGCGCCAGCGCCCGGGCCACCGCCACCCGCTGCTGCTGCCCGCCGGAGAGCTGATGCGGCATCCGGGCGCCGTAGCCGGCGAGCCCGACCAGCGTCAGCACCTCCTCGACCCGGTCGGATCGCCGCGTGGCGCGGTCCAGGCCGTAGCCGACGTTGTCCGCCACGCTCAGATGCGGGAAGAGCGCGCCCTCCTGGGGCACCACCGCGATGTTGCGGCGGTGCGCCGGCAGGTGCCGCCCACCGCCCGCCACCCGGCTGCCGTCGATCAGGATCTCCCCGGCGTCGATCCGTTCGAAGCCGGCGAGGCAGCGCAGCAGCGTGGTCTTGCCGCAGCCGGAGGGCCCGAGCACGGCGGTCAGCTGGCCGGAAGGCACCGTGACGTCCACCCCGGCCAGCGCGGTGACCTGCCCGTACCGCTTGACCACTCCGCTGAGCACGACCTCGCTCATGCCGGCCCTCCACTGAGTTGATGATGTGTTCTGCTCATGCCCGCTCCTCCTTGTCGAGCAGGCCGCTACGGGCGACCAGCAGCCAGGTGGGCAGGGCGGAAATCGCCACCAGCAGTGCAGCGTAGGGTGCCGCGGCGGCGTAGGCACCGACGGCGGTGCTGGTCCACAGTTCGGTGGCCAGGGTGTCCATCCCGGTGGGCCGCAGCAGCAGGGTGGCGGGCAGTTCCTTCATGCCGGTGAGGAAGACCAGCGCGGCCCCGGCGCCGATGCCGGGCAGGATCAGCGGCAGGGTCACCGTCCGCAGCACGGTCCACGGGCCACGGCCGAGTGACCGGGCCACCTCCTCCAGACCGACGGGGGACTGGGCGGCCGCGCCGGCCACCGCGCCGACCGCCAACGGCAGGAACAGGGTGGCGTACGCGAGAGCGAGTAGCCACCAGGTCTGGTAGAGCGGGTACGCCACGTTGATGCCGAAGAAGATCAGCGAGAGTCCGATCACCACGCCGGGAAGGGCGTGGGCCAGATAGGCCAGCCGGTCCAGCAGGCTGGTCAGCGGGCCGGGCGCCCGTGCCGTGAGCAACCCCAGGGGCAGCGCCAGCAGCATGGTCAACGCTGCGCCGGCCAGTGAGACGGTGAGCGAGTTCCCGGCCGCGGCGAGCACCTCGGCCAGCGCGCCGGGGCGGGACACGCCGGCGGCCAGCCGCCGCCCGAGACTGACCGCCGGCACGCCGAGCGCCAGCCCGGCGACCCCGACGAGGACGGCGATGACCGGCCAGCGGGCCGGGCCGAGCGGCAGCCGGGACGCCGGCCGACGGGCACCGCCGAGCCGGGAGTACCGGGCGCCCCGACGGCGGGTGGCGGTCTCACCGGTCAGCAGCAGCACCGTCAGCGCCACCAGCACGCAGGAGAGCACCAGCGCTCCGGTCCGGTCGAAGCCCATGTCGAAGGCGACGAAGATGGCCCGGGTGAAGGTGTCGGCGCGCAGGATGGACACGGCGCCGAAGTCGGAGAGCACGTAGAGCGCGACCAGCAGGGCCCCGGCCGCGGTGGCCGGGCGGATCTGCCGCAGGGTCACCGCGGTGAAGGTCTGCCAGCCGCTGCGTCCCAGCGACCGGGACACCTCCTCCTGGGCCGGGTCGGCCCCGCGCAGCGCGGCGGCGACCGGCAGCAGCACGTACGGGTAGGAGCAGAGGGTCAGCACCAGCACGGCCGGCCAGAACCCCTCCCACCGGGGCACCGTGGATACCCAGGCGAAGGCGGCGATGTAGGTCGGCACGGCCAGCGGCAGGGCGGCCAGCACGGCGAAGACCCGACGACCGGGCAGGTCGGTGCGGGTGACCAGGAAGGCGGTGCCCACGCCGAGCAGCACACAGGCCGTGGTGACCACCGCCGCCAGGCCGATGCTGCGCAGCGCGAGCAGGCCCACCCGCTCGGTCCACAGTTCTGCGGCGATCCGGTCCCAGCCCGCCTCGGCGGTGCGTACCGCGAGGTAGGCCAGCGGGATCAGGGCGACGGCCACCGCGGCGGTCGAGGCCGCGAGCAACGCCGGCCGGGGAGCCAGCCGCCGCACCTGCCCGGGTACGCCGAACAGGGCCGACCCGGTGCGGGACGGCCCTGTGACGGTCGGCGGAGCGGTCAGGGGACCAACCCCGAGTTCTTGATCATGGAGACGGTGGCATCGAGCGTGTCCAGGTCGTTCAGGTCGATCTGCGGCACCGCCAGGTCGGCCAGGGCCGGCACGAACGCCGGGGCGGGCGCACCGTCGATCACCGGGTACTCGTAGGTCTGCTCGGCGAAGTAGGTCTGAGCCTCGGTGCCGAGCAGGAAGTCCACGAACGTCTGCACGTCCGGGTTGTCGGCCGCGCGCTTGAGCACGCCCACACCCGCCACGTTGACCAGCCCACCGGTGTCACCGCCGGGGAAGAAGTGCAGCTTGGCCTTGAGCGCGTCCGGCGTGGTGCCCTGCTCCTTGGCGACCTCGCCGAGGTAGTAGTGGTTGATCAGGCCGGCCGGGATCGCGCCGCTGAGCACGTCCTCCAGGATCTTGCCGTTGCCGTCGCGGATCTGCGGGTCGTTGGCCTTGAGCCCGCGCAGGAACTCCTCGGCCTTGGCGTCGTCGTGCTGCACCCGGATGGCGGTGACGAACGCCTGGAACGACGCGTTGGTCGGTGCGACGCCGACCTTGCCCTTCCAGGCCGGCCCGGTGAGGTCGAACACCGAGGCGGGCAGTTGGTCGGCCGGTACCAGGTCCGGGTTGTAGACCAGCACGCGGGCGCGGGCGCTGACGCCGACCCACTGGCCGTTGCCGGCGCGGTAGGTGGCCGGCACCTTCGCCGTGGTGGCCTCCGGAAGGGTGCTGAACATGCCCTGCTTGGCGACCGTGCCGAGGGCTCCGGCGTCCTGGGCGAGGAACACGTCGGCCGGGGACCTGTCGCCCTCCTCGACCAGTTGGGCCGCGAGCTGCGCGGTGTTCGCGTAGCGGGCGTTGACGGCGATGCCGGTCTGCTCGGTGAACTTGTCAAGCAGCGGCTTGATCAGCTGCTCGTTGCGTCCGCTGTAGACGGTGATCTGCTTGTCGGTGGACTTGTCGGAGCCGGTTGCCTTGTCCTCCTCGCCCGATCCGCAGGCAGCCAGGCCGACGGTGAGCAGACTGGCGGCGAGCAACGCACGCGTGAAGCGGCGGGTGGCAGGCACGGTGAACCCCTTCTCCGGTTGATCCGGCAGCCCGGTACTGGTCGGGCGACCGACGCGCCGAAGTTAGCACAGCCTAACCTCAGTTCGAAATTCGGTAGGTGCTGCACCGGTTCCGGGGACACGACAGGCAGGATGGAGGACATGACGCTCGCGTTGCCCATCGACCCGGCGGCGAACCAGCTGCTGCTGCGCAGCCCGCTCGCCCTGCTGACCGGGATGGTCTTGGATCAGCAGGTCTCGATGGAGAAGGCCTTCTCTTCTCCGTACGTGCTGACTCAGCGACTCGGCCACGACCTGGACGCCCGGGAACTCGCCGGGTACGACCCGGACGCCCTGGTGGCGCTCTTCGCCCAGCCGCCGGCCCTGCACCGGTTCCCGAAGGCGATGGCGGCCCGGGTGCAGGAGGTGTGCCGGGCGCTTGTCGCGCACTACGACGGCGATGCGGCCCGGCTCTGGGCCGATGCGGCGGACGGCCGTGAGCTGCTCGCCCGGATCGCCGCCCTGCCCGGGTTCGGTCGGCAGAAGGCGCAGATCTTCCTCGCCCTGCTCGGCAAGCGGTTCGGGGTGCAGCCGCCCGGCTGGCAGGAGGCGGCCGGCGACTACGGCGACCCGGACGCGCACCGCTCCGTCGCCGACGTCACCGACGCCGAGTCGCTGCGCCTGGTCCGGGAGTACAAGCAGCAGATGAAGGCGGCGGCGAAGGCGAAGGCCACCGGCTCCTGACCGCTGGCCGGGTTTCGCCCTCGGCCGGGGCCGGGGCCGGGTCGATCGTCAGGCGGCGCTGGGCTGGGCCAGCGAGGCGATGGCCCGCCGGACGTCGGCCAGCGAGACGGTGGCCGAGTCGTCCAGGTCGGCGAGACCGGCCTCGATCCACTGCCGCATCAGGGTGGTCACACCGATGCCCCGGGCGTCGGCCGCTGCCCGGACCCGTTCGTAGGTCTCCAGCGGCAGCCGTACCGAGCGGCTGACCATCGGGGTGTCGGTGTCGGGGACGGGAAGCTCCACGGCTCGGCTCTCGTCGATCAACTCGGCGAGCCGCTCACCGCCGCTGTGGAACTGCTTTGTCGCGTCGTGACGGTCCATCGTCACCGCCTCCTGCTCTCCGGAGATTTTCGTACCGCCTCGTCGTAGCGCTTGGCCTCGACGTCACTCAACTCGCGGGCGGACAGGACGTCCCAGTCGTTGTCGGTCCCGTCGGCCTCGGCCAGCAGCACCGCGATCCGCCGCCCGTGGGCGGTGGTGGCGTACACCACCATCACGTCGTCACCGAGGTGGCGGATGACACGTCGGCTGCTGTGCAGCGCCGCCCAGACTTCCCCGGGTGTGACGTCGTAGACCCGCAGGTTGGCCAACGCCTCGTCGGTGAAGCTGAACCGGCTGCCCACGGCGAGAGCGTACCACGTACGTAACACGAATCCCGGGCCGACGAACCTCGCCGCCCGAGCCGCGGTGGTGACAGGATGGGTGGGATCCCCGAGGAGGTACACGGTGAAGCGTCAGGCGTACCGACCGATCCTCATCACCGACGCCTCGCGAAGCCAGGACGACCAGCTGACCACCCGGCAGCGGCGGTACGTCATGATGATGTGCGTCCGGGCGGCCTGCGTGGTCGTCGGCGCGATCCTGGTCGGTGCCAAGGCGCCCCTGCTCTGGCTCTGGCTACCCCTGGTGGCGCTGGGCATGCTGATCGTCCCCTGGCTGGCGGTGCTGCTGGCCAACGATCGTCCCCCGAAGGACGAGCACCGGCTCGCCAACCGCTTCCGGCGTGGCCAGCCGACGGAGGCCCCGGCGAGGAGTCTCACCGCCGAGGAACGCCCACACAAGATCATCGACGCCGAGCCCTGACCGCCGGCGCAGCTCGCGCGGGGGCCGGAGGAATCCCGGTCAACCCCGCGCGAGGCCGTGCTGTCGGCGTGTCCGCGTCGCCCGGTCAGCCGGACGGGCGGGCACCGACCTGGGACACCGCTGCCGCGCCAAGACGGGTGGCCCGCTCCAGGGCGGTGTGCGGCGCGGCACCGGCCAGCCATCCGGTCAGCAGCCCGGCGGCGAAGGCGTCACCGGCTCCGGTCACGTCGACCACCGCCACCCGGCGGGCCGGAATGGTGACGATTGTCGGCTTCCGGTCCACCCAGGTCGCGCCGGCCGCGCCCTGCTTGACCACCACCCGCCGGGCCGAGGCGACAAGCGCCCGCGCCTGGGCCACCGGGTCGAGGCCACCGGCCAGCACGGCCGCCTCGTCGGTGTTCACCAGCAGCAGGTCGACCTCGCGCAACCAGGACAGGAAGGCTGCCGCGCCGACCGCTCGCAGCGGTGCGGCCGAGGCCGCGTCGACGCTTGTCGTCATGCCGCGCTGACGGGCGACCTTCAGCGCGTGCAGCCCGGCCGGCCGGGAGCCGGCGTCCAGCAGGGCGTAGCCGGACAGATGCAGATGGGTCGCGTCCCCGGCGGCAGCCAGCGCCGTGTCGACGTGCTCGGGCGTCAACCGGACGTTCGCCCCGCGCTCGGTGACCATGGTGCGTTCGTCGCCCACGGCCAGCACGATCACCGTTCCGGTGGCACATCCGGGTATCCGGGCCACCACGCAGTCGACTCCCGCGGTGGTCAGCTCCGCCACCCGGTCCCGTCCTGCGGTGTCGTCGCCGACCGCGGCGACAAGCGTCACCGGCACACCCTGCGCGGCGAGCCAGGAGGCCGTGTTGGCGGCCTGTCCGCCCCCGGTGAACTGGATCGCCGCCGCCGTGTCCGAGCCGGTCGCGAGCGGGCCGGTCAGCACCGCCACCACATCCGTGATCACGTCACCGACGACGATGACCCGTCCGGTGCGGCTGGCCGCGTCCGGTGTGCCGTCGGCACCGGTGTCCCGCCCGGCGGTCCGCTCGCTCACGGCTCCGCCAGCGTTCGTGGCTGCGCGGCTCGCAGGGCCGGCGCACTGCTCGCGGTCACGCCGCGGGCTCCGCGCGGTGGGCGGCGGCGACCGCGATCCGGGCGGCGAGGTCGGCGTTGCGCAGGATGATCCGGACGTTGACCGCCAGGCTTGCACCCTGCGTGGCCGAGTGGAAATGGGCCAGCAGGTACGGCGTCACGGCCTTGCCGCTGATCCCGTCGCGCTCCAGCCGGGCCAGCCCTTCGGCGAGCGTACGGTCGTGCAGTTGCGGATCCAGCTGCTCGTCGGTGGGCAGCGGGTTCGCGACGACCAGGCCGCCGTGCTGGACGCCGTGCTGCTCCCGAGCGGCCAGGATGTCGGCGATCAACTCCGGGGAGTCGGCGGACCAGTCCAGGTCGAAGCCGCTGTCGGTGATGAAGAAGCCCGGGAACCGGCGGGTGCGGTAGCCGACGACTGTCACCCCGAGGGTTTCCAGGCGTTCCAGCGTCGCGCCCACGTCGAGGATCGACTTGACCCCGGCGCACACCACGGCGATCGGCGTCGAGGCCAGCGCGACCAGGTCGGCCGACTCGTCGAAGGTCTGTGCCGCCTCCCGGTGCACCCCGCCGAGGCCACCCGTGGCGAACACCCTGATGCCCGCGGCGGCGGCGACCGCACTGGTCGCGGCCACGGTGGTGGCACCGTCCGCGCCGGTCGCCGCAGCCACGGCGAGATCGCGTACGGAGAGCTTGGTCACGCCGTCGGCGGTGGCCAACCGGGTCAACTCGGCGTCGTCGAGGCCGACCACCAGCTCACCGGCGACCATGCCGATGGTGGCCGGCACCGCGCCCGCGTCCCGGACGGCCTGTTCGATCTGGCGGGCCACCGTCAGATTGTCCGGTCGGGGCAGGCCGTGCGAGACGATTGTGCTTTCCAGGGCGACCACTGGACGGTGTTGGCGCAGCGCCTCGGCCACCTCGGTGCCGAAGCGAAGATGAAAGTTGGTCACAGTCGCCCACCGTACTGCCGGCACGCCGCGCACCTCAGGTGGACCGGGGTCACGGTGACCTGCCAGACTTGTGGGTTGGAGGTGTAGACGTGAGTGCACAGGTCCTCGAGCGTCCGGAACTGAAGGACGCCGACACTGGTCCGGAGATGTTCCACTACGTGCGGAAGGAAAAAATCGCCGAAAGCGCCGTCATGGGCACGTTCGTCGTGGCGTTGTGCGGGGAGAAGTTCCCGGTGACGAAAACCCCCAAACCGGGTTCGCCGGTCTGCCCGAAGTGCAAGGAGATCTACGACTCGTACACCGAGTGATCCCGCGTCGTCCGCGTAACCTGCGGCGGTGACCACCTCCACCGCCCTGCTCCTGGCCGACCTGGCCGGGGTCGCGGTCTTTGCCGCCTCGGGTGCTTCCGCCGCGGTGGCCAAGCGGCTCGACCTGTTCGGCGTCGTCTTCGTCGGCTTCGTCGCCGCCCTCGGTGGCGGGATCGTCCGTGATCTGGTGATCGACGAGGTTCCGCCGCTGGCCTTCGCCGACTGGCGGTACGCGGCCACCGCCGCAGTGACCGCCGGGGCGATCTTCTGGCTGCACCCGCAGTTCGCCCGGCTCCGCACCACCGTGCTGGTGCTGGACGCGGCCGGGCTCGGCCTGTTCACCGTCGCCGGCACCCTCAAGGCCCTCGACGCCCAGGTCCCGCCGGTGGGCGCCTGCCTGATCGGCATGATCACCGCGATCGGCGGCGGACTCTGTCGCGACCTGCTGACCGGAGAGATCCCGGTCGTACTGCGGCGGGAGATATACGCCGTGGCGGCGCTCGCCGGTTCGATCGTGGTGGTTCTCCTCGACGGTCTGGGATACGCCGGGCCGATTCCGCTCGTCGCGGCGGTGCTGCTGGTCTTCGGCGTACGCCTGGTGGCCTTGCGGCGACGCTGGTCGGCGCCGGTGGCGACGCTGCGGCCACCTCGCACCGGCGGCATTGCGGGCCCGCCGGACTAGCGTCTGCCGGTTGCAGTGGCGCACGGCACGGGGCGCCGGTGTGGCGTCGAGTGGGGCTCGGGGCCGCTGCTGGTTATGCTGAGTCGGCCTTCGCGGCCATCGGTGCGCGGAGGCGTTTTCATGGGGCGGCTGACGTGCCCCTCGGCCCGGTTCGTCGGCCTGCGGTCGGGCCATCGTGCGCATCGGAGAGGAGCCAACGCGTGGCAGCCCGGACGCCGACGCTCGAGACGTTCCCGCCCCTGCGCGCCTGGCAGCGCAAGGCGTTGGTGGAGTACCTGCGTCGTCGCAGCGAGGATTTCACCGCGGTCGCCACGCCTGGCGCGGGTAAGACCACCTTCGCCCTGCGGATCGCCGCCGAGCTGCTGGCCGACGGCACCGTCGAGGCGGTCACCGTGGTCGCTCCGACCGAGCATCTGAAGACCCAGTGGGCGGAGTCCGCGGCCCGGGTCGGCATCCAGCTCGACGCCGCGTTCCGTAACGCCGATCTGCACTCCTCGGCCGACTTCCACGGCGCGGTGGTCACCTACGCGCAGGTCGGGATGGCCCCTCAGGTGCACCGGCGGCGCACCATGACCCGGCGGACGCTCGTCATCCTGGACGAGATCCACCACGCGGGCGATTCCCGTACCTGGGGCGACGGGGTGAAGGCCGCCTTCGAGCCCGCGGTACGCCGGCTGATGCTGACCGGTACCCCGTTCCGCTCGGACGACAACCCGATCCCCTTCGTCAGCTACGAGCGCGGCGAGGACGGTCTGCTGCGCTCCCGAGCCGACTCGGTCTACGGCTACTCCGACGCGCTCCGCGAGGGCGTGGTGCGGCCGGTGCTGTTCCTGGCGTACTCGGGGGAGACCCGGTGGCGCACCAACGCCGGTGAGGAGTTGGCGGCGCGGCTGGGGGAGCCGATGACGCAGGACCTCGTCGCCCAGGCGTGGCGTACCGCCCTGGACCCGGCCGGTGACTGGATGCCGCAGGTGCTGCGCGCCGCGGACGCCCGGCTGAGCGTGCTGCGGGAGGCCGGCATGCCGGACGCCGGTGGGCTGGTCATCGCCACCGACCAGCAGGCCGCCCGGTCGTACGCCAAGCTCATCGAGCAGGTGACCGGGGAGAAGGCCGCGGTGGTGCTCTCCGACGACGTGGGTGCTTCGGCCCGGATCGCGACGTTCGCTGCCTCTGAGCAGCGCTGGCTGGTCGCGGTGCGAATGGTCTCCGAGGGGGTGGACATCCCCCGGCTGGCCGTCGGTGTCTACGCCACAAGCGCCAGCACCCCGCTGTACTTCGCTCAGGCCATCGGGCGGTTCGTCCGGGCCCGCCGGCCGGGGGAGACCGCGTCGGTCTTCCTGCCCAGCGTGCCGCACCTGCTCGGGCTGGCCAGCGAGATGGAGACCGAGCGGGACCACGTGCTCGGCAAGCCGAAGGACCGAGAGGGCTTCGACGAGGACCTGCTGGAGCGGGCCCAGCGGGACGAGCAGGCAAGCGGCGAGCTGGAGAAGCGCTTCGCCGCGCTGTCGGCCACCGCCGAACTGGACCAGGTGATCTTCGACGGTGCCTCGTTCGGTACGGCCGCCCAGGCGGGCACCCCGGAGGAGGAGGAGTACCTGGGGCTGCCGGGCCTGCTGACCGCGGACCAGGTCGCCGCGCTGCTGTCCAAGCGGCAGGCCGAGCAGTTGGCCGCCCAGCGCCGCCGCGCCGCCGACCGGCAGTCCGAGGCGTCGTCGGCTCCGGTGGCGGCCCCACCGGCCCCGATGAGCGCCGCCCAGCGCCGGGTGGCCCTACGCCGACAGCTCAACGCCCTGGTCGCCGCCCGCCACCACCGCACCGGTCAACCCCACGGCAAGATCCACGCAGAGCTCCGCCGCCTCTGCGGTGGCCCTCCCAGCGCCCAGGCCACCATCGAACAACTCGAAGAACGCATAGCCACCGTCCAGACCCTCTGACCAGGGTCCACCCGGCCGCGTGTCGCCCCGTTGATCAAGAGGTTTGCGTCGCGCTCACCTGGGTGTCGCGACGCAAACCTCTTGATCAACAAGTGCCGGGGTGGGCAGTAAGAGGCCGGAGGCATCCAAAGGATGCCTCCGGCCTCTTATGTCGGGTTATGGATCTCAGTTGGAGATCAGGTCGGCACCACGCCAGGAGAACTCCGGGTCCGTCGCGTACCGCACGGTGATCTTCACGAGATCCTCGGCGTACTTGTTGGCGTGGTGTCCACAGAACACCAACTCACTGCCACCCGCGAGGGTGATCCGAAGCTTGCCAGCGGCATTGCAGCGGTCGCACCGTTCATCGGCGGCCGGGGGGCTCACCGTCTCGGGCGGCGGCGTGAGGGTCGGGGTCATCGCCTTCCTCCTCTGGTCGTCACCGATGAACACTCTCTTCGGTCTTGGTCACCTATCGTGCAACACCCATGTCGGGCCTCGCCTTCCCTGTGTGCCCCCAGGGGACCGAGGTCACACCTGGCACCGACAGTGTGCCGTGCACCCAGGGTGCCACGTCAACGATCACATTCGTGCAACCGCCTGATCACCATCCGGCGTTGACGCCAGGTGATCAAAACGACACTATCGGTTGACGATTGCTGATCAGTCGAGGTAGTCGCGGAGTACCTGGGAACGGGACGGGTGGCGCAGCTTGGACATGGTCTTGGATTCGATCTGTCGGATGCGCTCGCGGGTCACACCGTAGACCTGCCCGATCTCGTCCAGCGTGCGCGGTTGCCCGTCGGTCAGACCGAACCGCAGGCGTACCACACCCGCCTCACGCTCGGACAACGTCTGGAGCACCTGCTGGAGCTGATCCTGCAGCAGCGAGAAGGAAACCGCGTCGACCGCCACCACAGCTTCGGAATCTTCGATGAAGTCACCGAGCTGGCTGTCGCCCTCGTCGCCGATGGTCTGGTCGAGCGAGATGGGCTCCCGGGCGTACTGCTGGATCTCCAGCACCTTCTCCGGTGTGATGTCCATCTCCTTGGCCAGCTCCTCCGGGGTGGGCTCGCGGCCCAGGTCCTGGAGCAGCTCGCGCTGGATCCGACCCAGCTTGTTGATCACCTCGACCATGTGCACCGGGATGCGGATGGTGCGGGCCTGGTCGGCCATGGCGCGGGTGATGGCCTGGCGGATCCACCAGGTGGCGTAGGTGGAGAACTTGTAGCCCTTGGTGTAGTCGAACTTCTCGACGGCGCGGATGAGGCCGAGGTTGCCTTCCTGGATGAGGTCGAGGAAGGCCATGCCGCGACCCGTGTAGCGCTTCGCGAGCGAGACGACCAGCCGGAGGTTGGCCTCCAGCAGGTGGTTCTTCGCCCGCTCGCCGTCCCGGGAGATCCAGAGCAGGTCACGCTGCATGTCGCGGACGAGCTTCTCCTCGCCCTCCTCGGCGGCCCGCAGGCGCTCGGCGGCGTAGAGGCCGGCCTCGATCCGCTTGGCCAGCTCCACCTCCTGCTCCGCGTTGAGCAGCGGAACCTTGCCGATCTGCTTGAGGTACGCCCGGACCGAGTCGGCCGAGGCGGTCAGCTCCGCGTCCCGGCGGGCCTGCTTGAGGGCCTCGGACTCCTCGTCGTCCCACTCGAAGTCGTTGTCGCTGGCGGAGCTCGCCGCGTCGGCCTCGGCCGCCTGGGCCAGCTCGGCCGGCTCCTCGACCACCACGTCCTCGATCTCGGCGGCGAGTTCCTCGGGGTCGACGTCGCCCTCGGCACCCTCGCCCTTGGCCTTGCCGGCCGCCTTGGTGGGCTTCGCCGCGCTCGCGGCGGCCACCGTCGCCTTGGTGGCCCGGGTGGACTTCTTGGCCGGCACGGCGGCCTTGGCGGCCACCTCGGCCGTGGTGCCGGTGGTCTTGCGCGAGGTCGCCTTGCGAGGCGCCGGCGCGGTGGCCTCCTCGGCCGCGGGCGCCTGCTTCGGGGCAGGCGGTGCCGCCTTCTTGGTGGTCTTGGCGGTGGTGGCGCGGGAAGCCGGGGTCGCGGAGCGAGCGGCGGCAACCCGACGGCGGGTGCTGGCCGAGCCGTCGACCACCACGGTCACTCCAGCCTCGGAGAGCGCCCGCAGGATCTTCTTGGCCTGGGCCGGAGTCACCTCGGCGGACTCGACGGTGCGCGCGAGCTGGGCCGACGTGAGCTGGCCGCCGGCGCTCTGCGCGTGGGCGATCAGGGTGTCGGTGAGCGAGCGAACGTCGGCGCCGGTCTGGCGGGGTTCTGTCACGAATGACCTTCCGGAGGCGAAGAGCGAGCACGGCCGGATCGTCCGGCGCAGAGTGGTGCACCGTGCCGGGCGATGTGGTTGAGGAACCCCCGTGTCCCCGGCCGACCGGTCGTTCGGTCGCCCGTGGCGCGTGGGCAGGGGTGAATTGTAACGCCGTCTGCGGCGATCATCCTGCGCCGCACGGCTGATCGGCGACCGGGGCCGCCGATTCGGTGTGCTTGTGGACTTTGTAAGGATGATACCCGCGTGCGACCCGGATACCCGGCCGTGCGGGAAGGGGACGGATGATGGATCGCTCGTCGGCACCGGAACTGTTGGACATCGCGGTCGAAGTGGCCCGGAACGCCGCCGACACCGCGTACCGGATGCGGGCCGAGGGCGTCTCGGTCACGGCGACCAAGAGCACCGTCACCGACGTGGTGACCGCCGCCGACCGGGCCGTCGAGCGCCAGATCAGCGACGCGCTGCGGCGGCTGCGACCGGACGACGCCATGTTGGGCGAGGAGTACGGCGCGGCGCAACCGGGCAGCGACGCCCCGGCCCGGGTGCGCTGGATCGTGGATCCCATCGACGGCACGGTCAACTACCTGTACGGGCTGCCGCACTCCGCCGTCTCCATCGCCGCGGAGGTCGACGGCGAGGTCGTGGCGGGAGTGGTGCGCAACATCCACACCGGCGAGGAGTGGACCGCCACGCTCGGCGGCGGCGCCTGGCGTGACGGCCGACAGTTGCGCTGCTCCGCCGAGACCGACCTCGGACAGACGCTGGTGATCACGGGTTTCGGCTACGACCCGGCCCGCCGCGCCCACCAGGCCCGGGTGGTGGCCGAGTTGATCCCGCACGTGCGGGACATCCGTCGTCTCGGCGCCGCCGCCATCGACCTCTGCCTGGTCGCGGAGGGCCGAGCCGACGCCTACTACGAAAAGGGGCTGGCGGCCTGGGACCAGGCGGCCGGCGCGCTGGTCGCCGCCGAGGCAGGTCTGCGGGTCGGTGGCCTCGGTGGGCGCGCACCGGGCCCGGACATGGTCATCGCCGCCCCGCCGGCGATCTTCGCCCCGCTGCACGATCGCCTGGTCGACCTGGACGCCGACGGCGGACCCTGACGCCGTTCGGCGGTCATCATCGAGCCGGTCGTCCCGCGTCGACCCGCCGATGCCGGCCAGCCGGTTGAGAAGCGACTCGACCGGGCGGCCGGTGAGATCCGTCCGTCCGGTCGAGCGCACTGTCCACGTCACGGGATTCGAGTGGCCGGGTGGCCTGAGTCAGTTGCCGACCGGCATCGGGCAGGAACCCGGCGGTGCGACCGGCGCGCCGAGGTCGCCGATGGACTGGTTGACCTCGGTGATGGTGGCCAGCTGCTGGAAGCCGTTGCCGAGCACGACGTCGACGACGTCGTCCGGACGTTCGGCGTTGTACTCCAGTTCGGCGTCGCCCAGGAAGTACGCCCGCAACAGGTGGGCCGACCCGACGCCCTTCGGGCCGTAGCGCAGCACCGCCACGTCGTCGATCTGCTTCTTCTCGTTTGCTTCCTTCTCCACCTGGAAGTCGCGGTTGCGGAAGTCGTCGCCGACGCTGGCGGCCAGACCGGGGCGGTCGGTGCCGTTGTACACGCGGATCTTGACGTCCTTGTGGTCGCGAAGAGTCACATCGGCGCGGGGCCAGTCCTCGGGGCAGCCTTCGGCGGCACCGGCGTTACTCTGGGTGTCCCGGACGACGGCGATCACGACGAAGACCAGGGCGACCACCGCCAGCGTGCCGACGATGACGAGTGCTCGCACTCGCGCAAAGCTCATCAGGGGCTCCTGGGCAGTGTTGGGTGGCGGCGACCGTCGACGGTCGGGCCGGCGGCCGTCTGGTACGCCGCTGAGGTTAACCGTTGTCCGACCGTCGCGTGGAAACAGTCCGACATGCCGGCGCGCCATCCGAGAACCGGGTAGTACTACCCCTATCTTCGTGTCGCCTGAGTCACATTGGGAACAAGTTCCCGTCCAGGGGCGTACATCTCAGCCACGAGGGCGGTATACATGCCTCGCCCAAAGGGGGGGTAGGGTTCCGCGCTCGCCGGGAGATTCTCTTGGCGGACTGGCCCGAGCGGTCGTCGGGTCGGGTGGCCGACACTAGCGGTGGCCGGCCAGCGGAACCGAAACAGCGTCGTCCGGCGTTACAACCGGAAGCGACAACATCGAAATGGGAGAGTGAAACCGATGGCCACCGACTACGACGCCCCGCGCCGGGACGAGGTCGACCTCGGCGAGGACAGCCTGGAAGAGCTGAAGGCCCGGCGTGTCGACTCGCAGTCGGGCGCCGTGGACGTCGACGAGGCCGAAGTGGCTGAGAGCTTCGAGTTGCCTGGTGCTGACCTGGCCGACGAGGAGCTGACGGTCAAGGTGCTGCCGATGCAGCAGGACGAGTTCCGCTGTGCCCGCTGCTTCCTTGTGCACCACCGCAGCCAGTTGGCGGTCGAGCGCAACGGCGAGTTGATCTGCCGAGAGTGCGTCTGACCGCACGTACGACACCACCGCACAGCGGCGGCTCCCCGCAGGAGCCGCCGCTGCCCGGCTCGGCGAGCGCTGCGCCGATCGACCTGCTTCACTCGTAATGGGATGGCCGCCGTGCCGGCGGTCGTCCAGCCGGGGAGGTCGGGCAGTGGACGAACGAACCATCGGCGTGCGGCGGTGGCGTCACCGGGTGGCGCGCGACGGAGCGCCGGCATGAGCGAGTGGAGCGCGGGCATCGACGACGGCGGTGCCGACGAACTGGGTACGACGGTCGCCGCCCTGACCGCCGACGACATCGAGCCCGCCACGCGGCGGCAGCTGCTGGTGCGACTGGTCCGGCAGGCCCGGGCCCGTGGCGTGGGCGGCCTGTTCAAGCCGAAGACGGCGCTGCGCTGGATGACCGACACGGTGGCCGAGATCGCCCCGCACGTGCCGATCCGTGACCTGGCCACCCTGCGCCGGCACTTCCCCGACCTGGACGACGAGGCGCTGGCCGATCGGCTGGTACGCAACGCCGCCCGGGCGACCGCGGGCATCGGCGCGGCCGGCGGGGGCGCCTCGGCCGTCCAGTGGACGGTCACGCCGACCCTGCTGTCCGCGCCGGTCCTGCTCGCCGCCGAGACGGTCGCCGTGGTGGCCATCGAGCTGAAGCTGACCGGGGAACTGCACGAGATCTACGGCGCGCCGCTGCCGGCCGGCGGTGCCCAACGCGCCGTCGCGTTGATGCAGGCCTGGGCCAACCAACGCGGGGTCAATCCGATGGTGCCCGGCGTGGGCATCGGCGCGGTGCTCGGCACGGCCGCCCGCCGCGAGTTGCGGGACACGCTGCTCAAGCGCTTCGGTCGGAATCTGACCACGCTGGGGCCCTTCCTCACCGGCGCCGCGGTGGCGAGCTACCTGAACCGGCGGGCCACCCGTGCCCTGGCCGACCAGCTCCGCACCGACCTGCGTCGACAGCGGCGCAGCCTGCCCGGCTCCCCGCCGACAGTGCCCGGCCCTCCGCCCGCGCTACCCGGCTCCTGACCGGTCCCGAGGCGGGCGGTCAGCGGGTCGCGTCGCGGGCGGCCAGCAGGGCCTCGGCCAGCTCCACCGGGTGGCGGGTGCTGACCACCCAGAACGGGGTGGGGTCGGCCGGATCGTCGAGGACCACCTGGACGGCGCCGGAGATCCAGGGCCGTTGCACGACGAAGGCCAGCGGATCGGCCCCGACGCCGAGCACCTCACGACGCCCGTCGGCGTCCAGGGCTACGACGTCGGCGACGAACCGCACCGGTAGCCGGGCGTCGTCGACCCGGAACTCGCCGTCGGTCACCGCGATCCGGATCCGGCCCAGCCAGGCCAGACCGGCGGCAGCCGCCGGCAGCAGCACCACGAACGGCAACCAGGCCCGTACGCCGGTCGCGCCCATCCACAACTCCACCGCGAGCAGGGCGGCGCTGGCCAGCCCGGCCAGCCACAGCCACCAGGGCAGGCGAAGCCGCTCGGCGTACGCCGGCACGGAGGGTGCGGTGTGGGAGGGTGACACGCTCACTCATACCAGGGTACGGCGCGCGACCGCCGGGGTACCGGGCAGGATGGCAGGGTCACCCCAGCGCAGAAGACGAAAGAGGGAACCGTGACCGACGTGGTGCCCGTGCTGGTCCGGCAGCTCGATCCCGAGCTGCCGCTGCCCGCGTACGCCCATCCCGGTGACGCCGGTGCCGACCTGGTGGCGGCCGCCGACGTCGAGCTGCCGCCCGGCGGCTGGGCGCTGGTGCCGACCGGTGTGGCGATCGCGCTGCCCGAGGGGTACGTGGGCCTGGTCCACCCCCGATCGGGGCTCGCGGCCAGACTCGGCGTGACGGTGCTCAACGCGCCCGGTACGGTCGACGCCGGCTACCGGGGTGAGATCCTGGTCAACCTGATCAACCATGATCGGGCTGTGCCAGTGAAGATCTCCCGGGGCGACCGGATCGCACAACTCGTTGTGCAACGGGTGGAACGGGCGGCCTTCCAACCGGTGGCCGAGCTGCCTGCGTCCGGACGCGGTAGCGGTGGGCACGGCTCCACCGGCGGACACGCCGGTCTGGTGCCGCCGCGGGCGACCGACGGCGCGGACGGAAAAGATGGCACGGTGAGTGTGAACAGCGGAGGATGGACCCAGTGATCTTCTCCCGGAAGCGAGCCACGGGACGGCACGCCAGCGACGAGCGGGCCGTCGAGGCCCCGGACAGCGTCGAGGCGGCTCCGGCCGAGCCCGCGCGCGGCCCGTACGACGTCAGCGAGGCACCCGCCGGGGTGCAGCGACTCGACCTGGGCAGCCTCCAGATTCCGGCGGTGCCCGACGTCGAGGTGCGGGTGCAGGCCGATCCGCAGGGCGTGATCCAGCAGGTCGTCCTGGTGCACGGGCAGAGCGCCCTGCAACTCGGCGTCTTCGCCGCCCCGCGCAGCGAGGGAATCTGGGACGAGGTGCGCGAGGAGATCCGCCAGTCGCTGTTCAACGACGGTGCCGCCGCGCAGGAGGTGACCGGCGAGTACGGCACCGAGCTGCGGGCCCGGGTCCGCACCGAGGACGGCCTGACCGACCTGCGGTTCGTCGGGATCGACGGGCCGCGCTGGATGGTCCGTGCGGTCTTCCAGGGCGAGGCGGCGACCAATCCGGCCGCGGCCGGAGCGTTGGCCCGGTGCATGGAAGGGCTGGTCGTGGATCGCGGGATGGAGGCCAAGCCGGTACGCGAGCCGCTGCCGCTGCGGCTGCCGCGTGAGGCGGGCGAGCAGGCCGCGGCGGCGGATGCGGCACCCGGCGCGAGCTGAGGCGGTGCGCACCGTCCGGGCGTACGTCGTCGGCATCGGGACGGCCTCGCGTCGGCGTACGCTGGCGTGAGCCGTCCCGGGGCGGCCGGATGCCGGCACGGGTCGGCCGGTGTGGAGAGGGTGACGCGGAGGTCATGACCACCGACGAGGGTCAGGGTTCGCTGCGGCGGATGCTGCGCCGGTTCACCGCCAGCGAGGCCGAGATCGAGGCCCAGCAGTTGCAGCAGGAGAGCGCCCGCTGCGGCGGGGTGCCGGTGACCCAGTGCATGCGAGGTCAGGTGGTCTCCGTCGCCGGCCGGTTGCGTACCGTCGTCTACACGCCCCGGACCAACCAGCCGGCGCTGGAGGCGGACCTCTACGACGGCAGTGACGTCGTCACCCTGGTCTGGCTCGGCCGGCGACACATCACCGGGATCGAGCCGGGACGACACCTGACCGCGCGGGGGCGGGTCGCGCTGCGCGACGACCGTAAGGTGATCTACAACCCGTACTACGAGTTGGAACCGTCGACGTGACGCTTGCGGCCCGGCGGATGAGAGACTGGCCGGACATCCCGGCACGACAGCACCGACTGCCTCGGAAAGGCGGGCGATGACCACCGGACAGCAACCGGCCACCCAACCGGACACCGGCCCCGGCGACGAGGAGCGGCTGCCCACCGTCGCCGAGCAGATGGCCGACCAGCTCGGCGGTTGGCGGGGGCTTGTCGAGTCCAGCATCCCGGTCGTGGTCTTCGTGGTCGTCAACATCGTCGGCGCGCTGCGCCCTGCGGTGATCGCCTCGGTCGGCGTGGCGGTGCTCATCGGTGGGCTGCGGCTGGCCCAGCGCAAGCCGGTGCGGCACGCGGTCAACGGCCTGTTCGGTATCGGCATCGGTGCCGCCATCGCCTGGCGCACCGGCGAGGCCCGGGACTTCTACCTGCCCGGCATCCTCTACGGCATCGGGTACGGGCTGGCCCTGCTGGCCTCCGCGGTGATCCGTCAGCCGCTGGTCGGCTGGCTCTGGTCGGTGCTGGTGGCCAAGGGCAGCTCCGCCTGGCGGGACGACCCGAAGCTGGTGCGGACCTTCACCGGGCTGACCGTGCTCTGGGGAGTGGTCTGGCTGGCCAAGGTCGGTGTGCAGGCCGCGCTCTACCTGGCCGAGCAGGACACGGCGCTCGGCGTGGCCCGCCTGGCGTTGGGCTACCCGCCGTACGTCATGCTGCTGTTGATCACGGTTTGGACGGTCCGTCGGGTCACCCGCAACAACGAGCCGACCCCGCTGCCCGGTAGCTGACCGGCGCAGCCGCGCCGCTCAGCGCGACTCGCGGGTCCGCTCGACACTGTCCGGGCCGAGCACCACCGCGCGGACCGCGTCCTCCACCTCGGTGGTGCAGACGAAGATCAGCTCGTCGCCGGCCTCGATCGGATCGTCCGGGCTGGGCACCAGCACCCGCTTGCCGCGCAGGATCGCCACCAACGCGGCGTCACGGGGCAGCGGCACCGCCCGCAGCGGCTGACCGACGTACGGTGCGGTGGGCGGCAACGTGATCTCGACCAGGTTCGCCTCGCCCTGCCGGAACGTCATCAGCCGTACCAGGTCGCCGACGGTCACCGCCTCCTCGACCAGGGCGGCCATCACGCGCGGCTTGCTGACCGCGACGTCGACGCCCCACTGCTCGGTGAACAGCCACTCGTTCTCGGCCCGGTTGATCCGAGCGACCACCCGAGGCACCGCGAACTCGGTCTTGGCCAGCAGCGAGACCACCAGGTTGGCCTTGTCGTCCCCGGTGGCCGCGACCACCACGTCGCAGCCGGCCAGGTCGGCCTCCTCCAGGCTGGTCAGCTCGCAGGCGTCGGCGAGCACCCAGCGTGCGTCCGGCACCCGCTCGGGCCGCAGCATCCGGGGCTGCCGCTCGATAAGCATCACCTGGTGGCCGTTCTCGATCAGCTCCTGGGCGATGGAACGGCCCACGTTGCCCGCGCCGGCGATGGCGATCCGCATGATCACTGCCCTCCGTCCGGTGCCGCCGCGATCTCGGTGACCGTCGCCACCATGTCGTCGGTCACAAGCATGAAGATCTGGTCACCCTCCTGCACCACGCTGGAGGCGGTGGGCAGGGTGCCGATGCCGAAGCGCAGCAGGTAGGCCACCCGGGCCCCGGTGGCCTGTTCCAGCCGCTGCACCCGATGCCCGATCCACTCCCGGTGCACGGGCACCTCGATGATCGACACGGTGCTGGTCGGGTCGCGGAAGATCTCCACGTTGCCCTCCGGCAGCAGGTGTCGCAGCATCCGGTCGGCGGTCCAGCGCACGGTCGCCACAGTGGGGATGCCGAGGCGCTCGTAGACCTGCGCCCGCCGCTGGTCGTAGATGCGCGCGGCGACCCGGGACACCCCGAACGTCTCCCGCGCCAACCGCGCCGAGATGATGTTGGAGTTGTCGCCGCTGGAGACGGCGGCGAAGGCGTCGGCCCGTTCGATGCCGGCCTGACGGAGCACGTCGCCGTCGAATCCCGCCCCGGTGACGGTGGTCCCGGCGAACTCGGGGCCCAGGCGGCGGAACGCGTCAGCGTCCTGGTCGATCACCGCCACCGAGTGACCTCGGGACTCCAGGTTGTGCGCCAGGGTCGACCCGACCCGGCCACAGCCCATGATCACGATATGCACGCCGCCCTCCCAAGGTGCGCCCGTCACCGCGAGCCTGCCACGTCGTGACGCCAGGCGGGGACCGACGGTACTCCGCTCACGTTCGACACCCGCGCCGACCTCAGCCCGGTCCAGGACGACGGGAGCGGCGGCGTCAGCCGTACGCTTGGCGACCGTGGCCCGAACCCTGCTGAAGCGGCTGCTCGTCGGTCGACCGTTCCGGTCCGACCGGCTCAAGCACACCCTCCTGCCGAAGCGCATCGCCCTGCCCGTGTTCGCCTCGGACGCGCTGTCCAGCGTTGCGTACGCGCCGGACGAGATCCTGCTGATGCTCTCCATCGCGGGCGCCTCGGCCTTCGTCTTCTCGCCGTGGGTGGCCCTCGGGGTCGTCGTGGTGATGCTGACCGTGGTGGCCAGCTATCGGCAGAACGTGCACGCCTACCCCTCCGGCGGTGGCGACTACGAGGTGGCCACGGTCAACCTGGGCCCCCGGGCCGGGGTCGGGGTGGCCAGCGCGCTGCTTGTCGACTACGTGCTGACCGTCGCCGTGTCGGTCTCCTCCGGGGTGGCCAACCTCGGCTCGGTGATCCCGTTCGTCGCCACCCACAAGGTGCTCATCGCGGTCACCGCCGTGATCCTGCTGACCGCGGTCAACCTGCGCGGGCTCAAGGAGGCGGGCAGCGCCTTCGCCATCCCCACCTACGGGTTCATGATCGTGATCGTCGGCATGATCCTGACCGGGCTGGTCCGCATCGTGGTGCTCGGTGAGGACCTGCGGGCACCCAGCGCCGACCTGGTCATCGCCGCCGAATGGCACGACACCACCGGCTGGGCCATGGCGTTCCTGCTGCTGCGCAGCTTCTCCTCCGGTTGCGCCGCACTCACCGGAGTGGAGGCGATCTCCAACGGCGTACCGGCGTTCAAGGCGCCCAAGAGCCGCAACGCCGCCACCACCCTGCTGATGCTCGGCCTGGTCTCGGTCACCATGCTGGTCGGCATCATCTGGCTGGCCCGGCTCACCGGGTTGCAGTTCGTCGAGGACCCGAGCCACCAGATCGTCGCCGGCCCCGAGGGGTACGTGCAGAAGACCGTCACCGCGCAGCTCGGCGAGACGATCTTCGGCTCCGGCTCGGTGCTGCTGTTCCTGGTCGTCGGGGTGACCGCCACGATCCTGTTCGTGGCCGCCAACACGGCCTTCACCGGCTTCCCGGTCCTCGGCTCGATCCTCGCCCAGGACCGCTACCTGCCCCGTCAACTGCACACCCGAGGCGACCGGCTGGCCTTCTCCAACGGCATCCTCTTCCTGGCCGCCTTCGCGATCGTGCTGATCGTCGGGTTCCAGGCCGAGGTGACCAAGCTGATCCAGCTCTACATCGTGGGGGTCTTCGTCTCGTTCACCCTCTCCCAGGCCGGCATGATCCGGCACTGGAACCGGCGCCTGCGTACCGAGCGGGATCCGCAGGTGCGTCGCCGGATGCTCCGGTCCCGGGCGATCAACACCTTCGGCATGGCGATGACCGGTGCGGTGCTGGTCATCGTGCTGATCACCAAGTTCCTGCTGGGCGCCTGGATCGCCATCGTCGCGATGGGCGTGATCTACCTGCTGATGCTGGCCATCCGCCGGCACTACGACCGGGTCGCCGTCGAGCTGGCCCCGGACGACGGACGGCCGGTGCTGCCGGCCCGCAACCACGCCATCGTGCTGGTCAGCAAGCTGCATCAGCCGACCCTGCGGGCCGTGGCGTACGCCCAGGCCACCCGGCCGGACACGCTGACCGCGGTGACCGTCAACGTGGACGACGTCGACACCCGGCAGTTGCAGACCGAGTGGGAACGTCGGGACGTGCCGATCCCGCTGACGGTGATCGACTCGCCGTACCGGGAGATCACCCGACCGATCCTGAACTACGTGGCAGGCGTCCGCCGGGACTCGCCCCGCGACGTGGTCACGGTCTTCATCCCCGAGTACGTCGTCGGGCGCTGGTGGGAGAACCTGCTGCACAACCAGAGCGCACTGCGACTCAAGGGCCGGCTGCTGTTCGAGCCGGGTGTGATGGTCACCAGCGTGCCGTGGCAGCTCGCCTCGACCGCCGGCAAGGACCTCGACCGGATGGACGCCACCCTGGGGCGGGGGCCGGTGCGGGGCCCTCGGGCGGCGCCCCGCAGCACCCTGCCGCCGAGCGTCGCGCCGGTGGACCCCACGCCGATGGACCCCGTACCGGTGGACCCCGCGCCGTCCGGGCCGGGCCAGCAGTCGTCGAACGGAGAGACGCGGTGAACGAGATGACCCTCCCGGTACAGCAGTCCGAGGCGGCCGATGGTCGCAGTGGATTGACCGAGGCCGAGCAGGTCGAGTTGACCGTGGCGGCGGTCGCCCCCGGCGGGCACTGCGTGGCCCGGGTGAACGGGCAGGTGGTCTTCGTCCGGCACGCGCTGCCCGGCGAACGGGTGGTGGCCGAGGTCACCGAGGTGCACCGCGGCTTCGTCCGGGCCGACGCGGTACGGGTGCTGGAGCCCTCGGCCGACCGGGTCGAGCCACCCTGCCCGTACGCCCGGCCGGGGCGCTGTGGTGGCTGCGACCTGCAACATGTCGCGGTGCCCGCCCAGCTGCGCTGGAAGACCGACGTGGTGCGGGAGCAGCTGATCCGCCTCGGCGGCCTCGACGAGGCCGGGTGCGACGCGCTGGACGTGCGGGTCGAGGCGCTGCCCGGCGGCCCGCTCGGCTGGCGTTCCCGGGTCCGCTACGCCGTGGACGCGGCGGGCCGGGCGGGTCTGCTCAAGCACCGCTCGCACGAGGTGGTGCCGGTCGACCGGTGCCTGATCGCCCACCCGGCCATCCAGGACCGGCCGGTGCTGACCTCCAGCGGCACCAGGTGGCCCGACGACGACGCGGTGGAGGTGGTCGCCTCCACCGGCGGCGACGTGACGGTGACGGCCTCGACGGCGGGGCGTACCCGGCGGGTCAGCGGCCCGGAGCGGGTCCGGGAGCGGGCCGCGGGCCGGGATTGGCTCCTGCCCGCCTCGTCGTTCTGGCAGGTCCATCCCGCGGCCGCGGACACCCTGGTCGCCGCGGTGCTGGAGCTGACCGGGCCGGGGCCGGGGGAGCGGGCCTGGGACCTCTACGGCGGGGCCGGGCTGTTCGCCGCGGCGCTGGCCGAGCGGGTCGGCGAGAGTGGCCGGGTCACCCTGGTCGAGGCGGCCGGCGACGGTGTCGCCGCCGCCCGGGAGAACCTGCGCGACGTGGCCCAGGTGGAGGTGGTGGCGGCCCGGGTGGAGACGGCGTTGGCCCGCCGACGGATCACCGGGCCGGTCGACGTGGTGGTGCTCGATCCGCCGCGTTCGGGTGCCGGAGCGCGGGTGGTGCGCGACGTGGTTGCCGCCGGGCCCCGGGCGGTGGCGTACGTGGCCTGCGACCCGGCCGCCTTCGCCCGGGACCTGCGGGTCTTCACCGATCTCGGGTGGCGGCTGGCCGCCTTGCGTGGGTACGACCTGTTTCCGATGACCCAGCACGTGGAGCTGGTCGGGCTGCTGTTGCCGACCTGAACGACTCCTGTTCCGGGTGTGGCGCTGACCTCGTGCTCAGCCTCCCCGGACCGGTGACCGGGCTGCGAGGTGGGCGAAGGCCGATAGACTCTGCGGTCATGAGTGCTGAAGAGGACACGGCCAACCAGGGCCGGCTGCTGGCCAGGGTGCACGGTCCGCAGGACGTCCGGCGGATGTCGGGCACCGAGCTGGACAACCTCGCCGCCGAGATCCGTGACTTCCTGGTCGCCAAGGTGTCGCGCACCGGCGGGCACATCGGCCCCAACCTGGGCGTGGTGGAACTCACCCTCGCCCTGCACCGGGTCTTCGACTCTCCCCGTGACCGGCTGCTGTTCGACACCGGCCACCAGGCGTACGTCCACAAGATCATCACTGGTCGGCAGGACGGTTTCGACCAGCTGCGCCAGCGCGGCGGGCTCTCCGGCTACCCCAGCCGGGCCGAGAGCGAGCACGACATCATCGAGAACTCGCACGCCTCCACCGCCCTGTCGTACGCCGACGGGCTGGCCAAGGCGTACGCGCTGCGCGGTGAGGCCCGCAGCGTGGTGGCCGTGGTCGGCGATGGGGCGCTGACCGGCGGCATGTGCTGGGAGGCGCTGAACAACATCGCCGCCTCCGGCAACCCCCTGGTCATCGTGGTCAACGACAACGGCCGCTCGTACGCGCCGACCATCGGCGGGCTCGCCGACCACCTGTCGACCCTGCGGCTCAACCCCGGCTACGAGAAGGTCCTCGACGCGGTCAAGGACGCACTCGGCTCGACCCCGCTGGTCGGCAAGCCGATGTACGAGGTGCTGCACGCGGTCAAGCGGGGCATCAAGGACGCGGTCGCCCCGCAGGCGATGTTCGAGGACCTCGGCATCAAGTACGTCGGCCCGGTCGACGGGCACGACGTGGCCGCGGTCGAGACGGCGCTGCGCGCCGCGAAGAACTTCGGCGGCCCGGTGATCGTGCACGCGGTGACCCGCAAGGGTTACGGCTACCGCCCCGCCGAGGAGGACGAGGCGGACTGCTTCCACGGCCCCGGCGCCTTCGACATCGCCACCGGCAAGGCCACCGCCGCGCCCTCGGTGAAGTGGACGAACGTCTTCGCCGACGAGCTGGTCAAGATCGCCGACGAGCGGCCCGACGTGGTCGGCATCACCGCCGCGATGGCCGAGCCCACCGGCATCGCGAAGCTGGCCCGCAAGTACCCGGAGCGCACCTACGACGTGGGCATCGCCGAGCAGCACGCGGCCACCTCGGCCGCCGGGCTGGCCCTCGGCGGGCTGCACCCGGTGGTGGCGGTCTACGCGACCTTCCTCAACCGGGCCTTCGACCAGGTCCTGCTGGACGTGGCGATGCACAAGCTGCCGGTGACCTTCGTGCTGGACCGGGCCGGCATCACCGGCCCCGACGGCCCCAGCCACTACGGCATCTGGGACATGTCGGTCTTCGGCGTGGTGCCCGGCCTACGGATGGCCGCCCCCCGCGACGCCGCCACCCTGCGCGAGGAACTGCGCGAGGCGGTAGCCGTCGACGACGGCCCGACCGTGCTGCGTTACCCCACCGGCACGGTCGCCGCCGACCTGCCCGCCGTGCGACGGGTCGGCACCGTCGACGTGTTGACCGAGTCGGAGCGGACGGACGTGCTGCTGGTCGCCGTCGGCTCCTTCGGGCAGTTGGGCATGGAGGTCGCCACCCGGCTCGCCGAGCAGGGCTACGGGGTCACCGTGGTCGACCCGCGCTGGGTCCGCCCGGTCCCGGCCGAACTCGTCGAGTTGGCCGCCGGGCACCGGCTGGTCGTCACCGTCGAGGACGGCGTACGCATCGGCGGCGTCGGTGACGCCCTGGCCCAGGCCATGCGCGACGCCGACGTCCAGGTGCCGCTGCGCGACCTGGGCGTGCCGGCCGACTGGCACCCGCACGGCTCGCGTGCCCAGATCCTCGCCGACCTCGGCCTGACCGCCCAGGACGTCGCCCGCGACGTCACCGGCTGGATCTCCCGCCTGGACACCCAGACCGTGGAGGCCCTCCCGGTACCTACCAACAACACCCCCACCCACAACTGATCCACCCGCCGATCGACCAAGCAACCCAGCTCGATCGACTCGTCGCGTAGATGGACCGGCCCCGGTGACCTCCCCGGGGCCGGTCCACCCGTAAATCGGCGGCCGACCTCAACGGGGAACCGGGCGGCCCGGCGTGGCGCACTCTCCAGGCCCGTTCTCCGCGCCCCGTTCTCCGCGCCCGTTCTCCGCGTCTGCCTGGTTACCAGCGCACCGCGCAGGCGACGTCGCGCGAAGCCGGACCGATAACAGCGCGTGTGACGTGGACAGTCGCCCATACCCCTGCGCGGCCCCTTTGCTCTGCTTCAACCCACGCAACGGTTTACCCTGCGTGTTTGACGCACGGCAACGGATGTTCCTCCCGATCTCTATTTGCACAGCTCAGGACCTATTGCGTGGGTTGAAGCAGAGCAAAGGCGCGGGGAGGGGTACCGAGAGGTCGGCTGTCCCTTGTGACGTTCGGTGACGGGGGTGGTGGCAAGGCCAGTCACTGGCAGTGACTTCCGGTGGGGATTGGACCGGCATCGGTCGGGTGGCCGGAAGCGGCGAGCGGGTCAGCGGTAGGAACGCCGTCCTGGTGTGGTCTCCGCCGTGCGACGGGGCGGTCAGCGGCGGTCTCCGCCGTTCGGCGGCGCGGTCAGGGGCGGTCTCCGTCGTGCGACGGGACGGTTAGCGGCGGGCGGGGCCGGCGGTGCGGTAGTGGGTCTTGTCGTCGGCGGCGAGGCTGAAGGTCTGGCGGCGCTCGGGCAGCGGCGCTACGACCAGGCCGGGGCGGTCGACCAGGCGGGTCGTGCCGGGTGGGACCGACAGGGTGGTGTCTTTGGTGGACCGCCAGCTGAGCGCGACAAGTGGTTGACCGGGCACCGGCAGTTCGTAGACCTGCAACGGGCTGGTCCGGTCGGCGGGCGAGTAGACGAGCGGGGCGTCGTCGGCCGGTCGGTAGACCACGGCGCTCATCGTGCCGTCGGCGGTCTCCCAGGTCAGTTGCTCCAACTCGGCCGGTTCGCCTCCGTCGAGGGCCACCTCGCCGAGGGTACGGACGGCCACCTTCGCCATGGGCCAGGAGGCCGGCACTGAGTCGGGGGTGTCCCGGTCTCCCACCCGTCGGGTGACGCTGCCGAAGGGACCGTCCTTGTCGGCCAGTCGGCAGGTGTCGAGGCCGGTCAGCGCCCGGCGGCCCGAGCCGCTCTCGTCGCGGACCAGGGGATACCGCGGTGCGGTGATGCCGGTGCCGAGGTCGAGCAGCCGGTCGGCGGTGCGGCCCCGGGGCAGTGACGTGGTGGAACGCAGGGTGGCGGTCACCGTCACCGCGCGGCATTCCGGCACGTCGACCGGGTCGGTGAGACCGTCGGTGGCGGACAGGATCCGACCGTTCGGCCCGACCAGGCGGCGGACCCGTTCCGAGGTGAAGTAGCGCCGGCCGTCGGCCGCCTGCACCGGCAGCACGTCGGAGTAGACCAGGTAGCCGGGGTCGGTGTACTCGGTGGCATGGGTGACCTGGTATCCGTCGCCGTCACCCGTCAGTTGCAGCAGCCAGGAGGCGGCCTGGCCGGGCACCGAGGCGGCGACCAGGGCCAGCGGTGTGCCGCCGACCTGGCCGGAGTAGAGGATGCCGGACGACGGTACGTGCACCCGATCGTCGATCGGGGAGCGCCAGTCTCGTACCGCCCGGGTCGCCGCGGCCGTCGCGGCCGGGTCCTCGGCCAGTGAGCCGCGTGGCGGCCAGACGGTCAGCGAACCGTCCAGACTGTCGTAGCCGACCCGCAGGTCCTGCGGGCGGCGCTCGGCCACCGGGCCGCAGGCGGCGACGGCGACCAGCAGTGCCGACAGGCTGGTGGCCGTCAGGCCGCGCCAGCGGGCTGGACCCACCTGTTACGCCCCCGATCGCGTCGGTCGTCGTTTCGGAGGGCAATAGTACGAGATGTCACGCCCATGCTCCTCTCCGCCTCACGCTGCCCCGCCTCACGCTGCGTCGCATCGGTGCGCATCGACCACAGGGGACGGCCCGTCAACTTGGGTGCTATTTCCCTACTCGGGTAGACTCCGCCGACTGTGACGCCTGCCGAGACCCGCGCCGCAATCCCGCCGAAAACCGACGTCACCACAGACCTGCCAGCCGAACCCATCACTGAGCGTGAAGATGGGCGAGGTTCCGTTGTGTCGGATTCTACTGTGGATGGTGGGACGACCGGCGGCGGGTCGGACCAGGCGGACGCCATCCCGAAGCGTCGGTTCCGATGGACCCCCCGTCGGGTGGATCTCGCCGTCTTCGGCGGGTTCCTGCTCGTCGCGGTCTGGGTGACCAGTCAGATCTGGGCGGACCCGGCCGGCCGGGTCGCCTCGCTGTACAGCAGTGACCCGGCGCAGGTGCAGTTCTTCCTCGCCCACTCGGTACGGGTGGTGCTGCACGGGGAGTTCCCGTTCTTCACTGAGCAGTTCAACTATCCCGACGGGGTCAACCTGATGGCCAACACGGCCATCCTCGCGCTGGGCATCCCGATGGTGCCGGTGACGCTGCTGTTCGGACCGGCGGTCACCTTCGTGGTGCTTGTCACCCTCGCCCTCGCGGGCACCGCCTCGGCGTGGTACCACGTGCTGTCCCGGCACGTGGTGAGCAACCGGCTGGCTGCCGTGGTGGGCGGCTGGTTCTGCGGGTTCTCACCGGCGATGCTCTCCCACGCCAGCTGGCATCCGAACATCATCAGCCAGTTCCTGCTGCCGTTCATCGTCTGGCGGGTCATGGTGATCACCCGCTCGACCCGGCCGTACCGGGACGGGGCGCTGCTGGCGCTGCTGGTCACCGCGCAGGCGTTCATCAACGAGGAGATCCTGCTGTTCACCGCGATGGGCTGCGGGATCTTCCTGATCGCGGTGGTCGTCCAGCGTCCCGCGCTCTGGTCGACGGCCTGGCGACCGCTGGGCAAGGCGGTGGCCACCTGCACGGTGATCGCCGGTGCGCTGCTGGCGTACCCGCTGTACATCCAGTTCGCCGGGCCGATGGCGTACCACGGGCTCAGCGACGCGGTGCGTGACTACGGCAACGACATCGCCGCCTACCTCGCCCCCGGATCGCCGACCATCGGCGGCAACCAGCGGGCCAACGTCAACCTCGCACCCAACTACTCCGAGGAGAACGCCTTCTTCGGCTGGAGCCTGGCGCTGATCGCCGTGGGCATCGTGCTGTGGCTGCGGCGGGAGGTGCTGGTCCGGGCGTTGGCGGCCACTGCCGGGTTCTACGCCGTACTGTCCCTCGGCGAACGCATCACCTGGTGGGACCGGGAACTGATCGTCGGACCGTGGGAGTGGCTGGTCCGACTGCCGCTGCTCGACGCCGTCGTACCGACCCGGTTCGGCATGATCACCAGCGTGGTGGTGGCGATCCTGCTGGCCCTGGCCATCGAACGCAGCCGAACGCTGCCGCTGGACCCGCGCACCCTGCGTACGCTCACCGCCGGTGGGCTGGTCCTCGCCCTGCTGCCGATCGCGCCCATGCCGCTGCCGATGACCACCCGGCCACCCGTGCCGGAGTTCATCACCTCCGACCGTTGGCGTGCCTACGTCGGACCGGATCAGACGCTGGTGCCGATCCCGGTGCCGAGCATGGGCAACACCAACGGCATGCGCTGGGCCGCCGCCACCAACCTCGACTTCAAGATGCCGGGCGGGTACTTCCTCGCCCCGCGCAACGGCAACACCGGCGACCCGGGCCGGTTCGGCGGTCGGCCCAGCGGGATCGGCCGGCTGCTGGAGGAGGTCGCGACGACCGGGCGTACGCCTGAACTGAACGACCGCCAGCGGCGCCGCTCCCTCGACGAGTTGCGGCACTGGCGGGCGGCGGTCCTGGTGTTGCCGGTGAGCCAGCCGCACTCGGAGCCGCTGCGGCAGACCGTCGAGCAACTCGTCGGCCCGGCCCGCCAGGAACTGGACGTCTGGGTGTGGGACGTACGGGCGTTGACCGACCGGACGGCCTGATGCCGGTCGGCACAGCCGAACGCCCCGTCCAGCCCACCACCCGCCGCCGGTTGCGGCTTCCCCGTACCCCGGATGTTGCGGTGGTGGCCGGATACCTGGCGTTGGCGGCGTGGCTGACCAGCCGCCAGTGGGGCCGCCCGGACCGGCTGTTCCACCAGGCCGGGGACCAGATCCTCTTCGAGTGGATGCTGGCCCGCGCCGCCCGGGCCGTGGCGGGGTTCGAGAATCCGCTGTGGAGCGACGCGCTCAACGCCCCCGGCGGGGTGAACCTGATGGCCAACACCTCCGTGCTCGGGCTGGGCGTGCCACTGACCCCGGTGACCCTGCTGTTCGGCTCGCAGACCGCGTTCGTGGTGGCGGTGGTCGGCTGTCTCGCCGGCACCGCCACCGCCTGGTACGTGTTGCTGCACCGGCGGCTGGTCCGGTCCCGGGCGGCTGCCGCGATCGGTGGGCTGATCTGCGGTTTCGCTCCCGGAATGGTCGCCCAGGCCGGGGCGCACCTGCACATGGCCGCCCAGTTCCTGGTGCCGGTGATCCTGGCGCTGGTGTTCCGTGCCGAACCCGGCGGCCGGGTGTGGCGGTACGGGCTGCTGCTCGGGCTGGCCGTCACCTACCAGGTCTTCCTTGGCGAGGAACTGCTGCTCTTCGTGGCGCTGGCGGCCGGGGTGTTCGCACTCGGGTACGCGCTCGCCGACCGGACGGCGGCCCGCCGACTCGCCCCCGGGCTCGCCGCCCGGATCGGGATCGGCGCGGTGGTGGCGGCAGCGCTGCTGGCGTACCCCCTGTGGTTTCAGTTCTTCGGCCCCGGCCACTACCGGGGCATGCCGTTCTACGCGCACGCCTACCAGCTCGACGCGGCGTCCTTCCCGGCCCTGGCCCGGCAGACCGTGCTCGGGAACGGCCGGGACAGTGCCCTGCTGGCACCCAATTCGACCGAGGAGAACTCCTTCTTCGGGCCGGGACTGCTGGTGCTGGCCGTGCTCGCCACCGCCTGGCTCTGGCGTCGGCCGCTGGTGCGGGCGCTGGCCGGCTGCGGGGTGGTCTTCGCCCTGCTCTCCCTCGGCACCCCGGTACGCCTCGACGCGGAAGTCACCGAGCTGGTCGGGCCGTACCGGCTGATCTCCGGGTTGCCGTTGCTCGACCACGTGGTGCCGGCCCGGTTCGCGCTGGTCTGCGTACCGGTGCTGGGGATGCTTGTGGCGCTGGCCGCGGACCGGGTCGCCCGGCAGTGGGCCTCCACCCGGACGGGGATGCGGCTGCTCTGGGCCGGTGCGCTCACCGCCGCACTGCTGCCGTTGACGCCGACTCCGATCCGGACCGTGCCGGTGTGGCCGGTGCCGGCGTTCGTCGCCGACGGCACCTGGCGGGCGTACGTGCCGGCCGGGCGGACCCTGGTGGCGGTGCCGCCGGTCACCAACCACGGCCGCAGCCCGGCGATGCTCTGGTCGGCGCGGACCCGGCTGGCGTTCGCCGCACCGGGTGGCTTCTTCATCGGCCCGGAGGCCGCGGACGACCCGACGGCCCGCTGGGGTGCCCCGGACCGGCCCACCTCGGCGCTGCTGCGCCGGGTGGCCGACACCGGTGAGCTGCCGTCGATCACCGACGCGGACCGTCGGCAGGCGGTGGCGGACCTGCGGCACTGGCGGGCGGCGGTGGTGGTGCAGGGCGAACTGCGCCACGGCGACCCGGTACGTCGTACCGTCGAGGCCCTGCTCGGGCCGCCCCGCCCGATCGACGGCGCGTTCGTCTGGGACGTCCGCCCGCTGGTCGGCTGACCCCTACACCCGGTCGCGGACGTCCCAGAGCCAGACGTCGTCGACGCGCTGCGGCTCGCCGAGCAGGGCGGACATCAGTTCCCGCAGCACGGCCTCCCTGGGGTGGGCGCCGAGAACCACCACCGAGGCCCGCCAGAAGCGCAGATCCTCGACCGCCCGCTGGCGGTCCTCGTCGGTCAGCTCGGGCAGTTCGCCGCTGTCCATGCTGCGGTAGATCAGCGTGCTGGTGTGCCGGTTCGGTGCGCCGAAGACACCCTCGCCGTCGAGGTTCGGGCCGATGAAGTAGCCGGCCGGGATCGGGAACTGGTGCTGGGTCAGCGCGCTCCAGCGCAGCGTGGACAGCCCGTGCACGTTGCTGGGGATGGGCACCGGCACCAGGGTCCGACCGTCCGGCACGTACGGCCGCCAGGCGCCGGAGGTGATGAAGGTAGGCGGCGGATCGACCGGCTCGGCCGGCAGCGGGGTGGGGATCAGCGGCAGTACGGCAAGCGTGATCGCCGCGTACCCGACGGCCTGCTGCCAACGCGGTCGCCGCCGCGTGCCACTCGCCGACTCCGAGACACCCGCCGACTCCGCACCGCTCGTCGGTTCCGGGGCGCCCGCCGAGCCCTCCGCCGGCAGGGGGGCGCGTGGGGCCGGTACCGGCGGCCGACCACGCCCGGCCACCGCGTCCCAGGCCAGCGCGAGCAGGACACCGAGCGCGGCGGTGGTCACCAGGGTCAGCCGGGTCGGCATCATCATCTCGACCAGCGGCAGGTCCTCCGGGATGTACGACCACGGTCCGGGAATGCCGGTCAGCTTGCCGTTGAACCGGATCTCCGGGCCGAGCGCCGCCACGGAGAAGAACACCACGAGCACGGCCAGGATGCGGGCCACAAGCGATCGGCGGACCAGCATTGCCAGGGCCACCACGCAGAGCAGCACCAGCGGCCAGCCGAACCAGGTGTTCTGCTCGGTCAACCCGATGGTCTTCTCCACCGCCTCGGTGCCGGCGATGGTGTCGCGGGGGAAGGTGACGAAGGCGACGAGGTCCTCGCCCCAGCTGTGGAACACCCCGCCCTGCAACCCCCGGTAGGACTGCGGGCCGTTGAACTGGAACCAGATCGGGTACGCCGTCAGCAGCAGGGCCAGCCCGCCGCCGACACCCAGCCCGGCGGCGAAGGTGCCGGCCCGCTGCCGCGCCGCCCGGGGCCGCATGATCGCGTACGCGATCACGACGACCAGGCAGGCCAGCGCGGTGAGCAGCAGCATCTCCTCGTTGATGAAGATCTGGTACGCCACCAGCAACCCCAGCACCAGCCCGTTGCGTCGCCACCGGCCTGGCTCGGTCAGCCGGAACACCCGCACCACGATCAGCGGGAGCAGGAAGTTGGAGACGAAGTTGGGCTGGCCGTTGGCGTGGTGCACGATGCCGGGGGCGAAGCCGAGGAACCCGCCGCCGATGAAGGCCGCCGCCCGCGAGCGCACCAGGTGCCGCGACAGCATCCAGTACGCGGTGCCCGCCGTGGCGGCCAGCGCACCACCCAGGTAGAGCGCGTACACCACCTGGGGGCCGAGCAGCCAGGTCAGCGGGGCCAACGGCAGGGTCACCCCGAGCAGCGAGGTGTTGGCCATCATGTTCACCCCGTCGGGGGCGTTCTGCTGCGTGCTGAACAGCGGGTTCTCCAGGTTGCGCAGCGAGTACGCGCCGTGCGAGAACAGCCACTCGAACCAACTGTGGTCGGTGGGCAGGTGCGACGAGACCCGGTTGTTGACGTCCCCCCAGTAGTTGAGGCAGACGACGACACCGAGCAGCACGTAGGCTCCGATGGCCAGCACGTCGGCACGGGCCGGCCGGCGCCGAGGTCGCCCTGTGGATTGCGTCTCGACGGTCGGGGAGACGGGATTCAGCGAGGGATTTACCACCGGCACAGCCACGACGGGCCATCGTACAGGCGGGCTCTTGGGGCTTTTGGCACCCATAGGGTGCGTACCGGATGTGTTGCGGGGGAGGGGCGAGCATGACGGTGATCGACCTCGGTGAGCGGACCGAGCCGACCGATCCCCTGCGGCGTCCCCGCCGGCGGCCCCGTCCTTCCCGCTCGTTGCTGGTTCCGGTGGCGCTGGTCGTGCTGCTGGTCCTGACCGGTGCGGCACCCCCGGCTCCCCGGATGCAGGCGATCCTGCCGTCGTCGCTGTCCGCCCAGGTGTTCCTCACCGGCAGCGGCCAGATCGTCGCCGTGAAACCGGTGACCGGTGTCGCCGACGGTAGCCAGGAACTGCTCGCCTATCGGCAGCCGGAGCGGGCCACCGGTGCGCCGCAGCAGCTCACCGCACTGTGGCGGACACCCGTCGGGTCCGCACAGCCCATGGTGGTCGAACGGGTGGACGACTCCGCGCTGCTGCTTTCCCTTACCGGTACGGATGCCGGCATGGAGACCATGCTGCTGGACAGCCGTACCGGTCAGCTCCGCTGGCGGCAGAACGGGGTCGCGGTGTTCATCGCCTCGCACCTGATTCTGCTGCAGACCTACGGGAGGCAGGATCTGGACCGGGTCGCCGCGGTCGACGTGGCAAGTGGCCGTGAGCTGTGGTCGGTGTCGTCGAAGGGGTTCTGGCCCTCCTATCACCGGGACCCGGCGGGGATCGATGTCGTGGTGGTCACCACGGTGGGCGGCGATGTCGAGGTGCTGGACGCGCGGAGCGGCACGCGGCGAGGCCGTCTCCCCACCGATGTGGACGATCCGGGCGAACAGCGGTACGCCTCGGTCATCGGTGACCTCGTGGTGGTTCGCAGCCCCAGCGCCGTGGCCGCGTACCAGCTCGACGGTCTGGCCCGGCGATGGCGGACCGACGTGCAGTCGGTCGAGCTGATCTACAGCTGTGGAGCCCTGATCTGTGTGTCGATTGCCGGATCCGGTGTGCATCTGCTCGACCCGGCGACCGGAGCCCTCCGGTGGATCGTCGGCGAGGGCTTCGACGTTCTGCATGCCGGGGACCGACGGGCTCTGGTGGTCGACCACCGGCAGCGCCCGCCAACGGTCGCGACCATCGATGCGGGAACAGGTCGGCCTCCGACCGCCGACGACAGCTGGGACTGGGACCTGGTGCAAGGCTTCGGTGTCGCCTCACATCCGCTCGGGACGCGGTCCATCCCCGACGTGGGCGCGGTGCTGGCCCGGCTCGATCCGGCAGGCGGGCCGCCACGCCGCATCGACCTGCTACCTGGTGCGGTCGGCAACTGTCGTCACCGGGACGGTCTGATCGTGTGCCGCCGTCGGGACGGCAATTTCGGGCTGTGGCAGCTGCGTGACTGACCGCAACGCGGCTGGAGTGGCTCGCGTGCCTGCGGCGTTAAGCTCCGGCGACCAGCGAGGTGCGTGGCGGAGAGGGACGAGTGTGACGTTGATCGACCTCGGCGAGCTGTCCGCGCCGAGCGACCCGCAGCCGCCACGCCGACGGCCCCGTCGCGGCACCCCGCGCTGGCCGGTCGCGCTGATGGCGTTGGCCGTGCTTGTGGTGCTGACCGCCGCCGCACCCCCGGCCGCGCGGGTGCACGCGACGGTGCCGGGCGGCCTGGCGACCGACCTGTTCCTCAGCGAGGACCACATCTTCACCGTCACCCCGGTCCGTGGGGTGACCGACGGGTCGCGGGAACTCACCGCCTATGCCCGGCCGCGGCGAGCCACTGTCACCCCGCAGCGCCTCGTACCGCTGTGGCGGATGCCGGTGGCACCAGGAATCCGGTTCTTCCGCATGGAGGACACCGCCGCCGGCGTGCTGTTGTCGCTGGTCCCGTCGCAGGACCTGGGCCGGTCGAGCGAGACCATCCTGCTGGACGCCGCCACCGGGCAGCAGCGCTGGCGCAGCGCCGGGTTCGGCACCCGCGACGCGTCGGGTCGGGTGCTGCTTCAGACATGGGCCGTTCAGCAGTCGACCACGCTGCGTTCGGTCGAGGTGGCCACCGGCCGTGAGCTGTGGTCCAGGACGTTGCCGCCGTCCTGGGTGGAACACCACCAACGTGACGGTGTGATCGACGCCATCGTGGTGTCCACCGCCGCCGGTGACGTCGAGGTGCTCGACGCCCGGACCGGACAGCTCCGCGACCGGCTGCCCGCCGCCGACAGCACCGGCTACCAGCAGTCGTCGGTGGTCGATGACCTGCTGCTGGTGGTCCGTAACTCGCGGACCATCACCGCCTACGACCTGGCCGGTCTGGTGCCGCGCTGGCAGACCACCGTGCCGCTGGCGGACCACGTGACCCGCTGCGGTGCGCTGCTCTGCGCCAGGACCAACAGAGGCGGCACGCATGTCATCGACCCGGTGGCCGGGGACGTGCGGTGGAGCACCAGCGAGGATGGTGACCTGCTGCGGGTGACGTCGACGAGGGCTCTCGCGCAGTTGGGCGAATCAGGGCTTGTCACGCTCGACGCGGCGACCGGGGAGGTGGTGACCGAGTACGGCTCCTGGGAGACGGTCGCCAGCTACGAGCAGGAGCTCCGGCTGCTCGGCATCCACCTGTTGCCCGAGGTGGGCGCGGTGCTGGCCCGGCTCGACCCGGCGGAGGCACAGCCACGGCGCCTCGACGTGCTTCCCGGTGTGGTCGGCGACTGTCAGAGCCGGTACGACCTGATCGCCTGCCGCCGCCAGAGCGGCGACTTCGGGTTGTGGCAGCTGCCCGACTGAGCGGGCAGGGGCACCTCGACCGCCCCGATCAGTGCCGACCCCCGAAGGATCTCGGCACCACCGACGCGGGGGGTTGGGGCCGGTTTGGCCAGCAGCGCTAGGTTGTCGAGTTGTCGTCGCCGGGAAGGGGCTGGACATGCGGGTACTTGTGGTCGAGGACGAACGCCACCTCGCCGACGCGATCGCGCGTGGCCTGCGCAAGCGCGGAATGGCGGTGGATGTCGCGTACGACGGCGACAGCGGTCACGAGATGGCCTTCGTCACCCGCTACGACGTGGTGGTGCTCGACCGTGACCTGCCCGGGATGCACGGTGACCAGATCTGCGCGGAGCTGGCCAGCTCGGGCGCGCTGACCCGGGTGCTGATGCTCACCGCCAGCGGCACCGTCGCCGACCGGGTCGAAGGACTACAGCTCGGCGCGGACGACTACCTGCCCAAGCCGTTCGCCTTCGACGAACTGGTCGCCCGGGTGCAGGCGCTGGGCCGGCGGGCCACCCCGGCGGCACCGCCGGTGCTGGAACTGGCCGACCTGGTCGTCGACCCGGCCCGCCGGACGGCCACCCGTGGCGGGGCACCGGTGGAGCTGACCAACAAGGAGTTCGGCGTCCTCTGCGAACTGCTCAAGGCCCGCGGTGCGGTGGTGTCCAGCGAGGAACTGCTGGAGCGGGTCTGGGACGCCAACACCGACCCGTTCACCACGATTGTCCGGGTCACCGTGATGACCCTGCGTCGCAAGCTCGGCGATCCGCCGCTGATCGAGACCGTGGTGGGGGCCGGCTACCGTACCGCCGAGGTGCCGGCGTGACGGGCACCCCGCGGCGGCCCCCGCGCCTGCGACCCACCCTGCGGCTGCGGTTGACCCTGCTCAACGGCGTGCTGCTGGTGGGCGCGGGCGCGATCCTGGTGCTGCTGTCCTGGCTGCTGGTCCGTGACGCGCTGCGGCCCACCGACGAACTGCTGCCCGGCACGACGGTGCTGCTGGCCGACGGGCGTTCCATGGACGCCGCCGCCTGGCAGCGGCAACTTGTCGACTCGGCCTCCGGGGAACTGCTGGCCAAGGGGCTGGCCGCGTTGCTGGCCATCGGGACGGTCGGGGTGGTCGGGGCGTACGCGGTGGCCGGTCGGGCGCTGCGACCGCTGCACCAGGTCACCGCGACCGCGCGGCGGCTCGGTGAAACCACGCTGGACCAGCGGATCAGCTACTCCGGGGCCAACGACGAGGTGGCCGAGCTGGCCGACACCTTCGACGAGATGCTGGACCGCATCGCCGCCGCCTTCGAGGCCCAGAAACGGTTCGTCGCCAACGCCTCGCACGAACTGCGTACGCCGCTGGCCGTGATGCGTACCGAAATCGATGTGACGCTCAGCGACGACGAGGCGGATGCCGCCGAGTACCGCCGGATGGCCACCGTGGTGCGTGACGCCTCGGAACGGGCCAACAGCCTTGTCGACGCGCTGCTGGTGCTGGCGCGCAGCGAGGCCCAGACCGGCCGTCGACTGGGCCGGCGTACCGAGTGTGACCTGGCCGCCGGCACCCTCAACGCCTTGTCGGCGGTACGCCGTGAGGTGGAGCGGATAAAGCTCGACGTGCACACCTCGCTGGAACCGGCACCTGTCGTCGGTGATCCTGGTCTGCTGGATCGCCTGGCCGGCAACCTGATCGAGAACGCGGTCCGTTACAACCACCTGCACGGCCGACTCTGGGTACGCACCGGCTCCGATGGGCAGCGGTCCTGGCTGGTGGTCGGCAACACCGGTTTCGAGGTGGACCAGGCGGACGTACCGGGACTGTTCGAGCCGTTCCGGCGGGGCGGCCGGGAACGGACCGGGGCGCGCGGGTCGGGGCTCGGCCTGTCCATCGTCCGGGCGGTCTGCGACGCGCACGGTGGCACGGTGACCGCGGTGGCGCAGTCCGGCGGTGGCCTGGAGGTGACGGTCAACCTGCCGGCCGCCGACGCCGGGTCGACGGGGGAGAACCCCGTCCGGTGATCCGGTGCCGGCCGGGTGATGCGGTGCCGACCGGGTGACCCGGTGCGGCCCGGTTGCCGCCCATCGCGCCCTCTGGCACACCGGCTACGGCCCCGGCGGCGGTAATTCGCTTGATCACGGTGAGAGATTGGGCCCATGACTTCGAGGGTGCGATGGATCGACTTCGACTGTGCCGACCCGTTCGCCATGGCGACGTTCTGGGCCGAGGCGACCGGAATGCGGCACGATCCCGACAACAAGCCGGGCGAGCCGGAGTGCGCCCTGCTGTCCGGGGCGGAGATCGCCGACGGCGGGATGCTGTTCCAGCGGGTGCCGGAGGGCAAGACCGCGAAGAACCGGGTACACCTGGATCTCCAACCGACCGACCGGACCCGCGACGAGGAGATCGACCGTCTGCTCGCCCTGGGCGCCGTACTGATCGACGATCAGCGCCGACCCGACGGCACCGGCTGGGCGGTCCTCGCCGACCCGGAGGGCAACGAGTTCTGCGTGGAGCGCAGCAGGGCGGAGCACTCGGCGTCGAGTTGACGGGCTTACCGGCAGAGGTGCGAGCTGATGCTGCGGGTACGTGGCGAGCGCGGGGTAACTGGTCCTATGCCTGATTACTGGTCTTCGCCTGTTCGGACGTCGTGAAGACGTCATCGGTCGTCGACTGGCCTGTCTCCCAGACGAGTCTTTCTGTGCGCTCGCTGACCAGTACGGCACGTGCCTTTTTCCACGCCGTCCTGAGAATGTGACGTACGTGCGCGGCAATTTTGGTCACACCCTCCGTCAGCCTGGCATATGACTGTGCACGGAAGAACACGTAACAACTGGTGAAGACCAGCCACGGGACGATGCCGAATCCCGCTTGCAGGCCCACGCTGTACAGGCTGACCGCGAGGACGCAGGCCCCAGCAAGCACCACAGTCCAGCGGACTTTGGTGGAGCCACTGGCCAGCAGCGTAACCGTTGCTATGGCGGTCACGAGCGCGATCAGTCCCAATCGCGAGTCAGCTGCCGGCATTTCGAGACGGTCGGCCATGAGCGCGCCGAAGGGTGCGGATAACAGGAATGTGATGAACGCAGCCACATTCCATGGAGTGATCAGGCGGCCACGCTTCTTGAGTATCGGATTGTCGCCGTAGTCAGCGAGGTCCACGTTGTGTCTGCCGCGGACGACCCGCCTGCCAGTATAAGGCAAAAGGGCAGCGATCTGGGGCTTTGCTCGAAGTTCCGGCGCGTATTGGAGTTCACCGCCGACCTCGCGACAGTAACTGCTCGCCTCCAGTGCCCAGGTAAGTGTCACGAACATTATTCCAAACATGCCGAAGGTGCCGGCCACGAGCCAGGTGCGGGGGTCTTCGAGTTCGATTCCGATCAGCCAGCACGCAGT
>NZ_BOPA01000034.1 GCF_016863515.1 Micromonospora gifhornensis
ACTGTCATTTGATTGCCGCAGCGCGGCGGCCGGTTCTTCCCCCGAGCCGGCCGCCGCGTTTCTCCGGCAACGAGAGGTGCGGGGCATGGGCAGGCGATGGAAGTGGTTCCTGCGGCCCGGAAAGGTCGCGGTGGATCTGACCAGGCAGGCGGTGCCGGACGGCGACGTGCCGGGGCGGTTCCGGCGGCTGGTGGTCGAGGATGTCGTACCAGAGCTGCGGCTGACCTCGCGCTGCGACGACGCGGTCGTCTACGAACGGCCCGAGGAACGGCCGGTGGCCACCGACCACGGTCAGCGCGCGGATGACCACCGCCCGGGAGTGCTGCGGCGCCTGCTGCGGGCGTACCGACGATGAACGCCTTCGACCTCTCGCCTGCCCAGATCCGCAATCGGCTGATCCTGCGCGCCCGGCAGGCGGCGCTGGCCGCCATCGGACGGCAGCCTGCCTGGCCGCGCGGCCGGGTCCAAGCGACGCGGACCCGGCCGCCGGTCGTGCCCCGCGTGTCCGTCACCGCCGGGCAGGTGGTCCAACTGGCCGAAACCGATTACCGGTACGCCACCTGCGTGCTGCGCCTGCGGATCCTCCGGGTACGGCTCGATGTCAGCCAGTGGTACGACGGCGAGTGGGTGTGGCTCGAAGGTGTCGAGATCGGGCCGGACGGCCGACCCGGCACGTTCCGCCCGGTCCTGGCCCGGGTCGCGGCGCTGCGCCCGGTTACCTGAATTTTGTGCCGACAGAAGCTATGGCCACTCTCGACGGCCGCTCCGCGGTGAGCCCTGTGAACCTGGGGCGAAGGTTGGTGGGGTGCGGCAGTTGCTGAAGGATCTGAGCTTCTCCGACTATTCCGAGTGGTTCGGCCTGGGCCGCTCGCGCACGTCGTCCTGGCTGCTGTCCGCGCCATCATTGCCCGAGCCCATGCGAGACATTCGGTGGTATCCGTGTGGCGGCCAGCTCCCCGGGCTCGCAGGCCGTTCGTGAAGGGTTGTCGCGTATCCGACCGAAGCCTCGCATTGCCTGGTTGACGGGTCAACCACAGTGGATATTGGCGTAGCATTCCGCGGGTTACACGCTCATGGCCCGGCCATCGCCGGCGACACTCTGCGCCGAGCCCTCACGCCGGCGGACTTGATCGAAGTGAGCTGGCCTTCCTTGAACCCCCTGGGAGAGGACACGTCATGACCGACGCTCCGATCGAAAAGCCGGACTCTGACGATGATGCCGCCCGGCATGCGGTCGAGCGCGAGCGGGCCGAGCTGCGGGAGTTCATCAAGGGGTTGAACCCGGGCGACGTCAAGTCAGGCAACTGGTTCTCGAAACTCATCGCGCAGGCCCTGAGTTCCTACACGGAGAAGGTCGACTGGCGGTACTTCCAGGAGAAGTACAAGGGCGTGCCGGCGGATGGCATCGTCGAGCAGCGGATCACGATGGCATCGCGGTATGCCGCGCTCGAAGGAGGACTCTCGGCCGGGGCGTACTCGGCGGCGGTCGCCGCGACCATCGGCAGCGCGGGTGGTGCCTCGCCGCTTGCGCTGCCGGCCGCTGGTGTGACCTTCATGGTCGACCTCGCGTACATAACGCAGCTTCAGCTGCGCCTGGCGTACGACATCTCCGTGCTGTATCGGGTGCCGCTCGACGTGTCCGATCCGGATGACATGTGGAAGCTCATTCGAGTGGCCTTCACGATCAAGAGCGGGGAAGTTGCGCGGGAGGGTGTCACCAAGTCCGTCCCGTTCGTGGTGCGTCCGCTGGTCAAGAAGTTCTATTCCGGGAGCGTCCTGACCGCGGCGAAGGGGCTTCCGGTCGTCGGGAAGCACCTCCTGCAGCGCAACGTCATCAAGGTCGGGATTCCCTTGGTCGGAATTCCCCTCGCGGTCGTGCTGAACCGCTACACGACGCTTGTCGCGGGCCGGCACGCACGTACCGTGTTCCGGAACGAGGCACGGGTGATCGAAATCGCTGAGCGGCTGAGCAGCCGGAGTCGGTATCCGCAGCTGATGCTCTGGGTCGCATGGCTCGTCATCGCGGCGGACGGCAAGATCGGCGACGATGAGACCCTGCTGATGAAGCACCTGACGCGAATCGTCCGCGAGGCGCACGGGATAGTCGATGATCAACTGGCCAACGTTGTCGACGTCTACCCGGAAGATGTGTGGAAGCGCCTGGAAGCAGAACCGGGGGACCTGACCGAACTCGTTGACGTCGCCAGCCAGGTGGCCGCGGTCGACGGCGACCCCAACGCAGCCGAGAAGGCGGTCATCGCTGAGCTTCAGGGCCGCTGCCGTCGAGCCTGAGGCTCGTGGCGAACCGTTTCCCGGTGACTCATGGTGCTTGAGTGTGTGCAGGTGGTGGCTTCTGCTGTCGCCATGATCGGCTGTCATGTACCGGACAGTCGATCGGTTTGACCGGGCCGTCGGCGGCTGGTCTCCTGGCTACCTTGTCTAGGGCTGTGAACCGGACACACAAGCCATTCGGGGGACCCGCGCCCGTTATGTCGGGCGTACGGTCGCTGGGAACCACTGGGAGCGACGTGAACATGGGAGCGCCATGCCGAGTATGACGTCGGACACGGCGAACGTTCCGGCACCCAGCAACCTGGTCGCGGTACGCGGCCAGCGCTGGGTGGTCAGCAACATCGAGCCGGCCGGGCAGAACACCCTTGTCACACTGCAGAGCGTCGAGGACGGCCGCTACGGCCACACCCTGGAGGTGATCTGGGAGGTCGAGCCGGGCCGGCAGGTCCTGCCCAGCGGCTCCCTCCCGGATGTCGGGGCGGGCCGCTTCGACTCCCCGCAGCGACTGGCCGCCTTCCTGGACGCGGTCCGCTGGGGGGCTGTCACCTCGGCGGACGTCAAGACCCTCCAGGCGCCGTTCCGCTCCGGGGTGGCGATCGAGGACTACCAGCTGGAACCGGTCGCCCGCGCGGTCGACGCGCCCCGGGTCAACCTGCTGCTCGCCGACGACGTGGGCCTCGGCAAGACCATCGAGGCCGGGCTGGTCGCCCAGGAGCTGCTGCTGCGGCACCGGGCCCGGCGCATCATGATCGTCTGCCCGGCCGGGCTGACCCTGAAGTGGCGCGACGAGATGGCCGAGAAGTTCGGTTTCGACTTCACCATCATCGACTCCGAGCGCTGCGCCGCCGTCCGCCGCAGCCACGGCTCCGCCGCTAACCCCTTCCTGGTGTACCCGCTGAGCATCGTCAGCCTGCCCTGGCTGCGCGGCCAGAAGGCCCAGCGGCTGCTCGACGAGGTGCTGCCCGTCGACGGCCCCAGCTATCCGCGTACCTTCGACCTGCTCGTCCTGGACGAGGCGCACCATGTCGCCCCGGCCGCGCCCAAGCAGATCTACGCGGTCGACTCGCAGCAGACCAAGCTGATCCGCCGACTCGCCCCGCACTTCACCCACCGGCTGTTCCTCTCCGCCACCCCGCACAACGGCTACCAGGCCTCCTTCACCGCCCTGCTGGAGATCCTGGACAACCAGCGCTTCGCCCGCGGCGTCAAACCAGACCCGGCCGCGGTCAAGGACACCGTCGTACGCCGGCTCAAGCGCGACATCGAAAACCCCGACGGTACGCCCCGATTCGTGGAACGGAAGGCGTCCGCGATCCCGGTCAGCTACCCGGAGGACGAGCGGCAGATCCACGCCCTGCTCACCCAGTTCGCCGAGCTGCGCCGCAAGCGACTGCACTCCCAGCGCGGACGCAAAGCCACCGACCTGGTGACCCTGCTGCTCAAGAAGCGCCTCTTCTCCAGCCCGGCCGCGTTCGCCCACACCGTCCGCGTCTACCTGGACACCCTGGCCAGCCGAAAGGGCTCGCCCAGCCTGACCGTCGGCGACGACGTGCCCGAGTGGCTGGACGAACTGATGGACGACATGGCCACCTACGACGACGAGCAGCTCGCCGAGGCCGAGGACGACGCGCTCAACCGGGTCCGCCCGATGCAGCCCGACCCCACCGACGACGAGACGGCCCTGCTGGAGAAGATGCTCGACTGGGCCGAGCGCAAGGAAGCCCAACCCGACGCCAAGGCCCGCGAGCTGATCAACTATCTGACCGCGATCTGCCGCCCCGACGGCCGGCACTGGACCAACGAGCGGGTCGTCGTCTTCACCGAGTACCGCGACACCCAGACCTGGCTGGCCGACCTGCTCCGGCAGGAGGGCCTCGGCGGGGAGGGCCTCGCCCTGCTGCACGGCGGCACCCCCTCCGACGAGCGGGAGCAGATCCGGCTGGCGTTCCAGGCCCACCCGAGCGACCGGCCGGTGCGGGTGCTGCTCGCCACCGACGCCGCCAGCGAGGGCATCGACCTGCAGAACCACTGCCACCGGCTGGTCAACTACGACATCCCGTTCAACCCGAACAAGCTGGAACAGCGCATCGGCCGCATCGACCGGTACGGGCAGACGACCAACCCGGAGATCCAGCACTTCGTCGGCACCGGCTTCGGCAAGCCGGTCGACGCCTTCGAGGCGGACCTGGAGTTCCTGTCCCGGGTCGCCACGAAGGTAGCCCGGATGGAGGAGGACCTCGGCTCGGTAAACGCCGTGCTCTCCGAGGCGGTGCAGCGCCGGATGCTCGGCGAGCAGGTCGCCATCGACGTGGACCGGCCCGCCAAGGGCAAGCCCAACCTGCCTGCCGAGGCCAACCTGCGCGAGCAGGTCCGCCGGCTGCGCGCCGACCTGGACAAGACCGTCGAGGAACTCGGCATCACCCCGCCCGCGGTCAAGCGGGTCGTGGACACCGCCCTGGAGTTGGCCCGTCAGCAGCGCCTCGCCCGGCACGTCGACGACAAGCACCTGCTCGACGGCCTCTACTCCGTGCCGCCGCTGACCGGCTCCTGGCAGCGGGCCGGTGTCGGCCTCACCGCCAAGCTCACCGACGGTGACGAGCCGCCCCGCCAACTGCCGATCACCTTCGACCCGCAGGTCGCCAAGGAAGACCGGGACGGCATCGTCCTGGCCCACCTCAACCATCCCCTGGTGGCCATGTCGACCCGGCTGCTGCGCGCCGCCGTCTCCAACCCCGGCGTCGGTCTGCACCGGGTCACCGCCGTGGTCAGTGACGATCCGGGGCTGGAGGACGTGCTGGTCGGGGCGCACTCCCGGTTCGTGCTGGTCGGCGCGGACGGGGTCCGGCTGCACGAGGAGGTCCTCCACGCCGGTGGTTGGGCACCCGAGCAGGGCCGGTTCCGCCGTCTGGAGAACCTGACCACGCTCAAGAGCGTCCTGGACCGCGCACTGGCCACCGGTACCCCCGCCGCCCCGGTCGTGCAGGACCGGCTGGCCGAACGCTGGCCCCGGGTCCGCGACGGCCTGATCTCGGCCATCGAGTGGCGGACCAGGGCCCGGCAGGAGTCGCTGGAACGCAAGCTCGCCCAACGGCAGGAGGCCGAACGGCAGCGCATCATCCACAACCTCGACCAGTTCGCCGCCACCCTACGCGGCGCGCTCGACGCCGACGACAGCGAGACCGAACAGGCGCTGATCAGCCGCGCCGAGGCCAGCAAGAGCAAGGAAGAACTGGCCCAGTACCGCAAGGACCGCCAATCCTGGGACGACCGCTTGAAGGCCCTGCACACCGAACGCGACCGGGAACTCGAAGCGGTCGACGCCCGCTACCGCAACCCGCAGGACCACAGCTTCCCGGTGGCCGTGGTCTTCGTCGTACCGAAGCGGGAGGCCACCCGATGAGCCGCAATTTCCGCCGCGCCGCCCCCGACGGCGTCGAGCAGCACCGCAACTGGCTGAGCCTGGTCGAGGTCAGCGGCCCCTTCCTCAGCCTGCCGGTGCTGCGCCGCACCTGGCCCACCCTCGACAGCCTGGACAAGCGCAGCCGCGAACGGCTGCGCCAGGAACACACCACCTGGCAGGCCGACACCGTCGCGGGCCAGCAGGACTGGATCGGGTACGTGCTGAGTGAGCTGCTCGACTGGCGCGACACCCGACACACCGACAACCTGGACGCGCTGGCGCACACCGTCGTCGAACACGACACCGAGCTGCGCCCGTCGTTCGTCCTGGTCGAGCCGGGGGAGGAGGTCAAGCCGGACAGCGTACGGCTGCTCGGGCTGGTCTGCCCGCCCGGTCAGCAACCCACCGCCCGGGTCAAGGACTCCACCTGGGCGGCGACCCCCGCCGACCGGCTGGCACTGCTGTGCCGGCACCACGACATCGAGCTGGGCCTGGCCACCGACGGACGCTGGTGGACCCTGGTCTGGGCGCCGCGCGGTGGGGTCACCACCACCGCCACCTTCGACGCGGTCTCCTGGCCGGAGGCCGCCGAACGGGACGTCGTCCGCGCCTTCGTGTCGCTGCTGTCCCGGCACCGCTTCTTCGGTGTCCCCGACGCCGAGCGGCTGGTGCCGCTGCTGCGCGACAGCCTCGGCAGCCAGGAGGAGATCACCGAAGCGCTCGGCGTCCAGGTCCGCCGGGCCGTCGAGCTGCTCGTCGCCGCCATCGGCCGGATCGACGTACGCGACCGGGAAGCCGGCGGGACCGGCCTGGCCCACGTCGAGGCGCACGAGGTCTACCGGGGCTCGGTCGCGGTGATGATGCGGATCGTCTTCCTCCTCTTCGCCGAGGAACGCCGCCTGCTGCCCGCCGACAACGAGCTGTACGCGACGGCGTACTCCGCCGGGCGGCTCTGCGCCGAGCTGGAACAGCGGGTCACCGAGGGCAGCGAGGAGGACCTGGAGCACAGCACCGCAGCGTGGCACCGGCTGCTGGCCCTGTTCCACGCCGTCTACCACGGCATCGACCACCCCCGCCTGACCCTGCACGGCCACGACGGCTCACTCTTCGACCCCGAGCGGTACGACTGGCTGCCGCTGACCGTCGACGACCGGACCGTCCTGCACATGCTCCGCGCGGTGCAGTACGTCCAGGTCGGCACCGGCCGCTCCCGGGAACGCCGCACGGTCAGCTTCCGCACCCTCGACGTCGAGCAGATCGGGTACGTCTACGAGGGCCTGCTCTCCTTCGAAGGCTTCCGCGCCGACGATGTCACAGTCGGCCTGATCGGCAAGGAAGGGCTCGAAGAGGAAGTCCTCCTCACCGACCTGGAGTCGCTGCGCGACCAGCACCCCGAGGTGCCGGCCCTGGCCAAGGCGCTCGCCGAGAAGTACAAGGACTCCAAGATCGGGTCGGTGGCGACGCTGACCAAGAAGCTCGCCCCGCTCGACGGCCCCGACCGCGAAGAGGCCCGCAAAAAGCTCCTCGCCGTCACCGGCGGCGACTACCCGCTCTCCGAACGCCTGCTGCCCTTCCACGGCCTGATCCGCGAAGACCTGCGACACCTGCCCGTGGTCATCCTGCCCGGCGCACTCTTCGTCACCGAGTCCGCGCTACGCCGCAACACCGGCACCCACTACACCCCACGCTTCCTTGCCGAAGAGGTGGTCGAAGGCGCACTGGAGCCCCTCGTCTACGAGCCCGGCCCGCTGCAAACCGCCGACAAGTCACAGTGGAAGCCGAAGTCCGTCGAGGAGATCCTCGCCCTCAAGGTCGCCGACATCGCCATGGGCTCGGCGGCGTTCCTGGTCGCGGCGGCCCGCTACCTCGCCGGCCACCTCATCTCCGCCTGGGCCCGCGAAGGCAACGAACACGCCCTCGCGTACGAACAGCGCGGCGTCGACCGCACCGTGGACGCCGACGACGACCCCCTCGTCATCGAGGCCCGCCGCCAGATCATCGAACACTGCCTGTACGGGGTCGACATCAACCCGATGGCCGTGGAGATGGCCAAGCTCTCCCTCTGGCTGGTCTCCATGGACCCCCAACGCCCCTTCACCTTCCTCGACGACCGCCTCGTCGCCGGTGACGCGCTGCTCGGCATCGGCAACACGGCGACCCTGCCCGGCAAGGCCGCCCGCGACCTCCGGCTGGAACGCGACCTCTCCGAGGCCCGCGACCTGCGCCGCCAACTCGCCGAGCTGCCCGACCGCCTGGACGCCCTCGCCGAGAAGCGGCGACTCCTCGACCAGGTACGCGAGGTTCGCAAGCGTGCCGACGCCTACGCCGACCTGGTGGTGGGTGCCCAACTCGCGTCGGTCAAGCGCGGCCAGGACTCAGTCGTCATCGCCGAAAAGGTCGGCGCGCTGGCCACACACCTGGCCGGTGGCGGTAACATGGAGCCGTTCGAAGAGCAGGCACGCACCTGGCTAGCCATCGATCAGCCGATCGGCAGTTTCGAGCGGAATCCGCTGCACTGGCCTTTGGAGTTTCCGGAGGTCTTCGACCGAGGCGGCTTCGACGCCATCATCGGCAACCCGCCGTTCCTCGGCGGGAAGAAGATCAGTGGTCCTATGGGTTCGGTTTATCGGGAGTACCTTGTCGCGGTTCCAGGGCGAGGTGTGAAGGGAAACGCCGACCTCGTTGCCTATTTTGCTCTCCGAGCGCATGATTTGCTGAATCCGGGTGGAAGTGCCGGTCTGATTGCGACCAACACCCTCGCTCAAGGCGATACCCGGGAGGTTGGTCTAGACCAACTTGTGTCGAGTGGCGTGTCGATCCGTCGATCGGTCAAGAGCAAGCCTTGGCCATCGAGTTCTGCTGCGCTTGAATACTGTGCGGTTTGGACTAGCCGAAAAGCTCCCGCTCGTGATGCCACCTGCCTTGCCGACGGTATTCGTGTTCCAGGAATTAGTGCCATGCTTGAACCTGTTACCCGCGTCTCAGGCAACGCGGAGCGGCTGGTTGCCAGTTCTGGAATTGCCTATGTGGGCAACTTCGTGAACGGCATCGGGTTTGTAATGTCCGAGGATGAAGCTGCGAAGATGGTGGCAGTTGACGGGCTGAATGAGCAAGTTCTCTTTCGGTACTTGAATGGCCAGGATTTAAATTCCAGCCCTCATCTTTCTGCAAGCCGTTGGATCATTGACTTCCGAGACTGGCCCTATGAGCGTGCCTCTCTTTACTCGGCTTGCTTGCAGCGAGTTCGAGCGCTTGTCAAACCTTCGCGGGATCGGCTTCCTGATTCTAAGCGAGCTACCCGCGAGAAGTGGTGGCAGTACGAGAAGCTCGCTCCAGGACTTCGTTCCGCAATTGCAAAGCTTGACAGGGTAGTTGCCATCACGCTGGTGAGTAAGACGGTCATGCCGGTTATGGTGCCGACCGGTCAGGTCTTCTCGCACATGCTCGGCGTGTTTGCGACGGATGACACGGCGATGCTGGCCTTGCTATCGAGTTCGCCGCACTACTGGTGGGCGGCCAGCCGCGCGTCGTCCATGAAGGCAGATCTGCGCTACACCCCGTCCGATGTGTTCGAGACGCTGGCGCTGCCGGAGTTGACTGCGGAGATGCGGGCTTTGGGAGATCGGCTTGACGGGAACCGACGCGGTTTGATGCTCAGCCGGCAGGCAGGGCTGACCGCGACGTACAAACTGGTATTTGATCCGGTGTGCCAGGACGACGACATTGTGGAGTTGCGGCGGATTCACCGGGACATTGATGTGGCGGTGTGTCGGGCCTACGGGTGGGATGACCTGGTCGAGCAGGGGCTTGATCACGGGTTTCATAAGGCTGGTGCCTACATCCGCTACACCGTCGGTCCGGGCGTGCAGCGGGAGATCCTCGACCGGCTGCTGGAGTTGAACCACAAGCGCTACGCCGAAGAGGTCGCCCAGGGTCTGCACGACAAGAAGTCCGGGCGTAAGGCGAAGACCACCGCTGCGGAAGGGCTCTGGTGATGACCGACGTACAGGGCGGTCTCTTCCCGCATCCCCGAGGCGAGCAGCAGGCGCTGGCGCTGTCCGGGGAGGGCGACGCCGACCCGACCCCGCCGCTCGACCTGCCGCAGAGCTTTCCTGACGTCACCTCCTATCAGGTGCGCGACGAGTTGGAGGATCTCATCGGGCGGGACCTGCTCGGGCCGTGGGACGGCGAGCAGGAGGAGTTTCGGCCGGGGGCGATGGGGCCGCGCGAGCGGTACCTGGTGGGGATGCTCGGGCCGAAGCAGCGGCCACGCACCGACAAGCGGGATTCCGCCGAGGTGCAGGACGTGGACGCGGCGGTGCAGGGCGACGGTAGCGAGGCGGAGTTGCCGGAGGTGGTCACCCCGCTGAACCTGGGCAAGATGTGGGCCTCCTCGATGGGGTTGTCGTTCGCGGTGGCCGGCGACACGGACGTGCTGTCGGTGACCGTCGAGTGGGGACGTTACGACCTGCGCGAGTCCGAGGACGAGAAAGGTAAGAAGAGCCGCGTCTGGTATCGGGAGCCGGTGTCGTACGCCAAGGAGGTCCGGCTCGACGGGGACACCTCGTACCGGATTCCGCTGACGGTGGCCGACCAGGACGCGCCGGGGGTGCACCTGGCGGTGGAGGTCCGGCCGCGTGACGGGCGGCGGGTGGTGCAGCTCGCGCTGATCAACTCGCAGCTCGAGCCGGAGAGCAACGCGGACACCGCCTGGCTGTTCCAGTCGGCGTTGACGGTGACCGCGTTGGACGGGCAGTCGGCGGTGTTCCTGCCGATCGACGACCCGCTGGACGGGGTCAAGGGGATCAGCGACGACGACGAGGAGACCCACCTGCGGCTGCTCTACCGGTCGCAGCGCCGCTACGCCGCCGGTCGTAACGTGGCCGTGCATCCCTGGGTGCGGTCCGGGGAACGCCGCGCCCACAAGCTGTTCACCACCTGGCTGCCGACCTACAACGTGCCGGCGACTGTCGCGCCGGTGGGCAAGGGCACCCCGTTGGCCGGGGTCGAGCTGTCCATGGACAACCTCGCCACTGTCGACATCGACCGGCTGCGGACCGGGCTGGCGATCCTCGCCGACGGGTACGAGTCGTGGCTCGACGACGAGGAAGCGAAGATCCCGGAGCTGCCGGAGCCGTTGCGGGCGACCGCCGAGCGGGCCGTGTTCACCGCCGGCCAGGCCGCCAAGCGCATCCGGGCCGGAATCGCACTGTTGACCGACCCGGAGGCACCCCGGCACGCCGAGGCGCTTGCCGCGTTCCGCTTCGCCAACCAGGCGATGGCGTTGCAGCGGCGGCACAGCGAGGTGGCCCGGCTGCGGGAGGAACAGGGCCTGCCGTACGCCGACGCCAAGGCTGCCGTCGACGCGCGTGGCGCCGCCGCCGCTTCCTGGCGGCCCTTCCAGCTCGCGTTCGTACTGCTGAATCTGCCCTCGCTGACCGACCCCGCCCACCCGGAGCGGGCCGCGAACCGGGACGCGGTGGTGGACCTGCTGTTCTTCCCCACCGGTGGTGGCAAGACCGAGGCGTACCTGGGCCTCACCGCGTTCACCTTCGCCATCCGCCGCCTCCAGGGTGTGATCGGCACCGGTGCGGAGGCGCGCAGCGGCAACGCCGGGGTCTCGGTGCTGATGCGGTACACGTTGCGGCTGCTGACCGCCCAGCAGTTCCAGCGGGCCGCCGCGCTGATCTGCGCCGCCGAGGTGCTGCGGCAGCGCGACGAACGCACCTGGGGCGGCGAGCCGTTCCGGATCGGCCTCTGGGTCGGCGGGGGAGTGTCGCCGAACTGGTATGACGAGGCGGCGGCGCAGATCGCCGAGGCGCGCGAGGCTGGCAACGGCAAGTTCACGAACGTGCTGCAGACCCTGAGGTGCCCGTGGTGCGGGGCGAAGCTGCGTGCCGAGCATGACCTCGACCCCAAGGATGACCTGCGGCGGGTGCTGCTGTTCTGCGCGGAGGGCGAAGGCGTCGACGCCTGCCCGTTCTCCCGCACTCGCAGCACCGAAGGACTGCCCATCCTCACCGTCGACGAGGAGATCTACCGGTACGCCCCGAGCCTGGTCATCGCCACCGTCGACAAGCTGGCCCAGTTGCCCTGGCGGGGCTTCGCCGGGCTGCTCTTCGGCCGGGTGCGGGAATACTGCCCCCGGCACGGCTACCGGCACGACGACCTGGACACCCGCACCGGCTGCGGTTCCCGGCACAACAAGAAGGGCAGCCTGGAGGCGGTCACCAGCCAACCGGTGATCCGGCTGCGCCCACCGGATCTGATCATCCAGGACGAGCTGCACCTGATCTCCGGTGCCCTCGGCACCACTGTCGGTCTCTTCGAGGCGGCCGTCGACCAGCTCTGCACCTGGCCGCTGCCCGGCGGTGGCTCGGCCGGGCCGAAGATCGTGGCCTCGACGGCCACCACCAAGCGGGCCCGGTCCCAGGTGCTCGGTGTCTTCGGTCGGGACCTGGCGGTCTTCCCGCCGCCGGTCATCGACATCACCGACACCTTCTTCAGCCGCCAGGTGCCGGTGACTGTGGACAATCCGGGCCGCCGCTACCTGGGGGTCTGCGCCCACGGGGTGCGGCTCAAGTCGGCCGAGATCCGGCTGGCGGAGATCCTGCTGCTGGCCGGGCAGACCCTGTTCGACCGGTACGGTGCGCCCGCCGACCCGTACCAGACTCTAGTGGGTTACTTCAGCGCCACCCGCGAGCTGGCCGGTATGCGGCGGCTCCTGGACGACGACGTGACCACCCGGGTCCGCACCCACGGCCGGCGCAAGGGCCTGTCCGACCGGCTCTTCGGTGGGAAGATGTTGAACATCCAGGAATTGACATCTCGGGTCTCCTCCGGCGACATCAGCGAGGTCCTCAAGCGCCTGGAAGTCGGGTTCGATCCAGAGCTCGATACCTCGGTCCGATACCGCGCGATCATGGACAACTTCCGTGAAGCGAGGGCGAAGGCGACATCCAATGCGCGACCTCAGCACCATCCGTTAGCAGAGCGTTTTCGGCAGCGGGGCGATAGTCAACTGCCGGTGGACGTGGTGCTGGCCACCTCGATGCTCCAGGTGGGCGTGGACGTGTCCCGCTTCGGCCTGATGGTGGTCACCGGGCAGCCGAAGAACACCGCCGAGTACATCCAGGCCTCCTCCCGGGTCGGTCGAGACGCCCGCCGTCCCGGACTGGTGGTCACCCTCTACAACTGGACCCGGCCCCGGGACCTGGCCCACTACGAGGACTTCGAGTACTACCACGCGACCTTCTACCGGCAGGTGGAGGCGCTGTCGGTCACTCCGTACACCCGGCGGTCGCTGGACCGGGGGACCACCGCGACCCTGGTCGCGGCCGTGCGTAACGCGGAGGAGGGGTTCTCCCGCAACACCGACGCGCACGACGTGCCGTTGGACGGCGCGCAGGTGCAGCGGATCGTGGACCGGCTGTTGCAGCGGGCCGAGGACATCGCCGGGGAACGTGGCCGCGACTACCTGCTGGAGCGGATCAGCCGGCTGCGGGACGAGTGGAACAAACGCAAGACCGGTGAGACGAGGCTCGGCTACGACCAGGGCAGCTTCAAACAGCAGCGGCTCGCCGGCCTGCTGGAACGGGCCGGTGCCGGGCGGTGGACCGACCTGACGGTCGGACAGTCGATGCGGGAGACGGAGAACGAGATCAACCTGTTGCTGCCCGCCGGGGACAAGCTCTTCGACTCGCTGTACAACGCGCCGGAGTGGTCGTTCGGGCCGCCGACCGACGACGTGCGGGACGAGGATCGACCCGCCGGGGACGAGATGGGCGAGTCGACGCTCACCGGGAAGGGGAAGTGATGGCAGGCCGGCATTTCCGGCGGGTCGGTGCGGTCCGTCCCAGCCACCTGATGTTCACCACCGGCGTCGGTGCCATTGTCGACCTGCCGAACTTCTCCGTGCTGGTCCGCGGCCTCGACGACTGGAACCACAACGCGGTGCCCGACTGGGAGCCGATCGCCGAGCCCCGGCTGCTCGCCGCCGTCCGTACGCTGCTCAGGGACAAGTCGATCAAGGAGCTGCGGCCCGCGCCGTGGATGGACGGCGGAGACGAGCCGAACAGTCCCGCCTCGAAGGTCGGCGTGCCGATCACCCCGTTCCCGGGATGGCTGCGCTGCACCGCCTGCGACGAACTGGCCCCGATCGAGGGTGGCGTGTTCGGCTTCGAGAACACCAAGGCCCGCAAGCCGCACGAGGCGCGCTTCTTCCACTCCGTCTGCGGCCGGAAAAAGAAGGGACGTCCGCCGATGGCGGTGGCGGCCCGGTTCGTGCTGGCCTGCACGTACGGGCACCTCGACGACTTCCCGTACACCCCGTTCGTGCACCAGGGCGGCGCCTGTCCGGAGGTGTCCCACCCGAAGCTGCGGATGAACGACCGGGGCGGCAACCTCGGTGCCAACGTCGAGATCCGGTGCGTGCCGTGCGGGGCGCGGCGCAACATGAAGGAGGTCCTCGGTCCGCGGGGCGCGCAGAAGCTGCCCCGCTGCCGGGGCCGTCAGGCCCACCTTGGCGACTTCGAGTCGGGCGAGTGTAAGGGTGAACTGAAGCTGCTGGTGGTGGGCGCGTCCAACCAGTGGTTCGCGCAGACACTCTCCGCCCTCGCCGTGCCACCCACCGGGGCCAGCGAGTTGCAGGCGAAGGTGGTGCAGCACTGGGATTCCTTGAAAGACATGCCTGGCATCGCCATGCTGCCCTACCTGCGGACCGTTGCCCCGGTACTACGGGAGTTCGAGCGATGGACCGACGCGCAGCTCTGGACGGCCGTCGAACGGCACCGCGCTGGCGCGAAGGGTGATGAGGACGAGAGCGGCTACCCGGATCTGCACACCCCGGAGTGGGAGATCTTCTCCGCCGCCGAGTTGCCCGAGGCCAGCGACGACTTCACCCTGCGCCGCGACCCGGACGGGGTCCCAGCGCAGCTGAAGGAGATCTACGCCGACGTCATCCAGGCTGAACGGCTGCGTGAGGTGCGGGCGCTTGTCGGGTTCACCCGCCTGGACGCCCCCGACCCCATGGACCCGGACCTGGTGCAACGGGCCCCGCTGAGCCGAGGCAGGCTGGAGTGGGTGCCGGCCAGCGAGGTACGCGGCGAGGGAATCTTCCTGCGGCTGCCGGAGGATCTGCTTGCCGACTGGGAAGCCCGAGTCGCCGACACCGAGGCCATGCAGACCCACCGGGAGGCGTACGGGCGGTTCCGGCGAAGCCGCTACTCCGGGCGGATCCGGGGCGGCTTCGAGCCGATGCGGCACTGGCCGGGGGAACGGTTCATCGCCCTGCACACCCTGTCGCATCTGCTGATCCGCACCATCGCCCTGGAATGCGGTTACAGCTCCGCGAGCCTGTCCGAGCGGATCTACTCCGGCACCGAACAGGACCCGCACCGCGCCGGCATCCTCATCTACACCGCCGTGCCCGACGCCGAGGGAACCCTCGGTGGCCTGGTGTCGCTGGCCGAGCCGGACGCGCTGGTCCGGCTCACCCGGCGGGCGCTCAACGACGCCCTGCACTGTTCCTCCGACCCGCTGTGTGCCGAACGGCTGCCGCACGACCCGGCGGAGTTCCTGCACGGCGCCGCCTGCCACGTCTGCCTGTTCGTCTCCGAGACCACCTGCGAACGCGGCAACCGGTTCCTGGACCGCCGGTTCGTCGTACCGATCGACGAGCCGGAGCTGGCCCTCTTCCCCGAGCTGCCGTGACCTGGGAACCGGCCTTCGAAGCGGCAGCCGAGGCGGCGGTGTCCCGGCTCGGGCCGGCGCATCTGCGGGTGCTGGCCGACCGGCTCGGCGGTGGTTGGCCGGAGCAGGCGGTCCGGCACGCCGTGCCGGTGTCCGGCTTCGCCGAGACCGCCGGGGCGGTGCTGGCCGCACAGCAGGCGTCCGGGTTGTCGGACCGGGAGGCCGCCGCCTATCTGCGCGGGCTCGCTGCCGGGCACGCGCAACGGTCGGCGGCGGTGCGGGTCGAGTCGGTGTGGAGCGGCCCGAGCAGCCATCCCGTCCCGGTCCGCGCCACCGCGCAGGTCCTCGTCGACCTGGTCCGGGACGCCCGCAGTGAACTGCTGCTGATGACCTACTCGGCCACCCCCTACCAGCCGTTGTTGGCGGAGCTGTCGGCGGCGACGGCACGCGGTGTGGCGGTGACCGTGGTGGTGGAGACCCTGGCGGGCGCTGCCGGGGCACTGCGGGGGACCGAACCGGCCGCCGCCTTCACCGGCGTGCCCGGCGTGGAGCTGTGGCACTGGCCGATCGGACGCCGGGCGGAGAAACCGGCCAGGATGCACGCCAAGATCGCCGTAGCGGACCGGCGGGCGTTGTTGCTGTCCAGCGCGAACCTCACCCAGTCCGGGGTCAACCGCAACATCGAGGCGGGACTGCTGATCCGTGGCGGTTCCGCGCCGCAGCGGGCCGCCGAGCACATTGCTGAGCTGCAGACCCGGGGTGTCCTGACCCGGCTCGGCACCGGGTGAGGTGACAGTAGTGGACGCCGCCACCACTGCCTCCCGGGCGACCGTCGCCACCGGCGACATCGCCCGACTGGCCAACGTGGGTAGGGCGGCGGTCAGCAACTGGCGTCGCCGCTTCGCCGACTTCCCCGCCCCGGTGGGCGGCAGCTCCGCCAGCCCGCAGTACGCCCTGACGGAGGTGCAGGCGTGGTTCGCCCGGCACGGCAAACCCTTCGCGCTGCGCCCGGTGGACAAGGTGTGGCAGTCGTTGCGGGGTGCCACCGGTGACCTGCTGCTCGGCGACCGCATCGGCTACCTCGGTGCCGTCCTGGCGATGCTCGATCGCGATCCCGACCGCTGGCGGCGGCTGGCGGAGCAGGCCGACCCGGAGCTGATCCAACAGCTTCCGGCCGCGTTGCGCGACACCCTTCCGGAGATCGCCCACCTGATCATCGACGAGCCGACCACGGATGAACTGGCCATCGTCCGGCTCGCCATCGAGGCCGCCGAACGGGACGGGCACCTCGACGTCTTCGAGTTCCTCTGCCAGCGTTACCGCGAGGTCCACTCGCGACGGCGCAGTGACACCCCGCCGGAGTACGCGAGACTGATGACCGAGTTGGCCGGGGTGGCCGGCGGCCGGGTGCTCGATCCGGCGTGCGGCATCGGCGAACTGCTGGCTACGGCCTGCCGGGCCGGCGCTGCCGAGGTGCGCGGGCAGGACATCAGCGTGTCCGCGGCCCGACTGGCGGCCGTGCGATTGTTGCTGGACGGCGCGTCGGCCGTGGTGGTGGCCGGTGACGCACTACATCCCGTGGAGCGTACGCCCGGTCAGTTCGACGTGGTGCTGTGCGACCCACCCTTCGGGGAACGTTCGTGGACGCAGGATCCGTCCGCCGACGTCGACCGGTGGGAGTACGGGCTGCCACCGCGTGGTGAACCCGAGCTGGCCTGGGCCCAGCACTGCCTGGCCCAGGTGCGGCCCGGCGGCCGGGTCGTCATCCTGATGCCGCCCGGCGCGGCCGACCGGCGGGCCGGGCGGCGGATCCGGGCGAACCTGCTGCGTGCCGGTGCGCTGCGGGCGGTGGTCAGTCTGCCGGCCGCCGCAGCCTGCGACCTGTGGGTGCTGCAACGCCCCGACCAGCACCGGCCACCCACGCACCTGCTGGTGGTCGACGCCAGCACCGACCTCGCACGGGCCACCCGAGCGTGGGCCGCCTTCCACACCGACCAGGTCGGGGCGCTGCCGGACGGCAGCCGCGCCCTACCGGTCGTGGACCTGATCGGTGACCAGGTGTGCCTCAGCCCTGGCCGACATCTGCCCGCCGGCGACCCGAAGACCGACTACCCGCCCGCCCTCGACAGGTGGAGCAGCGCGGTCGCCGACCTGTTGCCCCTGCTGCCGGATCTCACCGTCCACCCACCCCCGGACGCCACCGCCACGATCACCGTCGGTGAACTGCTTCGGGCGGGGGCGCTGCACATTCGTCAGGCACCACCCGGCCTGGCCGTCGCCGACGACGGGGGGCATCCGGTGCTGACGGCCCGCGACGTACGGCTGGCCCGCCCCGCCTCCGGCCGGGCCGAGCGGCTCGCCGAGGCCGTCACCGTCGAGGTCGGCGACGTGGTCACGCCGCTGGCACCGCGCACCCCGGTCGTGCGAGTGGTCACCGAGCGGGGTGCGTTGCTCGGACCCCGGCTGTACCTGCTGCGGGTCGACCCGGAGCACCTGGACCCCTGGTTCGTGGCCGGATTCCTGCGCAGCGCCCAGCGGGCCGCCATCTCCGACGGCATCTCCTCCGGTGTCCGGTGGGACATCCGCCGGACCCGGTTGCCCCGCCTGCCGCTGACCGAGCAGCAGGCCCACGGCGCGGCCGTCCGCCGGCTCATGGCCTTCGAGACGGGACTGCGGGAGCTGCGCGCGTGGGGGGAGGACCTCGTCGAGCAGGGCCTGCAAGGCTTGGCCGACGGCGACCTCCGGCCGGCGGTACGCCATGACTAGCCTGCGATGCGTGGACACCGACGACGGGAGGAGCGGTCGGGGTGGCAACCTCAATCAACGGCCGGTACGAGTTGGAGGACCTGCCGGTCGGCCGGGGCGGCATGGGCGAGGTCTACCTGGGGCGGGACACCCGACTCGACCGTGAGATAGCCGTCAAGTTCATCCGCTTCCCGGACGGGGAGCCCGACCAGGACTACGTCCGACGCTTCGTCCGCGAATCACGGATCACCGCCCGCCTGGAACACCCCGGTGTGCCCGCCGTGTACGACGTCGGCACCCACCAGGGCCGGCCCTTCCTGGTGATGCAGCGCATCCGTGGCATCAGCCTCGCCGACCTGGTGGCGGAGCAGGGTCCGCTGCCCGTCGGCTGGGCGAGCGCGATCGCCGCCCAGGTCTGCGCGGTGCTGGCGGTGGCCCACCAGGCGTCGCTCGTGCACCGAGACCTCAAACCCGCCAACCTGATGCTTGAACCCGACGGGGGCGTCAAGGTGCTGGACTTCGGTTTGGCTGTCGCACCCGACCGACCCGACTTCTCCAAAATCACGATCACCGGGCAGCCGCTCGGCACCCCCGCCTACATGGCACCCGAGCAGATCCAGGCCAACATCAGCGGCCCCGCCACCGACCTCTACGCGCTCGGCTGCACTCTGCACGAGATGCTCACCGGTGACCGACTGTTCACCGGCTCGACCTCGTACGACGTGATGAGCAAGCAGGTCTCCCACGCACCGACCCCGATTCGCGGCGTGCGCGCCGACGTACCCGCCGAGCTGGAGCGGCTCATTCTCGACCTGCTGGAGAAGAAGCCCGAGGACCGACCCGCCGACGCCCACGCCGTCTACCGCCGCCTGATGCCTCTGGCCACCGCGTTGGGTCCGCTGCCGGGTGTGCTGCATCCGCCGTCCGAGCCCAGCCCGACCCGGATGTACGCCGCCATGCTCAGCCGAGTCTTCGGCGGCTCCACCGTGCCTGACGCGGACCGCGGTAGCCGAGAGCCGTCGCCGTACCGGCCGGACCCGACGGACGTGGCACCGCCCGCCCCGCCTGCGGCACCCGCGCCTCCCAGGGCTCGTAGGGCTGGTCGCCCTGACGCGCAGGCTGGTCGAGCCGACGTACGTCGAGCGCGCGACGAAGCCCGCCGACTGCTCGGCCAGGCGCGCTACAGCCAGGCGGCAGACGTGCTCGCTGCCGCCGTCGACGTCGCCGTCACGGCGTACGGCGCCAGCGACCCGGATGTGCTGCGCTTGCGCTTCGAGTACGCCAACGCGTTGTTCGACGGCGGCGACTACCGGGCAGCCGCTCCGGTGTTCCAGCAACTCGCCGAGGAACTCACCGGCGGAAGCGAGGACGAACTGGCGTTGCAGTGCCGGTTGAAGGAGGCAACCTGCCAGGCGTTGACCGGCCAGACCGGGCAGGCACTGCGGCAACTCGAAGGATTGCTGGTGGAACACCGCCGCACGTACGGCGAGGACGATCCTCGTACGACGGAACTACGCCGGCAGATCGGTCTGCTGCAGCTCGGCTCCGGCCAGCCGGACGACGCCGCCCAGACGTTGGGCCAGCTACTCGACGACCTGACTCGACTGCACGGCCCGCAACATCCCTCCGTCCGGGAAGTCTCCGACCTGCTCGCCGGCCTGCGGCGGTCGAGAACGCGGTGACCCACCGCCCACCGACCGCAGTGGATCCACACTCCGTTAGCCTTTCGGCACCGATCGACATAGCTGATTGGAGCGGTTGTGGCAGGTGGAACGCTGGTCAACGGCCGCTACGAGCTCGACGAACGCTCTGCCGGCCAGGGCGGGATGAGTGACGTCTGGTTCGGGCGCGACATCAGGCTAGACCGTCCGATCGCCGTCAAATTCGTCCGATTACCGCCGGAAGACCCGGACGACTACGTCCGGCGTTTCGTCCGGGAGTCCCGGATCACCGCACGCCTCGAACATCCCGGCGTACCCGCCGTCTACGACGTGGGCACGCACGAGCGACGTCCGTACCTGGTGATGCAGCGCATCCAGGGCATCAGTCTGAAGGAACTCCTCACCGAGCAGGGGCCACTGCCGGTCGGCTGGGTGGCGGCGGTGGCCGCGCAGGTCTGCGCCGTGTTGTCCGCGGCGCATCGGGCGTCACTGGTGCACCGGGACCTCAAGCCCAGCAACCTGATGATGGAGCGGGACGGCACGGTGAAGGTGCTCGACTTCGGGCTCGCCGTCGCTCCCACCGTCGCGGACTTCGCGACCATCACCAGATCCGGGATTCTGCTCGGGACACCGTCCTACATGGCTCCCGAGCGCATCGAGGCCAACATCAGCGGACCGGCCTGCGACATCTACGCGCTCGGCTGCACCATCCACGAACTGCTCACCGGCAGGCAGACCTTCACCGGTTCCACCGTCTTCGACATCATGAACAAACAGGTACGCACGGACCCGGTGCCGACTCGGAGCCTTCGCAAGGACGTACCGGCGGGGTTGGAGACCCTGGTGTTGGAGATGTTGCGGAAAAAGCCCGAAGACCGCCCCTCCGACGCCGACCTCGTCTACGAACGCCTGCTGCCCTTCGCCGACGACCTGGGGCCGATCACCGGCGCGACCAAGCTGCCCGCCGAACCCAGCGCGGTACGCCTCTACGCCCAGGTGGTGAGCCGCATCTTCACCACCGCCCGCAGCTGTGCGCCGCAACCCCGCCGCAGTACGCCCACGGCGGCCGCGCCCACTCTGGCGGTGACCCGGCTGGACCTGCAACGGGCCCGCAGCGAAGCCGCAGAACTCGTCCGCCAGTCCCGGTACGACCAGGCCGCGGAACTACTCACCCGGATGGTCGCCGCTGCGGCTGAGACGTTGGGCCCTCGCGACGACGACGTACTCACCGTCCGTCTCGAGCAGGCCGAAGCGATCTTCGAGGAAGGCGACTACCACCGAGCCGCCGGCACCTACGAAAGGCTCGTGGACGACGTGACCATTCGGTACGGTGCGCTCTCAGAACACACGCTGGCCTGTCGACTGAAGCTGGCAACGTGTCACGCCCTCGTCGGCCGGACCACCCAGGCCCTCGATGCCCTGATCGAGCTGACGCAGGACAACACCAAGGTCTTCGGGGCAACCGATGCACGAACCGTGCAGATCCGCCGCCAGGTCGGCCTGCTGCAACTGGGCACCGGAGACCGCAACGCCGCCGCCCGCACCCTCGAAGAGTTGTCGAACGATCTGACCCGCCTGCACGGCCCGGGTGACGCCACCGCCACCGAGATCATCGACCTGATGGAGACGCTCCGCCTGCCACGCGCGCATTGACGGCAGCGCTCCACCATCAGCATCAGTGGCCACCGCCGCCGAACTCCTCACGGCGGGTGAATGCGGTCCAAGCAGTGCCGCGACGAGGGTCGTGCGCACCTTTACCTCCGACACCCAGGGTGCATGGTGAATTGCATAGCGTTGATGTCTCTGTGCAATGAATCTGTGTGAGCCACAGGTTTCAGGATTTGTGCCGCTGTCGGACTCCGGACAGATGCCAGCCCGGCTGAAATGTGCGGGGTCAGCATGCCTGCCGCCCACTTCACGTGGCTGTTTGTGGTGCCCGCTCGACCTGCGAAGACTGGAATCGCACGCAGTAAATCCATCGACGTCCGTGCCCAACCGGTTCGTGCCGGGTGAAGTTCTGCTCGCGTGACCCGCCATCTGCTGTTGGCTACGATCGGCGCCGACGCATGGCGGTCCTGATGCTTGCGGTCTCAACAGCCACCCGGTGGCTCTCTTCGGCGTGCGGAGCAACGATGCATCACCTGACGGTTCGTGTGGCGTGGCATGACAGCGAATGGAACGGGACGGTGTGCCGTGACCCGCTGGGCAACCCGTACTGCCTTGACCTTGATCGGATTCGCGCCGAGCGTAAAGACGCTCAGGAAGAAGCGGCGGCCGGACGCTCCTTCGCTGAACTCGACCTGAACATGAGGCCGCCATGCGCCGCCGAGTCAGGAGCGTTCATGAATCCGGTGCCATGGGCGCGACAGTTCAACCACCCCTACGCGAAACTGAGACCGACCGCAGCCACGCATGGTCACCTACGTCCGACGTCTGTGAAGGTCCCGGAGTTCTCCACGTTCGCCGTCCCGTTCGCCTGGATGCTCCGAGCGCGATCGGCGGAGATCGAAAGCCGGCTCCCCGAGCCGTTCTCCCCGGATGAAGAGCCGCCGTTCCCGTCGCCGTGGGTGTTTCCGGCCGCACGTCAGCGAGAGTTGCTCAACGCGTGCTTCCAACGGATCACGCCCGGCAGCTCGCTTGCTGTCTTCTACACCAAGTCGGGACACCCGTTGGGCGATCACATCAACCGGCTGGTCGTCGGCATCGGCCGGATCGATGCGATGCGCGGGATCATCGAGTACGACGCCGCCGCCGGAGCACCCACCTACCCGTTGTGGGATCGGCTCATCAGCCACTCGATCCGGCCGGACGGCACCGAGGGTTTCCTGCTGCCGTATCACGCCTACCTCGAACCGACCGGTGACCCCACCGAGGACGCCCGCCGCCGGGAACTGCTGACCGAGATCACGGTCGCTCCCGATCGTGCCCAGATCGCCAACTTCTCCTACGGCAGCGAGGTGGTCTCCTCCGACGTCCTCCTGTCCGTTCTGGAGCAGTCGCTGGCTGCCGTACGGGCAGTCATCCGGCACGGCATCGCGCCAGGGCCCTGGGTCGAACGGGAGGAGTGGCTCAACGCCCGAATCGCCGAGACGTGGGCCGACCGGGGCGCCTTCCCCGGGGCGGGTGCGGTGCTTGAGGCGATCGGGCTGCGGCTGGCGACATCGCTACTGCTGGAGCTGAGTCGAAACGGGACCCTGCGCCCGGCCGAGGACCCGTGGCCGCTGCTCGACGCTCTGCTGCGCGGACAGCGTCCCGCCCCGAACCAGGTGTACGAAGCGGATCTCGCTGCGGCGTGCAACACCTGGATGGGGATGCCTCAGGCACGGCGCGACTTCGTGATGTTGTTGAGCCGGTTCGCCCTCACCACCTCCGCCGCACGCCGATGGCTCGAACCCGCCCTACGCGCAGCCGGCACCGAGCGGCCGGTCTCCGACCTCGACGTGATCGAAAATCCCTACCTGGTCACCGAGGTCGACCTCGGCGACTGGGATGATCCGCCGGTCTCCCTTGCCGTGGTGGATCGCGGCCTGCTCCCTGACCCGACGATCGCGGTCGCGGCACCACTGCCAGCCCCGAGCCGGGTCGACTCGACAGGCGACACCCGCCGGGTGGAAGCGGCCCTGGTGACCGTTCTGCGTGCTGCCGCTGACGAGGGCGATGCACTGCTCTCGGTCGACGAAGCGCTCAACCGGATCGCCCAACTCAAGCTCAGCCCACCGCTCGTCGTCTCCACCGACTGGATCAGCGGCAACATCGGCGCGGATCACCGGGTCCTCCGCCTGGTCGACCTACCCACCGGGAACCAGACGGAACCCGTACGTTGCCTTCAGTTGGCTGATCTCACCGATCGGGGAAGGTTCCTCACCAGGACGCTCTCCACCCGCGCTGTGCGTACTTTGACCAGCCTCGGCGAGGACTGGCAGGCGCTGCTGCGAAAGGCGATCACCGACAGCGGTGGCCAGGTGGACGAAAACAACGAGCGGCACACCACCGCCCTGAAGGAACAGGCCACGGCGCTGGAGCAGATCACCACCCGCAAGCTCTCGGTCCTGGTCGGCCCGGCCGGTACCGGCAAGACGAGTGTGGTCGGTGCGCTGCTGGCCTCCAGCAAGCTGGCAGCGGAGGGCGTGCTGCTACTCGCACCGACCGGTAAGGCAACCGTCCTGCTGGCTCAGAAGACGAACGCCCGCGCCCGCAACATCGCCCAGTTCCTGCACAGCCTCAAGCGCTACGACGGCCGACGCCAGCGGGTGCTGTTCACCGGCGACTCGCTCTACTGCCAGGAACGCACGGTGGTGGTGGACGAGTCCTCCATGCTCACCGAGGATCATCTGGTCGCGCTGCTCAAGGCGCTCGATCTGGGGCACGTGAGGCGCCTGATCCTCGTCGGCGACCCGAGCCAGCTGCCGCCGATCGGCGTGGGCCGCCCGTTCGCCGACCTGGTGGCCCACCTCGCCGGCGCGCGGGGCTCCGCCGACCCCGCGGTCGCCGACCGGGCTGACGCGCTTGCCCGGCTCTCGGTGGAGCTACGCACCCAGGGGAGCGACCGCCCGTCCGACATCCTGCGCCTGGCGGCCCTCTACACGAACGGGACCCAGCCGGTCGACGCGGATTCCGTACTCGGGGAGTTGACGCTCAACGCCGACAAGCAGAGTGACAGCGACGGTGCGGGAGGGGCCGCCTCCGACCTGCGGCTGGTGTTCTGGGAGACGACCGAGCAGCTACGCGCCAAGCTGCTCGCTGAACTGGCCGCCGCCCTCGACATGACGGACCCGGACGACTCGCAGGGCTACCGCCAGGCACTCGGGCTGACCTCCGAAGGCTGGGTGCCCTTCGACAACCACGCCGGCGCGGAACGGTTCCAGGTGCTCTCACCTGTGCGGATGCGGGACTGGGGCACGTTTGAACTCAACCGGTTCCTGCAGGGCCATTTCCGAGGGGTGGAGCTGCGACGGGTGCGAAGCGGCCGGGGCCGCAGCTACGGACCGGAGGAGATCGTCCGGCTGGACAAGGTCATGCTGGTACGTAACGGCACCCGCAGCGGCTACGACCACGGCGCGAAGAGCAAGGTGAAGGACTACCTCGCCAACGGAGAGGTCGGTCTCGTCGCGCGGGAGACCAACGGCTGGTTCAAGATCGCACTCGCAGGCCGTGAAAGGCGCCATTTCGACTTCAAGGCCGTACCCGGCAGCGCGGAACGCGTCGACCTGGAGTTGGCGTACGCCCTCACAGTGCACAAGGCGCAGGGAAGCGAGTTCAGGACCGTGTTCGTGGTGGTGCCGGCGGAGAGCAAGCTGCTGACCCGGGAACTGCTCTACACCAGCTTGACCCGGGCACGCCAACGGCTCGTTCTGCTGGTGCAGGGCAGTGACACCGGTCAGTTGCGTGAGCTGGCTCGGCCGGAGCACAGCGAGACCGCTCGACGCAACACCAACCTGTTCACCGGCGGCGTACGACTCACCCACCTGGGGGTGCCGTTCGCAGAGCACCTGATCCATCGAACCGTACGGGGTGAACTGGTCCGCTCCAAGAGTGAGGTGGTGATCGCCAACCTGCTGCACGCGGAGGGCTTGGACTACCACTACGAGCGACCGTTGCACGGCGAGCATGTGGTGGGGACCGTCCACCCGGACTTCACGTTCATCGACGCCGGCGGCGACCCGATCGTCTGGGAGCACCTCGGCATGCTGGACCGACCCGGGTACCGCGCAGCGTGGGAGCGACGCCGTGACTGGTATGCCGCGAACGGGTTCGAGGAGGGCCAGAACCTGTTCGTCTCGGAGGAGTCCGGCGACGGTATCGACTCCGTAGCCCTTAAACAGCAGGTCGACCATATCCGTGACCTGCTGTGATACAGGCGCAAGATGCGGTGGCGGGTGACGTGGTCACGCTCAAGGGGATTCGACACCGGGTCGCGGTGGGGGAAGCGTAATGACCGATGGCTGGCTGCCGCTGCGCGCGACATCATGACGCCACGGGTCCGTTGCGGCTGCGTATCGTCCGGGTCCGGCTGGACATCAGCCAGTGGTACGAGGGGCAGTGGATCTGGTTCGAAGGCGTCGAGATCACGCCGGGCGGCCAGGACGGCCAGTGGCAGCCGTTGCTGGTTCGAGTCGCCGCGCTGCCCTCGCCGCCGTCAGTTGGTGACCGCCCGGGGCCGCGTCCGGGCGGTGTAGGCGCCGAGATCCTCGCGCTGCCCTGGAGCGGGCAACGCTGTGAGTTTGTCCCGTTCGACCTCAAGATGCGTCTCGGCCCAGGTGATGACTTCGCGCTCCTGCGTGAACATGACGACCTGGTGCTCGGCGCTGATCTCGTGCAGAAGTTCCATGATGGCCAGCTTGCGGTCCCGGTCCGACTGCGTCGTGACGTCGTCGAGAATCAGCGGAGCGCTTTCCGTGCCGCCGGAGAGCACCTGCGAGAGGGTCACCCGCAGTAGCAGAAACAGCTGCTCGGTCGTGCCCTGGGACAGCAGGGTCGCTTGGCGGATCGCGCCGTTGGCCTCCGTGACCTGCATCGTCAGGGTGCTCGGCTCCACGGCCACATCCAGGTAGCGCCCGCTGGTCACGCGGGGCAGCCAGGGGCGCATCCTCGCCTCCAACGCCGGGGCGATGCTGGCGTGCGCCCGCTCCTTGGCGAGTTTGAGTTGCGCGGTCGCCGCGTCGATGCACGCCGCGAGTGTGGCGACCTGATCGGCGGCGCGCTCGGCGTCCGCCTCATGCTCGATCGCCTCGGCCACGGAACCCAGTGCCTGGCTGAGCTGCTGTTGCTGCCCCTCGAGTTGTCCGGCCCGGCCGATCACCATCTGGTGCCGGCGGGCGGCTTCGGCCCGGAACTGGTCGAGGTCGGCCGGCCGCGTCTCCGGCTCCGGCCCGGCGTTTTCGACGAGCGAGGCAAGCTCCGCCTGCCAGTCGGCGAGATCCCGTCCGGCCAGCACCTGGTCGAGACGGGCGGCGAGTGAGCGCCGCTCGGCCAGCGCCTCGCGCTTGGCTTCCTGGTCACGTTCCCACAGTCGCAACTGCCTGATCGCCTGCGTGACGGAGGTGGCGCCAACCCCGAGTTCGTCGGCGAGTTCGCACACGGCGACGCTCTGGCGCTTCCGCTCGGCAACGGCCGTCGCGTGGGCAGACTCCACCTGCTGGCGTTGTTCGTGGGCGGCGATCAGGTCCGGCCGCCGAGCGGCGCGTTGTGCGACGGCCGCGCGTTGCCGACAGGCGGCCAGGTAGGTCTCGAAGTCCTGCATCACCTCATCGACCACGTCGTCGGTGACCTCGGGCGGGATCTCCCGACCCAGGGCTTCCGCGAGCAGGCGTAGCGCGTCGTCGCGCATCGCGCGCGAATCCGCTGCCTTCTCAGCGTGCATCCGTGCCCGCTCCCGTGCCGCGTCGGCATCGTCGATCGCCCGCGCGAGCTGCCGTAGCGTCACCGGATCAGGGTCGAGTTGCGCGGCCACCAGCCGCGACCGCGCGTCCGCCACCCGTTCCTGGTGCTGACGCAGTGCGGTCTCCTGCGCCATGAGTTCGGCCTGGACCTCCGTGAGGCGTGGATCCGGCTTCGGTGCCACCGGCGGCTGCACGACCTCGAGCACGGGCGCAGGTGGCGGCGCGGGTGCCTGTTTCTTGAGCAGGTCCTGCAGCTCGGCCAGTCTGGGGTCTGGGGTGGCAGCCACCGGCGGCTCGACGTCCTCGAGCACGGGCGGCACGGGCGCGACCGGAGCCTGTGCCTTCAACTCGACCTGAAGCTCCGTGAGTCTGGGGTTGACGACCGGTGCCACGGGCGGCTCGACTTCGTCGGGCACCGGCGGCACCGGTGGTGTCGGGGCCTGCGCCGTCAGCAGGCGTTGCAGCTCCGCCAGGCGCGGATTGGGTACGGGAACCGCAGGCGGCTCAACCTGCTCGATCGTGGGCGGCGTCGGCGCGACCGGAGCCGGGACCGTCAGCTCGATCTGCAGCTCCACCAGCCGGGGGTCGGACGTGGGAGGAACGGGCCTGGTGACCTCCTCCAGCCGAGGAGGTGCCGGCGGAACCGGTGCGGTCGGCCCGGGGTCGGAGTCATCGGCTGGGTGCGCCGTCGCGGCTGGCGTCCGTCCGGTCAGGAAGCCCATGACCAGAACGGCACCGCCGACGATCGCCAGGAGACTGCCGGGCAGCACGACGTTGGCAACGGACAGCACGATGCCGGCAGCGAGCAGGGCCGCTCCCGCCGAGAGGAGACCCGGCGATCGTCTCCTGGCCGCCGCGGCGGATTGTTCGGCCTGCCGCTGCTGCGCCTGGCCTCGGGCTGCACGCCCGGCCTGCGCGTGTTCAAAGGTGGCCGTGGCCCGCATGTGCGCGTCGACCGCAGCGGCATGCGCCCGTACCTTCTCATCGTTGCGCCGGGCTGCGGCCTCGTACGCGGACTGCGCCTGTGCGTAGGTGGCCGCAGCGTCCTGCGCCTGCCTCTGGAGTGACTCGAACTCGGCGGTCCGCTCGTTGCGTGTCCGCTCGAATGCCGCCAGCGCCTGCGCGTGTGCCTGCACCGCCGTCTGGTGGGCGCGCTGCTTTTCGTCGTTCTGGCGGACCACGGCGTCAAAGGCCGCCTTCGCGCCCGCGTACGCGACCGCCGCCTCCTCGGCTTCCCGCCGCAGGGCCTCGTACTCCGCGGTCTGTTCGGCCTTGACGCGCTCGAACTCGGCGACCGCGAGCTGGTGTGCCTCGACAGCCTCGGCGTGGGAGCGGCGCTTCTCCTCATTGCGACGAATCGCCGCGTCGTATGCCGCCTGGGCGCGCACGAAGGCGGCATCGGCCTCCTCGGCTTGGGCCTGCAGGGCGGCATACTCGGCGGCCCGCTCCGCCCGGACGCGCTCGAAGTCAGCCAAGGCTTCCGTGTGCAGCTCGACTGCTTCGTCGTAGGTGCGCTGTTTCTCCTCTTTCTGCCGGACGACGGAGTCGTACGCAGCCTTGGCGCTCGCGTACGCCACGGCCGCCTCTTCGGCCACCTGCCGCAGGGCCTCGAACTCGACGGTCAGTCTTGCCTTGGCGCGCTCGAACTCCGCGAGCACCCGGTCGTGCCCGTCGACCACCTCCGCATGCGCCCGCAGCCGCTCGTCGTTGCGAGCCGTCGCGGCCTGGTACTCCGCCTGCGCGTTCGCATAGGCCGCCGCCGCATCCTGCGCCTCCTGGCGCAGCGTCGCCAACCGCATCGGCAGGGCGGGGTCGATCACGGGCAGCGGCGCGGCGAGCACGTCGGCGAGGGCGCGCAGTTCGTCCGGGGATAGCCGTGTCGCTGCCTCCACCGGGGTGTCCGTCGGGGCGTTGCGCAGGTGGGTGGTCAGGGCGATCTGGGCCTGGGACAGCTCGCGGTGCGCCGCCTGCACCTCGGGGCGCGGCTCCAGGTCGCCCTCCGGGTGATCGGGCAGCGCTTCGATCTCGGCCTGCAGGTCCGCTGCCGACGGTCCCGGGGGCAGCGGCGCGACGTCGATGCCGGCCTCGAACGCGCCGAGAACCGCGGCGGTGGACCGGACCTTGTCCTCGTCGACGGTGAGGTCCGCCTCGGACGATCGAGCGAGTTCGGTCAGGTGGTCTACGGCCTGCTCCACCCGTGCCCGCAGCACGTAGACGTTCTGCCAGCGTAGGAGACGGTCAGCGAGCTCCAGATCCTCGCGTGCCCGGCGGAGTGGGACGCCGATGCGCTGCCGTTCGACGATCACCTCCGTCAAGCGGATCAGGTCGTCGCGGCGGGTGGCGGTGACGGCGCGGGCCTTCTCGAGTTCCATGCGCCTGGCCCGCAACGGCCGGTTGCCGACGGAGTCGGACCCGACCCAGTCGCGGCGGTGGCTGGCCAGCCAGGTGAGGGCACTGTCGGCGGTGGCGTCGGCCGCCTGCGTCGTGGCCGCCCGCTCGAGTAACTCCTGCAGCTCGCCCGCATCGTTGCAGACCCTCAGGATGTCCGCCTGGCCGGTGAAGATGGTGGCCCGCGCCGAGTCGCGGTTGAGGCCGAGCAGCCGGGTGCCGTCGAGCGTCCCCTCCGTGGTGAGTTCGATGCCGAGACGCCGCTGCAACTCGCTCAGCGTGACTGGCCGACGGGTCGAGGCGTCGACGATGCGTGCCTCGCCCTTGACCAGGTCGTGCTCCAAGGCCAGCGTCAGGCCGTTGTCGAGCGTCACGGTGACGCCAGCGCTCCATCGCGATCCCGCCCACGGCTTGTGCCGCTTGGCGAACTCCGCCTGAGTGGCGGTGCCACGGCCACGCATGCGGCGGCGTCCGGCGAGGCCCGCGTACGTCGCGGCGAACCAGGACGACTTGCCCGCCTCGTTGGGGCCATGGACAACGTTCAGCCCCGGCGCCAAGTCGAGGGTCTCACTGCGGAACGGACCGAACGCGACGGCCCGCACAGAATCGATACGCACAGGTCAGGCTCCCTGGGTGTTCGCGTCGAGGGCGGCCAACCCCAGGGCAGTGCTCTGGTGGCGCTCCAACTCGTTCGTACGAATGTCGGCCATCGCCCGCAGGAACTCCGCCCGGGCGCCGCGATCGCTCGAATCCGGCGTTGTGCGGCCGTAGATCAGCGGGTCCAGGTCGACGACGACCCCCGGAGGTAGTTCGGGACCGCCGAAACCGGGCAACAGCACCGGGGGCGCGAGCGTTCCGGTGAGCCGCAGCAGCAGCGGGCCTTCGGCTTTCAGCGCACTGTCGATGCTCGCGGCGAGCGCGTCGGTGGTCTGCAGCCGGGTCACGTCGATCTCCACCAGCCGGCCCGGCTGGGCGGGCAGATCCACCCGCTCCGCAGGCCGGTTGGGGTCGTCGCCGTCGACGATCAACGCGTAGCCACCGGCAGCGCGCGGGTCATGGACGAGGTCCGGGATCGTCAGGATCTTTTCCGTCATCACCGTGCCAGTCGTGACATGCAGATCGTCGTGGCGGGTGCTCAGCCGGTGGAGGTCCGCCTCACCCATTTCCGCCCGGACGAGCATGCGCGGGCCAGCCGCATCGGGAACTCGTGGTGAGTAGCCGACCGGGGAGGTCCATGCGCTCGCCCAGACCAACGGAACCGTCGGGCTGGGCTCGTACTCCGCCGCCGACCAGATGTAGGTATTGGGGGACCAGTCCTGGAAGCCGTACGGTCCGGGACCCCCGATCCAGTCGGAGCGTCCTGGTGCGATCAGGATATCGCCGCGGAAGGCGCCGAGAACCTTGGCGGCATAGTCGACAGTCGCCGGCACCGCCGTGGCCCGGTCCAGCAGATCCCCAGCGATCACAAGGGTGCCGACGTTGCGGCGGTGGGCCTCATCGACGACACGGGCCAGGACCTCGCGCGACCACTGTCGTAGTGTGACGCCGTACGGGCCGCCCAGCTGACTCCAGGCTCGGTCCAGATGCACTCCCGCGACGATCATGAGATCCAAGGAGCGTCTCCTTCACCCCGACGGTGTTTGTATGCTCTTGCCGAAATCATGACAGGGCGATGTGCGGAGGATCATGGCGGGCCTTCGACTATCTTCTCAGACCCGAGTGCACGGACTCGTGGCGGGCGAATTGGTGGAAATCGTCGAATGGACTCCGGTCGGCTCTGGGGTATTCGTACGATTCCGTGACGATCTCGGTCTTGAGTCGACGCGCATGCTTTCCGAGGAGGACCTGGCCGCCATCGTGCCGGAGGGAAGCAGGGGGCCCACTCTGGACGCCGCGCCCGATGCCTTCTGGCTCGCCGTCGAGGCACTGCGACTGCGGCACGCGCACCTGCTCAATCCGCTGCTCGCAGTGTCCTCGTCGCACGTCGAGGCGCTACCTCACCAGGTGCAGGCCGTCTATGATCATCTGCTGCGCAAGCATCCGCAGCGTTTCCTCCTCGCGGATGACCCAGGGGCCGGCAAAACGATCATGGCCGGGCTGTTCATCAAGGAGGCGTTGGCGCGTGACTGGGTACGTCGTTGTCTGATCGTGGTTCCTGGCGGCCTCGCCGAGCAGTGGCAGGAGGAGTTGACCGACAAGTTCGCGCTCCACTTCGAAATCTTCGAAACGTCCCTCATCGGTGGCCGGCGGCCCGACGACGATCCTTTGCGGGAGCATCCTTTCCTTATCGCCCGCTTGGACCAGTTCTCCCGCAATCCGCGACTTATCGAACTGGTCACCAACTCGAACAAGTCGCGCTACGACTTGGCGATCTTTGACGAGGCGCACAAGCTGTCGGTGCAGGCGTGGGGCAGAAGGGTCGACAAATCCAAGCGGTTCCAGTTCGCCGAGGCCGTTCGGGAGGCGACAGCGGCCACACTGCTCATGACGGCCACCCCGCACAACGGCAAGGACGCCGAATACCAGCATTTTCTGTCCCTGTTGCGGCCCGCGGGCCAGGACCGCTACATCGCCGACGCGGCACGCGACGGACTCATGCGCCGCCTGGTCAAGGAGCAGTTGGTCCACCTGGACGGGTCGCGGCTGTTCCCGGAGCGCCGAGCCAGCACCGTGGCGTACCGGCTCACACCGCCGGAGCGCGACCTCTACGAGGAGGTCAGCGACTACGTCCGCGAGGAGATGAACAAAGTCTCGGGCGACGATACGAAGCGCAGCGTCGGCTTCGCACTGCTCATCCTTCAGCGCCGGCTGGCCTCCTCACCCGAGGCCATCCTTCGGTCGCTCGAGCGGCGTCACGCCCGGCTACAGAGCGAGGCTGCCCGCGTGCAGGCCGCCGACCGCCGGCTCGCCGAGTCTCTCGCCGCAAGCCTGGGCCTGCAGCCGGAGGATCCGGACGAACTGAGCGCCGAGGAGGCCGAGAAGTACGAGGACGACGTGGTCTCGGTGGCCACCGCTGCGCGTACGCTCGGCGAACTCGAGACCGAGATCCTGATCCTCGAACGACTCGTCCAGAGGGCGCAGACCGTGCGCGAGATGGGCGTCGACGCCAAATGGGAGGCGCTGGCCGACCTGCTCACAAGCGACGAGATGTACGACGCGGCCAGCCAGCGCCGCAAGATCGTCATCTTCACCGAACATCGCGACACACTGGAATACCTCGAGCAGCGTCTGTTCGAGCTCCTGCCCGCAGACACCGACATCCAGGTAATCCACGGCCTGATCTCGCGAGCCGACCGGCGGGTTGCCCAGGTCCGTTTCACCCAGGAGGCCAACAGCTCCATCCTGATCGCGACCGATGCCGCAGGTGAAGGCGTCAATCTCCAGGTTGCCCACCTGATGGTCAACTACGACATCCCGTGGAATCCCAACCGACTCGAGCAGCGGTTCGGCCGGATCCACCGCATCGGCCAGCGTCACACCTGCCACCTCTGGAATCTGGTCGCGGTCGACACCCGCGAGGGTGACGTGTTCGAGACCCTGCTCGCCAAGCTGGAAGTCCAACGGGAGGCCCTGGGCGACCAGGTGTTCGACGTGCTCGGCCAGGTGCTCACCGACGCCAACCTCGGCCAACTGCTCTCCCGGGCGTTGACGGGGACGACTCATGGCGAGATCGAGTCGGCCCTCGACCAGGTGTCCAGCGGCCTGGAAGCGGCCGTGCGGCAGCGGGCCGCCACGACGAGCACCCTCACACCGACGGAACTCACCGCACTACGCAAGGCCATGGAACAGGCCAGGGCTTCCAGCTTTCAGCCCGATGTCGTGCGTGACTTCACCCTCCGCTCGTTCGCCACCTTCCACGGCGACATCACTCACCTCGGCTCGGTGTGGCGGGTCGCCCACGTACCCGAACGGCTACGCACGCTGTTCGGCTCCTCGCTCTCGACTCGCTACAACGCGGTCACGTTCGACCGCGCCGAGGGCCCCATCATGAGGCTCGAACCTCCGGAGCTCATCTCGCCAGGGCATCCCCTGCTGGGCGCGCTGATACAGGCCACCGACCAGGAGCATGGGAACGCCCTGACACAGGGGATCGTTCTCGAGGACGACCGCGAAGACGACGACTACACGTTGCTGACTTTCGTGGCGCCTGACTCCGTCTCCACATACAAGATCTACGCTGACGGCACCCAGCAGGCCGCGAACCTCGCGCTCTACACCGACCTCCAGGTGGACCGACCCGGCGCGCCAGACGAGGTCGCCGCAGCGCAGGAGGCGATCGCCGCTCTTGAGCCACATCTCACCGGCGCCCGTGTCGCCGCAGTCGCCTACGTGCGGGGCACGGCAGATGCGCGGACAGGCGAAGCCTGGCGTACGGCACGCCGACGACTACGCGATGAGTTGATCGCCTTCGGCGAGGTGCCGGTCGATGCCCTGCCCGGCCAGGGGTGGGATTTCATGACCGGCGACGACAAGATCAATTTCTGGGCGGCGGTCCCTGCATCGAGCCAGGCCCAACGCCGCCGCTCCGAGCGACACGCAGCGGCGAACGTCGGCGCAGCCCAATACACACTGCGCATCATCCAGACGTAGCGGTCGCGCGTGCTCCTGCGGCGGCCGCCATCCGGGGGCCTGACCTGATGGGAGGTGGGCGCCGCCTCCGTCGCGTCGGGCGGGCCGAGCCATCGCCTCCAGCGCCTGCGCGAACGCCTGCCGATCGGGCTCCGGGTCGCCTGGCCTGCTGCGGCGAGCGTGAACTCATCGAACTGGACCACCACCAACACCAGGCGGCCCTGGGTCGTCTCGGGTGGTGGACGAGAAGACACCGAGACGGCGGGTGCGTCGGCCGGTCCCGCCCGGCAGCACCTGCAGGGCGGGGCTGGTCCGTCCTGGGACGGCTCAGCGGGCCCAGATGCGCAGGCAGGCGGTCATGATGCGGAATGGCAGGCTGCGGGCCTCGGTCTGGTCGACGGTGCCGGCCAGGTGCAGGTCGAGTTCCGGGCAGGTGAACAGCCAGGTGCCGGTCGATCCTGAGTGCCCGACCAGCGTCACCGGCTTGGGTAGTGGCGACATCAGCCGATTGACCTTGAAGAACATGGTGCCCAGGCCGTAGCGCAGCACCGGGGCGTTGCTCAGTCGGTTGCGGCGTTCGGTCAGCAGGTGCCGCGTATTCGGATCGGCGAAGGGCTCACCGGCCACGAGTGCCCGCTCGAAGGCGAGGAGATCCCTGGTGGTGCTGAACAGGTCGTCGGCCGAAGCGATGACCTTGTCCACCTCCACGCGGCGCCGACGGATGTGCAGGGGCAGGGGCGCGGGGAGAGCCGGGTCGGCGGGCTGGGCGGCGGGATGCCAGGTGCCGGTGAGGCCGAGCGGGCCGGTGATGCGGTCGGCGAGCAGGTCGGGGAAGGTGCGGCCGGTGACCGCCTCCAGGATCCGGAGCAGCAACTGGTAGCCCGTGTCGGAGTAGCGTGCCCGCTGCCTGGGGGCATTGAGGTCCTGCGGGTCGAAGTGGGGGCGCTGCTGGTTGCGGGTGATGTCGAGGACGTCGTCGAAGGTCCAGGCGATGTCCTGTCCGGCACGTATCTGCCGGTAGAGGCTGGGCTCGCCGCGGCGTCGTTCGAGGAAGTCCGGCAGCCCGGAGGTGTGGCTGGCCAGGTGGCGTACGGTGATCTGTGCCGTCCGGTCCACGCCGCGCCGTACGTGCAGCCCGGTGGTGACGGACGCGGGCAGGTAGGTGGAGATCGGGGCGTCCAGGTCGAGTTCGCCGCGCTCATGGGCCTGTAGGACCAGCGTGACGATGAACCGCTTGGTGATCGAGGCGATGAAGAACGGCGCCTCGGGGCGTACCTGCGGCTCGGTGGTGTCCTCCGGACCCGATGCGCCGGCCCAGTGGCGCTGCCCGTCGGCGCTGGACACGGCGAGGCTGACGTGGTGCAGCCCGCGCTTGGCGCTCAGCTTCTGCACGAGCCGGGTCAGGCCGGCGTCGACCTCGCTGGTCACCTGATTGCCGGACTGCTGCTGGGAGATGCTTGGCATGGCAATATGTCTACTAGACATGTCTAAGAGAGTCAACCGGGTAGGATCGCGATGTGGCACACGTGATCCTGGGCCTGCTGCTGCTCGCCCCGCAGAGCCTGTACGACCTGATCAAGAGCTTCGAAGCAGGCGTCGCGCTCTTCTACAGCGCCAGCTCAGGCAGCATCAAACGCGCCCTCGACGGGTTGCTCGACAAAGGGCTGATCGAGGTCGCGAGCACCGAACCCGGCGGACGCGGCAAGAAGATCTACCGAGTCACCGAGGCGGGCCGGCAGGAGTTCCACCGTTGGATGACGGGTGAACTCAGCGGCGCGGACCTGGAGACGGCGGCGCTGTCCCGGCTGTACTTCCTGGGCCTGCTCGACCCGACGGATCGCGTAGCGGTGCTGCGGCGCATCCAGGAGCGGACCGCAGCTCATCTCGCCCAGCTCACCGCGCTCAAGAAGCGCATCGACACGATCGAGGTGCCGGCGGAGTTCCGCGACGTGGCGGTGTATCAGCGCGCGACCCTGGACTACGGGATCTCCTCGGGACAGCACGCCCTGACCTGGTTCGGTGATCTCGCCGATCGGGGTGAACCGCAGGCCCGGTGAGGTCCGCTGCGACCGGGGGGTTCCCTCAAGACAACGCCGCCGCGCTCTGACCTGCTTCCTGGGTGCGCAGCTGACCATGCCGCGGGCCCGTCGATCCGTCATCCCTAACTGCCCGACACGACGAGTGTGGTGGTGATCCTCAGGCCGCTAACGTGCGTAGCGCGGGAGGTGGTCGGTATGGCTCGGTGGAAGGCCTCGTTCGAGAACGGGCAGCTGGTCGTCCGGCGTGGACGGTGGTTGCCGTGGCTGAAGGCGCACGTCCGACGGATCCCGTTGGCCACGGTCGTGGACATCGGGTCGCTCACCCTGTCCGACCTGGCCAAGCGGCGCGCGCAGGTCACCGTGCAGAACCCCTCGGCACCGCATCTGCCCGAGGTCATCCCGGTCCGGTTCACGCCCGAGCAGTGGGAGGTGGCCGCCTGGTTCGTCAGGGAGCGGCGAGGGGCGCCGACGCAACGACCGCAACAGGCCCCGCCCCGCCCGGCCGCCGACGTGCCCGCGCAGCGACGGGCGCAACCGCCAGCCGCCCTGCAAGCCCACGTCGCGGCCACACCCCCGACGGCACCGACCGCTGCCGACCCGACTCGAAAGGCTGCCGACCCGACTCGGAAAACTGCTGACCCGAGTCGGAAAGCTCCCGACCTGACTCGGAAAACTGCTGATCCGAGCCGGAAAGCGACCGCGTCGACAGCTCCGGTGATGCGGGCCGGCGACGGCAAACGGTCTGTGTGGTTGTGGTCCGAGGGCGGGCAGGTTCACGGCTCGCTCGTTCCGGTGGGCAACGCCACTGCGCGCCAGCTGAGTGCTGCCGATGTGGCCGAGCTGCTGCTCGCCGAGCCGTACAAGGCGATGCCGGCGATCCGTGCGTTGACCGGCGTCGCCGACCGTGATCAGGCGTTGGCCCGGATCAGGAGCTGGCGGGCGAATCGGGTCGTGGTCAACTTGAGCGCTTCCGACCTGGCGGGGCGGCGAGTGACCGGGGCCATGCAGAAACCGGGTCGGAGCAACCCGGACGGCAGCGTACGGACCGTCTCCGGCGGCCTGCCGAGCATCAACAAGCGCCGCCGGTGAAGCAGACGGTGACGCCTCGTCACCACGCGGTTCCGGTGCCCGACCGACAAGCGATGGGCTTATATCGCAGAACTTCGATGTATTTTCGGTGTTGACCTGGTGTTCCGGCGTGGGGCTGCATTACCGTCGAGATATGGTCTCGCGTCGATCGGTATTGCGGACCGTGCCCCTCGCGGCCGCCGCATTCACCGCCACCCCAGGTCAACTCCGCCGTCCCGACGAATCGTCCACATCGACCGATCCGATACGCGTACCCCCCGATCCTGCCACGCTGGCCGCCGCCGCGACCGCCGTGCGCGGCTTCTCGGCCGACCTCTACCGCGAACTGGCCTCGACCCGTCCCGGCGACAACGTGGTCTGTGCGCCGTACTCGGTCGGGCTCGCGCTGGCGATGACCAGGGCGGGTGCCGGCTCGACCACGGCGGCCGAGATGGACGCCGTGCTGCACGCGCCGCATCCCCGACCCGGCGCGCTCGACAGCGGCCTCAACACCATCGAACAGACCCTCGCCATCCGCTACCAGGACGGCGACGGGACAGCCCGGCCCCTGCTGAGGACGGCCAACGCCCTGTGGACCCGGCTCGGCCTGGGCCTGCGACCCGGCTTCCAGGACACGCTGACCGGCTACTACGGTGCCGCGCCGCACCCGGTCGACTTCGCCGGCGCGCCGGAAGCGGCCCGCCAGGAGATCAACACCTGGGTGTCCGACCGGACCAACGCGAAGATCCCCGAGCTGTTGCCGTCCAATGCGGTGAGCCCCGGCACCAGCCTGATTCTCACCAACACGACCTACCTCAAGGCGGCGTGGAGATACCAGTTCGTTCCGGCGTTGACCGCGACCGAGTCGTTCACCCGGGACGACGGCAGCGTGGTCGGCGTACCGATGATGCGGGGGCCGTTCGCCGGGATGGGCTACCAGGTCGGCGACGGGTGGCAGGCGGTCGACGTGCCGTTCGCGGGGGACCGGCTGGGCATGGCCATCGTCATGCCGACCGGGAACGATCTCGCCGCGATCGAGGCGAACCTCGACGGGGCGTGGCTGAGCGCGTTGCTGACCGGGTTCGGCGGCGCCACCGTCCAGTTGCGGCTGCCCCGGTGGACGTTCCGGCTGCCAGTGCAGTTGGCTGTCGCGCTGAGCAACCTCGGCATGCCCACGGCGTTCACGCCGCAGGCCGATCTCAGTGGCATGAGCACCGATTCGTCCCTGTACATCAACGACGTGCTGCACGAGACGTTCATCGCGGTGGACGAGAAGGGCACCGAGGCGGCAGCCGCGTCGGCCGTCATCATCCCGCCGCCGTCGATTCCGCAGGGACCGCAGTTCTTCGTGAACCGGCCGTTCCTGTACGTCATCCACGACTGGTACACCGGCGTGCCGCTGTTCCTCGGCCGGGTCCACGACCCACTTGTCAGCACCCCGTAGGCAGCAGGCGGGTCGCCTCAACAACAGTGACGGTCCCGCCCGGCACCACAGGGCCGGGCGGGACCGTCAGGGCTGGCGCGGTCAGCCCTGGAGGGTGTCGAGCAGGTGTTGCAGCTCGGCGGTCAGCGCCGTGCGTGCCGCCGGTTCGGAGCCGTCGCGCTTGGCGTTCTCCACCTGACGGATCAACGCGGTGAGCACCGGCTTCGCGGCGTGCGCCGGACCGTCCTTGCTGAGCAGGTTGTCGATCACGGCCAGTCGGGACGTCACCTGCGATGCCGTCTGCTGCGCCAGCCGTTCGGCGTCGAGCAGCTCGGCGAGGAGTTCGCGCGTCGGTGCCAACCGCGGGTCACCGGACGCGCAGTACGAGCGCCGCTGCGCGTCGGCGATCGCGGTCTCGGCGCGGGCGTCGAGCAGCAGCGGGATCATCCGCCGGTGTGCCTGTGCCATGGAAACGCCGACCCCGTCCGGGCGTACCTGCGCGTCGATCTGGTGTCGGCGCAACAGCTCCGCGAGCTGCCCGTCGTACTGCTGCGCCGGGATCAGGTAGCCGCAGGTGTCGGCCTCCACCGGCAGCGTCCCCTCCTCGTCGAGGTAGACGGTGCCCCGACCGGCCTGCGCCTCGGCGGTCGAATGCGCGATGGCGGCAGTGATGTCGGCGCTGTTGGCGGCGAAGTACGCCACCGTCGCGTCGAGCACGAAGTCGAAGGCGCGTACGGCCCGGTGCCGGATGTTCAACGTCCGGTCCGGGTCGCGCCTGGTCGATCGAGCGGCGCACTCCTTGAGCAAGTCCTCAGACAACCGCCGCCGTGGCCGCCTCGGCGTCGTGGTGTGGCGTCCAGGGAGGTTCGCGCAGGGCCGGGCAGTGCTCGGGGGTCGGATGGTGCGCGATTTCGATCATGCGGTCGAGGGCGTCGCGTGCGGCAGCGAGGTCGGCCATGGCGGCGCTGATGCGGTCACGCTCGGCGGCCATCAGCTCGAAGACCTCCGGCGGACCGTGCCCGGTGTCGATGTAGGGCATCAGCTGCACGATGGTGCGGCTGGGCAGGCCGGCGGTGAAGAGTTGCTGAATCAACCGGACGCGTTCGACAGCTGACTCGGGGTAGATGCGCTGGCCGCTGGGGGAGCGTTGCGAGGTGAGCAGGCCCTGCTCTTCGTAGTACCGCAGAGCTCTGGTGCTGACGCCCGCCTGTCGCGCGATGTCACCGATGCGCATCGGCGTCCCCCTCTGGTTGCCTCGTCCGACTTGCCCTTGACGTCAACGTCAACTCCTACGGTAGTCGACGCCGGGCCGGAACACGGCCCCCACCGAAGCCCACCCAGGGAGCGAGAACCCATGAACACCGCTGACCAGATCGCCCTCGTCACCGGAGCCAACCGCGGCATCGGCCGCCAGTTCGTGCTCGAACTGCTCGACCGCGGGGCGAGCAAGGTGTACGCGACGGCCCGCCGCCCCGAGAGCCTCGACTTCACCGACAGCCGGGTGGTGCCGCTGCGCCTCGACCTGCTCGACCACGATTCCGTCGTCGCCGCCGCGAAGGCCGCCGAATGGAACATGACGAACGGCGTACGCCTCGAACTCGCCGCCCAGGGCACCCCGGTCCGGGGCGTCCTGCTCGGCGCGGCCGACACGGACCTCATGGCCGGCTACGACGGACCCAAGATCGACCCCCATGACGTCCCACGGCTGTCGCTCGACGGCCTGGCAGCCGGATCGATCGAGGTGATCGTCGACGACTGGACGGCCATGGTGAAGGCCTCGCTCGCCGGCGACCCCGCCCCGTTCTACACCCAGATCACCGAACTGCTCGGCGCCAGCTGAGCGACGTCGAGGGCTGGCCGTCGTCGTGGTGGCGCAGTCAGTCGAGGTCGTGTTCAGTCGGGCTGGTGTTGAGGACCCAGGCCAGCGGCATGGTCGCGCGGACGGTGTAGTTATCGCCGTCCAGGTGGTGCATGGTGACGGTCTGGGCGGCATCCTGGTCGACCACCCAGTACTGGCCGATGCCGGCGGCGGCGTACTCGTTGCGCTTCGTCACGGTGTCGATGCCCTCGGAGCCGGGTGAGATGATCTCGACGACGAGGAGCACATCGGCAACCGGCAGCCAGACGCCGTCAGCCTGAGCCTTACTCCAGACGACCAGGTCGGGGATCCGTCCGCCGACGCTGCCGTCCCGGCCGGGAATGCGTAGACCCACGGTCTGAGCGACACGTTCCGCCGGCACTCCGCCCTGGGCGAACCACACCATGAGCCGGGTCGCGATGATGGCATGGGCGTACCCCGGCGGCGGCATGATCGAGAGGACTCCCTCCGGGCTGATCTCGTACCGGTGGTGTTCGTCCTCAGCCATCATCGCGGTGAGGTCATCGAGCGTCACGACCGGGGGCATGTATCTGCCAACCGCCTCTGAGCTCATGCGCAGATCCTACCGGCCGAGGACCGGACCAGGGACGGTGACACCTTCGCACCTGGTTGACCCTCGGCAGTGGAGGGAGGCAGATGCGGAAGCGCCAGTGGCCGACAGCGTCGAGCGACAGCCGTGCGTTCGGTACGGTCGCCCGGTGAGCGACGACGACTTCGCCTCCCGGATCGAGCAGCACCGGCGTGAGCTGCGCGTCCACTGCTACCGGATGGTCGGTTCCTTCGACGAGGCGGAGGACCTCGTGCAGGAGGTCTTCCTGAAGGCGTGGCGGGCGCGCGACGGGTTCGAAGGCCGGTCGTCGCTGCGCAGCTGGCTCTACCGCATCGCCACGAACGTCTGCCTCGATGCCCTCGACGGGCGCAAGCGGCGGTTGCTGCCCGATCAGGCCAACCCGGACTACCTGCCGGGGCAGCCCGTGGCGACCCTGGTCACCGGCCCGTGGCTGCAACCGTTCCCCGACGCGCTGCGCGAGCCGTACGCCCTGCGGGAAGCACGCGCGCTGCGCGAGCCGGTCGCGCCGCGCCAGGACGAGCCGGAGGTGGCGTTCGTGGCGCGGGAGACCCTGGAGCTGGCGTTCCTGGCGGCGATGCAGCACCTGCCACCCCGGCAGCGCGCCGCGGTGATCCTCTGCGACGTGCTGGGCTGGCCGGCGCGGCAGACCGCCCAGGTGCTCGACGGCAGCGTCGCCTCGGTCAACAGCGCTTTGCAGCGGGGCCGCGCGACGTTGCGGGAGCACCTCCCGCCGGGCCGGTCGGACTGGGCCCCGGCCGCGCCACCGACCGAACCGCAGCGGCAGGTACTGCGGCGATACCTGGACGCGGTCGCGCGCGGCGATCTCGACGAGGTGGCGGAACTGCTGGCCAAGGACGTGCGGGCGACCATGCCGCCGTTGCCGGAGTGGTTCGCCGATCGCGAGTCCGTCCTCGCGGCGCTGGCTGCTACCTGGGACCCGACCTCTGCCGATTACATCGGCGCGTTGCGGATGATTCCCACCAGCGCCAACGGGCAACTCGCCGCGGCGAGCTACCGCCGACCGCCGGGCCAGCAGGTCTTCGAGCCGTTCGGGATCGGGGTGCTGCAGGTACGCGACGGCCTGATCACCGAGATCGTCGCGTTCCACGAGCCGGCGCTCTTCCGGGCGTTCGGCCTCCCGCCGACGCTGAACCGATGAGTTTTCGTCGCGGCTGCCGTCTCCTCTTCGGTACGACCGATCGCACCAGGAGGACAGCATGAGCGACTTCGCACCGCAGACCGCCGACGGCAAGGTTCTGTGGCATTTCACCATGTCACTTGACGGGTTCGTGGCGGGACCGGATCACGACATGACGTGGATGGAGACCGGCATCTCCGAGCGACCCGGCTTCGCCAAGCAGTACGTCGAGACGACAGGCGCCGTCCTCGGCGGCCGACGTGGCTGGGACATGTTCCCCGACGCCGGCAGTGTCTACGGCGGCGACTGGACCGGCCCGGTCTTCGTGTTGACCCACCATCCCGAGGACGCGACACCCGCCGACCGGGTGACGTTCCTCAACTGCGACGTGGCGGAGGCCGTGCGGATCGCGTTGGCGGCCGCCGACGGCAGGAACGTGGAGGTGCTGTCGCCGGACATCGGCCGCCAGCTCCTCGAACGTGGCCTGATCGACGAGATCGATCTGCACATCGCACCGGTGTTGCTGGGTGACGGCATCCGGCTCTACGAACACCTCGGTGGCCGTCCGATCTACCTGCACCGCGTCGGCGTCGACGACCCGACAGCCGAGGTGGACGTCCGCTACCGGCCGGCGGCAGCCTAGCGGTCCGAGGTCCGGACCAGCCCGCACGCTGGTCCGGGCCTCGACCAGCCCCGCTGTCTCAGATGATGAAGTGGGTCCAGTAGGCGAGCCAGATGACGAACAGGGCACCCTGCAACACCGCGAGGGTGGCGGTCAGCCAGACGTCGAGTTGGGGTCGTCGTGCCCAGCCGGCCAGCACCAGGGCCACCGGGAACACCGCGAGCAGATAGCGCAGCAGGCTCTTGTAGACGGGGGTGCCCATCGACAGCGGCACCAGCACCATCATCACCCCGTACACCAGGTAGGGCAGGCCCAGGCGGCGGGCGCCGGCGACGAGGACGGCCAGGAACAGCACGGCGATCCAGACCCGTACGGCGTCGGGTGCCGCTCCGGTCAGGCCGTGCCAGAGGACGCCGAGCGGGTTCTGCACGCGGATGTTCCAGCCCTGCTCCTGGGCGTGCTTGTAGGCGAACCAGTCGCCGCTCTGCCACCAGCAGAACGCCATGAAGCTGAGCCAGCCTGCGGGCAACAGCAGCAGCGGCCACCCGGCTCGGAGATATCGCCACAGGGCGCGCGGGCGCAGCCGGTAGCCGCCCTGGCGCAGCAACAGCAGGACCAGTGGTAGCGCCACGAAGAACCCGGCCGACCGGCTCAACGCGAGGAAGAAGCCGATGACGCCGACCAGCAGCCAGCGTCGTTTCTCCGCGTAGTAGAAGGTGGCAAGCGTCAGGCAGAGGAAGAGGGATTCGGTCAGCGCCGCGTGGAACAGGAATGCGGTGGGCAGCAGCACCAGGTACCGCACGAACCGCCGCGCCGCCCGGCCACCGTCGCCCGGCCCGCCGGCGGTGGCTGCGCCCGGCTCGTCGGCGCGGCCGGTGGCAGCGCTCCGGTCGTCGGTCAGCAGGCGCTCGCCGAGGCGGACGCCGTAGTAGAGCACACCCACGTAGGCCACGTTGGCGATGACCAGCAGGGCCAGCGCGGTGTCGCCGCCCAGCAGTGGGGCCAGCGGCCGGGCGAGGAACGGATACAGCAGCGGGAAGGCGAAATCCGTCCACGGTTGGTCGAGCGGCAGCCGGGCCAGGTGGTCGTAGAGGAACGAGTCCCAGGCGAACCAGAGCGACAGCCACCCGTGCGGTGAGACCTCCCGCTGCTGCTGGCGCATCTGCGCCTCGTCGGGCGGGGGCGCCCACGCGGTGCCGTCGAAGGCGGCGAGCGTGAGCACCCCGACCAGCGTGAAGACGATCTTCGTGCCGAGGAAGACCCCGAGCACGTACGGCCAGGGTGCCGGCACCCGCGCGAGCGCCCGGCCCACCCGGCCCGTCCCGACCATCCGTCCCCCGACCGTCACGAATCGGGCCGGCGTACCCGCTGCGGCGGCGACCACACCCGCAGCACGCATGTGACATCGCCGCGAAGGCGGGTAACCGGCCGGGTCGGTCGGGGGACGTGAGGTGGCGAGGGTCATGGGTGACGAGCACGGCACCGTGGTGATCGGTGCGGGTCCGGCGGGACTGACCGCGGCGTACGAACTGCTGCGCCACGGCGCGCCGGTGCGGGTCTTCGAGGCCGACGGGGTGGTCGGTGGCATCAGCCGGACCGTGGAACGCGACGGCTGGCGCTTCGACATCGGCGGGCACCGGTTCTTCACGAAGGTGTCCCGGGTCGAGGACTTCTGGCACGAGATCCTGCCGGACGAGGACTTCCTGCTGCGCCCCCGGATGAGCCGGATCTACTACCGGGGGGCGCTCTACGACTATCCGCTCAACGCTGGCAATGCGCTGCGCAACCTCGGCCTGTGGGAAGCGGCCCGGTGCATGGCGTCGTACGCCCGGGCCCGGGTGCGGCCACCGAGGGACCAGTCGCACTTCGAGGGGTGGGTGTCGGCCCGATTCGGTTGGCGGCTGTATTCGATCTTCTTCAAGACGTACACCGAGAAGGTCTGGGGTATGCCTGCCGACCAGCTGCAGGCGGACTGGGCGGCGCAGCGGATCAAGAACCTGTCGCTGGCCAAGGCGGTCCGCAACGCGGTGCTGCCGAAACGCAACCGCACCGACGTGACAAGCCTGATCGAGGAGTTCCAGTACCCGAAGCTGGGGCCGGGCATGATGTGGGAACGCTGCGCCGAGCAGGTACGGCGACACGGCGGCACGGTGCAGACCGGCACCTGGGTCACCGCCGTGCACCGCGACCCGCAGCAGCGGCGGGCGACCTCGGTGACCGTCGACGGCGTGGACGGCCGACGCACCGAGCCGGCCGACCACGTCATCTCCTCGATGCCCATCTCGGAACTGGTGGCGGCGCTGCGTCCGGCCCCGCCGGCACAGGTTCTCGCCGCCGCCGAGGATCTGCGCTACCGGGACTTCCTCACCGTGGCGCTTGTCGTGCCGGCGGAGTTCTCCTTCCCCGACAACTGGATCTACGTGCACGACCCGGACGTGAAGGCGGGCCGCATCCAGAACTTCGGCTCCTGGTCGCCGTACCTGGTCAAGGACGGTCGTACCTGCCTCGGTCTGGAGTACTTCGTGTCGGTGGACGACGAGACCTGGCGTACGCCCGACGCCGACCTGATCGTCGCCGCGACCCGGGAGTTGGAGACACTGGGACTGGTCCGGCCCGGGGTGGTCGAGGCCGGCTACGTGGTGCGGATGCCGAAGGCGTACCCGGTCTACGACGAGCGCTATCAGCGCAACGTCGACGTGATCCGGCAGTGGCTGGCCCGCGAGGTGCCGAATGTGCACCCCGTCGGGCGCAACGGCATGCACCGCTACAACAACCAGGACCACTCGATGCTGACGGCGATGCTGACAGTCGAGAACATCGTGCGCGACGCCGGCCACGACGTCTGGTCGGTGAACGTGGAGCAGGACTACCACGAGGAGACCTCGCACGGCGACGGGCGGCACGGCACCGGCCGCGACGCGCCACTGATGCCGGCCCCGCCGCTGCCCGCCGCGACCACCCTCGCTGTCGAGATCCCCGCGGACGTCAACCGCAACACGGGTGTGCCGCGCTGACCTGAGGGGGCGTCAGGACACGCGCTCGGATCCCGCCGGGGCGTCGGAGGCCTTCTCGTCGTGCCGGTGCGCTGTCGTGGCGCCGGAGCGGAGGCGTCGTTCGCCGACGGCCAGCACCGCAGCGACGACGCCGAGCAGGGCGCCGATCAGCACCGTGCTGCGTACGCCGTGGCCCGGCAGGGCGAGACCGCCGATCAGGGCGCCGGCGGTGATGCCGACGTTGACCGCGGCGGAGACGGTGGCGGCGGCCAGGTCGGACCGCCCGGGCGCCACCTGGAGCACCAGGCCGCCGAGGGCGGCGGTGAACGCGGCGAAAGCGAGCCCGGCCACCGCGATCAGGCCGACGGCCACCGCCGGTCGGTGACCGAAGGTGTAGAGGGCGAGCAGTGCCCCCGACTGCAACGCGACGGTCGCGGCCAGCACCGACCACGGGCCACGGTCCACCACCGCGGCGACGGCGAGGATGCCGAGGACGCTGGCGATTCCCCGTACCAGCAGGATGGCCCCGATGGATGCGGCGGAGAAGCCGGCCACCTCGGTGACGAAGAGGGCGACATAGGTGTAGGCGGCGATGGCACCGGCGGTCGCGAGGACGGCCACCGCCACCAACAACCAGAAGCGGCGGGCGTCGGGCGTCGCGCCGCGAGCGGCATGCCCCTGGTCGGGCCGCGTCGAGGGCAGCAGCGCGGCCACCGTGGCGAGCACGACCGCACCGAGCGCGGCGACCGCCAGGAACGAGATCCGCCAGCCGGCCCGTTCACCCAGCCAGGTTCCCGCGGGTACGCCGAGCGCCAGCGCGACGGTGCCGCCGGCGAAGACGACCGCGACGACCCGCCCGCGTAGTCGAGGTGGGAACAGTTCGGCCGCTGCCGGCACCACGACCGCCCAGAACAGCGCGTGCGTGGCGGCGGTGGCCATCCTGGCCGCCAGGAGCAGCGTGAGATCGTCCGCCACCACCGTGATGGCGGTGCTGAGGACGAAGCCGGCCAGCAGGGCCGACAGCAGCCGTCGGCGGGGGACCGTGCGGACCAGCGCCGTCAACGGGACCGAGGCGACCATCACCACCGCGCCGTACGCGGTGACGAGCAGGCCGACCTGTGGCGGTGTGACGGCCAGGTCGGCGGCCATGGGCAGTAACAGTCCGATGGGCAGCGCCTCAGCGGTGGTGTAGAGGAACGTCCCCCCGGACAGGCCGATCAACGCTCCCACTGCCCGACTGCGCCTCATCCGACCCTCCCCGTTGTTACTTCCTAAACCTGTTATGGAGGAAACTAAGCGCCGCTCGTCGATGGGTCAACTGGTAAAGTCGACTTCGATGGAAACACCCGAGGACGTCACGCGGATGCGCCTGGTGGGCGGCAACCTCGCCCTGGACTTCGTCAACACCCGCTCCGGTCCACCTGCCGGAGCGCCGGACGACGACACCCTCACCGGCTACCCCGACCTGGTCGCCTGGGGCGGGTACGCGGGCGCGCTCACCCCGGCGCAGGCCGCAGCGCTACGCCGACGCTCTCGTGACGATCCGGACGGCGCAGAGGCCGCCTTCGGGCAGGCGCTGCGCATCCGCGACGACCTCGACCAGGTGTTCCGGGCACTGGCCACCGGCCGGGACCCGAGCGTGTCCGCGCTGGCCCGGCTGCGAGACGACGAAGCGGACGCGCTGCGCCACGCGCGACTCGAACGTGACCGCGCCTACGGGTGGACCTGGCACGCCGACGACACCCTCGCCCGGCCCTTGCGACCGGTCGTACACGCGGCCGTCGGCCTGCTCACCGCGGGCCAACTGGGCCGGATCAAGGGCTGCGGCGGCTGCCGGTTCCTCTTCTATGACGAGAGCAAGAACCGCAGCCGCCGTTGGTGCAGCATGGACGACTGCGGCACCGCGGAGAAGATCCGCCGCTACGTCACCGCCCGCCGCAGTCGCGCCGCCCGGTGAGATCGCCGACCGGTCGGCCGGTGATGCCCGCGTTACCGGGCTGACCCACTGGCCCGGCCGACCCGCTGGATGAGGGCCTCGACCCAGCGTTCGAAGCGGCCGTTGCCGCCGCCGAGCAGCCCGCTCAGCTCGTCGGCGGTCACCGCGCCCCGGGTGGCCAGCGAATCGACCAGGATGCGCAGCCGGCGGTTGTCGTCGTCGGCCGGCCCCTCGCTGAAACCGCCGGTGCCCAGGTGGCGCTGCACGTCCTGGAGGATGTCCATCATCTGCGGCAACGTCTCGACGATCTGCGACAGGCCGGCCTCACGTGGGCTGGTCGAGCCGCGCAACTCCTGAAGGGCGAGGGCGATCGATATCGGGGTGACGATGTCGTCGCCCTCGCCGAAGGCGTCGATGGCCCGACCGAGCTGCTTCTTGGCCTGGTGCACGCTGTCCAGGTCGGTGTGGTCGACGCTGATCACCCGCATGCCGTGCACGTCGAAGGGCAGCTGTTGGTCCTTCGCCAGCAACTGCACGAACGGCTTGCGCAGCGCGTGCCGGACGGCCAACTCGTAGAAGACGTTGGCATTCTGGTCGGTGAGGTCGGCGATGACCAGGTCGTTCAGGATGATCCGGTCGAGCACCTGCGAGGTGATCATGCCGGAGCGTTCGATCTCGTCGCCACGTACCGCGACGTAGCCGCGCTCCTCGACCACCGGGCGGATGACGTGATTGAGGATCTGGTCGCTGCGTTTGCGAGTGTCCGAGCCCTCCGGGCCGATCGGTGCGATCACGAAGCACTCACGGCTCGCCGGCCTGTCGTTACCCTCCCCCATGGACACAGCGTAGTGGAGTTCAGCGATACGCGTTGTCAGCCGGTCGGTGCACGACGTCGGCCCCACCGCTCGCGATGTTCGGCGAGCAGCCGGTGGGCCCGCTGCGCGGCCGGCGGGCTGACCGGCTCCGCCACCCAATCGGCCAGCACGGCGGCCATCCCGTCGACCAGGTGCCGGCCCACCGGGGTCAGTCGCCGCTGCGCGGCCAGCGCCCGTACGGTGTCGTCGGCGGCCCGACTCCACCTGGCGAACTCGACCTCGGCGCGGTACCGGGCCGCACCGTCGACGCTCACCCGCACCTGCCGACGCCAGAAACCCGCCACCCCCAGATGGGCGTACACCCCGTGCAGCAGGCCCTCCAACGGCCGGGGGTCGGTGCGCCACGGCGCGTAGAACAGCTCTGGCGGGCCTGGTTCCACCAGGGCGAACATGTCGTTGAGCGCGGCCAGTTTGGCGTGCTGGATCTCGTGGGCCAGCACGACGGCGGCGGACGGGGCGTCCGGTGGCAGCGACATGGCCACCGCCCCGAAGGCGTGATGGAAGGTGCCGCTGCGGCTGCCGGCGCCGGGCGAGGGGACCGGCACCAGCGCGCGTAACGCGCCGGACAGTTCCTCGGCGACCGGTCGATGGTGCTCGACCAGCAGCCGCCACGCCTCGTCCAGGCGCGCCCGCCACGCGTCGGTCAACCCGCCGCCGATGCGGTGACCGGTGCCGATCCCCGGCACATGCCGCCAACTGCGGGTGTCCAGCAGCAGGGACAACCGCAGCCCGTGGTGGGCCAGATCCAGCCGGGGCACCGGCCGCCAGCACCTGTCGGTCGAGCCGGCACCGATCTCGACCCGCTCGCCCGCGCCGTACGCCCAGGCGTGTCCACGGCTGACCCGGATCCGGGCGCGGGTGGCGGCGTCCGGCAACGTCGCCGTGCCCAGGCCTGGCAGATCCAACCGGCCGGCCGCGCCGTCCGCGAGCGGCACGTCGAGGTCGGCCTCCATTCCCGCGCGTACGGCGGCGGTGGCCGCCACCGCCGCCAGCAGCCCGGGGTACGCCTGCGCCGCGCCGTCCCCGTCGAGCAGCGCCGCGGTGCCGAACGCCCAGGCGGCGACCGGTGGATGCCCGAGTGCCGCGGCCCGCTGCTCGGGCCGCAGCCCGGCCAGCAGCCGATAGGCCGCCTCGATCGCGGCCCGGTCGGGATGCCCTCGCTCGCGCAGCAGCGCGATGATCGCCCGGACCAGCAGCATCGACTTGCTGTGCTGGGCGGCCCGCAACCGGGCCGCCGCGTCCGCGCCGCCGCGCCCGGCGGCCAACTCGTCGAGGACCGTCCGGGGCAGCCGATGCTCGCCGGGGATCACCGGGCCGCCCCGGACAGCACCGCGAGGTCCCGTCGAATCGTGCGCCCGATGTGGTCGATCAGGGCGTACAGGTCGGGGCAGTAGACCGACGGATTGTCGAAGCCGGTGTCGGCTCGCCAACGGTGGGTGCGCAACCCGCCGCCGCACACCTGACGCAGCTCGCAGGCCTGGCAGGTGGCACAGAGGGTCGCCGCCCCGGCCTGCTGCGCGCGGACCGCCGGCAGGTCCAGCGCGTCGTCGAACTGGTCCCGCAGCACGTGCAGCCCGGTGCGGGCGGCACCGCTGTGCGCGGCGGCGAGCGTGTCGTCCATCTCGATGGCACCGTCGGTCTGCACCACCGCCACCGCGGCGGGGCTGGTGCCCACCCCGGCGAGTCGGGAGGTGCCACCGAGCAGCACCTGGATGATCTCGTCGAAGAGACGGATTCGTACCGGTGGCCCGTCCGCGTGGTACCACTGCTCGAAGACCGTGATCAGCCAGTCCGCGTACGGGGTCGGGCGCGGCTGCGGAACCCGCCCGGGTGGGGGAGTGCTCCAGGTGCCGTGCGGCAGCAGGAAGTCCATCGTCGGTGGCCGGTGCGCCAGCAGGCTGCGGTACGTGGTCACCGGATCGTTGCGCAGGTCGACGGTGCACAGCAGACCGTTGAACAGGTGCGGATAGCCGGTGGTGAGCCGGCGGATCGCCGCCTCGACCCGGTCGTGGCTGCCGCGCCCGTCGTGCCCGCGCCGGTGCCGGTCGTGGGCGGCCTGGTCACCGTCGAGACTGAGGCTGATTCGCACGTCGAGCCGGTCGAACAGCCGCAGGTACGCCTCGTCCAGCCGGGTGCCGTTGGTCTGCACCGTCATCCGGGTCGGCACCGGCGCGACGCCCTGTCGGATGGCCGACACGGCGCTCTCGATCCGCGCCGGCCCGGCCAGCAGCGGTTCGCCACCGTGCAGGATCACCGAGACGGTGTCGAGCCGGTGCGCGCGGGCATGTTCGCCGATGCGGCGCGCGGTCGCGTCGAGCACCCCGGGCGACATGATCCGGGGCAGATCCCGCCACCGCTGGTCGGCCATCGTGTAGACGTAGCAGTGGTCGCAGGCCAGGTCGCAGCGACTGTGCAACTTGAGCACGAACTGGTGGAAGGCCACCGGCGGGGCGCGGCGGACCGCCGAATCACCGGCTGGCCGGTGCCCGTCGACTGATTCGGGCATCAGAGGGCTCCAAAGCGGGCGGCGGCCGGAGGGCCGCCGTCGATGCCACCAGCATACATCGATGGGCGGCGCTGGCCGGGTTGCCAGCGGATCGACGGACGGTGAAGGATGTCGTCCGAGACGGTCCGCCGCCGGCCTCGGGTGGCGCAGCGGTCACCCCTGGTCTCGACGCCGTACCGTTATCATGGGCGTACGCAGCGGATCTGGCCAACGATCTATGTCCGGCTTCGAGGCGACACGATCATTGTGCGATACGCAGACAGGCGGTGATCGGGTTGGACACCGGGGAGGACGTGTTGCGCTCCGATCTGATCGATCTCACCGATGTGGACCTGGCCGCGCTGGAGGGCGTGCCCTCTCAGGTGCTGCTGGCCGCGCTGCATCGCCTGCAACGTCGCAGCGCCGCCGCAGGCGACCAGTACGCAGGCTGGAACAGTGCGATCGATGGCGACGACTGAGCAGCAGGGCGGCCTGACCGCCGCCGTGGGCGCGGGGGAGCCGGCGGCCCACTGCACCATCGTGTCCTTCGTGTCGCCCACCAGCGGCAACTCCGGGCGCAGCAGCGCGGTGGCCAACATCGCCTGGATCCTGGCCTCGAACGGCAAGCGGGTCCTCGCGGTCGACTGGTGCACCAAGACCCCCCGGGTCTACGACTACCTGCGTTCCTTCCGGGTCGACGCCCTCGTCAGCGCCGGGGTGCTCGGCGCGGAGCTGGCCGCGTTGACCAGTCCGCACCCGGACGCGCCGGCCCACCGCACCTCGGCGCTGAGTGGCCCGTCCGCGCCGGAGCAGGGCCTCCTCTACCGGTACGCCATCCCCGGCACGAGCTTCGGTTTCGCCCTGGTCGGGGTGAGCCTGGAGGTCGACGGCCTGCCCAAGGTCGACCCGGTACAGACCCGGCTGCTGCTGCGTCGGGCCGGCTACGACTACGTCCTGATCGACACCCCGGTGGATCTCACCATGCCGGGGGTCAGCTACGCCGCCATGCTCAGCGACGTCGCGGTGGTCTCGATCCCGCCTCGCCGTCCCGCCGTGCAACAGGCCGCCGACCTCGCCGAGCAGTTGCATCGGCAGGCCACCGGCGGCATCCGCATCCTCGCCGCTCCCACCCTGCGCGACGTCAGCCAACCGTGGTACGGCGAGGCCCGCGACCCGGTCCGCAAGGCGTTCGCGAAGCTGCTCGACGAGTCCGGCAACGCACCGAACTCCTCCGTCGAGATCGTGGAGGTGCCCGAGCCGACCTACGACACCTACGACGACGTGTTGGCGGTGCTGGCCGACAGCCCTGGCGACCAGAGCAGCCTGCTGTCGGCGTACGAACAGATGGCCTCCTGGATCAGCGGTGGCGCGGTGACCCGGGTGGCCGAGGTGCCCGAGCGGATCCGCCGCCGCTACCGCCGGGGTGTGTTGCTGGAACGGGCGGAGAGCGCGGACGAAATCCATGTGCTGTACGAGCCGCCCGAGCGGCCGTACGCCGACTGGATCGCAGGGCAGCTGCGACGGGCCGACGTCCACGTTCACCCGCACGCCCTGCGCGGTGGCGCCGCACCGACGTTCGAGGCGGACGCCACCGTGCTGGCCCTGCTCTCCCCAGGGGTGGTCAAAGCGCTCGGTGTCGGCCTGACGGCCGGGCCCGGCACCGACATCGAGGTGTTCGGGGTACTGACCGGCGGTCAGCCACCGAAGCAACTGGATCCCAGCCGGATCATCGACCTGCGCGAGGTCGACGCCGCCCGCGCCCAGCCTCTGCTGCTGAGCCAGTTGGGTCTCATCGCACCCACCCAACCCACCGGCGACCTGCGCTCGGCCCCGCGCTACCCGGCCGAGACAGAACGTCGTCTGCGCTCGAACCTGCCGACCCGCAACGGGTCCTTCGTCGGCCGCAGCGATTACCTGGAACGACTGCGCGACCAGCTGACCAACGGCGGCGGACCGGTGACTCTCAGTGGCGGGGCCGGCGTCGGCAAGAGCGAGATCGCCCGGGAGTTCGCCCACCGCTTCGCCTACGACTACGACGTGGTCTGGTGGATACCGGCACAGGACCGGGAGACGGTGCAGACAGCCCTGGGCGAGCTGGCTCAGGAGATCAACGTGGTGGACAGCGTCGGTGCGGCGGAGGCGGCCGTGGCCGCCCTGTCGGAGCCGAGGAGCACCATCGCCCGCTGGCTGTTGATCTACGACAACGCCGACGACGCCGAGGTGCTGGCCGGCCTGCTGCCCCGCCCCGGCACCGGGCACATCCTGTTCACCTCCCGCGACGACGGCTCCTCGAACCTGCCCTCCCCACTGGAAGTGGCGGCGTTCAGCGGCGACGAGAGCGTCACCATGCTGCGCCGCATGCTCGGCATCAGCTCTGCCGACGCCCGGTCCATCGCTGCTGCGGTCGACCACCTGCCGTTGGCCCTGCGGCTGGCCACCGCCTGGATCCGGGAGCGCACCCGGACGCTGGAACGCGAGGGCGTACCCAACCTGGTGGCGGTCAGCCGGTCCGTCGAGGAACTGCTGTCCAGCCTGCGCCAACCGGGGGTGGAGGAGCCGACCGAACGCATCCCCGGATCGCGTACCTCCACGGTCGCCCGGGTGCTGGACAACACCCTGGCCACCCTGCGGGACACCGAGTTCGGGGCGTTGGCCATCCGGGTGGCCGAGATCGCCGCGTTCCTCTCCCCGGAGGGCATCGGCCTACCACTGCTGCGCTCGACGCCGATGCTGGTCCAACTCGCCGCGGCAGCCGACACCGATCCGGAGGAGTTGCTGCTCGCCGCCGGAGAGATCGACCTGGTGCTGGCCGTGGGCGCGCGCTTCGCCCTGTTCGACATCGACTGGGGGCGGGGTGCGGCGCTGCGGATGCACCGGGCCATCCAGTTCCTGATCCGTGAGTCGATACCCGAGCCGCAGCGGAGCGAACGACACCGTCAGGTCCTGCACGGACTGGCCGGCTACGCGCCGTCGGACCCGGAGGCCGACGACCGCCGCTACCTGCCGATCTTCGAGGAGCTGCAGCGTCATCTCGTGCCGTCCGGGGCATTGACCGCCGACGACGCCCGGGTGCGACACTGGGTGGTCAAACAGGTCCGTTACCTGTTCTACTTCGGCGACAGTGACGCCTGGCAGTCCGCGGTACGCCTGGCGCAGCAGGCCTGTGACCAGTGGGCGGCCGGCGGTGACTTCGACCAGCTCACCATGCGCCTGTTCGTGCAGACCGCGAACCTGCACCGGGTGCTGGGCCGGCCGCAGGAGGCGCTGCGCCTCGACGAACAGGTGCTCAGCGAGCAACGCCGCCGCTACGGGCTGCGGCACTTCCGGACCCTCATCGCGGGCCGGGGCAGGGGCGGTGACCTGCGTGGCCTCGGCCGATTCGAGGACGCCCTGGTGGAGGACCAGGCCACCCTCGCCGGCTACCACGAAGTGCTCGGCGGCGACCATCCGAACACCCGGATGGCGATCAACAACCTCGCCATCTCCTTCCAGCTGACCGGCGACGCTCGGGAAGCACTGCGCCTGGCTCACCAACTGTTCGACAGGTGGATGAGCCTGTTCGGCCCGGACGAGCCGGCGACCTGGCGAGCAGCATGCCTGGTCGGCACCCTCGAGCGGGAGGTCGGCGAGTACGAGCTGTCACTGGCCACCCTGCGGGGCACCCTGGAGCGGGTGCACGAGCTGCGGTCGTCCTCCCAACTTGACGAACTACAGGTCAACCGCAGCCTCGCGGTCACCGAGCGCCGTCTGGGGCTGACCCTTGCCGCGAAGAAGCGCAGCATCGAGACCTTTCGTGGCTACCGGGACCGCTTCGGCGAAGACCATCCGCTGACCCGTTCCAGCTTGCTCAGCATGGCCGTCGACTACTACCGGGCCGGAGACGCCGGGGCCGCCGTCGAACATGCCATGCGCTGTCTGCGGGGCTACGAGCGGACGCTGGAGACCGGTCACCCGTTCACCGCGGTCTGCTCGGTCAACCTCGGCATCTGCCACCGCGGCACCGGCGAGTACGACCATGCCATCCGCGACGGAGAGCGGGGCATGCGCACCCTGCGGGCCCGGCTCGGCGACGCCCACCCGTGGACGCTGACCGCGGCGACGGCCCAGGCCGGTCACCTGGCCGCCCGCGGTGACCTGGCCGACGCCGTACGCCTGCAGCAGGAGACGCACCTGACCAGTCTGCGTTTCCTCGGCGGGCGGCACCCCTGCACCGGCGACGCCGCCGCCAACCTCGCCGCGATCGTCGCCCGGCGCGACGGCACGGACGACGGCGGTGTGGCGGCGTTGACCGACACCGACATCGACGTGCCGAGAAGCTGAGGAGTGACCAGGTGAGCGACCCGCAGCTGATCGATGCGGTGGTGGAGGAGTCCGCCGAGCAGGACGTGCCGGGGTTCCGGAAGAAGCGGAACCTGTGCCGACAGTTGCTCCTCGACGACCCGGCGGTCTACCACATCGCGCACTACACCGGCGGCGTGCTCGACTTCTCGCTGGACCTGCTGGCCCACATTTCCGCACCGGCCGGTCGACCCGACACCGACCCGACCCAGCGTCGTGAGGCGTACCGCCGGGTGGGCGCCCAGCTGGTGTACCGGGCCGCCGAACTCAGCCGCCGGGTCTGGCACCTGCAGTGTGGCGGGCTGGTGCGGCTGGCCGCGCAGACCCGGGTCGACTACGTCTTCTGCAACACCACAGTCGGCGGGGAACACGTGGTGGGGTTCGCGCGCACCGCCCCGGCCACCGACTCCGTGGTCGACCCGGCGGCGGCCAGTCAGATCGACCAGAGGGCTGCGAAACTCGCCACCGACCTGCGCGGTCTGGTCCGACAGCCGTCACAGAATCCCGGCGGCTGGCAGACCGAGGCGTACGACCCGTCGTCCTCGGACGGCGACATCACGTCCCACCTGACCGAGGTCGGCGACAGCGAGGCGATCCTCACCCGGGCACTGCGCCCCTCGGGCCTGCACTACCTCAGTCATCACCGGCTGGGGGAGCAGGTCACGGCGGTCGACATCCTGGCGCACCCGGATCTCGAACAGTTCTTCAACCGGGGTGCCACCGTGGTCGACAGGCGTATCGGCTACCAGCGGTTGGCCCGGGACCTGTCCCTGCTGGCGCTCCAGGTCAGCCGGGACCTCCGCCGGGCGATCACGGGCGAGGTCGAGCGGTTGGTGCTCGACCTGGAGATCGGTGCCGTCTACTACTACCTTCTCGCGCCGGACGAGTACCTCTTCGGGGTGTGTCTCGACCAGGACTGGGTCAGCCACGCCGACCAGGCCATCTGGAAGGTGGGTGGGGAACTGTCCCGCACCCGGCCCTAGCACCTCACACGCTGGCCGGGGCCCCGCAGATCCGGGCGGAACCCGCACGTCCACCTGCGGAACCGCCGGTCAGCTGTCGATCACCTGTCGGCGTACCTGGCCACTGAGCCCGTCGAACATCGACCGCGCCTCCGACCAGCTCAGCGACCGGTCGACCGGCTCGGCCGGGGTGCCGCCGTCAGGCAGGGCCAGGTCGTCGAGCAGGTCCAGTTGGAACAGCGGCAGGTATTCGGCGATCCCGTCGTAGGTCTCACAGAGCCGGTCCAGCCGTTGCAGGTCGGCCGGATGGGGGGCGTGACGGTGGTTGACGTACCACTGCTCGACGCCTTCGCGGAACGCCTCGATCAGCCGGCGCAGCACCAGGGCGGTGCCCAGCGCCCGCTGCACGTCACGCGAACGCAGGCCCGAGCGCAGCAGCGGCGCCGCCTCACCGGACCGGCGGGCGGGCTCCGGTCGGGACGGGGTGAACGCGTCACGCAGGTGGCGTTCGAAGCCGGTGAGCTGGTCCAGCGCCTGCACCGCCTCGACGAAGACCCGGGCCACCCGGCCCGGCAGGGCAGTGGCGAGCCCGGTCTCGGCCTGGTGCGTCGACGACACGGTGTCGCGTCGGGTCGATGCCCGCGCATCCGGGCGCAGGTCGCCCCGGATCTCGTCCAGCTGGTACGACAGCCGTTCCAGCGAGCGCTGGGCGTTTGTCTGTTGACGCTGGATCCGCTCGACCCGCTGCCGTACCGAGGTCAACGCGTCCGCGCCGAGGGTCTGCTCCAGCCGACGCATCGACGCCTTGACGCTGCCGGACAGGTCTTCGGCGAAGGTCTGCGGATCATGGACGATCGGTTCCACACTGAACGTCTCGGTGAGGTCCGCGGCGAACTCCGCCGGCAGATGCCCGACGACGACCAGGATCACCTCGCTGTCCGGCACGGCCGTCCGGATCGCCACCACCCGACGGTTGAGCTCGTCGACCTCCTCGGCCTTGAGCACCGACTCGGTCAGCAGCACGCAGCAGCCGCCGCCCTGCTCGTCCAGCGGCACCCAGAAGTCGACCGGCAGGTCCCGCAGCGAACCGATCAGGTGGTCCCGCTGGTACGACCAGCCCTCCTGGGTCAGCACCCGCCGCACGTCGGCGGCGACGTCCTGCCGGCTGGCCAGATCGAACTGGACCCGTACCGCCTCCCGGACCATGCGGTGGGTGACCTGCGTGCCGTCCTGCATCGCCCGCTGGTAGAGGTGGTAGCACAGCCGGATCAGTCGACGCGGCACCCCGTCGGTCAGGTTGGTCAGGTATTCGGTGGTCTCCACCGTGAAGGGCGCCAGTCTGGCCTGGCCGAAGGCCCGCAGCTGACTCTGCCGGATGAAGTCGCGGACGTCCTGCGCGGTGAGCGCGGACATCCGCACGATCGGCCCGATCCGCTGGCGCACCTGCGGGGTCAGCAGGTGCAGCAACTCGGGCAGCCCGGCGATCACCAGCAGCGCGCCCGCCGAGGTGAAGACGCCGATCAGACGGGAGAACCGGGCCGACGTCTCGTCGCCCGGCCGTCCGGCGGTGGACAGGATCTTGTCCAGTTCGTCAAGCACCAGGACATAGCGGTCGTGTCGGCGCGCGAGCAGCAGCGCCAGCACGCCCATCGTCTCCACCGCGCCGGACTCCACATCCGTACGCGCGGTGACGCCGGCGCTGACAAGTGCCGGCCCCGGCGGGTAACCCATCAGCCAGTCCCAGGCCGCCGCCTCGGTGGCCGGATCGACAAGCATCGCCAGCACCGTGCCGACGGAGTGGTCGGCGGTGACCTCGGCCAGTTCGACCCGCAGCCGCTCGGCGAGCAGCTGCGTACGCTCACCGGCTGTTGTCGGTACGTCGGCCGACTCCGCTCGGTAGTCGTCGACCAGGGCGCGTACCGCCTCACGGGACAGTCGACCCAGGAACCGTCGGCTCAGCGACAGGAAGGTGTCGGCGGGCGCGTCGAGGTACACGGCCTGCACCGTCCCGGTGGTGCCGCGCCGGGCGTGGGCCAGCAACTCGGCCGCGAGGTGTGTCTTGCCGGTGCCGTAGTCACCCACCACCGCCACCGTCCCACCGTTACCGGTGGTCAGGTAGTTGTCCAGGTGGGCGAGGGCGTCGCGGATGGCCACCGTGACCACGGTGGTGGCGAGCGCACCGCCCTCGGTCACTCGGGCCACTGCCGTCGGGGAGAACGGATTGACCGGGTCGACCGCCGGCGGATCCTCGATTGCGTCCATTGCCCTGATCCTCCGGTAGCTCTGCTCTGGGCACCAGGCAGTCTCACGCCGGAGGTCGGATTTCCCCGTACACCGCCACCGGAACGTCCTCAAATCGTAGCCCTCGGTAGCCATCCAGGCGGACCCTCGAACGAGCTCAGAACGGGCTCACCTGCAAAAAAGAGCCGATCGGCGGGTCTGCCGAACGCTCTGGCGATCGACTACGTCAAATACCATTGGCCCATGGGCTCAGTCCGCTGGTCGGGATGCCGACCGTGGCCGCCCCACCCCACCGGTTCCGGCACGTACGGCCCTCCTGAGGAGGGCACCCTGCGATGACGTACCCGTCCGCCGGTTTCGCCCGCCCCTCCGCCTGGTGGCTGCGGGTCGTGTTCGGAATCATCGGCGTGGTCGCCCTGGTCCTCGGCGGGATCGGGTTCGACCGGCTGCGCACAGAACGCCCGGACACCATCCACGATTCCTACGACGTGCTCTACTACACGCTGCAACTGTTCGTCCTCAGTGCCGAGCCCTTCGAGAACTCCGGCCCCTACCCGTGGCAGTTGCAGGTGGCCCGCTTCATCGCCCCGCTGTTCACCCTGCTCGCCGTCGCCGAGGCGGCCCGGCTGCTGCTGGCCGCCGAGATCCGCCGGCTGCGGGCCCGCCGGGCCAGCGGGCACGCCCTGGTCTGCGGTGACTCCCAGTTCGCCCACATGCTCGCCGACCGGCTCTACGCCGACGGTGAGCGGGTGGTCGTGGTGCGCTCCGAAGCGTTCGGGCCGCTGGAATACCGCCGACGCCGCTACCTCGGGGTGATCGGCGACCCCACGAGCGTCGAGGTGCTGCGCGGCGCCGGTCTGCCCCGGGCACACACCATCTACGCCTGCACCGACGACGACGACCTCAACCACGCGATCGCCAACGCCGCCAGCCGGCTGATCCAGGACCGGCGCAACCCGCCCCGGGTCTACGTCCAGGTCCACGATCCGGAAATGTGCCTGTCGTTGCAGGCCCGGCGGCTCGGTGCCGCCGGTTCCAGCCGGCTGCGACTGGACTACTTCCACGTCGACGACATCGCCGCCCGGGCGCTGCACCGACACCATCCGCTGCGTCCGACCCGGGACCGCACCGCCACGGTCCTCATCGCCGGCAACGGCAGCTTCCGTCGCGCCCTGCTGGTGGAGACGGCCCGGCACTGGCGGGCCCAGCACACCCGCTCGAACCTGGCCGCCGCGCCGCTGCGGGTGGACCTGGTGGCCCCGGACGCCCGCGCCGAGTTCGCGCTCGTGGCCGCCCGCTACCCGTTCCTGCGGACCGTCTGCCAGGTGTCGACGTACGACCGGGAGGTCGACGAGCTGACCGGATTGGCCCAGTTCACCGCCGGCGGCTACGACCGCATCTACATCTGCCTGCCGGACGAGGACAGCGGCCTGCAGTTCGCACTCGACACTCCCGCGCTCTGGCAGGGCACCCGCAGCACCGTCTTCGTGCCGGTCTACCGGCAGGCCGCGCTCGCTGCCGCCTTCCACGGCGACTCCCGGCACGACCTGCTCGACGAGGTGCACGGCAAACTGTGCCTCTACCCGGTGCTCACCCACGCCTGCGAGGCCGAACTCATCGCCGAGGACCTCACCGAACGACTGGCCCAGCAGATCCACGAGCGCTACCTGCACGCCCGGCAGCGGGCCGGCGTACGCCTCGGCGACGCCCCCGCGATGGTGCACTGGTCCCGGCTGCCCGAGTCGCTGCGCCGCGCCAACCGCAGCCACGTCCAGGACATCGCCGCCAAGCTGCTCAACCTCGGCTGCGTCGTCGCGCCCCGGCACGGACACACAGGCGACGCCTCGGCCGCCGGGCAGGCCATCGCCGAACGCGTGGAACAGTTGGCGCGTCTCGAACACGAACGGTGGTGCCAGGAACGGCGCACGGAAGGCTGGACGTACGGTGAGCCCCGTGACGATCTGCGCCAACGGCATCCCGAACTTCGACCGTGGGACGAGTTGAGCCCCGCCGTGCAGGAACAGAACCGCGAGGAGATCCGGGCCCTGCCGGATGTGCTGTCCGACAGTGGATTCGAGCTGATCCGGCTGACCACTCCGGTGCCCGCCCCACGGCCGGGAGCAGCCGATGGCCGGTGAGCACGGCCCGCTGCGCGTCGGCGTCGCGGGCCACATCCACCTGACCCCCGGCAGCGTACGGCCGATCGCCGACGCGCTGCGGGCCGAACTGCACCGGCTCAGCGACCGGCCGGTGCACGGCGTCACCTGCCTGGCCGACGGCACCGACCAGATCTTCGCGCGGGTGGTCCTGGCCACCGGCGGCACGTACGAGGTGATCCTGCCCGCCGCCGACTACCGGGACACGATCACCGCCGCCCGCCGCGCCGAGTTCGACGAACTGCTGGCGCGGGCCAGCACGGTCATCCACACCGGGCACCAGCACTCCGGCACCGCCGCCTACCTGGCCGCCAACCAGGAACTGTTGAGTCGGGTGCAGTGTCTGGTGGCGGTCTGGGACGGCTCACCGGGCTGCCACGCGGCCGCCACGGACCGGACCGTCGCCGCAGCCCGGCAGCGCGGCATCCCCACCACCGTCCTGTGGCCCGCCCAGGCCCGCCGCGCCTGACCGCCGTCAGGATTCCGCAACGCTGCTCACACGCCGTGGGCGAACAACGCCAGGCGTACCCGGTTCGGGCTGCCGGTCTTGGTCATCAGGCTGGTGATGTGCGTCTTGACGGTGGTGACGCCGATGTGGAGCCGCTCGGCGATCTCCGCGTTGGACAGCCCTTCGGCGACCAACCTCAGCACCTCCTGCTCGCGGGCAGAGAGCCCACCGACCGGCTCCGGTGACGCGGCGCGGGCGTGCACCGCCCGGTGCACCAGCCGGCGCAGCACCTCCTGGCTGAACGGACTGTCCCCGGCCGCGGCCCGACGGATGCCGTCGAGCAGGTCGGTGGGGGGTGCGTCCTTGAGCAGGAAACCGCAGGCACCGGCGGTCAACGCCGGATAAAGGTGGTCGTCGTCGCCGAAGGTGGTCAACACCAGCACCCGGGTGGCGGGCCGGTCGGCGAGGATGCGGCTGGTCGCGGTGATCCCGTCCACGCCCGGCATCCGCAGATCCATCACCACCACGTCCGGGCGCAGCCGGGTGGCCAGGGAGATCGCCTCGCGGCCGTTGTCGGCCTCGCCGACCACCTCGATGTCCGGCGTGGACTCACAGAGCATCCGCAGGCCGGCGCGGATGAGATGCTGGTCGTCGACGAGCAGGACCCGGATCATGACACCTCTTCCGACGCGGCGGGCAGGACGGTCCGCACCCGCCAGCCCGTACCCTCGACCGGTCCGGCCGCCAACCGGCCGCCGAGCACCTCGACCCGCTCCCGCATCCCCGGGATGCCGTGGCCGCCGCCGGCCGGCACCGGAGCCGGGACCGGGCCACGCCCGTCGTCCACCACCTCCCAGTGGACGGCCCCGTCACGCATCCGTACGGTCAGCCGGGCCACGGCCGACGGGCCGGCGTGCCGGGCCACGTTGGTCAGCGCCTCCTGGGTCAGGCGCAGCACCGCCAGGCCCCGCACCGCGTCGATCGCGCCGATCGCCGGGTCGATGTCGGCCTCCACGGTGATCCCCGCCTGCCGAGCCCGGTCCACCGCCGCACTCAGAGCAGCGGGCAGCGCCGACGGCTCGATCGCGGTCAGCGCCGCGTCGCCGCGTACCGCATCGGGGTCGCGCAGCACCGCGACCAGCCGGCGCAGGTCGGCCAGGGCCGCAGTGCCGGTGGCATGCACGTCACCGAAGACCGCGTCCACCCGCGGATCCAGGTCGGTGATGACGTGCCGGGCCACGCCGACCCGCAGCACCATCGACGCCACGTGATGCGCGACCACGTCGTGCAGTTCGCGGGCGATGGCGCTGCGCTCGTCGGCGCGGGCGGCCCGGGCCTCCGACTCCCGGCGGCGCTGCTCCTCCGCCGCCCGCTGCTGCGCCTGCGCGGTCAACTCACGGGTCGTGCGCACCACCAGGCCGAGCAGCAGCGGAACGCCGACCTCCAGCAGCAGCCCGACCACGCCGGAGAGGAAACGGGGCAGCGGCTCGCCGATCGAGTTGGTCAGGGCGACCGCCGCCACCCCCGTCGCGGCCAACCAGACGGTGCGGGTGCTCGTGGCGCGCATGGTCAGTTCGAGCAACGCCCAACTGGCCCCGACCTGGTTGATCGTGACGTCGTCGAGCAGTGGGATCGCCACGGCCAGCAGCGCGGTCTGCACCACCAGATTGACCAGGGGCCGGCGGTGCAACACCAGACCGAGAGAGAACGCGATCACCGCGAGGACCCACTGGGTGATCCCCGGTCGGTCGCCACCCAGCGGACCGAAGATCAGGTAGCCGAGGCCCGCGAGGTCGAGCAGGAGCATCCGCGCGAAGCTGTCCCGCGCGTCGAACAGCCGTCCCACCCACCCCACGGGGGTCACCCTAGCCCTCCGCGCCGGCCGGGCGTGGCGTCCACCTGCCCCGAATGATCAGGTACGCGGCCAGGCCGAGCGGCCCGAGCAGGATCGTCAACAGCAGCACCGGTGCCATCACCAGCGACGGCACCCCACGCTCCCGACTGTCCAGCCACGCCCACCGACCGACGAACAGATCGAACACGATCATGTGAGCCCAGCCCGCCGCCGCGCCGTCCGCCTCACCCAGCAGGTCGCGTACCCCATCCAGGGACGGCGACGCCACCGCCGGCAGCACCTCACCGAGCGCGGGCAGCACCAGCACCGCGTAGATCACCAGGCCGGGAAGCACGATCCACGGTGAGGCGATGATCCGAGCGGTCACCGACCACTTCGGTGCCAGGATCATCAACGCCCAGAACGGCGCGGCCACCGCGAACGTCAGCGTGAACAGCACCTCGGTCATGTCTGCGCCCCTTCCTCCCGGACGCCGTCCCGGCGCCCGCCGCACCTGATGCTGCGCCCGCTCACGCCGCCAACGCCACTTCGGGTTTGCGACCACGAGCCACCACCAGGCCGGCGGCCGCCACGGTGGCGACGAGCAGTGCCGCCGCGACGCCCAGGGTCAGCGCGTCGGGCCGCAGCAGCGGCTGCCCGCGCAACGCCTGCCAGGTCAACAGCAGCGTCAACCCGCCGTACGCGCCACCCGCGACGACCAGCAGCCGCGCTCGTGTCCGCCCGTTGAGACGGCCACCGCCGAACCGGCCGAGCAGCACCGCCACGATCGGCAACACCTGCATCGCGTGCAGCCCCACGAAGTGGCCGATCCGCAGGTCCCCGCCGGTGCTGCTCCAACCGACCAGCGGCAGGCCAGGCCCACCGTCGACCACCCCCACGCTGTGCGCCCCGGCGATCCCCTCGGCGGCCGAACCGTCACCGGCCATCACCATCGGGGTCGCCACCAGCATGCCGAGCAGCGCCAACCCCAACCCCAGCCCGATCGCGTACCGGCCGGCCCGGTCGGCGATCGGTTGCCGCAGCACCACCACCGCGAGGACGAGGTGCGCCACGGACAGCACCATGATCGCCACACCCATCAGCATCCACAGCATCGCGTTCAACGGGCTGCTCACGTTGTAGTGGCTGGTCGTACCCCGCAACACCTGACCGACGATGATGGCCATCTCCACCACCCCCAGCGCCACGATGAGGGTGGCCGTCCACTCCGCGACCCTGCTGCGTCGGCGCAGCAGGGAGAGCAGCCAGGCCAGCGTCACGCCGTACAGCACGAAGGACACCGCGAACTTCAACGGCTTGAGCCAGATCGGCACACCGGTCAGGACCCGCCCGTCGACGACGACGCCGACGACGGAGACGACGGCGAGACCCGCCATCGCCCAGACGAATATCAACAGTGGACGGTGCCAGGACGTTCCCTGGCGTCGATAGGTAGCAGTCATGCTGTCGATGCTGTTCGGCGGCGTGCTCCAGCGCGCCCGACCACAGGCCCCAACCGCGACCGCAGGTCTGGCCGCCCCTCCTACCCGGGTAGGAGGTGGCTCTCCGCCGTATCGCCGAAACGGCGTGGTGCGCAGCGGCGGGACACCGCCATGCCGGCGAAACGGAGTCGATCACCGCGAGGATGCGCGTCGGCTCAGGGGGAGCCGGACGCGATTCAGCGATACGGATAGTGTGGGCGTCGATGTCCGACGTCGCGCAGTCGCGTTATCCGCCTCGGCGGGCGGCGGGCCGAGGGCCCGGTTGGTACCGGGGTGACCTGCACGTGCACTCGCTGCTGTCGCAGGGTGCCGACCTGACTCCCGCTCACCTTGCCGCCGCAGCCCGTACGCTCGGGCTCGACTTCATCGCCACCACCGAGCACAACACGGCCGCCGGGCATGCCGAGTGGGGGCCGTACGCCGATGACGACCTGCTGGTGATCCTGGGTCAGGAGGTCACCACCCGCACCGGCCACTGGCTCGCCCTGGGCCTCGCCCCCGAGCAGGCGATCGAGTGGCGGTACGGCGTCCGGGACGAGGTGATCGGCCAACACCTGGATCAGGTACGCCGCAGCGGTGGACTGTGTGTGGCGGCGCACCCGCACGCGCCGTATCTCTCGGGAACGCTGATGTACCCGTACGACTGGTTCGACGCGGTGGAGGTGTGGAACGGGCGCTGGGCATCGGACCTGCCGTGGAACGCCGACAACGAGGCGGCCCTGGCCGAATGGGGACGCAGCCTGGCCAGCGATATCCGTCAAGGACAGTGGCTACCGGTCGTGGGCAACAGCGACGCCCACCTCGCCGGTCAGCTCGGTACGCCGCACACAGTGGTCCATGCCGAGGAGTTGAGCTGCGATGCGGTGCTGGCCGGTGTCCGCGCGGGTCGAAGCTGGATCGCCGAGTCGGCCGCCGTCACCCTCGACGTCACCGCGACCGCCGCGAACCGGTCAGGGGGAGTGGGCGAGCACCTGGTCACCGACGGCGAGCCCATCGCGGTACGGGTGCAGGTCTGTGGTGTGCCGTCCGGCACGATCACCCTGCACACCGAGCATGGCGTCGTGCACCGCCATTCGCTGCCCGACGACGGCACGGGTGTCACGCAGTGGCGGACGAGCGCGGACGAAACGTCTTTCGTCCGCGTCGAGGTACGCCATCCCGACCGGCAGATGGCCGCCCTCAGCAACCCCATCATCCTGAGCTGAGGAACCCGCGTCGCCGTATCGCCGAAACGGCGGGGTACGCCCCAGCCGGAAGCCGCCACTACGGCGAAACGGAGTCGATCATTGTCACCCGGACTATCGGCCTGGCGTGGTCACGTGTGCGGCTGGGCTAAGCGCTCGAAGTAGCGGTACCAGAGCTGTCGACTATCGGCGTCTGGTGTCGTGCCGGGCGGGAACCAGGTGAGGCCGAGTACGGGATCCCAGGCCGCGATCAGGGTGTCGAGGCCGGCAATGAGCGCCGCCGGCCACAACGCCGACGCGGCCAGTTCGGTGAACGCCAGCCGGGCCTCCGCCAACTGGATGTCGCGGTCCCGGCCGGTATACCCGAAGTCCCACAGGATCTGATAGCCGTCCAACAGTGACTGTTCCGCCTGGCTCGCCTGTGCGTCTGCCAGGTAGTTGTCCGCGACCTCGCCGCCAACCTCCTTGCCGCCGGAAACACCCCACCGGGCCGGACGGCTCACGTAGACGCCACCCTTGCTGCCGGCGAACTTGCGCATGCTCAGCGAGGCGGCAAGCTGTTCGGCGACCTCATCCGGCGAGGAGTCCGCGTTGATGAAGATCTGCTCCTGGACCGACACGGCGTCACCGTGGCCCGTCGGGCAGAGTGAGGATCCGATCCTCGCCGAGGATGATCTGGACGCGATCCGGTAGCGGAGTGCCGTGCTGCCGGTGATGTCCAACCGCTCGGGCGTACCCTCTGCGCGCCTCATCTTCGGTGAGACCCACCGCCCGACCATCTATCACCACGTCGCCGCCACCTTCTTGTTCCAGCTGTTTGCCGGCAGTCAGGATGTTACGTCGGACGGCTTCACTGCTGGCCTGATTGAGGCTCTTGAGCTCGGTCACCACACCCGGGTCATCAGGACCGGCACGGGTCATCGCATCAGGGTTCTTCTGGAACTCGATGTCGTCGATGCGCTCCCGCGGATGCACCATGATGCCCTCGGCGCCGAGCCGGTCGGCGACGTGCCGCTCCTTGGCGGCGAACAGGCCGTGAGGATCCTGTGTGCCTGGACGGAAATCGTCTCCGAGCGCACCCCGATGCTTGCCTGGGTCGAAATCGGGAGGCCTCGGCTCGCTGTCGGGCTGGCGTTGTCCGCGCGGGCTCTCCTCCGGCGATCGTCGGCCTCCAGGTGGCGCGTTGCGGAGTCGGGCGAGGGCTTGTTTGAGCTGGTCGATGAGGGTGCCGAGGCGGCGGATGGTGGGAATGAGGTGGCGGAGGCTGTTGAGTAGTCCGCGCAGCAGTCGGGCTATGCGGGCAGCCCATGCGGCGACCAGCGTGGTGACCTGTTCGACGACCAGGGGAGTGGCCAGGCCGGCGGTGGCGATGAGTTCGGTGGCGTACACGATGAGGCGGGAGACGCAGGTGGCGATGGCGTCGCGGACCAGCAGTCGGACGGCGGCGACCAGGCCGGCGGTGCCTTCGGTGATGGCGGCCATCGCGTCGGCGCCCTGGGCGAGGCCGGTGAGGGCCCGGCGTTGTTCGGTGGACCAGGCACGGTAGGCGCGGGCGGCCTCGCCCTGCCAGGCCGCGATGTCGGTGGTGACGTCGCGGGCCAGCGTGGCGGCCTCGTCGCGCAGCGACGATGCCACGTTGCGCCAGGTCTGGGCGTGTGCGGTGATCTGGGCCGGGTCACCGGCGAGCCAGTCGAGGGCTTCGCTGAGAGGTTTGACGTGTTCGACGAGCCAGGCGATGCCGTACTGGAGCAGCGCGCCGACCGGGTCGGAGACGAACGCGAGGGCGTCCAGGCCGGCGCTGACCACGCCGAGGGTGCCGTCGATCCAACTGCCGGTGGTGACACCCTGGTGGATCAGTTCGATGTCCTCGAGGATCCAGACCCCCGCCCAGGCGCTCGGCCCGGTGTGCACCGGGGCGGCGACGAGCGGGTTGCCGGTCACCTGGCGTTCCGTACCCGATCGAGGCTGTGCTGGGCACGAGTGTCGGTGGCCCGGTAGTTCTCGGCGCTGGTGCGTAACCGGCCGGCGGTGTCGCGGACCGAGGTGGCGGCGGTGCCGATGCCGTCGACCAGGATTCGTTGCAGGCCGTCGAGCAGCGTGGGCATGATCGCGCAGAGTTGACCGTACGCGTCGGCGCTGAGCCGGACGTGCTGCCCGGCCTGTCGGGCGGTGTCGAGGGTGTCGGCGTGCCGGTCGAGGCGTGCGGCATGGGTCACCAGGTCGTCGGGGTCGACCTGGATGTGCTCACCGGTCGGCATCCGGTGCGTCCTGCCCGGTCAGGCGGCGGCGGTAGGAGTGCAGCAGCGCCGGCCCGGCCGGGTCGTCGTCGCCCAGGGTCTCGGTGGTCGCCGTGGTGATGCGGCGCAGCAGGTCGGCCTGCGCGGCTCGGGTGGTGGCCAGCACCTGCCGCGCGGTGCGTGCCGCGGACTGCTGGCGGATCCGTTCGTCCAGACGCAGGTCGACCAGTTGGCCTGCCGAGTCGACGGTGACCTCGACGCTGCGGTCGGCGTTGTGGGCGGTGCCGGTGAGGGTGCTGACGCGTGCCGACAGGGCCCGCGCCCGCTGCACCCGGTCGGCTATCGACGCCTCCCACTCGTCGAGCCGGCGTTGCGTCGCGTCCAGCGCGGCCTCGTCCGCCCACATGCGAACCTCCCGGGACATCGCCGGTCGCCAGAGGCGAGGTCGCCGTCACGTTATCAACCGGTCGCGCTGGGTGCTGCCCCGCGCACGGCCCACCCCAGCTGCTCGCCCGGTGGGCCTGGGTGGGGTGGGCCAGAGGTCCTGTCGAGGCGGGTCGGGCAGCACTGACCTGCCCGACCGTCCCCGGCATAGCGTGGATTCGCAAGACTTACAGAGGAGGTCGTGATGCGGGCCTGGCAGGTGGAAGACGTGATGACCAGGGACGTCGCCACGGTGGTGGAGCAGACGCCGTACCGGCAGATCGTCGATCTGCTTGCCGAGCGGCGGGTCAGCGCCGTGCCGGTGGTGGACGATTTCGGGCACGTGCTGGGCGTCGTGTCCGAGGCGGACCTGCTGCACAAGGTGGAGTGGATGGGTGAGCCGCACGAGCGGCGGGTCTTCGAGAGCGCCCGGCAGCGCAGGTCGCGCCGCAAGGGTGAGGCGGACAACGCCCGGGAGCTGATGACGACCCCGGCGGTGACCACGTCCCCGCACACCTCCCTGGTCGCCGCGGCCAAGCTGATGGACCGTGAGCAGGTCAAACGCCTGCCGGTGGTGGACGACCTGGGTCGGGTCGTCGGCATCGTGACCCGTTCCGACCTGTTGCGGGTGCACCTGCGCCCGGACGCGGACATCCGCCACGACGTGGTGCAGGAGGTGCTGCGGCGGGTGCTGGCGGTACGCGAGGGCGCCGTCCGGGTCGAGGTACGCGACGGCGTGGTGACCATGACCGGTCGGCTGGACCGGCGCTCCGCGGTCGACATCGCGGGACGGCTCGCCGCCCGGGTGAGCGGCGTCGTCGAGGTGGTCAACGAGTTGGCCTTCGACTTCGACGACACCGACCTGCCCCGTTACGCGTCGTTCCCGGTGCAGCCGACCCGCCTGTAGAGCCGGTGGCGCACGCGGCCGGGCCCGGCCGGGAGACCCCCGTATCCCGACCGGGCCCGGCCCTTTCTAGGCCGACGCCGGGTGTCCGACCTGGTCGGTGAGGAACTGCCCCCAGGCGCGGGTGCCTCTCGTCGCGCCGGGCAGGCTCAGGTTCGCCCCCTGCCGGTAGGCGCGACCTGCGCTGCGGGGCATCCGTACCGGCATCAGCAGCCGACGTCGGCCGGTGGCCCGCAGGTAGCTGCGGATCAGCTCGCCCAGCGCGTACACCTGCGGGCCGGCCAGGTCGGGCACCAGGCCGGCCGGCGCGGCCAGGGCCAGCGCGGCGAGCCGGGCGGCGACCTCCCGGCCGTCCACCGGTTCCAGCCGCACCCCGCCGGGTGCCGGGATCACCGGCAGTGCGGACATCTTGCGGACCAGGGTGAGGGTCAGCTCGTGGAACTGGGCGGCGCGCAGCGTCGTCCACGGCACGCCGGAGTCGGAGACAGCCTGCTCGGCGGCGAGTTTCGTCCGCAGCCAGGCCAGCGGCACCCGGTCGGCTCCGATCACCGAGACGAACACCAGATGGCGTACGTCGGCCTGCCGCGCGGCCCGCGCCAGGGTGCGCGCCAGCCGGTCGTCGCCCTTCTGGCCGCCGGCCAGGTGCAGCACGATCTGCACGTCGCGGACCGCCGCGTCGACGCCCTCCCCGGTGGCCAGGTCTCCGGTGACGTGGGTGACGCCGGGGGAGGGCTGCCCGCCGTGACGGCTGAGGACCCGAACCCGGTGGCCGGCCTCGTGCAGCAGTGGGACGACCAGACGGCCGAGGGTGCCGGTGCCGCCGGTGACGAGAATCGGTGGATGCACGACGTTCTCCCTGCGCCAGGACCGGGCAGTGCGCTCGCGGTCGATTACCGTTCGTTGCTTCACCGGCTCGACCCCGCCCCACCGGTCGACGTGACCGCCGGGTGAGCTGGATCACCCAGCGGTCACGTCGGGGCGCGCGGTGGGGTCGAAGCGTTAGGAAGGGCCCCTTCCTAACGCCTGCGGTAGAGGAAGGGCCCCTTGTTAACGACCAGTCGGTCCAGCCGAAAGGAACGACATGGACGGGCGCACCGGGCTGGCCGAGCGGTTCGAGGAGCATCGGCCGCACCTGCACGCGGTGGCCTACCGGATGCTGGGCTCGCTCGGCGAGGCCGACGACGCGGTGCAGGAGACCTGGCTGCGGCTGTCCCGTACCGACGTTGGCGGGGTGGACAACCTCGCCGCCTGGCTGACCACGGTGGTCGCCCGGGTCAGCCTGAACACGCTGCGCGGCCGTCGGCGTCGTCGCGAGGAGCCACTGGACGTGCGGGTACCCGACCCGGTGGTCGCACCGGCCGGCCCGGACGATCCCGAGTACGCCGCCGTGCTCGCCGACTCGGTGGGGCTGGCGTTGCTGGTGGTCCTGGACACCCTCACTCCGGCGGAACGGCTCGCCTTCGTGCTGCACGACATGTTCGCCGTACCGTTCGACGAGATCGCGCCGATGATCGACCGGTCACCGACGGCGGCCCGGCAACTGGCCAGCCGGGCCCGCCGACGGGTACGCGGCCAGGTCCCCCGACCGGACGCCGATCTGGCCCGGCAGCGGCAGGTGGTCGACGCCTTCCTCGCCGCCGCCCGCCACGGTGACCTCGACGCGCTGGTGGGAGTCCTGCATCCGGACGTGGTGCTGCGTTCCGACGGTGGCGTGGCCCGTACCCGGCACACCACCGTGCTCACCGGGGCCCGGGACGTCGCCGCCCAGGCCGTCACCTTCGGCCGGTTCTCCCCGTTCGCCCGGCCCGCCGTGATCAACGGCAGCGCCGGTGTGGTGGTCACCGCAGCCGGGCGGCCGTTGTCGGTGATGGCCTTCACCATCTCGGCCGAACTGATCGCCCAGATCGACGTGATCGTCGACCCGGATCGCCTGGCCCGACTGGATCTCACCTCGTTCACCGACTGACGACCGCACCGGACAGCAGGGTGGCCGGCGTCGCAGCCCGCCACCGAGACCGTCCGGTCGTGATCGGTTGAGCGGGGCGAGTCGATGCGGTGGGTGTGGTCTCGGGTCAGGCGCCGAAGCCGGCCAGTCGGAAGGCCACGAAGCCGACCAGAGCCAGGGGGAGTACGGTGGCCAGCGCGAGCAGTCGCGCCCGGGTGCCGCGAGCGACGACGACCACGACCAGGACGCCCAGCGTGGTCTTGATCAGAACGTTCCAGAGCGGGTCGATGCCGTAGTTCGGGTGGTTGATCCGGCTGGCGTCGATCAGGGCCTCGGCGAACAGGACCGCGCCGGGCAGGGCGATGCCGACCGGTTGTCGCCATCCTCGCTCGTGCGCCCAGACACCGCCGATGCCGAAGACCACTCCGGCGAGGACCCCGAAGCTCATCCAGAGCAGCGAGGTGGGTGCCCACAGCACCGACCAGTCGTCGCCCTGGATGACCGCCGCCGCGGCGTAGTAGCCGGGGACCGCGACGACGAGCGCGACGGCGGCGCCGATGGCCGCGCGTACCCAGCCGGTCCGGACCCAGAAGCCGAAGGCGAACGCGGCGACCGCCCAGACCGCACTGGAGTTGCCCAGGTCGGCGAAGGGGAAGGGGACGAACTTGATCCAGACGAAGTCGAGGATGCCGAGCAGCAGCCCGCCGAGTACGGCGGTGAGCGCGATGCTGCGGCGGTCGGGGTGGTGTCGCATGAGATCGGAGCATACTCGGTATGCATCGATGGGCCCGAGGCTGCCCTGTCGCTGGGGGCACCATCGCGCCGAAAGACGCCAGGGACGAGGGCGTCAGCGCACCGAGGCGTACGCCAGGGGCATGGTGACATCGTCCCAGGCGCCGGTCAGCGTGGCAGCGCCCACGCCGGCCGGTGGGCCGCCGGCGGCCGCGTCGGGACGGCGGAGAAGGGTCAACTCCACCGTGTCGGTGACGATCACGGTCAGGGTGCCGTCCACCACCCGGCGTACCGCGCCGACGGTCGGCACATCGATGCCGCCCGAGTCGCTGGTGATCTCCATGTTCGGCGCGCGCACCTCACGGTGGCCGTCGACCTCGAAGTACTCCTCGGCCTGCCCGGTGCCGGCGAGGACGGCGTCGGCCAGCGCGGCGGCGTACACCGGATCGGCGCAGGCGTCGTAGACCCAGCGGGTGCCCAGCACCGAGTGCTCCGTGGTGCCGATCAGCCAGGCGTCGGCGGACGGCAGCGGCGCACCACGGTAGGTGAGCGGCACCTGGTGCACCGGGCCGGCCCCGGCGCGTACCAGCAGGGTCTCGATGCCGACCTCGCCGGCCGGGTCGTCGAACCGGTACGCGGCCACCCGCACCACCTCGGCTGCGGCGTCCCCCTGGTACCAGCCACGGCTGGGCAGCCAGGCGGTCAACAGTTCGAGCTTGGTGGGGCGGATCTCCGCCCGGTGCAGTAACGCCATGCGCGGCATCGTATGCCCGCTCGGTGTCCGGCGCGGTCCCGGTGGACGTGTGCGCAGGGCGGCAGCGGGTATGGCAGCCCTCTCACCTGACGGGCGGCCGCCGACGCGTACCGAAGGAGCGTGACAGTGACGGATCTCGGTGCAAAGGTCTCCTACCTCGCCCTCGGCACCGGTGTCCCGGTCTACGCCCCCGACGGCGCGTTCGTCGGGGTCGTCGAGCATGTCGTCGCCGACGAGCCGCAGGACATCTTCCACGGCGTGATCATCGAACCGTCCCGGGATCACCATGCCCACCGCTTCGCCTACCGCGAGCAGATCGGTGAACTCCACGAGCGGGGTGTGGTGCTGTCGGTGCCGGCCGGGCAGTTGCACGAGCCGGGTACGGACATGCCGGCCGAGCAGGTGGAGGAGTCCGACGACCCGGTGCGGCTGGGCCTGCGTCGGGCCTGGGAATGGCTGATCCGACCGCAGTGACCTGGTTCAGGCCAGGTGCGGGTCGTGCAGCGTCTGCTCCCAGATCGACGACATCTCCTCGAACGCGTGCTCCATGATCTGCACCATGGCGCGGCGGGCGCTGTCGCCGTCGTGTCGTTGGATCCCCTGGGCGACCTCGGCGTGCAGTTGCAGGGCCTGCTCGTGCGGGTAGTGCGGCATCAGGTGGTAGTGATGCCGGCCGATGAGCACCTCGGCGACCAGGTCCTGCAGCTTGACGAACATCTCGTTGCCGGAGGCGCGCAGCACCCGCTGATGGAACTCGATGTCCAGGCGCAGGAAACGCTCCTCGTCGCCGGCCTTGCCGGCGGCCCACATCTTTGCGGCGAGCCCCACCAGCTCGCTCGCGTCGTCGTGGTCGACGCGCTGGGCGGCCAGCCACGCGGCGTGCGGCTCGATGGCGGTACGCAGCTCGGTGATCGAGCGGATCTGGGCGATGCGTCCGGCCGAGGCCAGCCGCCAGCGGATCACCTGGGGATCGAAGACGTTCCAATGATCGGCTGAGCGGATCATGACGCCGACCCGGCGGCGCGTCTCGATGAACCCCATCGACGCGAGCACCCGCAGCACCTCTCGGATCACCGAGCGGGACACCGCGTAGCGGTCGACCAGTTCATCGATGTTGAGCACGGCGCCGGCCGCCAGCTCACCGCCGCAGATGGCGGTGCCGAGGTGGTCGAGGACGCGTCCGTGCAGCCCGGCCTCGGCAGGGGCGGCCTGTGCGGGTGCAACCCCCGGTGAGGGCACAATCACGTCACGGATCATATCAGTACGAGGTACCCCTTGTATAAGTCTGCTTTTTCGGCCTAGCATCCGGACGTTAAGCGGATGTAAAAACCCGTTGTCGTGCCCGTCCCCCCGGGGTCGCGACCAACACAGAAGGAGAGACGGACGTGGGACGTCGGTCAAAAATCGGGATATCTCTGGCGATGGTGTCCGCCTTGACGTTGTCCGCCTGCGGTGGCGGTGACGACAGCGGTTCCTCCGACACCGTGCGGGTCACCCTGGTCAACCATGTCTGGACCGAGAACATCCGGAAGGCGTTGCCGGAGTTCGAGCGGGAGACCGGCATCAAGGTCGAGGTCACCCAGCTCGGTGAGGACCAGCTGTCGGACCAGTACAACGTCAAGCTGAACGCCGGCTCCAGCGACATCGACGTGATGATGTACCGCCCGCTGCAGGAAGGCCGGCTGTTCGCCAAGAACAAGTACCTCGCCGACCTCACCGACAAGGCCAAGGGCAGCAGCGACTTCGACCTCGCCGACATCCAGGCGGCGCCGCTGAGCACCACCACCTACGAGGACAAGGTGGTCGGCGTGCCGATCATCACCGAGCAGCAGGTGCTCTACTACCGCAAGGACCTGCTGGAGAAGTCCGGCTTCAGCGCCCCGCCGCAGACCCTGGACGAGCTCAAGGCCCAGGCCGCGAAGATCCAGGCGGACAACCCGGGTGTGGCCGGCTTCGTCTCGCGTACCGGCAAGGCCGCCGCGGTCACCCAGTTCTCCAGCTTCCTGTTCAGCTTCGGCGGCGACTTCGTCGACGAGGCGGGCAAGTCCGCGGTCAGCTCCGACGCCGCCAAGCAGGCGTACGCGTACTACGGCGGTCTGCTGCGTGAGCACGGCCCGGCCAACATCAGCACCGACATGAGCTGGTCGGAGGCGATGGCGATCTTCACCCAGGGCCAGGCCGCCTTCTACACCGAGGCGAACTCGCTCTACAAGAACGCCACCGACCCGGCCAAGTCGAAGGTCTCCGACACCGTCGGGTTCGCGCCGTTCCCGGCCGGCCCGGCCGGCTCGAAGCCGTACAACGTCCCCTCCTGGGCGCTGGCCGTCAACGAGGCCTCGAAGAACCAGGACAACTCCTGGAAGTTCATCGAGTGGGCGGCCGGTAAGGCGCAGACCCTGGAGCAGCAGAAGTCCGGCGTGCCGGGCGCCCGCACCTCCGTGTGGGAGAACCCCGAGGGCATCGCCACCTACCCGAAGGACATGGCCGACGCGATCACCGTGAGCCTGGCCAACGGTGTCGGTCACGACCGGCCCGTGGTCGAGCGGGTCGCGCAGGCCCGCGAGATCGTCGGTCAGCCGATCGTCGACGCCATCACCGGTAAGGACGCCGCCGCCTCCGCCGAGGCCGCCAACCAGGCCTTCCAGAAGTTCCTGGACGACGAGGCCCGCTAAGTCCGGGCACGGGGGTGGTGGGGCGCACAGCCCCGCCACCCCCGTCCGGCCTCCCCATCACGGAGATCTGATGCCAGCTGTAACCGCACCCAGCCGGACGCCACGCAGCGCCGGAGTCATGCCTGACACGCCCGGCTGGGCGCGTTGGGCCAACGACCATCGCAAGTGGCTCTTCGCGGCCCCGGCCATGGCCTTCGTCGCCGCGCTGATCATCTTCCCGCTGGGCTGGACCATCTACCTCAGCTTCACCGACTCCTCGGGGTCGGTTCGGGCCGAGTCGGAGTTCATCGGCCTGCGCAACTACCTGGACGTGCTCACCGACACCGACCGGTTCTGGCCCGCCGTGGGCCGGACCGCCGCGTTCACCGGTGCCGCGCTGTTCTTCGAGGTAGTCCTCGGCATGGCGATCGCCCTGCTGCTGTGGCGTCCGTTCAAGGGCGAGAAGTGGGTCCGGGTCGCGATCCTGCTGCCGCTGGTCGCCACCCCGGTGGCCGTCGGCATGATGTGGCGGCTCATCTTCGACCCCAACATCGGTATGGCCAACCAGATCCTCAGCTGGGTCGGCATCGGCCCGCAGCCGTGGCTGGCCGGGCAGAACAGCGCGCTGCCCACCACGATCTTCATCGACATCTGGCAGTGGACCCCGATGGTGGTGCTGATCCTGCTGGCCGGTCTGACCTCGCTCTCCGACGAGCCGCAGGAAGCGGCGATGATCGACGGCGCGAGCACCTGGCAGCGCTTCCGGCACGTCACCCTGCCGCTGCTGATGCCCACCGTGATCGTCGCGGTGCTGCTGCGCGGCATCGACGCGCTGAAGACCTTCGACATCCTCTACGCGACCAAGGGGCGAGGCGGCGGTTCCTTCAACGAGGTGGAGACGCTCAACGTGTACGCCTACGGCCTGAGCTTCGACTACAACGAGTACGGCCTCTCCTCGACGGTGCTGATCCTGTTCTTCCTGATCATCATCGGCGTGATGTGGCTCCTCACCTCTCGCAAGAAGAAGGAGGCCGCCCGATGAAGACGAGTCTCGGATTCCGGATCTTCCGCACGGTGGCCCTGGTCGTCGTCGTGCTGTCGCTGGTGGCGCCGCTGGTCTGGATGGTGGCCGCCTCCTTCAAGACAAACGTCGACATCTACGACACCAGCAAGGCCCTGATCTTCTCGCCCACGCTCGACAACTACGGCACCGTCCTGCAGCAGGCCAACTACCTCCAGTTCATCGGCAACAGCCTCTGGGTGGCCTTCGCGGCGACCGTGCTGTCGCTGCTGCTCGGCGTGCCGGCCGCGTACTCGATGAGCCGGTTCAACATGCGCAAGTCGGCGCTGGTGGTGCTGATGGCCCGGGTCATCCCCGGTGTCTCGCTGCTGGTGCCCTGGTACTACGTCTTCTCGAACCTGCGCATGGTCGGCGGGTTCAGCGTGCTGATCCTGAGCCACATGTTCGTCTCGCTGCCGTTGATCGTCTACATCATGATGGGCTTCTTCGACGGTCTGCCGGACGAGTTGGAGGAGGCGGCGCAGGTCGACGGTCTGACCCCGATCGGGGCGTTCCGTCGGGTCACCCTGCCGCTGTCGGTGCCGGGCATCGCGACCGCCGGCATCCTGTCCTTCATCTTCTCGTGGAACAACTTCATGTTCGCCCTGGTGCTCTCCGGCGCGGACACGAAGACCCTGCCGGTGGCGATCTTCGACTTCGTCGGCTACGCGAGCATCGACTGGGGCGGCCTGATGGCGGCGACCACAGTGGTCACCCTGCCCATCATGATCATTGCGCTGTTCGTGCAGAAGTACATCGTCTCCGGACTCACCGCAGGCGCGACGAAGGGCTGAGCACCATGACCACCATCTCCCGCGTCGAGACGTTCCTGGTCGCACCCCGCTGGCTGTTCGTCCGGGTGGAGACCACCGACGGCATCGTCGGCTGGGGCGAGGCGACCTGCGAGGGCCGCTCGGAGACCGTACGCACCGCCGTCGAGCAGCTCAGCGAACTGCTGATCGGCCAGGACGCGCTGCGCATCGAGGACCACTGGCAGGTGATGACCAAGGGCTCCTTCTACCGGGGCGGCCCGATCCTGGCCAGCGCCGTCGCCGGCCTGGACCAGGCGCTGTGGGACATCGCCGGCAAGCGGTACGGCGCCCCCGTGCACCAGCTGCTCGGCGGACCCGTCCGGGACCGGATCCGGGTCTACGGCTGGGTCGGCGGTGACGAGCCCAGCGAGGTGCGCGACCAGATCGCCGCGCGCGTGGAGGCGGGACTGACCGCCGTGAAGATGAACGCCTCCGGGCGGATGAGCCCGCTGGCCACCGTCGCCGAACTCGACGAGGTGGTCAAGCGGGTCGCCGCCGCCCGCGAGGTGCTCGGCGAGCACCGGGACGTGGCCGTGGACTTCCACGGCCGGTTCACCCTCGCCAACGCCCGCCGGGTCGCGCCGCTGCTGGAGCCGTACCGGCCGTTCTTCCTGGAGGAGCCGGTGGTGCCGGAGAACTCCCACCTCATCGGGGAGTTCGTCCGCTCCACCACCACCCCGGTCTCCACCGGGGAACGGCTCTACAACCGGCAGGAGTTCCTGCCGGTGCTGCAGGCCGGCATCGCGGTGGCCCAGCCGGACCTGTCGCACGCCGGCGGCATCACCGAGGTACGCAAGATCGCCGCGCTGGCCGAGACGTTCGACGTGCAGCTGGCCCCGCACTGCCCGCTCGGGCCGATCGCCCTGGCCGCCTGCCTGCAGGTCGGTTTCGCCACGCCGAACTACCTGATCCAGGAGCAGAGCATCGGCATCCACTACAACCTCGGTGCCGAGGTGCTCGACTACTGTGTCGACCAGCAGCCGCTGACCTTCGTCGACGGGTACGTCCAGCGCCTCACCGCACCGGGGCTGGGCATCGAGATCGACGAGCAGGCGGTACGCGCGGCGGACAAGCGGGGTCACGCCTGGCGTAGCCCGATGTTCCGACACGTCGACGGTTCGTACGCGGAGTGGTGACCATGACCGACCTGCTCACCGCCGAACTCACCGCGCAGCGGCTGCTGGCGATCATCCGAGGCACCGACACCGCCGCCGCGATCGCCACCGGCACCGCCCTGCTGGCCGAGGGAGTGTCGATCATCGAGGTGGCGCTGACCACCCCGGGCGCGCTCGACGCCATCGCGGCGATCCGGGCGGACGCGCCCGCCGGCACCCTGGTCGGTGCCGGCACGGTGCTCACCCCGGCGGCCGTGGCCGACGTGGCGGCGGCCGGCGCCCAGTTCGTGGTGACGCCGGCCGTGGTCGACTCGATCCCCGAGGCGGTCCGCCGGGGACTGCCGGTCGCCGCCGGCGCGCTCACCCCGACCGAGGCGTACACCGCCGTCCGGTGGGGTGCCAGCGTGGTCAAGCTCTTCCCGGCGTCGGTGGGCGGCACGGCGTACCTGAAGGCGGTGCGCGACCCGTTCCCGGACATCCCGTTCGTCGCCGTCGGCGGGGTGGGTCTGGCCGAGCTGCCGGGCTACCTGGCGGTCGGCGCGATCGCGGTCGGCGTCGGCGGCCCGCTGGTGGGCGACGCCGCCTCCGGCGGCGACCTCGACGCGCTGCGGGGGCGGGCTCGCGCGTACCGGGCGGCGGTCCGCGAAGCGGGGCCACGGTGACCGCATCCGACGTGGAGGTGCTCACCCTCGGCGAGGCGCTGGTGTCGCTGCGCTCGTCCGGCCCGCTGGCGCTCGGCGGTCCGCTGACCATGCACCTGGCCGGCGCGGAGACGAACGTGGCGATCGGGCTGGCCCGACTCGGCCACCGGGCCGCCTGGGTGGGTCGGGTCAGCGACGACGAACTCGGCGAGTTCGTGCTGCGCCAACTGCGGGCCGAGGGGGTGGGCACCGACGGCGTACGCCGCGACCCCGACCGGCCCGCCGGCCTGATGTTCCTGGAACGGCGCACCGCCGACCTGAGCCGGGTGCAGTACCAGCGCACCGGCTCGGCCGGCTCGGCGCTGACCTGCGACGACGTCGCCGGACCGCTCGCCGCCGGTGCCCGGGTGCTGCACCTGAGCGGCATCACCCCGGCGGTGTCCGACAGCGCCCGGGAGGCGACGGTGTTCGCGGCCCGGCAGGCGGCCGCCGCCGGCATCACCGTGTCGCTGGACGTCAACTACCGGGCCCGGCTCTGGTCCCGGGACGCCGCCCGCGCCGTGCTGACCCCACTGGCCGGGTACGCGTCGATCGTCATCGCCTCCGTCGACGAACTGGACCTGGTCGCCGAACCCGGCACCGACGAGGCCGGCGTCGTCGCCGAACTGCTGGGCCGGGGCGTGCAGACCGTGCTGGTCAAGCTCGGCGCCGACGGGGCCCGCGGGTACACCCGCGACGGCGCGCAGCACCTCGCCGCGGTGCCGGTCACCGCGGTGGACACCGTCGGCGCCGGCGACGCGTTCACCGCCGGCTACCTCTCCGGCCACCTCGACGGACTGGACCTGCGCGACCGGCTGCGGCGCGCGGTGGCGCTCGGCGCCTTCGCGGTCACCGCACACGGTGACTGGGAGGGTCTGCCCCGCCGTGACGAGCTTTCCCTGCTGACCGGCAACGCCGCCGGCACCACCCTCCGCTGACACTGCGAGAAAGGCACCCCTCGTGAAGATCGTCGCTGCCGACGTCATCGTTTCCAGCCCTGACCGCAACTTCGTCACACTGAAGATCACCACAGCGGACGGCATCACCGGCCTGGGTGACGGCACGCTCAACGGCCGGGAACTCTCCGTCGCCTCGTACCTGCGCGACCACGTGGTGCCGCTGCTCATCGGGCGTGACGCGCACCGCATCGAGGACGCCTGGCAGTTCCTCTACCGCTCGGCGTACTGGCGGCGTGGCCCGGTCACCATGGCCGCCATCGCCGCGGTGGACGTCGCGCTCTGGGACATCAAGGCCAAGGCCGCCGGCATGCCGCTCTACCAGCTGCTGGGCGGTGCGTCGCGCAACGGCATCATGGCGTACGGCCACGCCTCCGGCCGAGACGTGCCGGAGCTGTTCGACTCCATCCGTGCGCACCTGGAGCAGGGCTACCGCTCGATCCGGGTGCAGACTTCGGTGCCCGGCATCAACGCCGTGTACGGGGTGGCCGCCCAGCCCAGCACCGGCGGCAAGCGCTACGACTACGAGCCGGCCCAGCGCACCCCGCTGCCCGCCGAGGAGGACTGGGACACCCGCGCCTACCTGCGGCACCTGCCCGGGGTCTTCGAGGCGGTGCGGGCCGAGTTCGGCCCGGAGCTGCCGCTGCTGCACGACGGCCACCACCGGATGACCCCGATCCAGGCCGCCAAGCTCGGCAAGGCCCTGGAGCCGTACGACCTGTTCTGGCTGGAGGACTGCACCCCGGCGGAGAACCAGGAGGCGCTGCGGCTGGTCCGCCAGCACACCACCACGCCGCTGGCCATCGGCGAGGTGTTCAACACGGTGTGGGACTACCAGACCCTGATCCGCGAACAGCTGATCGACTACGTGCGGTCCGCGGTCACCCACACCGGCGGCATCACCGCCATGCGCAAGCTGCTCGACTTCGCCGCCCAGTACCAGATCAAGTCCGGCATCCACGGCCCGACCGACATCTCCCCGGTGGGCATGGCCGCCGCGCTGCACCTGGACCTGGCCATCCACAACTTCGGCATCCAGGAGTACATGCGCCACGGTCCGCTGACCAACGAGGTGTTCCGTCAGTCGTTCACCTTCACCGACGGTTACCTGCACCCGGGGGAGCAGCCCGGTATCGGGGTCGAGTTGGACGAGGAGGCCGCCGCCCGGTTCCCTTACCAGCCCGCGTACCTGCCGTTCAACCGGCTCAAGGACGGCACGGTCCATGACTGGTGAGCCGTCGACCCGGCACATCGTGGTGATGGGGGTCTCCGGCGCGGGCAAGACCACTGTGGCCCGGGGGATCGCCGCGCGGACCGGTTTGGCCTTCGCCGAGGCCGACGAGTTCCACTCCGAGGCCAATGTGGCGCGGATGCGGGCCGGGATACCGCTGGACGACGACGACCGCTGGCCGTGGTTGCAGGCCCTGGCCGATTGGATGACCGCCCGGCACCGGGAGGGCGTCTCCACCGTGCTGACCTGCTCGGCGCTCAAGCGCTCCTACCGGGACCTGCTGCGGCAGGGGCCGCCGGGGGTGTTCTTCGTGCACCTTCATGGCCCGACCGAGGTGATCCGGGAACGGATGTCGGTGCGTACCCACGAGTACATGCCGCCCAGCCTGCTCAACTCGCAGACCGCGACACTCGAACCACTCTGGCCGGACGAGCCGGGCATCGTCATCGACCTGCGGTCGACAAGCGAGGCGCTTGTCGACGAGGCGGTACGGCGGCTCGGCCTGCCGGTGCCCGACGAGTCGCCAGCGGCGCCGGCCGCGACCGAGGTGCCGGCCGACGCCGAGGCGGTGGCGGTGACCGAGGTGGTGGTCGACGCCGAGGTGGTGGCCGTGACCGAGGTGGTGGCGGTGACCGAGGTGGTGGTCGACGCCGAGGTGGTGGCGGTGGCCGAGGAGCGACCGGACCTGTCCGGACGCGCGTGAGAACAACGGTGGCGACCCCGGGCGGGGTCGCCACCGTTGTCACCGCTGCGGATGGCGGCGGACGAAGTCCTGGTAGGTCTCGTTGGCCAGTTCGGCCTGACGCAGTTCGGCCTGGCGGATCTCCGCGGCGGCTTGGGCGCGGGCCAGCCGTACCTCGTGTCGACGGTCCCGGAACCGGGACCAGCCGCGCACCCCGGCGTAGGCGATCCAGCCCCCGGTGGCGAGCAGGCCGGTCAACGCGAACGCGAGCAGGAACTCCATCTGTTCCTCCGTTTCCGGCGGGTCAGCTGACGTCGCGACGCGCCGCCAGCCAACTGCCGAGCCCGAACATCAGCACGGTGTATCCGAGCAGGACCGCGGCCGGCAGCACCGCACTTGACGATTCCAGCACGCCGGGGGTACCGCCGTCGAACTGTGACCGGGCACCCAGCGCGCCGGCGAGCGCGCCGGAACTCGGTGCCAGCAGCAGCTTCTGCAGCACCTCCAGCGGGCTCAGCACCAGGGCCAGTCCACTTATCGCGTTCTCCAGGACCAGGGTCCAGACCAGACCGATCGCGATCGCGGTGGCGGTGCTGCGGAAGACGATCGCGAGGAACCAGCCGACGCTGGCGTGCGCGGTGCAGATCAGCCAGGCGGCGGCCACTGCCCCGGCCAGGTCCGTGATCGGCGGCCAGTCCGCGCTGCGCCCCTCCACCATCGCCAGCACTGCGGTGACAAGCGCCAACGCGGCGAAGGTGACCACGGCGACCAGCAGGGTCAGGCCACACAGGACGACAGCATGACCGGCCAGAACCTGCTCCCGCCGGGGACGCTGCGTGAAGATCAGGTTGAACGTGCCCCAGCGGTACTCGTTGCCGACGACCAGAGCGCCGAGGATGACCACGATGGCCCCGCCGAAGAGCGGGAACAGCCCGATGCCGGTGGTGACCAGCTGGCCGGGCAGGACGGTGGCCAGCAGGGTCTCGGCCGCTTCGGCCTGCTCCGGGTCGCCGGCCAACGACAGGTGCACCAGGTACGGGATGCCGATGCCGAACGCGAGGGCGAGCAGGGTCCAGGTACCGCTGACTGTCCACACTGCGGGACGGCGACGGTCGGCGAACCAGGCGGCGCGTACCGAGGCGATCATCGGCTGGCTCCCGTCGTCACTGCTGCCTGTTCGGCCTGCTCGGGCGTGGCTGCGGCCGGCGCGGTCAGTTCCAGGAACGCCTCCTCCAGCGAGTGACGCAGCGCCCGCAGCTCGCGGACGTCGACACCGGCGGTGACGAGTCGGCGGTTGAGCGCGGCGGCCAGGGCGGGATCGGTGCTGACCCGCAACATCCCGTCGACCTGGTCCACCGCCCGGACCCGGTCGTCGGCGCGCAGGCAGGTGATCGCCGTGTCGATCGGGTCGGCGTCGATCAGCAGGACACCGGTGCCCAGCGCGCCCCGCAGCTCGTCCGGCGTACCCTCGGCGACCAGCCGACCCCGGTCGATGACCGCGATCCGGTCGCAGACCTGCTCGACCTCGGCGAGCACGTGGCTGGAGAGCAGCACCGTCTGCCCGTGCTGGCCGAGCGAGCGCAGCAGCTCCCGCATCTCCGCCACGCCGGCCGGGTCGAGGCCGTTGGTCGGCTCGTCGAGGATCAGCAGGCTCGGGTCCTTGAGCAGCGCGGCGGCCACTCCGAGCCGTTGCTTCATGCCCAGTGAGTAGGTGCGAAACGGTGAGCCGGCCCGGGCGCTCAGGCCGACCTGGTCGAGCACCCGGTCGACGGCGGCGTCGGGCACGCCCGCGTACCGGGCGGCCAGGCGCAGGTTGTCCCGCCCGGTCAGGTGCGGGTAGAAGGTGGGTGACTCGATCAGGGCCCCGATGCGTGCCAGTTGCCGTCCGGGGGGTTGCCCCAGCACGCGGATGCGTCCGGCGCTCGGGCGCACGAGCCCGACCAGCATCCGCATCGTGGTCGTCTTGCCGGCGCCGTTGGGCCCGAGAAAGCCGAGCACCTCACCCTCGTGAACCCGCAGGCTGAGCCCGTCGACCGCAGTGACCCCACCGGGATAGCGCTTGCTGACCTCATGCAGTTCGGCGGCGAAACGAGCACCCATCAACGGGACGCCGTAACCGGAAAATCGGGCAATGAGGACCGGTTGCGTCGATTTCCTCGAAGGGTCAAATCTGGTGGGACGATTTCCTGTGCCGCCACGCAGGGTTGCTTGCACATCGCCAATTATCTTTCCTTCGCTTAGTTGAGTGGGGGCATCCGGCGGGGGGCGGGCATCGGAAAGGCGCGCGGTCCGGCATCCAGGTTGGATGGAGTTCGACACCCGTGACCTGCGCTCCGCAGTCGCGGACGCACCACAGGGTAGCGGAGTCCATCGACGCACGGAAGATCCTTCGGCGCGCTGAACGCACGTTTTTTCTCAGCCGCAGCTCACGGCCGGGTATTTGCCTTGTGCATTACGTTTTTCGAAAGAGTTTGTTGACGGGCGAGTAGATCATGGGCAGCATATAGTCACTTTTGGATGGTCGAAGTCGATGCATGGGAGCGGTGGATGAGCGAGTCGCCGGACGCCGGGAAGACGCTGGCAATGCGGCCGAAGCTGCGGCACGACGTGGTCTTCCTCGACGCCCCGGCCGGCGCGTACCTGCGCGGACCGGACACCGCCTTCCTGATCAAGGGTAAGACGGCCTTCCGCTGGTTGACGTCGCTGAGTCCGTACCTCACCGGCGAACACACTCTCGCGCAGCTCACCGACACCCTCGACCCGGGGCAGCGGCAGACCGTGCTCACCCTGGTCCGAGCGTTGGTCGCCCGGGGCTTCGCCAAGGACGCGGGGGACCGCACGGACCTGCCCGCGCCGCTGGCCCGGCGGTTCGCCGCGCAGGTCGAGTTCGTCGACCACTTCGCCGACGACCCCACCGGCCGATTCCTGCGCTTCCACCAGGCCCAGGTGACGCTGGGTGGTAGTGGCGCACCGCTGCTCGCGGCCGCCCGCGGTCTGCTGCGCAACGGCTGCGTAACCCTGGACCTGTACCCCGAGGACGATCCCCACGGGTACGTCGAGGCGCTCCGCGACGACCTGGCCGAGCTGCGTGCCGACGGGATCACGGCCGAGGCGGCCGTGCATTCCGGGGCGCTGACGGTCGCCGCCGCGGACGCGGTGATCTACTGCACCGGTCCGGACGGGTTGTCCCGTCTGGCCGACCTCGCCCGCACCTGCCACCGCGACGGCCCGCTGCTGGTACCGGTGCACTGGGACGCCCAACGCACGGCCATCGGGCCGATCGTGGCGTCCGGACAGACTCCCTGTTGGCTCTGCGCCCAGCTTCGGCTCACCGCCGCAGCCGACCCGGCGACGTCGGCACGGTTCTGGCGTCAACTCGCCGTCGCGGTCGGCGCACCGGCGGCGCTGCCCGAGGTGACCGGACAGATGGTGGGCAACGCCGCCGCGTTCGAACTGTTCCGGGTACTCACCGGTGCGCTCGCGGCGGACACCGCCACCGGGGTGCTGCTGCTCGACTCGACCACGCTGGAGTCCGCCCGGGAACGGGTGCTGCCCCACCCGGCGTGCCCGGTCTGCCGGCACGTCGAGGTGCCTACCCCCGAGGCGCCCGCCGACATCGACGACGAGACGACGTACCAGCGGGCCGAGGTGCTGGTGGCACCGAACGCCGGCGTCTTCACCCGGTTCGTCGACGATCCGCTGGAACAGGCACCGCTGAAGACGGCCCGGCTGCGCCTACCCGGCCCGGACGCCCCGCGCGAGGTGACCGCCTTCGACGTCCACACTGTGATGGGCGCTCGGCTGACCGCCTACCGTACCGCGATCCGTGACCACACCAGCCGGTACGCCGATCCGTCCGGAGCGCTCATCACCTGCGCCGCTGAGCTGCGGGAGCGCGGCGCCGACCCGGTGCCATGGACGGAGCTGGACACCGCGGCCGGCGCGGCGCCGGACGACGCGCGGCGACGGTGGCTACCCGCCCGGGTGCTCGGCGGATCCGACGAGGTCTGGGTGCCCGCCGCGCTGGCACTGCCGCTCGGCGGGCACCACGGCGAGGGTTGGGCCGAGCCGACGACGGCTGGTGCGGCCGTCGCGGCCAGCCTCGAGGAGGTGATCGACCGGGGACTGGCCGACGCCCTCGCCTACCACGCGCTGATCAGCGCGATGCGGGGCTGGTCCGTCCCACGCCCGATCAGCCACGAGGAACTGACCGGCTACGACGACACCGCCTTCGTGGTCAAGGCGGCGCACCGGTTCGGTTGCCGGCTGACGGTCGTGGCACTGCCGGACGCCGCGCCCGCCCACGCCGTGCTCGCCGTCACCGAACTGCCCGGCACCGACCACAGGTACTGGGCACTGGCCGGTGGCTTCGACCCGGTCGCCACCCGGCTCGCCGCCGTACGAGACGCGGTCGGCCACATTCAGGTACGGCACTTCGAAGGGACCGACGCCGACCTCGGCGACCCGGTACTACGGGACTTCGAGCCGGCCACACTCGTCGCCGACGTTGCCGCGCTCGACCCCACCACCATCCCGGCCGCCACCGACCGCGCCGCCGTGCTGGCGGCACTGGCCCAGCGATCGATGAGCGCACTGCTGGTGGAGACCACCACCCGCGACATCCACGCCAGCGGAGCGTTCCGCAGCGGTGTGGTCCTGCTGCGCCACCACGGCCGTACGGCCGCCTGAAACCACCACGACACGTGGTCCCGGCGAGGCACACACCGTGAGAGGAGGTGGAAACATGCCGATCACCCTGCACGACGAACTGCGCGAACTGGAGACCGAGACCTTCGAGATCGAGGAGGTCGCCGACGGCGAGGAGATGCTCGCAGCGACCAGCTCCAGCTGCTCCTGCTCCAGCTGCTGCAGTTGCAGCACGTCCAGCTGTTGCAGCACCAGCACCAGCACCTCCAGCTGCGGCTGACCGGGTGAACGGGTTTACCCCCGACGCCGATGACCTTCCCGTCCTCAAGGGGATCGCAACACAACGCTCCACCGCCGCCGGCGTGAGCCGGCGAGTACCCTGCGTGCCTCCGCTGGATCCACCGTGGTGGTGCGTCCCCGACCAGGACCACTGGCGCCGATCGCGGCTCAAGGAGACGTCCGTGCCGACACAACCCCCGACATCCGCTTCGCTTGCCGACTCGGTCCGCAGCGAACTGCGCGACCTGCAGACCGAGACATTCGAGGTCGAGGACATCGCGGATCTGTCCGCCGACCTGATGGACATCTGCAGCAGCAGCACCAGCACGTCGAGTTGCTCCAGTTGCAGCACGTCCAGTTGTTGCAGCTGCACCTCGTCGAGTTGCAGCAGCACAAGTTAGGTCACCTGTCGCCGTGCGTTCCGCGTACGCCCGGCGGTCGGTGTGACCCGCAAGCACCAGAGGGGAGGTGTACCCAGATGCCGGAGCTCACTGAGGAACTGCGCGCGCTCGAGACCGAGACGTTCGAGATCGAGGACGTTGACGCGATCGACGCCATGGTCATGGACTGGTCCAGCTCCAGCTGCTCCTGCTCGAGCTGTTGCAGTTGCAGCACGTCCAGCTGCTGCAGCACCAGCACCAGCACCGGATGCGGCGGCGGATAAACCGCAGCCGCCACCGTCCCCGCCGGCGATCCACGTCGGCGGGGCACCGGTCCTCCGCCCCCGCCGTACGACCGCAGACAGGTGAACGTATGATCGTCGATGTCCGGACCACCTCCACCGGATGGGACAGCAGCCTCAAGCAGCTCGGTGAGGTGCTCCACGAGCGCCGCCAGGATCGGCCACCCCCGCCGGGTCCGACCTCGCTGGACGGAGTGACTGTCCGCATCGCCGCGCTGGGACTCACCGACGCCAACCGTGACACAGCGGAGACGGTGACCGAGGGCGACGTCCTGCCGATCTGGTTGCACGGCGTCACCGCGCTCGTCGGTCAACGCTGGTCACCGCCGACGCAGGGAGAGCGCGCCGGGCCCTGCCCGCTGTGCGTGCAGCGCCGCTGGCAGGCCATCCGGGTACGCGAGGAACGGCATGCCCTGGAGCACGACGCCCGGGTCGGCACCGTGGCCGCGCTGCCGCACCTGACTCCGTTCGCCGTCGACGCGTTGTGGCAGCTGCTGCTCACCGCCGCCGCCGCGTCGGCCGACCGGCCGGGCGTGGGTCGATTGTGGCAGCTGCGGATGGACACCCTGGAAACGACGAGCGTGACGGTGATGGTCGACTCCGAATGCCCGGCCTGCGCCCGGCCCCGACCGGACACCGCCGAAGCGGCGGTCATGCCGCTGACCAGTCGCCCCAAACCGGACCCGGAGTCGTATCGACTCCGGTCGGCCGGTGAGCTGGACCTGCCGGTGGCGGCGCTGGCCAATCCGCTCGTCGGCGCGCTGGGCGGCAACGCGTTGCGCGCGTACAACGCCACCGCGACCGCGCCGGTGACCGGCTACTTCCGGGTGCGTAGCCGCTACGACCTGCACGAGATGTGGTGGAGCGGGCACGCCAACAGCTACGGCAGCAGCGAGACGTACGCCCTGCTGGAAGGGCTGGAACGCTACGCCGGCCAGTTCCCCCGCGCCAAGGCGACGACCGTCTTCGACAGCTACGCCAACCTTGCCACGCACGCCCTCGACCCGGCCGGCCTGGGCTACCACCCGGCGTTCTACCACGGTCACGGGCTCTACTACTCGCCCTACTCGCCGACCGAGCCGATGCACTGGGTCTGGGGCTACTCGTTGCGGGACCGCGCGCCCCGACTCGTCCCCGAGCAGCTGGTCTACTACCTGGACCGCCGTACCGACCAGCGCAAGTTCGTCCAGGAGTGTTCCAACGGCTGCGCCAGCGGCAGCTGCCTGGAGGAGGCGCTGCTGCACGGCATGCTCGAACTCGTCGAGCGGGACGCCTTCCTGCTCGCCTGGTACGGCTCCGCCCGGATGGCCGAGATCGACCCGGCCACCTGCCGCGACGAGCGGGTGCACTTCATGATCGACCGGGTGAACCTGCTCGGATACGACATGCGTCTGTTCGACACTCGCGCCGACCTGCCCGTTCCGGTGGTCACTGCGGTCGCCGTCAAACGTGGCGACGGACTCGGGCAGCTCTGCTTCGCCGCCGGGGCCAGCCTCGACCCCGACGACGCGGTCCGCGCGGCGGTCTGCGAAACCGCATCGTACGTGCCCGGGTTCGACGAGCGGGTGGCCGCGAGCGAACCGGAGCTGCGGGAGATGACCCGCGACTACACGAAGGTCACCGAACTCAGTCACCACGCGCTGCTGTACGGCCTGCCGGAGATGACCGGCCACGCCCGGTTCCTCTTCGACAACCCGCCGCTGCGGTCGATGACCGACCTGTACAGCGACTGGCTGGCCACCCGGCCCACCCACGACGACCTGTGGGCCGACACGCAGCACCTGGGTGGCCTGATCGCCGGGCTGGGCGGCGACGTTGTCGCGGTCGACCAGACCTGCCCGGAGCAGGAGATCGCCGGGGTGCACACGGTGGCGGTGGTCGCTCCCGCCCTGGTGCCGATCGACTTCGGCTGGCAGCGGCAGCGAGTGCTCTACAGCGATCGGCTGGAACGGCACCTGGCCCGGGGCACGCACGGACCGGACCAGCTCGGTGCCACCGGTCGCAACCTGAACCCGCACCCCTTCCCGTAGGAGCACCGGCATGCAGCTTCCGGCCCGCGACATCGTGCGGGACTACACCGAGGCGGTCTTCCGCCGGGCCCGGGTTCCGATGGAACCCCTCAACTTCGAGGTGGACTGGGTCGACCAGCCCTCCCGCCACACCGCGTACCCGGGCGCGCCCCAGGTGCCGCTGCCGACGCACCTGCCCGACCTGGCCACCCTGCGGGACGTGTTCACCCAGGCGCCGTCGGCCTCGGCTGGCTGGTCGATGGCGCGGCTGGCGACCCTGCTCCGGCTGTCGTACGGGGTGCTCGACCGTCGGATGACGGTCAACTGGAACCAGGACGTCGCCAAACGGGCGCACTTCGAACATGCCGTGTGGGGGCGGGGCACCGCTTCCGGCGGCGGCATGTACCCGGTGGAGGTGTACCTGGTGGCCGGGGCGTCCGCGCCGGTGCTGCCCGGCGTCTATCACTACGACACCGGCCGGCACATGCTCCAGCGGCTGCTCGTCGGCGACGCCGGCGGCAGCATCCAGGCCGGGCTGGCCGGTCCCGAGGACGCCGACAGCTTCCTGGTGGCGAGCCTGCGGTTCTGGAAGAACTCCTTCAAGTACAACAGCTTCTGCTACCACGTGGTCACCCAGGACCTCGGCGCCCTGCTCGGCTCCTGGGAACTGCTGGCCTCCGCGCTGGGCGTACCGCTGCGCCGGCTGCTCTGCTTCGACCCGGCGCCGATGGACCGGCTGCTCGGCTTCGACAGCGACCAGCAGAGCGTGTTCGCGGTCGTGCCGCTGCAGTGGAGCGCCGAGGCGGCCGGAACCCGTGACCCCGCCGTACCCACCCGGGTCGGGGACGGCGGGGTCACGCCACCCGTGCAGATCCACTACGCCGCCCACGAGCGCTCGAAGCGGGTGCGACAGTTCCCGGCCGTGACCGAGGTGCACCGCGCGGCGGCCCACCCTCCGGCCACCGTCGACCCGGCCGCCGTCGTCGACGCCGCACCCCGGCCCCTGTCCGGCGAACCGGTCGCGTTGCCCGAACCCCGACTCGACCTGCTCGACCGTCCGCTGTCGACGGTGCTGGCCACCCGGTCCAGCAGCTTCGGCCGGTTCCGGCGGCCACCCGAGCTGACCGTCGCCGAGCTCGGCACCACGCTCGCCTTCGCCGCCGCCGGGCGACCCCACCCGGCCGACGCCGGCCTGCCCGCCGACGCGCCGGCCCTGACCCGGCTCTGGGTCTTCGCCAACCACCTCGACGGCCTGCCTGCCGGCGGCTACGCCTACTGCCCCCGGCGACACGCGCTGCTGCCCGCCGCGCCGGAACCCGCGGTCGGGATGTCGGCGTTCCTGCAACAGCACTACTTCCTCACCAACTACACGATGGGGCAGGTCGGCGCGGTGCTGGCCATCTCCGGACGGCTCGACGCCGTGCTCGACGCGTACGGTCCCCGGGGTTATCGGATCCTCAACGCCGAGATCGGCGCGGTGGCCCAGCGGGTCTACTGCGCCACGACCGCCCAGCGGGTCGGCTGCGGCGCGGTGCTCGGCTTCGACAACGTCGCCATGGACGAGGCGCTGGGTCTGTCCGACACCGACGAACGGACCGTGCTGTTCCTGCTGCTCGGTCGCAACTCGGACGCCGTGGCCACCGTGGAGTACCGGCTGTGACGCCCCCGACCCGCACCGACCTGCCGACGAAGGAGACAACAGTGACGGTGGCCCTGCCCGCCCCACCGGCCGCCGCCGAGATGTGCTGGCGGATGCCCGAGGTGTTCATGCTGCGCACCGGCGGGATGCCGCTGGAGGTAGCCGACCGGCTCGCCTTCGACCGCAGCGCCGCCTGGGCCCGACAGGTCGTGGACCTGGAGACCCGGCTGCGGCAGACCGGCCAGGAGCTGGCCGACGCGCTGCAGGCGGCGGTGGCCCGCCACCTGCACGACGACGGCCTGCGGCAGCGGCTGATCCGGTTGCGCCGTGACGTGTACAACCTGCGCCGGCCTCGTCCGGACGACCCGGCTGCCTGGGCCGACGTGCTCGACGCTGCCGACCACCGGGCGCTGACCGACTGGCTGGAGACGTTCGCCGCGTACCAGGGCCGTCTCACCGACGGCGCGTCGGTGCTGGCCGAGGAGTTGACCGAGCGGCGCGCCGTGCTGCGGGACCTCGCCGACGACCCCGACCTGCGCGGCGGGATCCTGCTCGCCTCCCCGTCACTCGACCAGTACCTGCCCGGATACCTCGCCGCAGCGGCCCGGCCCGGCAAACGGACCCGCCGGGTGGAGCGGTCGCTGCTGGAGTACGCGCTGCGGACCGCCTGCAAGACCAGCCCGTTCAGCCGGCTGACCACGGTCAACGTCGGCACCTTCCGCCACGGCGGCGGCCGGCTGCTCGACGTACGCCCCGCCGCCGACGCGGCCAAGGCGGCGGTGGCGCGACTCAACCTCGCCGTCCTGGGCCGACTGTCGGCGATAGTGCTGGCCGACGAGACGCTGCGCGCCGACCTGCCGGTCACCGTCACCACCGGCTGGCGCATCGAGCGGGGCCGGCTGCGTTATCTGCGGCGACGCCGGACCAGCTCGGAGGACGGCGACGCGGCGATCACCCTGGAGTCGATCCACGAGTCGCTGTTCGTGCTGCCCACCGGGCAGGTCCTGCACGACATCCTGGCCGCGCTCGACGGCGGTCGGGTGCGGCGGCTGGCCGACCTGGCCGCCGAGCTGACCGCCGCCGGCCGTCCCGCGGACGAGGTCGAGCAGTACCTGCACCACCTGCTGCGGGTCGGTCTGCTGGTGGTGCCGAACCTGCAACTGGACATCCACGCCGACGACCCGGCGGAGGGCTACCGGCTGGCGCTGCGCGCCATCGACCGCCCGTGGGCCGACCGGCTCGCCGAGCGGGTCGCCGCGGTCAACCGGCTGGCCACCGGGTATCCGGGCGCCGACATCGACGGTCGGCGTGCCGCGCTGGCCCAGATCCGTCACGAGCTGGTCGCCGCGCACACCGACCTCGGCCGCGCCGACGTGCCCGCTCCCCGGACCCTGGTGTACGAGGACGCCACGCTGCGCACCGACGCGCCGGTCACCGCCGACCGGGACCAGTGGGAGCGTACGGTGCTGCCCGGGTTGCGGGCGCTCGCGCAGATCATGCCGGTCTTCGACGTCAATCTGCCCCGTCGAGTGGTCACCAAGGGTTTCTTCAAGGCCCGCTACGGCGTCGGGGGGCGCTGCGACGACCTGCTCAGCTTCGCCCACGAGTTCCAGCAGGACTTCTTCGAGCACTACACCGGGCGGGCGATGCGCCGCCGGGCGTTCGACGCGGACAACACCTACGTCCGGCAGGAGAACTGGTTCCGGCAGGACGAGATCACCGCCCTGGACGACGCGCGCATCGAGGTGGCCCGGCGGGTCAACGAGGCGTACGCCGACCTGCCGGCCGACGCCGAGGAGATGGTGCTCGACGAGGCGTTCATGACCGAGGTGGCCGCGATGGTGCCGGCCACCCTCGGTACCCTCGACCCGCGGTCCTTCTTCCTCCAATTCGCCGACCAGGGCGACCGGCAGCGGGTGGTGGTCAACCGGGTCTACTCCGGCATGACGCTGCTCTTCTCCCGCTTCGCCCACCTGTTCGCCGCCGAGGACCTGGCCGGGGCGCTGCGCACCGAGCTGGCCCGGTTGCAGCCGGCCGGTGCGGTGCTCGCCGAACTGCGCGGCGGGTACGACGCCACGAACCTCAACCTGCACCCGGCGGTCACCCCGTACGAACTGGTCTGCCCCGGGGAGATCAGCTTCCGGCCGGAGGCCGAGCAGATCCACATGGACGACCTCAGCGTCGAACATGATCCGCTCACCGATCGGCTGCTGCTGCGTTCCCGTCGGCTCGACGCCGAGGTCATTCCGGTCTACCTGGGCTTCCTGCTGCCGATGGCGCTGCCCGAGGTGCAGCAGGTGCTGCTCAACTTCGCGCACCTCGGGATGGCCCAGCCGGACCTGTGGGCCGGCACCGACGTGCCGTTGCCCGACCGGGGCATGATCGGCTACCCCCGCATCGTGCACGGCGACCTGGTGCTGCAACGGCGGATGTGGAAGCTGCACCCCGACCACCTGCCGCCCGCGCGTACCCCGCAGGTCGACGACGCCGACTGGTTCCTGTCCTGGCAGCGGTGGCGGCGCGAGAACAACCTGCCGCGTCGGGTGTTCGCCACCCCGGAGGGCACCCGCCTGGCCCCCGCCCCGGCCGCCGACGGTGAGGCAGCCGCCGGTGGTGCCGCGGCCGGTGGTGGCGCGGCGGCGGGTGGTCGGCCGGAGCACAAGCCGCTCTACGTCGACTTCGACAGTTACCTGTGCCTGCAACTGCTGGACGCGATGAGCCGGTCGGCGGGCAGCCGGCTGGTGCTCGTGGAGATGCTGCCGGACCGTGACGAGCAGATGGTACGCACGCCGTCCGGCTCGTACGTGACCGAACTGACAGTTGAACTCAACGGTGTCCGAGGGGGAGTGGACCGTGACTGACTATCCGTCGCCGGTGGACCACGGCTGGCTCAGCGTCCACGTGTTCTACGCCAGCAACGCCAACCCGATGCTGGTGGAGGGCGTACGACCGCTTGTCGACGAGTTGCGCGAGGAAGGGCTGATCAGCAGGTACTTCTTCATCAAGTACTGGATGGAGGGCCCGCACATCCGGTTGCGGGTGCTGCCCGCACCGGGCGTGGACCCGCAGCTGGTGCGGACGCGGGTGGACGAGGCGATCGCTGCCTTCCTGCGCCGCCGACCCGCCCTGTACGAGGTCGACAGCGAAGGGCTCGGCGACCTGTACAAGCAGATGTTCCTGGCCGAGTACGGCCAGCAACGCTGGGACGCCGAGTACGGCGCGACCGGTCGGATGCCGATGCGGGCGAACAACAGTTACCACCACATCCCGTACGAGCGGGAGTACGGCCGTTACGGCGGCCCGGCTGGCATCGAGTTGGCCGAGTGGCACTTCGAGCACTCCAGTGACGTGGTGCTGGACCTGCTGGCCACCACCAACGTGCACGTACGGCCGGTGCTGCTGGGCCTGTCGGCGCAGTTGGGCATGATGCTGTGCGCGGTGTTCCTCGACGACGACCGGCGCATCGCCGAGTTCCTCGACGAGTACCGCCGTTTCTGGGAGGTCTCGTACTCCGAACCGAGCGACGAGTACCACGCCAGCTTCGATACCAGCTATCGGCGGATGGACGCCGCGCTGCGCGATCGGTTGGCCGCCATCCGGACGGCGGCACGGGGCCCCGCGTCCGCTCAGGCCACCGGGGTCGAGGGTCGCTGGGCGGTGCACTGCCGGGAACTGCGGGACCGGGTGGTCGCCCTGGCCGGGCAGGGCAAACTCGTCTTCCAGCGTGGCGATGCCGAGCCACGGGTGGTCGAGGATCTCGACGCGGTCGTACCGATCGTGCTCAGCTCGTACCTGCACATGACCAACAACCGGCTCGGCGTGAGCATCCTCGACGAGATCTACCTGTCGTACCTGATGCGGGCCGCACTGCTCGACGAGCCGGCGCCGGCCGGATCCCGATGACCACCGTCGAGGCCGGCCAGGCCGCCACCTGGGCCCGGCCCCGGCTGCGGACCGGGATCGTGCTCGGCCCGGGGATGTGGCGCGACGGCAAGCTCGTGCACCACGTCAAGGACCCGGAAACCGGCTGGTACTACCGGGTGGGGCCACGCGAGCACTTCCTGATGTCGCGGATGGACGGCACCCGCAGCCTCGACGACCTGGCCGAGGAGTACGCCACCGCCTATCAGCGTCGGCTCGGGCCGGAGAACTGGCAGCAGTTGTTCGGCATGCTGCACAAGCGGCAACTGCTGCACGGCGCGACGGACCCGGACGCCCTCGCCGCGCTCGCCGCCACAGCGGGCGGGGGCGCGGCGAAGGCGAAACGCGGCCTGTTGTCGGGTCGGCTGCCGCTGTTCGATCCGCAGCGGCTGTTCGACCGGGTGCTGCCCTGGCTGGGGCCGGTGTTCAGCTGGTGGTTCGTGGTGCCGGCGCTGGCGGTGGCGCTGGCCGTCGCCGGCTACGTGGTGTGGCACCTGCCGGAGTTGGCCGGCGGGGTCGGTGGCCGTCCGCTGCTGGCGATCGTGGTCGCGGTGGCGGTCACCTGGCTGATCGTCTTCCTGCACGAGTGCGCGCACGGTCTGACCTGCCGACACTTCGGTGGGCGGGTCACCGAGATCGGGGTGATGTGGCGGCTGCCGATGATCGCCCCGTACTGCAAGGTCGACGACGTGGTGCTGTTCACCCCACGCCGACGGGTGGCCACCGCGTTCGCCGGCGTCTTCGTCAGCATGCTGGCGCTGGTGCCGTTCGCCGCGGTACGCCTCTGGGGATCACCCGGGGTGCTGTACGACCTGGCCGGCACGATGCTGCTGTTCGGCACCGCCACCGCCGCGATCAACCTGGTGCCGTTCCTGCGCCTCGACGGCTACCACATGCTCAGTCACACCCTGAACCTCGCCGACCTGCGCGCCGACTCGTACCGCTTCTACGGCCGCCTGCTGCGCCAGGGCCCGCGAGCGGTCGCGGGCTACCGACCCCGCGACCGGGCGGCCTTCACCCTGTACGGCCTGACCTCCGTCCTGCTGGCCGGCACCGTCCTGACCTTCCTGATCCGCTACTGGTACACCACCCTCGCCAACTGGCTCACCCCCACCTGGGCGGTAGTCATCCTCACCACCGAAGCCATCCTCCTGGCCACCCTCATCACCCACCTGACCCGCCGCCGCCCCACCCCCACCCCTTGACCCACCCCCGCTCCGCCCTGACCCACCCCACCCCACCCCTCCCAGGCGCGCCGACCTTGCGCCCCCCATCCCGCCCTCGCCCCCGCCCCGCCCCGCCCCGCCCCCCGCCTCGGCGATCTTGCACTTTCCGTCGGGGCATACCCCTCCAAACGCCGCGAATCAGCGACCAAGAGTGCAAGATCGGCGGGGCGGGGCGGGGCGAGGCGGAGCAGGGCGGACGGGGCGGGGGCGGGGCGAGGGCGGGACTGGGGGCGTGGGGGTGGGTTTTTGGGTTTGTGGGGTGGGGTGGGGGTGGGCGGGGGGAGCATGGGGGCGGCGTTACGGAGGACGTGATGGCGGGCGTGCGGGAGACAGCGGTTGAGCCGATCGTCAGCGGCGAGGACGGCAGCCTGGCCGAACAGGTGTGGCGCAACGCGGCCGAGGATCCGGACGCGGTGCAGTTCATCCGCCCGGACCCGGACCCCCGCTCCTGGCCGGTACGACGCTCCGGCCACGGTGGCGCCCTGCCGGTGACCTGCCGGCAGTTCCGCGACGACGTGCTGGCGCTGGCCCGTGGCCTCATCGCCGCCGGGATCGTCGGCGGTGATCGGATCGGCCTGCTCAGCCGCACCCGCTACGAGTGGACACTCGTCGACTACGCGCTCTGGTCGATCGGGGCGGTCACCGTACCGATCTACGACACCTCCAGCCCCGACCAGATCCGCTGGATCCTCGCCGACTCCGGCGCGGTCGGCTGCGTGGTGGAGACGGCCGATCACGCCGCCACGGTCGACGGGCTGCTGCCGGAGCTGCCGGTGCTGCGCCAGACCTGGCGCATCGACACCGGCGACCTCATCACGCTGGCCGCCCGCGGGCGTGCGGTCGACTCCGCGGCGGTCGACGCCCGTCGGCACGCGGTGACCGGCGACCACCTCGCCACCATCGTCTACACCAGCGGCACCACCGGCCCGCCGAAGGGCTGCATGCTGGCCCATCGCAACATCTCCGCCGACATCGGCAACGCCACCGCCGTCCTGCCGCAACTGTTGCACCCGGGGGCGTCGACGGTGCTGTTCCTGCCGCTGGCACACGCCTTCGCCCGGCTGATCCAGGTCGGCATGGTGCGCACCCGGGCCACGATGGTGCACAGCGCCGACATGTCAGCGGTACTCGACCAGCTGCGCCGGTTCCGGCCCACCTTCATCCTCGCCGTACCGCGGCTGTTCGAGAAGCTGCACGACCAGGCGCGGCGTACCGCCGAGGACTCCCACCGGGGGACGCTGTTCAGCCTCGGCGAGTGGACGGCCCTGCGCTACAGCCGAGCCCTCGACCGGCCGGGTGGGCCGGGTCTGCCGTTGCGCCTGGCGCGCCTGCTGTTCGACGTGGTCGCGTACCGCAGGATGCGCGCCGCGCTCGGCGGACGGTGCCGGATGGCCATCGTGGGCGGGGCACCGACGGGGGAGTGGCTCGTGCATTTCTTCCGGGGCGTGGGCATCACCGTGCTGGAGGGGTACGGCCTGACCGAGACGTCCCCGGCGGTGGCGGCGAACCTGCCGTCGGCGATGCGGATCGGTACGGTCGGCCGCCCCCTGCCCGGGGTACGCATCCGCGTCTCCGACCAGGGCGAGGTCCTCGTGCGCGGTGAGCTGGTATTCCCCGGCTACTGGAACAACCCGGAGGCCAGCCGGGAAGCGGTGACCGACGACGGGTGGCTGCGTACCGGCGATCTGGGTCGGCTCGACGACGACGGCTATCTGCGCATCACCGGCCGGACCAAGGAGATCATGGTCACCGCGGCGGGCAAGAACATCGCCCCGGCGCCGATCGAGGAATGCATCCGGGCGCACCCCCTGATCAGCCAGGTGATGCTGGTGGCCGACGGCCGGCCGTACGTCGCCGCGCTGGTCACCCTCGACCCGCAGGCGTGGCAGCGGTGGCGCGACGAGCACGGGCACCCCGGCGCGGCGCTGGCCACGCTCCGCGACGATCCACACCTGCGCGCCGATATCCAACACGCGGTCGATCGGGCCAACCGGACGGTGTCGCGCGCCGAGCAGGTGAAGACCTTCCGGATCCTGCCCCGCGATCTCACCGAGGTCGACGGCGAACTCACCCCCACCCTCAAGATCAAACGGAACGCGGTGCAGGACCACTTCGCCGACGAGGTCACCGCCCTGTTCCGCCCTCACTGACCCACCGGGCCATGCGCCCACGGGACGGGCGTGCCACCGGGATGTCCCGCCATCCGGACCTGCGCAAAGACGACACGCCGGACGCTGTGTGGTCGGGCCGTCGCGGCAGGTTAAGGTGCGTTCGCATCTGTTGGCTGGCGGCATGGAGAAGTCGGTGACGGATCGACGGCGGGGGTGGCTGAGGCGCAGCCTGCTGCGGCTCGGACTCCTGACCGTCGTCGTCGGCTGCGCCTGGGGTGTCCACGAAGTCGCGGCGGTCGGTGTCGCCCACGTCGCCGAGATGTCGGCGGTGGGGTTCGCCCACGTTGCCGGGCCACCACTGCGCGACGGCGCGCCGCCCGTGCCGCCGCCCGCCGGCCCGCTGCAGACGGCCCAGACGGGTGAGCCGGCACCGTCCTCCGTGCCGGACGTGACCGCCGACGAGCCTGACGTCGCCAGGATCGCCACGCAGCTGACCGTCGGTCTCGACGGCGACCTGTCCGTGTATCAGGTGGCCGCGTACTGGCTGGCGGGTGGGCGGAGCGTCGCCCATTCGTCTCACCAGGGGGCGGAGTACGTGCCGCTGGCACCGCTGTCCCCGGCACCCGCGTCGAGCGGGCTCGACTCCCGGCGAACCTCCCACGGCAGCGCTGCCGACCTGGGGCCGGCCGCGTGGGCGCCGCCGCCGGCGCGTAGCCAACTGACCCGTCGGGTCCGGGCCACCCGACGGCCGTCCCGATCCCCTCGCCCGAGGAGCCGACCGGCCTGACCGGGGCAGCCGCCGCGTACCCCTGCGCCGCCGTGCCCCTGCCGGTCGGCCGACGCGGCGTCTGACGCCTGCGCAACCGCAACCCCGCCTCCCCGGCGGTCCGGCCACGCCGGTGCGCGCGGCCGGACCGGCCCACCGTGTCACTCGGACTTTCGTCTCACCAGGAGTTCCCATGCACCAATCCCCGCCTGTCAAACGCGCCCGTTGGCGTGACATCGACTGGATCGTCGACCTCGTGACCGCCACCGTCGCCCCCACCGCGCTCGGTGCGTGGCTGGTGCCCGACGAGCGGCGGCGTCCCGCCGTGCTCGCTGGCGCGGCACGCATCTGGGTCGAACACGCCCTGCTGTTCGGCGACGCGTTCCTGCTCACCGATGGTGCGGCGGCCACCGTCTGGTTCCACCGTTATCGTCCGATCCCACCGCCGTCGCGCTACGGCGAGCGCATCAAGGACGCCTGCGGCGGGCACGCGGACCGCTTCCGCCGGCTGGACCGGGCCCTCGGCGCGTGTCATCCGCAGGAGCCGCACAACCACCTGGCGATCCTCGCGGCGCCGCCGGACACGGAGCGGGCGAGTCAGGCTGCGGCCGTGCTCGCCGGCAGTCACCGGTTGATGGACACCTTCGGCCTGCCGATCTACGCCGACCTGTACAGCGACGCCGATCGGTGGCTCTACCAACGCCTCGGCTACCGCAGGCACCACCAGCTGGTACGGCCGGACGGGCCCCGCGTCGACCTGCTCTGGCGACCCGCCTCACCGAGGCGGATCAACACCACGCCGTCCGCCGGTCCCTGCCCCGACCAGCAGCTGTCCGGCCATGCCATGACGCCGGGTTGACACCTGCCACGCGAACCGGCCCGGAGTGATCGGTCCTGCGCCCGATCGACGGGAAGCGCGTCCGGCTCAATCCGGGAGCAGGGGCATCTCCGGGCCGGCGTCGTGACCGAGCAGCACCGCCCGGGTCAGGGCGGTGGAACCGAAACGCTCGCGGACCGCGTCGACGGCCGCGTCCAACTCGGCCGTCGGGTCGCGGTCCCAGGGCAGGGTGAGCTGGACGTGCCCGTCGCCCAGGTTGCCGACGGCGACACCGATCAGCGTGACGCCGCGGCGTTCGATCTCAGGCTGGGCCGCCCGCAGCAGACCGCGGGCGGCGCCGAGCACGACAGGCGTGTCGGCGGTCGCCTTGGCCAGGGTGTGGGAGCGGGTGGCCCGGGCGTAGTCGGCAAAACGCAGCCGCAGGGTGATGGTGCGTCCGGTGCGGGCGGCCGACCGTAGCCGCCGGGTGACCCGGTCGACCAGGCCGGCGAGGATCGCCTCCAGCTCGGCCGGGCGCCGCCCCGAGCGGCCCAGCGCGTGTTGCGCACCCATCGAGCCGCGACGCCGGCCGACCTGCACCGGCCGGGGGTCGCGGTTGTGCGCCAGCGCGTGCAGGTGCCGCCCGGCACCCGGCCCGAGCAACGACACAAGCGTCGCCTCGCCGAGGCGGGCCACGTCACCGACGGTACGGATCCGGTGCTGGCGGAGCTTGTCGGCGGTCACCGGCCCGACTCCCCACAGCCGCTCGACCGGCAACGGATGCAGGAAGGCCAACTCCCCGGCCGGTGCGACGACCAGCAGGCCGTCGGGCTTGGCCACCCCGCTGGCGACCTTGGCCAGGAACTTCGTCCGGGCCACGCCCACCGTGATCGGTAGGCCGACCTGCTCGCGTACCGCCCGGCGCAGCCCGGCCGCGATCGTCTCGGGTGGACCGACCAGGCGGCGCAGACCGCCGACGTCGAGGAACGCCTCGTCGATGGAGAGCCCTTCGACCAGCGGAGTGGTCTGCCGGAAGACCTCGAACACCGCCCGGCTGGCGGCGCTGTAGGCGGCCATCCTGGGTGGTACGACCACCGCGTCCGGGCACAGCCGGCGCGCCTGCGCGCCGCCCATTCCGCTGCGTACGCCCCGGGCCTTGGCCTGGTAGCTGGCCGCCAACACCACCCCACCGCCCACGATCACCGCCCGGCCGCGTAGTCGTGGATCGTCGCGCTGCTCGACCGAGGCGTAGAACGCGTCCAGGTCGGCATGCAGGATGGTGGCCTCGCCCGACACCCCGCCATCATCGCACACCTGTACTAAAAGCGGGGCTGACCTGCCGTGAATTACCCCCGGCCAGACCTGTCAGCGACTCACAGGCTCCACGGCCCCTCGGGCGTCGGCGGATGACGGTCAGGTCTGCGCGGTCGGGGACGGGGTGGCGCTGCCGCCCTGCGGCGATTCCTGCGACATCAGGTCCGCGATGGCGGCGCGGTCGGCCGCGGACGGCAGTCCCCATTGCGGGCGGTACCCGTACACCTCGCGCAGTGGGGTGGAGGTGGTCCGGCCGCCGAGGATCTCCACGGCATCGGTGTCGATCAGGCCGGGATGTTCGACGCCGCACGCCTCGGCGACCTTCAGCAGGTCCCGCCGCAGCGTCTTGACGTAGTGCGCGGCGCGGACCGCCTTGGAGGCCGGGTCCAGACCCCGGGTCAACCAGGCGTTCTGGGTGGCCACCCCGGTCGGGCAGCTGTCGGCGTGGCACTTCTGGGCCTGGATGCAGCCGATCGCCAGCATCGCCTCCCGACCGACGGCCACCATGTCGCAGCCGAGCGCGAAGGCGACAGTCGCGTTGTCGGGCAGGCCCAGCTTGCCGGAGCCGACGAAGACCACCTGCTCGTGCAGGTCACGTTCGGCGAACGTGGCGTAGACCCGGGTGAAGCCCTGCTGGAACGGCAGCGACACGGAGTCGGTGAAGATCAGTGGCGCGGCGCCGGTACCGCCCTCGCCGCCGTCGATGGTGACGAAGTCGACGCCCCGGCCGGTGTCGCGCATCAGGTCGGTCAGTTCGGTCCAGAAGTCGAGGTCACCGACAGCGGACTTGATGCCGACCGGCAGGCCGGTCTCGGCGGCCAGCAGCTCCACCCAGTCGAGCAGGCTGTCGCAGTCGGAGAACTCGGCGTGTCGGGACGGACTCACACAGTCCTTTCCGACCGGGATGCCTCGGGTCGCGGCGATCTCCGCCGACACCTTGGCCGCCGGCAGCAGCCCGCCCAGGCTGGGCTTGGCACCCTGGCTGAGCTTGATCTCCAGGGCCCGTACCGGCGCGCCGGCCACCACGTCCTTGAGGCGGGCCAGGTCGAACCGGCCCCGGTCGTCACGACAACCGAAGTACGCGGTACCGAGCTGGAAGATCAGCTCACCGCCGTGCCGGTGGTACGGCGACAGTCCACCCTCGCCGGTGTTGTGCAGGCACCCGGCGATCGCCGCGCCCCGGTTCAACGCCTCGACGGCCGGCCCGGACAGTGAGCCGAAGCTCATCCCGGACAGGTTCACCACCGACTCCGGTCGGAACGCGCGGGTGCGTCCCCGGGCCGCGCCGAGCACCTTGGCGCACGGTAGCCGCACCTCGTGCCCGAGCGTCGGCGTGGACGCGGGTACCGCCCGACCGAACGTACGGTGCTTGATCACGGGATAGCCGGGGGTGAACTCGATGTCGTTGTCGGTGCCGAAGCCGAAGTAGTTGTTCTGCTGCTTGGCCGAGGCGTACACCCAGCGGCGCTGGTCGCGGGTGAACGGCCGTTCCTCGTTGTTGCCGGCCACGATGTACTGCCGCAGTTCCGGCCCGATCGCTTCGAGCAGGTAGCGGGCCCGACCGAGCAGGGGGAAGTTGCGTCGCAACGCGTGTTCGCGTTGCAACAGGTCGCGGGTGGCGACGGCGGCGAGCGCGGCGACGGCTGCGGGTACGGCGTGACGGGCCCATCTCATCCCGCCACTCTTTCCGCCGCCCGGCCTGGCCAAACGCCTGCGTCCCCGCAGCAGGGTCCCGCAGCCTGTTCCGCAGGTCCGTTCCGCACCGATACGGGGAACGTTTCCCCCGTATGCCACCCGGGTAGGTCGGGCCGGACGTATCACCCGCCCCCTGTGGAGGACCATCCGATGCGAGACAACTTCGGTGACGCGGTGGGGGAGACCCTCCGCTCGATACTGCTCTTCCTGCCCCGAGCCGTCGCCTTCGTGGCGATCCTGGTGGCCGGTTGGCTGATCGCCAAGGCCGTCCTGAAGCTCACGGACCGGCTGCTCGAACGCGTCGGTTTCGACCGCGCCGTCGAGCGTGGCGGCATCCGCCGGGCGCTGGCCAACTCCCGGTACGACGCCAGCGACATCGTCGCCCGACTGGCCTACTACGGCGTCCTGCTGCTCACCCTCTACCTCGCCTTCGGCATCTGGGGACCGAACCCGATCTCCGACCTGATCGCCGGGGTGATCGCCTGGCTGCCGCGCGCCTTCGTCGCGATCGTCATCGTCGTCGTCGCGGCAGCGATCGCCAGCGCGGTGAAGGACATCATCTCGGGGGCGCTCGGCGGCCTGTCGTACGGCCGGCTGCTGGCCACCATCGCCTCGGCGTTCATCCTCGGTCTGGGCATCATCGCCGCCCTCAACCAGATCGGGGTCGCCACCGCCGTGACCACTCCGGTGCTGATCGCTGTGCTCGCCACCGTCGGCGGCATCCTGGTCGTCGGGGTCGGCGGCGGGCTGGTGCGGCCCATGCAGAGCCGCTGGGAGTCCTGGCTGTCCCGCGCCGAGCAGGAGACGCGGACCATCACCGAGCATGCCCGCGCCTACTCCGCCACCCGCCGCGACGCCCAGCAACGCCCGGCCGAACCCGTCGCCCCGGCCGCCGGCATCGTCACCGAGCCCACGAACGTCACCGAGCCGACCTTCACCGCTCCGACCGCGACCACCTCCGCCGCGTCCTTCGGTGACCGTCCCGGCTACGACGACCCGGAGGCCACCCAGATCGTCACCGCCCCCGGCACCAACGACGACACGACCGCCCTGCCCCGCCGAGACGACCCCGAGGCCACCCAGATCGTCGACACCGCCGGCATCGACAGCGACCCGACGACGACGCTGCCTCGCCAGGACGACGACCCGGAGACGACCCAGGTCACCACGTCGACGCCCGAGGTGCCGACCCAACGCACCGCCGACGACAGCGAGTCGACAATCGTGCTGCCCCGGCCCGACGACGAGCCACGCCGCTGAGGCGTACGCGGGACGGGGTCCTTCACGGCCCCGTCCCGCGTACTGCACCGGGGCACCGACACACCTTCCCACCGGCTACCATCGCCGCCATGAACTGGCGACATTGATGCCCGAGCCGAGGCCGTGGGCCGCCTGCGGACGCCGCAACACCGGCGTCCGTCGTCCCGTCCCACCCGGAAGGCCTCATGATTCTCACCATCGCCGGGGGCCGCCGTCTGGCGACCACCCTCTACGCGTACGCGTTCCTCACCGACCTGGTCCTGCTCTATCCGGTGTACGCCCTGCTGTTCGCCGACAGCGGCCTGTCGGTCGGGCAGATCTCCTCGCTGTTCGTGATCTGGTCGGTGGCCGGCATCGCCCTGGAGGTGCCCTCCGGCGCGTGGGCCGACGCCACCTCCCGCCGTCTGCTGCTCTGCCTCGCGCCGCTGTGCACCGCCGCCGGGTTCGCGCTGTGGACGTTCGTGCCGTCCTATCCGGCGTTCGCGCTCGGGTTCGTGCTCTGGGGCGCCGGTGGCGCGCTCGCCTCCGGGGCACTCGAAGCGCTGGTCTTCGACGAACTCGATCACCTCGGTCTCGCCCAGCGTTACGCCCGCACCATCGGCCGGGCCCGCACCGCCGGCACGGTCGGCGTACTCGCGTCGATCCTGCTGGCCGGGCCGGTGCTCGGGCACGGCGGCTATCCCGCCGTCGGCCTCGCCAGCGTCGCGGCCTGCCTGCTCGCCGCCGCCGTGGCCACCCGCTTCCCCGAGCACCAGGCCGCAGCCACGGACACCCTCATCGTCGCTGCCCCGGCTGTCCCGGCTGCCCCGGTCGTGCCGACGCAGCACCGTGATCCGGCCGACCCGGCCGACGAGCCCGGCTGGTGGCAGGGTCTGCGCGGCGGCCTCGCCGAGGCCCGCCGGGATCGGCGGGTACGCGCCGGGGTGCTGCTGGTCGCGGTGGTGACGGCGACCTGGGGTGCGCTGGAGGAGTACACCCCGCTGCTGGCCCGAGACACCGGCGTCGCCCTGACCACGGTGCCGCTGCTGCTTCTGCTCCTCGCGCTCGGCCAGGTGATCGGCGGCCTGCTCGCCCCGGCCGGCGAGCGGCTGTCCACCCGTGGGTACGCCCTGCTGCTGGCTGGGTCGGCGGCGGCCCTGGCCGGCGGGGCGCTGCTGCGGCACCCCGCCGGTTTCGTGCTGCTGGCAGGGGCGTTCTGCGGATTTCAGCTCGCCTCGGTGCTGGCCGACGCGCGGTTGCAGGCGCGGATCAGCGGCCCCCGACGGGCCACCGTCACCTCGTTGGCCGGCATGGCCACCGAGGTGATCACCATCGTCGTGTACATCGGCTTCGGTGTGGTCGCCACCGTGAGTAGCAACGGTGTGGCCTTCGCGCTCGCCGCCCTGCCGTACGCGCTGATCGCCCTGCTGATGCTCGGCGGTGGCCGGCCCCCGTCCCGTCGGTCACGGCCGGAGGCGTCGGCACCGAGCGTGGTGTGAAGGGGCGGGCGGTCAGGGCTTGTCGACGTCCAGGTAGACCCAGAGGCCGTCCTCACGGACGAAGCGGCTGCGTTCGGTCATCGATCCGGCACCGACACCGTCGCGGTAGTGGGCGCGGAACTCGACGGTGCCGGTGCTGTCGAACAACCCGCCCTGCTCGGTGGCGACGATCTCGAGGCCGGTCCACCGCTGGCCGGGATCGAGGCGCAGCCGCGCCGGCCGGGTGCTGCTGTGCCAGCTGTGCAGCAGATAGTCCGCGTCGCCGACGGCGAAGGCGGCGTACCGGGATCGCATCAGCGCCTCGGCGGTCGGGGCCTGCGCCTCACCGGAATGCAACCGCCCACAACAGTCTCCGTACGGCAGACCCGTCCCGCACGGACACACTCCCACCGTCACGGCCCGTCGCGGCTGTCTGCTGTCTCGTCTGGCCATGCCGCCATCCTCGCCGCGCCCGCCGCAGCGGGGCACGCCGGGGTACGCCGTCGGGCGACGCCGGCTCGTGCCGATCGCTGCGGGTCCCGGAGATCACCGAGGCTCGCGTACGCGCGGGTCCCGAGGGCCTCGGTCAGCGCGATCCGGTACGCGCACCGCGCCGACTTCCGAACGACTCCATCGTCGTGGCCTTCTTCGCCGGGGTCGTGCTCGCCTTACGGGACCGGGACGCCGCCGCCTGGGAGGCGGTGCTCTTGCGCGTCGCCGCCTTCTTCGTGGTCGTCTTCTGCGCCGGTGCCGTCGCGCCGGCGGCCTTACCGGCCGGCGCCTTCTTCGCCGTCGCCCGGGTGGCCGTCGACGTCTTCTTCGCCGTCGACGTCTTCTTCGCTGGGGCGCGCGTGGCTGTCGAGGCCTTCTTGGCGACCGCTGTTGCTTTCTTGACCGCCGTTGCCTTCTTGACCGCCGGTGCCGTCTTCGCGGCGTTGCCGGTCTTCGGGGTGGTGGTCTTCTTCGCCGCCGTCGCCTTGGCGGTGGGCCGACGGGTCGGCGTGGCCGTGGCGGAGACCGCCTTCTTGCGGGCGGTGCGCGGGGTCGTCGGCGTCGGCTTCCCGCCCGGGGACTTCGCGGCCGTGGCTCCGGTGGCCCGCTTCGTCGCCGTCGCCACCTTCTTCGCCGCCACCTTGGCCGGCGGTGGAACCTTACGCGCCGCGGTGTGCTTCCTGGCTCGTCCTGCGTCCGCCATTCGTCGCTCCTCGGGATCTGCCGTGGACGCACGGTCTTCCCGACACCGGGCCGGTCAAACGCGACCGTAGCGCCTCACGCCGTACGGGTCGCGAACACGATCACGTTGTCGACATACTCGCCGCTGTCCTGGTCGAACCGGCCGCCGCAGGTGATCAGGCGCAGCCCGGCGACGGCGCCCGGGCCGTACACCAGGTCGGTGGGAAAACCGTCCTTCGGGTACGCCACGACACCGTCGACGGCGAAGCGGACCACGGTGGCGTCGGCCCGGGCGATGTGGACGGTGTCGCCGGGACGCAACCGTCCCAGGTCGAAGAAGACAGCCGGCCCGCCCGGAGCATCGACATGGCCCACCAGCACCGCGTTGCCGATCTCACCGGGGCTGACACCGGGGGAGTACCAACCGGCCACGCCGGGTCGGTCCAACGGGGGCACCTCCAGCGCCCCGGCCGGGTCGGCGGCGACCGCAATCAGTGGTGCGCGTACGCCGATGCGGGATATCCGGACCTCGACGGGGTCGGCGCGCGGCAACGGCGACAGACGCGGCGCGGCCACCGCCCCGGGCAGCACACCTGCGGCGTCGGGTTGCGGCGGCCGGGGCGGCAACCGCGCCACACCGACACCGACCAGTGCGAGCCCGGCCACCGCCGACAGCGTCACCAGAAGGCGACCGAGCCGGTACCCCCGCATCGTCTCGTACCTCCCGTGTTCGGGCTGGCCCTGGCGGCACTGCTCATCGCCACTGGCGGGCCGGTGCTCGGCCGTGCTTTCGCGGGTGCTGGCACGCGGACGGGTGCCCGTGCCGGGGCTTGCGGCGCGGGCACCCGTCGTCGGAGTCTGATCGCTCAGAGCGTCGCGGCCTCGGCCGCGTGACGACGGCGTCGGGCCAGGATGACCGCGCCGCCGAGCGAGGTGACGAGCAGAGTCGCCCCGGCGGCCAGGGTCCCGCCGCCGGTGTCGGTCCGACCGCCGGCCTGCGCGCCGCCGATCGGGGTGACCGTGAAGGTCGCGCTACCGTCGGCCGTACCGTCGCCGCAGGTGGCAGCCACGGTGTACGTCCCCAGGGTGAAACCGGCGGTGAACAGTTCGGCACTCAACCCGCCGCCGGCCGCAGCGGTGGTGGACCGGACATTCTGGTCGCGGTCGGGTCCGGTGACGTGGAAGATCGCATCGCCGGAGTTCGGGTTGCAGTTGGTCGCGGTGAGCACGACAGTCCCCCCGACCGGGGTGGTCGACGGCGACACGGTGGTGTCAGCCAGTGCGGTGCCCGGCAGCAGCAGCGCCCCGAGAGCGATACCACCCGCCACTGGTACGAGAACATTTGTTGCCTTCATACGCGCTTCCCTCACTTTTCGTCCGCTGACTACGTAGGACGCTGCTCGGGTGGCCAACTCCGCGACTAGCACCGGTGTGCCCAACACTAGGGGGCCTTGCCCCCCGATCCGATGAAAATGAGAAATCCCCGTTAACGTCCCGAGTCCTCCGCTCGCCGCCCCGGACACACCCCTCGCCCACTCCGCATCCCGCCCACCCCGCAGGCCCGCTTGCGCCGCCCGACCCGTCCTGCACGCCCTCAGCCACCCCACCCGCGTCTGTGCGCCTGCCGCGCGGGAATGCCCTTATGTCCGCCTCGATCCGCACGATCCCCCACGCGTTCATCGCGATGATCGACTCCGTTACGCCGGAATGGCGGTTTCCCGCCGCCCCGGACCCCGCAATTTCGGCGTAATGGTTAGGGCTCACCAGGCCGCCTGGCGGCCGCGTGGCCGTGCGTGGCCCATCACTGCCTTTCCCCAGGGGCCGGTCCGCGCGGCGTTTGAGGGTGGGCAGGTGGTGTGGGCTCAATGAGCAAATCAGCTCAGGTCCGGTTTGGCTGTGGGGGTCACGATGGGAGGTGATGTCCGGTTCGCCGGTGGAATCGGCGGGGAATGGGCGTGGCCTGCGGGTCGTTGAACACGTCTGAACGACCGAGGAAGGCGCCGGGCCTGAGCCTGGCGGGTGCGGGCCGGAATGTGGGCCCGCCGGATGGCGTTGTATCGGGTGGCTGACCAAGCAGGGCCCCCGTGACGCGCCTGTGGTCGGGTGTGATCCGGCCTCCGGGAATCACCGCCCTCGGTCAGTGGTTGTGCATGGTCCCGCCGCCGCGAAGGGGTCCCCCCGGGGCCCCGCGATGGGTTCCCCGTCCCGCGTGTGAGCCGGTGAACCTTCCCCCC
>NZ_BOPA01000035.1 GCF_016863515.1 Micromonospora gifhornensis
AGGCATGACAACCTCACCGCCGGGCGGACGGTCGAATGGTGCACTTTAGGGCTGTTCGCACCTCACCGAAGCAGTTGTCCAGGCAGCCACCCAAATAGCTATCAGCGCTATCCGAAGTGGTGCGTGCCACTATCCGCAGAAGCGCTTGAGCTGCAAAGACGTCGCCACAGGAAGCCGTTACTTCACGATTGCGGACAGCGAGCAGGCGGTTGCGGAGTCATTGCGACCGGATTACCGGCTCCGCTAATCTCGACGCCAGACACAGCGCCGGACGGAAACGGCAAACCGACGAAATTGGAAGCGTCGACCATTCGGAAAGAACGCTTCAAATTGTCGCCCGCGCAGAAATCGCCCCTGCAGTGTCACCAGGTATATGGGATCGTGCCTGATCCCGCTCGCCATCGGGAACGGGGTGGAGCAAATGGAAGAGTCAGTCGAGCTTGCGGTGAAGCGCGCCATCGAAATGATGCACGACAACCTCGGTGAGCAGCTCACCGTGGAGGACCTGGCCCGCGCGGCCATGTTCAGCAAGTTCCATTTCACGCGGATCTTCCAGCGGGCCACCGGGGTCTCACCCGCCCGGTTCCTGTCGGCGCTGCGGCTTCAGCGGGCCAAGCACCTGCTCAAGTCGACGTCGCTCAACGTCGCGGACATCAGCCTGCGGGTCGGCTACAACAGCGTGGGCACCTTCAGTTCCCGCTTCACCCGCAGCGTGGGCATGCCGCCGACCACCTACCGTCGGCTGGCCGGGTTCGCGACGGACATCCCGATCGACCGCTCCGGCAGACTCGGTCAACCGTCGACGGCGCGGGTCCGGGGCAGGATCCTTCCCGGGTCCGACGTCGCACCCGGTCTGATCTTCGTCGGCATGTTCGCCGACCGCATCCCGGAGGGCCGGCCGGTGCGCTGCGCCGTGCTGCCCGAGCCGGGCCGGTTCACCTTCGACGAGGTGCCGAGCGGCAGCTGGTACCTGCTGGCGCAGTCGGTGACGGGTGATCCGCAGCAGTCGGTGTGGGACGCCTCCCAACCCGAGCAGCGGGTGTCGGTGGCGTCCTACGGTCCGCTGACCGTACGCCCGGACACCGACATCGAGGCGGAGCTGACCCTGCAACCGGCGGGAGCGCTCGACCCACCGGTGCTGCTGGCTCTGCTCGACGTCCGCAAGCTGGCCCTGTCCATGACCGGACAGGACGGCACCGGACGGGACGGCACCGGACGGGAGGAAAGCGGGCGGACGGAGACCGCGCCGACCGAGCTGCGCCCCCAGCGACGCTTCGCCGCGGCCCAGAACCACCGGCCCGCCGCCTGAGCGGCCAGCCGGACCGGTCCGAGCTTTTCCAATCGCCCGAGTGTGCGGCACCCACAATTCCCATCCGGAAGGATTTGGGAACTTTGACCCAGGCTCCTCTGTGGAATACTGCGGAGGGCAAGTTGCCGATCGCCTGGGGGATGCATGCGAATCTCGGATCTCAGCAGGAGATCGGGCGCACCCGTTGCGACGATTAAGTTCTATCTGCGGGAAAAGCTCCTCCCAGCCGGCACCCCCACTGGCCGCAACCAGGCCGTATACGGCGAGGAGCACCTACGGCAACTCCTGTTGATCCGTTCCCTCACCACGATCGCCCAACTCGATCTTTCGTCGGTTCGGGACGTGCTCTCCGCCATCGCGGACGACGACATGTCCCTGTCCGGCCTCTATGCCGTCACCGATCGTGCGGTGTTCGGCCTCGAATCGGAGGCCCCGGAATCGGCACACCTGAGAGACGCGCAGGCCGAAGTCGACGAATTCGTCAGTCAACTCGGTTGGCAGCTTCCCGCCGACACCCCGGCCGCCGTTCGGCTCGCGCAGGTGCTGGCGGCCCTGCGGCTGCTCGGCTGCGCATGCGGCACCGACTTCCTGACCCCGTACGCGGAGGTGGCCGAGCGGCTCGCCGCGCACGAGCTCGCCCAGGTGCCGGAGCAGTTCGAGCGTGACGACCGCGCCGCCGCGGCAGTGCGGTCCGTCCTGCTCGGCGTGGCCTCCGCCGCACTGCGCCGGATGGCCCGGGAACACCTCGTGCAGTTACGCCTCAACGGGCAGGCGGTCAGTGCGGACGGTGGAGCACTGCCCGCCACCGGGCCGTGAGGTCCGCACCGTCGACGGTCAACTCCTCGACTCGCATCTTCTCGCCCATTTGTCGGCATCGACCTCGGCGACGCGGCGACGTACACCGGTGCCGACGGGTTGGCGGCGGGGTCACACCGGGCGCTGGAGCACCTTGAGCCGACCGAACGCGGCCAGTCCTTCCAGCCCGCCTTCGTACCCGTATCCGCTCAGTCCGCGACCGGACAGCGGTGACATCGGGTCGGCGCCGGTGGCGCAGTTGACCGACACCCGGCCCGCGTGGAGTCGTCGCGCCAGGGCGGTCGCCCGCGCGTGGCCGCCGAAGACGAATGCGCCCAGGCCGAACGGTGTGGCGTTGGCAGTCGCCACCGCCTGGTCCTCGTCGGTGAAGCGCATGACCGGTGCGATCGGCCCGAAGGGTTCCTCGTGGAGGACCCGCGCCTGCGCCGGCACGTCGGTCAGGACGGTGGCCGGGTAGTACCAGCCCGGTCCGCAGGGACGCCGACCGCCGGTGATCACGGTGGCTCCCCGGTCCACGGCGTCGAGGACAAGCGCGTGCACCTCGTCCCGCCGGGCCTCGGTGTGCAGGGGCCCCATCGTGCCGCCGGGTTCGTGGTCCAGGCCGGGTACCGCAGCGCTGAACCGGTCGACGAACTCCGCGTGGATCCGCTCGTGGACGAGGAATCGGCTCGGCGCCGCGCAGCTCTGCCCGGCCGAGCTGAACTTCGACGCGACCAGGGCCGGTACGGCGGTGGCCAGGTCGGCGTCGTCGAGGAGGATGGCCGGGGCGTGACCACCCAGCTCCAGGACGCAGTCGGCCAGGTGAGCGACCGCACCGGCGGCGACCAGTTGCCCGGTGCGGTGCGAGCCGGTGAAGGTGATGAGCGGGAACTCGGGTCGGGCCACAAGCGCCGCCGAGCCGACCGCGTCGGTGTACACCACCTGAAGCACGTCGGTCGGCAGGCCGGCCTTGGTGGCCAGGTCGGCGATCTCCCGTACCACCGACGGGGTGGTCTCCGGTGCCTTGACCACGACGGTGCATCCCATCGCGAGCGCGGGCCCCAGCTTGCGGGCGAGCACGACGGCGGGGAAGTTGCTCGCCACGATGGCGAGCACGGGGCCGACCGGGTCGACGAGGACCTGCCGGTGCAGCCCGTCGCCGCCGGAGATCGTGCGCCCGGCCGTCGCCTGGACGGCCGCCTCGGCGGTCCAGGCGAAGGTCTCCGCGGCGCGGTCCAGTTCGGCTTCGGCCTGGGCGACGGTCTTGCCGGTCTCCAGGGCGAACCGCGCCCCCAGGTCGGCGGGGCGCTGCGCGATCAGCCGGGCCAGTTCCTTGAGGATGGTGCACCGGGTGGCCACCGCAACGGCGGACCACCCGGGCAACGCCACTGACGCGCGGTTCGCGATCTCGGGTACGTCGTCGGAGGTGAGGAGCGTGAGGTGACCGACCACGTCACCGGTTCTGGGGTCGTGGACAGCTGACATCTTCCTCACCTCACGGACGGGCACCGGGTACGGACGGAGGAGCGGGGGTCGGCTCAGCTCCAGGTGACGACGTTCTGCGGGTCCGCGTAGGCCATCATCGCGGCGAGCGTGGTGCGGGTCTGCCGCTCGGTGGTGTTCGGTTCGACCGCGTGCACGTGCGCGCCGTTGAAGACGTACACGTCGCCGGCGTGCACGTCGATCCACTTGGACTCGACGTCGACCAGGCCCTCGTGCGGGTACGGCGAGCCGGTGAACTCGACGCCGAGGCGGCGCTTGCTCTCCAGGTCCGGCTGGATGTTCCAGTACACGAGCCGGCCGCCGCCGCCCTCGTTCTCCAGGCAGATGTTCAGCGCGGCGATCGGGTTGCCGAACACCCGGTTGCGCTCGAAGTCCGCCATCTGCGGGTCGGAGCACTGCGAGTCGTCGTCGTGCGGCTCCAGGGCGAAGGTGCCACGGCCGTGCCACGAGCGGAACAGGGCGATCGCCGCGCTGCGGCCCTCGTGCTCGGCGGGTCGGACGACCGCGCCGCGCTTGGCCAGGGAACTGCCGAGCCCGGCGTAGAACTCCTTCATCGGGTCGTTCGGCACGTCGAGCAGGTCCCGCAGGATCGGGTTGGCCTCCTCGGCCTCGTCCAGGTACTGCTTGGTGGGCTTGTTCCAGGTGTACGCGCCGATGTAATAGCCGGGTGCCTCGACGCCGCGGACCTTGCGGTGCGGGCTGTCCCAGAAGCGCTGGGAGATGTTGGCGGCGACCTCCGGCGCGACCATGCCACGGAACATGACACCGGCGACTCGACCGTCAAGAACGTCGACTACCGCTTCCGGGTCGAACTTGTCGTATTCCCGGAAAGTGAAGTAGTCCTTGTTTCCGGACCAGCCGGTAATGGGGCGGAGGCTCAGCGAGCTCGTCATTTCTGTACTCCTCGATTCTGTGGGGCAGACGGATCGGTGAGGGGCGCTGATACCGGGATCAGTCCCAGGGGTTGTTGCCGGCGGTGGTGGCGGTGGGCGACGGGGACGGGGACGAGGGGACCACCGTGGCGGTGGCCGGGGCCGTGGTGTCGGCCTGTGCCACCGAGGCACCGAAGAGGACGAGGGCTGCGGTCGTAGCGGCGAGAGCGAAGATCTTGGCGGTGCGGCCCATTGTCGGCTCCTTTTTCGGTGTTTCCCTGTGGCGTTGAAATGAAGCTAACAACGGTCGGAATCCTGGCCTTATCCCCGGAACTATCCCGGCGCTATCACCCCTTTCACCGACCGCCGGCACGGCGGCCGGCGTCGAGGGAGGCCCACGCGGGCGTCGCCGACGCGGACACCGCCCTCGGGCGGGGACGCATGACGTAGCTGCTGCGAGGGTGCCGGGACAACTGCCGCTCGACGGCACCGACCGCGGGTTCACTGGCAACACGACCCAGCAGGGCGTGGCCGCCGGGAGCCGGCCGGCTCACCGGACGACAGTAGAGGAGGGGTGTGCCTTGTCGTCGCATGTCGAGTACGAGAGCACCACCAGGACGGCCGTCATCGCCGGGCTCGGTGCGTACGTGCCGGATCAGGTGGTCAAGAACGACGAGATAGCCGCAAGACTCGGCGTCACCACGGACTGGATCCGGGACCGCACGGGAATCGAGCAACGGTTCGTCCTGAATCCGGAGGGCGCCACCTCGGACCTCGCCGTGGAGGCGGCCCAACGGGCCCTCGACTCCTGCGGCAACCCGGACATCGACTTTCTGATCCTGGCGACCTGCACGCCGGACCACCTGTTTCCGTCGACCGCACCGTCGGTCGCGTCCCGGCTGGGGTTCAAGGGGATCGCCGCCTTCGACCTCAACGCCGCCTGCTCCGGGTTCGTCTACGCGCTGTCGGTAAGCACCGGGATGCTCGCCACCGGGGCGTACCGCACGGGTCTGGTCATCGGCGCCGACGCGATCTCGTCGATCCTCAACCACGACGACGAGATCACCGGGCCGATCTTCGGTGACGGTGGTGGCGCCGTGGTCGTGCGGGCCGGCCACCTCGGCGAGACGGGCAGTGTCTCCGTGCAGCAGCTCGGCAGCGACGGTGACCTGCTGGACATCATGAAGACGCCGGGCGGTGGCTCGCGGCAACGCGCCGCCGGTGTGCCCGTCGACATCGACAGCAGCTACTTCACCATGTCCGGCCGGGCCGTCTACAAGCATGCGATCAACCGGATGAGCACCGTCTCCCGTTCCGTGCTGGAGCGGTTGGGCTGGACCCCCGACGACGTCGACTGGCTGATCGCCCACCAGGCCAACCGGCGCATCCTGACCGCCACCGCAGAGGAGATCGGGATCGCACCTGAGCGGGCGGTGATCAACGTGGACCGGGTCGCGAACACCTCCGCCGCCTCCATCCCGCTGGCCATGGTCGACGCCGTGGAGTCCGGCGCGCTGACGGCCGGCGACAAGGTGCTGCTCGCGGCGTTCGGCGGCGGGGCCACCTGGGCTGCGGCCGGCCTCACCTGGCCGGAGTTGACCCTGGCCCCGACGCAGACGGTCCGCTGAGCACAGCCACGCAGGGCCGTCGTGCCAACGGCGGCCGTACCTCCTGCACGTGCACAGGCACTTCACGAAAGTGGCCCCGAAGAAAGGAAGAGAACATGCCCAACACCCTGGAGAAGGTCAGCGAGATCGTCCTGGAGCAGGCGCCGGACGTCGAGGTTGTCATCGGCCCGAACCTGCGGATCAGTCAGGACCTCGGCATCGACTCGCTGACCTTCGTCGACATCCTCGTCAAGATCGAGAAAGTGTTCGACGTCGAATTCAGCGACAACGAACTCGCCACCGTGCAGAGCGTCCAGGACATCCTCGATCTCGTGGAGCACAAGACGCGGTGACCGGGTTCCCCGGCACCGTCCACCGCAGGCCGCGACGGCATCGGTGACCCGCCCGCCTCCGCACGAATCGGGGCGGTCGCGGTGGGCGGTCGCCGGTCGTCGTGGGTTCCGTTTCCGCATTCCGTGTCCAGATGGGGGTTCCACCATGTCCGATCCGTCCGCCGGCTCGCGACCGCTGAACGCGGCGCAGCGGGGCGTCTGGTACGCCCAACGGATCGATCCGGGTAATCCGGTCCACAACATGGGCGGCTACCTGGAGATCCAGGGGCCACTCGACCCGGACGCGCTGGTCGCCGCGGTGTGCGTGCTGGTCGGTGAGGACGAGACGTCGCGGCTGCGCTTCACCGAGGTGGACGGCACGCCGACGCAGCAGTTCGGGCCGGCAACGGACTTCGCCCCCCGCCTGGTGGACCTCAGCGCCGAAGCCGATCCCCGGGCCGTGGCGCTGCGGCACATGCACGACGACCTCAACCGGCCCCTCGACCTGGAGCACGACCGCCTTTTCCAGCACGAGATCTACCGGCTGGGCCCGGAGCACCACCTCTGGTACCTGCGGGCACACCACCTTGTCCAGGACGGCTACAGCGCGACGATCCTCCGGCGGCGGGTCGCCGAGCTGTACACCGCTCTGGTGACCGGTCGTGGCGGGGCCGGAGCACCGCTCGGCTCGTTCACCGCGATGCTCGACGACCAGGACCGGTACGTCGGCTCCCGGGCACAGCAGCGGGACGCCGCCTACTGGCGCAAGCTGATGGCCGACGTGGCGTATGCCCCGCCCGCACCGGCAGGTAAACCCGCCAACCGGGTCACCCGGCAGGTGACCCGGTTGGACGGGCCGGGATTCGACCGGCTCCGAGAGTTCGCGCAGCGGGCCGGCACCACCTGGCAGCAGGCGCTGATCACCGCCGCGGTGCTGCACCGCCGGATGTGGACCGGTGACGACGACGTCCTGCTCGGGCTGCCGCTACCGGGACGGCTGGACCCCCGCTCGGCCGTCACACCCGGGATGATGGCGACCATCCTCCCGCTCTACTGCCGTGTCGACCCGGCGCAGACCGCTGAGGAACTGGCGGCCCGGGTCGCTGCGCTGGGCCTGCGTGCCCAGTGGCACCAACGGTACGACGGCGATGACCTGCGACGCGACCTGGGATGGCCCGCCGATCAGGGACGCCAGTTCGGGCCGGTGATCAACTTCGTGGCCGGGGACGACCATGACGACTTCGCGGGTCTGCCCGCCCGGTACCACCTGCTGTCCACCGGCGGCACCATCGAGGACGTGGGGTTGACCGTCACCCACCATCCCGAGGGCGGTCTGCGCATCGACGTCAGCACCGACACCGCGTACACCCAGACGCTGGACCTCGACGCGTACCAGCGCACCTTCCACCGGATCCTGGCGAACATGACCGGTCGCTCCGGCGTCACGGTCGCCGAGATCGAGGCACTGGACGCGGCGGATCGCGAGCTGGTGCTGCGGGAGTGGAACGCCACCGCCGAGCCGGTGGCTGACCGGTCGTTGGCGGAACTGTTCACCGCGCAGGCGGCAGCGAGTCCGCAGGCGCCGGCCCTGGTCTGCGGCGGGGTCGCCCTGTCGTACGGGGAGTTGGCGCAGCGGTCCGGGCAACTGGCGAACCACCTGCTCTCGATCGGGCTCCGCCGGGGCGACGTGGTCGGGGTGCTGCTGGAGCGGGACGTCGACTTCGCGGTCGCCGTGGTCGCGGTGACCCGCACCGGTGCCGCCTACTCGATCCTGGACCCGGACTTTCCCGACGAGCGGCTGAGCTTCGTCCTGCGGGAGACGGCCGCCTCGGCGCTGGTGACCCGCGAGGCGTTGACGTCGCGCGTCGACGCGGCCTGCCCGGTGGTGCGGGTGGACACCGATGCCGCGGCCATCGCCGGTCACACCACCGGCGACCCGCAGCCGCGAATCGACCCGGGTGACGTGGCGTGCGTGATGTTCACGTCCGGGTCGACCGGGGCGCCGAAGGGAGTGTTGGCACCGCACCGGGCCCTGGTGGGGACGGTGCAGGGTCAGCGGTACGCGTCGTTCGGGCCCGACGAGGTGTTCCTGCAGTGCTCACCGGTGTCGTGGGACGCGTTCTCGTTGGAATTCTGGGGGGCGCTGCTGTTCGGCGGCGTCTGCGTCCTGCATCCCGGGCAGCGTCCCGATCCCACCGTGATCGCCGCGCTGGTGCCGGAGCACGGAGTGTCGATGCTCCAATTGTCCTCCGGGCTGTTCAACGTCCTGGTCGACGAGTATCCCGAGGTCTTCGCCGGGGTCCGGGTGGCGTTCACCGGAGGTGAGCCCTCTTCCGGTCCGCACGTCGCCCGGGTGTCAGCCCGCCACCCGCACCTGCGCGTGGCCAACGCCTACGGGCCGGCCGAGTCGATGGGGTTCACCACCACGTTCGACGTACCGGCGGATTTCACCGGCGTGGGTGTCCCGGTGGGTCGGGCAGTGGCGAACAAACGGGCGTACGTGCTGGACCGTCACCTGCGACCGGTACCGGTCGGTGTTGCGGGCGAGATCTACCTGGCCGGGGTGGGGCTGGCCGACGGCTACCTCAACCAGGCCGGAGTCACCGCGCAGCGGTTCGTGGCGGACCCCTTCGGTGGCGACGGGGAACGCCTGTACCGCACGGGCGACCTGGCCCGCTGGTCGGCCGACGGCCAGTTGGAGTTCGTCGGTCGGGTCGACGGCCAGGTGAAGGTACGCGGCTTCCGGGTGGAACCCGGCGAGATCGAGGCGGCCCTGCTGGGTCACGCCGACGTCGCGCAGGCCGTGGTGCTGGCCTCGCCGGACGGCAACGGCACCCTGCGCCTGATCGCGTACGTGGTGCCGAGGACCACCGGCACCGACGGGGCCGCGCTGACCGGGTGGCTGCGCCAGCGGCTGCCGGAGCACATGGTGCCCAGTGCCGTGGTGCTGCTGGACCGGATCCCGTTGACCGCCAACGGCAAGGTCGATCGGCGGGCCCTGCCGGAGCCGGAGTTCGGTGCCGGCCCGACGACCCGTCGGGCCCCGCGCGACGCCCGGGAGGAGATCCTGTGCGGCCTCTACGCCGAGGTCCTCGGGGTCGCCGAGGTCGGGGTGGACGACAGCTTCTTCGACCTGGGCGGGCATTCGCTGCTCGCCGCCCGGCTCGCCGCGCGGGCACGGGCGGTGCTCGGCGTCGAGTTGAGCATCCGCGACATCTTCGCCTCACCGACCGTCGCCGCCCTCGCCGCGAACCTGCCCATCACCGGTACCGCCCGGACCAGGCCCGCTCTCGTCGCCGCACCGCACGGCGAGCGGCTGCCGCTGTCGTACGCGCAACGCCGGCTCTGGCTCATCGACTCGATGGAGGAACCCGGCACCACCTACAACGTGCCGATGACCTTCCGCCTGCGCGGGGCCCTCGACGTCGCCGCCCTCACCGCGGCGGTCACCGACCTGGTCGACCGGCATCAGGTGCTACGGACCGTCATCACCGCCGTCGACGGCGAGCCGTACCAACAGATCCTGGCACCGGCGCCGGTCACCGTGACGCGGCGCGAGGCGACCGTCGACGACCTCGACCAGCAGCTCGTCGCCGCCGCCGGGCACGTCTTCGACCTGGCCGCCGAAGCGCCGCTGCGGGTCACCCTCTTCGCGCTCGGCGACGAGGAGTACGAGCTGCTGATCCTGCTGCACCACATCGCCACCGACGGACAGTCGCTGCGCCCGCTCCTGGGTGACCTGTCCGCCGCGTACGCCGCCCGGCGTGCCGGCCGGGCCCCCGACTGGATGCCGCTGCCGGTGCAGTACGCCGACTACGCGCTCTGGCAACGGGCCGTGCTCGGCGACCGCGACGACCCGGACAGCACCCACCACGCCGATCTGCGCCACTGGCGGCAGGCCCTCGCCGGGCTGCCCGAGGAGACCGGGCTGCCGCTGGACCGGCCCCGGCCGGCGGTCGCCGACCACCGCGGCGACGCCGTGGCGGTACGGATCGACCCCCAGCTGGCCGGCCGGGTCCGCGAGGTGGCACGGGAACAGCGCTGCACCGCCTTCATGGTGCTGCAGGCCGCGCTGGCCCTGACCCTGCGCCGCTACGGTGCCGGCACCGACATCGGCATCGGCACCCCGGTCGCCGGCCGCTCCGACGATGCGTTGGCCCCACTTGTCGGCTTCTTCGTCAACACGGTCGTGTTGCGCACCGACACCTCCGGCAACCCCTCCTTCGCCGACCTGCTGGTGCGGGTACGCGGTGCCGACCTGGACGCCTTCGCCCACCAGGAACTGCCCTTCGACCTGCTGCTGGAGGATCTCAACCCGGTACGGACACTGGCCCGGCACCCGCTGTTCCAGATCTGCCTGGGCTTCGACGACGCCACCGACGCCGAGCTGCACCTGCCCGGTCTGCGCTGTGAGCGCGGCAGCATCGTCGTCACCGGCGCGGCAAAGTTCGACCTGGAGTTCCTGCTGCGCGACGAGGGCGCCGACGGCATCGGTGGTGGCCTGGTCTACCGCACGGCCATCTTCGACGAGGCCACCGTGCAACGGCTGGTCGCCGCCCTGGAGCGCACCCTGCGGCAGGTGTTGGCCGACCCGTCCCGCCCGGTCGACGAGGTCGACGCCCTCGATCCGGTGGAGCGGTCGGCGCTGTTGCACGACTGGAACACCACCGCCGTCGAGGTCGACGACGAGTCGCTGGCGCACCGGTTCGCCGCCCAGGTGGGGGCCGACCCGCACGCGGTGGCGCTGCGTCACGAAACGGCCGCCCTGACCTACGGCGAACTGGACGCCGCGGCGAACCGGTTGGCCCGGCACCTGAGCGCGGCCGGGGTGCGTCGCGGCGACATCGTCGGCGTCCTGCTGGAACGGGGCATGGACTTCGCGGTCGCGGTCGTCGCGGTGGTGAAGACCGGTGCCGCGTACGCGGTGCTGGACCCGGAGTTCCCCGACGAGCGGCTGCACCGCATCGTCACCGAGACCGGCGCCGCCGCGCTCGTCAGCAGCGCCGCGCTGGCCGAGCGGATCACCACCGACGCGCCGGTGGTGCGGGTGGACACCGACGCCGCGCTGATCGCCGCGCATCCGGCCACCGACCCCGGTGCCCCCGTCGGCCCGGACGACGTGGCGTGCGTGATGTTCACCTCCGGCTCCACAGGTACGCCAAAGGGCATCCTGACCTCGCATCGCGCCCTGGTCGGCACCCTCGCCGGCCAGAGCTACGCCGACTTCGGCCCGGACCAGGCGTTCCTGCAGTGCTCACCGGTGTCCTGGGACGCGTTCTCGCTGGAGTTCTGGGGCGCGCTGCTGTTCGGCGGAACGTGTGTGCTGCAACCGGGGCAGCGCCCCGAACCGGCCCTGATCGCCACCCTCGTACGCGAACACCGCGTCACCATGCTCCAGCTCTCCTCGGGGCTGTTCAACCTGCTCGTCGACGAGTATCCGCAGGCCTTCGAGGGGGTCCGGTACGCCTTCACCGGCGGCGAGACGTCGTCGGTGACGCACGTGGCCAGGATCCTGAGCCGGTGTCCGGACCTGCGGGTCGGTAACGCGTACGGGCCGGCCGAGTCGATGGGGTTCAGCACCGTCCACCCCGTGCCCGACGACTTCACCGAAACGAGCAGCCTGCCGGTGGGTCGGGCGGTGGCGAACAAGCGGGCGTACGTGCTCGATGACGCACTGCGGCCGGCACCGGTCGGTGTCGTCGGCGAGGTGTACCTGGCGGGGATCGGCCTCGCGCACGGCTACCTCAACCAGCCCGGCACCACCGCGCAGCGGTTCGTTCCGGATCCCTTCGGTGCGCCGGGTGACCGGCTCTACCGCACCGGCGATCTGGCCAGGTGGACTGTCGACGGGCAACTGGAGTTCGCCGGCCGCCTCGACGGCCAGGTGAAGGTGCGCGGCTTCCGGGTCGAGCCCGGTGAGATCGAGTCGGTACTGCGCGGCCACGACCAGGTGGCGCAGGCCGCCGTCATCGCCGTACCCGATCCGACCGGGACGATGCGCCTGATCGCCTACGTGGTCGGCGACACCGACCCGGCCGGTCTGCGACCGTGGCTGCGGGAGCGGCTGCCCGAGCACATGGTGCCCGCCGCGGTGATCCCGCTGGAGCGGATGCCGTTGACGGCCAACGGCAAGCTCGACCGGCGGGCCCTGCCGGAGCCGGAGTTCACCGCCGGGACCGGTCGGGCGGCCCGCGACGCCCGCGAGGAGATCCTCTGCGGGGTGTACGCGGAGATCCTCGGCGTACCGACCGTCAGCATCGACGACGACTTCTTCGACCTCGGCGGGCACAGCCTGCTCGCCGCGAAACTCGCCGCCCGCGTCTGCGCGATCCTCGGCACCCAACTCACCATCCGCGACATCTTCCAGGCCCCCACCATCGCCGCCCTGGCCGCGCAACTGCCCACGGCCGCACCGACCCGCAGCCGACCCACGCTGCGCCGGCGCACCGAAGCGGGCAGGGCGTTGCCGAGCAGCCCACAGAGCACCTGACCGCACCCGCACTCCCTGCACCACCGACCGTGAAGCCGTCCAGGAATGGAGCGCATCGTGGACCATGCCCACTTCGACCCGGCCGGCGCGATGCCGGACCGGCATCCGTCGCCCGCCCCCGACGACGTCGTCTGGGTGCTGCCCGGCGGCACCGGGGACGCCCCGCACCACACCTCGCTGCTGGTGCTGCCGCACTCCGGTGGCAACGCACACGCGTACGCACCCTGGCGGGACCTGCTGCCCGAGGGGGTACGCCTGCTCGTCGGGCAGTACCCCGGTCGGGGTGCCCGGTTCAGTGAGCCGCTGCCCGAGACGATGGCCGACCTGGTCGACCCGGTCCTGGCCAGCCTGCCCGCCGACACCGACGACCTGGTCGTGCTCGGACACAGCATGGGTTCCCTCGTCGCGTACGAGGTGGCCCGGGCCCTGACCGAGGCCGGCCGCCCGCCCCGCGCCCTGGTCGTCTCCGCCTGCCGGGCACCGTTCCTGGTCAACCCGAGCCCGGTGCATCCGGAGGACCTCGACGACGACGCGCTTGTCGCCGCGATCAAGGAACGGGGCGGTACGGAGAACGGCATCCTCGACGAGCCGGAGCTGCGGGAGCTGGTGCTGCCCTCGATCCGGGCCGACTTCGCCATCGACGACGCCTACCACAGCCCGCCGGCGGCACCGCTTGCCTGCCCGGTGGTCGTCTTCGGCGGCAGCACCGACCCGGTGGTGCCGGCCGAGGCCCTCGGCCGCTGGGCCGAGATCACCGACGGACCGGTCACCACGCACGTGCTGCCCGGCGGCCACTTCTACTTCAACGACCAGCTCGAAGCCTTTCTCACCCTGGTCACCGGTGTCCTCGACGGCTGCGCCGCGCGGCCGGAATTCGCCTGACCCACTCCACCTCGTTCAGGAGGATCTCGATGTCTCTCACCGCCCAAGCGCCCGTAGCCCACCTCGACGTACGTCACGAACCGGGCAAGCCGACCATCCTCGTCACCCCGTCGTTCAACGACCTCGACGACGCCGTCGGGTGGCTCACCGCGCAACGCGCGGCGATCCGCGCCGAACTGCTGCACTGCGGCAGCCTGATGATCCGTGGCCTGCCCGTCGGGGACACCACCGACTTCGCCCGGGTCCGCGACGTGCTGATGCCGCAGCAGACCGGCTACCGGGAGAAGGCCACCCCGCGTACCGACTTCGGTCAGGGCGTCTTCTCCTCCACCGACCTGCCCGCCGCCCAGCCGATCCGGCTGCACAACGAGAACAGCTACACCCTCGACTTCCCCGGCACCCTGCTGTTCGGGTGTGTGGTCGCGCCCGAGGAGGGCGGCGCGACGACCGTCGGCGACATGCGCGAGGCGCTGCGCCTGATGCCCGCCGACCTGCGGGAGCGCTTCGCCGCGCACGGCTGGCTGCTGGTACGCAACTACTCGGAGCTGGCCGGTCTGCCCTGGCAGACCAGCTTCGCCAGCGACGACCCGGCCGACGTGCAGTCCTACTGCGACGAGAACGTGATCGGCTACGAGTGGCTCGACGAGGAGGAGCTGCGCACCCGGCAGCGTCGCTCGGCGATCGTCACCCACCCGGTCACCGGCGAGCAGTCCTGGTTCAACCACTACGCCTTCTGGAACCGGTGGACCCTCGACGCGGACGTGCGCGACGTGCTGCTGGACACCTACGGCGACGACGGGCTGCCCTTCGACACGTACGTCGGTGACGGCTCGGCGTTGACCCGGGAGGAGGTCGAGAGCATCGCGGCGGTGTACGAGCAGGTGACCGTCCGCGAGACCTGGCAGGTCGGCGACCTGCTGATGGTCGACAACATCCTCAACGCGCACGGGCGGGAGGCGTTCTCCGGCGCCCGCAAGATCCTGGTGGCGATGGGCGACCCGGTCGCCCTGGCCGACTGCGCGCCGCAGACTCCCCCGTCCACCACCGTGTCGGACGGGAAGTGAGCCGACGATGACCAGCGCACTGATCAACGCCCCAATGGCCGAGCCCACCGTCGCGGCGGTGCCGGCAGCGGACCTGCTCGACCGGCTGGCCGACGTGCCGGCCGACCGGGTGGCCGTCGTCTGCGGCGACACCAGCCTCACCTTCGGACAGCTGCGGGAGCGCGTCGGCGTCGTCGCCGGCCGTCTCACCGCCCGCGGCGTCGGTCCGGAGAGCGTCGTCGCCCTCGGCCTGCCCCGCGGAGTCGACCTGGTGGCGGCCCTGCTCGGCACCATGACCGCAGGCGCGGCGTACCTGCCGGTCGACCCGCAGCTGCCCGTCGACCGACGCCGCTATCTCGTCGACGACGCCCGCGCCGACCTGCTGATCGTCGACGGGGACACCGAGCCCCTCACCGCGTCGACCCCGCAGGTGTCCCTGGCGGCGCTGGCCACCCCGGACGACGCGCCGACCGGCGGGTACGCGCCCGTGCCGGTCGGCCCGGACACCCTGGCGTACGTCATCTACACCTCCGGCTCCACCGGCCGCCCCAAGGGCGTCGAGATCAGCCGGGGCGCGCTCGCCTCGCTGCTGGCCGAACTGGAGTCCACCGGGGTCGTACGCCCCGGTCCGGGCACGGTTGGTTGGAACGCCTCGCCCTCCTTCGACGCCTCCGTGCAGCAGTGGATCCGGATCTGCCGGGGCGACACGGTGGTGGTGCTCGACGAGCAGACCCGTACCGACCCGGCGCTGCTCGGGGCACTCGTCGAGCGGTACCCGCTCACCGACCTGGACATCACTCCGTCGCATCTGGAGCTGCTGCTGGAGCACCTGGCCGCCTCTCCGCGCGGTGCCGAGGGTCGGCCGCTGACCCTGATCGTCGGTGGCGAACCGATCAGCCCGACCCTGTGGGGTCGGCTCGGTGAGCTGGTCGACGCCGGGATCCTGCGCGCGGTCAACGCGTACGGGCCCACCGAGTGCACTGTCGACGCCACCGTCGGCCGGATCACCTCGGACCGGGCCCCGCACATCGGCACCGTCCTGCCCGGCCTGCGGCTGCGGGTGCTCGACGACACCCTGGCCCCGGTCACCCCCGGCGAGGTCGGGGAGCTCTACCTGGCCGGGTCGCGGGTCGGTCGCGGCTACCGCCGCCGCCCCGGCCTGACCGCCGAGCGGTTCGTCGCCGACCTCGACTCCGATGACGGCACCCGGATGTACCGCACCGGGGACCGCTGCCGGCAGCTGCCCGACGGCCGGCTGGAGTTCCTCGGCCGGGTCGACAGCCAGGTGAAGGTACGCGGCCACCGGATGGAACTGGGTGAGATCGAGTCGGTGGTCGGCGCCCACCCGGCGGTGGCCGAGACGGCCGTGCTGGTGCACGAGGAGGACGGGCAACTGCTCGTCGCCTACTACCGGCCGGCCGCGCCGGTGGACGCGGCGGCGCTGCGCGAGTGGACGGCGCGCAGCCTGCCCGGGTACATGGTGCCGGGCGCGTTCGTCGCCGTCGACCGCTTCCCGCGCACCAACAGCGGCAAGCTCGACCGGGCGGCCCTGCCCGCTCCCACCCTCACCCCCGCACCGCAGGTGCCCTCCGGTGTGTCCCCGACCGGCCCGGTCGAGGAGCTCATCGCCCGGGTCTGGTCCCAGGTGCTGCGGCAGCCGTCGATCAGCGCCGAGGACAACTTCTTCAAGCTCGGCGGCCACTCGCTGCTGGCGATCAAGCTGGTTTCCCGGGTCCGCGCGGAACTCGGCCTGAGTCTGCCCATCCGCGCCGTCTACGAGAACCCGCGACTGCGGGACCTGGCCCGGGCCATCGAAGCCCGGCTGGAGCCGTCGGCCTCGGCCTGACCGGCACGTACCACCGGCGTGCGAGCCGTACCGGCGCTGCTCGGACGGCTCGCACGCCGCCCCTATCCGGACATTGACTTTCGTGAGTTCCACGGCTGCGCGGCGGTAGTCGGGTCGTGGCCGAGCAGGAGGAGTTCCCGTGATCCCGATGTCGTACGCGCAACGCCGGTTGTGGTTCCTGAACCGGTTGGAAGGCCCGTCGTCGACCTACAACGCTCCAGTGGTGCTGGCCCTGTCCGGGGTGCCCGACCCCGAGGTGCTGACGGCGGCGCTCACCGACGTGGTCGAGCGGCACGAGGTGCTGCGTACCGCCTTCGCGATGGTCGACGGTGAGCCGGTGCAGCGGGTCCTGCCCACGGCCACCGTCGCGGTCCCGGTCCAGCGGTGCGCACCGCAGGAGGTCGACGCCGAGGTGCGGCGCTTCTGCGTCGGCACCTTCGACCTGGCCGAGCAGGGCCCGCTGCGGGTCCGGCTGTTCGTCGCCCGCCCCGACGAGTCGGTGCTGGTGCTGCTGCTGCACCACATCGCCACCGACGGGGCGTCGATCGCCCCGCTGCTGCGGGACCTGTCCACCGCGTACCGGGCCCGGCTGGCCGGTGCGGCACCGGACTGGGAACCGCTGCCGGTGCAGTACGCCGACTACACCCTCTGGCAGCGGGAACTGCTGGGGCAGGTGGACGATCCGGACAGCGAACTGTCCAGGTCCCTGGCCTGGTGGCGGGAGAACCTGGCCGGTTCCCCGTCGGCGCTGCCGCTGCCGTTCGACCGGCCCCGCGCGACGGGCGCCTCCGGGCGCGGCGGCACCGTCACCGGCCTGCTCGACGCCGACACCCACCGCCGCCTGGTCGACCTCGCCCGGTCCCAGCGGGCCAGCACCTTCATGACCATGCAGGCCGCCCTGGCCGCCGCCCTGACCCGGATCGGGTCGGGCACCGACGTACCGGTCGGCGCTCCGGTCGCCGGCCGCTCCGACGAGGCCCTGCACGATCTCGTCGGCTTCTTCGCCAACTCGGTGGTGCTGCGCACCGACGTCTCCGGCGACCCGACCTTCGTCGACCTGCTGGCCCGGGTACGCGACGCGGACCTGGCCGGGTACGCCCACGAGGAGGTGCCGTTCGACCTGGTGGTGGAGCAGCTCAACCCGGTCCGGGCACCGGGACAGCACCCGTTCTTCCAGGTGATGCTGACCGTCGGTACGCACACCCCGACCGACCTGCGCCTCGGTGACCTGCCCGCCCGGAGCCTCCCGGTCGATCTCGAGGTGGCCAAGTTCGACCTGACGGTCTACTGCACCGAGCTGCGCGACTCCGACGGCACACCGACCGGTGTGCAGGTGGAGTTCCAGTACCCGGTGGACCTGTTCGACCGTGCCACCGTGGAGTCGATGCTCGGCGTGTACCTGCGGCTGCTGCGGGCCGTGGCCCTCGCCCCGACCACCACGGTCGGTGCCCTCGACGTCGTCACCGACACCGAACGCGCCGGATTCGCCGAGCGGATCGCCCGGGTCGACGCCACCCGGGTACGTCGGCCGGACCTGCCGGACGACGGGCCGACGAGCCTGCGGGAGGAGATCCTCTGCGGGCTGTTCGCCGACGCGCTGGGCGTGGACCGCATCGGCCGCCACGACAGCTTCTTCCGCCGCGGCGGCCACAGCCTGCTCGCCATCAAACTGGTCAACCGGGTCCGGGCGGTGCTGGGCGTGGAGGTCGGGCTGCGAGATTTCTTCGTGGACCCCACGGTCGCCGGCCTGGACCGCCGGATCGGGACCCTGGCCGGGACCGGGGCGCGCCCGCCACTGGCCCCCGCGGTCCGGCCGGACCTGCTGCCGCTGTCGTACGCGCAACGCCGGTTGTGGTTCCTCGACGAGATGGGCGGGGCCAGCCGGATGTACAACATCCCGGTGGTGCTGCGCCTGCACCGGCCGCTGCAACCGGCGGCGCTGACCGAGGCGGTCCGCGACGTGGCGGACCGGCACGAGGTGCTGCGCACCGTGTACGCGGTCATCGACGGTGAGCCGTGCCAGGTCGTGCTGGACCGCGCCCAGCCCGAGGTGACCGTGCTGGACGTGCCGGTCGCCGACCTGCCTGCGGTGATCGACGCGGCGACCGGACACGTCTTCGACCTCGGCACCCAGATCCCGTTGCGGGTGTGGCTGCTGCGCTGTGACGACGGCGGTCAACTGCTTGTGGTGCTGGTGCACCACATCGCCGGTGACGGCTGGTCGACCGGGCCGCTGCTGCGGGATCTCGCCGTGGCCTACGAGGCGCGACTGGCCGGTACGGCGCCGGGCTGGGAGCCGCTGCCCGTGCAGTACGCCGACTACACGCTCTGGCAGCGTGATCTGCTCGGCGGTGCCGGAAATCCGGACAGCGCGCTGGCACGGCAGCTCGACTTCTGGCGCACCACGCTCGCCGGGGCACCGCAGGTCCTCGACCTGCCCGCAGACCGGCCCCGCCCGGCCCAGGCGAGCCACCGCGGTGACGTGGTGCCGTTCGGAATGGACGCGGATCTGCACCGTGCGGTGCTGCGTACGGCGCGCGACAGCGGTACGACGGTGTTCATGGTGTTGCAGGCCGCGTTCGCCGCCCTACTGTCCCGCATGGGCTCCGGCACCGACATCCCCATCGGCACCGTCGTCGCCGGACGCACCGACGAAGCCCTCGACAACCTCGTCGGATTCTTCGTCAACACCCTCGTCCTGCGTACTGACGTCTCCGGCGACCCCACCTTCACCGAGCTGCTCGCCCGGGTCCGCGACACCGACCTCGCCGCCTACGACAACCAGGACCTACCCTTCGAACGCCTCGTCGAGGAACTCAACCCGAACCGGTCCACCGCACACCACCCGCTGGTCCAGGTCACCCTGGTCCTGCAGAACACCGGCAGCGTGCAGAACGGCGCGGCCGGGCCGAGCGCGCTGGCCGGCACCGAGGTCCCGTTCGACACCGGCACCGCGAAGTTCGACCTCACCCTGGGAGTACGGGAGGAGTTCGACGGGGGTGCGCCCAAGGGCCTCAAGGGTGCGCTGGAGTACGCCGCCGACCTGTTCGACCCGGCCACGGCGCAGCTGCTGGCCGACCGCTTCGTCCAGCTGCTACGTGCGGTGACGGCGGACCCCGGCACCCGGATCGACGACCTCGACGTCCTCACCCCCGCCGAGCGCCGACGCTACGGCCCCGCGGCCGAACACGGCTGCCGGGCCGAGTCGGTCGGGCTCGCCGACCTGGTCGCGAGGCACGCCGCCGACAACCCGCAGGCCGTCGCGGTGGTGACCGGGTCCGACCGGATCCGGTACGCCGATCTGGACGCCGACGCCGACCGGCTCGCCGCGCACCTGGCCGCGCGCGGCGTACGTCGGGGGGACACCGTCGGTGTGCTCCTGGAGGCGGGTCCGACGTTGGCAGTGGCCGTGCTCGCCGCGCTGCGGGCCGGGGCGACGTACCTGCCGCTCGACCCGGCGGCACGCGATGACAGGCTGGCCGCCCACATCCGTACGGTCGTGCTCGCCGCGGTGGTGACCACGTCGGACCAGGCGACCCGGCTGGCCGGGCTGCGGGTCGGCCGTACGGTGCTGACCGACGTGGATGGTTGGCGTGAGCGGTCGGCCGCCCCACCGCCCGGGCCACGCGACCCCGGCGACGGGGCCGTCGTACTGGTGGTCGATGACGCGGACGGGCCGCGTGCGGTGCGATATCCGCATCGGGCACTGGTCGGCGCGGCACGGCGCGCCGGACTCGACACCGACGCCGCTCAGGTCTGGCTGGGGTGGGCCGCACCGGCCGGTGGCGAGTTCATGATGCCGCTGTGGTCCGCGTTGAGCACCGGAGCGACATGCGTGCTGCCGGCACCGACTCCGCCGTCCGCCGCCCGGCTGGCGCGGCTGGTCGCCGAGCAGGGCGTCACCAGCCTCACGGTCACCGCGGAGCTGTTCGCGCTGCTCGTCGAGGAACACCCACAGGTGCTGACCCGGCTACGGCAGATCCTTGTCACCGGTCGTACGGCGGCGGCCCACCTGGCCCTGGCCCGTGATCGTCATCCCACGCTGCGCCTGGTGCACGGGTACGGCGGCGTCGAGGGCGGATGGTGGGCGCTGGGCCGGGTGGTCGACACACCGCCGGTCGGTCCGGATGTGCCGGTGGCGCAGGACGGGCTGCGCTGTCACGTCCTCGACGGTCGGCTGCGGCCGGTGCCCGCCGGGGTCCGGGGCGAGTTGTTCCTGTGCGGTCCCGGACTCGCCGACGGCTACCCGGACCGGCCCGGTGCCACCGCCGCCCGCTTCGTCGCCGATGCGGGTGGTGGCCGGATGTTCGCCACCGGCACCTCGGCGAGTTGGTCCGCCGAGGGTGGCCTGCGGGTGCACGGGCCGGTCGCCGCGCCGACCTGCAACGGGGTGCCGGTCGACCCGCAGCGGGTGAGTACGGCGTTGATCAGCCATCCGTCGGTGCGCTGGGCGGTGGTGTCCGTCCGGGCAGAGGCCGATGGTGGCGAGCAGTTGGTGGCGCACGTCGTGCCGACGACGTCGTCGGTCGATGTCGCGCAGGTGCGGCGGCATGTCGCGCAGCTTCTGCCGGAGCACCTGGTGCCCGCGCGGGTCGTGGTGTTGACGACGGTTCCGCTCACCGGAGACGGTCGACTCGATCACCGTGCGCTGCCCGGCCCGGAGGACACCGGTGCCGGGAAGACCGCCCGGGATCCGCGCGAGGAGGTGCTGCGGGAAATCTTCTCGGAGTTGCTCGGTGGGCGTCCGGTCGGTTTCGACGACAACTTCTTCCGCATCGGCGGGCACTCGCTGCTGGCGGTGCGACTGGTCAACCGGATTCGGTCGACGTTGTCGGTCGAGGTGACGATCCGGGACGTGTTCCAGGCGCCGACCGTGGCGGCGCTCGTGGAACGGCTGACGGCCACCGTGACGCCGGCCCGGCCGACCCTGCGCCGTCGAGCCGGCGTGCGGTAGACCTGCCCCGGCGGCGGGAGCATCCTGCCGCGCCGACTGCCGCTGCCCCGGTGGTGTGCTGACTAGCCTGATGTCAGCGCACCGCCGGGGCTTTTTCCTTCCGGCGGGCCCTCTCCGCCGGCAGTCGACGGCCGGACGCGGCACCAGTTCTGTCCACTTTGGAGTTAGACACGCGACCGTCCGGGGCCCACCCCGTCCGCAAACCGCAGGAGGAAGTGCAATGCCATCGATCGACTACGCGGAACCGGTTGTCCAGGCCGGGCCGGGCCGCGACGACCGTCGGGCGAGCACGGTCCTCAACGGCGGGCCGCTCACCGGGCCGGTCGTCGGCGTGTCGCAGGCGTTCGCGCAGCGGGTCGCCGTCGACCCGGACCGCCCGGCCCTGGTCGCCGGGGCGACCCGCCTCAGCTACGCGGAGTTGGACGCGGCTGTCGCACTGCGCGCCGAACTGTTGCACGCCGAGGGTGCCGGACCTGGCCGGCTGGTGACCGTCTGCCGGGCCCGCAGTGTGGAGGCGATCGTCTCGGTCCTGGCCGTGCTGCGTACCGGAGCCGCATACCTGCCGCTGGACCCGGCTGCGCCGGCCGCCCGCAACGAGGCGATCCTCGCCGACGCCTGCGCGGGGACGCCGCCGGCCCTGGCCCAGGTGATCGCGCAGGGCGAGGTGGTGCTCAGCGGGGCAGGCGTGCCAGCCGGTACGGCCTACGTCATCTACACCTCCGGTTCCACCGGAACGCCCAACGGCGTCCTCGTCGGACAGGCCGCCCTGGCACACTTCGTCGCCGGAGCGACCTGCCGGTACGGTGTCACCGCCGACGACCGGATGCTCCAGTTCGCCCCCCTGCACTTTGACGCCAGCGTCGAGGAGATCTTCCTGACCCTCACCGCCGGCGGCACACTCGTGCTGCGCGACGACGACATGCTCGACGTACCGGCGCTGCTGGCCGGTTGTGTCCGACACGGGATCACCGTTCTGGACCTGCCGACGGCGTACTGGCACGAGCTGGCGTACGCGCTCGCCACCGGGGTCGCCGAACTACCCCCGACCCTCCAGACCGTGATCATCGGTGGTGAGGCGGCGCTACCCGAGCGGGTGGCCCGCTGGCGGCAGGCCGTCGGCGACCGGGTACGGCTGCTCAACACGTACGGGCCGACCGAGGCGACCGTGGTCGCGACGGTGGCCGACCTGTCCGGGCACGACGACGCCGACGAGGTTCCGATCGGGCTGCCCCTGCCCGGGGTGCGGGCGGCCGTCGTGGACGGTGAGCTGTGGCTGCTCGGCGGCGCGCTCGCTGACGGTTATCTGGGTCGCCCGGAACTGACCGCTGACCGGTTCACCACCCTTGGCGGGCAGCCCGCCTACCGCACGGGTGACCGGGTCCGGGTCCGGGACGACGGTCAACTGGACTACCTGGGCCGCCTCGACGACGAAGTCAAGATCAACGGGCACCGGATCGATCCGGCGGCCGTCGAGTCGGTCCTGCTCGGCCTCGACGGGGTGCGCGAATGCGCCGTCGTCGCCCAGGACCTCGGCAACGGCATGAAGCGCCTGGTGGCGTACGTGGCCGGCACGGTCAGCGCGGACGAGGTCCGCGGCTATCTCGCGCAGCGGCTGCCCGCCGCTGCGGTGCCCGGCGTGGTCCGGCTCGTGGGTGCCCTGCCCCGCAGCAGCACCGGCAAGATCGACCGGGGCACGCTGCGGGCCACTCCGGCGTCCGGGCCGGGTGGCCCCACTCCCGCCGAGCCGTTCGCCGGCTCGGGGTCGGCCGAGTACCTGCCCGAGGCCGGCGAGGAACTCATCCCGCTGTCCTACTCCCAACACCGGCTGTGGTTCCTCCACGCCATGGAGGGCCCGACCGCGACGTACAACATGCCGCTGGTGATCGAACTGGACGGGGTGCCGGACCAGCAGGCGCTGGCCGCTGCGCTGACCGACCTGGTGACCCGGCACGAGGTGCTGCGCACCGTGTACCCCTCGGTCGACGGCACACCCGTCCAGCGGATCCTCGACGACCCCGACCCCCGGCTGCTGGTCGTGCAGGACTGCCATGGCGACGACGTCGACACCCGGTTGGCCGAGTTCGTCGACGGCACCTTCGACATCGCGACGCAGCCGCCACTGCGGTCCCTGCTGCTCGTCGACACGCCGCAGCGCTCGGTGCTGGTGGTGCTGGTGCACCACATCGCCACCGACGGCTGGTCACTGGCCCCGATGCTGCGCGACCTGGAGATCGCCTACCGGGCCCGCCTGGCCGGAACGGAACCGGACTTCGAGCCGCTGCCCGTCCAGTACGCCGACTACGCCCTCTGGCAGCGGGAACTGCTCGGCGACGCCGACCAGCCGGAGAGCCTGATGGCGCGGCACCTGTCCTGGTGGCGCGAAACCCTTGCCGATCTGCCGGCCGTGCTCGATCTGCCACTGGACCGGCCCCGCCCGGTCGAGTTCGGCCACCGGGGCGCCTCGCTGTGCGCGGTCCTCGACGCCGACACCCACCAGCGCCTGCGCAACCTCGGCAACACCCACCAGGCCAGCGCGTTCATGCTCTTCCACGCCGCGCTCGCGGCCACCCTCACCCGGCTCGGCGTCGGCCCTGACGTGCCGGTCGGTACCCCCGTCGCCGGACGCGGCGACGAGGCGCTGCACGACCTCATCGGCTTCTTCGTCAACACCGCCGTGCTGCGCACCGACCTCTCCGACGACCCCAGCTTCGCCGACCTGGTCGTCCGGGTACGCGACAACGATCTCGCCGCGTACGCGCACGCCGAGGTCCCGTTCGACCTGCTGGTGGAGCGACTCAACCCGGTCCGGTCGCTGGCGCACCATCCGTTCTTCCAGGTGATGCTGACCGTCAACACGTCCACCCCGGACCAGCTGCGGATCCTCGACCTCGACGGCCGGATCGCCCCGGCCGGCCTCGACACCGCCAAGTTCGACCTCAGCTTGTCCTGCATCGCCACCGCCGACGACGCCGAGGTCGAAATCTGGCTCCAGTACGACGTGGACCTGTTCGACGCCGACACCGCGGCCCTGATGCTGGAGACGTACCTGCGGCTGCTGCGGGCCGCCACCACCGACCCGAGCACCCCGGTCAGCACCCTCGACGTGCTCACCGACGCCGAGCAGGCGGGCCTGGAGGAGCGGCGCCGCGCCGCCCGTACCCGCCCGGTCGCGGTTCCCGTATTCGTCGGCGGGCACGACGGCTGTCCCCGTACCCCGGTCCTGTGTGACCTGTTCGCCGAGGTGCTGAGCCTGCCCACGGTGGCCCCGGGCGACGATTTCTTCGCCCTCGGTGGACACTCCATGCTCGCGATCCGGCTGGTCAACCGGATCCGGTCGGTACTCGATGTCGAGGTCGGCATCCGCGACATCTTCCTCGCCCCCTCCCCTGCCGCGCTGGGTCACCGGATCGGCGAGCTGACCGCTCGGGAGCGGCTCGCGCTGGTGGCCGCGGCGCCGACGGAGCGGTTGCCGTTGTCGTACGCGCAGCACCGGCTGTGGTTCATCAACGAGCTGAACGGCCCCAGCGCCATCTACAACATCCCCGTCGCGATCCAACTCGACAACGACCTCGACGCGGAGGTTCTGGCCGCCGCCCTGGCCGACGTCATCCACCGCCAGGAGGCGCTGCGTACCGTCTTCCGCACCGTCGACGGCGAGCCCTACCAGGTCGTCCTCGACAACCCCGCTTCAGGGCTGACCGTCCTCGACCTCACCGCCGACGAGGTACCCGCAGCCGTCGAAGCCGCCGTCGGACATGTCTTCGACCTGAGTGCCGACCCGATGCTGAAGACCTGGCTGCTGCGCCCCGCCGACGCCGCCCAGGTATTGGTCGTGGTCCTGCACCACATCGCCGGGGACGGCTCCTCCATGGCTCCCCTGCTGCGTGACATCACCACCGCCTACCAGGCCCGCCTGGCAGGCCGCACGCCCGACTGGGCCCCACTGCCGGTCACCTACACCGACTACACCCTCTGGCAACGCGACCTCCTCGGCGACGCCGACGACCCCGACAGCCTGCTGAATCGGCAGTTGACCTTCTGGCGGGAGACGTTGACCGGGGCCCCCCAGGTAATCGACCTGCCCGCCGACCGGCCCCGACCGGCCCAGGCGAGCCACCGCGGGGGTGCGGTGCCGTTCCGGCTCGACGCGGACATGCACCGGGCGGTGCTGCGACTCGTCACTGACAGCGGCACGACCATCTTCATGGTGTTGCAGGCCGCGTTCGCCGCCCTGCTGTCCCGGATGGGTTCCGGCACCGACATCCCCATCGGCACCGTCGTCGCCGGACGCACCGACGAAGCCCTCGACAACCTCGTCGGATTCTTCGTCAACACCCTCGTCCTACGCACCAACCTCACCGGCAACCCCACCTTCACCGAACTACTCACCCGCGTCCGCGACACCGACCTCGCCGCCTACGACAACCAGGACCTCCCCTTCGAACGCCTCGTCGAAGAACTCAACCCCACCCGCACCACCGCACACCACCCCCTGTTCCAGATCATGCTGATGGTCGGCAACACCGCCCAGCCCGATCCCGACGGATCGCCCTTCGCCGGTACGGAGATCCCCTTCGACATCGGCACCGTCAAGTTCGACCTGACCCTCTCCATCCGCGAACAGGCGGACACCAGCGGCGCCCCCGCCGGACTGAACGGCTTCCTCGAGTACGCCACCGACCTGTTCGACGAGCACACCGCCGCGCTGCTGGCCGACCGGTTCGCCCGGCTACTGACCGCCGCCGTGGCCGACCCGCGCCGACGCGTCAGCGAGTTCGACCTGCTCAGCGACGAGGAGCGGGACCAGCTCCTCGTCGCCTACAACGACACCACCGTCCCGCCCACCCGGGGCTGCGTCCACGAAGCCTTCCAGGAGCAGGCCCGGCGCACCCCCGACCACACCGCCGTCACCTTCGGCGAACAACAACTCACCTACGCCGAAGTGAACCGACGCGCCAACAGGCTGGCCCACCGACTCGTCGCGGCCGGCGTCGCACCACAATCCACCGTCGGCGTCCTCATGCACCGTGGCGCCGACCTCGTCATCGCCAGCCTCGCCGTACTCAAGTGCGGAGCCGCCTACGTACCGGTCGGCACCACCCTGCCACCAGCCCGCGTACGCACCATCATGACCGACGCGAACGCCCCCGTACTCCTGGTCGACAGCCACGCCAGCACCAACCCCGCACTGGCCGAAGAGCACACACACGGCACCGTCGTCGTCGCCTTCGACAGCCCGACCGATGATCAGACCGGCAGTCGCGATGACGACCTGAACCTGCCGTTGGACGATCAGTCCCTGATGTACGTCATGTTCACCTCCGGCTCCACCGGTCGCCCCAAGGGCGTGGGTGTCACCCACCACAACGTTCGCGAACTCGTCAACGACCGCTGCTGGAACGCGGCACACCATCGGCGGATGCTTGTGCACTCCAACTACGGCTTCGACTCCTCCACCTACGAGATGTGGGTGCCGCTGCTGCTCGGCGGCGAACTCGTCATCGCGGCAGGCGAAGGCGCCGACCTGGCGGAGATCGCGCGCACCATCACCCGGTACGACGTCACCGCCGCCTACTTCACCATGGGCCTGTTCCACATCATGGCCGACGAAGGGCTGGACACCCTGGCCCGGTTGAAGGAGGTCTGGACCGGAGGTGACGTGGCCTCCCCCGCCGCCGTCGCGCGGGTGCTGGAACACTGCCCGGACACGGTGCTGGTGCACAGCTACGGCCCGACCGAGGTCACCTTCGCCTCCCACCAGCAGCGGTTCGACACCGACCGGGGCGAGTTCGGCGGGGTCCACCTGGGCCGGCCGCTGGACAACAACCGCACGTACGTGCTCGACGAGCGGCTGCGCCCGGTGCCCCTGGGCGGCACCGGCGAGCTGTATCTGGCCGGCGAGCAGGTCGCCCGCGGCTACCTTGGCCGGCCGGGGCTGACCGCCGAACGCTTCGTCGCCGACCCGTTCGACCCGGCCGGCGGCCGGATGTACCGCACCGGTGACCTCGTCGCCTGGAACGGTCGGGGTGAGCTGCGCTTCGTCGGCCGCGCGGACGGGCAGGTCAAACTCCGCGGCTTCCGCATCGAACTCGCCGAGATCGAAGCCACCATCACCGCGGATCCGGCCATCGGTCAGGTCGCCGTGATCGTCCGCGAGGACCGGCCCGGCGACAAGCGGCTCGTCGCGTACATCGCGCCCGCCCACGGGGCAGCCGCCCGCACCGACGCCGACTGGGAGGCGGCCGTACGGCAACGAACCGCACGGACCCTGCCCGACTACATGGTCCCCTCGGCGGTGGTGGTCCTTGATCAGCTACCGGTCACCGTCAACGGCAAACTCGACCGCCGCGCCCTGCCCGCCCCCCAGCAGCAGCAGCGCGTCGGCCGTGCCGCCCGCACCCCGAACGAGGAGCTCATGTGCGACCTCTTCGCCGAGGTCCTCGGAGTTCCCACGGTCGGCATCGACGACGGCTTCTTCACTCTCGGCGGACACTCTCTGCTGGCCACCAGACTGGTGAACCGGATCCGGGCGGTCTTCGCAACGGAGATCGGTGTCCGGGACGTCTTCGGAACGCCGACCCCGCTTGGGCTTCTCGACCGGATCCGTGAGCTGGCCGGTACGCCCGTGCGGCCTGCGCTGGTGGCGTCCACACCGGATGGCCCGGTGCCGTTGTCCTACGCGCAGCGCCGTCTCTGGTTCCTCGGGGAACTCGACGGCCCGAGTGCGATCTACAACATCCCCGTCGCCATCCGACTGGACCAGGCGATCGACCCGGACGTCCTGGCGGCGGCCCTCGCCGACGTCGTCGAACGGCAGGAGGTGCTGCGCACCGTCTACCAGGTCACCGACGGCGAGCCCCATCAGGTCGTTCTCGACGGGGTACGCCCCGAGGTGACCGTGCGGGACCTGACCCCCGACGAGGTGTCGGCGGCGGTGGACGCGGCGGCCGGACACGTCTTCGACCTGGCCACGCAGATCCCCGTACGGGTCTGGCTGCTGCGCCCGGCCGGTGCGCCCCAGGTGTTGGTGGTGGTCCTGCACCACATCGCCGGTGACGGCATGTCGATGGCACCGCTGCTGCGGGACCTGTCGACGGCGTACGCAGCGCGGACCGTGGAACAGCAACCGCAGTGGGCGCCCCTGCCGGTACGGTACGTCGACTACACCCTCTGGCAGCGGGATCTGCTCGGCGCGGCCGACGACCCGGACAGCCTCCTGGCCCGGCAGCTCGACTTCTGGCGGCACACTCTGGCCGGCGCACCGCAGGTGCTGGAGTTGCCCGCCGACCGGCCCCGCCCGGCGCGGGCCAGCCACCAGGGCGACGGCGTCCCGTTCACTGTGGACCCGGCCACCCATGCCGCGCTGCGTCAGGTGGCCCGTGCCGCCGGCACGTCGATGTTCATGGTGATGCAGGCCGCCTTCGCGGTGCTGCTGTCCCGGACGGGCTCCGGCACCGACATCCCCATCGGCACCGTGGTGGCGGGTCGGGACGACGAGGCCCTCGACGACCTGGTCGGGTTCTTCGTCAACACCCTCGTGCTGCGGACCGATGTCTCCGGTGCCCCCACCTTCACCGAACTGCTGGCCCGGGTTCGGGAGACCGACCTGGCCGCATACGAGCACCAGGACATTCCCTTCGAGCGTCTCGTCGAGGAGCTCAACCCGGCCCGCACCACCGCGCATCACCCGCTGTTCCAGGTGATGCTGATGGTCCGGAACGCCGTCGGGGCCGATTCCGACGGATCCCCGTTCGCCGGCACCGAGGTCGGGTTCGAGATGGGCACCGTCAAGTTCGACCTGACCCTCTCCGTCGCCGAACGGCAGGACCCCACCGGCGCCCCCGACGGGATGGACGGCATCCTCGAGTACGCCTCCGACCTGTTCGACACCGAGACGGTCCACGACCTCTGCGCCACCTTCATCCGGCTGCTCGGCGCATTCGCCACCGCACCCGACGCCCCCGTCGGGCGGCACGACCTGCTCACCGCCGACCAGCGTCACACCCTGCTGAACACCTTCAACGACACCGGGGTTTCCGCACCGGACCTGCGGGTCACCGAGGTGTTCGCCCACCAGGTCGCCACCGGCCCGGACCGGATCGCGCTTATCGACGGCGACACCCGGATGACGTACGCCGAACTCGACATCGCCGCCGACCGGCTCGCCCGGCATCTCGTGACGGTCGGCGTACGGCGCGGGGACATCGTGGGGGTGCTGCTGGAGCGTGGCCTGCCGATGGCCGTCGCCGTCCTCGCCACGCTGCGCGCCGGTGCCGCGTACGCCCTGCTCGATCCGGAATTTCCGGACGCCCGGCTGACCGCCCTGGCCGACGACGCCGCACCGGCCGCGCTGGTCACCGCGAACGACCTGGCCGGTCGGCTCGGCACGGCGCGTCCCGCAGTCACCGTGCTGGTCGACGAGGCAGGCGCCGTCCCCGGTGCGGCACCGGCGGATGTGCCCGCCCTACCTGCCGGCGACCCCGGGGACCCGGCCTGCATCATGTTCACCTCCGGCTCCACCGGAACGCCCAAGGGGGCGCTCGCGTCCCACCGGGCCATCGTCGGAACCCTCACCGGACAGGACTTCGTCGACTTCGGACCGGACCAGGTGTGGTTGCAGAGCGCGCCGGTCTCCTGGGACGCGTTCGCGCTGGACTTCTGGGGCCCGCTGCTGCACGGCGCCAGCTGCGTGCTGCACCCCGGCCAGCGGCCGGAGCCGGCCCGGATCGCCGAGCTGGTCGCCCGCCACGGGATCACCACCATGTGGCTGTCGGCCGGGCTGTTCAACGTCATGCTCGACGAGTACCCCGACACGCTCGCCGCCGCCGGGCAGGTGATGACCGGTGGTGAGGCGCCCTCGGTGGAGCACCTGGCCCGGGCCCGCCGTCTGCTGCCCCGACAGCGCCTGATCCACGCGTACGGGCCGGTGGAGAGCATGATCTTCACCAACTGCCACCAGGTCCAGGCACCGCCTGACCATGCGCCGGTCCCGGTCGGTGCGCCACTTGTCAACCGCGCCTGCTACATCCTCGACGATGAGCTGCGGCCGGTCCCGGTCGGCGTCACCGGCGAGATCTATGTCGCCGGTACCGGGCTGGCCGACGGGTACCTGCGCCAGACCGCGCTGACCGCCGAGCGCTTCGTCGCCAACCCGTTCGATCCAGCCGGCGCCCGGATGTATCGCACCGGCGACCTGGCCCGCTGGACCCGCGATGGCGCGGTGGCGATCGTCGGACGGGCCGACGACCAGGTCAAGATCCGGGGATTCCGGATCGAGCCCGGTGAGATCGCGGCGGTGCTCGCCCGACAGCCTGGCGTCGGCGGGGTGGCCGTGATCGTTCGTGAGGACCGGCCCGGCGACAAACGGCTCGTGGCGTACCTGACGCCCGCTGTGGAGGGGTCGGAGCTGGACGAGGCCGAGCTGCGCCGCGCCGCGGCCGAGACACTCCCCGCTCATCTGGTGCCGGCCGCCTTCGTGGTGCTGGAGCGGCTGCCGTTGGCCGCCAACGGCAAACTCGACCGTCGCGCCCTGCCCGCACCGCAATACGGCCAGAGCACCGGACGTGCCCCCCGTACTCCCAACGAGCACCTCATGTGCGACCTGTTCGCCGAGGCCCTGGTCGTCCCCGCAGTCGGCGTCGACGACGGCTTCTTCGACCTCGGCGGACACTCACTGCTCGCCACCAGACTGGTGAACCGGATCCGGGTGGTCTTCCGCACCGAGATCGGGGTGCGGGACGTGTTCCAGGCTCCGACCCCGGCCGGACTGCTGCACCGCATCCGGGAACTGGCTGGCACGCCCGTACGGCCCGCGCTGGTGGCAACCGAGTCGACCGGTCCGGTGCCGCTGTCGTACGCCCAGCACCGGCTCTGGTTCATCAACGAACTCAACGGCCCCAGCGCTGTCTACAACATCCCCGTCGCACTCCAACTGGACCACGACCTCGACGCGGACGTCCTGGCCGCCGCCCTGACCGACGTCCTGCACCGCCAGGACGCCCTGCGTACGGTCTTCCGCACCATCGACGGCGAACCCCACCAGGTCATCCTCGATGACCCCGGACCAGGACTGACCGTTGAGGACCTCACCCCCGACCAGCTACCCGCGGCCGTCGAGGCCGCTGTCGGACACGTCTTCGACCTCAGCACCGATCCGATGCTGAAGACCTGGCTCCTCCGACCCACCGGCGCTCCCCAGGTGCTGGTCGTCGTCCTCCACCACATCGCCGGCGACGGCGCCTCCATGGCACCCCTGCTGCGCGACCTCACCGTCGCCTACCAGGCCCGCGCCGCCGGCCACGCACCCGGCTGGACTCCGCTGCCGGTCAGCTACACCGACTACACCCGCTGGCAACGGGATCTCCTCGGCGACGCGAACGCCCCCGACAGCCTGCTCGCCGGGCAACTCGACTACTGGCGCACCACCCTCGCCGACGCGCCGCAGGTCCTGGACCTCCCGGCCGACCGGCCGAGGCCGGCCCGTGCCAGTCACCGTGGCGACGCCGTCCGGTTCACCCTGGACGCGGCCGGCCATGCGGCGCTGCTGCGGGTGGCCCGCACCACCGGTACGTCGGTGTTCATGGTGTTGCAGGCCGCGTTCGCCGCCCTGCTGTCCCGAATGGGCTCCGGCACCGACATCCCCATCGGCACCGTCGTCGCCGGACGCACCGACGAAGCCCTCGACAACCTCGTCGGATTCTTCGTCAACACCCTCGTCCTACGCACCAACCTCACCGGCAACCCCACCTTCACCGAACTACTCACCCGCGTCCGCGACACCGACCTCGCCGCCTACGACAACCAGGACCTCCCCTTCGAACGCCTCGTCGAAGAACTCAACCCCACCCGCACCACCGCACACCACCCCCTGTTCCAGATCATGCTGATGGTCAACAACACCGCTCCGACCGACACCACGGGTTCACCCTTCGCCGGCAGCGACATCCCGTTGGCCATCGGTACCGTCAAGTTCGACCTGACCCTGTCCGTCGGTGAGCTGACCGACGCCACCGGCGCACCCGCCGGACTCGACGGCGCCCTCGAATACGCCACCGACCTGTTCGACGAGCACACCGCCGCACTCCTCGCCGGACGACTCACCCGACTGCTGCACTCGGCCGTCGCCGACCCGCAACAGCGCGTCGGTGAACTGGACCTCCTCAGCGCTGAGGAACGCCACCAACTCCTCGTCGCCTACAACGACACCACCGTCCCGCCCACCCGAGGCTGCGTCCACGAAGCCTTCCAGGAGCAGGCCCGGCGCACCCCCGACCACACCGCCGTCACCTTCGGCGAGCAGCGGATCAGCTACGCCGAGCTGAACCGACGCGCCAACAGGCTGGCCCACCGTCTGATCGCGGCCGGCGTCACACCCCAGTCCACCGTCGGCGTCCTGATGCACCGGGGTGCGGATCTGATCGCGGCCAGCCTGGCGGTCCTCAAGTGCGGTGCGGCGTACGTGCCGGTCGGGAGCACCCTCCCACCGGCCCGGGTACGCACGATCATGACGGACTCGGCGGCTCCGGTGCTGCTGGTCGACCGGCACGCCGAGACCAACCCGGCCCAGGACGCGGAGCGGGAGCACGGCACCGTGATCGTGCCCTTCGACGGCCCGACCGGTGGCCGCGACGACGACCTGAACCTGCCCCTGGACGACCGCTCCCTGATGTACGTCATGTTCACCTCCGGCTCCACCGGCCGGCCCAAGGGGGTCGGAGTCACCCACCACAACGTCCGCGAACTCGCCGCCGACCGTTGCTGGAACGCCGCCCACCACCGCCGGATGCTCGTCCACTCGAACTACGGCTTCGACTCCTCCACCTACGAGATGTGGGTACCACTACTCCTCGGCGGCGAACTCGTCATCGCCCCCGGAGAAGGCGCCGACCTGGCAGAACTAGCCGACACCATCACCCGGCACCAGATCACCGCCGCCTACTTCACCATGGGCCTGTTCCACATCATGGCCGACGAGGGACTCGACACCCTCGCCCGACTCGAAGAGGTCTGGACCGGCGGCGACACCGCCTCACCAGCCGCCATGCAGCGAGTCCTCGACCACTGCCCCAACACCGTCGTCGTCCACAGCTACGGCCCCACCGAAGTCACCTTCGCCTCACACCACCAGCGCTTCGACACCAACCGCAGCGAGTTCCCCGGCATCCACCTGGGCCGTCCCCTCGACAACAACCGCACCTACGTCCTGGACGAACACCTCAACCCCGTACCCCTCGGCGCCACCGGCGAGCTCTATCTCGCCGGCGACCAGGTCGCCCGCGGCTACCTCGGACGGCCGGGGCTGACCGCCGAGCGCTTCGTCGCCGACCCGTACGACCCCGACGGCGCTCGCATGTACCGCACCGGCGATCTCGTCGCCTGGACCAGCCAGGGTCGACTCCGCTTCATCGGTCGAGCCGACGGTCAGGTCAAGATCCGGGGCTTCCGCATCGAACCGGCCGAGATCGAAGCCACCATCGGCGAGGACCCCGGCATCGGGCAGGTCGCCGTCGTCGTCCGCGAGGACCGGCCAGGCGACAAGCGACTCGTCGCCTACGTCGTCCCCACCCAGGCGGCCGCCCCACGCGACTGGGAGGCGACCGTACGTCAGCTCACCGCCCGCACGTTGCCCGACTTCATGGTGCCGAACGCGGTGGTGGTACTCGACCAACTCCCCGTCACCGCCAACGGCAAACTCGACAGGCGTGCCCTGCCCGCCCCTCAGCAGGGACAACGCAGCGGACGAGCCCCCCGGACCCCCGACGAACACCTGATGTGCGGCCTGTTCGCCGAAACCCTCGACGTCGCAGCGGTCAACGTCGACGACAACTTCTTCGAACTCGGCGGACACTCACTGCTCGCCACCAAGCTGGTCAGCCGGATCCGCGACACGATGGGTCTCGACATCCGGGTCCGCGACCTGTTCGACCGGCCGACCGTCGCCGGGCTGCTCGACGGCACGCGGCGCGGGGAAGCCTCCGAGGTCCTGGTGCCGCTGCAACCGTCCGGTGGACACCGCCCGCTGTTCTGTGTCCACCCCGGCGCCGGCATGAGCTGGTCGTACGCCGGACTCGCCCGGCACCTCGGCCCGGAGCAGCCGATCTACGGCCTCCAGACCCGGGCGCTGAGCCTGCCCGGCTACCGGGCCGCAGGAGTAGCCGAGTTGGCCGAGGAGTACCTGACGGAGATCCGTCGGGTGCAACCGCACGGCCCGTACCGGCTGCTCGGCTGGTCCTTCGGCGGGGTCGTCGCACACGCGATGGCCACTGCGCTGCAACAGACCGGCGAGGAGGTCGAACTGCTGGCCATGATGGACGCCTACCCGGTGTCCGTCGAGGAGGCGGCCCGGCCGCGCACCGAGCGCGAGACCATGCTGATGCTGCTCGGCGACGACGACGGAGAGACCGGTGAGCTGCCGGACGGGCTCCTCGACCGGTACGACCCGGCGGCGGTGGTCGAGGTCCTGCGCCGGCGCGACCCGGTGCTCGCCGGTTTCACCCCCGGGGAGGTCCACGCCCTGGTCCGGGCCGCAGTCAACCACGCCGACATCATGGCCGCGTACCGGCCCGGGATGGTCGCCGGTGACCTGCTGTTCTTCTCCGCCGGCCGGGCCGGCGTGGCCGACGGCCCGGCACCGAAACTGTGGGAAGAGCACTTCAGCGGCGTCATCGAGTGGCACGACGTGGCCACCACTCATCTTCGGATGACCGAACGGGAACCACTCGCGGAAATCGGCGAGAAGCTCGCCGCAAGACTTGCCGAATTGGCATAAGAGAACTCCGGAAACCTTCGAGAAGGGAAATGACATGGCGAATCCGTTCGACGACGAGAACGGCACGTTCCTGGTGCTGGTGAACGCCGAGGCCCAGCACAGCCTCTGGCCGGTCTTCGCCGCCGTACCCGGCGGCTGGCAGACGGCCTTCGGGCCGGCCGGCCGGGCGGAGTGCCTGGCGCACGTGGAGAGCTCCTGGACCGACATCCGACCGCGGAGCCTGGTGGCGCAGTACGCGTAACGAAACGCCAGGTCAGATCACCTCCAGCGGCCCCTGCTCACCTCGTGAGCAGGGGCCGCTCAGTCGTGTCCACACGCCGGTCACTGCCGCTTCGACTGCCCGCCTTTCTGCCCTTCCAACTACCGTCTACCACCCCCGGGCGCTCCTATATTCGACGTGTGGGAAATAGCGCGACCGAATGGGTCGACCGCGAGCCGGTGCAAATCTCCGGTGCGTGATTCGCACACTTCGACACGTCTGCTGTCGGCGCTGCCGGCCGTCGTAACCAGGTACGAGCAAAGACCCCGGGAGGCGAGATGTACCAGGCAGAGCAAACGGTGGCGGTGAGAAAAGCCGTCGCCTACCCCGGTCTCCTCGGCGAGCACCTGATCGCCGAGAAGACCAGGGCCGCCATGGCGGTCCAGCAGGAGGCGTTGTACGCCGCGCGGGAGTTCCTGCGCAGCCAGGGCTTCACCGAGCTGCTGCCCCCGCTGATCGGGCCGGTCACCGACCCGGGCGCCCGGGGCGCCAAGGCCCTCGATGTCGACTTCTACGGCCACACGTACAAGATCATGACCAGCGCGATCCTCTACAAGCAGGCGTCGCTGCGCGGTTTCCCGAAGCTGTTCTACATCGCCCCGAACATCCGGGTGGAACCGCCGGAGACCGTGGACACCGGCCGACACCTGGTGGAGTTCCACCAGATCGACGTGGAGATCGCCGGTGGTACCCGCGAGGACGCGATGGACACCGCCGCCGGGCTGCTCACCCACGTCGTCGCGCACGTGTTCGACACCGTGCCGGACGTGCTGCGGCAGCTGGGCCGTGACCCGCTCGACTTCGCCGAGCTGTTGACCGGCAAGTTCGACAGCTGCACCCACACCGAGGCGGTCCAGCGGCTGCGCGACCAGGGTCACCCGCAGAGCCCGGACGCCGAGATCAACTGGGCGGGTGAGGAGATCCTGTCCCGGGAGGCCGACCGGCCCTTCTTCATCACCGACTACCCCAAGGGATCGCGGGGCTTCTACGACCGGGAGAACCCCCAGGACCCGGGAGTGCTGCGCAACTTCGACCTGATCGCCCACGGCGGTTTCGGGGAGCTGGTCAGCGGCAGCGAGCGGGAGGCGGACTACGCCACCCTGGTGACCCGGATGCGGGAGAGCGGCGAGAACCCGGCCAAGTACGACTGGTACCTGCGGCTGATGCGCGAGGGCCTGCCGGCCAGCGCCGGTTTCGGCATGGGGTTGCAGCGCCTGATCCGGTTCCTGACCGGCCTGGACGCACTCTGGCAGGTCAGCGCGTACCCGAAGCTTCCCGGCGTGGTCTCGCCGTGAGCGCTGAGGGTGCAACGCAGCGGGGCGGGGTCTACGCGCCGGGGCTGCCCGAGGGGCTGATCCGGCAGCGGGCCCGCGAGGGCGTGGCCGCGGTGTTCCCGCCGGTCGACACGTACGGCCGACAGTTGCACGGCGCCGGTGACGAGGAATTGTCCGGCCCCTCCGGCATCACCGACGACCTGGACCTGGCCCGCCTGGTGCCGCCGGTGTTCATGCCTCGGCGGTTGGAGAAGCTGATCGACCTGGGCCGGGAGCCACTGCACGAGGACGTGGACCTGACCACCGTCATCGGCGGCTTCCACTCGCCGTTGCCGGTGTACGTCTCCGCGTTCGGCTCGACCCGGGTCGCCTCCGGTGACGCGGGGATCGCCGCCAGCCGGCAGGCCGGCCGGCTCGGCATTCCGATGGTGATCGGCGAGAACATGGTGCCGGTCGGCGGGTACCGGCGGGCCGAGGCCAGCCAGTCGCCGATCCTGGCCCGGCTGCGCGCCTACGCGCAGGAGTGCCCGCCCGGGGTCGGTGGTGTGGTGGTGCAGCAGAGCACCGAGGACGCCGACTCCGAGGTGTGGAACCTCGTCTACAGCGACACGTCGGTGCGCGAGCTGCGGGACTCGGGTCGGTTGGGCTTCGAGCTGAAGACCGGTCAGGGCGCGAAGCCGGGACTGGGCGGGATGACCGCGGTGGACGCCGAGGAAGCCGCCCGGCTGGCCGGTCAGTTCGCCGTCCGGGAGATCCTCGGTCCGGACCGGTGGCTGCGCTGCGCCACCCCGGGAACCTTCACCGAGGAGATCCTGCGCCAGCAGGTGCGGTTCATGCGCAACAACTTCCCGCGGGCCCGGGTGTGGGTGAAGTTCCACCCCGGCCGCGACGTGGCGTCGGCTGCGACCACGGCCTGGCAGGCCGGTAGTGACGCGGTGACCGTCGACGGCGCGCAGGGCGGCACGGGGTGGGCACCCCGGACGTTCCTCGATCAGGTCGGGTTGCCGCTGGGCGAGTGTCTGCGTCGCATCGGCCGCCCTCAGGGCTGCCTGCTGGCCACCGGCCGGATCTGGGAGGGCGGCCGGGCGGTCCGCGCACTGGCGATGGGCGCCACCGCCGTCGGTCTGGGTAGGGCCGCGCTGCTCGCGGTCGACGAGGATCCCGAGCAGGGCCTCACCCGGCTGGTCGAGGCCCTGGCGCTGGAGGCCCGGCTGCTGGTCAGCTCGGTCGGCAAGTACCGCGCCGACGCACTGACCGACGAGGACCTCTGGTGGCCGGGTGCCACCCCGACGGCCGTGTCACCGGCGCGTACCGCACCGATCGGCAGCCCGGCATGACCGCCTTGCTGGACGTCGGATGTCACCTGCCGGCGCTGAGCGTGGACATCGGTGACATCTGTGTCGACGCCGACCCGAAGCAGATGTGGACCTACCGGCGCCTGTTCGGGCTGAAGAAGGTGCTCCGCGATCCCGGGCAGGATCTGCGACCGCTGCTGGTCGCGGCGGTCGAGTCGCTGACGGAGTTGCGCGGCAACGAACACCGGGTCCGCTACGTCGTGCTGGGCCGGACCATCGTTCCGGCAGACCGGGCCGGGGAGACCCTGCTGGAGGACGTCTGCAGCACGCTGGGCCTACCCAACGCGGTCGCGTTCACCCTGACCCAGCGCGCCTGTGCCGCAGGTCTGCTCGCGGTGGACCTCGCCGGCCGGCTGCTCGCCGCGGACGGTGACCCGGACGCCCTGGCCCTGGTGCTCACCGGCGAGAAGGCCTTCATGCCGCTGCTGGAGACCATCCCGGAGAGCACCGTGATGGGGGAGGCCACCGCCGCCTGCCTGGTCACCGCGAACGGTGAACGGGACCGGCTGCTCGGCGTGGCCACCCGCACCCTGGGCCAGTTCGCCGAGTCGGTCCCACCGCAGCCCCTGCACCCGGACTTCGTCAAGGACCACAACGAGGTGCTGGCCGAGGTGATCCGGCAGGCGTGCCGTGACGCCGGGGTCGAGGTCGACGACCTGGCACTGCTGCTGCCCCACAACGTCAACAAGTTGTCCTGGTCGTGGACCTGTCAGCTGCTGAACGTGCCGCTGGACCGGGTCTACCTGGACAACATCGCGGCCACCGGGCACTGCTTCGGTGCCGATCCGTTCGTCAACTACGTCCATGCCCGCGCGGCCGACCGGCTACGCCCGGGTGATCTGTACCTGATGGCCGCCGTCGGGCTCGGCGCGACGTTCACCGCCGCCGTGCTGCGGCACTGACCCGTCGACCTCGTCGCAGAAAGGGAAACAGCCGATGTCACCTCCGGATCCGACGTTCCTACAGGGTGTCAAGAGTGCCTGTACCGGAGCCACCGGCACTCCGTTCGTCCTGCTGGGCAACTTCGAGGTCGAGGACGAGTGGGCCCGCGACGAGGTGGGACTGCCGGTCTTCGGCGGTCGGGCGTCCACGGCGATCGTCAACCGGATGGACGAGTTCACCGTCCTGCTGGCCGGTCCCGGCGACCACGTCGTGTTGAAGTCCGCCCCCGACTCCGACTACCTGAACTACCTGCGGCAGTTGGGGATCGAGCTTCCCGGGATCCTGCTCACCGACGAACACGACCCGGCGGCCACGGTCAGCGAGGACGCGCTGCGCTCGCCCCGGTTGTTGGCCGCGCTGCGGTCGCTGGCCGGGCAGGGGGCGTACCTGCTGCCGCACGGCATGTCGGTGTTGGAGCAGCAGCTGTGCGAGCTGACCGGGCTCGCCCCGGCGCTGCCGGCGGTGTCGGTGGTCAAGGCGGTCAACAGCAAGATCTACAGCCGCCGGGTCGCGACGGACCTCGGGCTGCCCCAAGCCGTGGGCTGGGAGTGCGAGACCGTGGACGAGTTCGTCGCCGCGGCCGGCGAGGCGGCACGCGCCGTCGCCGCCGGGCGCCGGGTCGGCGTCAAGGACGCGTACGGAGTCTCCGGCAAGGGCATCATGGTCGTCGATGACCTCCGCCGGATGGACCAGCTCGTCCGGATGGTCACCCGACGCGCCGAACGCACCGGCGACCAGCGGGTCGCCCTGGTCATCGAGGAGTGGGCGGACAAGGCGCTGGACCTGAACTACCACTTCACCGTCGCCCGCGACGGCTCGGTCCGGTTCGACTTCGTCAAGGAGGCGCTGACCGAGAACGGCGTCCACAAGGGACACCGTTTCCCCGCCCGACTCTCCACCGAGCACGCCGCGCAGCTCGTCGTCGCCAGCGAACGGCTCGGCGCGCGACTGGCCGCCGACGGCTTCCACGGCGTGGTGGGGGTCGACGCCATCACCACCACCGACGGCGGTCTACTGCCGGTCCTGGAGATCAACGCCCGGAACAACATGTCGACGTACCAGACCGGGCTGCAGGAGCGCTTCATGGGCCCGGACAGCGTCGCCCTGGCCCGCCAGTACGACCTGCGGCTGACCGGGCCGGTCACCTTCGCCGGCCTGGCCGACCGCCTCGGTGACCTGTTGTTCGACCGGGAGCGGGGCACCGGCCTGGTGGTGAACAACTTCGCCACGGTCAACGCCGCGACCCCCGAACCCGGCGACACCCGCCCGTACGTGGGACGCCTGTACGGGCTGCTGCTGGCCCGTACCCAACAGGAACTCACCGACCTCGACAACGCCGTTGTCGCGGCTGTGCAGAAGGAGACCGTCCATGTCTGAGTCGACCGCGCTGGGCGGTGTCCCCGTCACCGAACTTGTGGAACGGTTCGGTACGCCCCTGTACGTCTACGACGGCGCGACGATCACCGACCGGTACCGGCAACTGCGTGAACGGCTGCATCCGGCGGTGCGGATGTTCTACTCGCTGAAGGCCAACCCCAACATCAGCGTCTGCGCGCTGCTGCACTCGCTGGGCGCCAGCGCCGAGGTCTCGTCCCTGACCGAACTGGTCACCGCGGAACGCGCCGGTGTCCCGGCCGAGGACATCATGTTCCTCGGCCCCGGCAAGAGCCGCACCGAGCTCACCGCGTGCCTGAAGGGTGAGGTCACCCTCATCTGCGAGTCGTTCGGCGAACTCGCCCTGATCGACGAGCTGGCCGCGGAGCTGGGCACCACCGCCCGGGTGGTGCTGCGGGTCAACCCGAGCTTCGCGGTCAAGGGCAGCGGCCTGACCATGGGCGGCAAGCCCCGTCAGTTCGGCATCGACGAGACGGCCCTGCTGGCCGAGTCCGACCTCGCCGGCCGGCACCCGTCGGTGCGGCTGCGCGGCTTCCAGGCGTACCTGGGCACCCGGTTCCTCTCCGAGGCGATGATCGCCGAGAACACCGCGCGGATCCTCGACCTGGCCGAACGACTCGGTCGGCACCTCGCGGTCGACCTGGAGGTCGTCGACGTCGGCGGCGGGCTCGGCGTGGCGTACTTCGCCGGCGAGCAGGACCTCGACATCGCCGCGCTGACCGACCAGCTCAACCCGGTCTTCGCCGCCTTCCACGCCCGCCACCCGCAGACCGCCCTGGTGATGGAGCTGGGTCGATACCTGGTCGGGCACAGCGGCACCTACGCCGTACAGGTGCGGTACGTGAAGGAGTCGATGGGCGAACGGTTCGCGGTCGCCGACGGCGGCACGAACCACCACATGGCCGCGGTCGGCATCGGCTCCTTCGTCAAACGCAACTTCCCGATGCGGCTGCTCAACCGGGACAGCACCGCCGAGCCGGTGAAGTGGAACGTCACCGGCCCGCTCTGCACCCCCAACGACACCATCGGCAAGGCCGTCGAGTTGCCCGGCGACCTGCGCCCCGGCGACGTGGTCGGAGTCGACCGCTCCGGCGCGTACGGCCCGACCGCCTCGCCTGTGCACTTCCTCAGCCACGGCTACCCGGCCGAGGTGCTGATCCACCAGGGCGAGCCCCGGCTGGTCCGCTCCCGCGACGACGTGGAGAGCATGCTCGCCGCGCAGATCCTGCACGACTTCCGCTGACCCCGGCTCGACTCCGCACCACCTGCAACGCCCTCTTTCCTACCGCGTCATCTCCCCCACCTCACGCCCGAAAGGCAGGCCCGCAATGAACGCCACGACCGTCGAGACCGGCAACGAGCAGATCGTCAGCGTCATCGTCACCGCGCTCGAGGAGGTGCTGCGCCAGGAACTCACCGACATCACCGTCGAGACCCGACTCTTCGACGACCTGAACCTGGACTCCACAAGCGTCCTCGCCCTGCTGATGACCCTGGAGGACGCCCTGGACACCCAGGTCGACCCGGAGAGCCTGGAACAGGCCCACCTGGAGTCGGTGGGATCCCTGGCCGCCTTCCTCGCCGAGAGCCGCTGACCATGTCGGCCCTGCGGCAACCCGGTGAACGGGCCGGGCCGGGGCTGGAACGCCTCTTCGCCCGCACCTTCACCCACCCGGTGATCCCGTGTGACCCGGCCGACCGGGCCAACCTGCGGGATCGCATGGAGAAGCTCTACGGCGACTTCACCGACGTGTCCTGGCTGACCGACGGACCGATGGTCAGCTACCACGACATGGTCCGTACGGTCGTCCAGGAACTCGGCCCGGAACTCGTCGACGTCGATCTGGCGATCACCGTGGACGCCAGCCCCGACTGCCGGCACCAGAGTTTTCCCGGGCCGGTCCTGTCCCACCTCCTGCCCGGCGACCCGATCATGCTCGGAGTATCGGAGCAGGGTGTGGCGGGCCCGTACACCGCGTTGCGGATCGCCCACCAGTACCTGCGCTCCGGCGCGGCCACCCGAGCCCTGATCCTGATCATGGAACAGTCGACGTTGCCGCCCGACGACGCGGCGGTCCGGCCCGTCCGGGACGTCGCGGTTGCCCTGCTGCTCGGCCCGGAGGGCACCGTCGAACTCGACCTGCCGACGGTGGCGGTCACCCGTGCCGAGGCGGCTGGGGCGCTGACGAACGAGGTCGACCTGGTGGTCGCCGGTGCCGCGCTGGCCGACCTGCCGACCGGGGTACCCGTGCGGCGGGCCGAGCCGGGACACCCCTGCGCCGGGGTGTGGCTGGCCCTCGCCGAACTGCTCGACAGCCGTCCGGACGGCGGCCGGGTGCTGGTCGCCGACCGCGACCCGGTGCTGCCGTACCGGTGCGCCGTCACCGTCACCCTGCCGACGTCGCACCCCGAACCACCACGGCACCCGGCCGGCGACATCGCGTCACCCGCCATGCCGCACCTGGCCATCCGTCCGCAGAAGGTGAGGGAACTGGTCCGATGACCGTCACCGTCAGCACGCCGGCCGCCGCCACCGACCTGGCGCGGTACCACACCCTCGCGTGCACCACAGGGGTGGTCACGGCACTGGGCGTGCTCCAGGCGGAAACCAGCCCCGGGATCGTGCCGGTCGGGCCGGGCGGACACACCTTGCTACCGGCCGCCGTCTACGCCGCCAGCGACCGTTACACCACACCACAGGGACCACGACCGCAGCCGTACGGCCAGAAGGTGCTGGACCGGATCGTCACCGCCGACGGGGAGCTGATCGCCTGGCGGGTACCGGGCGGCGGCCCCGACCCGGACACCGGGGCGGCCTGGACCGCCGGGATCGCCTGGATCCGGCTCGGCCTGACCACCCGGCTGCTCGAACAGGCCGCCGAACACCTGCGTGGCCGGACCATCGCCGGCGTCGTCACCCTGCACCTGCCGATGGTCCGGGGAATCCTCGCCGACGCCGCCGCCGGGATCGCCGAGGCACGGGCGCTGCTGGACACCGACGCGTGCGGAACCGATCTGCACCGGGTGCACCGCGCCCTCGACGAGAGCGGCCGCAGTTGTCTGCACCTGTTCGGTGCCGCCGGTTTCCTCACCGACGGGCCCGGCGGTGACCTGCACGTGTCGGAGCTGCTCGCCGAGACCTACCCGCCCCCGACCGACATGGAGGCGTCATGAACACCGACTTCCTCACCGATCTGCGGGCACATGCCCGCGCGTACGCGGACCTGCTGCGCCCCACCGCGCTGGACCGCGACCGCAACCCGGACCTCGCGGTCTCGTCGCCCGGCTGCGGACTGCCGTGGCGCACCTTCGCGGGCCTGCCCGCCGAGTACAACCCCGAGCCGCTGCGGGTCGATGGCCGGCCCGTCCTGCTGCACAGCTGCGTCGAACGGGTCGTCGTGCTGGAGGAACTGGCCCGTGTCGACGCCGGTGCGGTGCTCGCCCTGCCCGGCCCGTCGATGTCCTCGTCCGTCATCGGGGACCTCGCCGACGATGACCAGCGGCAACGGTTCTGGGAGAGGATCACCGCCGAACCCACCTGGACCTTCTTCGCCATGACCGAGCCGACGCACGGCTCCGATCCGAGCGGCATGCGCACCACCGTTCGCCGCGATGGTGACGGCTTCCTGCTCAACGGCACGAAACGGTACATCGGCAACGCCGCACGGTCGCGTATCGGCATCGTCTTCGCCCGCCGCGGCGCCGGTCCGCTGGGCATGGTGGCGGTCCTCGTCGACACCGACCTGCCCGGATTCACCGCCGCACCGCTGTCCACCCGGGGTGTACGCGCGCTGCAGCTGAGCGAGTTGCGGATGGCCGAGGTACCGGTCACCGAGGACGACATTCTCGGCCGGCACCGCTCCGCCACCCGGCAGGGCATGTGGGCGGCCACCCGCACCTTCAACCGGTACCGCCCGGTGGTGTCCTGCCTCGCGCTGGGCGTCGCCCAGGCCGCGTACGACCTGGTCGTCACGGAACGCCGCGGATACCGGGTCGCCGAGCGGCACCTGCTCACCGACTGGGAACAGCGTCTCACCGGCACCCGCGCCCTGGTGTTGGCCGCCGCCCGATCCGCCGACGCGAATCCAGGCGACGGCACCCTCGCCGCCGCGGCGAAGCTGCGTGCCACCCGCCTCGCCGAGGAGATCACCACCACGGCGGTGCGGCTGCTCGGGCCGGGGGCGCGTTGGGAGCACCCGATTCTGGACAAGCTCCTGCGCGACGCACGCGCCTTCGAGTTCATGGAAGGCACCGGCAACGTTCAGCGGCTCACCCTCGCCGAGGGTTACCTGCAAAGGCGGCTTCCCGATGTCCGCGCCGCGTGATCCGGTCTGGGTCGACGTCGGAACGCCGCCGGGCACCGACGTGTGGCACATCGTGTTGGACGTCGCACGCGAGACCGTCGACCCGTTCACCGCGCTGCTCGACGCCAACGAACTGCGGCGCGCGCACCGGCTGCGCGACGAGCAGGCGGCCCACCGCTTCGTGGCGGCCCACGGAGCGGTGCGGTCGGTGCTGGGCAGCTACCTCGACGTCGCCGGCTACGCGCTGCACTGGGCCCGCGGCCCCAACGGCAAACCGTACTTCGACGGCGAGTGGAGCCGGTGGCAGTGGAGCCTCAGCCGGTCCGGCGGGCACGCCCTGCTCGCCGTCCGCCTGCACGAGCCGGTCGGGGTGGACGTGGAGCAGATCCGCGACGACGTCCGGGCCCACGCCCTCTCGGCCCGGTTCATGCCGCCCGAGGAGGCCGCCGAGGTCGCCGCCCAGCCCGACGACGCCGCGCGTAACGCCGCCTACCACCGGTTGCTGTCCCGCAAGGAGGCGTGTGTGAAAGCCAGCGGCGGGCGGCTGCTGGACGGGCTGCGCCTCGGCGTCCTGGTGCCCGGGCTCGTCGAGGGCTCCGGCGCCTTCCTCGGGCAGCGCTGGTCGCTGCGGGACCTGCCCGCCCCGCCCGGTTTCGTCGCCACCCTGGCCACCCTCGGTGACCGTCCCCGGCGGCTGCGGATGTTCGAGTGGGACTGGCGGACCTACCCGTACGGCGGCCACGCCGAGGCACCGACCGGGCGAGCACCGGAGCGACCCGACGCGACCCCACCACCCGGAGACGAGGACTCGTCCCCGCCCCCCGTAGCGAGGAGAGCCGCATGAGACACCATCTCGAACCCGCCGGCCGCCGATACCGGCCGACCAACTCCACCGGACCGGGCCGGGGCCGCGGCGGTGAGCCGGACGACAGGTGCATCGCCCGACGGACCGGCGGTGGACCGTACCCGCCGGATGCTGTGCCACGGATGCGTTTCACTCCTTCGGCGATACCCGTCCTGACCTGTGTGCCCGCCCGGCATGAAGCGGCGCTACGCGGTGCCGTGGAGGCCCTGGCCCGCCTGGGCCGCTCGGATCTGGGCGGCATTCTGCGGGTCAGCGCACCCGGTTCGGCCGACGCCGCCGCCGAACGCCTCGCCGCCCGGCGGGCCGTCGAGAACGCCCTGCACGGCGGCTGCGGCACCGTCCTGCTCCCGCCACCTCGCCCTCCGTCGACACGGCACCGCGACCGCCCGGACACCCCAAACCCGTCCGCTCCCCCACCCACGACCCGCATTCAGAGTGAGGAACTCCGATGACGTCCACGCAGAAGTCCCAGGCCCCCGACGGGGTCCAGGCGGCGGTCCAGTGGCGGAAGGTCATCACCCTGACCGCCAGCCAGGGCCTGTCGCTGACCGCCGACTACGTCCTGCTCGTCGCCCTGGCCTGGACCGCGGTCCAACTCGGCGGCGTCGGCGCGATCACCACCCTGATGCTGGCCGGCACCGTCCCCCGCGCCCTGACGCTGGTCTTCTCCGGCCCCATCGCCGACTCGTTGGGGGCCCGGTTCGTCCTGCTGCGCACCACCTCCGCCCGCGCCGTGCTACTCGCCGCCGGCGCGGTGGTCGTCTTCACCACGCCGTGGTTCTGGCCGCTGGTGGTCGTCGCTGCCATCGAGGGGGTGCTGCTGGGCATCGGCAGCCCGGCCGCCGGCACCCTGATGCCCCGGCTGGCCCAGGGCGAGCAGTTGGCCCGGGCGAACTCACTGTCGTCCCTGGTCACCCGGCTCGCGCCGATCATCGGTACCCCGATCGGCGCCTGGCTGATCGCCACCGGTGAGCTGTGGGAGGCGATGGCGGTGGTGGCGGCGACCTGCGGTGTCTCGTTCGCCGCGATGTGGGTGGTCACCCGTGGTATGGCCGGTGGTGACCGGACGCCGGGCGAGAACATGCTCCGACGCTCCGGCGACGGCATCCGCCTGCTGCGCACGTACGGCCGCCTGCGCTGGCTGTTCATCTGCGCGTTCCTGCTCGACATGGCCTTCGGCTGGCCGATCGAGGTGGCCCTGCCGCTGATCGTCGACGGCCGGGGCTGGGGTGTCGGTTCGGTGGCCGTGGTCGTGGTCGCGTTCAGCTGCGGCGCGATCGCCGCCGGGGTGACCGGTGCCCTGCTCGCCCACCGCATCCCGCTGATGGTGCGCCTGGTCGTCACGGGCGTCGGCATCGGTCTGGGCATCCTGGCGATGGCGGCGATGAACTCGGTGTTCACCCTCGCCGCGGTCGGCGCGCTGGTCGGTCTGATGGCCGGCCTGAACGGCCCGGCGATCGTCACCGTCTACCAGCAGGCCTCCCCGCGTGCCCGGATGGGCACGGCGATGTCGATGCTGACGCTGGCCGGCATCGGCACCGTTCCGGTGTCGATCGTGGTCTTCGGCGCGCTCTCCGCTGTGATCGGGGTGACCGCCACCTGGTTCGTGTGCGGTTTCGTCGCCCTGGCCGCGCCGGTGGCGGCGCTGCGGGCACTGCGTCAGCCGCCGCCCGGACCGGAGAGCCTGGGCGGCACCGACACGGCGGCACCGTCCCCCGAGCCCGAGCCGGCCACCGCCGAGGCGCAGCCGACTCCGGATTCGCAGCCGACGCCCGAGGCCCAGCCGGTGCCGGTGGCCTTCGAGGGATCCGATCGCGACCCTGCCGACCAGGTCCTGGTCGCCGCGAGTCGCAACGGATGATCCGACGCGGTGCACCGTGACCTGGTGCCCCGCATGGTGAAGCGGCCGGGATCCGTGGGCGTCAGCCCACGGATCCCGGCCGCTGACCCGTCAGTCCGGTGCGACGTAGTAGAAGCGCCGGTAGCCCAGCAGCATCCCCTCGTCGGTCAGGGTGAACACGTCGACGAAGTCCAGCGTGGTCCGACCCGGCAGATCGGTGTACCGGCCGGTGACGGCGACACCGTCACCGTCGGCGATCACCTTGTAGATCTGGTGGTGGCTCGGCGGTCCGGCAACCCGGGCATGGGTACGCAGCACCTCGTTGCGCCCGCAGCCGTGCGCCATGTCCGGTCTCTGGACCTGCACGTTCTCGTCGAGCAGTGAGCCGTATCCGTCGATGTCGCCGATGTTGAGATAGTGGTACGACAGGCGGACGTGGTCGACCCCGACCGCAGTGGCGGCACTGTACTTCAGCGAACCCCCATGGCAGGTCATCCGGCGGTCTCCTCTTGTCTGGCTAGCTGGCCCCAACTCCGTGTGCGGCCGCTGAACATAAATCTCCACCAGACGGACAACCTCCGCCTATCACGGCGCTTTCCTCACCCACCACGCGACGCCTTCAGCCTGCATAGATGCCGAAATTACGACCGTAAACCGGCAATATCCATCGATAGCCATAGAAGCATCGCGCATTCGCTCCAACGGCTGGACAAGTGCATCCTCAATGGAGTGCACTGTTTCGACAGAAACAGTGTCGGCCCGGGAGTACCATGCGCAACCTGATCCTCGCCAGCCCGGTCGCCGAGGCTGGAATCGTCTTCCGAGTTCTCGGTCCGCTACAGGTGGACGGGCCGACCAAGACGGTTCGGATCCCACCGGGGCGTCAGGAAGTCATCCTCGCCTGCCTGCTCATGGAGGCGGGCCGGCTCGTCGACACCGACCGGTTGCTCGACCTCGTCTGGCCGGACGAGGCACCCGACACCGCCCGCACCCAGATCCAGATCTGCGTGTCACGCCTGCGCAAGAGCTTCACCGAGGCGGGCGTCAGCGCCTCGGTGATCTCCCGCGCCCCCGGCTACCTCCTGCGCACCGACGACGACAGCGTGGACCTGCAGGTGTTCAACCGGCAGGTGATGGCCTCGCGGGTGCTGGTCAAGGAGGGCAGGCTCGCCGAGGCGGCCGAGCGGCTGCGCGCCGCCGTGGCCCTGTGGCGGGGACCCTGCCTCAGCGGCGTACCCAGTGACGCCCTGCGCACCCGGGGGCTGCGGCTGGACGAGGAGCGGCTGGCGGCCATCGAGACGTACCTCGGGCTGGAACTGAACCTCGGGCGCGGCCACGAGCTGGTCGGCGAGATCAGCCAGTTGCTGCACGAGCATCCGCTGCGCGAGCGGCTGCGCGGACAGCTGATGCTGGCGCTGCACCGCTCCGGCCGGCAGGCGGAGGCGCTCGACATCTACCGGGCCGGCCGGCAGCTGCTCAACGACGAGTTGGGGCTGGAGCCGGGTGAGGAGCTGCGGCAACTGGAGACCGCCATTCTCACCAGGGATCCCGCCCTGCACCTGCCGGCGACGCCGGCCCCGGTGACCGCGGCACCGCGCGTCCCCGAGGTTCCCACCGCGCCGCTGTCCCCGTACGGCGAGGAGCAGCCGCACCAGCTGCCCGCCGACACCGCGGACTTCGTCGTCAACGAGCCGATCCTGCGTACGATCGAGGCCGCGCTGGTCGGCGGCGACGGGCAGCGGGCACTCGGGCTCGTGGTCATCGCCGGCAAACCCGGCATCGGCAAGAGCGCACTGGCCACCCATGTCGCGCACCGGCTCGGCGCCCAGCGGTTCCCCGACGGTCAGCTCTACTGCGACCTGCGGGGGGTCGGCGTCGACACGGTCAGCGCGAAGGACGCCCTCGGCCGGTTCCTGCGGGCCCTCGGCATTCCCGGCCCGGTGATACCGGACAGCACCGACGAACGCGCCGAGATGTACCGGACGCTGCTGGCCTCCCGCCGGATGCTTGTGGTCCTGGACGACGCCGCGAACGAGGCCCAGATCATGCCGCTGCTGCCGGGCAGCAGCAGCTGCGCGGTCCTGGTCACCAGCCGGTCGAGGTTGACCGCGCTGCCCGGCGCCCAGCGGGTCGAGCTGGACGTGCTCGACCAGGAGCAGGCCCTGCAACTGTTGGGCCGGGTGATCAGCGTCGAGCGGGTGAGCCAGGAGAAGGAGGCCGCCATCGCGTTGGTCCGTACGGTCGGCGGGCTTCCGCTGGCGTTGCGGATCGTGGCCGCGCGGCTGGCCGCCCGGCCGCACTGGAACCTCGCGTCGATGGTGCACCGGCTGGCCAACGAGCGGCACCGGCTCGATGAGCTCGCGCACGGCGAGATGACGATGCGGGCCAGCCTGTCGCTGACCCACGACGGTCTGCGCCGCCCCGACCGGCGGCTGCTGCGGCTGTTCAGCCTGGCGCAGGGGCCGACGGTGCCGGGTTGGATCGCGGGTGCCCTGCTCGACGACGACCGGCCGTTCCCGTCCGACCTGCTGGAGCCCCTGGTCGACGTGCAGATGCTGGACGCGGTGGCGATCGAGCGCACCGGGGAGTTCCGCTACCGGTTCCACGAGGTGATCCGGCTGTTCGCCCGCGAACAGCTCACCCTGCACGATGGCGAAGCCGTGCAGCGCGCGGCGACCGAACGGATGATCGGCGGCTGGCTGTCGATCGCCGAGCAGGCGCACGCCCGCATCTACGGCGGCGCCTACACGCTGCTGCAGGGCGACGGCATGCGGTGGCATCCGCCGGCCGGTTACGTGGAGAACCTGCTGACCGATCCGCTCGAATGGCTCGACAGCGAGCAGCCCAACCTCTGCCTGGCCGTCGAGCAGGCCGCCCACGCGGGTCTGCACGAGCTCTCCTGGAACCTGGCCACCACGCTAGTCACCCTGTTCGAGGCGCGCGGCTACTTCGACCAGTGGGAACGGACGCACCAGCGGGCACTGGAGGCCACCCGGGACGCGGGCAACCGACGCGGCATCGCCGCCGTCCTCGCGTCGCTGGGCACGATGCACCTGAGCCGGCAGCAGCCGGACGAGGCGCGGCAGTCGCTGACCGCGGCGCTGGAGATCTTCGACGACCTGGAGGATCTGCACGGCCTCGCCCTGTGCCGCCGGGATCTCGCCCTGCTGGACCGGCAGATCGGTGAGGACGACCGCGCGCTCGTGCTCTACGAGCAGGCGGCCCGTGACTTCGATCGGGTCGGGGACGTGATCGGCCGGGCGACGGTGCTGACCCAGAGCGCGTACGTGTGGATGCGCCGCGGTCACACCGCCATGGCGCAGGAGCAGCTCGACGAGGCGCTGGCCGCCTTCCGTTCCGTCGGGTACTCGCACGGGGAGGCGCACGCGTTGCGCCGTGCGGGGCAGGTGCTGCTGCGCCGGGGTGAACACGCGCAGGCGGAACAGGTGCTGACCAGGGTGCTGGAGATGGTCCGCCGCAGCCGCGACATCATCGGCGAGGGGCACCTGCTGCGCAACCTCGGTGAGGTGTACGAGGCCAGTGGCCGCCACGAGCAGGCCCGCGAGGCGTACACGCAGGCACTGACCGTACGGGAGAAGATCATCGACCTCGGCGGTGCGGCGCTGGTACGCCTCGACCTGGCCCGGCTGCTGTTCCACACCGGCGAGTTCGCCGAGGCCGGCGGGCTGCTGGAACAGGCCACGGAGACCTTCCGGGCCCGGGGCATGCGGGCCGAGTTGCGTGAGGCGGAACGGCTGGCGCAGGAGCTGACCGCCGCGGACCCGTCCGCCGGCTGACCTCGCCGCTATCACGGTTATCACGGCGCGGCGCACCAGCGGCGCGCCCACCCTCGACAAACCCCTGGGAAATCCACCCTGAGCTGCGAAAATGCTGCCGATTGGCGGCATGATGGCCGGCCGATAGTGAGATCCCGACCATGGTGTGTGACGGCGGTTGTCCCGGTGTCGTGAGCGGTGCCGGGCGGCGCTTCCAGGCGCGCTACCCCCGCGCCACGACATCGTGATAGGGAGTGGGACACCAGATGAGCATCGACCTGCCGACCGGCGACACCGTGCCACTGTTCGGATTACTGGTACGCCAACATCGCATGCGTATCGGGCTGACCCAGCGCGAACTGGCGGACCTGTCCACCGTCAGCGTCCGGGCGATCCGCGACCTCGAACAGGGCCGGGCCCGCCGACCGCGCCAGGACACCGTCCGGCTGATCGCCGACGGCCTGCGGCTCGGGGCACGGGCCCGCGCCGACCTGGAGTCGGCCGCCGGGGAGGGTCGGACCAGCTGGGCGGTGAAGGCCGGCTACGAGGCCGACCCGCCGGCGCCCCCCTTCGCCATCGACGTGCAGCTCGGGCGGGAACCGGAGACCGCCGTCATCGTCGACGAACTCGCCACCGGCGCCGAACGGCTGGTGACCGTCGTCGGGATAGACGGGGTCGGCCGGACCCGGCTGGCCATCGAGGTGGCGACCCGGATGCACGCGGCAGACCGTACCCCGGTGCTCTGGTGTCCGGTGACCGGCCCGACCAGCGGTGACCGGCTCTCCACCCTGGTACGCGCCGCCGCCGACCAACTGCTCGGCGACAGTACGCACCCCGCGGACGGCACGGACGCCATCGCCGCCCTCGTCGAGATCGTCGCCGACCGGCCGCCGCTGCTGGTGCTCGACGGGGTACGGGAGGTCGCCCACCCCGGCCGCCTGGTGCAGCTGCTGCGCGACTGCCCCGGCCTGCGCATCCTGGTCACCGCCGCGTTCCCGCTGGGGGTGCCCGGTGAGCGACACTTCCTGCTCAACCCGCTGGCCGTCGCCGACGAAGGCGAACCCTTCGACGCGCACGCGCCCGCCGTCCGGATCTTCATGGAGCGGGCCCGCCGGTACCGTCCCGACGTCGACCCGGATGCCCGGGAGACCGCCCTGATCGCGGAGATCTGCCGCCGCCTCGACGGGATACCGCAGGCCATCCACGCCGCCGCCTCCTGGCTCGTCGTCTACGACATCGCGACCCTGCACCACTGCCTGCACGACGGTCCGTCCGGACTGCTGCACCACCTCGCCGGCCCCGACGGCGGCACCAGCCTGCGCGACGCCCTGGAACGCCGGCTGACCACCCTGCCCACCGCCGAACGCGACCTGCTCGACGCGCTCTGCGGCCAGGGTGAGACCTTCGACCTGGCCGAGGTGATGGCGCTGACCGGCCGCAGCCTGCCCGACAGCGGCCGTGCGGTCCGCGCTCTGGTGCTGCGCGGTCTGGTCCGCCCCTGGTACACCGGCGGCCAGTCCCGGTTCCGGATCCTGCACCTGGTACGCGCGGCCCAGCTCTGCGCTCTCGACGTCCGGGTCTGACGGTGCGGTGCGGCCGCGGCGGCACGCCACCCGGCGTGCCCCCGGCTCGTCCGCGGTCTGTCCTCGTCGCATTCACCGCATCCGATAGGATCCGCTGGTCTGCTCAGCTCTCACCTCGACGTGTGTGCGGCCGGAGTCCGGCCCGCCCACCGACAGCTGCGCGGCCGGCACGTCGGAGGGCTTCGCATGAGACAGCGGCACACCGAAGCGGATTCGCCTCGACCGGTGGCCGCTGCGCAGCAGGACATCGCGCACCAACTGCAACTCGCCGCCGCCGGCGACCAGGTCGCCTGGAATGACCTCGTGGACCGGTTCAGCCCGCTGCTCTGGTCCATCTGTCGGCACTTCGGTCTGAGTTCGGCCGACGCGGCGGACGCGTTCCAGCTCACCTGGCTGCGACTGCTGGAGAATCTCGACACGATCCAGGATCCGGCTCGCCTGCCCGGTTGGCTCGGCACCACCTGTCGCCGGGAGTGCCTGGGTCTGCTGCGGCCCACCAAGCGGGTCCGGCCCACGGATGACGACCGGCTGCTCGATCGCTTGCGCGGACCGTCCTCGTCGGCCGACCAGCCGGTGCTGATCGCGGACCGCAACGCACGGCTGTGGCGTGAGTTCGACCGACTCGACGCCCGCTGTCAGCGGATCCTGCGGCTCCTGCTTATCGAACCGGACGGTGACCGGGTCTCCTACGAGCTGGTCGCCTCGGCGCTGGACATGCCGGTGGGTAGTCTCGGCCCGATCCGGGGGCGGTGCCTGACACGACTACGCCGCCTGCTCGACGCGGAGGGTATCAGCGACGCGCTTCGCGACTCCTAGGAGGAAACGGCAACCCGAGGACTGAGGGAGGAATCGTGGACGACGAGCACACGGGGCCGCAGACGCCGGCGCCGGGGGCGGACGATCCGCTGCTGGCCCCCCTCGGCGAGCTGATCCGGGCGGCCGACGCACCGCCGACCGTGGCTGTGGAACTGGCCAAGCAGAGCTTCGGTCTGCGCCAGGTCGACACCGAGTTGGCGGCGCTCGTGGCCGACTCGGCGATGGACCCGGTCGGGACCGCGGTACGCGCCGGCGAGCAAAGCACCCTCCCTCGGCTGCTCACCTTCGAGGTCGAGGGCCCGGACGACACCCCGCAGGCGGTGGAGGTGGAGGTCAGCGGTTCCGGCCGGTACCGGCGGCTGCTCGGCCAGCTGCATCCGCCGGGGGCGGCCCGGATCGAGGTACGGCAGCCCGGGGGTGACGCCGTTGATCCGGTGGACGCCGACGAGCAGGGCCGGTTCGTCGTGGCGGCGGTCGGGGTCGGGCTGATCCGGCTGACCTGGCATCGCCCGGGACGCCACGCGATCGCCACGGCCTGGTTCAGACTGGACTGACGGTGCCGGCCGGCGTCACGCCGACCGGCACCGTGGTCCTCAGACCGGGGTGCCCGGCAGCACCCGCAGCACCCGCCCGTAGTCGCGGAGGATGCGCCGCCCCGCCAGCAACGCGTTCAACGCATCGCGGGGAGTCAGCTTCGGGTCGTCCAGGCAGGCCCGGGCGACCAGGCCGCTGATCTGTGGGGCGGAGAACGAGGTGCCGCTCCAGACCGCCCAGGAGTTCGCCGGGAACGTGTAGTCGGCTACCGACGGGTCCGGCACCGGCGGCAGTGTGCCGGTCACGAACGTGGCGACCACGCCGAGACCGACGCAGGAGCAGTCGACCCAGTCGCCGTGGCTGGAGAACGGGGCCGGCAGCAGGTCCGCGGTCAGCGCACCGACGGCGACCACACCGTCGAAGGCGGCCGGATACATCGGATCCTTGCTGCCGTTGTTTCCGGCGCTCGCCACGATCAGGACCTCCGGGAACCGGTCCACGATCGTCCGCACCGCGCTCTGCAGGGCCAGTGGTGGCACACCGTCGACGGCGGGCGTACCGATCGAGGCGTTGATGATCAGCCGTACGCCGTCGGTGGCGGCCTCGTGCGCGGCGCGCAGCATCGCCTCGGCGGCCTCCTGGTCGGTGCCCAGCCCGTCGCTGCGGGTGAACCGATATGCCCGTACCTCGCAGCGGGGCGCCACCCGCTGCACGATGCCGGCGGCGAAGCTTCCGTGCCCGGCCGACCAGTCGAGCCGGCCGTCCCCCGCGCGGCCGTTGACGACCGGCAGCACGTCGAGGAGTTCGGTGTTGTCCGGCCGCCGGACGATGGTGTCCAGCCAACTGTCGGTCCGGTCCTCCGGGGTGATGCCGGTGTCGATGACCGCCACCCGTACCGCCGGGACGCCCGGTCTGCGCGCGGCTGCGGCCTGTGGAAAGTCGCCGAGGGCGGCGGTGGCGAACGGATAGTCGTCGCCCTTGATGATGTGTCCGAGCGGTACGACCAGGTGCGGCGCGGCGGTGATGCCCAGCTTCGCCAACTGGCGGACGTCACCGGCCAGGTCCTGCGGGCCTTTGCGCCCTTCGAACACTGCGGTGCGCCGCTGCTGCGACGATTCGGCCTGTTTCCACGGCCGGTAGCCCAACCGGCGCAACACCTGCAGCGGGTCGACTTCCGGTCGGGTCGCCTCGAAGTCGACCACCAGCTGCCCCCGCGCGACGAGGACGTAGGTCCGCTGGCCGGCCAGGTCGGTCACCGGGTACCTGTCGAAGGGCAGGGCGAACTGCCCCGGTGCCCGGTCCTGCCGCTCCTGCATCTGGTCGATGATCTCGTTGGTGCGCCCGCGTCTGGCGTCGACGATCATCACTTGCACCTGCCGGCGTGCGTGGGCGGCGTCGATCTTCAACTGCTTGCTGGAGCGGTGCTCCGGGAACTCGTCCGGCGACGGCGCCGACGGGGGCCTGGGCTTCATGTTCACAGTGACGCTCCTATCGAAGATCTTGGTGATTGGCGCTGCGGTGACGGCAGTCAGATTCGGTCACGGCTCGTCGGTACACCAGCAATAACCCGACGCAAGGTACGGATACACTGCGGACATTGACGTACGGCGACGAGCGGCCCCACGATGACCGCTGATCTTTGCGCAGCTCTCGTGGCAGAGGCGGATGCCGCGTACTCCAGAGTCGTCCTCGACCCCGCGAGATACACCGCGACGGCGAGAGAAATCGTCGACCTCGCCCGCCGGGCGGGAAACGACGAGGCACTGATCGTGGGTCTGCGGGCGCTGGCCTGGACCCGCCACGCGGTACTGGACAACGAGACGGCCAAGCACCTGCTGGATTCCGCGGCCCGGCTGGCCACCCGCCGTGGCCTGCACCGTCGACTCGGGGAGGTGCTCCTCACCCGCTCGGTGGCGCTTCAGGAACTCGGCAGGTATCCCGCGGCGACGCGGGATCTGCGGCGGGCGGCGGGCCTGGTGTCCCCGCAGCAACGTCCCGAACTGCTCATGCAGCTCGCCATCCTGGACCACAACGCCGGTCGGGTGCGCGCCGCCGCGCGTCAGTACCGGGTGGTGCTCGCCGAGCCCGCCTGTCCGCCGGTGATCTGGGTGAAGGCGGCCAACAACCTGTCGTACGCGCAGACCCAGCTCGGTCGTCCGCAGGCGGCGCTGGCCTACCTGGACCGGGCCGCCTCGCTGGCGAGCGACCTGGGACCGATGTTGTCGGCGGTCATCGAGAACAGTCGGGCCTGGTCCAGCTTCCATGCCGGCAGGTTCACCGAGAGTCTGCGCCGGTTCGCCGAGGCCGGCCGGCTGTACACCGCAGCCGGGCTGCCGCTCGGCGAACACTATCTGGATTACACCGACGCGCTGGCCGAGCTGCGCCTGCTGGACGAGGCCGCCGCGGTCGCCCGGCTGGCCGCCACCGACCTCGAACGGCACGGTGCCCGGCTGATGGCCGCGGAGGCGCGGCTGCGTTGTGCCCGGCTGGCGCTGGCGTTGGGCGACGTCGACACGGCCCGCGCCGACGCGACGAGCGCCGTGCGTGACTTCCGGCGGCAGCGCCGCACCGCCTGGGCGGCGTGGGCCGTCGTCACCGCCGTGGAGGCGGACGCCGTCGCGGACGGCTTCACCACCATGGCGGTACGCCGACTCGGTCACGCGGCGGCCACGCTGCATCGTCTCGGTCTGCGGGCCAACGCGGTGGAGGCGCATCTGGTGGCCGGGCGGGCGGCGTTGGCCACGGATGACCAGCGGCGAGCGAGACGTCACCTGGCAGCGGCCGGTGCCCTGGCGGACGGTCAGACGCTGCTGGTGCGGCTACGCGGACGGTTGGCGCTGGCCCTGCTGGCCGACACCACGACGCACACCGCCCAGGGCACGGCTGCTCGCCCCCGCACGGCATCGGCGTACGGCCAGGGGGCAGCGACCCGCTCGGCAGCGCCCGACGCGGGTGCCGTGGTGCGGCACTGCGCGGCCGGACTGGCCGACCTCGCCCGCCACCGGGCGGCGCTGCCGTCGGTGGAACTGCGGGTGCTGGCCGCCGGGCACGGCGTGGAACTCGGCGACCTCGGTCTGCGCCACCTGCTGCGCACCGCGCCCCCGAGTCGGGTGCTGCACTGGCTGGAACGCACCCGGGCCGCTGCCCTGCTGACCGTGGAACCCGCTGCCCACGACGACCTCGACGACCTCGTGATCGCGCTGCGTACGGTCGAGCAGGAACTGCGGGCGGCGCGGCGCGAACGTGGCCCACTACCGCGCACCCTGCTGGCTCGCCAGGCCACGCTGGAGGCGCAGATCAGGCGGCGGTCCTGGGGCCGCGACGGGACGACGACGCGGTCGGCCGAGATCGTGACCGCGGGTCAGCTCCGTGACCTGCTCGACGGCGGCTGGCTCGCTGAGTACGCGACGGTGGACGACACAATCGTCGCGGTCCTCGTCGGGCCGCACCGGACCCGTCGGATCCAGCTCGGCGCGCTGTCCGCGGTGGAACGGGAGACTGTCGCGTTGCACTTCGCGCTGCGGCGGCTGCTGCGCGGCGGCCGCTACACCGAACAGGCCCTCTCGGCCGCCCGGACCTCGCTGGAGACCCTCGCCGAGCTGCTCGTCGCCCCGCTCGGGGTGCCGCCGGGGGCACCGCTGGTCGTGGTGCCACCGGCGAAGCTGCTGCGGGTGCCCTGGTCCCCGCTGCACCCCGGACCGGTGTGCGGCGCACCGTCGGCCACCATGTGGGCGCGGAGCCGGCGGGCAGCCGAGTCCCGGCGGGCAGGACAGCAGGTCGCGCTGGTGGCCGGGCCCAACCTGGACGGCGCCGTGGCCGAGGTGCAGGCCCTCGAAGCCTGCCACCCCCGGGCGGCGACACTGCTGCCACCGCAGAGCACAGTCGAGGCCGTCGTCGCCGCGCTCCGACAGGCCGACCTGGCGCACCTGGCCTGCCACGGCCACCTGCGTTCGGACAGCCCCCTGTTCTCGGCGCTCGAACTCAGCGACGGTCCGCTCACCGTGTACGAGTTGCACAGCCGTGCCGTCGCCCCGCACCGGGTGGTGCTGGCCGCCTGTGACTCCGGAGTCGAGCGCGACCACGAGGGTGACGAGGTGCTGGGTTTCGTCAGCGCGCTGATGGCCGGCGGTACGGCCGGGGTGATCGCGTCCGGCGTACCGCTGCCGGACGGCGCGTCGCTGGCGTTGATGCCGCGGCTGCACGACCGGGTCACCCGCGGTGAGTCGCTGGCGGGCGCGTTGTGGGCCGCGCGGGCCGCCGAGCCGCCCGCCTCCCCCGCCGATTTCGTCACCTGGTGCGGTCTGACCGCCTACGGCGCGGCCTGAACGACCGCGCCGGGGGCCGGGCATCGCCCAGGCCCCCGGCGGGTCAGCGACTCAGGAGGTGCCGGAGATGTACCACCAGCCGGTCAACGACGAGGCGGGCACGTCCGGGCCGACACTGCCCTTGCCCCAGAAGTAGTCGTCGAAGTTGACCAGACCGCCCGGCCCGACCGGACCCATCGTCGCCCACACCACCGACGCAGGCTGGTCGTCGATGGAGGCCTGCGCCCACGCCTTGCGCACCGGCATCGGGTTGTTCCACCAGAGGAACGGCGATCGCAGCATGTAGTTGGCGAACGTTCCGCCGTGGCTGGCACTGTGGTACGACACGGTGTGGAAGCTGTTGATCTGGTGCAGGCCGTCGAAGGCGCCACCCCAGCGCTGCCACCACCGCTGCCCGCCGGAATCGTTGGCGAGCACCAGGCAGGTGAACAGGCTCATCCACTCGACGTCGCCGTTGCCCCAGCGGGCCTCGGTGTTCGCCAGGAACGTGTCGTCCCTGCTGCTGCACCCGGAGAAGCTGAACCCGGTGGGCGCTCCGTGACCCTGCCAGTAGGTCATGTCGACGTGGTCGGTCCAGTTGCTGTCGGTGCCGCCGAACTTCGGGTCCTTGAAGTCCCGCTCCCAGGCGCTGCCGTTCAGCCAGCTGAACTCGACAGGAATGCCGCGGGAGGTGAACTGGCCGTTGAACGAGGCGAGGTTGGTGCCGGTCCACGGCAGACCGGAGCACGGGCCGGTGCCCTCGCTGCCCACGTCGACGACACCCAAGGACTGCACGCCCGGTGCCGCGAACGCCGTCGCCGTCGTCGGCCGCCGCGGCGGCACCGGTACCGGATCGATCTCGGGCAACTCGGCGTCCACTGCCGCCGGAACGAAGATGATCTGCGCCGCCGAACCGTCGGCGTTCACCCCCGCGCAGCGGAAGCTCGGCTCGATGCGGTCCACCTTCGCGTCCAGGGCAGGTGCCGGGTAGGCGTAGTCGGCCTGCCGGATCCGTACCGCACCCTGCATGGCCTTGGCGCACCGCTCCCGACCGGCCTCGGGGTCGAGGACCCGCACCGGCTCACCCTTCTCCAGCACACGCGTGCTGTACGACAACTGGGTGACCTCGCCGTCGGAGCCGAAACCGACCCGGATCTTCGCGCCCGGCCCCTCGTACGGCAGCCCGTCCAGGCTGAACGAGAACGACACGGTGGTGTCCAGCGCCGCCGAAACCGTCGGCTTACCCTTGGCGTCGACCATCTCCAGGCTGGTGTGACCGACGGTGGGCCGGGCCTGATCCGGGTAGAGGCCGACACGGGCCAGCGCCTCGCGGGTCAGGCCCAGCGCCTTCTCGGCGTCGATCGGGCGCAGCCGAGCCAACGCTGCCTCGTCCAGCACACTGCCGACCGTCGGGTTGCCGTCCTCGTCCTTACCTGTGTCGCCGACCGAGATCGACGGGATGTCGAGGAAACCCTTCTCGTCCGCGAACCGCACGCTGCCATCCTCGGAGCGGGACACGCGCTTGATGCCGAACGCCTCACCCAACTCGGCGGCCTGGGCTTCACTGATGCCCGTGGCGCGGACCTGGTAGGTCAGCAGTTCGGTGGTCGCGGCGGCGGAGACCGGCGCGCCGGACGCGGCCAGGGTTGCGGCTCCGGTCGTGCCGGCGACGGCCAGACCGAAGCCGAGCCGCCACCACCTGCCGCGAGAACGTAGATATGACATGGAAACCTCCCGTACGACGAGGGCGCGCGAACCGCGCCACAACGAAGACGACGGAGGTCGCCACCCGATACAGGGTTGGCATGTCAGCTACCTGACTGCTGATCCTTCAGTACGACGATCGGCGAGCGGCACCGTGGTCCGCGCGCCTACTCCCACGCCTGGGATCGAGACTCGAAGGTCTCCGGATCGCTGTGGCACGGGATGACGCACACGAGGTGACCGCCCGGAGCCCGCAATGTCACGCACTCCAACCAGCGGCCGACCTCGACGGCACCGAGGGAGATCAGTCGACGCGTCTCGGCCTCGACGTCGTCGGTCTCGATGTCGAGGTGGTACCGAGCCTGGTCGTCCACGGCCTGCACCGCCAGGATCAGTCCCGGCAACGCCCTGTGCAGAGCGGTGAACTGCTCCTCCTCGGGAACTGGATGTGCCGGCACGCCAAGGGCTTTCGACCAGAAGGCGGCAGCTGCTGGTGCCGCATCGCGGGGTGCGTCGATCAGGATCGTCGAGAGTCTGCTGCGATGTGCCACGATCGACCATTATCCACGTCTACCTCAAGATTCATGCCCCTCGCCATGACCACCTGCTGGGACGACGCGCGCGGCCACGGCCGTCCCGCACGGTGTCCCCACCGGCCTGCCCCGGTCTCGCTGCCGTTAACCAGAACGTAACGAAGCACCACCAGCAGATTCATCCAATCAGCGGCGACAATGTGGTCCACCACGACTCCAGGGCGCCCCGGCCGCTTTCACGGCCGCCGGCTATTTGATCTTGTCGAATTGCCCAGAATGGCCCCTGATCCCGGATTTGCCTGCCGCCGAGCGCAAGCGGCACGAGCGCAGCAGTCGGCGGAATCCTACGGCCGGAGCGGTCTGGACTAGCACTGCGGACCGGGCGTAGCATGCTCCAGAGAAATCGATCAGTCGATCGCCGCTGGTAAATGTTGACAGCGGAACGGGGGAGGTATTGTTCTATGCGTTACCACCGGAGCCTGACCTTACTCGCGCTGCTATAGCGCCACATCATTTGGTTCTGATCAGGGTCTCTTGAGGAGCCGGCGAAACAATACGGTTAGAGTCTGGCCGCTCTTCGCGACCCTGTTTTCCTGATGTCGACTGATGCGCGCCGACCGACCTGCGGCGGCCCGCATCTCCCATTCGGTCCGGTCACACCGAGCCGCCGGCAGGACCGCTGGCATCGCGCCCGGCACCGGATCCGGATCCACGCTCACGCCGGGCACCCTCGCTGATCGGGCGGGACGGTCGACCAGGCACCTTGACAGCGCTTCCGGCCGTCGCCGGGCCAGCGACCTCGTCAACACACGGCCCGACACGCCGATCGTGTCAGAGCCGGCCATGCACCGAGTCGAGCAGCAACCTACCGCGCCAGCTCGGCCTGCGACCTGCTGGGTCGCCGGCCGCCGCGCGCACTGAAGCGATTCACCGACAACTGGAGCAGCAGGCCCGCGAAAGGCCTGTTGCACACGGGCACCCAGATGAGAGGGAAACGCGAACGTGGTGACAGTGGACATCTTTGGCCGCTGCCGGTCATACACCGAGAGCCGGGAGGCGCGCGAGGCCGGCCTTTACCCGTACTTCACCCCTTTCGGGGGGCAGGACGCGACGGTCGCGCAGACCGTGGACGGCGAGATTCTGATGTGCGGCTCGAACAACTACCTCGGGCTGACCTCCGACCCGCGGGTCAAAGCGGCGGCGCAGGCCGCGATCGAGGAGTACGGGTCGTCGCGCACGGGATCGCGACTCCTCAACGGCAATACGCCACTGCACGAGGAGTTGGAGCACGAGCTGGCCGATTTCCTCGGCATGCCGGCCGCACTTGTTTTTCCGACCGGTTATCAGGCAAATGTCGGCGTGATCGCGTCGCTGGTGTCGCGCCACGACGTGGTCATCCTCGACCGCGAGGCGCACGCCTCGGTCTACGACGGCTGCGGCATGAGCCGGGCCCGGACGCGGCGGTTCGCCCACAACGACATGGATGACCTGGAACGGCAGTTGGCCTCCGTGCCCTCGGACGCCGGCCGGCTGGTCATCGTGGACGGGGTCTACTCGATGGCCGGCGACCTGTGCCCGCTGGACGAGGTGGTACGGCTGTGCCGGCGGTACGGCGCACGCCTGCTCGTCGACGACGCGCACGGCATCGGTGTGCTGGCCGAGGGGCGGGGTACCAGCGCACATTTCGGCGTCACCGACGAGGTCGACCTCATCACGGTCACCTTCAGCAAGTCGCTGGCGTCGATCGGCGGCGCGGTGCTCGGTCCGTCGGATGTCATCGAGTACCTGCGCCACCACGCGCGCAGCCTCATCTTCAGCGCCTCCGCCACACCGGCCAACCTGGCCGCCGCGTACGCCGCGTTGCGCATCCTGCGGGCGCAGCCGTGGCTGTGCCGGCAGGCGGTGGAGAACGCGTCCTACGTACGTCGCGAACTCGCCGCCCTGGGTTACGACCCGATCCCGAGCGAGACGCCGATCGTGTCGGTACGGCTCGACGGCGTGCCACACACCCTGCGCGCGTGGCGCAGCCTGTTGGACCGCGGCGTGTACGTCAACGCGGTGGTCCCACCGGCGGCGTCGCCCCGGCTGCGGGCGAGCTTCTCCACCACGCACACCCCTGAGCAGCTCAAGCGCGTCGTCGCCGCGTTCGCCGAAGTCCGCGACCTGATGCCCCTGGAGGACCGATGACCGTCAGCCAGCTCGAACCCACAGTCACGATCCGGGATCAGGCGGTGGCCTGGGCGCGGATGTGGCGGCTGCACTTCGTGCCCTTCTCGCTGTCGGCCGGTCTGGTCGGCATGACCGCGCCGCCGCTGGGGGCCAGCGCCGCGAGCATCGTGATCGGGCTGCTGTTCTGCACCCTCGGATACGGCGTCGGAGTGGTCATCAACGACTGGTTCGACCGCAAGGCCGATGCGGTCAACGCACCGGACCGCCCGTTCGTCACCGGGCTGATAAACCCCCACGTCGGCCTGGGCCTGACGCTCGCGTTCTCCACCGCCCTGATGGTGGTCGCCATCGTCGTCGCACCGACGCTGGCGCTGTGGAGTGTCATCGCGATCGGCGGGCATCTGGTCTACTCCTGGACCAAGCGCATCCCGATGCTGGGCAACGTCGTCAACGGCATCGACATGGCACTGTTCACGGTGCTCGGCGCGGTGGCCGTACGACCCGACGCCGGATGGCTCGACATCCCGGCGGTCACCTGGTTCCAGACGGCGCTCGTCGCGGTCGTGTTCAGCGGCTTCTGCCTCGTCGGGTACTTCAAGGACATCGAGGGCGACCGGGTCGCCGGTTACCGCACGCTGCCGGTGGCCATCGGCACCGGCGCCTCCGCCCGGATCGCCGTCGTGTTCCCGGTCGTGGCGGTCGTGGCCGCCGGCGCGGCCGCCGTGGCCGACGCCGACCGTACGGGTGCCTATGCCCAGGTCGTCTTCTGGGCGCTGCTCGTCGCGGCCGCGCTCGGGTTCACGCAGAGCCTCGTGACGCTCATCCGGACACCGGACACCCGGGCGTACGAGGCGCTGGTCTGGTTCATCCGGGCGACCACCCTGTTCTTCCTGTCGCTCGGCGCGCTGCACCGGCCGACCCTGTTCCTCGTCGTCGCCGTTCCGATGATGGTCTATCTGGAGCTGACGCTGCGCGCGACCCGATCGTCCCGGCAGGCGTGACGTGACCTCCACCGCCTGGAACCGGCTCTCCCTGGACGCGGCGGAGGGCAGCCTGATCACCGCGATACGCGAGTGCATGGTCCGGTCGCCGCGGCAACTCAACAACGCCTTCGAGGCCGATGCCGAACTACTCGATCTGGGTGCCGCCGGGCTCCTGGCGATGACGGTCGACACGTTGAACAACGGAGCCGAACTCGCCACCGTCAGCACGCCGTACGCGAAGGGGTGGTTGACCACCACCGTCAGCGTCAGTGACCTCGCCGCGGTGGCCGCCGACCCGGTCGCCGTTCTGGTTTCCTGCTCGCTGCGCCGCGACAAGTGGACCCTCGAGGACGCCCGCGAGTTCGGGCGCGGCGCGTCCGACGCCGCGCAACGGTACGGCTGTCACATCGTGGGTGGCGACACCAACTGGGCCGACGAGGAGAGCTTCACCTCGTGCGCCCTCGGAACCGTCCCGCGCGGATCGGTGCTGAGCCGGGTCGGCGCTCGGCCCGGCGACGCGCTGTACGTGACCGGCCCGATCGGCGCCGGCAACGCGGCCGGGTTCCGTGCCCTGGCCCTGGGCGGTACGGCGGCAGGCGAGCCGTGGTTGCCGCAGGCGCGGGTGGCCGCGGCCGAACCCCTACGCCGGTACGGCCGGGCGTGCATCGACACCAGTGACGGGTTGTTGAGCGCAGCGGTCAGCCTCGCCGAGCTCAACGGTCTGGGGGTCGAGGTGGTGCTGCGCGACGAGGTGTACGCGCCGGTCGTCTCCGCCATCGCCGAGTCGACGCACCTGCCGCGGTGGTGTTCGGCTGCTGCGGAGTGGGGCGAGTTCGAACTGCTGTACGCGGTCGATCCCGCCGACGCGGACCGCTGCGCCGAGGCGCTGTCGGAGCGCGGTCTGCGCCCCATCCACGTGGGGCAGCTCGTCGCCGGCGCGGAGCTGCTGCTGGTCGACGAGTCGGGCGATCGCCGGCAACTGCGGGACCTGCTGCTGCGCATGCGGGCACTCGACCCGGCCGGGTCGTTACTGGCCGACCTGCGTGCCCTGCTGGCGGAAGGCGTCTGATGGGGTCGGGAGTCGCGCTGGTCACGGGGGTCACCGGCTGTGTCGGCCGGGCGGTCGCCGCCGCGCTTCGGGACAAGGGCTGGTCGGTACGGGGGCTGGTGCGGGCGCCCGTACCGGACGCGACGTACGAGGCGCACGTCGGTGACCTGACCGATCCGGAGTCGCTGCGCGGCTCCTGCACAGGTGTGGAACTCGTGGTGCACGCGGGCGCCGATCTGACCGACTGGCGGCCCGGCCGTCGTATCTGGCGGGTGAACCAGGACGGCACCCGCGCGATGTTGGACGAGGCGCGGCGCTGCGGTGTCTCCCGATTCGTCTACCTGAGCACCGTCGACGTCTTCGGTTTCGATGCGGCGAAGGTCATCGACGAGGCGTCGGCGCGGCGGGTACCGCGATATCCGTACCCACGGTCGAAGGCGGCCGGGGAGGACCTGGCGTGGTCGTACCACGGCAACGGTCTGGACGTCACGGTGGTGTACCCGACCTGGGTGTTCGGCCCCGGCGACCGCAATCTCCTGCCCGAGTTGGTGCGTGGTCTGCGCGACGACAAGCTCGTTCAGTTCGATCGCGGCGCACCCCCGATCGAGCTGACCTACAGCGTGAACCTGGCCGACGCGATCGTGCTGGCCGGCACCACCCCCGGCGGCGCGGGTGGCCGGTTCATCGTGGGTGACTCCTACGGTCTGACCCTGGGGCAGTTGTTCGCCGCGGTGGCCGAGCGGATCGGGGCACGGCCGCCGACCTTCTCCATCCCGTTCGGCGCGGCACTGGCCGCCGGAGCGCTGTCCGAACTGGCCGGGCTGGCCGGCATCGGCACCGGCTCCGGGCGGCCGCTGATCACCCGCTACGCGGTGCGGTCCGTCGCCGGGGGGATGCGGTACGACGTCGGTCGGATCCGGTCGATCGGCTACTCCCCCCGGTTCGGCTTCGCGGAGGCACTGAGCCGCAGCCTGGCGGAGCTGGAGATGGAGCATTCGCATGGCCGGTGAGCACGACCGGGTCGTCTGCATCGTCAACCCCGCGTCGGGTGTCCGGCGCAGGCGCACGATCGCGCGGCGGCTCGCCGCGGAACTCCCCGAAGCGCAGTGCTGGTTCACCCGCCACCCCGGACACGGCGTCGCCCTCGGGCGGCAGGCAGTCGAGGACGGGTACGCCACGGTGGTGGCGGTTGGCGGCGACGGCACGCTCTCCGAGGTCGCCAACGGGATCCTGACGGCGGGTGGGGAGAAGGTGCGGCTGGCGTACGTGCCGGCCGGCACCTGCAACGACTTCGCTCGCGGCCAGCGGCCCGTCAGCAACCTCGGTGGCCTGCTCGACCGCACCCAGGACCGGGAAACCGACGTGGGTACGGTGACCTTCACCCGGCCCGACGGCACCCGGGACCACAGGTATTTCCTCGTCAGCTGCACGGTCGGGCTGATCAGCGTGATCGGTCAGCGGTTCACCGAGAAGACCCCGGTCAACCGGGTGCTCAAGCGGCTCAGCCTCCAACTCGCCGAGACGGCGTCCAGCGTCCGGACGCTCACCGGCTGGCGGCCCGTCGCCGTGCGGCTGGAACTCGACGGCGAACCGTCCGACCAGGTCATCACCAATCTCGCCGTGCTCAAGGTGCCGTACTTCGCCGGCGGGCTGACGTTCGGTCACGCGCAGCCGCCGCAGGCGGGTCGTCTGGACGCGGTGCGGGTGGCCGGCGTCGGCCGCCTGGGCGTCGTCGGGCTCATGTGGCAGGTGTTCCGCGGTGCCGCCGCGGGGCACCCGGCGATCCACCGTCAGGAGGTTCGCCGCGTGCGCATCGACGCAGACAGCCCGTTGCCCGTGGAGGTCGACGGCGAGTTGGTCGGATTCACCCCGGCCGAGTTCTCGGTGCATCCGTCCTGCCTCAAGACGGTGGTCTGAATCCCGTAAGGAGCGACACGTGCCTGCCTCGAAGACGTTCCACATCGGACTGGTGGTGCCCGACTACACCGGTCAGCTCAGCCCCATGGCCACGCTGGGCCGAGAACTGCTTCGCCGCGGTCACCGGGTCACCCTGGTCTCCCTGCCGGACGCCGGCACGAAGTCGTTCACGGCCATGTTCCCCTTCGCCCCGTTCGGCGAGCGCGAGTTTCCGGTCGGCTCGCTGGCCCGCTTCTCCGCGGAGCAGGGCCGGCTGACCGGCCTGGCCGCGATCCGCTTCATCGTCCGCGGGTATGTGCGCGAGGTCGAGGTCCTCCTGCGGGACCTGCCGGTCCTGGTGGAGAAGCACGGCATGGACGCACTGCTGGTGGACCAGGTCTACGGGGCAGGCAACTCGGTCGCCGAGCACCTCGACATTCCGGTGGTGAACGTGTGCAACGCGCTGGCCCTGAACACCGAGCCGGGGGTACCGCCGTTCATGACGGCGTGGCCGTACCACCCTTCGCCGCTCGCGCGGGTGCGCAACATGCTGGGCGACCAGGTCATCGCCTGGGTCATCCGGCCGGTGCTGCACCGGATCAACGAACGTCGCGTCGCCTGGGGCCTGCCGCCGGTCAAGGGCGTGAACGACGGTTCGGACCTCGCCCAGATCACCCAGCAGCCGCCCTTCTTCGACTTCCCGCGCACCCGGCTGCCGGACTGGTTCCACTACACCGGGCCTTTCCACGACGAGGACAGCACCGAGCCGGTCTCGTTTCCGTGGGACAAGCTCGACGACCGCCCGTTGATCTACGCGTCGATGGGCACCCTCCAGAACCGCCTCCCCGGCATCTTCCCGGCGATCGCCGAGGCGTGTGCCGGACGCGACGCGCAGCTGGTCATCTCGCTGGGTAGCACCGACATCGAGCCCCCGACCGGCCTCGCCGGCAACCCGATCGTGGTCCGGTACGCGCCACAGCTCGACCTGCTGGCGCGGGCGTCTCTCGTCATCACGCACGCCGGAATCAACACCGCTCTGGAGTCGCTGGCTCATGGCGTACCGATGGTCGCGTTGCCGGTGGGCAACGACCAGCCGGGCGTGGCGGCCCGACTCAGGTACCTCGGCGTGGGCGAATTCATCCCGGTGCACCGGGTGACTGCGGCGCGGCTGCGGGCAGCCGTCGACAAGGTGAGCGGTGACCCCGCCTACCGGACGAAGGCGCAGCACTACCAGCGCCGGATCGCGGAGTCGGACGGGGTACGGCGCGCCGCCGACATCACGGAGCAGGCGTTCCGGACGCGCCGGCCGGTACGTCGACAGGAGTTGTCCGAGACCACGGAGGGTGGCCGCCGATGACAGCGCAGGCGGGACGCATGGCCCGGCAGTTGCCGACGCTCAACGGGTTGAGGGGGGTCGCGGCCGTCACGGTCTTCGTCTCCCACACGACGTTGTTCGGCTTCTTCGCCGACGAGCGGATCGACGACTGGTGGTACGCCGCCGTCAGCCGTACCGGATCTGCGGCCCTCGGCTTCTTCTTCATCCTCAGCGGTTTCGTGCTGACCTGGTCGGCCGCCGACCACGAGCCGAAACGCCGGTTCTGGCGTCGCCGGGCCGCCCGGATCCTGCCGAACCACCTGGTCGTCTGCGCCGCGGTCATCGTGCTCATGATCCTGGCCCGCGGGGGCGCGCCGCTGTGGCCGACGCTGGCGAATCTCACGCTGGTGCAGAGCTGGGTCCCGAACGAGTTCATCTTCAACGGAATCAATCCACCGAGCTGGTCGCTGAGCTGCGAGATCTTCTTCTACGCGTCGTTCCCGTGGCTGCTCGCAGGGTTCCGGCGGCTCTCCGCTGCCTGGCTCTGGTCGATCGCCGGTGGCATCGTCGCCGCGATGCTGGCCGCACCCGCCTTCTCCACGGCGTTCCTTCCGGCCGAGCCGACGTACACCTACGCGGACGCCGCGTTTCCGCAGTTCTGGTTCGTACAGCAGTTCCCGTTGATCCGGATGCTGGACTTCGTCCTCGGGATCGTCATCGCCCTGCTCGTCATGCGGGGCAGGTGGTTCACGCTGGGCCTGCCCGCCGCCGCCCTGATCACGCTGGCCTTCTACGGCATCTCCCAGGTCGTACCGCTGCTCTACTCGGTGGTCGCGGCGATGGTCATCCCGCTGTCGTTGCTGGTGGCCGCCGCGGCGCGGGCGGACGTCGAGGGGCACCGCTCACCGCTGCGCGGGCGGGTCGCCGGCTGGCTGGGCGACACGTCCTTCGCCTTCTACCTCATTCACATCCTGGTGTTGTACGGCGCCAGCAACATCTCCCCGGACGGCTTCGGCGTCACCGCGGCGCTGGCCGTCATGGTCGGTGCCTACCTGGTCACGATCGGCCTGGCATGGGTGCTGCACTCCGGCGTGGAACGGCCGATGATGCGCCGGTTCGCCGGGTCCAGATCCCGACGGCGCGCCGCCGGCCCGCACTCCGCTCCAGCGGTTGCCGTTCCGGCTGCCGTCGAGCCGCTGCCGGTCACGACGGACGATCGGGGCCACACCACCTAGCGGCCGACGGCGGCCCAGCTCACCGGACGGTCAGCGTGGCCCGAACCTCGCCGGCCGGCCGCAAGGTGACCCTCGGTACGACGGCCAGCCGCTCGGTGCGGGTGTCGATGCGGTAGCGGGCGAGCAACGCGCTCAGCAGTACGGTCATCTCCAGCAGCGCGAAGTGTTCCCCGATGCAGCTACGCGGCCCGCCACCGAAGGGAAAGTACGCGTAACGCGGGCGCTCCTGGCGACCGAGAAACCGGCCAGGGTCGAAGCGCTCCGGGTCGGGCCAGAACTGCGGATGCCGGTGCGTGACCCACGGAGCGACGATCACCTTGGTGTTGGCCGGGATTCGGTAGCCCGAGATGGTGATATCGGACTCGGACATCCGCTCCATGCTGTAGACGGGCGGGTACAGCCGCATGCCTTCCATGACCGCGGCGCGCACCAACTCGCTGTTGCCGGTGCCGCTCTCGGCCGCGACCCGTTCCTGCACCTCAGGATGGCGGCCCAGCAGATGCATGGTGAAGGCCAGCCCGGCCGAGGTGGTCTCGTGCCCGGCGAGCAGGAACACCAGGACCTGATCCCGGATGTCCGCCACGGACAGCGCCTGCCCGGTCTCCGGATCGCGGGCGGCGAAAAGCCGGCCGAGCATGTCCTCGTGCTCGTCGCCGCCCGTTCGGCTCTGGCGCTCGGCGATGATGCGGTCGACGATCTCGTACTGGGTGGCGCGGACCCCCGCGATCCGGCGTGACCGCGGCGTGGGCCAGCTCAGCGGCAGCTTGACCACCTGCAGGGCGCGCGCGAGAGCGAGGTCGCCCAGGATCGGCATGAGCTCCTGCAGACGGGGAACGACGTCGTCGATGTCGTCACCGAACAGCGCCCGGCCGACCACCCGCATGGCGTAGCGCTGCGTGAGCTGGTACAGGTCGACGACGGATCCCGTGGTGAGGGCCATGTCGTCGACGACCCGCGCCGCCTCGTCGGCCATCAGCTCGACGTAGCGGCCCACCCGGTGCGGCGTGAACAGCGGTTGCAACGTCCGCCGCTGCCGCAGCCACCGGTCTCCCTCGCTGGTCAGCAGGCCCTCACCGATGAATTCCCGAAGGATCTCGTACGCGCTCGCGCGGCGACTGAAGACCTGCGGGGTGGTCAGCACCTGGTGGATGCCGTCGGGATGGTGCACGTTGACCACGTCCGCGCTCACCGCGCGAGGGCCCCGTGGCAGTCCCACGTGGTAGGCCACCACGTCGCCGTGCTCGTGGAAGCCGTTCAGTATCGATCCCAACAGGTCGTCGCGGAGCGCCGGCAACATGCCGAGGAGCGGATGGCCGGTCGGACCCGGTACGGTGGCGGCCTTGGATACCTGCGTCGTCACGGTGATCCCCCCGTTCAGCGAATCGACGTACGTCGACTAGCTTTCCACGCGCCGGGCCACCGCATAAGCCCCTGTGGGCACGCGGCGGGACGCACCGCATGGCGCGGCCGGGCGTGGCGCCGGGACGGCGCGCACGCTCGGCCGCGCGAGAAGGCGCGCACTGCCTCCCGCGTGTGTCGCCTCTCACCCGGGGCGGTACGACGCCCAGTCGAAGTCCGCGTACCCGCCCTCAGCACCCAGGTCCTGAACCCACAGGCCGACGAATGCGCCGGTGAAGCCCCAACCCTCGGGCTCGCCGTCCACGATGGTCGCCGCGTATTCGTCGGACAGGATGGTGGCGTCCAACTCTGCCGGCAGGTCGACCCAGCGCTCCGTCCCGGCGAACTGGTAGGCGAATGTGACCCGCGGACCGTCGAAGGTGACCCGTAGCGTGATTTCGCCGGTCTCCGGTAGTTCGACGCGGCAGGCGTCGTGCGTGACACGTCGGCCGCTGTCGCACGACAGCACCTCAAGCACCGGTTGCCCGTCGTCGTCGGCGGTCACGTAGGCGTAGTGCCAGTTGCGGGTGTTGTAGTAGGCGGTGACGCCGGCGAGCTGGCGGTAGTTGGCGGGCGTGAAGTGCATGTGTGCGGTCAGCTCGCACTGCATGGCGGTCACCCGGCGCGCGACCAGGCTCGGACGCCGCCGACTGACCGGCGACTGTCCCCCGAATACGCGCAGGAACGAGGGTCGCGAGGTGAGATCCACCCAGTCCGGGGTGGCGGGACGACGCAGTGTCGACCATTCCGGGCCGAGTGCCGGCTCGGTGAAGTCGTCCCACTCCTCCGTCGGGGCCTCCTGCGGCTCGGCTTCGCCCGGCACCGGCACGACCATCGCCGGTATGCCGCCCTCGATGCGCGGCCACTCCCCCTCCGGCCAGTGCACCGCCTGGATCGCGGTCTCCCGGCCGAGCACGCACCGACCGAGTGGGGTGTACGGCCGGGCCGCCAGGTGCGCCATGTACCAGCGTCCATCCGGGGTGGACACCAGGCTGCCGTGGCCGGCCTTCTGGAGTTCCAACTCCGGGCGGCCGTGCGACGTGAGCATCGGGCCGGCCGGATCGACCTCGTACGGCCCGAACAGGTTGCGGGAGCGGGCCATCGTCACCTGGTGCGTCCACGACGTGCCGCCCTCCGCGGTCACCAGGTAGTACCAGCCGTCCTTCTGGTACACGTGCGGCGCCTCGGTGACGCCGACGGCGGTGCCGGGGAAAATGATCCGCTCGGTGCCGACGAGGCGACGGGCCGCACGGTCGTACTGTTGGATCTGAATGCCCGCGAACCGATCACGGCCCGGCCGCCAGTCGGCGGTCATCGACAGCATCCAGGTCGTGCCGTCCTCGTCGTGGAACAGCGAGGCGTCGAACCCGCGCCCGTGCAGTACCACCGGGTCCGACCATGGCCCGTCCAGGTCACGCGCGGTCACCAGATAGTTCTGCGGGTCCCAGTATCCGCTGGCGAAGCTCGCCACGTCGGCGTAGACGAGATAGAACTCGCCATCGACGTAGGAAAGGTCGGGTGCCCATATGCCGTTGGAGTCGCCGGTTCCGGTGAGGTCGAGAAGCCGCCGTTCGGTGAGGATGCCGCCGAGTGGGCGCCAGTGCACCAGGTCGGTCGAGTGATGCAGCCGCACCCCGGGGTACCACTCGAAGGTCGACGTGGCGATGTAGTAATCGGTGCCGACGCGCAAGATCGACGGGTCGGGATGGAAGCCGGGTAGAACCGGGTTGCGGATTAGCCGGCCGAGCACCTCGCCGCCGTGGGGCCCGGCCGACGCCGGGCTCGTTGTTGCGGTCGTCATGTCGCTTCTCCGTAGCGGTAGCTTCATCGGAACTTTCGGCGGATATCGATCGCCGTGTCGGCACAGAATAGCCACGAGAACGCCGCGGTGACAATGTCGACCGTCCGTACTGAATGCGTTTTCCTGACACCGCGCTTCCGGAAGTTGTTCCGGTAGTTTGCCCGCATTCACCTTCCTACTGGCCTGGTGAAGCGGTCGATGCTGGGCACTGACCGGATCTAAGCACGAAGCCGGTCAGGGCGGGTCCTGTCGAGCATGAGCTCCTTGCATCGTGCGCAGAGCGCCGACATCCGACCGGCCCGCCGTGAAGGCGTACCTGCGCAGTTAGGTCGTGACGCGCCGCTGTGGAAGCTCGACGGGCTCAGCGAATACGACATTCGCCTCCGTCGACCCGGACCGCAACCGCCCTGCTCGGTCTGGTGAAGCGCTCGGGCTCGATCGCCGCATTCGCTGCGGTACCGGCCACGGTAGAGTCGGCGCGGTGACGGACCCTACCGCGCCGCTCTACGCCGCTGCGGACATTCATGGCCACCGGACGGAGTTTGGTCGCGCCCTCGTCGAGGCAGGCCTTGTCGATTCGACCGGCGGTTGGTGTGGTGGTCGCGCTCGGCTGTGGCTGCTCGGTGATTACGTCGACCGCGGCCCCGATGGGATCGGTGTCATCGAGGACATCTGGACCCTTGCTGCGGAAGCAGCCGCCGCGGGCGGCGAGGTACGTTGTCTGCTGGGCAACCACGAGGTGCAGCTGCTCGCCGCCCATCACTTCGGCACCACGCTGGTCGTCGGGCTGGACGAGCCGGGCGGTTTTCGCAGTGGCTGGGCCAGGTTCGGCGGCTGCGGCGAGGATCTGCGCCGGTTGACAGACGAGCACCTCGCCTGGATGTCCGCTCTGCCGGCCGTCGCGGTCGTCGACGGCATCCTGCTCGTGCACTCCGATTCCGTGCGCTACCTGGAGCGCGGATCCGATGTGGCGGCTGTCAATACCAGCGTGCGAACCGCCCTGCAGACGCGAGACACCAACGTGTGGCTGGAGCTTGCGTTTCAGATGAGTGATCGGGGCGCGTTCCGCGGCGCCAACCCGGCGGAGGTCGAGGCTGCGGTGTTCACCATGCTCGACCGCCTGGGCGGCACGGAGATTGTGCACGGCCACAGCACCCTGACGAAGCACTTCGGGATAGCTCCCGAGGACATCACGGGGCCACTGCGATACGCCGACGGCCGGGTGTCGGCCGTCGACGGCGGCGTCTACGAGGGCGGCCGCATCATCGTCACCCGGCTGCGCTGAACGCCACGCGGGGGCATGGTCGCCTGCCATCACCGCGATGGCTGACGCCCGCATCGACCATCAACGCTGTGCGTTGGGAGCCTCGGTTGGGTGCGGCATCGGGGGCTCGTTGGGGGGTGTCCACGACGCGAGGACCCAGACGAGTCCCCTGCACCTGGCCTGTCAGGTTCCTGGCCTGCCCAAACCGGCCCCACGACAAGGTCATGCGCGAGATCGGCCTATCCAGACTCCCTACGGGACTCTCTCTCCACGGGGGTGAGCCATTCATGCCGCGATCGCCTCCTGGCCATCTATCCCCAGATCACCAACCGGGACCGTCTCCTGCTTCAGCTCCTCGACGACCATCAGGTCCTCACCATCGGCCAGATCCGCCCGCCCTCGACGCTCTCGGTGACCTCGCCCGCGCGGACCGACAACGGGTCCACGGCCTCCCGGTAACCCGCCCGCCGGTGGTGCCTGCGGTGCGGAGTACCGGCCTTGTCCGGATCCGTGCCGGTTATGATTATGGCGGGAGTTCGGGAGGAAGGAACTTCATGGGGCGGCCGACCGACTTGGGCCCGCAGGACCAGGAGGTAATCGTCCGTGCGTTCCGGGAGGAGTCGGGACGAGTCGTCGCGGCGCTGATCCGGCTGACCGGTGACTGGGACCTGGCTGAGGACTGCACCCAGGACGCCTTTGTGGAGGCGTTGCGTACCTGGCCCGAGTCCGGGGTGCCGCGCCGTCCTGGCGCCTGGCTCATGACGGTGGCCCGCAACCGGGCCTACGACCGACTGCGGCGCGCCACCACGGAGAGCAGCAAACTGCGGGAGCTCGCCGCCCTGGCCGTTGACACCGACTCAGACGACCCCGACGACGCGGGGGCAGAGATCCAGGACGACCGTCTTCGCCTCATGTTCACCTGCTGCCATCCGGCGCTGCCACTGGAGGCCAGGGTGGCGCTCACCCTGCGTACTTTGGCGGGCCTGACGACCGCGGAGATCGCCCGCGCGTTCCTGCTGCCCGTGCCGACCATGGCCAAGCGCCTAGTCCGTGCGAAGCGGAAGATTGCCAACGCGGCGATACCCTTCCGGGTGCCACCGCCGAACCTGCTGCCGGAGCGTACGTCCGGGGTGCTGGCGGTGCTCTACCTGTTGTTCAACGAGGGTTACGCGTCGTCCGGCGGCGCGGAGCTGGCCCGTGACGGGTTGTGCATGGACGCGATCCGGCTGACCCGGGCGCTGGTGGGGTTGTTGCCCGGCGAGCCCGAGGCGGCCGGGCTGCTCGCGCTCATGCTCTTGCAGCACTCCCGGCGCCGGGCGCGGGTTGACGCCAACGGTGACCTGATCACCCTGGAGGACCAGGACCGTTCGCTCTGGGACCGGGTGGAGATCGACGAGGCGATCGGCCTACTAGATGGGCTGGGCAGCCAGCGGATCGGCCCATACCAGGTCCAGGCCGCCATCGCGGCCTGTCACGCCGAGGCGTCCTGTGCCGCGGACACCGACTGGGCGCGGATAGTCGCCCTGTACGGACGCCTCGCAGAGCTGACCCCCTCACCGGTGGTGGAGCTGAACCGGGCGGTCGCGGTCGCCATGGTCGATGGCCCGGAGGCGGCCCTGCGGCTGGTCGATGACCTGGACGCCTCCGGCCAGCTGCGCGACTATCACTTGTTGCCGGCGCTGCGCGCCGACCTACTGCGCCGCCTCGGCCGCCGGGGAGACGCCGCCGCGAGCTACCAGCGTGCGCTCGGGCTCACCGGCAATGTGGCTGAGCGCCGTTACCTGAGCCGTCGGATGGACGAGATGACCGGCGCCGGGACGGGGGCGTGGACGCCGGGCCCCTGAGCGCCGGCATGCCGCCGATGGCCCCGCCGTTCGGCACCGGGTGGCGCGCATCGCGCCCCATGGTTGATGGCGTTGGCGGGTGAGGAGGCAGCCGCCGTCTGCGCAGTTTGACGATGGACCGTCGGTACGGCCCGGCACATGATGAGGCAGCGACGTGTCACGGGCATACCGCGCTCGGCGTGGATGCGCCCCGTTCCCGCCGTTCGCGCTATCGGGAAGAACATCGTTTCCGTGATCAGCGACCGGCTGAGCCTGCTCGGCCTCCACCCCTTCGACCATCCGGACCTGTTCCCGCGCTTCGACGGGGAGGCCCGCCTCGGAGTCCGCTCCGGGATGGGCGGATGCAGTTGTCCATTTGCGGGCTCCGTGTTCGTCGTTCTCCTGAATACCCACGATCTCCGAACTGGAGGACCGGTGACAGGTCATCACATACACACGTGCAGCATCATCATTGCGAACTGCGACCGCAGGACCCTGCTCAGCTGCGCCCTCGTCGCAGGAGGGGTGCGATGACGCCGGAGACCCGCCTGCAAACCCTGGTCCGGCTGACCCGGGACCGGCTGGAGATCGCCCGGCTGGCCGGTCGCGCCGGCGCCCCGATGATCGTGACCATGGTGCTGGTCAACCTGGTCGTTGGGCTGTTGCCGCCTGCGTTCGTGGTGGCCTCCTCGATCCTGCTCGGCAAGGTGCCGGCCGCGGTCATCGCCGGCCTGGGATCGCCGGAGTGGGACGACCTGGTGACCGCCTTCCTACTGGCCGCGGCGGCGTTCGTCGGACAGCAGATCGTTGCGCCGGTGCAGGAACTGCTCGGCAAGCTCGTGGCGCGGCGCATCGACGGCTTGGTCAGCGGCGAGCTGATGTCGATCGCGACCAGGACTGCGGGGGTCGGCCCTTTGGAGGACCCGAGCCTGGTGGAGCACCTTCGGGTGGCCGCCCGGGAGCTGGAGAACTGGCTGTTCAGCCCTGGCGAGGCCGTGGCCGGCCTGCTCGCCCTGATCGGGCGCTACACACAGTTGGTCGGGTATGCCGTGGTGGTCGGCGTGGTGCTGTCGTGGCCCGCTGCGGCGGCGCTGGCCGCTGCCGTGGTGCTACAGCGTTACGGACAGCGCGGTGGCCTGCGGAAGTTTGCCGAGGAGCGGTTCCTGCTCGACCCGCAGGAGCTGAGGAACGACTACCTGCGTGAGGTGGCCACGGCGGCGGGTTCGGCCAAGGAGATGCGCGTCTTCGGGCTGCACAACTTCTTCGTGGATTTCTGGCGCCACAGCTTCCTCGAATGGCTGGCGCTGGTGTGGGAGGCGCGCCGACGGATCTATCTGTGGCAGTTCGTCCGGGTCACGATTGTTGGCCTGGTCATTGCCGGCGCGGTGTTCGCCTTCGCGGGCCGGGCCGGGACGGATGTGACGGCCGGGCTGACCCTGACCGGGTTCGCGATGGTCATGCAGGCGGCACTCGGCGCGCTGCGGCTGGGCGAGTACTGGCCGGAGTCGGACCTTCAGACCGCTCTCGGCATGCACGCCTACCAGAAGGTCAAGCTCTTCCGCGAAGGAGTCGCCCGGTACGCCGGGCAGGCTGTGGGGGACGTCGCAGCGCCGCCCGCCCCGCCGACCGGGACGATCCACTTCGACCGGGTGAGCTTCCACTATCCGGGCGACGACCGGATGATTTTTGAGGACCTGGACCTCACCATCCCGATCGGTCAGTGCACGGCCCTGGTCGGTGTGAACGGCGCCGGCAAGACCACCCTGGTCAAGCTGCTCGCCCGGTTGTACGAGCCGACCTCGGGCACGATCCGGCTGGACGGCGTCGACATCCGCTCATACGAGCTGCACGAGTGGCGGGCCCGGCTCGGGGTCACCTTCCAGGAGTTCGCCCGGTTCGAGGTGTCGGCCGCCGACAACGTCGGCTTCGGTGCGGTGGAGCACCTGGACGACCGGGCCGGGATCCGGTCCGCGGTCGAGGCGGTGAACCTACACGAGATGCTCGACACGCTGCCGCGCGGCATGGAGACCTTGTTGGCCCGGCACCTCGTGGACGGCGCCGACCTGTCTGGGGGGCAGTGGCAGCGGATCGCGTTGGCTCGGGCGCTGTTCGGCCTGCGCCACGGCGCCTCGATCCTGGTACTCGACGAGCCCACAGCCAGCCTGGACGTCCGCGCCGAGGCCGGCTTCTTCCGGGAGTTCACCCAGCTCACGGAGGGTGCCACAACGTTGTTGATCTCGCACCGGTTCTCCACCGTGCGGCAGGCCGATCGAATCGTGGTGCTCGACGGCGGCCGAGTGGCTGAGCAGGGCAGCCACGACGAGCTGATGGCCCAGGACGGCGAGTACGCACGACTGTTCCGGTTGCAGGCCGACCGGTTCACCGACGAGACGACGAGGGTGGCATGAGAACGACGTTGAGCGGGTTCTGGCGGCTGCTGGCGATGGCCTGGCGGGCGGACCGCCGCAAGACCATCGCGGCGACGGGCCTGATGGTGGCCGGTACCGTGAGCGGCCCGCTGCTGGCTCTGGTGCTGGGAATGATGACCGACGCGGTCATCTCCGGACAGGCCGGCGCGGCCGTCTGGTACGGCGTCGCGGTGGCGGTCCTGGCCATCGTGAGCCTTACCTTTGCGCACTTCTCGTACATCTTCTACCAGGAACTGGCCGAACTGGCCGAGCTCGAAGTGGTGCGGGATCTGATCCTGCTCACCAACGGCTCCGAGGGGATCGAACACCAGGAACGCGCCGAGTACGCCGACGAACTGACGGTGCTGCACCGGGAGAGCCGTGGGCTGATCGGTGCACTGGAGTCGCTGTTCGGGATGCTGGGCCTGAGCCTGGCGATGATATTCACCGCGATCCTGCTGGCCGGCCTGAACCCGATTCTGCTGCTACTTCCGCTCGCGGCGGTGCCGCCGCTGATCTGCGGGCGTTGGGCCGAGTCGCGGATCGACCGGGCCAAGACCGAAACCGCCGAGCCGACTCGGATCGCCCTCAACCTGTTCCGGCTGTCCACCTCGGCCCGGTTCGCCGGCGAGTTGCGGGTCTTCCGGCTCCGCGACGAGCTGCGCCGGCGGCACCAGCGGGAATGGGAGCGGGCGAGCCGAGGGCTGGTCCGTTCGTACGGGGCGGCCTCCGCGGTCCGGACCCTCGGGCAGGTGATGTTCGGCCTGGCCTATGTCGGCGCGGTGTTGCTGGTCGTGCGGGAGGCCATCACCGGCCGCAGCACGATCGGCGACGTGGTTCTCGTCATTGTCCTCGCCACCCAGGTCAACCAGCAGGTCACCGTGGCGGTCACGCTGCTCGCCAACCTTCAACGGATGGGCAGCATGCTGCGCCGCCTGGATTCCGTGCGGAAGCTGGTCGCGGTCGACCACCCGGTGCCGGTCGACCAGGAGCCGCCGGCTCGGCTGACCACCGGGATCGAGCTCCGGGACGTGGACTTCACCTATCCGGGCACCAGCGAAGCGGTGCTGAGCGGCGTGTCGTTGAGCCTGCCGGCCGGGGCCAGCGTGGCCATCGTCGGCGAGAACGGCGCCGGCAAGACCACCCTGGTCAAGCTGCTCTGCGGCCTGTACCGGCCGACCAGCGGGCAGATTCTGGTCGATGGCACGGACCTGCGTCGGATTCCGGCCGAGTCATGGCGCAGGTATCTGTCGGCGGCCTTCCAGGACTTCGTCCGCTTCGAACTGCTCGCGGGCCAGGTGGTCGGTCTCGGCGACGTGAGCCGGATGGGAGACGACGGCGCGGTCATCGACGCGTTGGATCGGGCGCAGGGCAGCGACGTCCTGGAGCGGCTGGAGCACGGACTGCGCACCCAGCTTGGCAAGAGCTACACCGAGGGTGCCGAGCTCTCCGGTGGTCAGTGGCAGAAGCTCGCGCTGGGCCGGGCGCTTATGCGCGAGGAGCCGTTGTTGCTGGTGCTCGACGAGCCCACGTCGGCCCTGGATCCGCTGGCCGAGGATCGGTTGTTCGAGTCGTACGCCCGGCAGGCCGCGCAGCTGCGGGCCAGTACCGGGGCCATCACCCTGTTCGTTTCGCACCGTTTCTCGACGGTGCGCATGGCGGATCTGATCATCGTGTTGCGCGACGGCCGGGTGGTCGAGGCCGGCAGTCACGATGAGCTGATGCGACGCGGCGAGCTTTACGCCGATCTGTTCAGCCTTCAGGCCCAGGCCTACCGGTAGGCGCGGGAAGGCGGGGACGTGTCGAGCATGAGCGCAACCGACCCGTGACGAGTTGGGGCGCTGCCTGAGCGGGGCCCTCAACCGCGGCGCGGTTGAGGGCCCCGCTCACCCCTGCCGGAAGGGCCGCAGCTCCAGCACGCCGTGCCGGGCGACCGGGTGCTTGGACGCCACCTCGATCGCCTCGTCGAGGTCGGCACACTCGATGATGTCGAAGCCGGCGATCTGCTCCTTGGTCTCGGTGAACGGGCCGTCCGCTATCAGCACCTCGCTGTCGCGGACCCGTACCGTGGTGGCATCGCTGACCCCCTGCAACTGACTGCCGGACAGCCAGACGTTGCGTCCGGCCTCCTCCGCCCACTCGCCGGGACAATCGAATACCGCCGCATCATCCGGCGGCAGGACCAGCGACTCGTCGACACAGACCAGCATGAGATATTTCATCGGTTCTCCTCCCGGCATCCATCTCTTACGGTACGACGGCCGGCGAGGTCGCCGATGGACAGCAGCGGCGAGTTTTCGTCGTGAGTTGGTCAAGGGAATGTCCGCTCGCGCTGAGCTGGGTCGGTGCGCCGACGCGGGCAACGGCAAGGGAAGAGATGCACCTTGCTGGGTGGCGCGCCGATCATTACTGTATGCAGCCATTTCGCGTACAGATACCCGAGGTGCAGCTGAACGATCTCAGTCGCCGGTTGGCTGAGGCCCGTTGGCCGGAGAAGCTGCCAGACGTCGGCTGGGAGCGTGGCGTGCCGACGAGCTACCTCAAGAACCTGGTCGATTACTGGCGCACCGACTTCGACTGGCGTGCCGTCGAGGCCTCCTTGAACGGGTACCCCCAGTACACCGCTGACTTCGACGGTACGACCATCTACTTCATGCACGTGCGTTCGCCTGAGCCGGGCGCGATGCCGATGATCATGACGCACGGTTGGCCCGGCTCGGTCGTGGAGTTCCTGGACGTCATCGGACCGCTGACCGATCCCCGGGCCCACGGCGGCGACCCGGCGGACGCGTTCCACCTCGTGATTCCCTCGTTGCCTGGGTTCGGCTTCTCCGGGCCCAACCCGAACGTCGGCTGGAACAACCTGCGCACAGCCCAGGCGTGGGCGGAGCTGATGCGCCGGCTCGGATACGACCGCTACCTGGCTCAGGCCGCCGACTTCGGCACCGGTGTGTCGCTCACTCTCGCCGGCGTGGACGAGGAGCACGTGGCCGGGGTGCACCTCAACACGCTGCCTACCCCGCCCAGCGGCGATCCGGGAGAGCTCGACACCCTCGACGACGAGGACCGGGCCCGGCTGGCGCGGTCGGCCCGGTTCGTCCGGGAGCTCGCCGGATCGATGAAGCTCCAGGCGACCCGGCCGCACACGGTGGCGTACGCGCTGGCCGACTCGCCGGTCGGGCAGCTTGCCTGGATCGTGGAAAAGTACAAGGACTGGACGGACTCGGCGAGCGTTCCCGAGGACGCGGTGAACCGCGACCGCCTCCTGGCCATCGCAAGCATCTACTGGTTCACCGGTACGGCTGGCTCCTCCGCCCAGTTCTACTACGAGATCGCCGAGAACCTGCCGATCAACGTGTCCACGGGCCGGTACCCGGCGATCAAGGCACCGCTCGGTGTGGCGGTGTTCCCGCACGCACCGTTCGTGCCGATCCGGCGCTTCGCCGATCGGGACTTCCCGTCGATCGTGCACTGGAACGAGTTCGACCGGGGCGGCAACTTCGCCGCGCTGGAGGAGCCGGACCTGTTCATCGAGGACGTCCGGGCGTTCCGCCGACTGATCAAGGAATGACATGAGCCAGCAGCCGGCTGCGGTAGAGGACTTCCGGGCGCTCGGCGCGCGGCTGAGCAACTGGGGCCGCTGGGGCCCGGACGACCAGCGCGGCACCACCAACCTGATCACGCCGGAGCGGCTGGTGGCAGCGGCCGGCCTAATCCGGCGGGGCAAGGTGTTCGACCTTGGCATCCCGCTCGACGGGAACGGCCCGCAGCCGGGTGGAGGACGGATCAATCCCGTCCACCTGATGTCGGAGACCGGCGCCGAGCAGGTGTTCCCGGGCGGGTTCCGGTTCGCCGACGACTACATCTTCATGGCGTTGCAGGGTTCATCGCAGTGGGACGCGCTGTCGCACGTGTATTACGACGACCGGATGTACAACGGCTTCCCGGCCGGCGGTGTGACAGTCAGAGGCGCCGCGCACTGCGCAATCGACCAGCAGAGCGCGGGAATTGCCGGCCGTGGCGTGCTGCTGGACATCGCGGCGCTGAAGGGCGTCGACTGGCTGGAAAGCGGCACCGTCATCACTCCCGAGGATCTCGACGAGGCGGCCGCGCGGCAGGGCGGTGTCGAGGTCGGCCCGGGCGACATCCTGTTGTTCCGCACCGGCTGGCGCCGCAAGTTCCTGCGCGACGGCGACCGGAACGCGTTCATGGCCGGTGAGCCCGGCCTCGGCCAGGCGTGCTGCGCCTGGCTGCGCGACCGCGACGTCGCCGCGGTCTGCTCGGACAACTGGGCCATCGAGGTGCTTCCGGGCGAGAACCCTGACGCGCTGTTGACCGTCCACATGGTTCTCATCCGGGACATGGGCATGACGCTCGGGGAGATCTTGGACTTCGAGGAACTCGCGGCCGACTGCGAGGACGACGGTGTCTGGGAGTTTTTCTTCGCGGCACCTCCGCTGAAGGTGAGCCGGGCGGTGGCGTCGCCGATCAACCCGCTGGCGATCAAGTAACCGCTCGATCGGGCCGCTCCGTGTGTTTCTCCGCGGAGCGGCTCAATGCTGTCCCCAGTGCCGCCTCGGGTGCATAGATTCGGGCTCCTCGACCGTCAGCCGAGGAGCCCGAATCCCATTCCGCCTACAGATACAGGGTGTCCGGTTCGAGCCCGCTCAGCACGCGGCCGTACAGCTCGAGGTTGGTCTCGGGCTGCATCAGGGCGTGCATGTTCATCGCATCGATGTCACGGGCGATCTGCTGGATCGGCACGTTCGTATAGATGGAGGAGCCGCCGCTGGCTCGGCGCAGGATGTTCACGGACTCTTGGGCCAGGCGGCAGGCACGTCCCATGTCGACCCGGGCACGGGCACGGTCCTCGATCGTCCAGGGGTCCGCAGCGGCGTTCTTGGTGTCCGTTTGCCGGGCCAGCCGCTGCGCGTGGAACTCGGCCTCGTCGGCACGCACCACGGCGTCGGCGAGCTTGAGGTGGGTCACCGGCGCGGCCGCCTGGGAGGCGTACGAGGTGTACGTGATGCCCCGCTCCTGCATCCGCTGGCGGAACTGGTCGATGGCCGCCCGGGCCATTCCGACGGCGAGGCCGGTCACTGAGGCAGCCGCGGTCGCCACGAGCGGAGCGCCGTAGATGCCGGTGCGGCCTGACGCGTAGCCGTCGGGAAGCGCGGATACCAGCGGCACAACCCTCGCGGCCGGGACGAACACGTTGTCCGCCACCGTGGTGACGCTGCCCGATCCGCGCAGGCCCGAGGTGTGCCAGTCATCCACGACCAGCAGGTCCGACAGCGGGGCGAGGGCCATCACCGGCCACGGGTCGCCCCCAGGGCCCGGGGCCATGGCCACCAGGACCTGCCACTGGCTGTGCGGGGCGCCGCTGACGAAGCCCCACTTCCCGTTCACGAGGAAACCGCCGTCGACGGGTGCGGCCGTCGCCGACGGGCTCAGGGTGCCGCACATGCGCAGGCTCGCGTCGGCAAAGACCTCGTCGCGCACCTCCGGCGGGAACAGCGCGGCCATCCACGTGGTGATCCAGTTGACCGCGACGGTCCAGGCCGCGGAGGCGTCGGCCTTCGCCAGCTCGGTGGCCACCGCGACCATGGTGGTCGCGTCACTCTCGTAGCCGCCGTTGGCCGCCGGCACCCGGAGCCGGAACATCCCGGCGTCGGTCAGCGCCTCGACGACCGTGTCATGGACCCGGCGATTCTCCTCGTTCCAGCCGGCGTGCTCGGTCATTACAGGCGCCAGTTGCGACGCCCGATGAACCAGTTCGATCTGCGTCGGTAGCTCGGTGGTCTCCATCGCGTCCTCCTCGAGGCCTCGGTTGAGGGAATGTCGTGTAAGAGTCCCTTTCGGGGAGTACGCCGTCCGGAGACGCGAACCGGCCGGTATCCGAATTCTCGCGCCGGCCGGAGCGCTGCTTCACCTTCCTCCGCGCGGCTCAGCCGCACCTTGCTGCGTCACTCACCCACGGGCGGGTTTCACTCTTTGATGACCGACATGATGTTGCCGGCCGGGTCACGGAACCAGGCGATCAGCGGCCCGCCCTTGCGGAACACACCGTCGTCGTCCACGCCGTCGAACTTCTCCATCTCCACGCCGCGCTCGCGCAGCCACGCCACCGCCGCGTCGATGTCATCGACCGGGAAGTTGAGCATCGTGTACGTGGCTGGCTCGTGGTTCGGCTTGGGGTATACCAGGATTTCCCGGTTGCCGCCGACATGCAGGTGCAGCATGCCGTGCTGCTCGGTCACCGGGATCCCGAGCGTGTCGCGGTAGAACTCCTGCGCGCGGGGGATGTCGTCCACCGAGAACCCGTTGAACGCCACCGCACCCGCGAGCATCCCGGAGCCACCGCGGGCGGCGGCGAGGTACTCCGCGTTGAGCTCGATGATCTGCACGTAGTTGCCGTCCGGGTCCAGCAGTGTGCCGAACAGGCCGTCCTTACGCTCCTCCAGCGGCGCGACCCAGGACACGCCCATAGCGTCGAGGTGTGCGGCCACCTTGCGGGCATCCGTGACCTCGAAGTTGAGGATGACGCGCCCGGGTTCCACCGTCGTCGTCGCGACGTCGTCGCGACTGTCCACGAGCACGTCGAACCCGTCGAAGTCGAGGAAGCCGGACGGTTGCTGAAGCGCTTCGAACGCCTCGATGTACCAGGTGCGCAGCCGTTCCGGGTCGGCCGAGCCGAGCAGAATGCTGCCGAGTCGTGGCGTTGACATTCAGGACCTCCACGTATCGATCGATGACTTCTAGTCTTCAACCTATCGAGAAATGGCGGCCGTCTTTTGGATCAACGCGGGCGTAAGTTGTACCGATCCGCCGACCCGGGCAGCCTCCGCCAGGATCTCGGTCGACCAGCGCGGCCAGAGTCCGGCCAGGCGCGACGTCAGGACCACGACATCCACGGCGTGGTCGGGCAGCGGAGTGCGGATGCCGATGGCGTGGTACGTGGCACCGAGCTCGGCCACGGCGTCGGCGTCGAAGTCCAGGGTCACCGCGCCGGCCAGTTCCGCCGGCAGGCGGCGGCCCGCGCCAAACACCGCGAGACGGCCGGGTGGTAGCTGCGGCAGCAGGTCGGCGACCTCCGCCGCCACGTCGACGGACCGGGCCTGATCGATACAGCCGATCAGGAACCGGTAGTTCTCATCCACCTCCAGCAGGTCATCGTCGTTGTTCAGCAGGTTCCAGGCCAGCTCGGTCATCGGCTCCGGGAACCTGGACATCATCCGGCGCATGTTCACCATGGTGCCGGCCAGCGCATCGGCCAGGGGTGCCCGATCGTGCGGTGCGTGCACCGCCCAGGCGGTGCGGCTGAGCCGGAATTCGAGGCCGGCCTTGAACAATCGGAAGCCCAGTTCCAGGTCATCCAGACCCCAGAGGACGATGCCCTCGTCGAAGCCGTCCACCCGCCAGTAGTCCTCGGCGGATATGGAGAAGTTGAGCCCCCAGAGCAGGACCCACGGTGCGACCATCCGACTGAGGTCGAAGTCGGTCTTGACGAACGCCGCGTGCCGGGCATCGAAGAAGGCCGGCGAGTTGTGGAACCGAGCGACGACGTCCTCTGGCAGCGACTCGGTCACTGCCTCGGCCAGACCGGGGGGAGGTTCCTTTTCAAAGTCGTAGCCCCAGGTATAGCCCACCACGACCAGCCGTTCGCCTTTGGCGTGGGCCGCGACGTGCTCGGTCAGGAAGTCCGGCCCGACGTATACACCGCTGTCGAGGAAAACCAGCAGCGGCGCGGCGGCCAGCCGGGCGCCGGCGTTGCGGGCCAGGCACACCCGGTTGCCCTCGTCGGGCTGGAAGTGGTATTTGATTCGCAGCTGCTGCGACGCCTCTTCGACCACCGCGCGGCTACCGTCCGACGAACCGTCGTCAGCGACGATGACTTCGAATTCGTCGGCCGGCATTCGCTGCCGGGTGAGGTTTCGCAGCGTTTCACGCAACAAGTCGCGCCGGTTGTAGGTCGGGATGACCACCGTCACCCGGGGAACCGAGCCTGCTGTCCTAGTAGCGTCCACTCTGCCAGTGTGCCGACGAGAACGTCCGTGTTCATCTCCCAGAGTGCCGCTCGCGACGCATTCACGAGGATGCCCACCGATGACGGCTGGGTGACGCTTGCAAGGCGTCGCCCGACTCCGGACAGGGAGAAATCGCTGTCATCCCGTTGCTGATGACGCTTCGGACGATCAACCCTTCCACATCAACGACGTGATTGTGGCTCGGTCTGGACACGACAACCGGACGCCCCGAGTCGGCCTGATGACCCGCCCACGGGGCCGCCTGTCGCACTGCAAGCCAGCACATATCGGTAAGGGGAAGAGTGCCATGTCTGTCGTCAACGAGATGCCGCGCACGATGCTGACCGCGGCGCAGCTCGCCGAGATCGATCGGCGGGTGCTGGTGCATCCGCACCACCACGGCGGCCGGTCGAAGCGCATCACGATCGTCCGCGGTGACGGGTGCACGGTGTGGGACGCGTCCGGTGTGGAACTGCTGGACGTCATGGGTGCCGGCAACTGGGTCGCGCAGGTCGGGCACGGTCGGCCGGAACTGGCTGACGCGGCGGCCCGTCAGATGCGCAAGCTGGCGTACTACACCGGGTTCGACATCTTCGCCAACGACCAGTCCATCACGCTCGCGCAGCGGCTGGTCGACCTGGCCCCCGACGGGCTGGACCGGGTGTTCTTCACCAACGGCGGCTCTGAGAGCGTGGAGACGGCCTTCAAGTTCGCCCGGCTCTATCACCACCACCGCGGCGAGCCAGAGCGCGTCTGGTTCATCTCGCGGAACTTCGCCTATCACGGCTGCACCTATGCCAGCGGCGCCGCGACCGGGTTCCCCGGCATTCACGAGGGCATCGGGCCGGAGTTCCCGAACGTGGCGCGGGTCTCGCCCCCGCACAGCTACCGCGCGCCGGACACGTGTCCCGGCCGGGACCTCACCGACTTCCTCATCGAGGAGTTGGCTACCACCATCGAGCGGATCGGCCCCAGCAACGTGGCGGCGATGATCGGCGAGCCGGTCATGGGCGGCGCGGGGGTTCTCATACCGCCCGCGGACTACTGGCCGCGGGTCCGCGAGCTGCTGTCGCGCCACGGGATCCTGCTCATCGCCGACGAGATCGTCACCGGTTTCGGCCGGACCGGCGCCTGGTACGACTCGGCCGAGCGCGGCATGCAGGCCGACCTGGTGACCGTGGCGAAGGGCCTCACCAGCGGCTACGCCCCGCTGGGGGCGGTGCTCATGAGCGACGCGATCGCCGAGACGATCGCCGGCGGCGACACGTATCTGTTCCACGGTCACACCTACTCCGGCCACGCCGCCGCCTGCGCGGTCGCGCACGCCAACCTCGATCTGCTTGAGCAGGAGGGCCTGGTGGATCGGTCCCGCACGGTCGGCACGTGGCTGCGCGAGGCATTGGCCCCCCTTGCCGACCTGCCCAACGTCGGCGAGGTGCGGGTAGCCGGCGCCACCGCCGGCGTGGAACTGGTGGCCGACCGGGACACGCGGGAGCCGTTGATGGCCGACTGGGTCACCGTCGCCCTGCGCGACGAGCACCGCGTGGCGGCCCGGGAGTACGGCAACACCCTCGTCATGGCCCCGCCGCTGGTCATCTCCCGGCCCGAGGTCGACCGCGCCGCGCAGGCGCTGGCCGACGTGCTGCGCCGCCGACCCGCCAGTCACTCGTGATGGAGTCCTACGACTACGTCATTGTCGGCGCCGGCACCGCCGGCTGCGTGCTCGCGGCGCGGCTGAGCGAGGACCCTGACGTGACGGTGTGCCTGCTCGAGGCCGGACCTGCTGACGACTCGGACAACATCCGCATCCCGGCGGCGGGCGGCAAGCTGCTGCGCTCACAGTACGACTGGGACTACAACAGCAACGAGGAGCCACGGCTGGGCGGGCGCCGGCTCTATCTGCCGCGGGGACGTGTGCTCGGCGGTACCAGCGCGCTGAACGGCATGGTGCACATCCGGGGCAACGCCCGCGACTTCGACGAGTGGGGTCAGCCCGGCTGGACCTACGAGACCATGCTGCCGTACTTCGTCGGCTGCGAGGACAACGAGCGAGGCGCCTCGGCTTACCACGGGACCGGCGGCCCGCTGCCGGTCGCCGAGAGCCGTTCGCGCAACCCGATGGCGGCCGCGTTCGTGCGTGCCGCGGTGGAGGCCGGGTTTCCGGCCAACGACGACTTCAACGGCCCGAGCCAGGACGGTTTCGGCTTCTATCAGGTGAACCAGCGCAACGGGCGGCGGTGCAGCGCCGCGGCGGCATACCTGCATCCGTCGGCTGCTCGACCCAACCTGACCGTGCGCACCCGCACCCACGCACACCGCGTTCTCGTCGAGGGCGGGCGGGCTTGCGGGGTACGGGTCCAGCGGTACGACGAGGTGGTCGACATCCGGGCGCAGCGCGAGATCATCGTGGCCGCCGGGGCGTACAACTCCCCGCAGCTGCTCATGCTGTCCGGAATCGGTCCGGCCGAACGCCTCGCGGCGGTGGGCGTGCCGGTCCTCGTCGACCTGCCCGAGGTCGGCCGCAACCTGCAGGACCATCCCGCCGTATACCTGGTCTTCACACACGACGAGCCGGTCAGCCTGCTGTCCGCCGGTGAGGAAAGGAACGTTCGCCAGTTCGAGGCTGACGGCAGCGGACCGCTGTCGTCCAACGTGCCGGAAGCCGGTGGCTTCGTGCGTACCCAGAGCGACCTGGCGGCCCCCGACGTGCAGTACCACGTGCTGCCGGTGATGTTTGTCGAGTGCGCCCTCGGCGAGTCGGCCGAGCACGGCATTTCCTTCGGGCCCTGCGTGTTGCGGCCGGCCAGCCGCGGCGAGGTCAGCCTCGCCTCCGACGACCCGACAGCCAAGCCGCGCATCCGGCACCAGTACTACGAGGACCCTGCGGACCTGCGGACGATGACAGCCGGCCTGCGAATCGCCATGGAGCTGGCCGGGCAGCCATCGCTGGCGCCGTACACCGTGCGCCCGTACGCATATCCGGCTTCGACCGACGAGGCGGACCTGCATGCATTCCTGCGGGCACACACCCAGTCGGTCTTCCACCCGGCCGGCACCTGCGCGATCGGTCCCGTGCTGGACCCGGATCTGAGGGTGCACGGGGTGGACGGCCTGCGCGTGGTGGACGCGTCCGTGCTGCCGCTTGTGCCGAGGGGCAACACCAACGCCCCGACCGTAGCGGTCGCGGAGCGGGCGGCGGACCTGATCCGTGGCCGCACCGAGGCGGCCCACACCCGCGAAGGCTTGATGGAGGTGCATCGATGAGTGAGAGACTCGGCAGCCGGGCGGTCGTGCTCGGTGCCGGAATGGCGGGCCTTGTGACGGCCCGGGTGCTGGCGGACCGGTATGCCCAGGTCGTGGTCGTCGAGCGCAACACCGTCGTCGGCGTGACCGGCCCGCGTGCGGGTGTGCCGCAAGGGCACCACGCGCACGCTCTGCTGGCCCGAGGACAGGAGGTGATGGAGCGGCTCTTCCCCGGTATGCAGGCCGACCTGACCGCCGACGGCGTGCTCAGCGGCGACCTGTCGGGGGATCTGCGCTGGTACTTCCGCGGTCGCGCGCTGCAACAGTCGCACTCGGGCCTGAGTAGCGTCTCGGCCAACCGGCCGACGCTGGAGGCCTATGTGCGCCGGCGGGTGGTCGACATGCCTGAAGTGGTCATGCGGGAGCGCACCGTTGTGCAAGGTCTGGCGACGACGGCCGACCACAGCCGGGTCATCGGCGTGCGGGTCGTCGGAGACGAACCAGGGGCGACGCCCGAGACGATCGATGCCGACCTGGTGGTCGACGCGACCGGCCGCGGCAGCCGCACCCCGGCGTGGCTGGAGCAGTTCGGCTACCAGCGGCCGGCAGAGGACAAGGTGCGAATCGACCTGGCCTATGTGTCGCAGTACTTCCGGTTGCGCACAGACCCGTTCGGCACCGATCTGGCGATCAACTCGGTGCCGCACCCGGGCAACATGCGTGGAGCCTTTTTCGGCAAGTTCCCCGACAACGTGGCCCTGCTGTCCCTTACCGGGCTGCTCGGCGACCACCCGCCGATGGACCGCGAGGGGTTCCTGGAGTTCGCCCGATCGCTTGACGCACCGGAGATCTACGAGGCGATTCGCACCGCGGAGCCGCTCACCGAGCCCGCGATGTTCCGCGTGCCGGCCAGCGTCCGACGCCGGTACGAGAAGCTGACCCGCTTCCCGGACGGTCTGCTGGTCGTCGGCGACGGCGTGTGCGCGTTCAACCCGGTGTACGGCCAGGGGATGACGGTGGCCGCGATGGAGGCGGACGCGCTGGCCAAGCACCTGAGCCGCGGTCCCGCCCGTCCGCGGGAGTTCTTCCGGGCCGTGGGTCGCATCGTTGACGTGCCGTGGGAGACCTCCGTCGGCGGTGACCTGGCATTGCCCGCGATCGAGGGGAAGCGTACGGCCAAGGTCAAGGTGGGCGGCGCGTTCCTCGCCCGGCTGCACACCGCGGCCCAGCGCGACGGCGCCTTCACCCGCGCGTTCTTCCGGGTGGCCGGCCTGGTCGACCCGCCGAGCGCGCTGATGAAGCCCGGCTTCATCGCCCGCGTTCTGCGCTCCGCCCGCAAGGTCGACGCCGAGACGGTACCGGCGGGGAGGCCGGATGTCGTCGTCGGGCAACGCGCTGTCGTCGTGGGCGGCAGCGTGGCCGGGACCCTCGCGGCGCGTGTTCTGTCCGACCACTATCGCGAGGTGGTCGTCGTCGATCGCGACGAGGTGCTCGGCATCGACGTTCCCCGGCGCGGCACACCGCACACCGCCCACGCGCACGGACTGCACGGACGCGGATACCTGATCCTGACCGAGCTCTTCCCGGGCCTGCGGACCGACCTGCAGAGCCGTGGCGTGCCGGTGGGTGATCTCGGTGAGATGCGCTGGTTCTTCGACGGTCGGCGCGTTCAACCGGCCCGTAGCGGCCTGCTGTCGATCACCGCTCAGCGGCCGGTTCTCGAGGAGTATCTGCGTTCCCGGGTCGCTGCGCTGCCCAACGTGACGTACCGGCAGGGCACCGAGTTGACCGGCCTGCGGGCCACCGCCGACAACCGGCGCGTCACCGCGGTGGCGCTGCGCGACGTGGTGACGGGGACGGAGAGCGTTCTCGACGCGGACCTCGTCATCGATGCCACCGGGCGCGGCTCCCGCCTGCCGGTGTGGCTGGAGCAGTTGGGCTACCAACGGCCGGTCGAGGAACGTATGAAGATCGGCTTGGCGTACACCACCCGGCTGTACCGCAAGCGACCGGAGATGTTCGACGGGACCCAGTCCATCAACCCGGTCGCGTCGCCAGCGCACCCGCGCGGGGCGTTCTTCGGGCAGGTCGGCGAGCATGAGTGCATCGTGTCGCTGACCGGGATTCTTGGCGACCACCCGCCGTCGGACCCCGACGGCTTCCTGGCCTTCGCCCGTTCGCTGCCGGTGCCGGACGTGTACGACGGGCTACGCGACGCCGAGCCGCTGACCGAACCCGTGACGTTCACCTTCCCGGCGAGCCTGCGGCGCCGGTACGAGCGGCTGTCCCGCTTCCCGGAGCGCCTACTCGTGCTCGGCGACGCGGTTTGCAGCTTCAACCCGGTCTACGGCCAGGGCATGACGGTCGCCGCCATCGAGGCGATGACGCTGCGCAAGTGGCTGCTCCGCGGCGCGCCGCCCGAGCCGCGCGGGTTCCTGCGCGACATCGGTCGCGTCGTGGACACGCCGTGGCAGATCTCCACAAGCGGCGACCTCGACTTCCCAGGTGTACCCGGCAAACGGTCGGCGATGGTGCGCATAGGCAACGCGTACATGGCGCGGGTGCAGTACGCGGCAACCAAGGACCCGTCGATCACCGCGGCGTTCATGCGTGTGGCCGGCCTGATCGACCCGCTGAGTTCGCTGATGCGCCCCGGCCTCGTCCGGCGCGTGCTGCGGCTGTCACGCGACCGCACAACCGGGCCGGCGGCCGGGTCTCTCACCGCATTCGATCCCACCAACGAGGTAGAGAGGGCCGCGTCATGAAACCGTTCCGCATCGAGATTCCGCAGGCCGCCATCGACGATCTCCATCGTCGGCTGGCCGACGTCCGCTGGCCCGCACCACTGGGAGACGATGACTGGAGCCGCGGCGTACCGGTGTGGTACCTGCGTGAGCTCGTTGAGTACTGGCGTACCCAGTACGACTGGCGGGCCGCCGAGGCCGAGCTGAACCAGTACCCCCAGTTCCTCGCCGAGATCAACGGTGTCACCGTTCACTTCCTGCACGTACGTTCCCCGGAGCCGGACGCGGTGCCGATGCTGATCACCCACGGCTGGCCGGGCTCGGTGGCCGAGTTCCTCGACGTCATCGGTCCGCTGACCGACCCTGCCGCGCACGGCGGCGACCGGGCCGACGCGTTCCACCTCGTCATTGCCAGTCCGCCAGGGTTCGGCTTCTCCGGCCCGGCCCGCCCGGGGTGGCACGCGGGCACCATCGCGCCGGTCTGGGCCGAGCTGATGAACCAGCTGGGCTACGACCGGTACGTGGTCCAGGGCGGCGACGCCGGCGCGGTCATCTCGCAGCAGGTCGCCGCCGTGGCACCAGATCATGTCATCGGGTTGCACGTCAACATGCTGATGACCTTTCCGTCCGGCGACCCGGAGGAGCTGGCCGGGCTCAGCGAGCTCGACCAGGCGCGTCTGGCACTCATGGGTCGCTTCGACGCGGAGCTGTCCGGATACATGAAGCTCCAGTCGACCCGGCCGCAGACCTTGGCGTACGCGTTGACGGACTCGCCGGTGGGCCAGTTGGCCTGGATCGTGGAGCGGTTCCGGGAGTGGACCGACGCGGCGAAGGTGCCCGACGACGCCGTGTCGAGGGACCGGTTGCTGACCATCGTGAGTATCTACTGGTTCACTGCCACCGCTGGCACGTCGGCCGCGCTCTACTACGAGGGGGCGGAGGGCATGCGCGCGATGGCCTCCGGCTGGCGGCCGGAACCGATACGGGTCCCGGCCGGCGTCACGGTGTACCCGCACGATCCCTTCCAGCCGTTGCGCGGGCTGGCGCACCACTATCTGGCCGACATCGTGCGGTGGAGCGAGCCCGATCGGGGTGGTCACTTCGCCGCGATGGAGGAGCCGGACCTGTTCGTCGACGACGTGCGAGCCTTCGGCCGTATCGTGCGGTGACGGCAACGGAAGTCGGGCGGCCCTGACTGGGCCGCCCACCCTGTGGTAGCCGCGGCCACGCCCACATCCGATGTGGCGCAACGGGAACGGGCGACCGGCGGCCCGATGTCGAGCTGGCAAACCCGATCGCCGCTCGGCAGCATTCGGCGCAGCACCCCTCGACGTCGGCGATCCAGGCTGCGATGTCGTCCGCGTGCGGTGCAATCAGCCCAATGCGGACGTCCAGTGTGATGACGGCGATCGCGGCCGAGCCGGCAGCAGGCAGGTCCCACTGTTTGCGCATGATTGTCCCTTCACGATGCCGCAAGCCGTAGCACCAGAGCGGCGACGGCAAGGCACGCAGAACAACCCAGAGAAGCGCAGCAGGATGAACAGAGCGCATTATCGGAGTAGACCCGTTGAAGCACATGAATATGCTTCTAAAGTAGATCGACGCTCCCGCTGGCAGCTCCCGCAACGGGTCCATGACGCTATGGACGGTGCCTGGTCATCAAAGGAAGGACACCGATGGGCACCCGAGCGCGAACCAATGTTCCACCGCTGGTCCGCGACGGCGAGAGCGTCCCTGCGCGGAAGCTTCATCACGGCCTCCGCCAGCTGATCCCGCCAGCCTTTGCACTATTCGCGCGCACGAACAACACCGTCACGGGATCGATGCGCCCAATACCGATAATCGGAGGCTCCCATGTCGGCAACCGGTAACCCAAAAATTTCGATAGTGATCCCGACATACAACCGTCGCGACAGGCTGCACAACACCTTGCACCATCTCACCCGGCAGGTGCCCGGCACGCCGGAGTTTGAGGTCGTGGTGTCCGACGACGGCTCGTCCGACGACTCGGCGACCGTCGCCAAGTCGTTCTCCGATCGACTGAACCTGAAATACACCTACCAGGAGGATCTCGGCAACCGCGTCGCGCTCGCGCGCAACAACGGTGCGAGGCTGGCCACCGCACCGATCCTGGTCTTCTTGGACACCGGCGCGATCGCCGGGCCCGACTTCGTGCTACAGCACTATCTGGCCCACAGCAATGGTTCGCCGCGGCATGCCCTGGCCGGATACGCCTACGGCTACAACCCAGGGGACCCGATGCTGCAGGTGCCCGATCTCCTCAAGCGGTTCACACCCGAGGAGATGGTGGAGGTCTACGGCCGGGCCCACGAGTTCCTCGACAGTCGCGAGTTGGCGCTGCTCAGGTGCAACGACGACCTGACCAAACGTAGCGTGCCGTGGCTCGTCTTCTGGACCATCAACTGCTCCGTGCACACCGACGACTTCTGGGCGGTGGGCGGCTTCGACGAGGGGCACCGCGGCTGGGCCGTGGAGGACCTCGATCTCGGATACCGCCTGCACCGTAGTGGCCTACCGCTGCACTTCAGCCGCGCGGCGTGGGTGATCGAGGAGCACCAGGACCGGGTGTTCGATGAGCAGTACGAGGAGTTCCAGGCCAACATGCTGCGCTTCGTGACCAACAATCCGGAGCCGGTCAACGAGATCGGCTGGACGGGGGTGGTCCACGAGAACATGTTCTGGGCGTGGGAGGAGGACAACAACGACCTTATCCGGTACACCGACGAGGTGCGCGATCTGGACGTTTCGGCAGAGGTCGAGCTGGCGTTGCGGGGCGTCTCCGCGACCGACCGCGTGGTCGTGATCGGCGCTGGTGGCGCGTTGCCCGAGTCGATGCACGCGGCCACCGTGATGGACTTCGACCGGGAGCTGATCGAACGCGTGGCAGCCACCGGGCGGCACGTCACCCATCACAGCCTGGGCCTACGCACGCCGCTGGCCGACCAGTCCGCCGACGTCGTCATCCTCACGTCCCGGCTCGCGAAGTTCTGGCGCCGCTGGGAGGACCAGTTCATGATCGAGGCACGCCGCATCGGACGCGACGTGCGCTGCCTCGTGCCGTAGACCCGCACTCCCCTTACTACCACTGCGCCGGCGGATGGCAGCTGGAGGCGGCCTTGTGGCGGTCACGAGACCATCATCGACGGTCTGGAGAACCTCGTCACGGCCGCCCAGGCCCAGCTCGACGGGCCGATCGAGGCAAGGTGCTCCCTACGCTTCTGACGCCATCAAGGAGGCGGTCGACATGCTCAACACCGCCAGCAGCGGCTCGTCACTCTACGGGGATGTGCCGATTCAGCGCATCGAACGGGACATCCAGGCACTCAACCTGCACGCCCTGATGCACCTCAACGCCAACCTGGAGCGGTACGGCCGGATGCTCTGCGGCCTGCCGCCCAACCCCATGTACCTCTGACTCGGCACACCCCGGAAAGCCTGCCCGCCGATCATCGCCGTCCGGTGGGTGGGCTGCCGTGGCCTGCCCGAAAAATCAAGAGGAGCAACCGGATGCGGCCTACGCTCTCCGACGCCACACCCCTCACGGGCACCACATCCAGCACGCGCCGTCGCTTCGCGGCGCTGGTCCTGCTGTGCTTCGCCAGCTTCATGATGATCCTCGACTCGGAGATCGTGATTCTGGCCCTGCCGTCCATCCAGAACGACCTCGGGCTGGACCCCTCGGCGGCGCAATGGATCCTCACGGCCAACGCCATCACCTTCGGCGGCCTGCTCCTGCTCGGCGGGCGCGCGGCCGACCTGCTCGGCCGGCGCCGCGTGTTCATGTGGGGCATGGCCCTGTTCCTGATCACCTCGCTGGTCTCCGGCATCGCCTGGAGCGGCGAGGTCATCATCGTGGCCCGCGCGCTGCACGGCGTGTCGTCGGCCATGCTCGTGCCCAGCGCGCTGTCCATCCTGATGAACACCTTCCGGGAGGGTAAGGAACGCAACCGGGCCATCGCCTCGTGGTCAGCGGTCGGCGGCGTCGGCGCCACCGCCGGGCTGCTGCTCGGCGGCACGATCACGACCGGGCTCGGCTGGCAGTGGGTCTTCCTGGTCAACGTGCCGGTCGTGGCGCTCGTCATGCTGATCAGCCCGTTCGTGCTCGACGAGAGCTGGGACCGCAACCGCGTGCGCAACTTCGACATCGCCGGCGCCGTCACCATCACCGTCGCCGCAACCGCCCTGGTGTATGCGATCAGCAACGGGCCCGCGCTCGGCTGGGGCAGCGCACCGATCATCGCCCTGTTCGCCGCGGCGATCCTGCTCCTCGGGGCGTTCGTCGTGATCGAGGCCCGATCCGCTGCACCCCTTGTGCCGCTTCGGTTCCTGCGGCTGCACACGGTCAAGAGCGGCAACTTGCTCATGGTCGTCGTGGCGATGATCGTGTGGGGCGCGAGCGTGCTCTTCTCGCTCTACACCCAGCAGGTGCTCGGCTACTCGGCCGTCATGTCGGGCTTTGCCACCTCGGTCATGCCCGTGGCAGCCGTATTCGGCGCCTACATCGGGCAGGCCTTCATCACCAAGCGCGGATTCCGCGTGGTCGCCGGGATCGGACTGCTCGGGTTCGGCGTGTGCTGCCTGCTGCTGTCCCGGATACCCGTTGAAGGACAGTACTTCCGCGATCTGTTCGTCGCGCTCGGACTGTTCGGTCTCTCCCTGGGCGTCGCGCACACCACCGCCTCGATCGTCGCACTCACGGCGGTCCCCGAGCCGGAGTCGGGCCTCGCCTCCGGGCTGAGCACCGCGAGCTTCCAGGTCGGCGGCGCCATCGGCGTCGCGCTCGTCACGACCGTGTCGGTGACCGTCTCGCGCGGATCAACCGCGCTGCCCGATCTGACCAAAGGTTTCCAAGCCGCGTTCATCGCCCTGGTGTGCGCCGCGATCGTTGGCCTCGTCATCGCCCTGACGCTGCCGCGCAAGGCGGTCGCGCAGGCCGGCTGACCGTGGGGCCGGCTCAAGGCCGGCCCCACGCAAGACCGGCCCGAGACTCGTCCAGCGATCGACCATCCAGGTTTAGGCAGAGAAGCCCACCACCGCGGAACTCGAACGCCGAGGTGAACCCTCCGGGGTGCTCCAATTCCGCCTGCTCGCAGGCGGCGGCTACGGGAGCGGCGAACGCGGCGAGGAAGAATGCCCGTTTGAGCTGCTTGTTGCCGCCTCGGGTGGGTGTTCACCGCGGATGCTGGTGCCGGATCGTCGGGTGACGGGTGCGAGGCCGGCGTAGGCGGCGAGGTGTCCGGGGGTGGGAAAGGCGGTGCCGTCGCCGACTTCGAGCAGGATCCGGGCGGCGGTCCTGACGTCGATGCCGGGCATCGAGGTCAGGACCTCGGCGAGAGGGTGTGCATCGAGGATCCTCTCGACCTCGCCGGCGACGTGGTCGCGTTGTCGCAGGACGTCGCGGAGGCTGTCAACAAGGCGGGGCAGGATCGTCTCCGCGGCGGTGGCCGCCGGGGAGGGTGACGGTCTGCTCGTCGAGGGCGGTCATGATCTGGGCGATGAGTCGTTCGCCCAGGCGAGGGGCGTGAGGGCCGGCGATGGACAGCAGCTTGCGGTGGCCGGCCTTGCGTAGCCCTGCTGGTCCGCCGCAGCGGGACAGCAGTTCCAGGACGGCCTTGTGCTGCATCTTCGGGCCAAGGACCCGTTCGAGGGCGGGGTGGATCTGGGTGAGCGGCCCACGGATCTGGTTCGAGATGCGGGTGGCTTCGCCGGCGAGGTCGTCATCGAAGCCAACCAGGACTTCCAGCTCTGCGAAGGTTTCGTCCCTGACGTCGACGCGCCGCAGCGTGTGGGGCAGGGTCGGGCGGCGTCAGCGATGACGTAGGCGTCGCGGGCGTCGGTCTTCGCCGTGCCGGGGTGCAGGTCGGCGATGCGGCGCATGGCAAGTCCGGGCAGGTAGGCAACCTGATGCCCGGCCGCTCGGGCGACCGCGATCGGCAGGGCGCCGATCGAGGCGGGCTGGTCGACCACCACCAGGATCCGGCCATGGCGGCCGAGCTTGTCGAACAGTTGCCGCAGCCTGACCTCAGTGTTCGGCAACGCCGCGTCGTGCAGCCGTCTCGGCACACCAATCGTTTGCGAGGTTCGGGCAGGAGGATCAGCGGCCGAGGACCGGGATGAGCCGACCGTGCGGCTTGGGACGGTCGAGGTGCAGGCCGAGCACCCCGACGTCGAGGGCCCCGTTGGCGTCGATGTCGAACCGCCAGACGGTGTTCGGCGCGTCGCCGACGACCACCACGGCCGCCGTGCCGTCGGAGGCCGCCGCCAGCGCGCCGAGGCGTTCCAACTCCTCGGGCGGAAGCGGGGCGGTGACCACCACCAGGTGGTCGCGAAGCGCCGAGGACCCGTGTGCGTCCTGGGCGTCGTCGCCGGGCAACATCAGGACGGAACGCAGGTCGACGACGACCCGAACCCGTTCCGGGACCGGCCAGGGCGGAGGTGGTGGGCCGACGACGCTGATCGTCACCGACGTCGCGGCGTAGCGGCTGATCTCGTCGAGGAACGCGCCCGCCAGGCGGTACGCGGCTGTCGGCTCCCCGGTGAGCGCGACGATTCCGGGCGCTCGTCCCAGGTTGACGACTGTCAGCTCACCGCCGACGGTGCCGACGGTGGCGAGCATCGGCAGCCCGCCGCCATCAGCGGTCACCTGCTGGTCGAGGTCCCAACTCGGCGCTTCCCAGATCGCACCCTGCTGCCGTGCCCGCCACGGGGGCGGCGGGTCCGGCAACGCCGGCGCCAGCCGGAGCGACACCCGGTCCGCACCGACCATCGCCGCGTACACCGGGGGCTGGGACGCCGGTGCGGCGATCTGCCGCAGGGCGCGGTCCAACGCCTGCCGTGAGCCCGGCGCGGGTCGCGGCGGCTCGGCCGCGCGGCGGCGTCGAACCAACCGAATCAGCACCGGTACGACGACCGCCAGCACCACCGCGCCGATGCCCAGCAGCGTCACCGCGACCGGTCGGAGCCCGAAGGTTCCACCGCCGCCGTCCGGAGGAGCCGGGGGCGCCGCTGCCGGTCCTTGCTCCGGTTGGTCGACCGGCGGAGCTTCCGGTTGCTGGCCCAGGTCCGGCGTGGCCGACGGCGGCGGACCGACGCGGATCTCACCGGAGGTCGCGCCCTCGGGGAGGACGAAGACCCAGCCGGCGCGGATCGGCTGCGCCGGATCCGTCAGTGTGCCGCCGTCCGGCTGGGTACGCCCCTGGTTCAGCTCGAAGATCTCCGGCCAGCGCCGGCTGTCGCCGAGCACCCGGTCGGCGACCCCGGGCAGCGTCAACTCGCTCTCCGCGCCCGGTTGCCCGGGTACCACCCAGTACGGCACCGACGGTTCTACGGCGTCCGCCCCGGTCGGGGTCGCCAGCAGGAACGCGGTCACCACCGCCAGCACCAGTCCGGCGTACGCCCTGGTCAGGGACATCTCACTCGGCTCCGTCGGCGTCGACCGAGTCGCGCAGGGCGCTCGCCTGCAGGCGCATGGCCCGTGGCCCGCCCGGGTTGACCAGCACGTCGAGCCCGTCCGGAAGCAGCCCCAGCAGCTCGGTCAGACCGACCTGCCGCCACTGTGGCGCGTCGACGCGCGCCTGGTCGAGGGCGCCGGAGGCGACCACCACGCAGGCCACCCCGTCCGGGGCGGACGTCACGGCCGCCTCGCCCGCCTCGTCGAGCGCCACCGCCACCAGGCTGTCCCGCAGCGTCCGCAGCACCAGGCCGACGTCGGCCCGGTCGGTGGCGACCAGCTTCGCCGCCGCGTCCACGGCGCTGGTGGGTGAGTCGGCGTTGCGCGGCTGGTACAGCGGGTTCGCCTCGAACCGTCCGATGGTCCCGTCGTCCTCGACCAGCCAGCCGCCGACGATCGTCTCCACCGGAGGAGCCTCGGTCGGCTGCTCGTCGTCGCTGTCCAGCAGCAGCATCCAGTTGCGCTGCACGTCGGTCTCGTCGTGCTCGTTCATCAGGACCTTCCCCTCGGCGTCGGTGTGATCTTTCGGAATTCGCCCTTGCCGTCCTTCGGGTCGTCCGTGCTCTCCACGGCCAGGGTCGCGATGGTCTCGCCGGGATTGGTGAGCAGGCCGATTTCATCAATGCCCCGGGTCACGTGCACGGTGTTGTTCGCTGCGAAGATCTGCCGCCGGTTACCGAGGTCGCGCATGACGTCCGCGAACTGCTGCCCGGCTTCACCCTTGATGTTGGCGAAGTTGCAGGAGATCATGGCGATCGCGGCCTTCGGGTTGGCCTCGGCGAGCGCCCTGAAGTTCGGGTCGTTGCTGAGGATCTTGGCCATGCTGGCGCCGGTGACGTGCACCACCTTGCCGCTGGACAGGGTCACCGCGGCGGTGTCCGGGCTGCCGTGGGCGAAGATGAACATCGGGTCGCTCCTCAGGTTGCTCCACGGAGCCGGCAGGAACTGGTTGCCGGCGAGGGTGGGCTCACTGCCGGGCAGCTGTCGGATGGCCTTCGCACCCCCGATGTCCATCGAACCGCCCAGGTTCTTACCGGTGGCGAGGTTGGCCTTCTGCGCTCCCCAGTCGGTGAAGTTCTCGGCGTCGGTCGACCTGCTGGGGAAGATGACGCCGATCTGCTTGCCCTCGCTGTCGCGCAGGGGCACGGACTGGACGTCCGCGGGACGGAACGTCTTCAGGCGGCCCTTGTCGGTCATCCCGGCCAGGAGGCTGGGGTCGGCGGCGCGCCTCTCCTTGGAGATCCTGAGGTCGTGCGCGAAGCGCATGTCATTGATCTTGTTGCCGATCGACGTGAACACGCCCTTGATGGTCTTGCCGAGGCCGACACTGGTGACGGCGGTGTCGATCCCCGCCCCCGGCGTGGGAGCCTTGCCCACGCTCCGGGTACTGCCCGGCGTGCCGCCGAGCCCCTTGATGCTGTTCTTGATCCCCTCCGAGACGCTGCCCGGCAGCTTGTTGCCAGCACTGCCAGCGATCTTGACGATGCGACTGACGAGCCGCCCGCCCGGCACCAGACCGAGCAGCAGACCTCCGGCGGCCAACCCGATCGCGGCGGGATCACCGGTGAGCGCCGCCGCCGCGAGGTCGATCGCACCGGAGAGGAAGCCGATCGCCTGGCCCAGCGGTGGGAAGATGAACGAGGCGATCACCGACAGCGCGTCCAGGATCAAGGTGATCCACTGGATGACGGTGCTGCGGAGGAAGTCGATGAACGCCTGGAACGCCTCGACGATCTTCTCCCAGAGCGAGCGCTGCGGCGCGTCCTTCGCCAACCCCCGCAACGTCTGCGCCGCCGTCCGGGCAGCCTGATCACGTAACGCCGTCGCCTGGCCCAGCAGCGCCTTCGCCTGGTCGAGCGCCTGCTGGGCGTCGGCCGCGCGGTTCTGTGCGGCGGCGTCGTCGTCACTGGCCTTGTCCTTGGCGGCCTGGTCCGCCGCCGGATCGCCGCCCAACGCGGTGATCGCCGCCTGAGCCGAGACGACCGCTGCCTGCGCGGCGGCCTGGTCGCCGGACGCTTGTCGGGCCTGATCGAGGGCCCGCAGCGACATCGCCTGCGCCTCCTCCAGCGACGGCAGGTACCGCACGTACGCGTCGGCCGCCGCGGCGTAGGAGTTCGCCATCCGATCCAGCCGCCCGGGCAGCTTGCCGATCAGGTCACGGAACGCCTCCATCGCCTTGCCCTGACCAAGCTGGACCTGGCCACCGGAGGCGAGCAGGTCGTGCGCCTCCCGCGTGGTGGTGGACAGCTCCTGGTAGGCCCGCGTGATCTCGTCGAAGGACTCCGGATCACCGGGTACCGGGTCGGAGTCCACCTGCAACACCGACCACTCGGCGTCTCCCGGACGCGTCATGACCAACCTCCCCATCGCACCGACCGCACCCCGCTCCGGCCAATGCCGTGAGCCGACTCGCACACGTAGCGATCGTGGAAACGGTTCAGCCGGACTGAACCGATCCGACCGGTCGTCCGTGTACGGCGCGGAGTCATTGACCGGATCGGGGAGGAGAGCGGGGATGGGCAAGCAGAGCAGGCTCGACGCCGGGGTGGCGCGATGAGCGTGATCGACGTACCCGGCACGGAGCTGATGCGGGTGCACGACCTGTTGCAGCGCACCAAGGAGCTGATGGACAGCTCACCGATCAGGTCGATGGGGCCGGTCGTCGACACGCTGGGGCAGCGTGAGTTGGAAGGGGCCGCCCGCGAGTTCGAGAAGCGCTGGGGCGACGGCCGGTACGTCGTGGCCAAGGACCTCGAAGGGGTCCGCGACGCCGCGAAGGCGGTGGCCGACGCGTTCCGGGAGACCGACGACCAGACGGCGGCCTCACTCGAGTCGGACGGAGCGACGAGTTGACCAGCGCAGGAGGCACGGCGGTAGCTGTCCCGACCGGATTCGAGCTGCGTACGCCGCACGACTGGGTCGACTTCTCGGTCGCCGACGAGGCGAGCGAGAACCGCGTCGCCGACGACGTGTGGACCCGGGCCCGCGATGGTGGGTTCACCGAGGAGCAGGCGGGACAGTACGCCGAGCAGCTGCGCCGGTCGGTGCGGCAGGCCCGCAACGCCGGCGCGGTGCACGCCGCCGGCACGTTCCAGGTGTACGAGGACGGCGCGCTCATCGCCACGGTGCTCGTCTCCGTGGTCACCCCGCCCGCGACCGGGGACATCATCGGGGCGTTGACCGCGGTGGCGCAGCCCGCCCACGCCGACGGCACCTGGCGTCGGGTGAGCACCGCCCAGATCCCCGCGATCGGCACCGTCGGTCGGGTGCACGGCATCCAGAACGTCAGCCAGGACGGCGTCACCATGCGCTGCGCCGTGATGCACACGGTCGTACCGCTGCCGGGGGCAACGAACGCGCTGGTGGTCACCGGTTCGAGCCCGAATCTCGCGGAGGCGGAGGAGATCTTCGAGCTCTTCGCCACGATCACCGCGACATTGACCTTCTCGTATGAGGGGGAGGCTTCCGCGCTCACGCCGCCGGCGGCCTCCCCCGGGGGAGGTCGGCAGCTAGACGAGTAAGTCCTAACTCAGGGCGGGGCTGCGGGTGCAGTGAAGGGTGTTGATGATTCGTTTGTGACGACAGACCTCAACACCCTTCACCGCACTGTACGTGAAGATCGATGACTGGCTCGGGCGGCCTGCCCGCGTCGGACGGCCGCCGAAGTTGACCGATGCCGAGCTGTTGACGCTGGGGCGTGGCGCAGGTGTTGCTGGGGGTACGGTCCGAGGCCCGCTGGCTGCGGTTCGTGCCCCGACACCTATCCGGGGCGTTTCCATGGGGGTGTCCCCCAACGTCGTTTCGTACCCGGTGGGGTCTGAGCGCTGTCGAGTCCGGCCCCGAAGGGGAGCCGGACTCCGTCGTCGCGGTGGTGCCTAGCGGGCGTCGCCGGTCCCGGTCAGCAGCTTCCGCAGCACGTCCGGTTCGGTGCGGGGCACCTGCAGCAGGTGCAGCTTGCCGTCGCCGAAGTGGGCGTGCACCCGGCCCGGCCGCCCGCCGCCGAGCTGGCTGCGGGACAGCTTCACGCCGATCAGCTCGCCGTCGCCGAGGCCCTGCGGGCTGAGCAGCGCGCCCTGCCGGTTGCGGCGGGCGTCGACGTGCCAGCCGCCGAAGCCGCTGGAGAGGCCGTCGATCGAGCCCGCCATGATCAGAGCGAGTCCCTTCTCCGTGCCGACCCGGGCGATGTCCCCGAGGTCACTGCCGGCGTCGCACTTGAGCAGCTGCTCGGCGTCGTCCAGCACGACCACGGCGGGTCCGGTACGTCCGTCGAGGGCCGCCGCGAGCCCGGCGGAGGTGAAGTTCTCGCTCGTCACCAGGTCGAGCACCCCGGGCACCCCGGCCAGTTCCCGCAGCGGCGACCGGCGGGGTGCCGCGATCACCACGGGGGTCCCCTTCTCCAGCAGACCGGCGACCATCGTCAGCAGGGCCGTGCTCCGCCCGGATCGGGGCGGCCCGGCCAGGATGAACGAGGGGTTGGTCTCGAGGTCCGGGCCGATGGCCGACAGCTCGTCCCCGCCGACCCCCACCATCGTCCAGAGCGGGCCGTCGGGCCGTGGCAGGACGCTCGCCTGCGCCAGGGTCAGCTCGTCGGGCAGCACGTCGATCCGGAACGGGCGGGCAGCGTCGCCGATCTCGGCGTCGCGCAGCCGCGCGGCCTCGGCGATCGCGGCGAGCGCGCGGGCCTGCCCCTGGCCGGAGCTGTCCCGGGTGAGCAGCGCGATCTGTGCCTCCGCACTGTCGACCGCCCGGATCGCCCGGCCCGTGCCGATCTCGTCCGGCAGCTGCCGGTAGTTGATGCCGACCATGCTGTAGTCGCTGCGTTCGGCCAGTCGCAGCACCAGTTTGTCGTCCGTCGTCGACGAGATCCGAGTGGTGAACATGCTCCGGTCACCGGCCATCACCACATGGATTCCGGCCCCGGCGCCTTCGCGCAACAGGGTCAGCAGAGCCGCCATGACGGTGCCGTTGTCGTAGTCGGCGAACGTCTTGTCGAAGACCTCGAACCGGTCGAGCAGCACCAGGATGTGCGGCGGACGGTCGGCTGCGGCAACGCCGGCCCGGTACTCGACAAGCCCGGCGGAGCCGGTGGCGGCGAGCAACTGCTGACGGCGTCCCAGCTCCGCGACGAGGCGGGTGAAGAGGCGACCGAGGCGTTCGGCCTCGGTGCGCTGCACCACCGCGCCGCAGTGCGGCAGCTCGGTGAGGGCGAGCAGGGCCCCGTTGCCGCAGTCGACACCGTAGAGGTGCACGTCGGCGGTCGAGTGGGCGCGGGCCACGGTGCCGGCGATCGTCCGCAACGCCTGCGACCGGCCGCTGCGCGACGAGCCGATGACGTGCAGATGCCCCAGCGTCCCCAGGTCCAGCTCCAACGGCACCTGCTCCTGCTGCGCCGGCAGGTCGACCAGGCCGTACGCCACCGGGGGCAGGTGGTAGCCGCTGCCGCGCGGCGCGGGAAGAGCCTCGACGGTCAGCGTGTCCGGTAGCGCTGGCAGCCACGGGCTGTGCGGCGGCTCGATGGCGAGTTGCTCACTGGCACCCCGGACGGCCTCCACCAACACGGCGAGGTCGGTGAGTTCGGCCGATGGCGCGGCCTTCACACCCGGACGGCTGGGCCTGGGCCGACCCAGGTCCTTCCAGGAGACCCGCGTGAGCCAGGGCTCCTGCCGTGCCTCGGTGCGCGTTCCCGGGCGGAAGCCGCCGACCCGCCCGGCCTGGAACGGCACCAGCGACGACTGGGCGAGGCGTACAAAGGCCCGCCCCGGCGTCGACTTCAGGATCGAGGCGGCGTCGGGGGCGTTCAGCACGTCCTGGCTCTCGCTGGTGTCGGTCACCCGCAGCGCGATCCGCAGGTTGGTGTTCGCCCGGATCTCCGGTGACACCACCCCGCCCGGTCGTTGGGTGGCCAGCACCAGATGGATACCGAGTGACCGGCCCCGCTGCGCGATGTTCACCAGACCGGTCACGAAGTCCGGCAGGTCACGGATCATCGACGCGAACTCGTCGATCACGATCAACAGTCGGGGCATCGAGGTGCGGGTCGGCTCGCGGCGCAGCAGGTCGACGTAGTCGTCGATGTCCTTCGCGCCCGCCTCGGCGAGGATGTGCTCCCGCCGCTTCAGCTCGGCCGTGAGCGAGGTCAACGCCCGGCCCACCAGGTGGGTGTCGAGGTCGGTGACCATGCCGACGGTGTGCGGCAGCCGGACACAGTCCTTGAACGCGCTGCCACCCTTGTAGTCCACCAACACGAACGTCATCGCATCCGGCCGGTTGGCGACGGCGAGCGAGGCGACCAGGGTCTGCAACAGCTCCGACTTGCCGGAACCGGTGGTGCCGGCCACCAGCGCGTGCGGACCGTCCCGCTTGAGGTCCAGCGCGAACGGCCCGTCCAACGAGACCCCGAGAACCGCCTCGGTCGTGCGACCCCCGGTGGCCCATCTGGCCGCGACCGCGTCCGGCTCCGGCGGTTCCATGCCGAGGACGTCGAGCAGCCGACTCGCGTCCGGCAGGGCCGCGCCGTCGTCCGCACCGCCGGTGTCGCGCAGCGGCGCGAGCGCGCGGGCCACCGTCCGCAGCCACTGCATCGAGAGCAGGTCCGGGTGCACCCCGGGGATCGGGGCGGCGAGCGTCCGGGTCACCAGCAGCGACCCGTCGGCCTGCTCGGCGACGACGGCCTGACACTCCTCCGGCAGCAGCTTCTCCTCGGCGTCGACGCAGATCGCGTACACCCCGACCGCAGGTCCTTCCCGCAGGATCTGCGTCACCCCGGGCAGGGAACGCAGCCGGCGTGCCCCGTCGAGCACCACGAGGACGTCGCGGAACGACCCGTCGGTCCGCTCGGCGGCGCGAGCCGCGATCACGGCACTCAGTTCGGCCACCCGCCGGGCCACGGTCTGGGTGTCGGTACCGACGGTGGCGACGGTGTCCTGGCCGTCACGCGGCAGCACATGCGGCAGCCAACCGACCCAGGACCAGCCCTCCTCGTCTCCCGCCCCGGCCAGCAGGTAGATCTGCAGGTCTTCCGGGCTGTGCAGGGTGGCCGCCTGCGCGACCATCCACCGGGCCGTCACCCGGGCGGCACCGCTACCGGCGATGCCGACCACACCGTGCTTGCGCACCGAAACGGTCGCCGGCACATCGAGCGCGCTCCACCGGACCTCCCGCCGGTGCTCGTCCTGGCTCGGATCCCGCAGCACCACCTCCGACGGCAGATCGGCGCTGCCAGCCCGCAGTTCGAGGAAGTCGGGGTCGGTACGGCGTCGTTCCCACAGGCGACGCTGCGGCCCGACGGCGATCAGCCGTACGGCGGCGGGGTCGGGGAAGTTGTCCCGTCGGGCCAGCCGCTCGGCGGTCAGCGCCGCCTGCGCCTCGGCGCTGATCCGCGTCCGTTTAGCCTCGTACTCGGCGAGCCGGGTGCGGTGGCTGGCCTTGCCCAGGCGTCGGGAGCTGATCTGACCGGCGATCAACGCCACCGGCGACAGGATGGCGAAGAGCAGGGTCAGCGGGTTGCCGGTGATGAGGTACGCGGCTCCGGAGACCACCAGCGGGGCCAGCACGGTGATCAGCACGAGCGGTCGCCGTTCCGGTGGCGACGGCGGCGACGGCAGTGTGAACTGGGTGGTGCGGGCCTCCGGCAGCAACCGGGGCGGGCGGTTGTAGTCCAGGCCGGTGCGGTCCTCGGAGATCTGCAGCGCGGCCTCGGCCCGGACCGGAACGCGGAGTTCCAGCAGGGACGAGCCGACGGCGAGTTGTCCGCCGGGGGG
>NZ_BOPA01000036.1 GCF_016863515.1 Micromonospora gifhornensis
GCAGGTGCCCGTCGGCGGCGGAGTCGTCGGGGGCGGGGTGGTCGGCGGCGGAGTAGTGCCGGGTGGCGGGGTGGTGCCGGGTGGCGGGGTGGTGGGGGTGGTGCCGCCGGTGCAGGTCACCCCGTTGAGGGCGAAGCTGGTCGGCACCGGGTTGCTGCCGCTCCAGGACCCGTTGAAGCCGAACGAGGTGGTGCCGTTGGTGGAGATGGTGCCGTTGTAGCTGACATTGCGGGCGGTTACCGCCGCCCCGCTCTGGGTCAGCTCGGTGTTCCAGAACTGGGTGACCCGCTGCCCGGCACCGAAGGACCAGGTCAGGGTCCAACTGGTCACCGGGTCACCGAGGTTCGTGATGGTGATGTTGGCGCCGAAGCCGTCCTGCCACTGCGACGGCACCTCGTACTTCACCGAACAGCCGGCAGCCGCGGCACTGGCCGGCAGGGCCACGATGGCCGCCGAGGACGCCAGCAGCGCGACCCCGACCGATGCCAGGTACATATTGGTTCGTCTGGATCTTGGCATAGCGCAACCTCCCGACTGACATGACCGCATCGCATTGTCGAAGGTCGATGCAGGTTAACGTTAACAGCTGTGTCCGGTACATTACGGGAGCGCTCCCATCTCATCAACCATGGTCGATGTCGATCGCCTCTCCGACCCAAGTCCGAAACACGAGTTGTGGCCGGGATCGTCCACCCAGGAGCGCACCGGGACCAACGCAGCGCGGCGTCGGGACCGAGCCGGCAGGTGAACGTTCACTCACGAAGGGCACGGCAGCGATGAGACACGTCAAGGACAGATTCAGGGTCAACGCCGCTCGGGTGACGACCGGTGCCGTGCTCCTGGCATCGGCCGCCGTCGCCGTGGCGTTGCCGGCCGGCGCGGCAGCGGCCGGCTGCTCGGTCACCTACGCGGTGTCGTCACAGTGGCAGGGTGGCTTCGGCGCCAACGTGACGATCACCAACCTCGGTGACCCGGTCACCAGTTGGACGCTCAACTGGAACTACAGCGCCGGCCAGCGTGTCGCGGAGGCCTGGAACACCACGGTGAGTCAGAGCGGCGCGGTCGTCACCGCCCGCAACGTCAGCTACAACGGCACCATCCCGACCAACGGCTCGACGTCGTTCGGCTTCAACGGGACCTGGTCGGGCAGCAATCCCGACCCGACCAGCTTCACGCTCAACGGCGTGACCTGCACCGGCAGCACGACCCCCACCACACCGCCGCCGCCCACCACCCCACCGCCCACCACCCCGCCGCCGACCACGCCGCCGCCGACCGGCCCGGCGGACATCACGGTCAACAGCAACACCCGCTACCAGACGGTCGACGGATTCGGCGCGGCCACCCCGATCTGGGGCGGCACCTGGTCGACCTCCGACACCCAGACCCTGGTCGGCCTGGGTGCCAACCAGCTCGGCCTGTCGATCGTGCGTACCGGCATCTCGCCGGTCTCCGGCGAATGGTCGACCCAGGTCAACGCCCTGCGTACGGCGAAGTCCGCCGGGTCGAACGTGAAGATCCTCGCCTCGCCGTGGACCGCGCCGGCGGAGTGGAAGACGAACAACAGCCGGGTCAATGGCGGCAAGCTGCGCACCGACCGCTACGCCGACTACGCCAACCACCTCAACAGCTACGTGCAGTACATGCGTAACCAGGGCGTGACCATCGACGTCACCTCCGTGCAGAACGAGCCGGACTGGCACCCCGACTACGACTCGATGGACTGGAGCGGCACCGAGCTGCGCAACTTCGTCCGCGACCACGGCACCCGGGTGCAGAACACCAGACTGATGGTCGCCGAGGCGGTGAACCTGAACTACACCTACACCGACCCGACCCTCAACGACACCACCGCCCGCAACAACATCGGCTACATCGGCGGCCACCTGTACGGCACCGAGGCTTCCGGCCGGCTGCGCTCGTACCCCCTGGCCGATCAGCACAACAAGCCGGTGTGGATGACCGAGTGGAACCTGCACGCGGCCGACGGCAACGGCTCCAACATCTGGGGCAACCCCGCCAACCTGGCGGTCTGGAACGAGACGCTCGACGACATCATGCGTACGGTGCACCGGTCGATGGAGGCGAACTGGACCGCCTACATCTGGTGGTACGGCAAGCGGTACTACTCGTTCATCGGTGACGGCGAGGCCGCCTTCGGCACCACGGCAGGAGCACCCCTCAAGCGCGGGTACGCCTTCTCGCAGTACTCGAAGTACGTCCGCCCCGGCTACCAGCGGGTGGCCCTGACCAAGAGCACCAAGGCCAATCCGCTGGAAGTGACCGCCTACACCGGCGGCGGGAAGACCACCCTGGTGATCCTGAACCGCTCGACCAGCGCGGTCAACAACGCCATCATCCAGGTACCGCAGAACGTCACCCAGGCCGAGCACTACCTGACCTCGCAGAACGCCAACGCGGCAAGTCAGTCGGTCAGCGTGAACGGCGGCCAGGTGAGCGTCAACGTCGGCGCCCGCAGCATCTCCACAGTCGTCCTCACCCACTGATCAACTGATCGGAAGCGGTGGCAGCCCAGCTGTCCGATATCCCACACACCGGCCAGCCCAACTGCCACCGCTCACCGAGAGCCTGCTCAGCGGGTCAGGTGGGTGGGCAGGCTGGTCACGACGATGCCGGGGTGCCGGCGCAGGGCCCGTCGTAGTCGCTGTTCGGTGCGGTAGTGCAGCACCCGCTGCCACGGATGGTCGACCACCACGTCCGGTACGACGACGGTGATGGTCAGGTCGGGGTGGGTCAGGCGCAGTGCGCTGGCGTACCCGGCGAGCGGTTGGATGATCACGCGGTGCGGCGACAGGATGGTCTCCAGCGGAATGTGGTCGCCCCAGGTGTTCCACTGCTCGCGGAACCGGTCGGCTTCGGTCCGTTCGGGGCTGACGTGCAGCGCCAGCGCCGGTTGGCCGAGCGAGCCGACGTAGGCGAGGGTGCGTAGCGCCGCCTGGTTGAGGCGGGCCACCGGCACGAGGAAGAGGTGCCGTACCTGCTGCGGAACAATGGCGGGTGGCGCGTCCTCGGCCGGTTCCACCCCGCTCGGATGGTCGGGGTGCAGACCGAGGGCCTGCTGGACGTGGTCGTAGTGGCGGCGTACCCGACGGAACAGGCAGATCAGCAACGGTACGGCGAGCACCACCGCCCACGCGCCCTCGACGAACTTCGTGACCGCGGCGGTCACCAGCACGACTGCCGACAGCACCGCACCGACGCCGTTGATGGCCGCGCGTCGTCGCCAGCCGGGGTCACGGTGGTGCCGCCAGTGGTTGACCATGCCGCTCTGGGAGAGGGTGAAGGCGAGGAAGACACCGACCGCGTAGAGCGGGATCAGGGAGTGCGTGTCGCCGCCGAATGCCACCAGGATCGCCGCGGCGGCGACCGCCAGGGCGATCAGCCCGTTGCTCAGCGCCAGCCGGTCACCCAGGTGCAGGAATCGATGCGGCACGTACCCGTCGCGGGCCATGAAGTACAGCAGGCGCGGCAGGTCGTTGAAGGCGGTGTTCGCCGCGAGCAGCAGCACCAGCGCCGTCGCGGCCTGGATGATCGCGTACCAGGGGCCGGTGGGGAAGGCCAGCCGCGCCAACTGCGACAGCAGGGTCTGGTCGGCACGCGGCACCAGACCGTTGAGGTGGAACAGCAGGGTCAGCCCGACGAACAGCACGATCAGGATGCTGATCATCCAGGTCAGCACGGTGCGGGCGTTGCGCCACGCGGTGGGGCGGAACACCGGCACCGCGTTGGAGACCGCCTCGACGCCGGTCATCGAGGTCGCGCCGGAGGCGAAGGCGCGCAACACGACCAGCAGACCGAGCCCTTCCACCGCAGGCGTCGGCGGCGGGGCCACGACGGTGAATCCGCCGGTCGCGGCCCGGACGAACCCGGCGGCGATCAGCCCGAGCACGGCGACGAGGAAGACGTACGTGGGCACGGCGAAGGCGTTGCCGGCGACCCGGATGCCACGCAGGTTGCCGATCAGCAGCACACCGATGACTACCAGGGCCAGCGGCACCCGGTACGCGGCGAGGGAAGGCAGCGCCGAGGTGATCGCGGCGACCCCGGCGGACACCGACACCGACACGGTCAGCACGTAGTCGAGGACCAGTCCCGCCGCGGCAGCCAGGCCGGCGCGCGGCCCCAGGCTGTCGCTGGCCACCAGGTACGACCCGGCGCCGTGCGGATAGGCCCGGACGGTCTGCCGGTACGAGGTGCCGACGGCGACCATCAGCACCACCAGGGCCGCCGCGATCGGCAACGACAGCCCGAGGGCACCGCTGCCGGCCAGCACCAGCACGGCCAGCATCGCCTCCGGCCCGTACGCCACCGAGGAGAGCAGGTCGGAGGCGAGCACCGGCAACGCGATGACCTTCGACATCCGCTCGCGCAGGATCGACGCGCTGGTCAGCGGCCGACCGAGCAGCAACCGACGCAGACCACCGGCGACCCGCCCCTGGGCGGTGTCGGGCCGCTCCACGACCGGGGTGGCGGTGAGCTGACCCGGGGCGTCCGGCAGGAAGAGCATGGCGGCCCGGTGTGCTCCGCCGACCGCCGACGAGCGGATCTCCCCCGCCTGCGGATCCACTGGCAACGCCCGTACCGTGTCGGTGATCTGCCATCGCGCGCCGACCTGCCGCAACATACCGAGGTCGGCCGGGGACAGCGGCGGCAGCTCGGCGGACGGGCTGAAGGTCGGCGACCCCGCGTCCTCTTCCGGGTCGTGCCCCGACCTGCCCACCATCCCCCCGCCTCCCGTCGGTGGTGCCGGCGGCACCGCAGACCAGGCCGGCCATGTCAGGATGGTGGATGTGACGCATGTAGCTGTCGACATCGCGGAAAAACTGTCCCGCTTCTCGCAGTACTGGTCACCGAAAGTGGTGGCGCGGCTCAACGACTACGAGATCAAGGTCGTCAAGGTGCAGGGCGAGTTCGTCTGGCACAGCCACGAGGACACCGATGAACTGTTTCTCGTGGTGAGTGGGGAGTTGACCATCCAACTGCGCGACGGCGAGGTGGTCCTGGGCCCGGGGCAGCTGTTCGTCGTACCCCGTGGTGTCGAGCATTGCCCGGTCGCCGAGGGTGAGGTCCACGCGGTCCTCATCGAGCCGGCCGGGGTGGTGAACACCGGCGACGCCGGTGGCCCGCTGACCGCCACCTACGATGCCTCCCTGCTCTGACCGGCGCGAAACCCACGCCCCGGCCACCGACACCCCTCACCGTCCGGTACCGGCCGATGTCGCCGCCGAACTGGTCGAGCGGATGGACCGGGACCAGCAGGCACGCTCCGGGGTGCCGGGCCGGGCCCTCGATGACGCCTTCTGGGCTTGGGCGTGCCAGGTCGACGTCGACAACACGGCGTGGCTCAAACAGGTCATCGACCGGTACGGCTGGCCCCGGCGTAGCGACGTCGGGACGGAGGCGGCCGACGCCGCCTGGCTGCTCGCCCAGCACGCCGACCACGACCCGGACTTCCAACGCCGCTGCCTGGCCCTGCTCGATGAGGCGGTCCGTGACGGCGAGGCCAAACCCCGCCACCTGGCCTACCTCACCGACCGAGTCCTGCGCGCCGAGGGCAGACCCCAGCGGTACGGCACCCAGTTCTGGTACGGCCCCGACAACGCCGGTCCGCTGCAACCCCAGCCGATCGAGGACCCGGCGCGGGTGGACGATCGCCGCCACAGCGTCGGACTGGACACCCTCGCCGAATACACAGAACGCCTGCGCCAGCGGGAGTCCGGACACCAGCCCGCGACGACCGAGTCCTGAGAGCGGCGAACGATACCCTTGCCGAGGTGAGTGACGTCCAGGTTGGAGTGCCCTCACGCGCCCGATCGTGGCTCGCGGCGGCGACGGCCGCCGTCATCGCGGTGGCGGCGTGGGCAGGCTACTGGTGGCTTGCGGTGCCACGCCATGACATCTGCGCGGCGGTCCTACCCGCTTCGGCCGGTTGCCGGATCGCCGACCGGGTGCCCACGGCAACGCTCTGGACGGTGATCGTCGCGGCGCTGTGGTCGGCGACCGTCGTTCTGGCCTTCGCCCGTCCGCGCGGCAGCCGGTGGCCGTTCGTCGCCGGCACCACGGTGCTGATCATCGCGGCTTTGCTGGGCTATCGGAGCGTGCTGTACCAGTCCTGACGGATCCTGCCGGTCCATTGCCTGCTCAGGTAGGGTCTGCCGATGATCAGCACCGACCTGCCCGCCACCCGCGCCTCGCTCGTCGGCGACCTGGCATCGCTCGGCGGGCAACACCGACCCCGGCGGTTGGCAGAACCCGCCCGTGCCGGAGTCCTGGTGGCCGGTGATCCGGGAACACATGCCCGCATTCGATCCGGCGGTGACCCCCAGCCAGTTCATGGGCGTGATCGCGGAAACGGTCCGCACCTGGCCGGGGGCCTGGCGCAGCGACCATCCGCAGGTGTCGTTCGCGGCCCTCGGCCCCGCCGCCGAAGCCGTGGTGACCGGGCACCAACTCGACGACATGCTGGGCGACCACTCTCCCCTGGGTGCGGTGTACCGGCTCGACGGTGACGTCCTGCTACTCGGCGTCGGACACCGCAACAACACCTCGCTGCACCTGGCCGAATACCGGGTGCCGGACCCACCGCGCCAGCAGGAAAGCTCCGCCGTACGCACCGACACCGGCCAGAGCTGGGCACGCTGGGAGGACGTCGCCACCGACGAGGGCGACTTCGACCAGTTGGGTGCCGCCTTCGAGGCCACCGGCCGGGCGAGCATCGGGCAGGTGGGCGCGGCCGACTCCCGCCTGATGCGCCAACGCGAGCTTGTCGACTTCGCCGTCGACTGGCTGGTCACCCACCGACCCCGGCGCCGACGGGACTCCCTCGCCCGAGACTCGACGCCATTGGCCCGATTGCGGCAGTGCAGCTGGTCCCGGCCCGGCGTGTCGAACAGAAGCACTGCCACACAAACGTCATCAGTGCTTCTGTGGATCGGCGGGTCTGCCATCGGCCCAGAGCGACTCGAAGTGCTCTACGTACCGATCGAATACTCCGCCGTCCTGCGCACGCCGCAGGTGCAGCGTCACCGAGTCCTGCCCGAGCCCGGAACCGATATGGGTGGCAACGATGGCCTCGTCGTCGAAGACCCACACGGACATGGCGATATGACGATCTGACAGCCGGACCGGAAGCGGCGCGTCGACCTTGCCGATCTCCGCGCGCGTCATCGCGATGCGCGTCGCCAGGGTGAGCGGAGTCGCTTCCAGCCGGTCGCGCTCGGCGGTGACGGGACTGTCCGGGTCGCCGAGCATGAAGCGCAGATCGACCCCGGCGTTGGCCTTGGCGGCGAGAGTGGTGGCCGCGTCGGGCATTTCCAGCCATACGAAGTAGCTGGTGTACCCGCCAAACCAGATTCGCGATTGGGCGCGCTCGATCGCTTCGCGGAAGACCGCTCGGGGCAGGTCTGCCCGGCGCGGGTACATGCCGACCAGTTCCCGATCGGTCCCTATCTTCGCAGCGCGTCGGATGATCTCAGGCCACAGCACACCTACATCTTTGCCCAGCACCGCTGCCGCACGCACCCTTGAGCGGGGGTGCGGCACGCGCCCTCGACTGACCCACCTTTCCACGGTCTTCGCGTCCACTTCGCAGCGTTCGGCCAGGTCAGAAGCGGTGAGTCCGGCTGTCACCATCGCTTGCCTGAGGCCATCGTTGCGTGCCATGGCAGGGGACCTTTCGTAGACGTCCCCTTATGGTCACACGCCAGCGGTGCAACCGTCCGTGACGCTCCGGCAACCTTTCGCATATGTCGCGAACTGCCATGAGGGGTCATGGATGCAGCGAGTCCGGCCCCTCGACCCCCGATTACGAGATGAGGGAGATCGTGCTTCACAAGGTCGTGTCGGTTGTACTCGGCGGGCTGTTACCAGGTTTCCTGCTCGGGCTGCTCGCGTTCAAAGTGAAGTCGCGGTGGTGTCCACGTTGTGGGGAGTCCACTCACACGATGCCGCCCGCCGGGGGCAGTCGATGACCCACCGGCGCGACCACAACTCCGTACCGCTCGGGCGGCGGGTGGCCGAGTTGCGGGCTCACCGGGGCATGAGCCAGCAGGCCTTCGCCGATCGGCTCGGCAAGTCGAAAAGCTGGGTCGACAAGGTCGAACGCGGCGTACGTCGACTCGACCGGTACTCGGTGATCCGGGACATCGCCGAGGTGCTGCGTCTCGACCCGCAGATGCTGCTCGGCCCCCGCCAACCACCGACCCCCGCACCCGCCGAGAACGGGATCGACGCGGTCCGGGCCGCCCTGGCCCGCTACCACCACCGACCCCAGTCCACGGTCGCCGCGCAGCAGGCCGGCGGCCAGGTCGCGTACGCCTGGATGGCCTATCAGCACGCCCGCTACCCGCAACTGCTCGGCGTGCTGCCCGACCTGCTCGACGCGACCCACGGGACCCGGGGCCTGCTGGTTTCCGCGTACCGGCTGACCGCCAGCGTGCTGGTCAAGCTCGACCATGCCGACCTTGCCTGGCTCGCCGCCGACCGGGCCGTCGCCGCCGCCGCCGGTGACCTCATCTGCACCGCCAGCGCGACCATTGCTGTCGCCCAGGCCCTGCGCGCCCTGGGCCACCATCGGATCGCCCTCACCGCTGCCCTGGCGGCGGTGGACCCCGCGGACGACGACGCCGTACGCGGCAGCCTTTACGTCCAGGCCGGACTCGCCGCCGCCGGCGACGGGGATCGCCGCAACGCCCACGACCTGCTCGATCATGCCGCCGCTCTCGCCGACCGACAGGTCAGCGACACCGACCCCCATCACACCGGCTTCGGACCGGCTGCCGTTCAGACGGCCCGGTCCCTGGCCGCACACCGCCTCGGCGACACCGCCGAGGCGATCCTGCGCCACGAACATGTCCTCCGCAGCGACGCCTGGTTGCGCCTGCCGCCCGAGCATCGCGCCGCCCACCTCATCGACGCTGCCCGCGCCTACCTCGACGCCAGTCGCCACAGCCGAGCCGGGCAGACGCTACTGGCGGCTGACCGCATCGCGCCTGCCGAGGTCCGCAACCGTCCGGTCGCCCGTACGCTGCTCGCCGAGATCATCCGGGGCGGACCGGCGGCGGCCGACGTCGCGCGACTGGCCACGGTCGTCGGCCTCACCCATTGAATTCAGCTATCCGCCTGGATCGGAATGCGCGACGGAACCATTACTCTCCGCGTAACTGGTGCTCATCTGCCGTGCTAGCTTGCGTCGATGAGTTCGTCACCTGAACGCGTCGTTGTCTCCGGCCACGTCGATCGCGTCGCTGACTACTACGACGACAACACGCGTCGGTTTCTTCTGGTGGCCGAGAGCCCTGGCAGTGACGCTATCCACCGGGGTGTGTGGACGCCGGATGTCGGGAACGCGGCGCAGGCTATGGACACGGTCAATCGCCTGATGATCGAGCGTCTGAGCGGGCACGTTCCGTCGGGCACCGCACAGGTGCTTGACCTTGGCTGTGGCGTCGGCGGGACGATGGTGCGCCTGGCCCAGGAGGTGGACGGGTTCATTTCCGGGGTGACGATCAGCCGGGTTCAGGCCGAGATCGCCGCGAAACGGTTCGCCCGCGAAGGATTGACCGACCGCTGTCAGGTGATCTGCGCCGATTTCGCGGAGCTGCCGGCGGAGCCGCATTACGACGCCATGGTCGCCGTCGAGGCGGTCGTTCATTCGCCGTCGTTGGAGAAGCTGCTTCCGTCCCTGGTGGATCGTCTGCGTCCTGGCGGCCGCCTCATTCTGTGCGACGACTGGATGACCGACAAGGATCGCGGGATGGCCGCTCGTGAGCGGTGTCTGGACCAGTTCCGCGCCGGGTGGCGGGTCGGAAGTCTGCATACTGTCGCCGAACTGGGTGCCATGGCCGAGCGCGCCGGTCTGCACCTGGTCGAGGATCTGGACCTGACCGCATATCTGCATCTCGGTCGGCCCCGCGACCGCCTCATCAAGGTGACGGTGGGCGCCACGGCGGTGGTGCCGCGACTTCGTGACCGTCTTGTGGAGATGCCGTTCTGGGCCAACATGATCGGCGGATCGGCGTTGCAGACCGGATTGTCGCGGCGGTGGTTGGAGTATCGCCTGATCGTGCTGGAAAAGGCATAGGGCACTGGTCGCGCAGTGGGTGGAGGCGCGGCCTCACCGACCCTTCAGGACCGCCGGCGGGGGGGCATTTGGTGACCGAGTGGCAAGGGTGTCGCCCAGTCAGCTTTCGCTGGCTGCCTTGAGTCCGGCGGCCTCCAGCGCCAGGAACCGCCGGGTCCTGGCGCCGATCAGCAGGTCGAGCAGTCGCGCCACTGGCCCGGTCTGGTCCACGCCGACGGTAATCGAAGTGGTGCCGTCCGGGTTGGCGGCCAGCCGGTGGAACCCGGAGGTACGCACACCAGGCGAATGAGTCTCCCAAGTGAACGAGTCGCCAACCTGTAGCGCACTGACCCGCCAGACCAGGGCCGGCATGCCGGGCTGCTTGACCCGAAATCGGTGCCCGAGCGCCAGTTCGTCGCCGTCGAGCGGCTGCACCTCCCGCATTGAACTGGTCCACTGCGGCCAAGTGGTCACCGCGGCCAGCACCGCCCAGGCTCGCGCCTGATCGGCCCGCACCGTGATCGTCTGCTCATACCGCATGAACGGATCGTACATATCTCACCAACTACCGCCGCCAACCTCATGATCGACCGGCAGGGGCGGGGGCGGGCGGTGGTGTCCCGAGGCTCGGACGGGAGGGCGGAAGTGTCGTAGCCATCCGTCATGATCCTCCCGTCATGGCGGCGCCGACATTGGTCGGTGCGGCTTCACCACGCGCGGACGGTGTCCGCGACGGGGGCCGGGAGGACACAGGTGACGGACGCTGACGGGACGGCCTGGCGGCGCAGTAGCGTGCTGGCGGTGGTGCCGCCCGCCCGGCCGCGCAAGTTGGCGAAGGTGCCCTTCGTCGAGTTGGCCGACGGGCGGCTACAGGGTGTGGTCTCCAGCGGATCGGACATCGAACGGGTCTACGTCTCGTCCGTTGCCGCCGGCAGCCACGCCTACCACTGCAGCACCAACAACAACCGGCCCTGCGGCGGGCTGCGCGGCGCGCCCTGCAAGCACCTGGAAGCCCTCGCCGAGGAGGCCGTCCTGCAGTACGGCGTGGACCGGGTCGCCCGCTACCTGCGGGTCGACGCCGGTGAGGTGGTACGCGGCGGAGCCGACCTGCTGGCCCGGATGGACACCCGGCACGAGCCGACCCCGGCCGCGGTGGTGTTCAGCCGGTTCCTGCGTCACCTGGCGTACCTCGAACTGCCGGACAGCACCACCGCGCTGCCCGAGCTGCACTGGTTCCCGGCCACCGGGGCGGTGCGCTGATGCTGAGCACACAACTGGCGCAGCTGCAGGAGAACGTGCCGGTGGGGCTGGCCGACGCCGAGGCGGTGGTCGCCGGGTTCGACGACGCCCTGGTCGGTGGGTTCGCGCGGGTCGGTGACGAGGCTGCTGCCGCGCTGGCGGCCCTGGCCGGAGCGGTCGCCGGCACCCCGCTGCACGACCGGGTGGCCGAGGCGGTGGCCAAGGTGACCGCCGGGTCGTTCAGCCAGGAGGACCTCGCCGCCCTGGCCGGTGCCCGGTCGGCCCTGCTGGGTGCGGCCCACGACGCGCTGCTCGGCCAGTTCGACGCCGCCGTCGGGCGCGAGCGGACGCCGTGGTCGGCGTCGGTGGGCGTACCGGCGGAGGTTTCTGCGCCTCGTGGCGCGGCGCGGGCCTGGTTGCACGAGACGGCAGTGGCCGGGTGGCGTGGGGTCGACCACGACCTGCTGTCGGCGGTCGGGACGCCGGTCGAGGCGGCCCTGGCTGAGCCGGGGCTGCGCCGGTTGGCGGTGCTGCTGGACGGTCTCGCCGCCGAGCTGCGGGCCTGCCTTCCGGTGGCGATGATGGCGCAGGTGCCGGCGCGGCGCTGGGCTGATCTGTGGTCCCGGGCTGTGCTGCTGGCCCAGGACTGGTCGAGTCCGGCCGACGACGTCGAGACGATCTCCGGTCGTCTGTTGCCGCTCGGCGTGGACATCCACGAGCACGGCACCGCCATCGGGGTGCAGGTGCACGGTGTTCTCGAACCGGCCGACGGCGGAGCGGCCCGTCTGGTGCGTACGACTGTGGTGGCGGCGAAGGTCGAGACGATCACCGGGCCGGCGGTGTGGCGGCTGTTGCAGGCACATCCGGTCCTGCTGGCCGCGCTGGCGCAACGGCGGGCGGTGACCGTCACCGACCTGCCCTTGCACGGCGGGGACCTGCGGTGGATAGACGGTCAGGCCCGCGTCGGTGAGCCGGCCGACCCGTTCGCCGCCGCCCGGTTGCTGCTCACCACGGCGGTCGCGGCGGCCACCGCGCCGCTGGACTGCCACCCGACGGCGATCGCCGAACCGGTGCTGCTGGAGGGCTACACGGTGCGGCAGGACGACGACAGGCTCACCGTCGAGTGGGACGGCCAGCAACTGCCGGTCGCCGTCGACCGGCTGCCGGCAGCCGGGCCGCTCACGCCCGCGCTGGTGGCCGCCTCCTCGTGCTGTATCGGGTTGCTGCGCTTCGACGGGGGCCGCTGGCTGGTGCAGCCGTTGGCGGTGCAGGCCACCGTCAAGCGCAAGCCCGTCGAGGCGCACAACGGTGACTGGGCCGAAGGGATCACCGACCCGAAGGTGGCGAAGGTCGAGGCGAAGGCGGGCGACGCGGTGGCGGTGCTGCGCGAGCGGGCGGGACGGTTGCTGCGCAGATGACCGACTCCGACCTCTCCCCCGACGACATCAGCCCCGGCGACCTGGCCGCCGCCAACCGCCGCCAGGTGCTCTACTGGCGGCTGCTGGGCCGCATCTTCGACCCGGACGAGCAGCCCACCCTGGAATCGGCGAGCATGGCCGTGGTCGACGACCTGGGTCTGCCCGCCATGCTGCTGGACCCGACGGTATCGGTGGACACCGTGGTTCAGCGGTTCCCGCAGCTCGCCGACGAACTACGCGGCCTGCTCGCGGACACCGAAGCCGACCCCGCCGACGAGGCCGCCGGGCCGCACCGGCCGGGCGAGGCCGAGGTACGCCGGGCGGCGCTGGTGTCGAAGCTGCTGCTCAACGTCTTCGCCACCGGTGCGGGGCCGGTCAGCGCCGGCCAGTTGGCCCGGTGGCAGTCCGACGCGGGCTGGTTCGAGCAGGCCCTCGGTGGCGAACCCGGCGAACTGCGTCGGCAGGGCACCGGGCTGGGTCCGACCCTGGCAGGCATCGAGGGTGACCTGGTCAACCGGATGCATCTGCGGGAGGTGCTGGCGGATCCGACGTTGGCCCGGCAGCTCACCCCGAGCATGTCGCTGATCGAGCAGTTGCTGCGGGACAAGGCCAACCTGTCCGGGGTGGCGCTGGCCAACGCCAAGTCGCTGATCCGGCGCTTCGTCGACGAGGTCGCGCAGGTGCTGCGTACCCAGGTGGAGCAGACCACTGTCGGGGCGATCGACCGGTCCGTGCCGCCGAAGCGGGTGTTCCGCAACCTGGACCTGGACCGCACCATCTGGAAGAACCTGCCCAACTGGAGCCCGGAGGACGAGCGGCTCTACGTCGACCGGCTCTACTACCGGCAGACGGCCCGCAAGACCACGCCGTCGCGGCTGATCGTGGTGGTGGACCAGTCCGGGTCGATGGTCGACTCGATGGTCAACTGCACCATCCTGGCGTCGATCTTCGCCGGGCTGCCCAAGGTCGACGTGCACCTGATCGCCTACGACACCCGGGCGTTGGACCTGACCCCCTGGGTGCACGACCCCTTCGAGGTGCTGCTGCGGACCAACCTCGGTGGGGGCAACGACGGGCCGGTAGCGATGGCGATGGCCCGCCCGAAGATCGTCGAGCCGAAGAACACCGTGATGGTGTGGATCTCGGACTTCTACGAGTTCGACCGCTCCCAGCCGCTGTTCGACGGCATCGAGGCGGTGCACCGGTCGGGGGTCAGGTTCATCCCGGTCGGCTCGGTCAGCAGCTCCGGCCAGCAGAGCGTCAACCCGTGGTTCCGGCAACGCCTCAAGGACCTGGGTACCCCGGTCATCTCCGGCCACATCCGCAAACTCGTCTTCGAGCTCAAGAGCTTCCTCACCTAGGAGAGACACCCCTCATGTCCGAGATGTTGCGTGCCCCCGCCGAGGTCAAGTACGCCGACGAACTCGACTACCTGGAGTCGGTCGACACCGGCGCCAAGCCGTACTCGTGGCGGCTGAGCCCGCGCATGGTCCGGTTGTTCGTCCTGGGTTCGGAGCGTGCCGACGGCCTGGACCGGGAGATCCCGCAGAAGTGGTTCGGTGACCGCAGCTTCGTCGAGCGCAGCATCGTCACGCTGGCCTCGGATCGGGGTCTGCTGCTCATCGGCGACCCGGGCACCGGCAAGAGCTGGCTGGCCGAGCTGTTGTCCGCGGCGATCTGCCGCAACTCGACACTTGTCGTGCAGGGCACCGCCGGCACCACCGAGGACCACATCAAGTACTCGTGGAACGTCTCCATGGTCATCGCCAAGGGGCAGTCCCGCGAGTCGATGATCCCCTCGCCGATCATGACGGCGATGGAGCAGGGGGTGATCGGCCGCTTCGAGGAGTTGACCCGCTCCACGAGCGACGTGCAGGACGCGCTGATCTCCATCCTGTCGGAGAAGTACGTCTCCATTCCGGAACTCAACGACGACAACATCGTCTTCGCCAAGCCCGGGTTCTCCATCATCGCCACCGCGAACAGCCGGGACCGGGGGGTCAACGACCTGTCCTCGGCGTTGAAGCGGCGGTTCAACTTCGTCCGCATTCCGGTGGTCACCAACAAGCGCAGCGAGGCGGAGATCGTCCGGTTCCGTACCGAGGAGCTGCTGCGCCGCCACCATGTCGAGCTGGAGGTGCCGCCGACCCTGCTGGACATCCTGTTGCAGAGCTTCGCCGACCTGCGGGCCGCCGCCACCTCGGCCACCAGCGACGACGAGAAGTTGGAGTCGGCGCTGTCCACCGCCGAGCAGATCGGGGTGCTGGAGGACGCCATCCTGCACAGTCAGTTCTTCGGCGACCGTACCCTGCGGGCCGGCACGTTGGCCGGGTCGCTTGTGGGGTCGCTGGCCCGGCGCAGCCCGGAGGACCTGGCGATCCTCAACAAGTACCTGCACGCGGTGGTGGAGCCGCGGGCCAAGCAGGACGGCGGCGAGTGGAACGACTTCCTCGACGGTGGCCGCCAGACGATCGCCGCCCTGTCGTGACCGCCCCCACCACCGCCGACCCCGCCGTCTCCGCCGCGGCCCCTGCCGCTTCCACCGATGTCGGTGCGTTCGCCGCGTTGCGGGAGCAGCTCACCGACGCCGCCGCCGCGTTCGCCGGCGGCCCGGACGCCCTCGCCGACATCCTCACCGGGATCGTCGACGACGTCGACCGGGCGTTGGGCGAACGGCTGGAGATCTTCCCGGTGTGCCATCACTCGCCGGCCTCCGCGCTGGCGATGGTGCGTCGGCTGCGGCAGAAGCAGCCCCGGGTGATCTACCTGGAGCTCTGTGAGGATCTCCAGCCGGTGTTGACGGAGCTGCGCAACTGCCGGCTGCCGGTGGCGGTGCAGGCGTTCGCCTCGGAACTCGACGGTTTTCCCGCCGCGTGGGCGCCGTTGAGTGTGATCGCGCCGGTCACCGAGGCGTCGGCGGAATACCAGGCCATCGCGTACGCGCTGGAGACGCCGGGCGTGGAACTGGTGCTGGTGGACCGGTCCACCGACCACGTCTTCCAGTGGTCGCCGCGCGACGAGTCCCCGACGTCGGAGGAGTCCACTGTCGACGGGGCCGATGACCAGGCCGCGCTGCACGGTGATGCGGTCGGGGTGGAGATCGGCGACCTGCGGCCCCGGTTCGCCGAGTTGGAGGCGTACCTGCTGCACCACGGCAAGGTGCGGCACTGGTCGGAATGGTGGGACAGCTACGTCGAGCGGCCCCTGGCGACCGCCGACCACGACACCTACCGCCAGGTGATGGTGCTGATCGGCAGCCTGTTCCGGCGGCTGCGTCCGTCGTCGTCGGAGCGTACCGACCGCGACGAGGATCGCGAGCGCTACATGTGGACCAGGATCCGGCAGCACCTGGCCGCCACCGGCGCGGACCCGGCCGACTGTCTGTACGTCTGCGGGGCGTTCCACGCCGCCAGCCGGGTCGAACAGTTCGGCCTCGACTCCCCCGCCCCCGACTTCGACATCACCGCCCGCACCGCGACCCGGTGGCAGTACGGGCTGATCCCGTCCAGCCACTCGGCGATCGAGGCCCAGTTCGGTCTCGCGCCCGGGTCGGTGTCGATCGCCGCCGCCACCTGGAGCAAGGCGGTGAGCGTCTCGGGCGTGACGCCGTACCGGTTGGGGGGTCAGCGGGGTGCGACGGGCCGTAAGCGACGTGGCAAGCCGGAGGCCGTGCCGGTCGGGCCGGTCACCGACCGGCTCTCCGGTTTCCTCGCCGCGCCGCCGACCCCGGACGGGCTGGACGAGGCGGAGCTGCGCAGGTGGTGCGTGGACATCGTCCGGTTGGCCCGCCGCAACGGGTATCTGGCCAGCACCGCCGACGCGATCGCGGTGTTCGAGACCTCGATCCTGCTGGCCGGGCTGCGCAACCGGGCCCGACCCACTCCGTACGACTTCGCCGACGCGGCGGTGACCTGCATCGAGAAGGATGTCGTACCGGGTCGGCGGGACGTGCGGCGGCTCTGCGAGATCCTGCTCGGCGGGGACCGGATCGGCCAGGTCGGCTACGACGCCCTGCCGCCGTTGGCCCGTGACGTGCTGCACCGACTTGAGCCGCTCGGGCTGGACCTGGAGAAACGCACCGTGCAGCGGGCGCTGCTGGACCTTCAGGGCAGCCCGGAGCTGGCCGGTTGCTCGGATCTGCTGTGGATGCTGCGGCACCTGCTGCCGCCGGGCGCGGTCCGGCCGATCATGGGTGAGCGTCGGCTGGGCCACCGGTCGATCCAGGAGAGCTGGGATCTGGCGCTGGGTCGCCACCAACGGGCGCTCATCGAACTCGGCTACGAGGGGGTGACCGTCGAGCAGGTGCTGGAGCAGCGCCTGCGGCGGGCGGCGCACGGCCCCGAGGCGACGGCCGTCAGCGCCCTGACGGCGGTCGAGGACGCCATCACGCTGTTGAACAGCCCTCGGCTGGTCGAGGAGTTGGGTGCCCGGGCGGTCGAGTTGCTCGCCGGCGAACGTACCGTCGACGACGCCCCGGACGTGCTGCGCCGCATCCGCCGCCTGCTCGCCCACCACCAGGCCACCGCGCCGAAGCTGCCGGCCTGGTGCGAGGCGTTCGTGACCACCGGGTACGCCCACTACTGCACGCTGCTGCCGACCGCGTTCGTCGATCAGGAGACCGGCGTACGGCAGGTCGGGGCGATGCTCGGTTTCCTGTTCAGCCTGGAGAGCCTGGCGTTGTCGCTGGGCTGCGACCGGTCCCAGCTCGAACTCGCGGTGGGCCAGTCCCATCCCGAGGCGCCACCCAAGGTCGCCCTGCTCTGGGCCGCCCACCACCAGCTCGGCATGCTGCCGTTGACGCAGTTGCGGCAGCGGTGCCGGGAACTGCTGTCCAACCCGCTGGTGGTGCCGGCCTTCCCGCAGTACCTGTCCGGTTTCGTGCACGCGCTGGAGCCGGTGCCTGGGCTGACGCCGTTCGTGGTGGAGACGATGTCGACCGCGTTCGCCCGGCTGCCCGACCCGGTGCTGCTGCCCTGGCTACCCAACCTGATCACCGCGCTGCGTGAGCACGGGCCGGAGTTGGTGCCGTTGCTGGTCCGGGAGGCCGGGCGGACCTTCCCGGGCACGCTGTCCACGCTAGATTCCTGGGTGCCGCCCTGGTCGGGCACCGCTCCCGCGGCCACACCGGTCGTCCGGCAGCGGCCCGTGGGGCAGGTGCACGGCCTACTGTCCGACAACCGGGAGCCGGTGGACGCGGTCGCCGCACTGCTCGGTGTCGAGGGTGGTTGGCAAAGCCCCGACGACGGCGCGCCGAATTCCGCCGCAGCCGCTCTCGCACAGGCGCATCCGCGATCCGCCGAGGCGATCGGGATGGTGTTGCGCCTGCCGTGATCCCCGCGCCCTCTCCCGCCCCGAAGCCGCTGCCAGCCGTCGCATCGGGCTGGCGGGCTGGCGGGCTGGCGGCCGGGCTGGCGGCCGGGCTGGCGGGCGCGATCTTGCACTCTTGGTCGCCCTTATGCGGCATTCGCCCACTCATGTCCCGACCGAAAGTGCAAGATCGATCTTCTTGTCGGGCGGGGTGGGTGGCGGGCCTGTCCGCCCGCTCAGTCGGGGCGGCGGATGGCCAGCAGGGCGACGTCGTCGGTCGGGGGCTCGTCGACCGCTGCCGCCATGATGTGGTCGCACAGCGCCTCGGCGGGCCCCGACTCGATGGCGTCGGCGAGACGCGCGATGCCGGTGTCGATCAGTTCGCCGCGGCGCTCCACAAGTCCGTCGGTGTAGAAGACGAGCGTCGCGCCGGGCGGCAGGTCGACCACTGTGGTGTGGCGGCCGGCCGGGGGCGTGCCGACACCGAACGGTCGGTCCACGACGACGTCCACCAGACGGGTGGGCTCGCCGGGCACGGCCAGCAGCGGCCGGAGGTGACCTGCGCAGGAGAGGTGCACCGTGGCGCGGTCAGGTGCGATGAGGGCGTAGAGGGCGGTGGTGAGGGTGCCCGCCTCGAAATGGTGGATCTTGCGGTCGAGGGCGGTCAGCACCTCGGCGGGATCGTCGCGGTCGAGGGCGTAGGCGCGTAGCGCACTGCGGATGCGCCCCATCACGACGGCGGAGGGCAGTCCGTGACCGGAGACATCGCCGATGACCGCGCCGAGCCACCCCGACGGCAGGTTGAACACGTCGTACCAGTCGCCGCCGATGCCGAGGTCGTGGCCGGGGACGTACCGGGCGGCCAGGTCCAGGCCGGAGATGTCGGGCAGCCGGCTGGGCAGCAGGCTGCGTTGCAGGGCGAGCGCCGCCTGCCGGTCGAGGATCTGCGCCCGGACCTGCCCGGCGGAGCTGGCGCGGTCGGCGACGAGCTGCAACAGCTGCACGTCCTCGGGGCCGAAGCGCCGCAGGGTCAGGGAACCGACGTGCAGCACGCCGACGAGGCTGCCGTTGGCGAGCATGGGCACGCCCAGCAGGGCGCGTACCCCCGCGTCGAGCAGGATCGGGTTGACCACGTCGTTAGGGGTGACGTCGTAGATCATCACGGGGGCGGTGGTGGCCGCGACGCGGCCGGCGAAACCCTCACCGACCCGGATCCGGAATCCGCGACGTACCTCTTCTTCCAGGCCCTTGGCCGCGGTCGCGACGAGTTCGCCGGAGTGCCCGTCCAGCAGCAGGATGGTGGCGGTATCTACCTTGAGCAGGTCCCGGACCCGATCGAGCAGCTCATCGAACAGATCGACGATGTTCAGACCCGACAGAGCTCGGTCGGTGATCGCCTCGAATCGGCGCAACCGCTCCTCGTTCGTCATCAGCTCGCCTTCGGCCACGCAGGCAGCCTAGCCGCCGAGGGACCGTCGATGCCCTTCAGGAGCCTGGGCGCGGGCTCGGCGTGGCAGAGCACCCTGGGCCAGGGTCCCACGGCTGTTCGGTTACCTCGGGTCGTCGTCTCGCGCTGCGGCTTCCCCGGCGGGCGGGTCAGCCCGCCGCACCGCGAAACGGAGGCGGACGATGGTGCAGTCGGGCTCGGCGTACGCGGTCACCTCGTCGCAGAGGCGCGCCACGATGGCGAGCCCCCGTCCCCGCTCCGCATCCGGCGTCGGCATGGCGCGGGGCACCGTGCGCATCGGGCCGCTGTCGACGACCTCGCAGTAGACCGACGCGTCGTCGCACCAGATGCGGACCTGCCCGCCGCCGCCGGTGTGCTGCAAGGTGTTGGTGACCAGTTCGTTGACCGCGATCGCCAGAGCGTCGGTCGAGTCGGCCGTCAAGCCGAGACGGTGTGCCTGCTCCCGTACGAAGGCCCGAACCAAGGGAAGATCGTCGACGACGCGGTAGGGCATCACGGTGGCGTTGCGCATGGTCTCGTTTCGAGCGCCTTGTCGGAAGCAGGAACCTACCGTACCGCGCGATCCCGCCAGGGTGTTCGGCCTGCCTCGGCACTGTCAACCGCGACCGGCCGGATCCCCTACCGCCGCAGCCGATCGGGTGATCGGTCAGCCGGGCGAGGTGGAGGTGAGTCGCCCTCGCCCCGCCGGAGGTCGCGGCTCGCGGTGGCGCCGCCGGGCCCGGGCGGTGACGAAACCGCTGGCTCCGATCATCAGGTACAGCCCGCCGAACAGCCAGAAGGCCGCGAACAGCAAGCCCCGGTCGACCATCGCGAAGACCATGACCAGCGCGCCGGCCAGCGCGGTCAGCGCGTAGCCGGCCCGCAGGCCGTACGCACACAACGCGCCGATGACGAGCGGCCCGACGATCCACAGCAGCACACCCACCCACTCGACACCCACCGAGCCGGTGGCCGCCGAGAAGGCGAGCAGCAGCCCGGGCAGGAGCACCACCGCCGTGGCGGCCAGGCGCCAGGAGCGTACGGCGACCCGGCCGGGGTTTCGCCGCATCGCCCACGGCACGACCGTCGCCGCCCAGAGCATGAGCACGAGGGGAACGTAGTAGAGGCCGATCTCGCCGCCGGCGCAGGCGAGCGCGGTGAGCATCCCGGCACCGGCGAGCCCTGCCCCACCGCGCAGTCGGGCGGGCAGCACCATGGGCGCAGCCGCGATCAGCGCGGGCAGCAGGGTGAGCAAGGCGAATCCGGGGCCGAACCGCTGCATGATGCTCTGCCCGTCGGGGCCGGCCTGGGTCAGGTCCGACGGCAGTGCGGCGGACGGCAGCAGGAAGCTCACGCAGACGGCGGTCAGTACGCCGAGCGCCACGGCGATCGACCGCAGGGTCCGCCCGGCACGGGCCGCGCGGTCCGTGGTGCCGTCGGCGAGGGTGAGTTCGTCGCGCGCCTGCCTCGCCACGTCCTGTGGGCTGCCGAGACCGGCCAGGGCCTGGTCGATGCTCCGTCCGCTGTCCAGGGCGTCGACGATGTGCGCGCGGACGTCCTCGATGATCTCGCGCACCGTGTCGGGTGGCGCGTCGGCCAGTTCCGCGCCGAGCGCCCGCAGGTAGCTCTCCGCCGCTTCGGGCAGCGCGCCGTTGCTCATGTTTCCTCCGCTATCAGTTCATCCACGTGCGGCTGGATGTCACGCCACACCGCCGCGAACACCCGCAACTGCGCCCGGCCCTGGGTGGTGATCGCGTAGTACCGCCGGGCATGCCCCTGTTCGGGGGTCAGCCAGTGGGTCTCGACGCTGCCCGCCTGTCGCATCCGGGCCAGCAGCGGGTACAGGCTGCCCTCGCTGGCGATCAGACCGCGGGCGGCGAGCCAGTCCGCCAACTCCAGGCCGTACATGTCGCGTTGCGAGAGCAGCGCGAGCACGCAGTACTCAAGGACGCCCTTACGGATGTTTGTGGTGATCCGCTCGCGCGTGTTGTCCATGGCAACAAGATACCTTGCATAGCAAGACCTCTGGCGAGGGGGTGCCGGTCACGAGCAACCCTGAGGATCACCGTTGGCGAGCTGTGCAAACGTACGTTTGCACAAACGCATGTTTGCATTAAGGTGGGTTCATGGCATCTCCACTCGTCGCATCGGGGCCGGAGCTCGACTCGGCCTTCGCCGCCCTCGGTGACCCCGTCCGCCGCGCCCTGGTGACTCGCCTCGCGCGCGGCGACGCCACCGTGGGTGAACTCGCCCAGCCCTTCGACCTGACCCCACAGGCGATCTCGCACCACGTCGGTGTCCTGCGGCGGTGTGGTCTGGTCGAGCAGCGGCGCGAGGGCACCCGACGTCCCTGCCGGCTCAGGGTCGACCAGCTGGCCCGGCTCGGCACCTGGATCGACGAGCAGCGCCGCGCCTGGGACGACCGCCTCGACGCCCTTGAACAGCACCTCAGCCAGGACGGAGCGACCCGTTGACCGCCGGCGCCAAACGTCGTGGCGACGAACTCATCGCCAGACGTCGTCTCTCCGCCGAGCCGGAGCGGGTCTGGGCCGCCCTCACCTCACCGGCGAGCGTGGCGGCCTTCTGGGGCGGCTCGCACGCCACCGTGCCGCCCGATTCGGTGACCCTCGACCTGCGCCCCGGCGGGGAGTTCGCACTCGACACCCGTGCTCCGGACGGCACGACCCGCCGGCTCCGGTTCGTCTACGTGTGCGTCGCCGCACCACACGAACTCGTCTTCGACGAGCCAGTCACCGGCCTGCGCACCACCATGAGCCTCCGCCCTGCCGACGGCGGCACGGATCTCACCGTCCACCAACGTCGACTGCCACCCGAGTTGCAGACCACCCAGGCGGCCGACGGGCTCGCCGCGATCCTCGACGCCCTCGCCGCACACCTGGCGTGACGCGACGCCACACCGTCAGAGAGAAGACAATGAGCCAGCAGATCCAACGCCACCTCGTCGCGGAGTACTTCGAAGGCTTCCGGACGAGCGATCACCAGCGCATCCTCGCGACCCTCACCGACGACGTCCAGTGGGTCATCCACGGCCACCGGATTACCCACGGCAAGGCGGAGTTCGACGCCGAGATCGAGAATCCGGCCTTCACCGGCAGTCCCGAGCTCGACATCGAACGCATCCACGAGGACGGCCCGGTCGTCATCACCACCGGTGAGGGCCGCGGGACCAGCGTCGACCACGGGCCGTTCCGGTTCGCCTTCAACGACCTGTTCACGTTCCGCGACGGGCTCATCGCCCGCGTCGACTCCTACGTCGTCCCGCTGCCCTGACTCGGGTGACCCGACCTGCCGTCGGTCGCACCCCGACCGGTACGGCTCAGCAGTCGCTGCCGAAGATGCGGTGTTCCAGGGTGTCCGCGCTCACCGCGAGGTGATAGCAGTGCGCCGCCAGTTGTTGGTTCGACGCCCCGGCCAGCGGAGTGAACGACTGCGCGACAACCTGCGGAACTCCCGTGTCCGCGCTGATCAGCGCGATGCGGCCGTAGCCGGGCCGGGCCGACCCGGCGAGCAACTGCTCCGGGGTGGTCAGCATCGACAGCGGCCCGACTTCGGCCTCCATCCCGCAGAGTTGCACACCCTCGATGAACGGCTCGGCGCCCTCGACGGCGAAGATCCGCACCAGGTGGCTGCGGTCCTCCGGCAGCGGGACGGTCAGCTCGAAGTGGGTGTCGTACTCCTCCCACTGAGCGCCCAGCTGCGCGGCGATCGTGGGGATCCGTCGTCTCAGCGGGCCGCTGCGCCCGCCGGTCACGGCGGCCGGCGACAGCCCGGTCGTCACGACCGGCGCCGGGATCGGGTCGTCGGTCATCAGCCAGCGCTCGATCAGGTCGTCCAGGCCGATGTCGTTCTTCCGCTCCGCGTCCAGGAACTGCACCGCGCGTTCGATGGTCACCGGACGACCCCATCCGGCGATCAGCGGGTGTCCACCCAGCGCGGTACGCCAGGCCGGCGCATAGGCGCCGACGTAGCAGGCGCCGAGGACCACCAGTCGCAGCCCGGGTGAGACGGTGCCCGGGTCGATGCCGTCGGGCGAGATCCTCGCCCCGTCGCAGCACTCCAGGCTGCCGTCGTCACCGCCGTGGGAACTCCAGTAGATGCCGGCCGGGACGAGGTCCTCGACGCCGGCGCCCTTGCCCGCGACCGCCTCCCGCAGGTCGTCCCCGGTGGCCTGGGTGTCGACGACCACCGTGTATCCGGCGGCGCGCAGGGTCTCGATGTCGTCGTCGATCTGGGCGAGTTCCTCGGCCAGCATCGCCCGGTCCTGCCCGCTGCCGGTCTTGAAGCCGAACAGGAACAGGAAAGACTTCCCCTCGCCCGGACCGGTGCCCGTCGGGGTGTGCACCACCCGGGCCGCCGGGTCGTCGGTGCGGCCATCGTCGGTCCAGCGCTTCGGGCCACTGCGGACGTTCTCCCAGCCGGGCGGCAGGAACACCTCGTCGGCACGCTCGGCCATCAGAACTCGTCCCCGGCGGTCAGCTGGTGCTCCAGTTCGTCGGCCGTGGCAGCGATCACCTGCAACGGGATGGCGAACTCGTCCGGGTCGAGCGTGGCGAGCAGCGCGTTGTGGATGAGGGCGTAGTCCCCCTCGTCGTCGAGCGCGAGCGCACCGAGATCGAGGTCGTCGTTCTTGCGCAGCGCGACTCGCGGCTTCATGTCCTTTCCCCCGCAGACGTAGCTGCGGAACTCGATCCACTCCCGCTCGTACGCCTCGTAACGGCGCACGGTGATCTTCTGGGTCCGGTCCGACTCGTACGTCCAGATCAGCGAGAACCAGTCGTCCTCCAGATCTTCCAACGTGTACTTGGTGCGTGCGTGTTCGCGCAGTTCGTACCAGGTCGGCATGGTATCCTGTCTCCTGTCCGCTGAGACCCGAATCAAGTTCGGTGACACCTTAGCGGCATTAGTCCCTTATGGACATATCTGTGCTGCGGGACCACGTCACTGTCGACGACGCATCGCCAGGCCGCCGGTTCACTGCCGACGGACCCGGCTCGGAAAATCCCTAGAAGTACGTGGTGCGGATCAGGTCGGCGGCCTTCTCCCCGATCATCATCGTCGCCGGGTTCGGGCCGACGCTGACGATCCGTGGCATGACCGAGGCATCGGCGACACGCAGCCCGTCCAGGCCGTGCACCCGCAGGTCAGGTGCGACCACCGCATCGGGGCCGGTGCCCATCGCGCAGGTGCCCACCGGGTGATGAGCGGGCCCCACGCCCCACCGCAGGTACTCGCGTCGCGCCGCAGGGTGACGAACGTCGGCGCCGGGCAGCACCTCACCGCCGCGCCAGACGGCGAACGGTTCGGCGGCGGCGACCGTGCGGGCCACCTCGATCCCGTCGACGAGCCGCCGGACGTCGGCCTCGACTGCGAGGTAGTTCGGGTCGATCATCGGAGGGGCCGACGGATCATCGGAGACCAGGCGTACGGTGCCCCGTGCCTGCGGCACCGTCGAGACGGCGAAGGTGAAGCTGTTCGCCAGGGCGTGCAAGGTGGGCCGGTGCGACGGCACGTGCAGGAAGACCAACCGCATGTCGGGGCCGGGCATCCGCGGGTCGCTGCGCCACAGCATCGACGCCTCGGCCTGGTTGTACCACCCGGACGGAATCGGCTTCGTCGCCTCGTAGACCACGCTCACCACTGGATGATCGTGGAGGTTCCGGCCGACGCCCGGCACGTCCTGGACCACCGGGAGGCCCAGGTGTTCGAGTTCCGAGGCGTCCCCGATGCCGGAGAGCATCAGCAGCCGCGGCGAGTCGACCGCTCCGGCGCTCACGACCACCTCGTAGTCGGCGTACGCAGAGGTGGTGTGCCCGTCGCGGGTGAAGGCGACACCCACACACCGTCCTTGCTTGAGGATCAGCCGGTGTGCGCGCGCCCCGGTGAGCACGGTCAGGTTCGGCCGCCGAGCGATGATCGGGTGCAGATAGGCGTCGGCGGCGCTCTGCCGCCGTCCGTCGACGACGGCCAACTCGTGCCAGCCCACCCCCTCGGCGAACGCGCCGTTGAAGTCGCCGGTCCGGGCGAAGCCGGCCGCGACGGCCGCGTCCACGAGCGCCTCCGACAGCGGATTGGGATCGGTCGGGACGGCGGGGCGCATCGGTCCTCCGTCACCGCGGAAGAACGGGTCGGCTCCCTCGATCGTCTCCATCCAGCGGAAGTACGGCAGCACCGAGGCGTAGTCCCAGCCGGTGCACCCCATCTCGGTCCAGGCGTTGAAGTCGGCGGCGTGGCCGCGGAGGAACACCATCGCGTTGATGCTGCTGGAGCCGCCGAGGGTGTGTCCGCGCGGCCGGTGGTGGGCGGTTGCACCCGTGCCGGGCTGCGGGACCGTTTCGTAGGAGTAGTCAACGGCGCTGCCCGCGAGCGCAGACCTGTTCCGCCTGAACTTCCGCGTTCCGGCACGTCGGTAAGGGTGTGACTGCCTTTGACGCTGAGTTGTGGCGCCAGTCGTTGAGTGCGGAGTTCGGTGGTCTCGCGGCCGACGACGCAGGCGAGCCGACCGGCACGATCTGTGGCACGGCACTCGGCCCGCTCACCGCGTACGACATCAGCGCAGGTCCGCAGGTCCTGCGCCGTACCCCGCAAGCGGTGCGACGCGAACCGTTCGATCGGCTGGCGCTGCTCATTCAGCTGGCGGGCGCGGCCACGGTCGGCCAGGACGGCCGGCTGGTGCCCGTCGAGCCGGGGCAGATGGCCCTGTACGACGCCGGTCGGCCCTACGACCTGCTGCTGGCCGGGCAATGGACCGGTGTGGTGCTCACGTTCGCGCGGGACGCCCTGTATCTGCCGGACACTGTCGTACGGCAGGCCAGGCAGCAGGCCCAATCACTTCTTGCAGGGCCGGGTGCGGTGTTGGCGAGCTTCGTCGCCTCGGTGACGGGCCAGCGCGCCTCGATCGGCGCCTCGGCCACCCGGCTCGGTGAGGCGGGGCTTCACCTCGTCGCCGGGGCGTTGGGGATGTCGCAGCCGCTGGAATCGCCGCCGCTCGACGGCGAGGCGGTGGCGGAATCTCAACGGATCCGGGTCCTGGAGTATGTGGGACGGCACCTCACCGACTCCACCCTGAGCCACGATCGGGTCGCCGCCGCACACCGGATGGCTCCGCGTACCCTGCACCGGCTCTTCGAACACAAGCCGTACACCGTCACGGAGTACATCCGTCCGCGCCGTCTCGAATCGGCCCGCCGCGACCTGGCCGACCCGTTGCTGAGTCACCTCAGTATCGCGCGGGTGGCGGCCCGATGGTGCTTCGGCAGGCAGGCTCATTTCACCCGGGCATTCCAGGCCCGGTACGGGGTGCTGCCGTCGGGGGTACGGCCACTCGGGCAGGTCCGGCGTCCGGCCCTGGTCGGCGGCGATAGCCGCGTGCGGCAGCAGAGAGAGGGCATCGATGAGACGGTCGGATGACCAGCGGGCGGCGCCGCACGAGGCGCTGGTCAGGCAGATCTGGCAGGAGCACGGCCGGGCGATGCTGGCGTACGCCGTGCAGGTCACCGGGAACCGCGCGGACGCCGAGGACGTCGTGCAGGAGACTCTGATCCACGCCTGGCGTCACGCGCACCACCTGTCCGCGCGTCGGGACTCCACCCGAACCTGGCTACTCACCGTGGTGCAGGACATCGTCGCTGCCCGCCCGCGTGCCGGGTCGGCCGGCACCCGACGGGCCGGCACGGAACCGTCCGACGTCACGGCCTTGCACGACCACGCCGAGCAGGTGGTCGACGCCATGGTGGTGGCCGAGGGCGTGCGCCGGCTGATACCCAAGCATCGTGTCGTGATCGAACTCCTCTACCTGCGCGGCTATTCGCTGGCGGACGCCGCCGACGCCCTCGGCCTGTCGACGGACACCGTCAAGACGCGGGCCTACTACGCCCTGCGGGCACTTCAGGGGATGTATCCGGATCTCCCGCGTTCCGCCTCCCGCAGTCGACCGCTGGTCGAGGACACCGAGACCACCGTCGACCGCCACGTCGCGGGTCGGTGTCTGCCCGCCCGGCCAGGACCGGGACGGTCGACGATCCGACGCGTCAGCGGCGGACGCTCTGCTCGGCCGGTGACGCCCCCGATTCCGAGCCGGACACCCGTCGACGGCGGTGCTTGACGACGACGTGCCAGTAGAGGAGGCCGACGCCGCGCAGAATCCAGGCGGCAGCGATGACGACGAGGGTGCGCATTCGAATCCTCAGCTCGTTGTCACGGGGAGTTCCTCGAGCCCGTGCATCAGCGCGCTGGCCCGCCAGCGGGGGGTGAATCCCTCGGCCAGTCGCAGCCCGGGGAGCCGCGCCGCCAGCCTGGTGAAGGCGATTCGTGCCTCCAGGCGGGCCAGCGGAGCCCCGAGACAGTGGTGGATGCCGTGCCCGAAGGCGAGGTGCGGGCTCCACGCGCGGCCCATGTCGAAGGCGTCGGGATCGGTGTACTGACCGGCATCGCGGTGCGCGGCCAGGATGGAGAGCAACACCGTCGATCCGGCCGGGATGACCTGATCGCCGTACGTGACGTCCTCGGTGGCCTTCCGATGGGTCCCCAGCTGCACCGGGCTCTCGTAGCGCAGCACCTCTTCGATGACCTGGGGCAACTGGTCCGGGTCGGCGCGGATCTGGCTCCACCGCGTGGGGTCGTCCAGCAGCAGCCAGGCGCCGTTGCCGATGAGGTTCCCCGTCGTGTCGTAGCCGGCGAGCAGCAGCAGGTACACCGTCGAGACGAGTTCGTCCTCGGTGAGCTGCTCACCGCTGTCACGCATGGCGATCATGGCGGAGATCAGATCGTCCCCGGGATGCCGGCGTTTGTTGCCGACAAGGTCGCGGATGTAACCGATCATTCCGATCATGGCGCCGGGCAGCTCGCGGATCCGGTTCGGGCCCGAGGCGATGATGCTCGCCGCCTCCATGAAGCTGCCACGGTCGTCGGCAGGGACACCGAGTAGCTCGCAGATGACCGTGATCGGGAGCGGAAACGCGAACTTCGAGATGAGATCGTGCGAGCCCGGGGTGCTCAGCTCGTCGATCAGATGATCGGCGGTGGCGGTGATGGCGGGCACGAGACGTCCGATCCGCCGCGCGGTGAAGGCACCCTGGATCAGCCGACGCAGGCGCGTGTGGTCCGGGGGGTCGACGGTGAGCATGTTCTGCGCGGTGGCGGCGTAGATGTCGGGCGGCAACTGCGGCCGTAGTCCGAGCGGGGAGAGCTGACCGTCCTTGACGAGCCGAGGATCGGCCAACGCCTTGCGCACGTCGTCGTGGCGGGTCAGGAGCCAGCCGGTCCCCCCGTCGGGCAGACGCAGCGGCGTCACCGGCCGTTGCTCCCGGTGACTGGCCAGTTCGCGGTGCACGTCACCGCGGAAGAAGCCCAGGAAGGGCTCCTCCTGCATCGGTGCTTGCGGGGTCTGAGGCTCCATACCGATGCCGACGTAGTGAGCCGCGGTGAGTTCACCCGTCAGCCCACCGCAGCCGAAGCTGCCGTCGCCGCCGTCGCTCGCCGGCCGGATGAACGTTCCCGGTGAGCCCTCGTCGAACAGAACGTGATGCCCTTTGGGCAGGGCGTCCAAAACCCTCGACTCCGTTTGGATATTGGCTATTCACCGAGTGTTGAATAAGCGACAGAAGCTTCGTGAGCCCCATCACTCACAACGAAGTAACAAGCAATAAAGTCGTCTTTCACTCACCCCTCATAGGCTTGCCACCCGATCTGCTGAAATTACTGGGGGGATAAGCCATGACCATCGCCACTGCGCCCAGGAGCGCAGAACTGCCCGAATCCGAGGTCTGCCTTCAGGAAATCCACCGCAACAATGGCCGCGCACTGCTGCGTTTCCTGCGGAGTCTGGTGTCGTCGGACTCCGCCCACACCGCCGAGGATCTGGTGCAGGAAACGATGCTGCGCGCCTGGCGCAGCCTCGACGCGGTGCCGATCGAACCCGAGTCTCAGCGCCGCTGGCTGTTCACCGTGGCCCGACGACTGGCCATCGACGCGTACCGCAAGCGGCAGTCGCGACCGGCGGAGATCAGCCTGGTCGACACCGAACCCGTCGGTGTCGGAAGCGAAGCTGCGGAGACCGTGATCGCCAAGTTGACGTTGCAGCAGGCCATCGCCGGGCTGAGTCCCGCGCACCGGTCCGTTCTCGTCGAGTTGCACGTGAAGGGGAACTCCCTCGAGCAGGCCGCAGCACGGCTCGGCGTTCCCGTCGGCACCGTCAAATCACGCGCGCACTACGCCATGAAATTCCTTCGAGAGGCGCTCGACGGCACCGAGACATTCCGCCGGTGATCGACGGATGAACCCAACGGTTGTCCTGGTACAGGGCGCGTGCACCGATGCCACCCGTTGGCAGCATGTGACCAGGCGGCTGCGCCGAGCGGGACATCGGGTGATCGAGGTCGCCAATCCACTGCGCAACCTCCCCGGGGACGCCGCGTACCTGTCGTCGGTGCTGGCGAGCATCAGCGGGCCGATCGTGCTCGCCGGCCACGCGTACGGCGGTGTGGTTGCCACAGACGCCGCCACCGACCACGACAACGTCAAGGCGCTCGTCTATGTCGCGTCGATCGCGCCGGACAAGGGCGAGAGCGGGCCGGACCTGACCGGGAGGTTCCCTGGCACCCTGCTCGACCAGGCGATCCAGGTGAACCCGGCCAGCGGCGCCGCACACGGCGAGCCCTGCGGCGAGCCGGCCTGGCGGTTCATCCCGTCCTGGTTCATCTACAGCCGGCGCGACCCGGTCATTCCGGTCGAGGCGTCCCGTTTCATGGCTGATCGGGCCAGTGCCCAGGAATCCGTGGAGCTCCCGGGCGCCGCACACCCTCTCCCGGCGTCACGGCCGCAGGCGGTCGCCGGCATCATTCTGCGGGCTGCCGCCGCGGTCTGATCCGTCGGACGACAGCCGGCAGAGGTGAGCCCGCACTACCTCTGAGCGCCACGCTGCGACTGGTCGCTGTCGGAGCTCTCCGCGAGGTCGACAACCGCGACATCACGCAGGAAGACCGCCCAGGCCGCGGCCGCGTCGTCGACCAGTCGCCGTTGCGCGATGTCCATCAGCCCCGTCACGCTGGTCACCACGGCAGCCAACGCTCCGTCGGACCGTCTGAACAGTGACTGGACGAGCCGAACGATCTTCGGAGACGGGTACTCGAACCGGGTCACGACATCCACCTCGTCGCCGAGAACCAGCTCGCGCAGGTATTTGATCGATACGTCCAGTTCCACCGGCCCGAGGCCGGCCGCTGCCAGTTCTTTGATGGACAGCCCGGCATCGGCGAGCGCCGCCCACCGGGCATGGATCGAATAATCGAGGTATTTCGAGCTGCGAACATTTCCGTTGGTGCCGATGTCGTCGGCACTAACGGTGATCGACGCGGTATGAGTCACGCCGTCATAATGTGATTGCAGATTGCGGTCGGGCGATTCGCTCGCTTGAGACACGGCGTGGCAGGTGTCTGGTCTCTGCTGTGCCGTACCGGTTATCTGTTGGCGCTGCTCGGTCTCCTGCGGCGCGCTGGAGTGCTGAAGAAGTTGGCGATACGCCAAGTGAAGTTCGGGGCCAGGGTCGACGCCGAGTTCGTCCCGGAGCTTTCGACGGAGCATGTGAAAGCGGGCGATCGCCTCCGCCTGCTGACCGACGGCAGACAGCACCATCATGAGCCTGGCTTGGAGCCGCTCGTCATAGAGGTGATGCGTCGCCATGCGCCGCAGCGGGTAAAGCATGGCGTGACCGGACCCCAGGCGCAGCGACAGGTCCACCGCGTCGATGGCATGCCCGACGCACTCCTGGTCGACGGCGCTGAAGGCGTCGAACCGCTCCGCCAACAGGTCCGGGGCTCCTGCGCACGGGCCCCGCCACATGTCCAGGGCCTGGGAGTACGCGGTCAACGCCGCGTCCGGTCGTCCGGCGCCGATCGCCGCGCGTGCCTCCAGTCCCAGCCTGCGGAAAGAGAGCAGATCGAGGTTCTTCTCGTCCACGTGGATGCGGTATCCGGATGCGTCGGAACAGAGCCACCGCCCCCGCACCCGAGGCCCGATGTGCGGCTCGAAGAGGCGACGCAGGTTACCCACATAGCGATGGACGATGTTGACAGCGCTCGCCGGCGGCTGGCTGCCCCACAGCATCGAGATCACGTCCGCGGTGCCGACGGGCTCACCTCCACGAGCAAGCAGCAGAGCCAGGATCAACCGCTGCTGACGGGGGCCCAGGTCAAGTTCCTGGCCGTTGCGCCGCACCCGGATGGGGCCGAGGACCTCGAACAGCAAGGGCGGGGACCTGTCAGCGTCGTTAATCACGGATACACCTTTCTGCCGTGGATCCTGCACATATGTCAGGATCGTCTGATCGGCTGCGACCTGCCCGCGGCATCGTCTTCGTTCCCGTTCCGGGGCCGGTCCATCTCGTCGTTCCTGACCGATGCGCGTGCGTCTCGTCGGGTGCACCTGACGCTCCAGGCACAAGTCGTCGCTGTGCTTGTCGAAGTCGGCAACGCGCTGGTCGAGGTAACCCTGACCCACCGACTTCGGCTGTGACGGTCGTCGCGTGCCGCTGGCCGACCAGGGACTTCGACACCGGCCCTAGACCGGTGTCGCCGTGCCGGGGGTGAAGGGCGCTCCGTGCCCCGGCACGATGAGTCGTGGTTCCAGTGCGAGCACCCTTTCCCGTGACCGGCGCAGCACGTCGCGGTCGGCGGCAAACGGATCGTCCGCGGGTCCGGCATCCGACCACCACAGATGCGTGCACGCCACCAGACCGTCCCCGGTTTCCACGAAAGTCGTGACGTCCTGCGTGGTATGTCCGGGTGTCCGCACCATTCGTACCGAAGGAGCGAGCCGGCTGTGGCCGGACTTCTCGTCGAACTGGCGGGGCACCCACAGATCCCGGTGATAGGTGGCCTGGAAGTCGTGGACACGGGCGTTCGGGAACAGCGCCGCGTTGATGGTGTGGTCCGGATGGTGGTGACTGAACAGGACATCCGTCACGTCGTCGGCGTCCAGCCCTTCGTCGACGAGCGGATCGAGTATCAGGGCCCGGTCGGCCACCATGCCCGGATCGATCACAGCGATGAAATCCCCGTCACGCACCAGCACGACGGTCCCCGCGACCCTTTCACCCGCGTAACCGACAGACAGAACTTTCAGTTCAGCGCTCACAGCAGATCCTTCACTCGATGCCGGCCGATGGTTTCGGCGGACAGGGCTGTCATGGCGGTGCCGCTTCGCCGGGGTGTGCGGACGACGAGTCCCGCCCGACGCGCTCCCACCGATGCGTCCTGGTAGCCCACCTTCTCACTGGCGTTCGACCCCTGAATCAGTCATTCATCTCTGTGGCGGAAGGCGTCCCGGCACCGGCTCCACAGAGGTACGGGACCGGTCCGACTCTGCCCACCATGCCGGTGCCGTCGATTGCCGCACATCATCACCTCACCGGTCCTGGCGCGGACCGAGAAGATAGGTCATTCAACTGATGCACCTCTGTCGCGCGGCTCGAGGCCCTGGTCGACGGAGCGTGTCGACGCCACAAGGTCGGCCAGGGCGGCCACTGAACCCAGACGCCTCCCACGCGTTGGTACAGGTCAGAGGACACCTCAATACCCCTGACGACGGAGACACAATGCCGCACTCGACACACATCATCATCCGTAGCGACGACATCGATGCGAACGGTCACGTGCAGAGCGCCCGATACCTCAACTACGCCCAACACGCCCGCTGGATCGCAGTCGCGCAGGCAGGGCTTTCGGTCAGGAAACTTTCCGGAGCGGGCTTCAGCCCGGTGGAACTGAACGTCTCCATCACTTACCTCCGCGAGCTCGTGCTCGGCGACGAAATCGATGTCGAATCGCGGTTCGAATTCCCGTCGTCGAAGACCATCAAGGTAATTCAATCAATCGCCCGACGCTCCGACGGCGCCGTGGCTGCCGAGGTGACCAGCCTGACCGGTTTGATGGATCTCAGCGAACGCAAGCTCGTCGACAATGCTGCTGCCGTCTGGCGCAGCTTTCTCCGCCAGCCGTCCGTCGTCGACCTTCCGCCCCTCGATGAAGAGTTGACCTCGGCGGGGTGACATTGGCGCGTCCTGATCTCGGTCGTCGCCGATGGACGATCCTTCGCACTCCAACCAGCGACACGCGGCATGGCAGCCGTTTATTCGGACCGGCCGCCCATGCCGAACGCATTCCGAACTACACCGCCTCCACGCCATACTTGTGGAACAGGCCCAACATGCGCTCGTCAAAACGTCCCGGGCGCCAAGTGTCGACCTGCATACGTGGCGAACCATACGCGGAATGTGAACGATATCGCCGGTAGTCCCCTCCACACGGCGGCACACTCGCCTCCACGATACCGATGGAGCCGCCGGTCCGGGTTCTTGAAGACGCAGTGTGTAGAGGTCGCCGGAAAATCACCTGGGAATGCCCCCGCCAGCCGCCACGTGCAGACCACCGGTCTGTACATCGATCGCGGGAATGGAAATGCTCACGAGCCCCCCTAGCAAAGAACCGTTCACCGCATGCGACTGCGGTGAACTTGCTCCAAGCAGCGTAGTGGCGGGGCGGGTCGGCGACCAGATTTCACGAATGTTGATCGTCGTGAGAAGTTACACCGCTCAGGCGGTGAACCTACTACCGCCGCTATCCGTTCAAGCACGAACCGGCCGCACCGACAAACCAGCCCAGGAAACGGTACCGTCGGTGACGGTGACATCTCCTCCGGTATTCAGCCGACACCCCGGTCACGAACTTGACCGCGAGTACGTCAAGCAGTATCGATGCGACGGCCGCGATGTGACGCAGGTCATACATTTCGCAGCGCGCGACGTCGAACCCGGCAGCCCCGCAATTCGTCACCGGGGGTAGGGGGCATAGTCCCATTGCCACCAGTGACGAGCGGAGCAGATCATCGTGACCGAGGGTGCCGGCGACCTGATGCTGGCGTTACACGAACTGTTGCTTCGCATGGCGGGTCAGGTACCGGACGCGGCCCTCACCACCGCGCGCGATCACCTCGCCGAGCAACGGCTTGCCGAGGCGGCCGGTGCGGTCGTGACCACCGGTGTCGATCATCAAATACCGATAACCGAGACCGACCTCCAGTTGTTGGCCGCGCTCGTGCCCGGTGGACGGACCGCCGAGTGGCCCGTTGTCGTCTCGCCCGAGTCCATCACGCTGCCACCGGATCTCGAGTTCGCACCGACGATTGCCGATTCGGCAGGCAACACCCCGCTGCTGCTCGATCTGACCGCAGATGCGGACCCATTGGACTCAGCGGATCAGGCTGCCGTCGCCGCTGCGCGCGGAGTCCCTGGCGGGGATGCCCTCTGGCGGGCCTGGCGTCGGGAGCCTACAGCTCAGGATCGACCGGTCCGGGTCTATCTGCTGCTGGTCGCGGCCGACCCCCACGACCTACCGGCCGCCTGTGCGCAGGTGCAGCGCGCCCTCGCCGACAGTGGAGTGGAGCATCCTCAGGTGGAGGCTTTTCACCACCGGTCGGTCCTACCCCGCTATCACCAACTGGCCCGTAGCTGCTCGGCGCTGCTCTGGGCCGCGGCCGATGCCCATCCGGTCTCAGTCGCCCGCGTCTACGACGCCTACCATCCCGCGACCGGCGGGCAGTTCTCGGCCGACCGTCCGGCGCTCTCCGACGGCGAGGAGATGCAGCGCGTGCTGGACTACCTGGACGGCGGCACCATATTGCTCCACACCGAAGCGCGTGAGAGCGACCCCTTCGACGAGGGCGCAGGTTTGGTGGTGCCGTTGAGCTTCCGCACCGACGGGTGGTGGATCTGGACCGACGCGGTCGGGTACTTCCTGCGTACCTATGCATTGAGCCCAGACGACGAGTTGCTAGCGCACATCCGCGTGCGCGGTTATCTGCTCCCCGAGTCAGACCCGGTCGCCGAACACCGCGCCCTGGCCCGCCTGCTGTCCTGAGTCCCCGGGCGGGGACGAATTCTCGGCCGCCATCGCCACGAGGACGTCGGTGACCAGCCGGCGGCCGGATTCGAACGCGGCGCGTAGCGCCTCCGCGACGGCCGTCTCCAGGGGCGCCACCTCGTCGAGGTGCAGCACACGCGGGTCGACGCGGACGGCGCGGACGTTGCCGAGTCCGCCCACCACGATGGTGACCATGCCGTCGGCGGAGCGGCCGGTGGCGGTAGCGGCAGCCAGCCGCTTCTCGATCTCTGCCGTGTTCGGATCGAGTGCAGGTTGCATTTCGTGCTCCTTACTTCTGCTCAGCCGACTGCCGACAGGCCACCGAACGTCGACACCGGGGCGGTTCCGGTGAGGTCGGCGAGGGCCAGCGTCCGCGATGCGGCCGTACGGGTCAGGGCGTGTGAGAACCGGTGGGCCGCGTGGACCGTCTGCTCGGGCAGGTTCGCGGCCAGCTCGACGATGGCGGCCCGCACGTCGTCGGGGACGATGTGCCCGCGACGCAGCAGGTGCCGCACCGCGATCTCGCCGAGCTCCGGTGCGGAGTAGGCCGGTACGGTCCATTCCCGACCGAATGTCTCCGCGATGCCCGGCATCGAGGCACGCAACACGGCCAGCTCGGTGGGCTCGCCGACCAGGACGACGACGGGCCCGCTCGGATCGGCCCGGACCTGCTCGACGAGCGCGCCGAGCACCTCAATGGCCTGATCCTCGCCCGTGACCTCGACGATCAGGACTCCACCGGCCGCCTCCTGCAGCGCCGTGTGAATCAGGTCGTCGGCCTGCCCGGCCCACTGCGGCGCGAGCTGCTCCCGGGTGGACATGCGTACCTGCTGACCGATCGGAACCAGGTTCAGTTCCGACAGGAGCATCGCGTACAGCCGGGCGAACTCGCGTCGCCCGGTGCCGGGCTGTCCGGCGATGACGATGTTTGCGGACCGGCCGTACGCCCGTCGGCGGGCGTGCAGTCCACCCAGTTCCATCACGGTCTGTCCGAGTGCCTCGCGGACGGACGACGCACCGACCAGGGTGGCGACGCGCGCCCAGGTGCGAGAGGCCGCCACGGCTTCGCGCGGGTTGGTGGCCACGTCCGGCTGTGTCGTCTGCTCCACCGGCAGCTCCGCGAGGGATGCCAGCTCCGGCGCGATGTCGGCGGCAGTGAGCCGGTTAAGGTGGGTCTCCGTGGACGGCGGCTCGGCGGCGAGGCGAGAGGCCTGGTTGTTGATCATCGCTTCGAAGAGTTTGCGGGCCACCCGGCCGTTGCCGAACGTCGCGTTCTTCGGGATGCGCGCGAAGTACGTCGTGAGTGCCCGCACCGCGTCGTCGGTCAGCTCGTAGTAGTGCTTCCCGCAGAGGTTCGAGGTGATGGTGACCAGTTCGTCGACGGAATAGTTCGGAAACTCGACGGTGCGCGTGAAGCGGGACGCCAGACCGGGGTTGGAGGCAAGGAACTGCTCCATCAGCTCCGAGTAACCGGCGACGATGACCACCAGTTCGTCCCGATGGTCCTCCATCATCTTCATCAGCGCGTCGATGGCCTCCTGGCCGAAGTCCGGACCGGAGCCGCCGGAGCCGGCCGAGAGGGTGTACGCCTCATCGATGAACAGCACACCCCCGAGGGCCTTGGTGACCAGTTCGGTCGTCTTGATCGCGGTCGATCCGATGTACTGCCCCACCAGATCGGCGCGCGCCGCCTCGACCATGTGCCCCTTCGACAGGATGCCGAGCTCGGCGAGGACCGAGCCGTACAGGCGGGCGACCGTAGTCTTACCGGTGCCCGGTGGCCCGGCGAAGACCAGGTGCCGGCTCATCGGCGGCATCGGCAGACCCCGCTGCTGCCGCACCTGCGCCATCTTCATCAGGTTGATCAGCGCGGTGACCTCTTTCTTGACGTCCCGCAGCCCGATCAGCGCATTGAGTTCCCCCAGTGGACCGCTCAGCTCCTCGGATCCCTGGTCGTCCGGCGGCTGCGCCTCGGTGTCGTGCCGGACGGCCTGATCCGGCACCGGGCCGTCCGGCTGGGCGCCGCTGCTCAGCGACTTCACCGTCAGCTGGGATCCCTCCGCCCGGCGCAGGTCGTCCTTGCCGCTGTTACGGACGACCGATCGCACCAGTGACACCGGCTCGGTGGTCTCCACGTTGAATCCGGTGACGGCGCTGTCGAGGACCTCGCAGTCGGTGAAGTCACCGCGACCACCGCTGGTCAACCGGACACCGTCGCCGCCGGCCCGCCGCACCCGCAGCCGGGTCGCGGTGACCGTGGCCCCCTGCTGCACCAGCAGCGCATCCCGCACCGCCTCGCGGATCTCGGTGTCGGTCACGTCCAACGTGGCGTCGTCCACCCGTAGGCCCGCGCCCGTCAGTACCGCCGACCGCAGGTCCAGGTGGGAGCTGCCGGTAGCGGTCAGCGCGTCCGGACCGGTGGCGGTCACCCGCACGTCGCGCAGCACGGCCCGGGACCCGTCCACCAGCGTCAGCACTGGCGCGGCCACACCATCCAGGACCAGGTCGGCACCGTCGACGCTGGCTCCGTCGCGCACCGCGATGCCGCCCGTCGAATCTGCCCGTAGGCCCCGCAGCGTCACCGCGCTCTCCCCGGCCACGATGGCGACGTGCTCGCTCGTGCCGCGTACCGCCAGGCCGTGCAGGTGCGGGCTGGCGTTCTCGGCGTGTACGCCGACCAGGGTGTCGGTGACGGTGCACTCGGTGAACTCCGGCCGCGCCCGGCCGCCGACGTGGATCGCGGTGTGACCGACACTGCTGAACGTGCAGCGGGCGAAGCGAGGGGCGGCACCGTCGGTGATGTGCGCCGACTGCACCGCGGCGCCACTGAAGGTGGAATCGCTTATCGTCACGTCGATCTCGCCACGGAGGAACAGGTCCACGTTGGCGCTGTCGGTGACGGTCAGGTGCCGGACCTGGGCGACGGCACGTTGCTCGACGACGATCGCCGGTTTGGCCGCGGCGACCACCTCGCACTGCTCCATGACGAGCCGGGCTTCGCCGTTGGCACACACCCCGTTCGCCTTGGCGCCCCGGACCACGCAGCGCCGCAGGGTCAGGGACCCGTGCTCGCTGACCACCACACCGGAGGTACCGACGTCGTGCACCAGGGTGTCCTCGACGGTGCTGGCGCCTGGCGAGATCACCACGATCCCGGCGCCCGACGGGGCTCGGACGTCGCAGCCGCGCAGGGCCAGGGTGCCGTCAATCCGGGCGAGCAGGGCAGTCCACGCCGCGCCGGCGACCCGGCAGTCGTCGAGCGCCACCTCGCCGGCGTAGACGTCCAGGGCGGCCAACTGCGGATCGTCACTGACCAGCGTCACGCCCCGCAACTGGGCGCCTCCGCCGCGTACGACCAGCACGCTGCCCTCTTCGACGTGCACCTCGACCGGGCCGCCCGGACCCGCGCTGATCGTCACCCGCTTGTCGAGCACCAGCGGTTCCGCGTACCGCCCGGGGTGCACGATGATCGTCGCGTCCGGTTCGGCCCGGGCGACGGCGGCACCGATCGTCGCGAAACCGCCCGGCTGTGCCCCACCCACCGTCAGCACCTGTCGGCTCATCGACCCGCACCCTCTCTGTCCAGGCCGGGCAGTACCCGGAAACGGCCACCGGTCGCGGCGGTGATCCGCGCCGGCGACGGCGATTGCGACCAGCGCTCCAGGCTGCGGTGCAGAGCGGTGCCCGCCAGTGTGTCCAGCGACGCACTGTTCTGGTCGACCCGGCCGTTCGCGTCGATCTCGTTGGCGCCGATCTCGCGCAGCATGATCGCTCCGCGTTCGCCGTCGGTGGGCGTCCGCATCTCGAGAATCTTGAAGCTGGTTCCCGGCAGGAACAGCACGCGGTTCTCGTTGCGTTCCGCGCCCTCCGGTTCGAACAGCGTCGTACGCCGGGCCGTCATCGACCAGATCAGCAGGTCGGTGTCGCCCTCCTGGCCTTCGAGCGGCTGGGTCAGCGCATTGACGAATGACCAGTCCGTGACCAGCTTGCGACCGCGGTAGAGCTCCCACTCCCGCTCGTGGGGCGAGATGCGGAACACCGTGGTCCCGCGAAACGACGGAAGCCGCGACAGGCCGGCAACGACGCACCGGGCGAACGGCACGTGCGGACCGGCCGCGCCGGTCCGCAGGGCCGCGTCGACGCGCTCACCGCGACGGGTGAGGTACAACCGCACGGCGACCGAGTCGGCGAGCAGGTCGCCCGGCGAGGTTCCACCGGACTGTAGACCGGGGTGCTCGGAGATGATCCGCGACACCGAGGACGCCATGTGATCGAACTCCCGGCTCAGCGTCCGGCGGAGCCAGGCGCGTTCCTCGTCCAGGGGCCGGGACGGCAGCAGCGCGCCCGCCGATGCGGCCGGGACGGGCTGCACCCGAACGGCGTCGACGGTCGCGCCGGGTGGGGCGGATTCGGATGCCGCTTCGGCTGGCGGTTCCGTCGGCTCGGCCGCCCGTACCGGTGCTGGGGCGGGGATCTCCGCCGTCGTCTCGACGTCGACCGGCAGGACGACGCCGGCCGGCAGTGACGGTGGGGCCACCGCCGGCGCCGGGTCCGCCGCGAGCGGCTCGGCGGCCGGCGCGGGAGGGACGACCACAGCCGGCACAGCCGGTGCGGGCGGCACAGCCGGTGCGGGCGGCACAGCCGGTGCAGCCGGCGCGGGCACGGGAGGCGCTGGTGGCACGGGAGGCACGGGAGGCACGACCAGAGCGGGCGGAGGCGGCACGGGCGGCGCAGGCGGCACCACGCGCGGCACGGGAGGCGGGGGCGGCACGGGAGGCACAGGAGGCACGGGAGGCACGACCACAGCCGGTAGGGGCGACGCTGGCTGATCAACACGACCGATCGGGGCCACGCCTCGGGCATGCTGGGGCTCGGCGACCGGCAAGGATGCCGTGGGCAGGCGCAGCGCAACCGTCCGCTCGGCAGGAGACTCCACCGCAGGCGACTCGACCACCGCCGCCACTGCCGCGACGGCCGACGGCGCCGGCACCTGCAAGGCCGGTGCTGCCGCAACCTCCACCCGGACACTGCTCTCGGTGCCGACCGCAGTGGCGTCGAGGAACGCGCCCGCCCGGCCCGCCGGCTTGTTACCCGGGCTGAGCACCGACGCGGCGACCAGCGTCCCGCCCTGCCGTTCCGGCAGCCGTGCCGCGAGGTCCTCGGCCAGTTCCCGCATCCGGTCGGCGCGCTTGGCCTCCGAGTCGTCGAAGATGAGTGACACACCCTGCGTGTTCAGCGGCGTGGCGCGCACCCGTTCGGAATTGCCCGGCTCATCCACTGCGCGCACCCAGAGCCCCGCCTCGACCACCTCGACCACCGCGTCCGCGGCGTACCAGTAGACGCGGGAGTCGATCTCCTCCGTCCAGCGCAGCGGTGGCCGATGGCTGAGCACCGTCGGACGGTGGGCCCGGGTGTTCTCGTGTGCCCGCGGGGTGTATCCCAGCTCGATGGCGAACGGCGGCCATCCCAGGGTGCCGTCCGGAAGTACCGTGCGGATCTGCCAGTCTCGCGGCGTGCCGACCGGCACGCCGGTGTAGCAGACCACCGCGGCACCGAACAGGTCGGCCAGGGCCTGCCCGAGCGGCTCGCCCTCGGGAAGCCGGACCTCGCCGTACTGCACGAAGCGGGCCCGGGCCCGCACATCCGGATCGAGGTCGCGCCAGAACCGCACCACGTCGTCGAGCGACAGCGGCGGAGTGCCGGGGCAGCCCAGCAGCACCGTCATCGTGTCCGGGTGGCACGGCAGATCGTCGATGAGCTGCTGCCGGTGCCGGTCGACCGTCTCCGGGTGGCGGGTGTCGTGGATCCACACGCCGCCCGGGAGGGGCTCGATCTCGCCGTTGGCGCTCGTCGCCCGGTTGTCGGTGACCGCTCGGTCCCAGGCCGGTGTCGGATAGCGCTTGGCGTCCCAGCTCGGTGGGCGCCCTGGCCGGAAGCGCACCCAGCCACTGTCCCAGCTCGAATGCACCAGAAGCGCGCCGCCGGCGCCTCGTACCAGGTCGCCGTTGGGTGCGATGACGGTACGGTTCAGCCGCTCCGACAGCCACTGCCCGGCCATCGCCGCGGAACTGCGCTGCCGTCCGCAGGCCATCAGGCGGATGCCGCGACGGCGCCGGGGCAGGACGTTCGCCATGGACTCCCAGGAGTCGATGGCAAGACCGTCGCCGAGATCGAGGACGACCACGTCGTTCTCGACGTCCTCGATGATCGACAGGGCGAGCGACTGCGCCTCCGGGCTGATGGCGTCGGGGGCGTGCAGGACCATCGCGTTGCCCACCATGTGCCGTACGATCCGCTCGGAGTCGTCACTGCGGCGGCGGGTGCGCCAGATCGCGGATGCCATGTCGGCCTACCCTTCTACGAGGACGGTGACGGCCTCGCGGCTCAGCGTCGGTCCCGGCCGCAGTGCGGCCAGCAGTTCCTGGGGGAACGGGACCGGTCTCACCTGATCGATCTTCAGCGCCGCCGCTGCCGCCGCATCCTTCAGCCGGAAGGCGACCCCTGCCGAGGAGACGAAAAAGACCGGCGGGTCGCCGTCCCGCGCCGTCGGCACGCCGACCACCGCCATCCCACCGCCGACCGGGCCCCGCACCGTGCCACGACCGGCGTTGTCCATGGGTGCCACAGAACGCGGCATCTCGACCAGCAGGCTGCTCACGGAGTCCGTCGAGACGGGAGCCTGACGCAGGCAGAGAACCTGATCGTCGAGCCGGTGCTCCGCCGCGCCGGCCAGATCGGGCAGCCGGTCGAGCAGCGACCGGTCCGCCGATCGGGGCGCGGTCAGCAGGTCCGCACCGTTCAGGGTGACCGGCTTGGCGCCGCTGCGGACCTCGGCGACCAGGAACTCGGTGTGGCTCATCGTCGCCAGGCCGTCCGCTCGGAGCACGAAGAACTGCTCGCCGCCGGTGCCCGCGCTCTGCCGGAACAGGGTCCCGATGTCGTACGACCGGCCGGCGACAGACGGGCCGGGACGTCCCCTTCCGGGAACCACCGCGGAACCCAGCTCCACACCGGCCGGAATCTGACTGAGCCACGACTCGGGCGCCAGTGCCGCACGGGCCTCGGTCACGCCGAGGGCGACCAGCACAGCGTCGTCCGTCACCCGATGCCGGTACCCCTTGGTGAGCAGATGGATCGTGCCGGACTGGTCGCGTACCACGCTGAGCCGCTCCGGCGGGATCGGCGTGAACAGCGCGCGGGGATCGAGTTCGAGGCCCAGCCTCCGGCCATCCGGGTTGTCGGGCAGGCAGGCCAGCCACGGGCCGTGGACGAACAACTCGGGTGCCGGGACGCTGCGCGGCCCGTCCGGTATGCCGAGCGCCAGGCCACGCGGCACACCGGCGAGCGACGCCCGCGAGACCAGCTTCACCTTCGCGCTGGCGCCCTGCCGGAGCAGCGCCGCCGGCAGGTCGGGCACGGCGTGCAGCAGTCCGTCGGAGTAGACGTAGCGGTTACCGCTCTCCTTCTCCACCAGGATCAGCCCCGGCTGCCGGTACGCCTTGCTGCCCCCGGGAACGATCCAGCCGTAAACCCCGAAGCCGGCCACCACCAGCGTGGCAATGAGGACACCGATGATCAGGCCGGTGAGGGCCCGGCGGCCGGGCACCTCGGCGCCGGCCGGGTCGCCCAGGACCAGGGCCGAGCTGAGCCGGCCCATCATGAACTGGTGGGCGTGGACATGATCTCGCTGGGTCTGCACGTCGCCCTACCCGAACAGCCCGCGGGCCCAGCCGTACAGGCCGAGCACCTGAGCAAGCACCGGCAACACGGCCACTGCGGTGACCACGTCGAAGAACGTGGCCGCGTACTCCCAGAACGGAAGCATCCGCCGCGGCCAGGGACGCATCGCCGCCAGGACAAGTGGCACGAGCAGCCCGACCAGACCCGCCACCAGCAGGTAGCGACCGCCCATCGACAGCGTGCCGGAGAGGTGGGCGATCACCAGCAGACATCCCACGGTACCGGCGGTCACCAACGAGATCCGCTGCCAGAGCCCAAGAAACGACCGGGCCCGCAGCAGCACCGCGGCGGAGAGCACGGCAACCAGCGTCCACCCCGACCAGCCGGGCGTACGCATGGTGAAGGCGAACAGGAACGGCAGCAGCAGCGCCGCCGCGCCGAGTCCGGCGACCAGGTAGGTGTTCGCATCGGCGGTACGCGACCGCACCAGTTCGGGGTCTTCCGGCTCGATGTCGAACTGCATGTCCGCGCCGGTCTTGGGTAGCTGCGGCCCGCGCAGCCGGGCGAACTTCACCGCGCCGCGGGGTGCCAGCACGACCATGCCGAAGAGCACTACGGCGGCGACCGCCGCGACTCGCGGGGCGGTCATCCCGGCGAGCGAGCGCGACAGCAGGATCACCGCGACCACCGCGGCGCAGACGCCGGCCAACAGCAGCGGCGTGAATGGCAGTCGCGGCGTGACCGTTCGCTGGCTGACCAGCAGGATGCCGGTCACCGCGACGATCGCGGCGGCGGCGGCGAGCCCGGCCGGTGCGGTGAAGGCGACGCCCTGCGGGTCGCCGTCAAGGGCACTGGACGCGGCCACCGCGGCGAAGAACGCTGACCCGCACCCGAACAGCAGTCCGAAGGCGCCGTCGGTCAGCCGACGACCGGCCACCAGCGCCGCCGCCAGCAGCGCCGCGGCGAACGTGCCGGCGGACACGGTCTGCGACAGCACCGGGCCACGGTCGACGATCACCAGCGCGACGGCGACCATCGCCACCGCCGAGAGCACCAGGAACAGCACCCGCCGGTACTCCGGCTGCCAGCGGTCCGACCGGCGGTTGACCACCGTCGCCACACCCTCGGCCAGGTCGTCGAAGTCCAGTTCGGGCAGGGGGTCCTCGGCCCGGCGCAGGTGGATTTCCTCGCCGTTGAGCCACTCCAGGGTCTCCGGGGTGCCGCTGAGTTCGAACGGCGCTTCACCCAACCGCTGGAGCACCCAACCGCTGCTGCTGGCAGCGTTTTGCTGGTGCGCCGGCACGGCATGACTGACCAGAACGGGCAGCAGACCGGCGACCGCGGTGGTCACCGGAACCGCCAGGTCGACCCGGCGTTGGGGTCCGACCACGGTGACACGACACTTGTCGGCCTGCACAGCGGCGTTCATCCGCGTCGTCCTCTCATCTGTCCGCCTTCCCGAGCGCGTTTCCGGTCTGGATCAACCGCACACCTCGGCGGGTGACCAGCTGTGCGCGTCCGGCCGGCAGGCGTCGCGGTGCCGCCTCGCCGAGAAACCTGCCCTCCTCCTTGGGGTAGGAGAACAACGTCGCAGGGGTGCCGAGCTCCCACATGCGGCGGATGACCGGATCCGCCATCGCCCGCATCGCGCCGGACGTGCTCCGGGCCACGATCACGTGCAGGCCGACGTAGACCCCCTGCGCCAGCAGCGGCAACAACGGATCCAAGGTGGAGCCGACGCCGGTGCCACGGGTCAACAGGTCGTAGTCGTCGACGACCACGAACAACTCGGGACCCTCCCACCAGTCCCGGCGGCGCATCCGATCGGACGAGATGTCTGCGCCGGGCAACCGGCGGTTGATCGAGACCGACGCCTTGCTCGCCAGCTCGAACAGCCCGTCGCCGGTGAAGCTGGATCCGACCTGGTAGCTCTGGCCGATCGCGGTGTCCAGGTCGCGGCGCGAGTCACCGAGCACCACCTTGGCCTGCTCGGGGGTGTAGCGCCGCCCAATCGCACGCAGGATCAGGCGCAGCAGGTTCGTCTTGCCGGTCTCGTTGTCGCCGAAGATCAGCAGGTGCGGAGTGACCATGAAGTCGTGCCACACCGGAGCCAGGCGTTGTTCGTCGAGACCCAGGCACACCTGCAGTTCGGGCCTCGGGTCGGGCAGCTCGGTCGCGAGCAGGTGGGTGGGCAGCAGGCGCACCGGCGGGGCAGCCGGGCCGTTCCAGAAGGTGCCGGCTTCCTCGGTGACCGACTTCGTGGCCTCGGCCAGGTCGTCGGTTGCGGCGTGGCCGTCGATCCGGGGCAGCGCGCCGAGGAAGTGCAGTCCGGCCGGGGTGAGACCGCGACCGGGCTGGTTCGGCACCGTCGCCGCCTTGCGGGACCCGAACTCCGACTCCATCGAGTCGGCCAGCCGCAGTTCGAGCTTCGTGCCCAGCAGGTCGCGCAGCCAGGTGCGTAGCTCCGACCATCGGGTGGTGGTCACGATGACATGCACCCCGAACGACAGACCTCGGGAGGCGATCTCCTGGAACTTGCTCTCCAGGTCGGGAAAGTCCTGCTTCATCGTGTACCAGCCATCGACGACCAGAAAAACGTGGCCGTACGGGTCCTGGAGCTCGCCCCGCCCCCGAGCCGCCAGGTACGACGTCATGGAGTCCAGCCCACGCTCGGTGAACTCGACCTCGCGCCGCTCCATGACCTGGCTGATCTCCTCCAGCGTACGCACCACCCGGTCCCGCTCCAGCCGGGTGGCGATCGATCCGACGTGTGGCAGCCCGGCGACCGAGGTGAGGCCACCGCCACCGAAGTCGAGACCGTAGAACTGCACCTCAACCGGGGTGTTCGTCAACGCCAGCGCCAGCATCAGCGTCCGCAGCAGAGTTGATTTGCCGCTCTGTGGGGCACCGGCGATGCCGACGTGGCCATCCGCTGCGGACAGGTCCACGACGAGCAGCTCCCGAAGCTGGTCCTGCGGCTTGTCCACCACCCCGACCGGCACCCGGAGGCGTGCACGCATAGAGAGGTCGTCGACGGACATGCCGAAGACCGGATGGGGTACGACGCTGGGCAGCAGCGAGTCGAGCGTCGACGCCGTCGACAGCGGCGGAAGCCAGATCTGCCGGGCCGGCGGGCCTGCTCCGGCGAGCCGTTTCAGCAGTACCTCGACCAGGCTGGGAGCGCCCGCGTCAATCGGTACGTCCGCCGTGGCCTGCGCAACCTCGTCCGGTTCCGCGCGTTGCGCCGGTGCGGGCAGCGGGAGGTACCGGGTGGTGAACGGCACCACTTCGGCGGCCACGACCTGGACATCCTGTTCCGCTTCCCGGGCCGCCCCGGTGCCGGTGTACGGACCGGAGACGTAGGCCGACTTGAAGCGCACGAGATTGGTGGTGTCCACCTTGAGGTAGCCGTTGCCCGGCTCGGGCGGCAGCTCGTACGCCGCCCCGACACCGATCACCGCGCGCGACTCCATCGAGGAGAAGGTGCGCAGTGCCAGCCGGTACGACAGGTGTCCCTCGACGCGGTTGATCCGTCCCTCGTCGAGGCGTTGCGAGGCGAGTAGCAGATGGACGCCGAGGCTGCGGCCCAGTCGGCCGATGGAGACGAACAGGTCCATGAACTCTGCCTTGCTCGACAGCAGTTCGGAGAACTCGTCGACGACGATGAGCAGGGTCGGGAAGGGCACGAGGTGGGCACCGGATGCCCGTGCCTTCTCGTAGTCGAACAGTGAGGCGTACCCGCTTGCCCGCAGCATCTCCTGGCGCCGGGTCATCTCGCCGTTGAGCGCAGCCTGCATCCGGTCGACGAGGGGAAGTTCGTCCGCGAGGTTCGTGATGACGGCGGAGGTGTGCGGCAGGTTCTCCATGCCGATGAAGGTGGCGCCGCCCTTGAAGTCCACCAGCACCAGGTTGAGGATCTCCGAGGAGTGCGTCGCGGCGAGCGCGACCACCAGCGTACGCAGCAACTCGCTCTTGCCCGACCCGGTGGCGCCGATGAGCAGGCCGTGCGGCCCCATGCCGCCCTGCGCCGACTCCTTGAGGTCAAGCTCGATCACCTCGCCGTCCTCGGTGACACCGATCGGCACCTGCAGCCGGTTGCGTTGCGGCTGGCGGGCCCGCCACAGCGCGGCGACGTCGAAGGTGTTCGCATCCCGGATGCCGAGCAGCGTGGTCAACTCGAAGCTGTTCTCCAACGGTTCGTCGACGATGTCGAGGGTGCCGCTGGTCCGCTTCGGGGCGATGATCCGGGCGAGCGTGTCCGCCTGCGCCTCGGACAGTTCGTCGCGCACCGCCGTACCGCTGACCTCCCCGGCCGGGTAGCGCACCTCCGCGCCGTCCACAGTCAGTCGCAGCACCTTCGGCCCGCCCGGCATGGTCCCGGTGAGGTCGAGCAGGACGACGTTGCGCAGTCCGGTGCCGAGCAGCCGCGAGCTGTCCGGCAAATCGGCGAGGTGGGCGACGATCACCACGAACGGCTCCGTCGACGAGGGACGTGCTGTCCGGTCGTGGTCGCCACGGTCGGTGACCTCCGCGCCGAGCAGATCCATCAGGGCGTCGTGGTCGCCGGCGAAGAGCCGGACCGGACCGGCCGCGTCGGTCTCGGCGGAATGCTCGTTGTGCGGCAGCCACTTGACCCACTCCCATGGGCCGCGGTGCACCTCGGCGGCCAGGACCGCGACGCGCAACTCGTCCGGGGCGTGCAGCGTGACCATCTGGGCCACCATGGCACGAGCCAGGGCGACCGCCGGTCCAACCTCGCCCTCGTACTCAATGCTGGTGAAACTGCGCAGATTCACCGAGATCGGGATACCGGACACCGTCCGATACGCCTCGGCGAACCGGCGCAGCGCGATCGACGACAGCGGCTCCAGGTCCTCGACCGGTTTGGTGGTCGGCGGCGTGAAGGCGCGCATCACGTTTTGCCGGCCGAGCCCGATCCGTACCCGGGCGAAGTCGTCGTGGGCCGGCCGCCGCTCCCACAGCCGACTACTCATCGCGATCGACCAGAGCCAGGCCGGTTCCGGGTTGTCCCAGAGCACATGCTTGCGCTGCTCGTCGGCGGCGGCTCGCGCCTCCTTACGTAGCTGGGCGATGTAGCGCAGGAAGTCGCGCCGCTCGCCGAGCATCTTGCGTTTGCGCTCGGCCGCGCCCCGGCCCACCTGCACCACGCCCATCAGGAGCATGCCGGCGGCCATCGCGCCGCCCATGACGTACATGATCGGGGCGCGGGTGTAGAGGCCGAACATCGCCATCATCGCCCCCATGCCCAGGCCCATGGGCACGACCATCGCGAAGGCCCGGAAGTCCAGCGGCGCCTCCTCCGCCATCAGCGGAGGCTCCTGCAGGTACACCTCGCCCTCGGGCGCTTCGGGTCCGGCGGCACGCGGCGGCCGTTTGACGGTGACCGTGCTCATCCGAGCGTTCCCGCGTACGTCGGCCCGTCACCCCAGGCCGTGGTGTCCTGGCGCAGCAGGCCCACCGCGTACCGGTCATTACGGAACCGCTGCACCGCGGCGGTGTCGTCCTCGTCATCGCGTTGTTTCTTGTCCTTCTGTGCTTCCCCGGCCTCGGCCTTCTGCCGCTCGCGCTCCTCGTCCCACTGCCGCTTGCGTTCGCGCATCTCCAGGAAGATGTCGTCCACGGTGCGGTCCGGTCCGCCGCAGTACGACATCTCGTCCGCATCGGAAGCGGGAGCGGGAGCGGGAGCAGGTCGTTGCGGGGACCGTCGCCAGACCCGCAGGGGCGTCCCTGCCATGCCATCGCGGTCAGACATCGCTACGTTTCCCCTCGCTCGCAGCGTCGTCGGTGTCGTCGGCCAACAGCCAGCTTCCGTCGGTGTCGTCCCAGGCCGCCGTCTCCGGCTCGACATCGTCGAGGCGGAGCAGCGGCACCACGTCGTCGGGCGGTATCTCCAGGCCGCTCTGGCCCCAGGTATCAGCCCTCTCGACCAGCAGAGCGGCGGCGTCAGGGCGCACGGCCACCGGGTTCTCCGGCTGGCCGGCGGCCCGGACGGGTGGTGGCAACCCCACCGCTTGGTCCCGCTCCGGCTCGTCGACCGGGGCCACGACGCCGAGAGTGACGCCCGGCCGAATCGGGACGACCGGCTCCATCTGGAGCGGGACGGGACCTTCGGTCGTTTCCGGCTCCGCCGTGGGTGCCTCGCTCGCCGCAGCGGCCGGCCTCCACTGGGCATCGTCCGCTGTGAGCGGGCGCGACGCGGCCGGATCCTTCGCGGTGCGACCACCACCGGGGGAATCCGGACCTGCGATTCCCGGCAGGCCGGGCATCATCGGCGCTACGGCGGGAGCTGCCGGCATCTCGGCAGGGCCGGTCACGACGGTGTCCAGGCCGAGGTTGCTTCCCGCCGCGGCGCCGGTCGGCGCGGCCGGTCCGTCCACGGTGTCGACGCCGGGTGTCCAGTCGGCCGCGTCACCCTCGACCAGACCGGCGGCATCCGGCCGATCCGGTACGCCGGTGCCGCCGCCACCGGGCGACCCGGCGGCGCCAGGACTGCCCGGCATCATCGGTGTGCCGCCTGGCCCTGCGGCGCCTGTTGACGGCGGGCCGGCATGCAGGCCGGCGCCACCGGGCGGGGTGACCGTACCGACATCCGGCGGAAGCCCGGCCGGGTTGTCTCCGGGCATCCACGCCTGCGCATCACCCTCGAGCAGGCCGCTTGCGTCCGGGCGGTCCGGGACGCCGGATCCGCCGCCGGGACTACCCGGCGTGCCGGGTGGCGCACTCGGCGGGAGACCGCCCGGGGTGCCGTTCGACGTCCCGGGTGATCCGGGAACGCTGACGCCCGTGCTCGGCAAGGCCGGGGGGCGTACCGGCAGAGCCGGCGGCGCAGACGGTGGAGCAACGCCGGCACCACCGCCCACTCCTGAGCCGGCCCCCGGTCGTGCAGGATTCAGCCCGTTCACCCCGCCAGCTGGCGGCGTCGGGTTTCGCGGGATCAGCGACGCCGGCGGAGGCAACGGAGCCAGCGGAGCTTGCAGGGCCGGCGGGGGCAACAGGGCCGGCGGGGGCAGCGGGGTCGACGGGGGCAGCGGGGTCGACGGGACCGGCGGAGGCACCGAGGCCCCCGGGGGCAACGGAGCTGACGGAGGCAACGGAGCTGACGGAGGCAACGGAGCCGGCAGGGCCGGCGGCGGCATCGGAGCCGGCGGGGGCATCGGAGCCGGCGGCGGGATGTTCGGCATGTTGCCCGCGTTGCCTCGCAAGCTACCGCTATCGGGCGGGCGGGGGCCACCACCACCGCCTGCCGCAAGGTTCGGTGGTGGTACAGCCGGCCGGTCGGGCGGCGGAATCCGAGGAGTCTCGGGTCGTGGCGGTGGCTGCGGACCGCCGCCAGGATTCCGCAGGTTCTCATTGCGCTCGGGGAGCAGAACCGATCCGTCCGTGATCCGGTAGTGGCCTGCCAGAACGTCGATTTCGTTGGCCATCGCCTCGGCCATAGGAAACTCGTACGGCGACCCGGTGATCGACACCAGGCCGTCGCCGCCGACGGCGTTACCGGCCGCTCGGGCGATCGCGGCGTACTGCCTGTCCCAGTGCGCAACCGCGTACTGGGCGTACTGGAGGGCGTTGCCGGCGTTGTACAGCTGCTCGTGGATGGGCAACCGGCCGGAGCCGGGAAGGCCCGCGATCCGCTCGGCCTGAGCATCGAGGTAGTCAGCCAGGTACTCCATCTGGCTGAGGAACACCTCGGCGGCCGGGCCCTGCCAGGGCTTGTCCTCGCCGGCAATCGCCTGCGCTTGGGCCCGGACAAACCTCGCCAGCTCGTCGAACGTGCGATAGGCCTGCTCCACCGCCCCGCCGGCGTCCATCACGGACTGCGCATTGACCAGAGTCGCCGCGTGTGCTCTGGCTGCATCGGTGCCCAGTGCGGAGCCGCCGTTGACGGCGGCCCGAAGCAGCCGCCATCCCCCGCTCAACCGTGCCCATTTCCAATAGTCCTCCTCGTCAGCGGTGTTCACCGTCAGCGGCGGAAAGGTGGCGCCCGGATGGGCGTCGTGGGTCCACTGATCCTTGTCGACCGACATGACAAACCTCGCGTTCGGCGAAGGAGCGCTTACCGGGCACGAGCGGTCAGTCGCCGCCGGAGCCCCTCTAACGTGCGGGCTATGCACCCAGCCTGTTGATCCGGGCATTACTTCGGCGCATTGCGCCGTCGAGGTCGTTGACGCTCAGCGCGTTCAACTCCTCGGTCTCGTCGTATCTCTTGATGAGCTCTCGCAAGTCACTCTGAAGTGTCAGGAGTACGTCTTTGACGTCGTCCATTACGGTGATCGTCTGACCGCTCAGACCGGGCGACTCGCCAGCGCCCACTATTTTCTGGCGCATTTTCTCGGCCACGGCAAATCCGCCGGGACGCAGCTCGATGTCGGACAGGGCCGCTTTGGCCAGCTCCAGCATCCCGTCCTGCCGCAGAGGGGCGTCCAGAGCGTTGCAGAAGTAGGCGATTGCCGCGGTGTTGACCGCAATCCCGCCTCGGCCATCCGCGACGTCGGCGAACGGTTTGACGGCCAGTCCCTCGACGCTGACATGGGGCTTTTCAATGTACGCATGCTCTGGGTCGAACTCGTTCGGCGCAGTGACCCGATCCTTCGCGTCATCCTGCCGGTACTCGGCCACCAGAACCTTCCAGCGGTCCGACTCGGTCTGCTTGTGGTACCAGGCCCAAACGGCCAGCTCCTCCGGCGTGTAGTCGTTGTTTCCGACATCACCCCAGCTGTAAGCTCCGCGCTGCACCAGATCCTGTTCAATCTTGCTGACAACGGCCCGGGCCCAGCTGTCCCCATCCGTCGGATAACCGTGCGCCTCGTCATAGCTGCGAAAGAGGCCGATCATGTCGGCACCCGCGATGCTTGGTCGGTCCAGATCGATGCTCATGATCTCGGTCTCGCTCGTGCGGGAGCCGCGGCTTTCCGTGACGGAGACATCCACGGCTCAAGGGCAGAAGGCTCGGCGGTCGCCGGCCCTTCTGGTCCGAGCGGCCGCGAGCGCAGGCGGGGTCGCCGCGATCAGGGAGTCCAGTAGGAGGCGTTGGCCTTCTCCGTGGCCCCGTAGTTGTCGGAAACGGTCATCAGCGTCCGGCGCGCGCGCTCCAGGAAGGTGTTCATCTGCTGGGCTGCCTGGTCCCAGCGCATCTTGGCGGCCCGGTAGGCGGTCTTGGCCTCCTCGCTCTCCCAGCCGTCAAGGCCACGCTCGACATTGACTTCCAGCTCGTTGAGAGCCTGCTCGATCCGCTGATTGATGCGGGTCACGTCGTCGAGGACCGCATCGGCCAGCCCGAAGTTGAAGGTGAAATTGGACAAGTCACTGCCTTTCTACGAGTGACGGGAGGATCAGATGCCGGGCAGACCCGAACCGAGCTGACGCGTTGCGGACGACGCCTCGTCCTCGGCCTGGTTGTAGCCCGCTCTGGTGCGCTCCATCTGGCCCTGCATCTCACGCAACGCGCGGATCACTTCGTTGAAGGACTGGCCCCACTGCTCCATCGCGGATCGGTAGCCTTGTGCTGCCGGCCCGGTCCAGCTGGCCATCAGTACGTCAACCTGGCCGGCGACGCTGCGATTGGCGCTGGTGAACTCGTCCGCCTTGGCGGCGAACTGCTGGGCCGCAGCCCGCATGCCTTCTTCGCTCGTGGAGACGTTGCCCATGGCCATGGTGCTCAAGCTCCTCGTGGTCGTACGGAATTCGATGGTCTCTGCGGCCTGACGCGCCGCGGCAAGTCTGCGGAGCGCTGGTCGGGCTCTGCCAACTCACGAAGCAATACCTGCACGATCGTGAAATGAGATTGCCTATCCACACGCTTGGACGTAGGCGGCACCGGAAACACGTGAAGTGCCGCTGCACGATCGTTCCTTCCTGCGACCCGACCCTTCCGGACCGGCGGATCCCGACATTCACTTGGCCCCGCGAGGAGGGAATGCCGCGATGGACTTCAACGCCCGGATCGAGGGTCTGTTCGAGGAGTACGAGCGTCAGCGCACCAGTCTCAGCGAGTTGCAGGAGAAGATGCGCGGCATTTCGACGACCGCGACATCGCAGCGTCGGGAGGTCGTCGTCACCGTCGGACAGAACGGCGTGCTCACCGACATCCAGTTTCCGACCAGCGGCTACCGGCGAATGACGCCGAAGGAGCTCGCCTCAGTGATCATGGCTACCTACGCCGACGCCAGGGAACAGGCGATGGTGCAGGCCGCGGAGGTGCTCAAGCCCTTCCTCCCGGACGGGCTGGATGCGGGGGCGCTGGTTCGTGGCACCGCTGGCGCCGAGGCGTACTTTCCGACTGAGCCGCGAATGGCCACGAGCGTACGGGAAATGATGCTCGGACGGTTGCCGCGATGACGCACCCTGGCGGCGAGATCTACGTCGACCCGGATGGCGTGATCAAGACCGGCGACGGGTACGACCAGTACCTCGCCACCTATACCGGGCACCTGGCGCGTATTCGTGAGGTGCGGTCCCGGTACAGCGGCAGCTGGGGCGACGACGAGTTGGGCCGGGAGTTCGGGCAGAATTTCATACGAGGCCTGGACGCCATGGAGCAGATCGTGGAAACCGCGGTGGGAATGCTTCAGTACACGGCCGAAGGCCTGCGGGCCAGCGGCATCGACTACCGCCGAGCTGACGAGCACGCCCGCGAGGCCGGGCTTCTGCTGGCCCGCAGAGGCGAGACGCATCTGGTGAGCCACGGACTTCCCACCGAGTCCAGCCACATCTCCGACACCGTCACCACGCCCCGTGCGCCCGCCGCCTCGTACCTGACTCCGCTGACGCCGGCGCTGTCCGCACACGACACGCGGGACATCTCCGGGATGCTGGTCAACGCGGAACGACTCCCGCAGGGGTGCCGTCTCGTGGCTCTCGTTCCACTGCCCGACGGCACCGTGCAGGTCGACGCGAACCGCTACGAGTCCGTCACGCCCGTGGCTGCCTCGGCAGTGACCGACCCGCAGGGACGGCCAATCGACCCGGATGGGCGGCAGTTCTTCGTCGTCCGCGACAACCCGAACGTGGACCCGACCGCAGCGGGCTACCGGCCGCTTCTCGTCGCCTATCCCACCGGCGGCGACCAGCCGGTCGCCTGACAACTCCGCCCAGGTTGCCCGATGCCAGACTTCCACATCCCCAACGACCCGGAATGGCAGTGGGTCTACGACCTCATTCTGTACGGAGTCGGTGAGGAGTACCCCGAGGCCGACCCGACCGCGCTGCGGGAGATGGCGCAGGAACTACAGATCACGGGCACCTTGGTGCTGAGCGAGGTAGCCGGTGCCGCATCCCTGAGCACGGCGCTTCACCACCACCTTGAGGGGCCGGCCGCGGAAGCCTACGCCCGCTTCGCTCCGGGTATCACCAACAGCCTGCCGGCCGGTGCCGACATCGCCAACTCGCTGGCCGACTCGGCCGAGCAGTTCGCCCTGGACTCGGAGGCAACGCAGTACGGCATCATCATCGCCGCCTTCACCATCGTGGTGGAGATTGCCATAGCGCTGGCCACCGGATTCGGGGCCGCCGCCGTGCCGGGCCTCATCAAGATCGGTCAAACGATCGTCCAGCAACTGGTCAATCTCTTCAAGGTCCGGATGCGGAATCTGCTGCTGCGGTCCGGATGGCAAGCCTTCGAAGAGGCACTCGAAGAGATCGCACAAACCTTGGCGGCACACCTCGCTCAGATGGCGGAGGGAAACCGGAGAACACCGGACGGTAGGGAAATCGGCATGGCCGCCGCCGGTGGCGCCTTCATCGGCGGCGGCATCGCCGCGGTATTCGGGCTCGTCCAGAGATACTTCCCGGGCATCAACCGGCACCTCTTCACCCGCGAGGCCTTCCTGGCGGGCCTTGAGACCGGCTTCGAGGGTCTCTTCACGCTGATGGTGCACGGGCAGTTCAATCCGTTCGCCACCGCGACATCCTCCATGATGGGCGGCTACGCGAGCGCAAGAGCGAACGAGTACGCCGACCATAATGTCGCGGCGGCGTTCGGCAAGCGACCACCCGAGCAGAACCTGCGCCCTGTGCCGTCTCCGGCCAGCACAGAGACCGCCTTAGAACGCAGCACCACCACACCCACCACACCCACCACGGCCAGCACCGCCACACCCACCACGGCCAGTACCACCACGGCCAGTACCACTACGGCCACGACACCCACCACAGCCACCTCGACGGGCCAGGAAAGCCTCACTCCGGTTGGCGCAGCGCCCACAACTGCCACTGGTGGGTCAATCAACGTCGCATCCCCAGCAACCAGCCGACCGCCCATGGGGGGTACCGGACAGACCAGCGGGGCACCGACCAGCAGCGGCGGTACCGCAACGACCGGTGGCACCACCACATCGACCAGCGGCACCGCAACCACCGACGGCACCACATCGACCGGCGGGAACACAAACAGCGGCATCTTGGACGTCAACGTCGAGGGCCACTCAGGGCAAGCCACACCAAGCACGCCGCCACCTCCGAACGCCAGCGTGGTCGCGCGCACCGACCTCGGTACAGACCTGTCTGCGGCGACACCCCAGGCCCAGGGCTTGGCGGGCCTGGACACCACGCTCCGCCAACCCACCGACTCCGCTGTGGCGCAGCACATCGAGGTGCCAGCCCCGGGTGGTCACACCGCAGGCGACATGCTCAACCCGTCGGCCGTCACCCGCGACACGACCCGAAACACTGACGGTCCAGCAGAACTCACCGCCGACGATCGCACAGCCGCCGAAGGTTTCAAAGCACGGCTGGTCGATTCCGAACTGCCCGCCGAGTTGCGGGATGCGATCGGGATTGTTCGTGAGGTCGGACTAGCCGTCCCGCCTCAGGCCGAAGGCGACACCGACAGCCACGGAAGGCAGGTAGCCTTCGTTGCCGCCGACCACCTACGCCATCACCCCAACGACATACACGGTGCGCGTGCCATCGTGACCAGGCTGGCCACCGGCCACCCCCGCACGGGAACCCTGCCTGGCGGCGCACATCGCGACCCCGTGGAGCTGCTTCAGGCCGCCCTTGACGCGGCCGGGGCAGCAGGGCTGACAGAGGCGGATATTCGCGCCGAACTAGCTGATCGCGAGCTCTCTGACGAGTCGATCGCGAGTCTGTTCAGGCAGCTCACGGAAAGCTACCCCCACACCTACCAGTCGTGGCACGAGGAACGCCCAGAAGCCAGCCACACGACGAGGATCAGGCGCTACGGTCCGGCAGCTTCGGGCTCCCGGTCAATTCAGCCAGTGCCGGTTGCGCCGCATTCGGCTCCGCCACGACTTCCCGACCATCTCACCCTCACGACGAACCCACCGGTCGCGCCACCAGCCGCTACGGGCACCATCGACGGCGGCCTGACCCAACAGACCGCCAACGCGGCCGGCGTCGACATCCTTCCTCCGCCCGCCACCGTCAACGACCGCACCCCCTCCGACCGCATCGAAGCAACTCACGACGAGTCCGAATCGGGCCTCCGGACGCCGCCGCAGCAGCCGACCGCCGAGCGCCTGCTGGCCGGTCTCCGCGCGGCGGCTCGACCAGCCCCAGCACAGGGTCTGCTCGGTCCCGACATCTTCGGCGTACGCCGGACCCCACCCCGGCCACCCTTCCTCCAGGTGGCCGCGCTACGCGACCTGGCCAGCGACCAGCTGCAGCCGTTGCTCGACCGCCTGGATCTGGCCACACCCCACGACCGGATCGCGAACGCCGTGGATGACTCGCAACTGAGCGGCGGTCTGGTCTGGACCGACGTACCGACGCACCGGACCTGGCTTGAGAATCCGAACGAGGTTCCCCCGGCCATGCGTGAGCTTCCGGCGACAGTCGACATGCCGGCGATGGTGCACTCGATCTGGCTTGGCGGCACGCCGCCCGACGACCACCTGGAGAATCTGGCCGCGATGGCGGCGAGTGCAAGCGGCGCCGGTTTCAAGACCCACCTGTGGACCGACATTCCCCGTGCCGACATAACCCGGGCCATGGCCTCGGACGCCCCGGAACTCGCGGCCGTCCGCCAGCTGGTCGGGTGGGCTCGCCGCAATCAGATTCTGCTCGTCAACGTGGACGAGGTCTTCCACGCCGGCGATCCGATGGATCTGGATGCCCAGTACCGGTCCGAGCACGCCAAGCAGCAGGGGCGCGGATACGGAGCGGCCAGCGACATCCTGCGCATCGAGATCCTGAAGCGTTTCGGCGGCGTCTACACCGATGGCGACAACTATCTCAGCGCGCAATCGCTCGCACAGCACGAATCCGGCATGCCGAACTGGCTCGCAAACGTCGACCGCTTGTTCGTCGAGCGCGGCTTCGGGGCTTTGATCCCTCCGTACTCCAATGCGCGAACCTACGCGAACGCCGGGTTCGTAGGCACCCGCGGACACCCTTTCTTCCACTTGTACGCCGATCGGATCGCCGAGCGATACCAGCGCACGCAGTACGAGCTGCTACCCCACTCGCGAACCGACCGTGAATGGTCGGAAACGCAGGTCAAGAACAAGCACATGGCGGCCCGACGCCACTCGATCATGGCGCGGACCGGACCGGACCTACTCGACAAGCTGGCCAGAGACCTGGGCTTTCGCGCCTCCACCATGGTCGGGATCGTCAAGCAGGGTCCGCCATTGCCGACGCTCGACACCATCGAGATGGGCGACGCGGGCTCCTGGAAGGCAGGATCTGAGCCCTTCGCGCCGCGTCGCCAGTTCCAGGACGAGATCCCGGTTCTCAGCCGGGTCGCCGCGACGTTGATCCGCGACCTCTACAACCGCGACGGTGATCTGCACCTGACCGCTGTCGCTCCGGTGGTGAACGGACTACCTGAGCCGGCTGCCGCGTGGACCGCAGTGGTCGAGTTCATCGCCGGGCATCCGGATTTCGGTCCCCTGATCCGGACAGTCACCGATCGTGTGCTGGTTCCGTCCTCGGCGAACAACGGCAGCGTCGACACGAAGGTGCTGCCTCTTCCAGACCCCGTACGCCGGCGGCTCGGTCTGACCGACGAGCCAGGCGCCGGCGATCCACCGGGCAACTGGCTGCGAGGCGAGCTGGTCCGCCCGGCGCGACCTACGTCAGCGTCCCCGGTGGGGCCGGTGACCGCGAGCGCTCAATCCGGGACGTCCGGACCCGGTGCGCCTACGCAGGTATTCATGGCCGACACCACCGACTCGATGATTCGGGGCCTGGACCGGACCATCAGCGAGCGGGAACGCGACCTTCGCGAGCGCGGCCTGGACCCCAGCAACGACCATCTCCTGCGGGAACTGCGCGCACACCGGGCGAGCCATTCCCGCCGGCCGCGACCCTTGCCTGTGCCGCCGGCAGCAGCGACCTCAGCCCCGGTCTCATCGCCGGTCCCGGCCGCCGACGACAGCGCGCCCGTCACCCTCTCGCTCACCAACCTGCACCTGCTTCTCGAACATCGGCCCTCCTGGGCACCCGGCTGGGCGACCGAAGGTCAAGGGCTGCGGCTGCGTCGTGCCGCCACCGCCTTCGGTCAGCAGTTCGCCGCCGACCTGGCCGGGCAGGTGGCAGGTCGGCCGGTCGCGCCCGGCGACGTGACCGACTTCCTGTCCATCGAGTCCGTCGCCGCCGTGCAAGGCCTGGCGAATCTCATCTTCCTTCAGGCCGTGGCTGCGGCCGAGGGAACCTTCGCGCCGTTACCTATGCGGTCGTTGCTGCCGATATCCGAGGTCATCGACCAGCTCGACCCGGTACCGCAGGGCTTCGATCCGACGACTCCAGGCGCGGCCACCACCCAGGGCGCCGGCGCCTTCCTGCGAGCCAACGACGGCGTGTTCCGCGAGCAACTCGCCCGGCAGCTCAGCGAGCACCTCGGCCGATCGATCGACGCCGCCGACCTGGTGCTCGATCCACCAGTGCCGCGCGGCCCGGTCGCCAGCCGGGGCGCCACAGCAGCCGCGATCGAGGTGGAGTTGCTGCGCGGGAACCCGCAGCGAACGCCGCTGGGAATGCCGGACGAGGCTCTGCTCTTCCGCGTCGCCGAACAGTACGGTCCGCACTCGCGGCGGGCGCAGGACCTGGCCGAACGAAACCGCAGCGACCTGCGGGGGCGACGCAACCTCCGACGCAAGGGCGACGCGGACCCGGTGGCAGCGCCGGTGCCGGAAACCTATGGGCGCGTCGAGTCGCCGCGCCGGATGCCGAACGGAGTCTGGGCGTACCTGCCCGACGGGGACGATGTGGCCCGGGCATTCGACGTGCTCGACCTCGCCGAACGGATCACCACTGCGCCGGGCACGCTGACGGTCACCGGCATCGCCAGAGGTACCGGCAGCGAGGTATCGATCACCGACGGGACCGGCGGCATCATCCCGGAGCTGCTGGTCAACGAACCGTTCGTCGCCCAGGCCGCTCAGGGCGGTCGCGAGCACTCGGTGCTCGTGCTACGTCTGCTCGATGACCAGCGGGCAGCGGAGACGATCGCACGGCAGACCCAGATCCTCATCGACCGGGACACGCTGCTTCGCGGCACCGGCCCGCGCGGTGTCGTGGTCGGCGTGCACGACCCGGCTGCCGATCGGTGGTCGTGGCAGGCCGTCATCCCAGGAAGCCAGTCGCTGCAGGCGGCAGAATCGCTCGACGAGGCGTTGGCCGTGGTTCGCAGCGTACCGTCGCTGCAGCTCGACCCGGCACAGGAACTCCGTGCGCGCGTCAACGGCCACACCACCCATCCCGGGCTGACCACGGTCGAGTGCGCTCAGTTGATGCTCCAGGGCGCCAGTGACCTGCCGACCTACTCCGAGCGGGCCACAGATTCGCCTGATTCCTTCACCGAGAAAGTGCTGCGGGTGCCGGTCCGACCCGGTGCCACCCCTGCCGAGGCGATGGAGACCGCCCGGCTCTGGCTGGACCCGGAGGCTGTTCGCGAGGTGGTGCCGCGCGGTGACGACGGCACGGTCGGGCTCGTCCGCATCGCGCCGGACCTGCGAGCGCACGTCCTGCGCCTGCCGGCCACGGCGACCGAGCCGGACACCTGGGCCTCGGTCGTCCGGCCGGCTGAACCCAGGGACCGGGTCCGGTACCGGGTCTGGGTCAACCGGCACGAACCCTTGCCAGGACCCGCCGGCCCCGTCACGTTGACTGCGGTGCTGCCCGGCACGCACGTGGACTGGTCGGTGCTCGACACGCTGCCGCCCTCGTTCTTGACGCGGTTGACCATCGAGCCGGGCCGGATCGAGAACGGCACGATCGATGTCGGAGAGACACGGCCGATCGACGCCGCCGAGTACGCCGGCCGGCTTCCAGAGGACGCCGACGAACCCATCGTCGTCCTTCAGGCGCCCATGCACGGCGATGACGGCCTGCCGTTCGCCAAGGCGCTGTCGCACGCCGGATGGGTGCTGGTGCAACGGGTTCAGAACGGCACGCGCGAGTGGCGGATGTTCCGTGACGGTGAACTGGTCGAGGTCATCCCGTCCACCACGGGGAGGGAACTGGGTCAGGCACTGCGGCGTTGGGCCGGCAACGCGCTCGTCCCGTCCGCGCAAGCCGTGCACAACCTTCTCCGCGGAGAAGTCCGTACACCGGACGCACCCTCCGCCGTGGTCATCCGGCGGGCGATGGCGGCGGCCGAGCTCAACAACAGCGGCACCGTCCGGGGCTGGCTCACTCTCCCGCCCGGGTCCGGCACCACCGGGCCGATCTCACGTCTGTTGGAGCACTACCCCGCTGGTCTGCTTCCGCTGCGCCGCGGGCCGATAGACGGGCAGGTGAACATCCGGATCGAGGTGCCGTCTCGTTACATCGCGCGGGTCGCGGATCGCGGTTACCCCCGGCCGATCGTCGATCTGACCGCTTTGACCGATGCCCGCGCCGTGCTCGGCGCGGACGGCCTGGTGACCGTACCGGCCGCGGTCACCGCTGAGCGGGGTGTCGAGGTTGTGCGCAGTTACCTCACCGGCATGCGCGCCCGGCGGCCCGCCGATCACCCGGAGCAGCGGGCGGCGCGCCTCTTCGGGATGCTCGGCGGCGTACGACCAACGGCCGGCGTACCTTCCCTCACGGCCTGGGCCGATCAACTCGGTGCCCGGTTCCGCGATGCCGAGCCGCGTTCCGTCGAGCGGCTCGGCGCGGGCGCGGTCACGCTGGTACGCACGCGCCGAGCCGGCGTACTGATGGCTGTCGGCGTCGAAGACCCGCACCGACCGGTGCTGCTCACCCTCGACGGCGAGTCGATCGACCCGGCCGTTCTGGGCCAGGACGGCGGGCAACTGCTGCTGACCGCCGACGGGCGGCTGGCCCAGATCGACATCAGCGTGCCGGGCCTGTCCCTGCCGACTGTTCGCGGCCTTCCCGGCGAGGAACCCGCCGTCTCCCTCCCCGACCGGGTAGCGGATCGTCTCCGGGCCGGCGGCCGCGAGGTGCCGGCCGACCTGGATCGCCGGTTGAGCAGACGAGTCAGCATCACCGCAGCCCGCCGGCTGAGCCGGCTCGCCGGGAATCCGGCCACGATCGACATGGTGGCCCAGGAGGTCGTCCAGGAATCGGACGAGCAGGTCAACGAAGACGCCCGCCGGGCCCAGCTGCTCGACGGCGTCATCGAGTTTCTGGCCGACAACGGTCTCGCGATGTCCGCCGAGGATGTCAGCACGCAGCTGGACGCAGTGCTCGCCGCCGACCCGCCGGAGTGGATCGGGTCGTCCGTCCCTGAGGAGATGATCATCCGGGTCGGGGTGAACATCGCCACCCGGGGCGCCGACCTGCGCACGATGGCGGCCGGTGGCAGCATCGCCCGCGAACGACGGGCCCGGTTCCGGTCCGCGACGCAGCCCGAGCCGCCGACCAACCAGGCGACCGAGGCGTCACCGGAGACCATGGAGCCCACGCCACCCGCCCCGACCCAGCAGACGCACTCGGCACAGTCGACACAAGACGATGGCGCGGCACGGCCCAGGGCCATCCGCCCTCTGCCGGTACCGCCGGCTGCTGCCGTTCCGGGCGACTCCGGTCGCTCTGTCCAGGACACGCGGCGGACGCCGAGCCCGGTGGGCGCAACGCAGATCACGTCGTCAACGACCGTCCCGACCGGTGAGGTGCCGGCCGACGGCAACTGCCAGCTCTACAGTGTGATCGGAGCAGATCCGCAGCACGTACGCCGGGCGCTCGCGGCGCACAGCCTGGGTTCGGCGGAGGTACGGCGGTGGCTGAACGATCCTGAGCAGGTTCGAGGCGACCTTCAGCGCCACGCCAGATCGCTGTCCAACGACGGGATCCCGGTCCCGGACGACTCGCCGCTGTCGCAGGCAGCGGACGCGCTACGCGAACTCGTCGTTCGGCACCTTGATTCCTACGCGGGTCGTCCCGGTGACATCCCGATCTGGGTCGTTCAGCAGTACCGGGCCGGCGACGATAGGCTCCTTCCGGACAGCGCCGACGATCGTGCCTTGCTGCTCGGTCGGCTCGGCTCGCTCGGACTCACCACCGTGACCGACGCCGACCTGTTGCCGCTCGACTGGCTCCGCGACCGGTTCATCGCGCGGCGCACCTCCGACCTCGTCTCGTCGGCGGGCTCACAGTCGCAGGCCCGGGAAGCCGCCGAGCGTGAAGTGCCCCTCACGGATCTCGGCCGGCCCGACGTGAATCCCCGGCTCGCCGACAACGCCACCCGCAAGATGCGACAGATGCTCGAATACCTGGTGGAGCGGGACGGGCCCCTGACCGTCTCCGAGGTGCCGACGACGGTCCTGCGCGGCATGCTGAACATGCACTACGCCCTGTACTCCGGGCCGGTGACGCCAACCGAGTTCGACACCATGCGGAACGCGGCGACGAACTGGCAGGGCTACTGGCTTCGCGACGAGGGCGAGACTTTCCTTCCCCTGCTGGCCGACGCGTTGGGTCTGCGGATCACGATCCAGCGACCGCAACCGCATCAGCCCACCTCGATCGGCGAGGAGCACCACCCGAAGATCCGGGTCGTGCTGGAGTACCTGCACTACAGCTTTGTGCCGACCGCGCCTGCCGCTGACCGGCCGCACGACGACCAGTCGCGGCCGGCCGGGTCCCGGACAGTCGAGCAGGTGAGCGCATCTCCTGCGCTGGCCGCCGCCGTCGACACACTGCCGACGTGGGACGGCACTGCAGACTGCGTGCTCCGCGTCGACGACGTGCTGACCCGTTTCGCCGGCCACAACCACACCCGGGACGACTCGCCGTCGCGCAATCACCCGCAGCGGGTCCTCGCCACCCTCGGCGCCACCCGATACCAGCCCGTCGCCGTCACCACACTGACCAACCTGCAACCCGGTGACGTCACCGCCGTCTTGACCGCCATCCCCAACGATCCCATGCACATGGTCCTGGTCGAGCGCCGCACCACCGGTGAGCTGATCCTCATCGAAACCCAACAAACCGGATCCCGACGGTACGCCCGCGTCGATCCCACCTTCCGCGATCTTCCATCGGCGCTGGCCGGCCCCCTCCGCGTACCGGTCACCGCCACCGGCGCGGTCGCCACCCTCAACCCCGGCCCCGGTGACCGCCGCCCCACGACGGCATCCACCGACCGTACGCTGCATGCCCTGCTCGACCCTCCCAGTTCCTCGCTTCCGGGCATGCTCAGCAGTGGACGCCGAGGTGAGTCGGCGCCGACGGCACGACCACCCGCGGCCCGGCAGGACGCCGCGTCCGGCCCGGCCCCTGCGGACTCCTCCAGACAGGTGATCGAGCCGGAAGGGGGACGGGCCCGTTCCGTCCCACGCGCCCGACCAGTACGATCGTTCCGGTTTCGCACCAAGACGCAGGTGCTGGACGCCGGTGACGCCCATCGGGTTCGGGCGTTGGCCGCGGAGGTGACCAAGCGCGTTCACGACGCGCCATCATCGACACTGAGGGTGATCATCACCGGGTACGGCAACGGCACGCGGGTGCGGTACTTCGACACCATCCGCCGCTGGACAGCCGGACGGACAGGTCGGCAACGTGCCGAAGCTGTCGCTCGCGAACTGGGCACAGCGCTACGCGATCTCGATCAACCAACGCGGGATCGCATCCAGATCGAGCCGGTGGCGGGCTCGTGGCAACCGGGACTGACGCCGGAGGAACGGCAGAAGGCCGTTGTCACGTTCGCGATGTCGCTACGGCACCGGCCTCTTGTCGCGGACACCGGACCGCCGATCGGCATGTCCCTCACCTCACGCAGTCGTCGCGCGGACGAACCGGATCGGCTGCTCGACCTGCTGGGTGCAGGAACCGACCACGTGCTCGTCGCCGACCGCGCCACGGACGACCCCGATGATGTCCTGTCCGGCCTGGCTTTCAGCGCGCATCCGCCACCCTGGGGTGATCGCCGGCCGTTCTTCGTCGTGGTGGGGGCCCGCACTCCCGACGACGTTGCCGATGGCGTCTACCCGGTGGTCGGTGACGACGGTGACGTGCACAGGGTCAGCGGCGACGAGCTGGCCGTCGCGGTGCGCGACTCCACGGCCTACCAGGCAGCGGCACGGACGCAGCCGGGCGGCCCCCCGGTCGTCCTGATCGCCGGTCGGGAGCGCGACGACCACCTGTCCGACGACGAGGGCCCGGCCGGCTTCGGCCGCATCCTGCCTGGCGGCGGTCTCTTCACCTTCGACGGCAACGCAACCCTGTACCTCGCCGACGACCGGGGCTTCGACATACCTGTGTTGCTGGTCTCCCCGGACGGCGGCTGGCGGCAGTGGACGAACGGCCGGTCGTCAGCCGTCGTCCCGTCGTCGGAAGACACACCGATCAAGGTCATCATGTACCCGGACGCGCAGGTGGGTGACGACGGCGACATCGTGCCCAACCCGAACGAGCGACCGCGCCTGATCGAACTGGCAGGCCACGACCATCCGGCGCTCATCGGCAGTAGCGGCACCCTGGTGGGCGTTGCGCTGGGGGTCCAGCCCGAGCTTCTGAACGTGGCATCACACTGGGCGAGCAACGATGGATATCGAACGGCTCTTCTCCGGCCCAGACCGTTCGGGCGGTCGTTGACGCCCGACAGCGATGCCGAGGAGCCGGTGGTCACCGCCCCGGTGCAGCCGGTCGAACCGGACCAGCGCATCAGGCCGTGGTCCAGGCAGGTGGCCGGCCCGAGACCCTTCTTCGTGGTGGGTCACAACGCCGCGGTCTGGCTGAACGGCAACCTCGGCCGCACCAGCGGGACCGCGCTCGCCGCCGCCCTCATGCGTACGCCGGCCTTCCTTCAGGCGCAGGCAACCAACCAGGGACCTACGTCCTACGTCCTCGTGGCTTGCAGCACCGCCCGCCCGAACACAACCGGACGCAGCACCGCGGCGGACTTCCAGCGGACATTGAGCGACGCCGGCTTCGACGCTCCGGTCATCGCAGCGACTACCGTGGTCTCGCTGGAGCCCACCGGTGCCACGATCATCTGGGACGGTGAATGGCGCGTCTTCCGGCGATCGGCGAACCAGCCCGGAGGTCTCGGCACCGGCCGGGTTCCGGCTGCTGACGACGTCTCAGGACTGTCCTGGTGGCACCCTGTCAACGACTCCTTGTCGGACACCGCGGAACTGTTTCGCACCCGCTACCCGTGGGTCCCGGAGATCAACGCCGACAACAGGTCGGCCGTGTCCGACGACGAATTGGTCAACTGCTTCTATGCCGCGATCGCTCTGCACCAGTCGTGGGACGGCGATCAGCTCTGGTCGGCTGCAGACCCCGGCGGAACCGCCCCATGGGCATACGCGATCAACTACGCGAACTTCTCCTCAGGCGCGGAGAACACCCGGGTCCTGCGCAAGGTGTCCGGCTACGACAGCATCGCCACCGCCTACCGCGAGCAGGGCGCGACCGACCCTGCCGTACACGGATTTGTCATCGTCGTGGAAGCCGGCCGGGACCCCCACGTCCACAACGTGGTGGGTACCCCCGAGGGTGTTCTGTTCATCGACAGCGCGACCGGACAACCCTCCTCCCTGCCGGCGAACCCACAACACGTCATTCACATCCCCATCGGCGACATCTCCGTAGATGTGCCCGGCTCGCCCTTTCACCCCAGCGATCAAGACGGCATCCGAACGATCGAGGACCTGTCCAAGCTGGCCGATGAGATCGCGGGTGGAACCCGGGTGGTGCCGGCCGACGATCCCCTCACCGACCCGGCCTCATGTGTGGCGCTGCTGGCAAAGGCGTTCGGTCGCCTGCATCCCGACCGGATCGCGCCGATCCCGGCCGCTGCCCGAACGGTCGACGACACCGTCCTGAACGGCCGGCAGACCAGCCGGCTCGTCGGCGGAGCCCAACTGGCCACGTTCGGCAGCTGGAACGACCTGGAGTCCAGGCTGGTAGAGGCAGCCGGAGAAAAGCAGACCAGCACCGCACTCGTACTCATCGAACGAAGCAAGGATGTCGGCCACGCGATCATGGCCCACCGGCTGCCGACCGGCGAGATCGTCTACGTCGATCTGCACCGCGACCCGCGCGACCGCGTGCTCCCACCCGGACAACCGCCGAAACTGAGTTCCGCCCGCGCGTCGGCAGTCGTCCTGGACGCCAACGGCGTGGAGATACCCCCGAGCGGACCCACCGACAGCCGCACCGTCGACGCCCTCATCGACCCCGCCGCGGACCACCGCTACGGCCGAGGCGGCACGGAGGCCGAGTACCACGGCGGATATCTGGATTATCCCGCAGAATGGGAGGACGATTCGGGCACCCCGCTCGCCGGCCATTTCCGGCAGATCGAGTACCTGGCGATCAATCACCGCGTGGGGCTCCGGGCCGTCATCGACTCGGGCACCTTCATGACGCGGGAAGGAGTCACCAGCGTTGCGCCGCCGGGGGTACCGGAAGACGACCTTCACGTCGAGCCGATCATCGAGTTCGTCACGGACCGGCCGCTGGCCGAACTCCCGGGCGACCCGGGGAGCGACAACACCTCCGCGATCCGTGCGCAGGAAGACATGTGCAAGTTGCTCGGTCGGCGCGGAGACAAGGCCCTACGGTCGGGATTCCGAGGTCTGGGCTACACCCTCGACCAGATCTTCGACCCCGCCGAAGGCTGGGATCTGCATCCGGACGCACGCCCGGTGCGCTTCGTGCCCGTGATCACCCACGGTCAGCCGGCGATCTCCATGCATCACACCAAGGGCGTACCGATCGGGGCGGTCAAGGAGTTCCTCGCCAACCTCACCCCACGGATCTGGGACCGCGCTCTGCAACGTAGGCACCTATCGGGGGGAAGCTTCGCGGCGAGTATCCGAAACGCGTATCAAACGTGGTACAGCCCTCGGTTCAACGACGGTCGCCAACGCCCGCTCGGACGGCCGACTGAGGACGAGCTCAACGAGCTCGAAGGGGCCATGTGGGTCACCTACGACCACGTGGCTGGCCTGGCGATGGCGGCGCTGACCGGCGGCCTACGCGGCAAACACCTCAGCCCGATCGCCATGCGGCAGAGCCTGCGCGCGATGCGCAACGAGCTGACCCCGGAGACACAACGCTTCCTGCAGGAAAACAGCCGATTGATCGAGGTGACCTTCGAGGCGACCCTGCTGACCGAGGAACGCGACGACAACAAACGCCGCTACGACTACAGCAGACTCTACGTCGAGAACCACAACAACGCCGCCCGACAGCACGCGGCGTCGCCGCAGTACCACCAAGCGCCGACCCTGCTGCCGACGGGAACAGAGGTCCGACCGTTGGACGCCGTGCGGTACGCCCGGCTGTTCGAAAGGCATCAGAGACCTACGGTGAGCGTCCGCGAGTACCTGCACACGATGCTGCTCGACAACGCACCGCAGCTGAATCAGCACGAGGCGTTCGGCGTCCGCACCATCCACAACGATCTTGACCGGGCGCGGCCGTCCGGCCGTGGACTGCTGCTGTTCGAGATCCGCAATGACACGGCCCGGTTGATCCACCCCCACCAGATCCTTCCCCAGTACCAAGAGCTCCGCACCATCGTGCAGAATGCCGTTGCCCGCGTCGAGCCACGCAACACCACCGTCGCCGCACGTACCAGCCAGTTCTCCATTGGCAGTTGGTCGTTCGCTGCCACGGGATTCAGTGGATTCCCACCCGGCACCGACACGACACCCCTGCCGTCGGCACACACCCCGGAGCAGGTCCATCAGCGATTCCCGTTCCTGCGCGGGGTCAACCCCGACCGCGACTCCGGCACCGAGACCCGCACCAACTGCGTGATCACCGCGATCTCCTACATCCTCTCGGTGGACGAGGGCACGGTCGTGGAAGCCTCCGGCGCGATCGAGCTGCCCGGTGCCGATCTGATCAACTTCCAGCGACAGCGCCTCGGCCTGCGCGACGACGAGCACCGGGTCTGGCTCACGCCTAGCGTCGAAGCGCTCACCGATGCCCTGCTGGCTGCCGGCGTGGGCACGCAGGTGTTCCTCGCCGACCGGGGCGACAACGGGCACCTCAACCACGTGTTCGTGGGAGTCGTCGACCACCTCGGCGTGACCTACCTCGACCCACAGAACGGGGGACTGGCGGCTCTGCCTGCCACCACCACCGCCCTCGCCGTTCTGCCACTCACCCACAGCATGTCGATGCCGGTGGGCGGCCGGATGCTCACCGCCAACGAAGTCGGCGTCGCGCCCGGAATTCCCGCCAGTCAGGCATCGCCGCCCGCGGAAGCTTCCCCTACCCGTCCGAGGTCGGCCGCGCGATGGGCGCGCGACGTGACCGGTAGCCCCGCTCTCTGGCAAGAACGCGCCTCGCTGCAACTGGATGCGGAACTCGACCCGCCGGCATCCTCAACGACTCCATCAGATCGGGCCGCGAGGCAGGTCGCGACGGCGCCGCCTCTACTACCCGACCACCTCACCCTCACGACGAGCCCGCCCGACTCGGCACCACCGGCCGGACCCCCGGTCGCGCAGTCGCCGATCGTGGAGGGCACGCTGCCGCAGCCCGCCCTGCAGTCGGCCCTGTCGCACGAGCCGGCACCGCGGGGCCCGTTGCTGCGGTTCACCCAGCCGCCCGGGTATACCGCCGGCGGCACGCCGCGGCCGCCGACGCCTATCGATGTGCTGCCGACGGATCCGCCACCCGCCAGCCTGGACTTCACGCCAGGGCCGGCCAGCACCGGACCCACACCACCGACCGGCCTTCCCAGCGCCCAATTGAACCCGGCAGTGGACCCGACCAATATCGCCGGTCTGGTCGCTAACCCCGGCAACCCGAGCGGCCAGCCCCAGTACCGGACCGACCAGAACCCGGTCTTCCGGTGGGACACCCGTGGCCCGATGCCTTTCGCGAACCCGACCGGAAGCAGTGAGTTCCCGCCGACCCAGCCCGGGATCTTCAACACCGGCTTCCAACCGCAAGACGTCAGCAACACCGATCTGGCGAGCTTCGTTGATGGCAACCGAGGCGCGTTCGTGTCGACCTCGCGGCTGGAGAACCTCAACTTTCTCGGCGGCCCGTCCGGCCCGCACGGGCCATACATCTTCCGCTTCGAGATCCATGCTCCTGGTGGTGTGGACGTGAACGCGAGCCTGGGCGACCGCATCGATCCGCTTCATCGAAACCAGTTGGAGGTCGCGTTCCCTGGCGGCATCCGGACGGAGAACATCCGGGGAGCGCGGCGTGTCACCGACGGCGGCGCCCCTTTCATGCCGGTGACGCTCGGCCCGTTCCTCCCCAATCCCAATTTCAATCCGGGCGCGCCCAACCCGCACTTTCCCGCTCCGTCGACGACCGCTGCGACCGTGCCGGGCGGTAGCCAGCCACCGATCATCCCGCTGCCACTCCCATCGGGTGGCGCGCTGCCACCCTCACCGGGCGGTCCGCTGACCGCGCCGGTCGTGGTTCGACGTCTACGTCGACGGCCGCCGCCTCCCAAGCTGGCTCCCTCGGCCCCGTTGCCTCCGCCGCCGCCCGCTCCGTCCGTCTGACCAGGAAGGACCGCGATGAAGGGCCAGACTCAGGTCCCGGAAGAGATCAGGCAACGAGCTCGCCAGGTGCCCGGCACATGGATCTATGCGATCGACCCACGGTTCGACGCCGACGGCGCCGTCCCGCCCTATGCCATTGCCGGTGCCTGGGAAGTGGACGAGCACGGCGCGGTCGTCGGCTTCCAGGGCAACCCGCACTTCCGGCCGCCAGCCGAGCCGACCGACCCGGTGGATTTGGCGATGCAGACCGCAGCCACCGGACGCGGCTCCGGCGCAGACCTCTTCGACACGCTGATTGTCAGCACTGTGTACCTCCCGGTGGGTCTGGACGGTGAGCTGGTCGCCTACCAGGACGCCAACGGCGAGTATGTGGCCGTCTTCACCGACCCTCGGCAGGCCACGGCAACGGTTGCCCAGCTGCTGCCGGTCGAGTTCGCCGATCTGGTGCGGCAGCTGCCGCCCAACACCGCGCTGTGGCTCAACCCGAACACCGATGTCTCGCTGGTTGCGTCCAGCAGTGACCTGCTGGCGGCCATGGAGGCGCGCGCCGATCCTGCCGCGGACGGTGATGTCCCCGCGATACCAGGCAAGGGTGCCTGACCATGGACTCCGCACCGGGGTTGGGAAGCGCTGCTCGCAGACGGCTATCGCACGCCGGCCGTACAGCAGAGGTTCTCGCCGTTCTTCGACGAGGTTCGACCAGGTGAACCAGGGCCCGCACGGCGCCCCTGGTGGAAGCCGGGCACGAGCAGCAACGTATAGCCCGACCACCGAGAGGCAGGTGCGGTGACCGAGATTGGCCTCACCATCGAGACGGCGGGCGAGGCGCTGGTCCTGCGCTCCGGCGGCGACAGCCGTGTGTCGGCGCGAATCACGGCCGAGGCGCTGCTCGGCCATCCGGGACGCACCGCGGTGCTGAGCACCCCGGAGGTCACCAGGCGCGCCGATCTCTTCGACTGGCTTCCCGCCGTCCTGACCGAGCACCTGGGCGGCAGCGCGGGAGGTGTCACGCTCGTCGCGCTCGGCGACTACGCAGCGACGGCATCGGTGGTCGATCGCGCGCAGGAGCTGGCCGACTGGATCGGTCAGAATGTCGTCGTGCCGGTGCCCGCGCTGGGCACAGAGAGCCCTCAGTCGGCGACATGGGTTCTCTGCGAGCCGGGCCGGCCGGCCCGGGACCTGCCAGATGTCCCAGCCGGCGCGGTCTGGCGGACCCCGGCCGGGCACACCCTGGTGCTTGCCACCGGTTTCACCGAGGACGGCCGCCCCGCCCCGGCCCGCTGACCGGGCCGGGGCTCACCCCCGCCAGCTCCACTTCTGGTTGTCGGTGCCCCAGCACTCCCACAGTTGCAACCTGACGCCGTCGCCGGTGCCGTGGTCTTTCACGTCGACGCACCTGCCCGCGTTCACCAGGTCGTGCGCCTTGTTGAGGATGAACCGCTGGTTGGCGCTGCCGGTGCAGGTTTCCAGCGTGATCGGCGCGCCGTTGCGGACGGAGCCGGACACCGTCATGCAACGCTTGAAGGCGCGAATCGTACCGTCGTTGTAGACGGTCCAGGCCTGGATGGGGCCGCCGCCGTCGCAGGTCCAGATCTGCAGTTGCGGTCTGCTCAGATAGGCCCCGTCGGTGACGTCGATGCACCGGCCGCTGCCATGCCCGATGATCTGCTTGGCCGCGCCCACCGGCCGTGGCTCCGGAGCACGTGGTGCGGTGGTGACAGGCTGCGGGGACCTGCTCGGGGTGGTGGACGGGCGTGCCGGTGCGGCGACCTGCGGCGGGTCAATCCGCGACGGCGTGGCAGACGTGCCGCCAGCGGTGGGTCGGCCGGCCGACTGCGTCACCGCCGTGGGCGCGTCAGGCGACTTGCCACCCGGTGACTTGCCACCGCCGAACCGGGGGTCGGCCTCATAGCTCTGGGCGTACCGGTGGACCAGCGCGACGAACCCGCGCAGCGCCGTCGAGTCCGGCATCTTCCCGGCCCGTTGCACCGCGTCCGGCCCCCAACGGAACGCAGCCAGTGCCAAGTCGTACGCCTCAGCGCCGGGCCGGGCCTGCTGCGTCACGAACGTGCACATGACCACGCCCAGGGCGTTGATGGCGGGCAGAGGTTCCCAGGGGGACGCGGCACGGGCAGCGGGGGCGTACCGTTCCCAGACCACTGGTGCGAACTGCGCGATGCCCTGACCACCGTCGGTGCCGGACAGATTCGGGTTGAACGCCGAGGCCGCCATGAGGTGGCCGGCGATCCGCGCGGGGGTGACCTGGCCGCAGCGGCGGCCTGCGGCCAGGATGGCCGGGACGTATTCGTCGGGCACCGGTACGGGCGGGGTGTCCGCGCCGGGTTCGGTCCCGCCGATCGCACCGGAGAGCGTCGGCCGCAGCGGGGCCAGGTCCGGCTGGTGGGAGTACCACTGCGCGTACTCCGACACCAGTTCCACATATCCGACCGCCGCGTCGGGAATACCGCCGGCAGATTGCACCGCTTCGAGCCCGACTTCGTACGCCGCCAACGCGAACTCCCACCGGCCGTCGCCGATGCCCGCTCGGCGGAGCTGTCCGGACAGGTCGCACATGTGCCGGGCCAACGCGGTGACGCCCGCCTCCGGGTCGGTGCGGCTGGTGGAGACAGACGGCCGCCAGGTCGCCCAGACCTGGTCGGACAGGGCGGCGACGCCGCGCGGAGCCTGCGGGTTGACCTGGGAAGCGACCTCCAGTTGGGCCGCGAGCCGGGCCGGCGTCAGGATCGGGCAGGACAGTGCGGCGGTGGAGATCGTCGTGACCAGGCTGGCCGGCACGCCCGTCCCGCGCCGGCCCTGCTCTCCGGACGCCGGCCCGGTCACCACCGCGACCAGGACCGCCGCGGCCGTCGCCACCAGGAGCGTGACGGCTGCCGCCGCGACGCGTGGCAGGTACCTGCTGATCGGCATGGCAGCCGTCCTTCCCAAGGAACTCGGTTTCACGTGCGGTTGCGCAGCCGGCGGCGGATCAGGAACACCGACCCGGCGAGCGCGGCGGTGACGACACCTGCGGTCGCTGACAGCGCGAGCCGCCCGGTCCCGCCGGTCTTCGCCGCCGGTCGCGTCGGCTGTTCGCCGGGGACGACGGCACCCACCGCGGCATCCGGGTCGATCGTTCCCCAACCACGATCGCGATCGGGTACGCCCGCCGAGGCGCCGTCCGCGGTGACCTTGATGCGGTGTGTCACCGCCGCCGCGTCGAGGTCGGGGTAGGCGGCGCGGACCAGCGCAGCCGTGCCGGCGACGAACGCGACGGCGTACTCCGAACCGCTCCTGGAGCGCGGCTCGGCACCGGCGGGCGTCAGGACCATCACGTCGATGCCTGGTGCCGTCACGTCCACGGCCTCCGGTTGGTATTCGGCCACCCGCTGCCCTTCCGGTCCGGCACCGCCCACCCGGAGCAGACCATCGGTCAGCGTGGTCGCACCAGCGCCGGCATTCGCTGCCGGCACGACCACGACGACGTCATGAGCCGTGGCCGCGCGGGCTGCGGCTGCCACCAGGGTGTTCGACGGGTCGGCGAAGGCACCGAGTGCGATGACCCGGGCGCCGGCGGTCACCGCGATCTCGATGGCGATGGCGACCTGGGCGGGGTCGGCCTGCGGCACGTCCCCGGCCACCCGCAGGGGAAGGATGGTTGCCGCGGGCGCGATTCCCGGCGTGCCTCCGGCGCCGGCGATGATGCCGGCCATGCCGGTGCCGGAGCCGAGGCGGTCGAGGTTGCCGGGGGCCGTCCCCGATGTGACGTCGGCGCCGAGCGCGACCCGTCCCCGCAGTTGCGGCGATGCGGCGTCCACACCGGAGTCGACGACCGCGACCATGACGCCTTCGCCCTGCGTCCTCGCCCACGCCTCGGCGGTGGTGATCCGCTCACCCGCCCAGTCGGAGCGGGGCCTGGGCGCTGGCAGCGGTGAGACGCAGCCCGGACCACCCCCGGTGGGTGGACACGATCCGGCCGATCCCGCGGGCAGGGGGCCCATTCGCACACCGTCACCGGCGGCGTCCCAGGGCAGGACGAGCAGCCACTGCGCCCGTAGTCGCCGGGTGTCCAACAGCGCGAGCCCGTCGCGCTGCCGTCGTCCCGCATTGAGCCGGTAGATCTCCTCCGCCCGGGCTGGTTCGCCGAGCAGCCGCTCGGCGATCCGTGCCAGTCCGTCCGGGGACTGGTCGGCGGCCGTCACCTCGTAGTACTTCACCTGGTCGTCAGCCGCTGTCGCCGGGGCCGTGCCGGCCAGCAGGCCAAGGAGGAGAGTGAGAAAGGTGAGGTAGATGGCACGGACCGTACGCCTGGTCGTCACCGCGGACCCTTTCATGTCGTGACCGATCTGACCCGGTTGACCGTCACCGACCAGCGGGCACGGATCACCTCGCCGACCAGCATCGGTACCGCCCGGTGCCGGGTCCGAGTCGCCAGGCTGCGGGCCATGGCCAGTTGTGCGCCCCGCAGGCCTCCGCAGACGACCACGACCGGGCCGGGAAGCTGGTCGACGACCGTGTTGGCTGCTGGGAAGTCCGGCACCGGGGTGGTGCCGGCGGGTGCCTCGCCGGCCAGCACGTCGCCGACCACGACCACCGTGACGCCGGCCCGGTTCAGTTGATCGATCAGGTCGATCGCCAGCGACCGGGCCGGCACCGCCCGCCCGGTGATCGTAAGGATGTCCGGCACGGCGGCCAGGTCCAGCATCAGTCGTCGGCCGGCCAGGTGACCGAGCACGACCGGAAGTTGTGCCTGCGGCGCGGCGTCGTGCTCCAGCCATGCGTACTGCCTCGCTCCCGCGTCGTGGTCCGCGCCGAGCAGGCGGACGCCGAGACGGTGTCCTGGCTCCCCCGTCATCGGCTCAAGGTCCGTGATGAGCTGGATCGACCCGGACGGCGGCTCCCCCGCCGTCGCCGGCACGGACGCCATCGGTGGTGTCGACGCCGGGGTGACCCGGCGGGCGCGGCGCAGCAGGCCGAGCACGAGCACCGCGACGGACACGCCGACGGCCGGCAGCAGGTAGGTGAGAACGCCGCCACCGGTGGAGGTCTTCGGCCGACTGCGTTGCGGTACTGGTGGGACGCCGGTGCGTACCCCTGGCCCTTGGGCGTCCGGCGGGAGTTCCAGGATCCAACCGGGCCGCAGAGGGGTGAGCGCGTCGGTGAGCCGTCCGCCGTCCGGCTGGAGCCGGTCCCGGTTGAGATCCAGGATCTCCAGGTAACGGTTGCCATCGGCAAGCGTCAGCATAGCTATCTGGTACAGGTACTCACGCTGCCCGTCCCGGGGCTCCCCCACCACCCAGTACCGCACCGGTGCCGGGCTGGCCGGGGCCGCCGATGCGGGCAGTACCGGCTGACCCTGCCCGAACAGTAGGGCGGCGCACAGCACGACCAGGATCCGCACCAGTTTCATGTGCGGACTCTCAGATCAGACCGGCGCGCACCGCGTACGCGACCGCATGTGACCGGCTACGGAGCTGGTACCGGTCCATCACCCCGTAGATGATCGTCTTCACTGTCCGTACGGAGTACCGAATCTCCTCGGCGATCTCGGTGGTGTCCAATCCGTCGGCCATCAGCCGCAGCACCTCGATCTCGCGCGAGGTCAGCCCGGCGAGGGTTAGACCGTTGGGCAGCAGTACCTCCCGCTGTAGCCGCCGGAAGTGCTCGAGCAGGCTACCGATGAGGTGCGGCGGCATGATCCCACCGCCAGCCTCGGCGGCCTGAACGCTCTGGACAAGGCGTTCCGGGTTGACCGAACCACGGGGAAGGATGGCAACCACCCCGCACTCGACCGCCATGATCAGTTGCAGATCGTCGATGTCGGGAATAACGAGCACCACGGGCCGCGGCGCGGTCGCGGCCGTCAAGCGAAGCATCCTGATAGTCGCGGCGGTGAGCCGCTCGGCCGCCACGACGGCGACGTCGAACAAGTCCGGGTCATCCGCCTCCACCACTGTGATGTCGGGATGCATAGCCAGGTAGCTGGACAGCCCGACGGTCAGCAGCGGGTCGGTCGCCTGCACCAGAACACGCGTCTCCGCCACGACCAGCAACCTCCAACGGGAAGATGGGTTCCGCTCCTGTAAAGACGCGCGTTCGCGGCCAAGGTTCAAGCGGCACATGGCGGCGCTGACTGGACCGGCACGGTGATGACAACTAGCCGACTTATCGGCCCATGTCACGTTGACACCGGCCGAAATGCCAAGTGCAATATACTGTAATCGGGTTGACTACTGCTAGCTCGCTCGTCGCTACGAACCGGGATCCAACACGCGCATCCTCAAGCGATCGTCGATGACATGCCGGCTTCCCGACAGGCATTGACCTCGCACGACCGCTGGGCCTCAGCCGCGCACCACGCGCGGCTGCAGCTGCCGGGTCATCCGGCGGCAGCACCCGACCTGACCGGAGGTCTCCACCTTGGAACTGTTCGGACGAGAGGCAGAGCTGGCGCGGATCACCCATTTCCTCGAGTCGGTACGCGACGGCGGCGATGTGCGGATGCTCCGCGGCGAGCCGGGTATCGGGAAGTCCGCACTCTCCAACGCCGCCGCGAATCTCGCGGCCGAGGCCGGCATGCGCGTCCTGCGGGCCTCCGGCTCGGAGTTCGAGGCTGACATCAGCTACTCGGTGCTCAACCAGCTCCTGCTGCCCCTCTACCGCGAGATCCAGCGGCAGCCGCCAGGGCTGCGTGACGCGCTGAACGTCGCGCTGGGTTTCGGTCCCGGCGCGCCACCAGCGGTGCTGCTGGTGTGCAACGCCGCCCTGTCGCTGCTGTCTGCCGTGGCGCGCAAGAAGCCTGTTCTCGTGCTCGTCGACGATGTGCAGTGGGTCGACCGGCCGAGCGCGGTCGTGCTCGGTTTCATTGCCCGACGGGTCCAGGGCAATCCGATCGGGGTCGTGGCTTCGTCGCGCACGGGCACGGAGAGCTTTTTCGACCGCCGTGGCCTCACCGAGATCGTCGTGCAGCCCCTCGAACGGGAGGCAGCGGCGCGATTCGTCGACGCGCGTTACCCGATGATGCCGCCGCAGGTCCGCCAGCGGCTACTCGACCTCGCGCAGGGCAACCCGCTCGCCCTCGTCGAGCTGCCCACCACCCTGACAGACACGGCCACACCCGGTTCCGACGTCGTCGCGCTCAACGATCGGTTGCAGGCGGTGTTCGCCGCGCGGGTCGGCGGACTGCCCGACGCCACCCGGCGACTACTGCTGCTGGCGACGTTCGAGGGCAGCGGCGAAATCCGGGTTCTGCGCGGGATAGCCGGTCTCGCCGACCTGGCCCCCGCCGAACGCGCCCAACTTGTCCAGGTCGACGACGCCACCGGCCGGCTCGTCTTCCGCCACCCACTGATCCAGTCGGCACTGGTCGCCATGTCCACCCATGCGGAAAGGCGCGAGGCCCACCTCGACATCGCCGCCGCGCTCCCCGGTGACTGGGAACGCCGCGCCTGGCACCTGGCCGCAGCGGCGGCCGACCCCGACGAATCGATCGCGGCCATGCTCGACGAGGCGGCCCGGCGTGTCATGCAGCGTGGTGACGTGCTCGGCGCGGTTTCGGCCCTGGTCCGTGCCGCAGAACTGAGCGCGTCCGCGGAGAGCCGCGCACGACGCCTCGCCGAGGCGGCCTACCTGGGCGCGGAGGGCGGCGGCGCGGGTGCCGACCTCAGTACGCTGCTGGCCAACGCGCATACGACGAACCTGGGCCCCTCCGGCGCACTGCACGCGGCCAACGCGGCGGCGCTGTTGATGATCAACGGCGACGGCGACGTGCAGACCGCCCACCGGCTGCTCGCCGGGGCGATCGAGACCGGACGGCACGGGTGGCGCGGCGACGACCCGGCGCTCGACGAGGCCCTGCACACGCTGCTCCTGCTCTCCTGGTATGCGGGCACCCCTGAGCACTGGGCCGTTTTTCACCGGGCCCTGGACCGGCTCACCCCCGGGCCGTCGGACATTCTCGCGGTGATGAGCAAGACCTTCCCCGACCCGGTACGCACCGGCGCCGCCGCGAAACCCGCACTCGACGCGCTGTTCGCCACCCTCACCGACGAGGACGACCTCACCCGGGTCCAGCGGATCGGCACCGCCTCGGTCTACGTCGACCGGCTCGCCGAGTTCCGGGACTCGGCCTGGCATCTGGTCCGGCAGGGCCGTGACGGCGCCGCACCCCGCCGTCAACTCGGTGCGCTCATGCACCTGTGCCTCGACGGCTATCTCACTGGCCGCTGGGACGAAGCCGATGAGCTGGCCAAAGAGGCCCAGAAGGTCTGCGGCGAGGCTGGCCTACCCTTCCTCACCTGGTATTTCCTCTTCAACCGCGCGAACATCGCGGCCGGCCGTGGCCTGACCAACGAGGCGTACGCGCTGGCCGACGAGATCACCCGCTGGGCACTGCCGAGGGGAGTCGCCGGAGCCGTGGCCATCGCGCACTATCCACGTACGCTCGCCGCCGCGGCCGACGGCGACTACCAGTCCGCCTATCTGCACGCCACCGCCATCAGCCCCGCCGGTGTACTGGCACCGTACGTGCCGATCGCCATGTGGGCGATGCTCGACCTCGTCGAAGCCGCGCTGCGTACCGGCCGGACGGCCGAGGCCCAGGCGCACGCCGAAGCGATCCGTACGGCGGACGTGGCCGCGATCTCACCCCGGATGGCGCTGATCCAGTGCGGCATCGACGCGCTCGTCGGGGACGACGAGGAGTCCGGTAACCGCCTCGAAGAGATGCTCCGCTCCCCCGCTGCCGAACGTTGGCTCTTCGAGGCGTCCCGCATCCGGCTGGCCTACGCCGAGAAGCTGCGCCGGGGCAAAGCCTTCGCCCGCGCCCGTGAGCATCTACTCAGCGCGCAGACCGGTTTCACCGCCATGGGTGCCGAGCCGTGGCTGGCCCGCACCGTGCAGGAGTTGCGGGCCACCGGTTACCGACCGGCCATCGCCGACGGGCCGGGCCTCGCCGCGCTGACCACTCAGGAGCTGGAGATCGCCCGGCTGGCCGCGAGCGGCCTGAGCAACAAGCAGATCGCCGAGCGGCTGTTCCTGTCCCATCGCACCGTCGGCGCCCACCTGTACCGGATCTTCCCGAAACTCGGCATCTCCTCCCGGGCCGGCCTGCGCGATGCGCTGTCCGCCCGTGGCCTGACGCCCTGACCGCAGCGCTGTGCGCCGCTCAGTGCGCCAGCCGCAGCGCGGCGGGAGAATGCACCGGGACGGCCGGCTGCCGAGGGGCGACCGGTTCGACCGGCAGGTACGCCTCGCCGACCGGGGGACGGGGATCAGGGTCTCCTGCGTTGGGCCAGAACGCGGCGGCCCGCTCGGCGAGCGCGGTGATCGTCAGGGCCGGGTTGACACCGAGGTTCGCCGGAATCACCGACGCGTCGAAGATGTGCAGACCTTCACAGCCGTACACCCTCTGGTAGGCGTCGACCACGCCGGTCGCCGGCGAGTCACCGATCGTCGCTCCACCGAGGATGTGCGCCGTGGTCGGCTTGTCGAAGATGTCGCCGACGGACCCGGCCGGCTGCCCCTGGATCTTCGCGGCGACGCGTCGGGCCACCTCGTGTCCGATCGGGATCCACCGGGGACCGGGGGCTCCTTCGTCGGGGCGGTGACGAGCCGGCCGCGCCGGGTCCGCCTGATCGTGAGCGAGTTGTCCAGCCGCTGCATCACCAGCAGCATCACCGTCCGGTCGCTCCAGCGCCGTTTGTGCATGCTGCGAAGCAGGGCCACCGGATGGCGCAGGGCGACGCCGATGAACTTCAGCAGCCGTGGTACCCGCCCACCGCCGTCGACCAGCAGCGTCGTCAGGAGACCACCGGCGTTGCTGGTCGGGCCGGCACGCCCGCGGCCAACACCACCTGGTCGCAGCGGAAGAGCTGCGATCCGGCGGACACCTCCCACCGCCGCCCACCGCCGGTCGGCCGTAGCGCGGTCACCTCCGTCTCCGGATGGACCGTCGCGCCGGCCTGCTCGGCCAGGTGCAGATAGTTGAGGTCCAGCCGGTTCTTCGCGCCGATCCGGCATCCGATCAGGCAGTCACCGCACTGCGTGCAGCCGCTCCGGTCCGGACCGGCTCCGCCGAAGTAGGGGTCCGGCACCCGGTGGCCTGGTGTAACGAAGAAGACCCCCACCGGGGCGCGTACGAAGCTGTCCCTGACCCCCATGTCCTCGGCGACGTCCCGGATCACCCGGTCCGTCGGCGTGATGCTCGGCTGCCGGACCACGCCCAGCATGCGCGACGCCTGCGCGTAGCAGGGCGCCAACTCCCGCTGCCAGTCGGTGATGCCCGACCACCGCCGATCCGCGAAGAACTCGGCCGGCGGCTCGTAGAGGGTGTTGGCGTAGATCAGTGACCCGCCGCCGACGCCGGCCGCCGAAACGACGATCACGTCCGGCAGCACGGTGACACGCTGCATCCCCCGCAGCCCGAGCGCCGGCACGCAGCGACGGTCACCCCGTTCACTCGCCGCAGCGGATCTCTCAGTTGCCGGTGCCGTCCTCGGGTGGTGTCTGTCGCCTGGAGAGGGCGTCCCGCAGCCCGGCCCGTGAGGCGATGCCGAGTTTGCGGAAGGTCCGGTGCAGGTGGGCACCGACGGTGCGATGGGACAGGAACAGCCGCTCGGCGATCTGCTTGTTGGACAGCCCGCCGGCAGCCAGGTGGGCTATCTCGCGTTCCTGGGCGGTCAGGGCGGCCGCCGTGCTCCGGGCGGCGGCGGGCCGGTGACCGGTGGCCCGCAGTTCGTCCACGGTACGGGTGAGCCACGGTTCGGCACCCATCGCGGCGAACCCGGTTCGCGCGTTGAGCAGGTGAACGCGGGCGGCCGGGAACGCCTTACGGCGGCGGAGCTTCTCGCCGAAGGCGAGACGAATGCGCGATGCGTCGACGAGCCAGCGTTCGGCGGCGGAGTCCGCCAGGGCTTCCTCCAGCCGTCCGTCGGCTTCCTCGTCGTCGGAGACCAGAGCGTCGACCCCGCGTTGAACGAGCGCCATCCGCGGCGAGAGCGCCGACACGTCGGCCGCACGCATGGCGTCGGCGTGTGCCCGTGCCTCGGCGGTGCGGCCGGTCCGCAGCGCCGCTTCGACCAGGTCGAACATGACGTAGGTCGCGGGCCCCACGTAGGGTGCCAGCAGGCCGGCGGGGCTGATCGCGCAGACGTGCCGGTAGGCCGCCTCGAAGTCGCCCTGGGCGGCAGCGGCCAGCGCACGCGGGTGGTGGGCGATGGTCGCGGTGACGCCGACGCCGCGCGGTCTGCCCCACAGGGTCAGCTCGTCGGCCAGTTTCACCGCCTCGCCGACGCGCCCTCGACCTGCCGCGAAGAGGGCCCGGCAGTACAGGAAGTTCCAGGTCAGGAACTTCAGACCACGGGTGGTGCAGAGGTCCTGTCCCTCCTCGGCCAGCTCCTCACCCTCGTCCCAGCGGCCGGCGAAATAGTCGTCCAGGCACAGGTGCATCAGCGCGCCGAGTTGCCGGCGGGGCGCGCCGCCCTCGCGGCCGTACCGGACCAACCGCCAGGAGAGGTTCCGCATCTCACCGAGTCGGTCGACGTACACCGCAGCCGATCCGACGCGCTGGATGCGAGTGAGGTCGTCCCCGTCGGTGAGGGTGGCGAGCAGGGCGTCGAGCGCGGGAAGGGCGGGGGCGGCGGTGCGTACCGGATCGGGGATGGTCCTGCTCATCACGGCCAGCACATCCGACGGGGCTGGTTCGAGTCGGTCCACCAGACGCAGGAAGGTCGCCCAGTCCTCCGGGGTGTACCGGTACCAGCAGAGGTTGAGCAGGTGGTGCATGGCTTCCTCGAGCGCCGGATCGTCGGCGCGCCAGGCGTGGTCGCCTGTCTCGATCGCGCCGGCGAGCAGCCCGAGCGCGGTGCGGACGTCACCGTCGTTCTCGAGCATCAGCAACACCGCCGCGGTGGCCGCCGGCAACGAAGCGACGGAGTCCGGGCTGGTCGCCCGCGCGGTGTCCAGCAGGGCACCGATGCCGTAACCGACGCCGCCGGCCTCTGCCCCGAGGTAGGCCGCCTGGACCAGCCGTCGGGCCCGTTCCGCGGTGGTGGCGCTCAGGTCCGCCGCCCGCACCAGGGCGGCGATCGCCCCCAGCGGGTCGCCGCGTTGCAGGATCTTGTGGGCCGCCCGGTCCAGCAACGTCGCCACGTTCTCGTCCGGTCCGGCCGTGGCCGCTGCCAGATGCCAGGCACGGCGCTCCTGGTCGGCGGCGAGGGCGTCGGCGAGGACCAGGTGGGCAAGGCGGCGTTCCTCGTGCGTCGCCGACGCCACGATCGCTGACTTCATCAACGGGTGGCGGAACACGAGACGGCCGTTCGCGTCCTCCACCCGCAGGATCTGCGCGCGTTCGGCGGGGGCGAGATCGGTGAGGTCGGAGATGCCACGAAGGAGACGGATGTCGCCGTGACCTTCGAACGTCGCGATCAGCAGCAGCCGTCGGGTCGCCTCGGGCAGGTCGGAGATCCGTGCGGAGAACAGCTGCTGTAGCCGTTCGCTCAGCGGCACTACCTCGTTCGGCTGCCAGTTGTTGGCCTCCGACTGCAGGAACGTGGCCGGCAGCTCGACAAGGGCGAGCGGGTTGCCGGCCGCGAGGTCGAGCACGCGCTGTCGCAGCCGAGCAGGCAGTTGCGGGAAGCGGGCCGCGACCAGCCGCTCGGATGCCTCCCTGCTGAGCGGGGGCACCTCGACCTCGGCGAGGCCCCGCCACTCGAGGAAGTTCTCCGTGGCGGTGCGGGTGGAGACCACGAGACCGATCGGGTGACGTTGGACGCGTCGGGCGATGAAACTCAACGCCACCGCACTGGGACGGTCGACCCACTGCACGTCGTCCACCATCAGCAGGATCGGCTTCTGTTGTGCGGCTGCTGCCAGCAGTGACAGGGCTGCGTTGCAGACCAGCAGGGCGGCGGGCGGCGAGCCGGGGCCGAAGCCGAGGGCGACCGTCAGCGGATCGCGCAGCCCCGCGGGAAGGTGGTGCAGCTCGTCGCGCAGCGGCAACAGCAGTTGGTTGAGCACCGAGTAGCTGATGTCCACCTCGAACTCCGCGCCGGTGGCACGCAACACCCGCAGACCCGCATCGTTCGCGAGGTCCACAGTGGCGTTGAAGAGTGCGGACTTGCCGACGCCGGGCTCACCCCGGACCAGCCGGGTGTCGCCCGTCGAGCGCACCGACTCGAGGAAGCGGCCGATGCGGGCGAGCTCCACTTCCCGTCCGTACAGATCGTCCAACAGGTCTTCCATGACACGCCCCGATCGAACGCCGCATCCGCCGCTGCCAAGCTCAGGCACGAGGTGGAACACCACCGATAGGTGGCCATCAAACCATGCCGCCGGAGGCTCCCGGAGCGAGCGTGATTACGGTGTGAAATTCACTGATTCGGTGCAACGGCCGTGAACGCACGCGAATTCGGCACGTCGTCGTTGGCATGAGGTTGAGCTCAATGTTGGACGTGCTGACGGCGGCACCCGCCCTGACATCGCATCGTGAAAGGGCCGGCCGGTGAACCGTACGCTGCACCGCATCGGCGCGATCTGCGCCGCGCGTCCCTGGTTGACCCTTTCCGCCTGGGTCGCCACCCTGGTCCTGGCGCTCGGGCTGGCGGCCACCGTCGGCGGCACGCCCCGCGACGACTACGACGTGCCCGGCACCTCGTCGCAGGCCGGCACCGACCTGCTGCGCGAGCGGTTCCCCGCCCTGTCCGGCACCGAGGCGCGGGTGGTCGTGCACGACCCGGACGGCGGCCAGCTGGATCCGGCGCTGCTGGACCGGGTGATCGGCGAGCTGCGCGGCGTGAACCAGGTGGGCGTGGCCGGCCCCGCGCAGCCCTCGACCGACGGGGACACCGCGATCATCGACGTCCGCTACACCGTGCCGGTGACCGACCTGGACGACGACGCGATGGACCAGCTGCGCGCGGCCACCGGGCCCGCACGGGACGCGGGCCTTCAGGTGGAGTACGCCGGTCAGGTGCCGGAGGGCGACAAGTCGACGAGCCACACGGGCGAGCTGATCGGCGTGCTCGTCGCGCTCGTCATCCTGATCATCGCCTTCGGGTCGGTGGTGGCGGCCGGGTTGCCGATCATCGCGGCGTTGATCGGGCTCGGCATCGGCTCGTCGGGAATCCTGCTGCTGGCCGCGCTCACCGACATCGGCACCACCGCGCCGCAGGCCGCCGCGATGGTCGGTCTGGGTGTCGGTATCGACTACGCCCTGCTGCTGGTGACCCGACACGTCGAGGGGCTGCGTGCCGGCCTGACGCCACGAGCGGCGGCGGCCCGGGCGACCGCGACCGCCGGCCGGTCGATCCTGGTTGCCGGCGCGGTGGTGCTGCTGTCCCTGTTCGGGTTGCTCTTCTCCGGCCTCGCCGCGTACCGGACCTACGGGTATGCCACGGCGATCGTGGTGGCGACGGTGATGCTGGCCGCCATCACGCTGGTGCCGGCGTTGTGCACGATCGCCGGTCGGCGGATCGTCCGCCGCCGACGCATCGAAGACACCGCCGAGCCGCAGCGGCCGCCGATGACCGCCCGCTGGGCGGCGCGGGTGGGCCGACGGCCCGCCGGTTGGGCCCTGCTCGCCCTCGCGGTCCTGCTGCTGCTCGGTGCTCCCGCGCTGACCATGCGGACCTGGCCGCAGGACGCCGGTAGCCAGCCCACCGAGAACACCGTCCGGCGGGCGTACGACCTCATCGCCGCAGAGTTCGGACCCGGCGCGTACGCCCCGCTCGTGGTGGCGGTGGACCTGACCGAGGTGTCGCAGGATTCCGTACCGGCGTTGCGGGACCAGATCTCGGCGGTGCCGGGGGTGGCGACGGTTTCCGAGGCGCTGCTGTCGCCCGATGCCACGGCGGCCGTGCTGAGCGTGCAGTTGGAGTACAGCCCGCAGGACGCGCGCTCCGGTGAGCTGGTCGACCAGCTCCGCGCCGACGTGTTGCCGGCCGGCGCGGAGATCACCGGCGTCACGGCGGTCTTCGTCGACATCGCCGACCTGCTGGCCGAGCGGCTGTGGCTGGTGGTCGGCGTGGTGGTCGGGCTGTCGCTGATCCTGTTGACCGTCATGTTCCGCAGCGTCCTGGTGCCGATCAAGGCCGCGCTGGTCAACCTGCTCAGTGTCGCCGCCGCGTACGGCGTGCTGACCGCGGTCTTCCAGTGGGGCTGGGGCAGCCAGCTGCTCGGCGTCGACCATCCGGTGCCGGTCTCCACCTGGGTTCCGCTGCTGCTCTTCGCCGTCCTGTTCGGGCTCTCGATGGACTACGAGGTGTTCCTGCTGTCCCGGGTCAGGGAGGAGTGGCTGGCCACCGGGGACCCGTTCCAGTCCGTGGTGCGTGGTCTGGCCGCCACCGCCCGGACCATCACCGCGGCAGCACTGATCATGGTGGTGGTGTTCGCGGGCTTCATGACCAACGCCGACATCGTCACGAAGATGATCGGTGTCGGGCTGGCCACCGCGGTCGCTCTCGACGCCACGATCGTCCGGCTCGTGCTGGTGCCGGCGACCATGATGCTCTTCGGTCGGGCCAACTGGTGGCTGCCGGGGTGGTTGGACCGGCTGCTGCCGAACCTGGACCGGCGACGCGCACCCTCCGGTGCACCTGTCGACAAGGATGAGACGGACCGTCCGATGGAGCCGGTCAGCGCCGGTTGATCCACGCGGCATCACCGGCCCAGGCGTGGTGTCCGGGGCCGGTGATGCCCGTCCGTATCCGGTAGTCCCAGTCCAGCGGCTGCCGCCATCGACCCATTCGGCGAAGACCCGGGGGATGCCGTCGATGCGGCGTACGTAGGCGCAGCTGACCACCTGTGGGTGCACACCCAGGCCGACCCATGCCTTTCCTGGGTGATCGCCTCGGTCAGCGCGCCGGATCGACACAGCCGCTCCCCGCACGCTTTGCCGTCACTGCGATCCTATCGGTGAATGTAGTCGTCGAGCGGCCCCTGTTGTCCGGGCCGTGGATGCCATGACCATCGGCACTGTGGCCGCGACAGCTCGCTCGATGTACTGGAACCGCCGGAGGTTCCGGCACGCAGTGGAAAGAGGACGCACGTGGCCTTGTGGGCGGGTGCCGCCGGTGCGGTGTTGTTCGTGCTGGTGTTCCTCGTCGACGGCGGGAGCCGCCCGCACTACGCGTCAGCACGCCATCCGGTCAGCGCGCTGGCACTCGGCAGCCGAGGCTGGATCCAGACGGCCAACTTCGTGGTCTGCGGTTCCGCCATCACGGCAGGGGCGGTCGCAGTGATCGTCGAGGGCCTGAGCGTCCTACTCGGTGTTGTTCTGAGCATCTTCGGGCTCGGTCTTGTCGCCTCCGGCGTGTTCCGGATGGACCCGATGCTCGGCTACCCGCCGGGTGCCCCGATCGGCATACCCGAGCAGCACAGCACCGCGCACCGGGTCCATGACATCGCCGGTGCCGTCGTCTTCCTGTCCCTGCCCCTCGCCGCGACCATCAGCGCGTTCACCCTGTCCGCGACGTCCTGGCGAGTCGCCTCGGGTTGCGTCGCGGTGGCCCTGTTCCTCGGGCTCGGCCTGTTCGGCAGAGCCTGGGAGCGGGTGTCGCCGCGCATCGGTCTCATCCAGCGCGCTGTGATCATTCCGGGATGGAGCTGGCTCGCCGCGCTGTTCACCGCGCTGGCGCTCGGGCTGAGCTAGGCAGGGTGCCGACCCGCACCTCGGGCGGAGCGGGTCGGCACCTGTCGTTCCTGCGGACCGCGCTGCCGGGTCAGCAGCCGACGCGCTTGGTGGACAGCGCGATGTCGTCGATCCAGAGGTCGAACTCGCCCGGGGTGGTGCCGCCCTGGTAGAGCTGCCAGCCGATCTTCACGGTGTTCACCGTCGGCAGGATGAACGGCACGTCGTTGCCGCCGTGCTGCGTGGTGGAGGCGGTCAGCTCCGGGTTCGCCACGCCGTCGATCCACACCACGACGCGGTTGTCCTTCGGGTCGAGTTGCCACTCGAAGCACTGCCAGGTGTCTTCGACCACGGGCGCCGACTCCCGCCAGTTGGTCCAGTCGCCGGTCGGTCCACCGTCGGCGCCCACGCCCCAGAAGATGCCGGGGACCGTGGGTGCGTACTGGCCGCCGATCGGTCGGACGATCTCCGAACTGCCGGTGCCGGTCGCCTCCACAAGTGTGAAGTGCGCCCAGTCGGGGGCGGTGGGGAAGGCGTCGACGCGCAGCCGCATCCGGCCGTAGAAGCGGTTGCCCGGTGCGGCGAAGTCGTCGACGCGCAGGAAGGCACGCCCGTTGTCGGCGGTGTGGATGTGCAGCACCTGATTGCCGCGGCGGGCGCGTTCCACGGTGAGGGTGCCGTTGCGTGTGTCGATGCCCCAGTCCAGGGTGCTGGCGCCGCCGGGGCGTAAGCCCTCGAAGTCCTCGCAGAAGAGCAGGTGCCGTGGACAGGAGCCGTGATGTGCGGCGTTCGCGGCGTCGGTGGGCACGCTGCCGGCCGTGACGCCGAGCATCAGGGCGGTCAACGCGGCAAGAAGGTTACGCATGGTTCCTCCGTGAGTTGGTTCCCAGCGTGCCGGGGACAGGCCGCCCGTGGAAGCGTTCCCATATATAGCAGATATTCGATGCCTCGGTGGCCCGTCGCCGCTACCGGTGCGCCGCCGCACGGGGCGGCAGGTCAGCCTGCCGGCTACCGCACCCCGGCAGTACCCCGGTCGAGCACGACCCGGCCGGTGGCGTCGACGACCTGGAAGGCGACGCCGAGGCGACGCCGCCAGATCCGGATCGTCAGGGTGGTGCCCGGATACACGGGTGCGGTGAAGCGGGCGTCGAGGCCGCGCAGCCGGGCCGGATCCGATCCGGCGACCGTGTGCAGCAGGGCACGTCCCGCGTAGCCGTAGGTGCAGAGTCCGTGCAGCAACGGCTGCGGCAGGCCGGCGCGTACGGCGACCGTCGGGTCGCTGTGCAGCGGATTGCGGTCGCCGCTGAGCCGGTAGAGCAGCGCCTGATCGCGGGGCACCGGGTAGTGGATCTCGTGGTCGGGTGCGGTGGTGGGAGTCGGCCGGGCCGGGGCGGACGCCCGGTCGCCACCGAAGCCGCCCGCGCCGACGACGAAGAAGCCCGCCCTGGCGGTGGCCAGTGGGTGACCGTGCCCGTCGCTGATCCGGGAGAGAACCCGGACCAGGGCGCCGCTGCCCTGGTCGTGGACGGCGGTGACGGCGGCGGTGACGCGGGCGACGCCTGCGACGGGTACTGCGCGGTGCAGCAGCAGGGACTGTTCGGCGTGGCGGACGTTCGCCGGGTCGCCCAGGGGCGGCGGGTCGGCGGCGAGCAGGGCGGCGAAGGTCGGCAACGCGGCCTGCGGGTGGCCGGCGGAATTCTCGGTGGTGAAGCGCAGCTCGGCCGTGGGGTCGTCCTGGCCGGCACCGACGCCGAGGGCGTACAGCAGCGAGTCGGTGCTGTCCCAGTGCCGTTCGACGGTGCACCGCCAGCGCAGCAGCGACGCCGGGTGCGGGCGGTCGTCGAGCGCTTCGGGGTCGGCAGTCAGGGCCATGGGACCTCGTTTCTGGGCCGGTGCCAACAAAGTGCTGGTCAGCGCCTTGGGAATCTCTTGACGCTGTGGTTGGCAGCACAGTACCGTCCCACATTAAGCAACACGGACCACCATATGAGCCAGTCGAAGGACTGAGGTAGCCATGAAGATGCGCACGTTGCGGGTAGCAGCCGCGGCCCTGCTGATTACGGTCGCTGGGGCCGCATGCGCGGAGAACCAGACGGCAGACGGCTCCGGTGGCTCCGCCGCCGAACCCTCCGCCAACGTCACGTTCGGTGTGGGGGTCGACCCGGCCTACTCGCCGATCTACCTCGCCGACCAGGAAAAGCTGTTCGCCGAGTCGGGGGTCAACGTGACGGTGACCCAGTTCCAGGAGGGCACCGGCGGCCTCGACGCGATCCTGGCCAAGCAGGGTCAGTTCACCGCCAGCACCGAGTCCAGCCTACTCAACCGGGCTACTCGCGGTGACATCAAGGGCCTGGCCGTCTTCTCCCAGTCGCCCAGCTTCATCAAGCTCGTCGCCCGCGACGGAATCGCCGACGTGACAGGCATCAAGAAGTACGGCGTCGTGCCCGGCACGGTCAACGAGTACGCCACCAACAAGGTGCTCGCGGCCAAGAACATCAGCCGGGACTCCGTCGAGTTCGTCAACGCCTCCCCCGCCGAGATGCCGGCGCTGCTGCAGCGCGGCGACGTCGACGGTTACATCATGTGGGAGCCGTGGCCGTCGCGCGGCGTCGCCAACGGCGGCAAGATCCTGCTCACCAGCGGCGACATCGGCTACGTCTACAACCTCGTGATCGGCGTGGACGGTGCCTGGTACGAGGCGAACAAGGACGCCGCCAAGAAGGTCGTCGACACCATCGGCAAGGCGTGCGAGCAGCTCACCGCCGACCCCGCCAAGGCCGGCTCGGTCACCGAGAAGGCGATCAAGGTTCCGGCCGCCGAGGCGGAGACCCTGCTCAAGGGCGTGGAGTGCAAGGTCCGCGACTTCACCGACGAGGACCTGAAGCGCTACGCCGAGATCGCCCAGTTCCAGCAGGACAGCAAGATCGTGGAAAAGGCGGCCGACCCTGCGACGGTGATGATCAGGGGTCTGGTGTGACACCCCACGGCACCCGTACGGCAGCCCCGACCGGCCGGTCGTCATCGACCGGCCGGGGCGGGGCCCCCGTCTCCCTGCGTGAGGTCGACATCCGCTTCGGCGACTTCGACGCGGTGCGCGGGGCGACGCTCGACATCGCGGCAGGCGAGTTCGTCTGCCTGCTCGGGCCCAGCGGCTGCGGCAAGTCGACGCTGCTCAACGCGGTCGCCGGGTTCGTCACACCGGCCGGCGGCGAGGTCACCTGCGGCAATGCCCCGGTCACCGGGCCGGACGTGTCGCGCGGTGTGGTCTTCCAGAGCGCGGAGGCACTGTTCCCCTGGTTGACCGTCCGGCAGAACGTCAGCTTCGGCCCCCGGATGCGGCGCATGCCGAAGGCGCAACGCGCCGCCGTGGAGGACCGTTACCTGGCGATGGTCGGGCTCAGCCACAGCGCGGACAAGTTCCCCAGCCAGCTCTCCGGCGGCATGCGACAGCGGGCGCAGCTGGCCCGGGTACTGGCCAACGAGCCCTCCGTCGTCCTGATGGACGAGCCGTTCGGGGCCCTGGACGCGCAGACCCGGCTGGTCATGCAGGTCGAGCTGGACCGGATCTGGCGCGACACCGGTGCCACCATCCTGTTCGTCACCCACGACATCGGCGAGGCGATCCTGCTCAGCGACCGCATCGTCACCATGACGGCGGGTCCGGCCGCCGCCATCAAGAACGTCTACCCGTGCGACCTGCCCCGACCGCGTGACCTCACCGACCCGGCCAGCGCCGCCCTGTTCCGGCAGCTGCGCGAGGACATCGGCGAGGAGGTGGCCCGGACCCTGCGGGCCCAGGGGCTCGACGACGGGCACGACGGCCGGTCGACCGGCGATCAGAAAGGGGCGGGACGATGACCGTCGACGTACGCACCGACCCGGCGCCGGCCTCGGTCGCGCCGCGCCGGCCGACGCGGCGCCGTAGCGCCAAGCCCCGGCTGACCCGGATCGGGCTGTCGGTGCTCTCCGTGGCCCTCGGCATCCTCGTCTGGGACCTGGTCAGCCGCAACTACACCGCGTTCTTCCTGCCGTCGCCGATGCTGACCTGGCAGGGCGCCGTCGACCTGATCCGCGACGGCACCCTGTGGGACTCGATCACCGCCTCGTCGACCCGCATCCTGACCGGTTGGGCGCTCGGTGTGGTGATCGGTGTGCCGGTGGGGCTGCTCATGGGATGCATCCCCTGGCTGCGGCTGATGCTCGACCCGTACATCCAGTTCTTCCGGTTCGTGCCGCCGATCGCCTTCGTCACCCTGGCGATCATCTGGCTCGGTCCGGGCGAGGCGTCCAAGGTCGCGCTGATCTTCTACACCACCGTCTTCATCGTCGCGCTCAACACCCTTGCCGGTGTGCTGGCCGTCGACGATCTGCGGTTGCGGGCGGCCCGTGCGCTGGGCGCCTCGCCGCTGCGCACCCTCGTGTCGGTGGTGCTGCCGTCCACGGTGCCGCACGTCGTCACCGGTGCCCGGCTCGCCATGGGCAACTCGTTCCTGACGATCGTCTCCGCCGAGATCGTCGCGGCGCAGAGCGGCCTGGGCTCGCTGATCTGGACCGCTCGCAACTACGCCAAGACCGAGTGGGTCTTCGTCGGCATCCTCGCCCTCGGACTGCTCGGCTACCTCTTCGACTGGATCTTGCGCACCGTCACGCGGACCACCCTGCGCCGCTACGGCGTCACCTTCTGACGCCGCCACCGCGTCACCTGTTGACGCCGCCACCGCACACCGCCTGACGGTCGGTCTCCCCTCTTTACGAAAGGCACTTCCGCATGCTCTGCATCGGCGTCGACATCGGCGGCACGTTCACCGACGTGATCGTCTACGAGCCGGCCACCGCACGGCTCGCCGAGGCGAAGACCCTGTCGACGCCGCACGATCCCGCGGCGGCGATCTTCGAAGGGCTGGCCAAGCTCGGCGTCTCCCTGGACGCGGTGGACCGCTTCGTGCACGGCACCACGCGGGTGACCAACGCCCTGCTGGAGGGCTCCGGCGACCCGGTCAGCGTGGTCACCACCGACGGCTTCCGCGACGTGCTGGAGATGGGCCTCGGGCACCGGCCGCAGCTCTACAGCGTCAAGGAGGCGGCACGCCCGTCGTTGGTGCCCCGCTCCCTGCGGCACACGCTGCGGGAGCGGGTCGCCGCCGACGGCTCGGTCATCGAAGCGCTCGACACCGACCACTTGGACGAGGTCCTGGACCGGGTCGCCGCCGCCGGTCCGGGCACCGTCGCGGTCTGCCTGCTGCACTCGTACCGCAACCCGGCCCACGAGCGGGCCGCGGCGCAGCGGCTCGCCGAGCGCTACCCGAACCTGGTCTGCACGGTCTCCTCGGACGTGGTGCCGGAGCAGGGCGAGTACGAGCGGTTCGCCACCACGGTGCTCAACGCCAGCGTCCGGGGCACCGTCGCCGACTACCTGCGCGGGCTCGGCGCCGCCCTGGCCGGTGCCGGCTACCTGCATCCACTGTCGATCATGACCAGCAGCGGGGGCGTCGTCTCCACCGACGAGGCCAGCCGGCTGCCCATCAACCTGGCGCTCTCCGGCCCGGCCGGCGGTGTCGCCGCTGCCGTCTATGTCGCCGGTCTGGCCGGCTACTCGAACGTGATCACCTGTGACATCGGCGGCACCAGCACCGACGTCTGCCTGATCAAGGACGGCGCGCCGCTGATGACCAGCGACGGGACGATCGCCGGTTTCCCGAACCGCACGTTCCAGGTGGAGATCAACACGATCGGGGCGGGCGGTGGTTCCATCGCCTGGCGTGACCTCGGCGGCGAGTTGCGGATCGGTCCCCGCAGCGCCGGCTCCACGCCCGGTCCGGCCTGCTACGGCCGCGGCGGCACCGAGCCGACCACCACCGACGCCCACCTGCTGGTCGGGCACCTCGACCCGCAGGAGAGTCTGGGCGGCGAGGTGCAGCTGGACCCGGCACCCGCGCAGGCGGCCGCGGCAGCGCTCGCCGAGCAGCTCGGGCTGGACGCGATGGAGTTGGCGCACGGCATCCTGCGGCTGGCCACCATCAAGATGACGAGCGCGATCAAGGAGATCTCCGTGGCCCGCGGCCACGACCCCCGCGACTTCGTGCTGATGCCCTTCGGCGGCGCCGGTCCGATGCACGCCACGGCGCTCGCCGACGAACTGGGCATCAGCCGGGTGCTGGTGCCGCCGGTGCCGGGCAACTTCTCCGCGCTCGGGTTCGTCACCGCCCGCGCCCGGCACGACTACGTGCGTACCGTCCTGGCCGCCGCCGACGAGTCCGGCCTGGCCGCGGCACAGGCGGTCGTCGCCGAGTTGGAGGACGCCGCCCGGGCGCAGCTCAAGGCGGAGGACGGGGTCGAGGCCGACCAGGTGTCGTTCGCGCTGACGGTCGGCATGCGCTTCCGCGGCCAGAGCCACCACCTGGCCGTCGCCGTCGACGGCCTGCCGGCTACCGCCGAGGACCTGGTCGCGGCCTTCCACGCCGCGTACGCCGAGCGGTACGCCTACGTGCGCACCGACCACCCGGCCGAGATCGTGAACTGCCGGCTGACCGCCTTCGGGCCCAGCCCCGTGGTGCGTTTCGCCGCCCCCTCCGGCGGCGAGGCCCAGCCGGAGCGGACCCGGCTGTACGGGCCGGACGGCTGGGTGGACGCCGCCGTGTGGCGGCGCAGCGAGCTGGGACCGGGCATCCGGGTGACCGGCCCGGCCGTGGTGCGGGAGAACGGCAGCACCACAGTCGTCGGGGCCGGCTGGAGCGGCGCGGCCGACGAGCACGGCAACCTGCTGCTCACCCGGGACTGACCATGGCGACACTCGCCCTCGACGCCGTGCTGCTCGACGCGGCGGCGCGGCACCCGGACCGACCGCTGTACGCCTTCGCGGAGCTGGACCGCCCGGTCACGTACGCCGAGTTCGCCGAGCTGGCCGGCCGGGGCGCCGCCGTGCTGGCCGCCCACGGCATCGGTCGCGGTGACCGGATCGCGGTGTGGTCGGAGAACAGCCTCGCCTGGCTGACGCTGCTCGCCGCGGCGGCCTGGCGCGGCGCGGCACTTGTCACCCTGCACCCCGGTCTGACCGGGGCAGAACTGGCCGAGGCGGTGGCCCGCGCCCGTCCGCGCCGACTGTTCGTGGCCGGCCGGATCCGCGACCGGGACTCCGTCGCCGAGGCGGTCGCCGCCCTGGCCGGAGCGCCGTACGCGCCGGACGGCATCCACCCGCTCGGTGACGACGGCGGCCGGGAGGCGCTGGCGGCGTTGCCCGGCTGGGCCGACCCGACGCCGGAACCGGTCGGTGCCGCCGACGCGGTGCTGAACATCCAGTTCACCTCGGGCTCCACCGGCCCGGCGAAGATGGTGACGTTGAGCGGCCGCAACCTGGTGCGCAACGCGCAGTGGACGGCCCAGGCGGCCGGGCTGCACTCCGGCGACGTGCTCGCCTCACCGCTGCCGTTGGCGCACGCCGCCGGGCTGAGCAGCGGTGCGGTGCTCGCGCTTGTCACCGGGGCGCTGTGGGTGTCGACTCGCCGGTTCCGTTCCGAGACGGTGCTGGATCTGATCGAGCGGCACCGCTGCACGGTGCTGCAGGCCGTGCCGACGATGGCCACGATGATCGCCGATCGGGTGCAGGCCGAGCCGCAGCGGTGGGACATCTCCTCGCTGCGGGTCGGTTTCCTCGGCGGCGCGCCGTGCCCGCCCGCACTGCGGGAGCGGACCGTACGCGTGCTGGGCCTGGACCGGGCGGCCGTCATCTACGGCCAGACCGAGGCAGGTCCCACGATCAGCGTCGACCCGGGCGACGGCAGTTGTGCCCCGGTCGGGCTGACCGTCGGGCGGATCGTGCCCGACCTCGACGCGGTCGTGGTGCAACCCGGCACCCGGCAGCCCCTGCCGTCGGGTAAGGCCGGGGAGCTGCTGGTACGCGGCGAGTCGGTCACCTCCGGCTACCTGGACGACCCCGCCGCCACCTCCGCCGCCCTGACCGCCGACGGTTGGCTGCGCACCGGCGACCTCGGCGCGCTCAGCGCCGAGCGGGTGTTCACCCTCACCGGCCGGGTCAAGGAACTCATCATCCGTGGCGGCGAGAACGTCAGCCCGGCCGAGGTGGAGGCCGTGCTCTGCGAGCACGACGCCGTCGGTCAGGCCTGCGTGCTCGGTGTGCCGTCGGCGCGCTGGGGTGAGGAGGTCGGAGCGCTGCTGATCGCCGCGCCCGGCGCACGGCTGGACGTCGACGACGTGCTCGCCGCGGTGGCCGGGCGACTGGCCCGGCACAAGCTGCCCACCCGGGTACGCGTGGTCGCCGACCTGCCGCTGCTGCCGTCCGGCAAGGTCGACCGACGCGCCGCGCTGACGTTGTTCGAGGGGGAGAACTGATGCAGCTGGGGTCGTGTTTTCTCGATTCGTTGACGGTCACCAGCTTCTTCGGCAACGCCGAGATGCGCGGGGTGTTCAACGACCGGCAGCTGATGCAGTCCTGGCTGGACGTGGAGGCCGCGCTGGCGCGCGGGCAGGCGTCGCTGGGGATCATCCCGCAGGCTGCCGCGGATGCCATCTCGGCGACGGCCCGGCTGGAGAAGCTGGACGCGGCGGCCCTGGCCTCCGATGCCGAGGACACCGTGCACCCGCTGGTGCCGCTGGTGCGTGCCCTGACCGCGGCCTGTCCGGGCGACGCGGGACGTTACGTGCACCTGGGCGCCACCACGCAGGACGTGATGGACACCGGCTTCGTGCTGCGGGCCCGGGCCGGCCTGGACATCGTCGGCCGTCAGCTCGACGAGTTGGTGCGGCTGTTGCGGCGGTTGGCGCTGCGGCACCGCAGCACCCCGATGCCGGCGCGCACCCACGGTCAGCAGGCGTTGCCGACGACGTTCGGGCTGCGTCTGGCGGTGTGGCAGAGCGAGTTGCAGCGTCACCGTGCCCGGCTGCGGGAGATGCGCGCCCGGCTGTTGGTGACGAGCATGGGTGGGGCGGCGGGCACCATGGCCGGGTACGGGCCGCAGGCGTTCGCGCTGGAGCGGGCCGTCGCCGAGGAGTTGGGGCTGGGGGTGGCGGACACCCCCTGGCATGCCACCTCCGACCGGTTCGCCGAGTGTCTGATGGTGCTGGGTCTGGTGGCGTCCAGCGGCGAGAAGCTGGCTCGGGAGGTCTACTTCCTGGGTCGTACCGAGGTCGGTGAGGCGTACGAGCCGCAGCGGGCGACCCAGGTGGGCAGCAGCACCATGCCGCACAAACGCAACCCGATCCGCTGCGAGGCGGTGATCGCGGCGGCCAGCACGCTGCGCGCGCAGGTGCCGCTGGCGCTGCAGACGATGGTCGCGCAGGACGACCGGGACATGGGCGTCGGCATGACGCTGTGGAAGCTGCTGCCGGAGTGCTTCATCCTCATCGGCGGTGTCCTGGAACGCCTGGTGGAGGTCTTCGGTGACCTGGGTGTGAATCCGGACCGGATGCGCGCCAACCTCGACATCACCGGCGGGCTGGTGCTGTCGGAGGCGGTGATGTTGCGGCTGGCCGGCCCGTTGGGTCGTGAGCAGGCGCACCACCTGGTGATGCGGGTGGTGCGCGACAGCCTGGAACAGGGTCGCCCGTTCGCCGAGGTGCTGCGCGGCGACCCGGAGGTCGCCGCCGCCCTGTCCGGCGGGGACATCGCCGAACTGCTCGATCCCCTGTCGTACGTCGGTCACGCCGCCGCCCTGGTGGACCGCGCCCTGCTCACCTCGGAGTCGCCCTGATGAACGAACCGTCCGTGTTGCTGGAGCGGGCCGGTCGGCTGGCCCGGATCACGCTGAACCGCCCACACCGGCGCAACAGCTTCGACCTGGCGATGCTGGCCCGGTTCGAGGACGTGCTGCACGAGGTGGGCCGCGACTCCGAGGTGGAGGTGCTGGTGCTCACCGGCGCCGGGTCGGCGTTCTGCGCCGGCACCGACCTCGACGAGCTGGCCACCCTGGACGCGGCCACCACCATGCACGTGCAGCGCCGTACGGCCGAATTGGTGGAGCGCTGGTACCGGATGGAGCAGACCACGGTGACCGTGTTCAACGGCCCGGCGATCGGCTCCGGCGCGGTGCTCGGCCTCGCCGCCGACCTACGGGTGGCCGCCGACAGCTGCTTCTTCACCTTCCCCGAGGTCACCTTCGGCATCCCGCTGACCTGGAGCGGCATGGCGATCCTGGCCGACCTGGTCGGCGCGGACCGGGCGAAGCGCTGGCTGCTGCTGGGCGATCGGATCACCCCGGCCGAGATGCTGCGGCACGACCTGGTCACCGCGGCGGTGCCGGCGGACGAGCTGGGCGCGGCGTGTGACGCGGTCATCGAACGGCTGCTGGCCGTCTCGCCGGTGGGTCGGTCGATGACGAAACGTGCCGCCCGGCTGGCCGGGCCGAGGTTCGAGGCCGCCGCCAACGATTCGTATCTGGGGGCGTTGAGCGTCGCGTTGCGGCCGGCGGGCGCCTATCCGAAGGGCGGGAAGCCGTGAAGGTGTACCAGTTGCTGGCGGATGCGCTTGTCGCCCAGGGCGTCGACACGGTGTTCGGTCTGCTCGGCGACGCGAACATGTTCCTCGTCAGCGACCTGGTGGCCCGGCACGGCGTGCGGTTCGTGGCGGCCCGCAACGAGAACGCCGCGGTGATGATGGCCGACGGGTACGCCCGCGCGACCGGTCGGTGCCCGGTGGCCACCGTGACGCAGGGCCCGGGGTTGGCCGTGGCCGGTGCCGCGCTGACCATCGCCCGTCAGGCGCGTACGCCGCTGGTGCTGGTGGCGGGTGACACCCCGCCCGGCGATCCGCAGCACGTGCAGAGCTTCCCGCAGCAGCCGTTCGCGTTGGCCACGGCGGGTGAGATGGTGCCGGTGGTGGCCGCGGCGAACGTGGCCCGCGACGTCGCCACGGCGTTCCGGCTGGCCCGCTCGGCTCCTGGGCCGGTGGTGTTGAACGTGCCGATCGATCTGCAGGACGAGGACGTCGCGGACGACGTGCCAGCGCCGGTCGCCGTGCCGGTCGCCGTGGCGGCTACCCGCCGGCCGGGGCCGGCGGCGGCGCACCCGGACGACGTGGCGATGCTCGCCGCGCTGCTCCAGCAGGCCGAACGGCCGGTGGTGCTGGCCGGGCGGGGCGCGGAGACGGCTGCGGCGGCGGTACGGGAGTTGGCGGATCGCAGCGGGGCGGTGCTGGCCACCACGCTGATGGCCGGGGGTCTGTTCGCCGGCCATCCGTACTGTCTGGGGGTGGCGGGCGGTCTGGCCCGGCCGCTGACCCGGCGGGTGTTGGGCGAGGCGGACCTGGTGGTGGCGTTCGGTGCCGGGCTCAACCGGTGGACCGCGGACCACGGCCGGCTGTTCGGCCAGGCCAGGGTGGTGTGCGTCGACATCGACCCGGCGGCGTTGGGTGACCGTTGGCCGGTGGATGTGCCGGTGGTGGGCGACGCGGAGATGGTCGCTTCGGCGGTGTCGGCGGCGCTACCGGTGATCTCGCGGCCGCAGTGGCGGTCGGCGGAGCTGGCCCGGCAGGTGGCGGCGGCCGACGCGTTCGCCGGGCTGGAACCGTTGCAGGCGGCGGACCGGATCGACCCGAGGGCGTTCATCCGGGTGTGCGCCCGCAGACTGCCGCCACAGCGCACCACTGTGGTGGGGGTGGGGCACTTCGGCGGCTGGCCGAACCTGCTGCTGGATTCACCGGCGACGGACCGGGCGCTCATCGCGCCGTGGGAGTTCGGCAGCATCGGCGTGGGGTTGCCGTTCGCGGTGGGTGCCGCGGTGGGCCGCCCGGACCGGCCGGTGGTCGCGTTCGAGGGTGACGGCAGCCTGTTGACCGGGCTCGGTGAGCTGGACACGTTGGCCCGTACCCGCGCGGCGGTGCTGTTGATCGTCCTGGACGACTCGGCGTACGGGGCGGAGGTGCGCAAGTTGCGTCCGCGTGGGGTGGATCCGTCGCTGGCCCGCTTCCCCGAACGTGACCTCGCCGCGGTGGCCCGGGCGCTGGGTGTGCCGGCCTGGACGGTGACGGACGAGGCCGGTGCCGACGCCGCGTTCGACGCGGTGCTGCCGGTCACCGGCCCCGCCCTGCTGCACGTGCGGGTGCACCCGGACGCCGTGCAGGAACACTTCTGAGCCGGTCAGTCCCCCCAGACCGCACCCACGCCATGACCCAACTGACGCGACAGCTCGTTCGCCGTGCGTACGGCGGCGGCGGCCAGTTCGGCGACGCGGGTCTCGTCGAGGCGGAAGATCGGCCCGGAGATGCTGATCGCGGCGGTGACCTGGCCGAGCCGGTCGCGTACCGGCGCGGCGACGACCCGCAGGCCCTCTTCGCTCTCCTCGTCGTTGAGCGCCCATCCCTGCTCGCGGACCTGGTGCATCCGCTTGGCGAAGGTGTCCAGGTCGGTGATGGTGTTCGGGGTCAGCGGCGTGAACTCGGTGTCGGCGAACATGGCGCGGATCTGCTCGTCGTCGAGGTCGTGCAGCAGGGCCTTGCCGGCTGCGCTGCACCACAGCGGGATGCGCCGGCCGAGGCGGGAGACGAGCTGCACGTTGCGGGTGCCGCGCTCGATGTAGATCGACAGGGCATCCAGCTCGTCGCGGATGGACAGGTTGACCGACTCGCCCTCGTCCTGGGCGAGCTGGTGCAGCAGTGGCCGGGCCAGGGCGTGCATGTCGAGCCCTTCGAGGAAGCAGGCGCCCAGCTCGAAGACGGTGACCCCGAGCCGGTACGCGCCGGTCTCCTCGTTGCGTTGCAGGAAGCCGGTGTCGGCGAGCGCCCGGAACAACCGGCTGGCGGTCGACTTGTGCAGTCCCAGCTCGCGACTGACGTCGCTGACCTTGCGTTCGACGCCGCCACTGCGGAAGGCCAGCAGCACGCTGAGCGCGCGGTCGAGCGCCTGGGTGCCCGATTCCCGGGCGGCCGGTCCCTCCGCAGCTGGGGACGGTCCTGCGACCTGCGACATCTTGCTTCCCACCTTCTCGGTTGCTAGTGTTTCACAATATAAACCACGGACCACATTATGGTCCATGCACGGGACCACATGGTCCGTGTGAGGTCAAAGCCAAACCACTCGTCATCACGAGTCGGAACCCATGAGGCGTCGCATGACCAAGACGTTGAACCCGATCGACCTCGAGATCGTGACCGAAGGTCTCATCTCGATCGTGCGCGAGATGCGCCAGACGATCTTCCGCACCGCGCACTCCCCCGTCATCGCCGACGCACAGGACTTCTCCTGCGCGTTGTTCGACCCGCAGGGTCAGATGGTGGCCCAGGGCCGGGACATGCCAGGGCACGTCATCGCCATGCCGGCTTCCGTCGCCGAGATCTTCGCCGACTTCGCCGACGAGATGCGCCCCGGCGACCTGTACATCGTCAACGATCCGTACCGGGGCGGCAGTCACCTCAACGACGTCACACTGATCACCCCGGTCTTCGTCGACGGCGAGTTGTTCCTCTTCCCCTGCGTACGCATGCACTGGGCCGACATCGGCGGGATGACTCCCGGCAGCGTCTCCGGACAGGCCACCGAGATCCTTCAGGAGGGGTTGCGGATCCCGCCGATCAAGCTGATCGAGCAGGGCCGCCCCAACGCCGCCGCGTACGCCATCCTCTTCGCCAACGTGCGGATGGCCGACGAGCGTCGCGGCGACCTGGAGAGCTGCATCGCCGCCTGCTTCACCGCCGAGCGGCGACTGCGCGAACTCGTCGGCCGCTACGGCGCGCAACTGCTGCTCGACAGCGTGGCCGCCAACATGGACCGCACCGAGCAGCGGCTGCGCGACCGCATCCGGCAACTGCCCGACGGTGTCTACCGCTACGAGGACTACCTCGACCTCTACACCGACGGGCGGTACGACCCCGCGCTGGTGCGCTGCGTGCTCACCATCGACGGCGACGAGATCGACGCCGACTTCCGGGGCTCCTCCACACAGGTCGCCGCCGTGGTCAACTCCTCGCGGGCGATGACCGTCGCCGGCGTCTTCATCGCCGTCAAGAGCGCGCTGGACCCCGGCGGCCTGGTCAACCACGGCGCCTTCCGGCCGCTGCGGGTGCACACCGAGCCGGGCACCGTCGTGCACGTCGCCTACCCCGCGCCCGCCAACGCGCACAGCGAGGTACGCAAGCGGGTCATCTCCGCGGTCATGGCCACGCTGAGTCAGGTCGCACCCGACCTCATCGCAGCCGACCAATTCGGAACCACCTTCCAGAACCTCATCGGCGGCGTGGACCAACGCACCGGCCGGTCCTACCTGTACTACGACTACCCCGCAGGTGGCAACGGCGGCTTCCTGGAATCCGACGGTCCGAGCGCGATGAACCCCGTCGACCTCGGCGACATCTCCACCATCCAGTCCGTCGAGCGGCTGGAGACGGAGATCCCGATCGTCGTCGACGCCTCCGAGCTGCGGCTCGGTTCGTGCGGCGACGGGGCACGCCGGGGCGGGCTGGGTAGCCGACGCGAGACGCGGCTGCTCGCCAGCAACGGGGCGTACTCCGTGCAGACCGACCGCACCACCGTGCCGCCGTACGGTCTGCACCGGGGTGGCCCCGGCGCCCCCACCGTCACGTTCGTGCGCCGCGCCGACGGCGAACGGGTCGACTTCGACACCCCCGGCAAGGTGGCCGGCTTCGCGATGCGCAGCGGGGACGTGCTCGTCATGGAGTCCGCCGGTGGCGGCGGTTGGGGCGATCCGCTCGACCGTGAACCCGCCGCCGTCGCCGACGACGTGACGCAGGGCTACCTGGACGCCGACGACGCGCAGCACCGCTACGGCCTGCGGTTCGACGCCGACGGCCGGGTCGATGCCGCAGCCACCGCGGCGGCCCGGCAGGAACTACGCCGCCAGCGCACCTGGCTGCGGGTCAGCACCACCGGCCGGCAGCCGTACACCGGGGAGCGTGGCCGGCGACGGCTGGCCTACGTGGGCCCGGGCACCGGCCTGGCCGAGGGTGCCCTCGTGGAGATCCACGGCCCGCACCCCGCGCCCCTGCGGGCCTGGGTCCGACACGACCCCGACCTGACCGACGACCAACTGGCCCTCGACGACGACGGGCTGCAGATCCTCGGCGCCGAACCCGACGAGCGCACGTTCGTGCGGGTGCTGGCCGACCGGGGCACGACCGGGGAGGGACCGGCATGAGCAGAGTCTTCCGCGTGCCCGTGGCACCCGCCCGTTCGGGTGGTGTCCGCCGCTACGACACCACCGAACGACCTTCGGCGGAGTCGGCGCCCGCCCGCGCCGGCATCGTCGCGGGGGTGCTGAGCCCGCACCCGCCGCACCTGATCTACGCGGAGAACCCGCCGCAGAACGAGCCGCGGTCCACCGGCGGCTGGGAGGTGCTGCGCTGGGCGTACGAGCGGCTGCGCAAGCGCATCCGCGAGGTGCACCGCCCCGACGTGCTGATCGTGCACGCCCCGCACTGGATCACGATGGTCGGTCACCACGTCAACTGCGTGCCCAACCCGCGCGGTGTCTCCGTCGAGCCGATCTTCCCGCACCTGTTCCGGTACTCCTACGACTTCCGTACCGATGTGGAGCTGGGCGAGGCCATCGCCGACGAGGCCACCGACCTGGGCCTGGTCACCCGCAAGCTGCACGACCCCCGGGTACGGGTGGACTACGCCACCATCGGCGCGTTGCACCTGGTCAACCCGGCCTGGGACATCCCGGTGGTGTCGTTGTCGGCAAACAACAACCCGTACTTCTACTCCGAGGCGTCGCTTGAGGAGATGGAGGTGCTGGGCGAGGCGACCCGCCGGGCCGTCGAGCGGACCGGTCGTCGGGCCGTGCTGCTGGCCTCGAACTCCCTGTCCCACCTGCACTGGCACGAGGAGCCGGAGCTGCCGGAGGACATGGAACGCGAGCACCCGTACAACAACCACCAGTACCGCTGGGACATGAAGCTGCTGGAGGCGATCCGTCGGGGGCCGACCGCGCCGCTGCGCGAGCTGATCACCGAGCACATCGAGGCGACCGCGTCGGAGACCAAGGCGGGCAGCCTGACCTGGATGTTGGCCGCGATGGGCTGGCCGCAGGTGCCCGGCGACGTCATGGGCTACGGAACGATCATCGGCACCGGCAACGCGGTCGTCGAGTGGACGCCCGAAGGAGGACACCGTGGCTGACACCGGCATCGTCGCCGGGGCGCTGCTGCCCGGCATGCCGCACCTGCTGGCCGAGAAACCCGCGCAGTGCTGGGCCGACCTGGCCGCCGCCGCCCGGGAGGTGGGCGATCGGCTGCGTCGCCTCAAGCCCGACGTGGTGCTGCTGCTGTCCACCCAGTGGTTCACCGTCCTGGGCCACCAGTTCCAGTGCGACCCGAACCCGCGCGGCGAGCACGTCGACGAGAACTGGTACGCCTACGACTACGGCGAGCTCCGCTACGACCTGCGCTTCGACGTGCCGTTCACCGAGCGGTGGACCGATCACGTGAACAAGGCCGGCATGCAGGCCCGGCGTACCCGCTACGACGGCTTCCCGATCGACACCGGCACCATCGTCACCTCGGCGCTGCTCGACCCGGACCGCGAGCTGCGCTGGGCGCAGGTGTCCTGCAACCTGTACGCCGACGCGGAGACCCTCGCCGACGTCGGTGCGGCCGGTGCCGCCGCGGCCCGCGAGGCCGGCGTCCGTGCCGCCGTCGTCGTGGTCACCGGTCTGTCGTCCGGCCTGATCCAGCAGTGGATCGAGCCGCACTCCGATCACGTCAGCGACCCCGGGCACGACCGCTGGAACCGGCGGGTGCTGGACCTGCTCACCGCCGGCAAGGTCGACGAGGTGCTGAAGATCCGCGAGGACTTCGCCCGGCAGGCGCAGGCCGACAGCCAGTTCCGCGCACTGGCGTTCGCCGCCGGCGCCGGAGCGACCGCCGGTCCGGCGCAGCTGCACGCATACGGACCGCTCTGGGGCACCGGCGGCGCCGTCCTGTCCTGGAACCTGCCCTGAACATCGGAAAAGGAGAACCCATGCGGAACATGGCTGCCGGCTTCGTCGAGGCCGAGGGCTACACCGCCATCTTCGACGCGGTCGACGCGATGGTGAAGGCCACCGAGGTCGAGGTGACCCGCGTCGTGCGCCTCGGCGGCGGCATCGTCGCCGTCGCCCTGCGCGGCGACCTGGCCACCGTCGAGGAGGCCGTCGACATCGGCGAGGAGACCGCCAAGGCCAAGAGCCGGAAGGTGCGCTCCATCGTCTTCGCCAGCCCCTGTGACGCGGTCTCGGCGCTCGCCGTCGACCCCCGCCTCGTCGGCAACTGACCCGGTAAGGAGAACAACACATGCCTTCTGACATCGCCATCGGCATCGTCGAGACCCGGGGCGTGGTGGCCCTGTCCGCCGGGATCGAAGCCATGATCAAGACCGCGGACGTGCGCTGCATCGCCGTGGAGCGGGTGACAAGCGGCTACCTCGCCGCCGCCGTGCAGGGCACCCTCGCCGCCGTCCGGCAGGCCGTGGCCTCCGGCGAGGCCGCCATCCGGCAGCACGGCGAGCTGCGCAGCTCGCAGGTGTACCCCAAGCCGCACCCCACTACGGCGGCGCTGCTTGAGGACCCGGAGGCCGCCCGCATCCGGGAGGTCATGGCAAGCCTGCGGGGAGACGGCTGATGATTCTCGGTGAGGTCGTCGCCAAGGTCTGGCCGGACAAGATCCTGCCGACGTTGCAGGGTCGCCGGCTGGTGCTGGTCCGGCCGCGCACCGAAGGGCCCGACCTGGTCGCGATCGACCCGCTCAACGTCGGCGTCGGCACCGTCGTGCTGGTCGCCACCGACGAGGCGGCCGCCGCGGCCACGGGCGAGCCGACGGCCGACGCGGCCGTCGTGGCGCTCGTCGCTGACTCCACCACCGAACGATAGGGAACCAAGCCCATGACATCCGGGCGTACCACCCGTTGGCCGAGCGGCCTGATCGACGGGCGCCGCAGCGGCGACCTGCTGCTACCGAACTACGTCGGCGGTGAGTTCGTCACCGGCGGCACCTCGTTCGCGAAGGTGTCGCCGGTGACCGGCGAGACGCTGCTGCACGTCGCCGAGGCCGACCAGGCCACCGTGGACGCCGCGGTGACCGCCGCACGGGCCGCGCTGCGCGGCCCGTGGGGTGCCATGGGCGAGGGCGAGCGGGCCGCTGTGCTGCGCCGGGTCGCCGACGAGTTGGAACGCCGTTTCGACGACCTCGTCGCCGCCGAGGTCGCCGACACCGGGAAGTCGGTGGCCCAGGCCCGCACCCTGGACATCCCGCGCGGTGCGGCGAACTTCCGGACGTTCGCCGACATCATCACGGCCACCCCGACGGAGTCGTTCACCACCGTCACCGCGAGCGGTGGGCGGGCGCTGAACTACGCGGTCCGCAAGCCGGTCGGCGTGGTGGCGATCATCGTGCCGTGGAACCTGCCGCTGCTGCTGCTGACCTGGAAGGTGGCACCGGCCCTGGCGTGCGGCAACGCGGTGGTCGTCAAGCCCAGCGAGGAGACGCCGTCGTCGGCGACCGTGCTGGCCGAGGTGATGGCCGCCGCCGGTGTGCCCGACGGGGTGTTCAACCTGGTGCACGGTTTCGGTCCCGGCTCGGCGGGTGAGGCGCTCACCCGCCATCCCGGGGTGGACGCGATCACCTTCACCGGCGAGTCCGCCACCGGCTCGGCCATCATGCGCGCCGCGGCCGACGGGGTGAAGGCGGTGTCGTTCGAGCTGGGCGGCAAGAACGCCGGGTTGGTCTTCGCCGACGCCGACCTGGACGCGGCCGTCGAAGGTTCGGTGCGGTCCAGCTTCACCAACGGTGGTCAGGTCTGCCTGTGCACGGAACGGATCTACGTGCAGCGGCCGGTCTTCGAGGAGTTCGCGGCCCGGCTGGCGAAGCGGGCCGAGGAGTTGGCGTTCGGTTGGCCGTCCGAGCCGGCGACGATGACGATGCCGCTGATCTCGGCCAAGCACCGGGAGAAGGTGCTCGGTCACTACGACCTGGCCCGCACCGAGGGGGCCACCGTGCTGGCCGGCGGTGGCGTGCCGGTGTTCGGCGACGGCCGCGACGGCGGCTCGTACGTGCAGCCCACCGTTCTGACCGGGTTGGGGCGGCACGCCCGCACCATGCGGGAGGAGATCTTCGGGCCGGTCTGCCACATCGCGCCGTTCGACGACGAGGACGAGGCGTTCGCGCAGGCCAACGACAGCGAGTACGGCCTGGCCGCCACCGTGTGGACCCGCGACGTGGGTCGGGCGCACCGGGCCGGGGCACGGCTGGACGCCGGCCTGGTCTGGGTGAACACGTGGTTCCTGCGGGACCTGCGCACCCCGTTCGGTGGGGTGAAGGCGTCCGGCGTGGGACGCGAGGGCGGCACCCATTCGCTGCACTTCTACTCCGAACTCACTAACGTCTGCGTGGACCTCGGATGAGCGCCGACATCAAGGGCGCGGCCGCGGCGCTGCGCCAGGCGTACGCCACCGGGGTGGCCTGTCAGCCGCTGCGCGACGACCTGCTGCCGGCCGGCGACCTGACCGCCGCGTACGCCGTGCAGCAGGCCCAGGTCAGCGACTGGCTGGCCGAGGGTCGCCGGCTGGTCGGGGCGAAGGTGGGCCTGACCTCGCGGGCGGTGCAGGAGGCGTTCGGCGTCTTCCAGCCCGACTTCGGTGTCCTCTTCGCCGACATGGCCGTCCCCGACGGCGCCGAGATCGACCCGCGGACCCTGATGCAGCCGCGCGTCGAGGCGGAGGTCGCCTTCGTCCTCGGCCGCGACCTGCCCTACGACCAGGTCACCGTCGCCGACGTGGTGCGGGCCACCGACCACCTGCTGCCCGCCATCGAGATCGTCGACTCGCGGATCGCGAACTGGGACATCTCCATCGTGGACACCGTGGCCGACAACGCCTCCAGCGGCAGGTACGTGCTCGGCACCAGTCCGCGCCGGCTCGGCGAGGTCGACCTGCGGCTCTGCGGTGCCGTGCTGGAGCAGGGCGGCGAGCCCGTCTCCGTCGGGGCCGGGGCGGCGTGCCTGGGCAATCCGTTGCACGCCGTCGCCTGGCTGGCGGGGACCCTGGCCGCGAACGGTCGACCGTTGCGGGCCGGGGACACCGTGTTGTCCGGCGCGCTCGGCCCGATGGTGGCGGTGACCCCGGGCGCGGCGTACGAAGCCCGCATCTCCGGCCTGGGCAGCGTCCGGGCCTGCTTCTCGAAAGGTGGCTCGTGAGCGCGAGGAGTGAGCCGGTTTTGCGAGCCCCGCAGTCGAGAACGAAAGGTGGCTCCGTGAGCGCGAGGAGTGAGCCGGTTTTGCGAGCCCCGCAGTCGAGAACGAAAGGTGGCTCGTCATGAGCACCGGCGTGGCGGTGATCGGATCGGGCAACATCGGCACCGACCTGATGATCAAAGTGTTGCGGCTGTCGGAGTCGCTGCGGATGGTGGCGATGGTCGGTATCGACCCGGACTCCGACGGTCTGGCCCGGGCCCGTCGGCTCGGTGTGGCCACCACCGCCGCAGGTGTCGACGGGCTCGTCGCGATGCCGGAGTTCGCCGACGTCGGGATCGTCTTCGACGCCACGAGCGCGGGCGCGCACCGGCACAACGACGCGGTGCTGCGCGCCCACGGTCGCCGGGTGGTGGACCTGACCCCGGCCGCGATCGGCCCGTACGTGGTGCCGCCGGTGAACCTCGACGCCCACCTGGGCGAGCGCAACGTCAACATGGTGACCTGCGGCGGTCAGGCGACGGTGCCGATCGTCGCGGCCGTCGCCGCGGTCACG
>NZ_BOPA01000037.1 GCF_016863515.1 Micromonospora gifhornensis
AAACCGGTACTCCGTACCGTCGGGCGTCCACACCTTCCAATAACCGTCGTCCTCAGCCCCACCCGCCAGGAACTCCACCCGCCACCCGAAGTCGTCGACCGGCTTCCACACCCCCGCCGTGGTCTTCACGATCTGCGTCGACTGCCCCTGCAACGAGATCGTGATATGCGACGCCCCCGCATCATTCGTCGCCGCCTCCCCGTCCTCACCATCCGGAGACTCCCAACACATCTCCGTCCGATGCGTCCGACACGGCTTGTACGTCCGCTCCACATAACCCGGCGAGTACGACCACCCCAACCCCGCCGGACCCGACTGGTTGTTCGTCCCGTGCGTCATCCCATCCACCACAGACGAGCTGTACGACAACTCCAAGCCCAGGGTCTGCCCGTACGGCAACGGCGGCTCCGGCAACGGATACGAATACGAGAACGACCCCGCGCTCTCCCCCACCTGCCACGACCCCGACGGCTTCAAATCCGTGGCCGTGTACGAACCCGTCGACCCACCCGACGCCGACGACGCCAACGCATACACACCCGTCGACTCGACCGCCGACTCCGGACCGAAACCCTCGAACACACCCGTCCGACTACCGGCCGTCGCGTCGCCACCGACCTCCACCACCGCCGTCAACGTCTCCGCATACGGATCATTGGTAGCCGACACCCACACCGGATCCGCCGAACACTCCGGCACCTCAGGCGTCGTCGCCGCACACCCCGGCAACCGCACCAACGTCAACCGATCCGCGAACGAACCCCCATACGCCTGCGCGAAATCCGCATAGTCGACGACGACCTGCACCGCACCCGCCGCCGCCGAACCATCCGCACGGTCAAGCGCATACAACGGGCCCGCGTTACCCAACGCCACCGACGTCGCCCGATCGAACGACCGCACCCGCACCGACCCGACCTCACCACCGGCCAGGCCACGCCCTGCCACACCCTCACCCTCGGGCGCCTCACCGGCCGGTTCGACCGTCAACCCGAACGCCTGCCGATCCCCGGCATCACCCTGAAGGTCGAGGACCGCCTCACCACCCTCAGGAAACGTGCCCGCCGGAAGGGGATCAGTCACCGTGACCTCGTCATCCGGATCCGGATCCTGCGCCTGCTGCCGCACCGCCACACTCGCCACCGACCGGGAATCACCCGGCTCCAACACCGGCCCCGCCGCAACCGCCGGCCCACGCAACTGCACCACCGGCAACAACCCCAGCAACACCGCGACCGCCAAGGCTCCCGCCCTGACCCTCCCCCGCGCACCGAAACGGTCAAACGCAGTGCCCCCACGGCCGCCAGCAAGCATCACAACGCCCCCCGTCGATCCAAGAAAATTGATCGACACGCTAGACACCCCATCGACGCCTACACAAGAGCATGATCGGCAACCGTCCAACAAGGACGGTCACCAACCGCACTCATCAGGCGCGCCATCCGACCACACCTGCCGCCGAGTACCGCCACAAAGCACCCAACAGGGGCCCAGTTCTCCGCCAGCCAAGCCAACACCTTCACGCAACGCGATCTTCAGAAAATTCTCAGCAAGAAGGGGTTACGGTCGGAGGCAGCCTCCGACCTACTACGCAGGCCATCTGCAATCAGGAGTATGCGACAGAACGCCCATAGGCTGACGAGCAGCTCGCCGTGACCTCAAGGCCTGTCGGCCAGAACAACGCGGTGCCCGAAGCTCACGCGACCTCTTGCCAGACACCCGCCGGAACCAGTCTCGATCCGGACCAAGCCAGAGCCATGATGATCTTCCCTGATGTGTGCGGCGTGTGCTCTCCAGCCGGTACCACCCTGGGTCAACCCGTACCAATCTGGGTCACCGCGGCCCACCGCCGGTCGCAAACCGGGGTTGATGTGATCGGGCGGTGGTCATGGGCTGCGGGAACAGGGTTTCCGACGACGTAGGTGAACGTGGGCCACTCCCTGCCACCCCAGGTGAACCCCCAGGTCGCTAGACTAGGCCCTCGCGCCCTCGTAGCTCAGGGGATAGAGCATCGGTTTCCTAAACCGTGTGTCGCAGGTTCGAATCCTGCCGGGGGCACCAGCTCACAGCCATGATCGCCGATCACTGATCCGCCTTCTGGGCGCTGGAATCTGGGGCACCGTGGCTGCCCATCGGGTCGGGGATGACCTGGCACGCCTGAGCGATCTCTCCTTCGCGGACAAGTCCGTCGATCGCTTCGATCATCGCGGTGACGCCTGGCCGGGGCGTGATGACCAGGTCCGTGGACCAGAAGTACCTTCCGCCAGCGGCTTCCCCGGTCTGTGTCCACCGGCGGAGTACGGCATCGATCGCTTGGAGGGTCATGACGGTCGCGTAGTAGGTGGGGCCTCCGGTGACGGTCACGTAGATGTCTTGGTCCTGAAGTTGCTCCAGGTCACTGCTCGGGTCGGCGGGAAAGCGTGCAACGAACCGCTCGCGTTCGACGACAAGGAAGGGTCCGTCTTGGGCGATTTCCATGGTGAGCCTCGCTCGGTGCATCGATGTGGCAGAAGCCAGTTCGATCCTCGCAATGAAGAGGGCATCCATGCCATCCACGTGCCAGTAGCCCGTACACCCGGCGGTCATCAGCGGGCACGAACGGTCCCCACCGTCCTGCCGCTGGCCTGCCCCAACAGGTCGTTGTCGGCCGTGATCTTCGATCTTACGAACTGAAGGTGCGAGCGCAATCGGCTTGGTCCCGCCGTGCCCGTTACATGCCCGTTGGGATGCACAGTTCGCGGCCTCCGAGATTCCCGATGCCGCTCAGGGCCGGTCAGGTGCCGAGCGCATTAGAGCGCGGCGATGCTCGAGGTACCCGCGTTCGGCGGGGTCGTGGGTGAGGGCGATGGCGCTGTCGTACGCGGCGGCGGCCTCGGCGTGGCGGCCGAGCCGTTCGAGCAGGTGGGCCCGGGCGGCCTTGGCGGGCTGGAACCGTCGGGCCCGGTCGTCCGTCGGGTTCAGCAGTGCGTCGAGTCGGGTCAGCCCGGCTGCCGGGCCCTCGACTTCGGCGGTGGCGACCGCGAGGGCGACGGCACCGCCGAGGGACGGTGCGAGCGTGTGGAGCGCGCGGTGCAGGTCCAGCAGGGCCGGCCAGTCGGTGGTGCCGGTGTGTCTTCGGGCGCAGTGCACCGCTTGGACTGCGGCTTCGAGTTGGAAGCGTCCGAGGTGTCGGCGGGCGTGGGCGGTGCGTAGGTGCTGGTGTGCCCGGTGGATCAGGCGTTCGTTCCAGCGGGTCGGGTCCTGCTCGGCCAGCGGCACGAATCGTCCGTGTTCGTCGAGGCGGGCGGGTAGGCGTGCGGCCGAGAGCTGGACGAGGGCGGCCAGCCCGTGCGCCTCGGGGTCGTCGGGGACCAGCGTGGTGAGTACCTCGGCGAGGTGCAGCGCCTCGGTGGGCACCGGGCGGGCCTGCGGGCCGGTCGTCGCCCAGTCGATGACGTACGCCCCGTAGATGGCCTCGAGGACCGCGGCCATCCGGCCCGGCAGGTCGCTGCGGTCGGGGATGCGGAACGGGATGCCGGTGGCCTTGATGCGTCGCTTCGCGCGTACCAGGCGGGTCGCCATCGTCGAGGTGGGTGTGGAGAAGGCTCGGCCGACCTGCTCGGCGGTGAAGCCGAGCACGGTGTTGAGCATCAGGGGGGTGTGTGCGGTGCGTTCGATCGCCGGGTGCGCGCAGACGAGCATCAGTTCCAGTCGCCGGTCGGGGATGGCGTCGAGGTCGAGCGCGTCGAGGTGTACGGGGGCGTCCCGCTCGACGTCGAGCGGGACGTTGCGCTGCCACTGTGCCGACTTCCAGTGGTCCCGGAGCCGGTTACGCGCGACGGTCAGCAGCCATCCGGTGGGGTTGTCCGGCACGCCCTGGTCGGGCCAGCTGCGCAGGGCCCGCTCGAACGCGTCGGCCAGGGCGTCCTCGGCCCAGACGATGTCGCTTGTGGAGGTGGACAGCAGGGCGAGCAGCCGACCGTAACTGTCGCGCGCCGCGACAGCTGCGGCCGCCCGCCCCTCGTCGCTGGTGGTCAACTCGTCCAGGATCCGTCGACGAACGCCGTCGCGGTGGGCCGTACCTCGATGACGCCCCACTGCGCGGCCGGGCACTTCTCCGCCCAGCCGATGGCGGCGTCGAGGTCGGGTACGTCGAGGAGGAACACCCCGGCCAGGGCCTCCCTGGTCTCGGCGAAGGGCCCGTCCTGCACCCGCAGGTTGCCGTCTCTGCGGGTGACGGTGGTCGTGGCGGCGGCGGGTTGCAGGATGTCGGCCGCCAGGAGGACCCCGGCGGCGCTCAGCGCCCGGCCGTACGCGTCGAATGCGGTTTTCGCCTCCGCGATGACCTCGTCGGTGAGTTCGCCCTCGCCCGGCTCGGGGTAGTGGATCATCAGTGCGTAGCGCATCGGCTTCTCCTCCGCTCTCGGTGCGGTGCCGCCTCGGCACCGGCACGGAGATGACGATCGGCGCGGGCCGGAATCGTCAGGCCTGCGGCTCAATCATCTGTCGGAGACCCCGCGCAGCGGTCGATTCTGCGCTGCTCATCGTTCGCGGGTCGTGACCTGGTGGGCGCGCCGGGCCTGTCCGATCAGACCGAGGTGGGTGTGTTCGAAACCCTCGGTGGTCTTGAGTCCGTAGCCGAGGGCGCGGTCGAGGGCGACGTGGAACACCCAGGCGACGGCGAGGATGCCGAGCCAGTCGATCGGTTCGCCGGCCGCCGCGGCGGCCACCGCCACCGCGCCGAGCAGGGCCGGCAGGGTGTACGAGTGCACCAGGTTGTAGCAGGCGGCGCCGAGGTGCGGACCGCGCAGGTAGCCGAGCATGGAGAGGTCGAAGAGGAGGAACAGGGCGAGCAGCCACCACCACGCGTACCCGACGGCGAGGGTGACGACGACGGCGAGGACGGCGACGGCAGCGGACTCGATGCGCTGTGTCGTGACCGGTTTCATCTCCGGTACCCCTCTCGTCGTCTGCCGGGTCGGGCGGCAGTCTGAATCTACGCCGACCTGGCGTTCGACGAGCGTGGCCCCCGCGCGCGGGTGGGCCGGCGACCTGGCGTCGCCGGCCCACTCACGTGTGCTGGTTACCGCACTCGCAACTGCTGGTGGACTGCGGCGGTGGGGGCGTAGGTCGGGTCACCGGAGTAGGCGACGTGGACCGGGTATCCCCCGGCCGGCAGGCCGCTGGTCGGCAGGTCGACCACGGCCGAGCCGTTGGTCAGCGCCACCAGTTGGGTGGTGCCGCCGAAGGTCACGGCGATCTCACCGGTCACCGTCGGCGCCTTCTTGTGCTGGTTCTGGGCCCGCAGGTCGACGCTGAGCGTGAAGGTGCCGCCCCGGACGATTGATGCGGGCGCGGCCTTCGCCTTGACCACGACGCGGGTCGTGCCCGGCGCGGTCAGGCTGACCGTGGCCGAGCCGGACTTGGTCGGGTCGACCACGGACGTCGCCACGACGGTGAGCGTCGACGCGGTCTCGTTCGCGGCCACCGAGAGCAGACCGTCGGCGGAGATGGTCGTTGCCGCCGAGGCGGCGCCCTCGACCGACCAGGTCACCGCCGGGCTGACGCCCTCGTTGGTGCTCACGTCGGCGGTGAACTGCGTGCGCCAGTTCCAGCCCTTGGTCAGCTCCTCGGTCGCGGGCGACACCGACACCGAGTCGACGCCGGTCCAGAGGTGGTCCCGGGCGAAGATGGTGAACAGTTGGCTCGCGGTCATGCCGTCGTGCGCGCCGGGGACCTGGGTCGTCGCGGCGCGGTAGCCCCGGGCCCGGAAGTTGTTCGCGATGGTGTTCTGGGCGTTCAGGTTGCCCTCGAAGACCCCGTTGCCGAGGAACACGAACAGGTCGTCGTCGCCGACCGCGGCGGCGACGTTGTCGTAGTCCTGCGCGGTCAGCGACGGGTTGCCGGAGAAGTGCCCGTAGAAGGCGAAGGTGGTCGGGTAGCCCCGGATGACGTGCGCACCGGTCATCCCGCCGTACGAGAATCCGGCGTACGCGCGGCCTTCGCGCTCGGTCGAGACGTGGTAGCGCTCCTCGATGAACGGGAGGATCGTCTGGACCAGGTTGTTGGCGGCGTTGGTCTGGTTGTACGAGGCGAAGCCGAGGCTGGTGCCGGTGAAGTGGTTGCCCATGGTGACCACGACCGTCGGCTCGATCTCACCCTTGGCCGTCATGTTGTCCAGGATGTTGGGGACGTTCGCGGGGACCATGAAGTCGGTCTCGTCGCCGAAGATGCCGTGCGCGAGGTAGGCGACCTTGTACGGCTCGGGGCGGTTGGCGTCGTAGCCGGCCGGCAGGTAGACGCCGAGGTAGTGGCCGCTGTCGCCGAGGATCGTGGTGTACGGGACGTACTGGACGGTGCCCCGGTGTGCGGGGTCGGCCGCGGGCAGTTCGTATTCCGCGCGCTCCTTGAGCACGGGGTCGTTCTGCTTGTCGGCGTACGGCACGTAGACGGCGTCGAGCACGTCGTTGTTCCGGACCCGGAACGATGACTGGCCCGGGGGACGTGGGTTCGTCGAGGCGGGATCCCAGATGCGCTTGTTCTCCCAGCCCTGGGTCGGGTCCCAGACGCGGTACCAGTAGCTGAGGCTGCCCGCGTGCAGGGGCACCGAGACCGACCAGTTTCCGTCGGCGTCCCTGGTCATGTCCCGCAGGAACTCGGTACCGCCGGCGTGGTACCGGCCGGTCTGCCACGCTTCCGGCTGGTAGCGCGTGTTGCCGGTGCTGACGTCGAGCAGCGTCAGGTCTCCGGCGAGGCGGACCTGGGTGGCGTGCGGATTGCGGTAGACGAAGTCGACTGTGTATCCGGTCGGGGAACCGTTGTCCGCCCGTACGGTGGCACCCTCCACTGTGGTGGGTGTGGCGGCGGCAGCCGGCGCGGAGACGACCGCGCCGACACCGAGTGACATGAACGCGAGCATGGTGATCGCCCGTCTGACCGGGCCCCTTCCGATCGCTCTCTTCATCTGAGCACGCTCCCTTGCAGTCTCGTTGGCGGCTTGTCGGTGTGGTGTCCGGTCAGGGCGATGAGCCCGGCTGCCTTCTGCCGGGAACCCGCCGTGCGCTAAATCGAATTAGCAGGCCACAGTGTGGCGGCGCACACGTTTCGATGTCAAGGGTTGCGGGCTCCGCGGGCCGTCGATCGCTCCTGCTCACGGCCTCGACGGGACCACACAGCAGGCAGCCACCACCCAACTCCACAGTGGAGCTGATCGGCGCGAACGGTCAGGCGATCGCGTTGGCGGACAACGCGTGCAGGTCGCAGCCGGCGAGCGCATCCGGCTGGGGAACGTGCGCGAGGTCGGGTTCGGCGAGCCCGAGTCGCCCGTACGCGGTGTGCAACGCCGCCACCACGGCGCCCAGCGCACCGGAGAGGTCCCCGAGTTCGGCGCTCTGCACGGCCGCCGCGGTGACCGGCACGATCTCCCGCAGCCGACCCCCCAGCCGGCCGAGGTCGGGCTTGAGCGCGTGGGAGATGCCGCCACCGAGGACGATCACCTCGGGCTCGTAGGCCACCACCGCAGCGGTGAGGATGATCAGCAACGCCTGCTCGACGTACTGCTTGACCGGCACCAGGCGAGAGTCGGTGGAGCGGAACACGTCGGCCGGATTGTCGAACGGCAGGCCGAGATCACGGGCGCGGGCGAGGATGCCGGGCCCGCTGATGATCTGTTCGAGCGAGGTGCCCAGCGGACCGGCCGGCAGGTGTCCGAACTCGCCGACCATGCCGCTACGGCCACGGAACAGCCGCCGGTCGATGGCGACACCGGCACCGAGCCCGGCGCCGATGGTGAACATCACCGCGGTCTGCGCGTTGCGGGCGGCACCGAAGCGCAGCTCGCCGAGGAGCGCGTAGTTGGAGTCGTTGTCCACCTCGACCCCGGTGGACAGACGTTTCTCCAGCAACCGCAGGAACTCCGGGTCCTCCACCTGGGGAAGGTTCGGCGCGTTGGACACCGCGCGGTCGTGTTCGCGGACCGCACCGGGCAGCCCCACCGCCACGCAGTCGAGCCGGTCCAGGTTGTCGCCGACGGTCTGCCGGATCAGGTCGGCGAGCCACTGGGCCAGCCGGGGGGCGTCGTACTGGGCCGGCGTGGGGACGGTCCGGCTCACCAGCGGCGTGGCGGCCAGATCGGCCACCACCATCCGGACGTTTGATCCGCCGACGTCGACTCCGCAGACGACGCCGCGTCCGGCGGCGATCGCCACCCGCGTCGCGCGCCGGCCCCGGGTCGCGGTCGGGGTGCCGTCCGTCTCGACAAGCAGTCCCTCGTCGAGCAGTTGCTCGACGATGCGCGAGACGGTGGCCGGGGAAAGGTCTGTCTCCTGACCGATGGCCGTGCGGGTGACCGGCCCGTGCGTCAGGACGTGGGCGAGCACGGTCGAGCGGTTGGCGCGCCGCGGTGCTCGGGCTTCCACGTCCACCTCCACCTATTTTTTTTCCACCCGAATGCTAAGGGCCGCGCCGATGGTAGGCAACAACCAATATCCGAGCCTCCTGGCGTACCGACACCACCGAGAGTGATCGCCTCTGAGCGTTGGACCACCCTCGGGCCGCCCGCGCGAGGCGGTGCGAGGTAGCCGAAATGCGGATCGTACGGGTCGAAGCTAGTGCTAGGGATCTCCGACCAGGACTCTTGACGGAGTGTGACGATCGCGATAATACTTTCAGTCTGAACGGAAATAGAGGTCGCCGGCCCCCATCGGTACCCCCGGGGCTGCGGCGCGTGCCCCCGTCACGTGCCGCGCCGGTCGCGTCGGAACCCCGTGTCAGTCCGGCACCACCCGGTCCCGGACCCCCGTTGCTGGAGGTAAGAGCAATGAAACTCAGCCGTAGACGTGGGGCCGCCCTGGGCGCGCTCTGCGCCCTGGCGCTCATGGTCGGCGCCTGCTCGAACGAGACGTCCGGCGGCAACGGCGGCGCGTCGAGCGGCCCCCGTACCGAACCGAGCCTGTCGTTCGTGGGCCCCGGCGGGGAGACCCCGACCGCCGCCGACCAGCTCTCGCTCACCCCCGAGGAGCGGCAGAAGGTCAAGGACGGCAACTACTCGGCCGCCTTCGTCTGGCACGAGGGCTCCGCGCTGACCCAGGCGGTGGAGTCCGGGGTCCGCAAGGAGTTCGACGAACTCGGCATCAAGGTGCTGGCCAGCACCAGCGCCGAGTTCGACCCGGCCCGGCAGGCCAACAACGTGCAGACCGTCCTGGCCCTCAAGCCGGACCTGATCGTCACCATCGCGGTCGACCCGACCGCCGCGGCGGCGGCCTTCAAGCCCGCCGTGGACGCCGGCGTCAAGCTGGTCGTGATGACCACCCCGCCGAAGGACTTCAAGGCCGGGGAGCAGATCGTCGGGATCGTCACCGTCGACCTGACCGCGTTCGGTAAGGCCAACGCGGAACTGCTCGGCAAGGCCCTCGGCGGCAAGGGCAAGGTCGGCTACGTCTACCACGACGCCGACTTCTGGTTCACCAACCAGCGGGACAAGGCGTTCAAGGACTGGCTCGGCTACCTCTACCCGGACATCGAGATCGTCGAGGAGACCGGCTTCTCCGACCCGGCGCGTACCGAGGACATCGCCACCGCGATGCTGACCCGCCACGCCGACCTCAACGGCGTCTACGTCGCCTGGGCCACCGCCGCGGAGGGCGTGCTCGCCGCGACCCGGCAGCAGGGTCGTACCGACGTCAAGATCGTCACCAATGACCTGGAGGCGAACCTCGCCGCCGACCTGGTCAAGGGCGGCAACGTCGTCGGCGTCATCGGCAACGGCTCCACCCGGCTCGGCCAGAACCTGGGCATCGTCGCCGCCTACGGGCTGCTCGGCAAGCAGGCGCCGGAGCTGGTCGTGAGCGCGCCGATGGCAGCCACCAAGGAGAACATCGCCGAGGCCTGGCGCGACGACTACGGCCAGGAGCCGCCGGCCGAGGTGCTCGGCAACTGACCGCAGATGACGTGAGGTCCGGGGCCTTTTCTGGCGGACGGCCCCGGACCTCACCCCGGCCGCGCGACACGGCAGCCCTCGACCGTGACGCCGGTGCGTCGATCGGCAAGGAGAAGATCAGATGGGGTACGTCCAGACAGTCCTCGGGCCGGTGCCACCCGAGTCGCTCGGCCGGGTGCTGAGTCACGAGCACCTCGGCGCGCTGGTGCCCGGTCCATGGCTGGCCGGCGGTGCCGGTGACGACCGCGCGGACCTCGCCGTCGACGCCGTACGCGGCCTGCCGGAGCTGGGCTTCGGCACGGTGGTGGACCTGTCCCCGTACGAGGTGGTGGGTCATGACGTGACCCTGCTCCGCGAGGTGGCGCAGCGTACCGGGCTGCACATCGTGGCCGGATCGGCGATCTACCTGGAGCCGTACTCGCCGAGCTGGGCGTTGACCGCCGGCGTGGACGAGATGCGGGAGCGGTTCATCGCCGACGCCACCATCGGCGTGGGAGACACCGGCATCAAGGTCGGCATCTTCGGGGAGCAGGCCACCGGGCTCAACGAGATCACCCCGCACGAGGAGAAGTGCCTGCGGGCCGCCGCCCGCGCCCACGTGGCCACCGGGCTGGCGGTGAACACCCACACCACCCACGGCACGATGGCGTTGGAGCAGGTCGAGATCCTCCGCGAGGAGAAGGCCGACCTCTCCCGGATCGTCATCGGCCACCTGGACATCAACCCGGACCCCGACTACCTGCGGGCGGTCCTGGCGACCGGCGTCAACATCGCCTTCGACACGATCGGCAAGCAGTTCTGGGACTTCGTCCTGGCGCCACTGCCGGAGAACCCGCCGGAGGGCGAGTTCGCCAAGCGGGCGTACCACCGGCCGGACCGGGCCCGACTGGAGATGCTCGCCGGACTGGTCCGGGACGGGTACGCCGACCGGATCCTGCTCTCGATGGACCTGACCGGGGCCGAGGCGTACCTGAACCCGCGCACCCACGGCCGCCTCGGTTACTCGTACCTCGGTCAGGAGATCGTGCCGGGGCTCGCCCGGCTCGGTGTGCCGCCGGAGGCGATCGACCAGATGCTGGTGGCCAACCCGGCCCGACTGCTGACGGTCGGCTGATGGCCGGGCACCCGCACACATCGTCCGCTCCGGCCGGGTACGTCACCGGGGTCGACCTCGGTGGCACGAAGGTCCTGGCCGCGCTCGCCGATCTCACCGGCCACATCGTGGCCGAGGACGTGCTGGCCACCGACCCCCGTGGCGGAACCGCGGTCGCAGCCCAGATCGACACCCTGCTGCGCGAGTTGGCCAGGCGGGGCGGCGTCGACTGGTCGCAGGTACGGGCCACCGCTGTCGGTCTGCCCGGCGCACCGGACCCGGAGACCGGCACCGTGGGCCTGTCCCCCAACGTCTCCGAACTCGGCGCCTTCGACGTGCGCACCGAACTGACCCGCCGCCTGGGACACCCGGTGGTGCTGGACAACGACGTCAACATGGCAGCCGCCGGGGAACGGTGGCTCGGCAGCGGACGTACCCATCGGCACTTCGTGTTCGTGGCGGTCGGCACCGGCATCGGCATGGGCATCGTGCTGGACGGCGAGTTGGTCCGCGGCGCCCGTGGCGCGGCGGGGGAAATCTCCTACCTGCCGCTGGGCACCGATCCGTTCGACCCGGCGAACCAGATCCGGGGCGCGCTGGAGGAGGCGGTGGCCGGTTCCGCGCTCGCCGCCCGGTACCGGACGGCCACCGGCGAGCAGGTCGGCGTGCCGGTGATCTTCGATCGCGCGGCGGCCGGCGATCAGGCCGCCCGGGCCGCCATCGACGAGGAGGCCCGCCTCATCGCCCTGGCCATCGCCGCTGTCACCGCCGTACTCGACCCGGAGGCGGTCGTACTCGGCGGCGGCATCGGTGCCCGGGTCGAGCTGGTCGAGCCGGTCCGGCGGTGGGTCGCCGCGCTGAGCGCGGACGTGCCGCTGATCAAGACCAGCCAACTCGGCGACCGGGCCGGCCTGCTCGGCGCGATCGCGGTCGCCCGGCAGCAGGCCGGAGCCCATCCCGGCCTGCCGGCCCACCCCGATCCAGCGGCGTCGCCCGTCACGGCCGAGCTTCGCCGGAACACCTCTTTCGAGTCAGCGGAGGGACGATAGATGACCCAGACCCAGACGGCGGTCAAGGCCAGCAGCAGACCGGCCTGGCGCAGGGTCAACTGGCGCGACTACGTCGTCTACATCGGCTTCGTCGTCGTGTTCCTGTTCTTCGCCATCACCCAGGGCAGCAACGGCTTCCTGACCACAAGCAACCTCACGAACATCGTCATCCAGACCGCGCCGATCACCGTGATGGCGATCGGGTTGGTCTTCGTCCTGGCAGCCGGTGAGATCGACCTGTCGATCGGCTCGGTCGTCGCGCTCTCCGCGCTGGTCGGCGCGGTGACGTTGCGGGAGACCGACAACATGCTGCTCGGCGCGGCTGCCGGGTTGGCCGCCGGCGCGGCGGTCGGCCTGGTCAACGGGCTCTTCGTCACCCTCGTACGGCTGCCTTCCTTCCTGGTCACCCTCGCCACCATGGGGGCGGTGGCCGGCCTGGCCCGCGAGGTCACCGGCCTGCAGTCGGTGCCGGTCAGCAACGACGCGTTCCTGTCCCTGTTCGGCCAGGGCGAGGTCTTCGGCATCCCCAACCTGGTGCTCTGGTCGGTGGCCGCGACGGTCATCGGTTACCTCGTGCTGCGTCAGACCCGGTACGGGGCACACACCCTCGCCATCGGCGACAACGTGGCCGCGGCCCGGGTCAGCGGCATCAAGGTGATCCGCGTCAAGATCATGGTGCTGATGGGCAGCGCGATGTGCGCCGCCATCGCCGGACTGCTGTACGCGGGCCGCCTCCAGGGCGCCCGGTACACCCTCGGCGAGGCCGACCTGATGTCCGTCATCGCCGCGGTGATCGTCGGCGGTACCAGCCTGTTCGGCGGCAAGGGCTCCATCGTCGGTGCCCTGCTGGGCAGCCTGCTGATGGGCATGCTCAACAACGGCCTGATCCTGGCCGGGCTCTCCGTCTCCCAGCAGATGATGGCGCGCGGCGCGATCATCCTCGTCGCCGTCTCCCTGTCGCTGCGCGAGCGGCGCAGCTGACCAGGAAGGAAGCACACGCATGTTTCTCGATCTGCTTCGACGCCGCAACCCGGCCTTCCTGGCCGCCGCGGCGGACCTGCACCGCAACGGTGACCTGCCGGCCAACTGCTACGCGCTGGACCTGGACACCGTCGCCGCCAACGCCACGGCCATCCGGCGCGAGGCCGACCGGCACGGCCTGTCCGTCTACGCCATGACCAAGCAGGTCGGGCGCAATCCCGACTTCTGCCGGACGATCCGCGCCGCGGGAATCACCGAGGCGGTCGGTGTCGACCTGCAGTGCGCGCTGGCCGACTGGCACGGTGGGCTCGGCATCGGCCACATCGGCCACCTGGTGCAGATCCCCCGGCACGAGGCAGCCACCGCCGCCGCGCTCGCCCCGGCCTACTGGACCGTCTTCAACGACACCAAGGCCGCCGAAGCGGCCGCCGCGAGTGCCGCGGCCGGCCGGGAGCAGGCGCTGCTCGCCCGGATCATGGCCCCGGGCGACCGCTTCTACCGCGGGCACGAGGGCGGCTTTGCGGCCGAGGAGATCGTCGCGGTCGCCGACCGGCTCGACGCCCTGCCCGGCGCACGGTTCGCGGGTGTCACCAGCTTCCCGACCCAACTGTTCGACTCGGCCTCCGGACGCGTCGTGCCGACACCCAACCTCGACACCCTGCGCCAGGCCGCCGCCGCGCTTCGTGCGGCCGGACGTGGGCAGATCGAGATCAACGCCCCCGGTACGACGTCCGTCGCGGTGCTGGGCATGCTCGCCGAGGCCGGCGCGACGCAGGTCGAGCCCGGTCACGGGCTGACCGGCACCACGCCCTGGCACGCCGTCACCGACCTGGTCGAGGAACCGGCCGTGCTCTACGTCAGCGAGGTCTCGCACCTGTGGGGCGGTCGGGCCTACGTCTTCGGCGGAGGGCTCTACGTCGACCCGGTGCTCGGTCTGGGCGACACCCGCGCCCTGATCGTGCCCGCCGGCGGCGGACTCGACGACGCGTACCTGGTCGACGTGGAGATGCCCGCGCCGGAGGCGATCGACTACTACGCGATGGCCGATGTCAGCGACGCACCGGCGGTCGCGCCCGGCGACACCGTCCTGTTCGGGTTCCGGCCGCAGGCGTTCGTCACCCGGGCCCTGACCGCGGGCGTGACAGGCGTCCGGTCCGGTGCCCCGGCCGTCCCCGGCATCTGGGCCGCCGACGGTTCGACGCCGCTCCGGTTGGACGACCTCGACACCCGCACCCACGCCGTTGGCAGCACCGGGAGGGCATCATGAGCGCGGCAACCCAGAACGCCGGCACGACCGGCAGCGCGACCGGTACGAACGCGCCGCCGCTGCAACTGCGCGGGATCCGCAAGCAGTTCGGCGGGGTCGTCGCGATCGAGCGCTTCGACCTGGAACTGGCCGCCGGGGAGATCACCGCGCTGGTCGGCGACAACGGCGCGGGTAAGTCCACCCTCGTGAAGATCATCTCCGGGGTGTACCAGCCGACCGAGGGTGAACTGCGGATGCACGGCCGCCCGGTCTCCTTCCGGGACGCCTCCGACGCCCGACGGCAGGGCGTCGAGGTGGTCTACCAGGACCTGGCGCTGGCCGACTCGCAGCCGGTCTACATGAACATGTTCCTCGGCCGGGAACTGACCCGTGGCCCGCTGCGGCTGCTCGACCGACGCCGGATGGCCCGGGAGACCCAGGCCCTGGTGGACGCCCTGGACGTCCGCATTCCCAGCGCCAAGGCGATCATCCGCGATCTCTCCGGTGGGCAGCGGCAGGCGGTGGCGATCTGCCGCGCCACCCACTGGGCCAGCGGACTGGTGCTGATGGACGAGCCGACCGCCGCGCTGGGCGTGGCGGAGACCGCCAAGGTGGAGGAGTTGATCCTCAAGCTGCGGGAGCGTGGTGCCGCCGTCCTGGTGGTCAGCCACAACCTCGATCAGGTGTTCCGGATCGCCGACCGGGTCGCGGTGCTGCGCCGTGGCCGCCAGGTCGGGGTCAGGTCCATCGAGGACACCAGCCGCAACGAGATCGTCTCGATGATCACCGGCGCGTCGGCACCGGACGAGTCGTCCTCGTCCTAGGGCACAAACGCTCGTCCTTGGGCCCGAACGCCCGCTCTGAGCCCGAACGCCGGAACGCCGGGCCCCCGCGTGGGGGCCCGGCGTCCGTCGGGACGTTCAGCCGGCAGCTGCGGCCTGCCGGGCGAGCGTCCGAGCATCCTCCACCCGCCGACGGCGCCAGCCGCGCCACAGGTTGCGGCCCCACATCGCCAGTCCGCCACCGTTGAGCAGCGCGGCCAGCACCGCGACCGTGGCGAAGTCGGCCGACGAGAAGCGGGTCGGCTCACCCATTGCCAGCAGCACGAACTGCTCCAGGTAGACCCACAGCATGGGCAGGATGGTGAAGATCAGGGCGACCAGCCCGAAGACCCGACCGAACACCCACACCGCCGCGTACGCCCGGATCTTGCGCATTTCGCGGCGCGGAATGCCGGCCTGCGAGATCACCTTGTGCCGACGGAAGGTCAGCCGCTTGATCCCGTTGGACAGGAACCGCTCGGTGTCCGACATCAGGTTGCGACAGTTCAGCGCGGTCGCGATCACGTAGTAGACGTCGGTGCGCAGGTAGAAGAAGAACTGGAAGCCGATGCGCACCAGGAAGGTGAGCAGTGCCGCGCTGGCGAGCAGACTCGCCCAGTTCGGTACGTCGATGAGGTTGCGTCGGGTGGCGAAAAGGAATGCGACGAGCAGGGAGCCGAAGAACGCGTCGACGAAGAAACCGGCGAGGAATGCCTTGTACCGCGCGCGCTTGGAGGCCATCCAGATGCCGCTGATATCCGTCTGCGCGACCAGGACGTACATGAGGTTGCTGATACCGAGAGTCGCCGACACACCCACCGAGCGGGCCGCCAGTGCGTGCGCGAGTTCGTGCAACGACAGCCCGATCATCGCCAGCGTCACGCTGACCACGGTGAGGATCGCGAAGTTCCCGCCTTCGAACAGCAGCACCCGCGGGCCCGGAATCAGACCCGGCTCGGCGATCACCAGCGCCACGGCGGTGAGGATGACCGCGAGGCCGGGCAGGATCACGGCGGGACCGGTGAGCCGGCGCGCGGTGGCCGGCGGGATCCAGTCGAAGCTCCACCGCTTGACCGTGCGGTGCGCGTGCTGGTGGGCCGGTTCGGTGGCGGCTTCCGGCTCGCCGCCTCGGGTGACGAAACCCTCGTCGGCCAGTACGGCGACGAAGTCCTCGACGTCCACAGGCTCGCCGTGCTTGCGCTCGTAGATGCGGGCGGTCTCGGCGATGGTCCGACCCTCGGCGAGCGCGTTCAGGATGTCCAGCCCCTCGGCCGGAATGGCGAGATAGACCTTGCGGTCGGTGTCGCCGATGATGACGTCCGAGCCGTCGACTGTCGAGACGAACGGGCGGACGGTGACGACGGACTCAGCCGTGTTGACGGCCATGGGGCGATTCCCTTCCACTTCCGCGTGCGAACGGCGCTCGGCGGGGACCGGAGCGATCACTCACACCGATCCCCGCCGATCATGAACCCTTGTGTCAGGCGATCGCGGGCACGCAGTCCGCGTTGGCGCTGGTCTTGATCGGCTCCAGCTTGCGAACGACAAGCTTCTTCATACTGACCTCCCTCAGAAGTGGGGTTCCTTGAGAGGCATCCTCTACTGTTGCCGGCTCTGCGGTCTGCTCACTAATGAGCAGTCAATGTGTTTGTGTGGAAACCCATGAGGAAAGGCGCTCCTCGTGCACGGTCAGATGCGATCGAGGGGTGAACTCGACCAATTCCAGTTCACGGAACCGTTTCAGGAACTGACCGATCCGGGTACGCGTGGTGCCGACCATCTCGGACAGGTCCTCCTGGGTGAAGGCGATGTCCACGCGGGTGCCGTCCGGACCGCGCAGACCGAAGCGCTCGGCCAGGTCCAGCAGCCGGTACGCCAGACGCAGCTCGCTCGGCAACGTCACCATCTCCGTCACCACCTGCTGCTGATGGCGCAGTCGGTTGCCGAGGTGACGGGCGAGGATGTCGCCTGAGCCTTCGGCGGCCAGCACGGCGGCGGCCCGTGCTGCCGGGATGCGCAGCAGCACCGTCCGGGTCAACGCGATCGCCGATTCCAGCCGCCCCTGTCCGAGCAGGGCGATCTCGCCGAACATGTCACCCATCACGTGCACCGAGAGCAGGCAGCGTTTGCCGCTCGCGGCCACCATCTGCGTTTTGACCTGTCCACGCTCCACCACGTAGACGTGGTCGTCGCGTGTTCCGCACCGATAGACATGGCTGTTACGGGAGACCTCGATCAGCGAGGTCCCGGGCACCCGTCCCGCCAGCGCCCGGAAATCCGGGATGTGGAGCCTCGACAGGGATTTGGCTTGCGTCACGTCGGCCTACCTTCCGCGCGGGCAGAGCACTCGTTGAGGAAACCACATCCCCGCCGCAGACACTAGAGAAGGCTCACAAATACCCGTAAAGACGAGGAAGCAGTCGGCCAGGTGTCGTACCCCGCGGTCGCCGGGCAGCTGGGCTGCTCCCGGCTCTGGTCAGGGTGGTTGCGCCTTGTGGAGGACCGGCGGGATGGCGTAAGAAGACTTGCGGATACGTCCACATACGATCACTGGAGCGTCGCCGATGCGGCTGGGCATGCCCCTCAACTATCGCGCCGGCATCGTCGACATCGCCGACGAGCTGGTCGACTTCGAACAGGCCGGCCTGGACCTGGTGCTGGTGGCCGAGCTGTACACGTTCGACGCCGTCAGCCAGTTGGGCTTCATCGCCGGGCGGACCCGGCGGTTGGGCATCGCCTCCGGGGTGATGCAGCTGTACACGCGTACCCCGACGCTTATCGCCACCACCGCCGCCGGGCTCGACCACGTCTCGTCGGGGCGGTTCACGCTCGGCCTCGGCGCCTCCGGCCCGCAGGTCATCGAGGGGTTCCACGGCGTACCGTTCGATGCGCCGCTGGCCCGTACCCGCGAGGTGATCGAGGTCTGCCGGCGGGTGTGGCGCCGGGAGAAGCTGGTCCACCAGGGCACCCACTACCGCATTCCGCTGCCCGAAGGGCAGGGCACCGGCCTGGGGCGCCCACTCAAGCTGATCAACAAGCCGGTCCGGGAACGGATCCCGATCACCCTCGCCGCCATCGGACCACGCAACGTCGAACTGGCCGCGGAGTTGGCGGAGGGCTGGCAGCCGGCCTTCTTCCATCCCGAGCGGTCCGCCGCGGTGTGGGGCGAGAGCCTGGCCCGTGGCGCCCAGCGGCGGGACCCCTCGCTCGGGCCGCTGGACGTGAGCGTCAACGCCCTGTTGGCGATCGGCGACGACGTCACCGGGCTGCGCCGGCTGGCCCGGCAGGAGTTGGCGCTCTACCTCGGTGGCATGGGCGCGGTGGGCGCCAACTTCTACAACACCCTCGCCCAGCGGTACGGGTTCGGCGAGGCCGCCCGCACCGTGCAGGAGTTGTACCTGGCCGGGCGTCGGGACGCGGCGGCCGAGGCGGTGCCCGAGGAACTGGTGGAGGGCACCTGCCTGATCGGGCCCGCGTCCTGGGTGGCCGAGCGGCTGGCCGCGTACCGGGAGGCGGGGGTGACCACCCTCAACGTGACTCCGCTGGCCCGCGCGCACCGGGACCGGCTGCGACTCGTCGAACAGCTGCGCGACCTGCTCGACTGAGCGGCCCGCGCCGGGTCCGGCCGGCGTACCGGCCGGACCGGGGGCGTCAGGCGATGCTGCGGTCGGGGGCGACCGCGGGGAAGATCTCGTCCACCACCGGTTCCACCGGCTCCACGTCGCGACCCGAACCGGCAGCTGCCTCGGCAGCGGTCCGCGCTCCGGTGGCCCGGCGGGCGGACGCGCTGTTGCCCCGGCGGTTGACCGGCACGCACTCACCGGCCGCGGCGAGACCCGTCGCCTCCGGCATGTGGTTGTAGACGGCCTCGTACTCGCCGTTGCGGACCACGTAGGACTCGTGCCAGATGCCGACGACGTTGTTGTCCTTCATCCGCCGGAAGTAGTCCTGAAGGGCCTTGGAGTGCGCCAGTTCGCGGTTGTTGGCGAACCGTTCGAGGTGCTCGATGCTACGGAAGTAGGCGATCATGACCGCGCCCCGGTTGCCCCAGTAGGCGTGCGCGTGCAGGGCGCCGGTCGCCTCCTGATCGGCGAACATGGCCTTCAACACGCCACCCATCGACCAGAAGGTCGGCAGCCAGCGGTTGACCTTGAAGAAGTTGTTGATCCGCATGCCGGTCATGAAGACGGCGAAATCGCCTTCGATCTCGGCTGTCATCCGTGGGCCCACGACTGGCTTCCTACCCATGCCCGGACATCCTTTTCAGCGAAGGGTCGAACACTTCGGAACACTAGCAATGACACTCGCCACCCAACAAGACGCTTCAACATACGCGTAAAGCGTCACTGCGCCGTCCGGCGTCGGCGATCAGGCGTCCGGTCCGAAGTACCGCTGCCGCAGCGTCTCGCCCTTGCGGTAGGCGGTGCGGAACATGCCACGCCGTTGCAGCTCCGGGATCAGCAGATCGCAGATGTCGCCGAGGCCGTCCGAAGGGCTGCACGGGATCAGGTTGAAGCCGTCGACGTCGGCGACCTCAAGCCACTGCTCCATCCGGTCGGCGATCTCCTCAGCCGTGCCGAACAGCGTCATCGGCGCGTCCCGGCGGGCCCGGCGCGGGCGGGACACCAGGTACCGCACGTCGCCGATGGTCCACGACCGCTCCGGGCTCAGCCCGCGCAGGAAGCCCAGGAACGACTGACTGCCCTGGTTCTTCACCTCGTCGACCGGAGTGTCGTCCGGGTACGCGGCCAGATCGATGTCCATCCAGCCGCACCACTTCGCCAGCTGCCCCTCCGGGCTCCACAGCTCGTGGTACTGCGCGGCCTTGCGCTTCGCGTCGGCACGGTCGGCGCCGACCATCACCATGGTGCCCTGGAGTGCGCGCACACTGCGCGGGTCACGCCCCGCCTCGGCCACCCGCTGACGCAGACGCCCCACGGTCTCGGCTCCGCTCTGCGGATCGGCCATGGTCAGGAAGATCACCTCGGCGTGCCGGGCGGCGAACGCCATCCCCCGACCCGACGCGCCCGCCTGGTACAGCACCGGCGTGCGCTGCGGCGACGGCTCGCACTGGTGCGGGCCGCGCACGGTGAACCATTCACCCTGGTGGTCGATGGCACGCACCCGGGACGGGTCGGTGAAGACGTCCCCGGCGACGTCGCGGACCACCGCGCCGTCGTCCCAACTGCGCTCCCAGAGTGCGCGGACCACCTCCATGTACTCGTCGGCCCGGTCGTAGCGCAGGTCGTGGTCCAGATACTCACCGAGCCCGTTGTCGGTGGCCGAGCGCAGGTACGAGGTGACGATGTTCCACCCGATCCGACCCCGGGTGAGGTGGTCGAGCGTGGAGAACAGCCGGGCGCACTCGTACGGCTGGTGGTAGGTGGTGGAGTAGGTGACCGCGAAGCCCAGGTCGGTGGTCGCCATCGCCGCGGCGGCGACGACCGGCACCGGGTCGATCGAGGGGATCTGCACCGCGTGCCGTACCGCCGTCGCCCACGACCCCTGGTACACGTCGTAGGTGCCGTGGATGTCGGCGAAGAACAGGGCGTCGACGCAGGCCGCCTCAAGCCGTCGGGCGATCGCGGCCCAGTAGTCCAACGACCGGTAGCCGGTGCCGGTGGCGTCGCCGGGTGCCCGCCACATGCCGACGAACTGGGGCGACGGCGAGCATTCGGTGAACACGTTCAGATGCATGTCTCCCCCTCCACACCCGGTCGCGTCGCCACCGGCGACGGGTGGCGACGCGACCGGTGCCGTTGGTCAGGACTGGGCCGCGTGATCCAGGCTCAGCCGCTCGATGGCCGCGATCAGGTCGGCCGGCTCCGTCCGCTGCCAGTGGCGCGCGTACGCCGAGGCGAAGCGCAGCACGCCGTCGCGGTCGGCGAGGAACACCCCGGGCATCGTCATGCTGTTGCTGTCATCGCCGTTGATCTGCGAGAAGTCCATGCCGAAGCTGCCCCACACGTCGAGCAGGTCCTGGTTCATCGTGTAGGTCAGGTTGAACCGCGCGGCGTAGGCGTTGCCCCGGTCGCTGAGGATCCGGTACGAGATCTTGTTGCGCCGGATGGCCGCCCGCAGGTTGGGCATGGTGACCGGTGAGACCGCCACCAGCTCCGCGCCGAGCGCCTGGATCTGCGGGTAGACCTCCTCCAACGCCTCCAGCTCGAAGTTGCAGTAGTCGCACCAGATGCCCCGGTAGAAGACGACCGCGAGCGGTCCCCGGGACAGCAGGTCGGCGGAGGAGACGACGTCGCCGTTCTCGTCCGGCAGCTCGAAGGACGGGAACGGATCTCCCACCTTCAGCACCCGGTCCTCGGCACCCGAGGCGGCCAGGGCCTCCGCCTCCCGGTAGATCACCTCAAGGTGGGCCGACGTGATGGGGGGTACCTCACCCGCCTCCTGACGGGCCTTGTACTCCTGCAGCCGTTCGTTGAGGGACATCGCTTTCTCCTTTCCGGCGGCCTGGTCCTGGGTCTCAGGTCCAGCCCACAGGCATCGACTTGATGCCATTGACAAAGTTGGACTCCAGTCGGACGACCGGGCCCGTGGCGGCAAGTCGGGGTAGGTGCGGGGCGATGGCGTCGAGCAACGCGGCCATCTCCATCCGCGCGAGGTGGGCGCCCAGGCAGAAGTGCGGGCCCACCCCGAAGCTGAGATGCGGATTGGGGGCCCGCTCCAGGTCCACCCGGTGGGGGTCGGCGAAGACCGCGGCGTCCCGGTTGGCGGAGACGTAGAACATGACGACCTTGTCGCCCTCGGCGATCCTCGTACCGGCCAGGGTCGTGTCCTGGGTGGCGGTCCGGCGGAACTGCATGATCGGGGTGACCACGCGCAGGAACTCGTCGACGGCGGTGGCGGTGGGCAGCGGGCCGCCCAGCCAGCGGCCACGCAGCTGCTCGTCGTGCAGCAGCAGGTGCAGGGAGTTGGAGATCAGATGGCGGGTGGTCTCGTTGCCGGCGACCACCAGCAGCAGCCAGAACTGGCAGAACTCCCGGTCGGTCAGCCGCCGCCCGTCGACCTCCGCGGTGGCGAGCAGGCTGATCAGGTCGTCGCGGGGGGCGGCCCGTCGCCGTACGGCCACGGCCAGGGCGTACTGGAACGCCTCCGCGAACGTCTGCCGGTAGACCTCGACGTCACCGCCGCCGTACTCCGGGTCGTCGAAGCCGACCAGGTTGTTGCTCCAGCGGTACAGCAGGTGCCGGTCGCCGTGCGGCAGGCCCAGCAGGTCGGCGAGCACCAGCAGGGGCAGTTCCGCCGCCAGGTCGGTGACCGCGTCGAAGCTGTCCCGCTGACGTACCGCCTCGACGAGGTCCTGGGCGTGCCGGACGACGGTGTCGGCGAGCGAGCGTACGGCGCGCGGGGTGAACACCGAGCTGACGATGCGGCGGATCCGTACGTGCTGCGGGGCGTCCATGTTCACCAGCAGCTGGCGCATGAAGTCCAGGTCGGCGGGGGTACGCGGGTCGTGCAGGAACGCCCCGCGCAGCGCGGAGGAGAACACCTGGGGTTGCCGGGACACCTCCATGACCGCGTCGTGGGTCGTCACCGCCCAGAATCCGGAGCCCTGCTGCTGGATCCGGCCGGCCGAGCTGTGCCGCCACAGTGCCGGCTCGGGCACCCACCCGACCGGCTCCTCGCGGCGACGCCGCTCGAACTCGGCGTGCGGTACGCCGAGGGCGTAGGTCGCCGGGTGGGCGATGTCCGCGGTGGGGGTCGTACGCGTCACGGGCATCTGGCTCATCGCTCCCATCGGTCGTCTCCGCAGAGCGTGCGCAACTGGTCGAGGCGGAGCTTGCCGGTCGGCTCGCGTGGGACGGCGCCGACCGTCCGCCAGCAGCGCGGCACCTTGAAGCCAGCCAGGTGCTGGCGGCAGTGGGCGTCAAGCGCCGACCAGGGCAGCTGCCGGCCGCCCGGTTCCCACTCCACGACAGCGGCCACCCGCTCGCCGTACTCCTCGTCGGGCACGCCGAGCACGACGGCGTCGCGTACGTCCGGGTGTTGCAGCAGCACCTGCTCGATCTCGGCCGGGTAGACGTTCACGCCCCCCGAAACGATCATGTTCTGGGCGCGGCCGGTGAGGTACAGGTAGCCGTCGTCGTCGAGGTGACCCACCTCGCCGTAGGTGAAGACGCCGGGCGCGAGGTGCGCGGCGCGGGTCTTCTCGGCGGCGTTGTGGTAGCGGAAACCTCGGCCGGGCCGACGGATGAAGATCCGACCCGGCTGGTACGGGCCGAGTTCACGGCCGTCGTCGTCGACGACGAGGATCTGGTTCGGTGGCACCGGCCGGCCCACGCTGCCCGGGTGGTTGAGCCAGTCGGCCGAGTCGATGAGGGTGACCACTCCCCCCTCCGTGGCCGCGTAGTACTCGACGAGCACCGGGCCCCACCACTCGATCATGCGGCGCTTGACGTCCGGCGGGCACGGGCCGCCGCCGTGCCAGATCCGACGCAGGCTGGCCCCGGAGAATCCGGCCCGGACGGCCGGGTCGAGGCGGAGCAGACGGACGAACTGGGTCGGCACGAGATGGCACTCGGTGATCCGCTCGGCGTCCATCGTGGACAACGTCCCGGCGGGGTCGAAACGCTCCCGTACGACCAGGGTCGCGCCGTTGAGCAGGGGCAGCAGCGCGAAGAACAGTTGCGCGGAGTGGTACCACGGCCCGACCAGCAGCACCCGCCCGTCGGTGGGTACGCCGAGCGTCCCGGTGGCGTACGCCAGCAGGCGGGTGGCCCGGGCCCACGGTGCCCCGGTGACGAACAGGCCGTTGAGCACGCCCTTGGGCCGACCGGTCGTGCCCGACGTGTAGATCATCAGCTGCCCGCACTCCTGCTCGGCGGGGGCGGCGGACGGGTCGGTCGCAGCGAGCAGCGGCTCGACCGCCGCCAGGCCGTACGCGACCTCGTCGCCGGTGACCAGGGCGGTGACCGTGCCCGCCTCGGCCGCCGCCTTGGCACCCACCTCGGCGCGCGGCGGGTCGACGACGAGCAGCCGGGCGTCGGCGTCGGCCAACAGGTAGGCGACCTCCGGCGCGGTGAGGTGCCAGTTCACCGGCACCACGGTGATCCCGGCGTGCAGGCAGGCCAGCAGCGCCTCCAGCGCCTCCCGGCGGTTGCCGAGCATCAGCGCCACCGCGTCGCCGGAGCTGACGCCGGAGCTGGTCAGCAGCGCCCGCCACCGGTTCACCCGCTCCCCCAGGTGCGCCCAGGTGAGCACCCCGCCCTCGTCGGCCAGCGCCGGCGCGTCCGGGGTGGCGGTGATCCGGGCGGCGAGCAGCGCGGGCGGGTCGTGATGAGGCGGCATCGTCAGTCCAGCAGATCCGGGTGGCGGCGCAGGACACCCTCGTACAGCGGCTTGAAGTTGTACCTGCCGATGCCGGGCGAGCCGATCACCTCGCGGGTCCGCTCGGCGTCCTCGTGGTCGATGAGGATCGGCTTGCCGGCCGCCTCGGCGGCGAGTTGCACCTGGCAGGACCGTTCCATGGCGACGAACCACCAGGCCGCCTCCGCCACCGACCCGCCGACGGTCAACAGGCCGTGGTTCTGCAGGATGGCGGCCTTGCCAGCGCCCAGCGCGGTGGCGATCCGCTTGCCCTCCTCGGAGTCGAGCACCACGCCCGTGTAGTCGTCGAAGAGGGAGTGGTCGCCGTAGAAGGCGCAGGCGTCCTGCGTGATCGGGTCGAGCAGCCGACCCAGGGTGGAGAACGCCCGCCCGTACACCGAATGGGTGTGCACGGCGCAGATGACGTCGGGGCGGGCGGCGTGCACCGCCGAGTGGATGACGAAGCCGGCCGGGTTGATCCGGCCCTTGCCGCCCAGCACCTTGCCGTCGGCGTCGACAAGCAGCAGGTCGCTGACCCGTACGTGGCCGAAGTACATGCCGAACGGGTTGATCCAGAAGCAGTCGGGCTGCTCGGGGTCGCGGGCGGTGATGTGCCCACCCGCTCCCTCGTCGTAGCCGAGTTCCGCGAACAGCCGCAGCGTGGCGGCCAACTGCTCCATCCGCTGTCGCCGCAGCGCCGCTGTGTCAGGAGGAAACATCATCCGCATCCACCCGTCGTGTCGGTGTCGTATCCGCCGGCGGCCACGATCGCCTCCGCCCGGTCGGGAAGCCCCACGGGAGCCAGCGCCGGCACCGCGACGGTGGCCGGAACGGTGGCGGCGGCGTCCGGCCGCCACAACTCCAGAAAGCCGTCCAGCCGGTCCAGCCCCCAGAACCGGTGCCGGCCCCATTTCAGGTACGGAATTCCGAAGACGTCGTCGAGGTAGGCGCGTTCGAGGCAGTCCACCCCCTCGGCCCGTAGCTGCGGATCGTCGACCGCACCGAGGATCACGGCCGGGTCCAGGCCGGCCCGCTCGGCGCAACCGGCCACCACCTCGGGGTCGCAGATGTTCTCGCCGCGTTCCCAGCGGGCGGCGACCACCTCGTCGTAGAACAGCTCCGCCCGACCGGCGCGACGGGCCGCCAGCCAGCCCAGGTGCGGCACCTCCCAGTGCGGGTCGATGTCGATCGGCCAGGCCATCGGCACACCCTCGTGCTGCACCAGTCGTTTGGTGTCCATCAGCAGGTAGAGGTGCTTGGCCCGGCTCATCTGCACGTAGTGGAACTCCGCGCCGCGCGCGGCGAGCGCCTCGCCGGTCTGCGCGTCCGGATCCCAGTAGGGGAACCAGTCCAGCTCCGCGAACGCCGTCGGCACCGCGGCGCGCAACCGCCGGATCGTCAACCAGCTGTACGGGCTGCGGAAGGAGAAGAACAGCCGGGGGCGGGTGGGCGCGCGGGTCACGACGGGCTCCCGGTGAGGATCGCGCAGACCTCCGGGTCGAGCCGGGCGAGCTGACCCGCGTCCGGTCCCCGGCTGATCGCATAGCCGTGCAGGATGGTCGCCGACGCCACCTGGATCAGCCGGTCGCCCCGGTGGACCCAGCAGTCCATCCGGCCGCTGAACATCATCTCCCGCAGCACGTCGTCGACCTGGAAGACGGTGTGCACCGTCTCCTCCATGTGGGCCGGTTCGGCCAGGCGGACCCGAGCCCGGGAGACCACCGGGATCCAGGCGCGTTCGCGCAGCATGCGCCCCACGGAGATGCCCCGGTCGGCGAGGAACCGGTCGACGACCTCCTCCAGGGCGCGCACGTAGCCGGAATGCTGCACCCGGTCGGAGAAGTGGCAGTAGAAGTACGGTGCCCGCCAGGACCACAGGAAGGCCCCCGAGCCGGCCGGTGCCAACATGGACGCGGGGTCGGCACCGGCCGGCAGCGCAAGCTCCGAACGCAGGCCGGTCGCCGCGCCGAGTTCGGCGGCCTCCCAGGCGGCGAGGGCGTCCGGGGCGGGCCGGTGCGTCGGCGCGTCGGTCTCCGGGAGCAGGGCGACCGTGACGTGTCCGCGCAGCACCACGACGTCCTGTCCGTCACGGTGCACCGACAGCTGCACCCGCAGCCGCTTCCCGGTGCCGGCGACCACCTCTGCGCGTACCTCGTCGTCGACCTCCAGCACCGCGGGCAGCTGCACCGAGCAGTCGACGATCTCGGTGCCGAGGCCGTACTTGTGGAACAGCTCACGAGCACCGTGGCCCTGGTCGCGCAGCCACTGCAGGACCGCCTCCTCCACCAGGTACATGAAGTGTTTGAACCCGATCCAGGTGCGGATGTTGGCGCCTTCGTAGCGCGGTCGGCTGACCAGGACGCTCGGGACGGGCGTGGGCGGGACGAGGGTGGTCACGTGGCTACTCCTTCGGGATGACCGCTGACGACGGATGCCACGTCGACGAAGGCCCGCAGGCGGGACGCGACATCCTCCGGCTGGCGGGCGTAGCAGAAGTGGTCGTAGCTGTCGCCGACCGACAGCACCGCGTTCGGCATGCCGTCGGCGAGGATCCGCGCGGCGGCCGGGGACAGGGTCGGATCGGAGCCGCCGGCGAGCACCAGCACCCGGGCCGTCACCTGGTCCAGCCGCAGTGATGCGCTGGCGCAGAACTGGTCGAACACGGCCAGGAATCCGGAGGGGCCGACCCGGTCGACCGCCTTGGCGATCATCCGCTCCACCACCTCGGCGTCCATGTTCCGCAACCGCGGGCCGAGGCGGCTGCGCAGCGAGTCGTGGATGTGCTGCTCGAAGGAGCGCCGCGCGCGTTCGAAGACCCGCCAGGTCACGGCGACGTCCGGAGGGCGGTACAGCGGGCAGATCAGGATGACGGTCTCCGGCACCCGCCGGTCGCCGGCGCAGAGCAGTTCGAGCAGGGCGTTGGCACCGAACGAGTGGGCCACGACGAGGTCGGGACGCCGACCCAGCAGGTCGAAGCCGTCGGCGAGCCAGGCGGGCGAGGGGCGACGACGCCACAGGTAGTCGTTACCGGGCCGCCACGGCAGGTCGAGGGCGACCGGGGACCATTCGGGCAGCACGTTGCTCAGCGGCAGCCAACTCTCCCAGGAGTCCTCCAGCCCGTGCACGAAGGCCACGAGCGGGCCGTCCGGCGTGGGTGGGCGCAGCTGGCGTACGGCCGGGATGGTCACGGCCGGTGTGGTCACGGCCGCCTCCCGGGGGTCAGCAGGGCGGTACGCCAACCGTCGTCGTCACCGCCGCAGAGCACCGCGACGCTGTCCGCGCCCTCGGCGACGAGCCGCGCGGCGAGCGCGGTCTGCAGCACTCCCTGGGCGCCGTAGCAGTCGCCCCAGGCCGCAGCGGGGTCCAGGTGGCCGGGACCGACCACGATCCGGGTCGGCGGGGGTACGCGTCGGCTCAGCGTCGGCCCGACCGTCACGGTGGCCAGCGGGGCGGCGGCCCGGGTGACGGGCTCCAGCACCACGCAGGCGGCACCGGCGCGCAGCGGCGGCGCGGTGGGGTCGGCGGCGGGGCCACGGCGTACCGCGACCGCGGTCTCGTCGTCCGGTTCCGCACCGACGACAAGCACCCGGTCGGCCCGGCGGGCCCGCAGCAGCAGGGCACCCAGGGCCAGCGCGTCCAGCCCGGCGGTCTCACCGGAGCAGACCATCAGGTTCGGGCCGCCGAGGCGGAACCACAACGCGATGCTGCTGGCGATGACGTTGCTGGAGGCGTTCGGCGCCGCCATCGGGCTGACTCCCCGGCTGCCCTCCTTGGCAACGGCGCGGGTCACGTCGACCACGGTGGCGACGTTGCCGAGGTTGCTGGCGGCCACGACCGCGGTACGGGGATCGAGGGCGGTGTCGGGGCGTACGCCGTCGGGCAGGCCCAGGGCACGGTGCACGGCACACAGCGCGAGTCGGGTGGCGGGTTCCTTGTACAGCAGCCCTTTGCGGCCGAGCAGGGTGTGCGCGCGGTCGGCCGGGCAGCCGGGCTCCACCGGCGGCAGGTCGGCGACGGCCGCGCCGAAACGTTCGTCGGCGGGCAGGTGGACGCTGTACGAGGTGACGGCCACGGTGGTGACCGGCGGGGCCGGCATGCTGGTCACGGCGCTTCCACCAGGGTCACCGCGTTGACGCCGCCGAAGCCGAAGGCGTTGACCTGGGCCAGGGTGACGTCCCGGTGTGCGCGGGCGTCCCGGACGAAGGCGAGCCCGTCCCCCTCCGGCAGGGGGTTCGCCAGCCCGACGACCGGCGGGACCGTGCCGCTGGCCAGGCAGCGCAGCGCCACGTCGAGGTTGGCCAGCGCGGCGGCACCCGACAGGTGGCCGATGGCGCCCTTGACGGCGGTGACCAGCGGCCCTGCGGGTCGGGGCAGACAGCGTCGCAACGCGGTGCACTCCGTGGGGTCGTTCAGGGCCGTACCGGTGCCGTGGGCCACCACCAGGTCCACCTCGTCCGGGTCGCGTCCGGCCCGCGACCAGGCGTCGTGCATCGCCCGGCTGATGCCGTCCACATCGGGGGCGGTCTCGTGCACGGCGTCGCAGGACAGTCCGGTGGCGAGCAGGCGGCCGACGGCCGGTCCGGTCCAGTCCTCGCCGACCAGGACGAGCGCGGCGGCGCCCTCGCCGAGCAGCACGCCGGTGCGGTCGCGGTCGAAGGGACGGACCTGGGTGGTCGGTTCCGGGGTGACCTTGCCGATCATCGCGAGCATGGAGGCCGTCATCGTGTCGGCCGCGCCGACGACGACCGCGTCGGCTTCGCCGGTCTCGATCAGATCCTGGGCGAGCGCGAGGGCGTGCCCGCCCGCGCTGCACGCGTTGGCGATGGTCACCACTTCGGCCAGGCCGGGCGCGGCGTCCCGGACGGCCGGCCCGAAGTGCAGGCGGGACGGGGCGGTGGCGGCCCCGGTGAAGGCCAACTCCTCCACCGCGGCGAGTTCCCGCAATCCGGTGCCGACGAGCGCCACCACCCGGCTCCGCGTCGGGTCGATTGCGGCCCGGGTCAGTGCCTCCTCGACGCACTCGCGCAGCCAGGTGCCGGCCCGCAGCGCGGCGTCCGGGGCGGGTCGGTCGATCTGGTAGCCGGCCGTCACGTTGAGCTGCCCGGTCAGCGGGTGCCGCAGCGGGCCCACCCCGCTGCGTCCGTCCAGCAACGCGGCGAAGGTGCCCGCGCCGTCACCGAGACACGTACGCAGGCTGCTCGCCGCGATCAGCGTGGCCATGGGCTACCGCCGGACCAGGGCGGCACCAACGCCGCCGTCGGTGCCGTGGGCGGTGAGCAGGATCAGGCCGGAGCGGTCGCCGTCGGCGGGCAGGCGCAGCGCGGCCGCCAGGGCCAGTGCGGGGGTCGCGGCTCCACAGTCCCCCGCCACCCGGCTGAGGACGAACTCGGCCGGTACGTGCCCGTCGAGCGCCCGCAGGGCGGCGGCACGCTGCGGGCGGGTGCCCGCCGTGCTGGTTTCGCTGGTGGCCAGGAGTGTGACGTCGGTCGGTGCGGCACCGGCCACGTGCAGGGCCCGCGCGACGCAGTCGGTGAGGGCCTGCTCCGCCGTACCGTCGGGGCCGTAACCGGTGGTCACGGCGCAGATCGTGGCGCGCCCGGCCGAGTCGGCCCCGCCGCCGATCACGAACACCGCGGCACCCTCGCCGGCCGGGACCTCGCCACCGGCCGGGCCGGACGCGGACGCCCAGGCCCGGTGTGCCGAGAACTCCTCCACCGCGCCGACGAGCATGGTGTCGACGTAGCCGCGACGGATGGCGTTGCCGGCGTACCGCAGCGCGTTGAAGAAGGCCAGCGGCCCGCCGGTGACCGTGGCGTTGATGCCCTTGAGCTTGTGTCGGATGGCGGCCTGGCCGGCCGCGCAGTTCATCACGGTGTTGGGAAACAGCATCGGGTTGACCAGATACGGCTTCTCCTGCACCAGGGTTTCGCGGGTGTAGTCGCTTGTGGATTTCAGGCTGCCCACGGTGGTGCCCAGCACCACGCCGACCCGCGCCCGGTTGGTGTCGTCCACCGTCAGCCCGCTGTCGGTGAGGGCGTCGCCGCAGGCCACCACGGCCAGGGCGGTGGCCCGGTCGTAGAAGCTGGTGCCGCGCCGGCCGAGCCGGGCCCGTACGTCGAAGTCGAGCAGAGCGTGGCCCTCGGGGCGCGGCAGGTCCTCGGTGACGATCCCGCCGACGGATACGCCCGGGTGGCGCTCCCCGGCGAGGGCGGTGGCCCGCTCCGCAAGCGCCTCCGGCCGGTCACCGGCGGCGCTCAGCGCCGCGAGGCCGTTGATTGTCAGTGCGGTCATCGGGCAGCTCCCAGCAGCACGATCGCGTTGTTCCCGCCGAAGGCGAACCCGTTGTTCTGCACCAGCCGGACGGTGGCCGGCCGCGCCTCGTTCGGCACCGGGTCGATGCCGGTCAACTGCGGGTCGGGGTGCGACCAGTTGATGGTGGGTGGCAGGAAGCCCTGTTCGATGGCGAGCGCGGAGGCGATCGCACCGAACCCGCTGGCCGCCCCCATGGTGTGCCCGATCATCGACTTGATCGAGCTGATGGGCGGCGGGTTCGCGCCGAACACCTCAAGCACGGCCTGCGCCTCGACCAGGTCGTTGGCCGGGGTGCCGGTGCCGTGGGCGCAGATGTAGTCGACCTGCTCCGGGGTGACTCCGGCGTTGCGGTGGGCGATGCGGATGCACTCGGCGATGCTGTCCCGGTCCGGGGCCACCGGATGGTTGGCGTCGCAGTTCAGCCCGTAGCCGAGCACCTCCGCGTAGACGTGCGCGCCACGCGCCTCGGCGTGCTCCCACGTCTCCAGCGCCAGCACCGCGCCGCCCTCGCCGGTGATGATGCCGGAGCGGTCCCGGTCGAACGGTGCACAGGCGTGCTCGGTGAGCGCGCCCAGCCGGTAGAACCCGGCGTGCGCCCACCGGCAGACGGAGTCGGCCCCACCGGCGAACACCACGTCCGACTCGCCGGAGACGAGCAGGTCGTAGGCGTACCCGATGGCGTAGTTGCTGGCGGAGCAGGCGGTGGCGAGGGTCAGCGAGTCGCCGCGCAGGCCCAACTCCTCGCTGACCGCGTGCGCCAACCGCCCGGCGGGCAGTTGCTCCACGAGCTGCGGCGGTACCGCGTCGAAGCCCGCCTCGACCAGACGCGCCGTGAGCGCCTCCAGGACGACGGACTCGCCGCTGGTGGTGCCGATCACGGCATGCGCCCGGGTCCGGTCCACCGCGTCGAGGTCCAGTTTGGCGTCCTCCGCGGCGAGCCGTGCGGCGGCGGCCGCGAACTGGCTGGACCGGCCCCACCGATCGGTGGGCAGCCGGTGCAGCCAGGCGGCGGGGTCGAAGTCGCGGACCTCACCGCCGTTGCGGTACGGGAACCCGGACGGGTCGAAGCTGGTGATCTGGGAGATGCCGGAGCGGCCCGCCCGCAGAGCCGCACCGAACGCCGTCACCCCCGTTCCGATGCTCGACACCGGGCCGAGGCCGGTCACGACCACACGCCGCACGGTGTCAGTCCTGCCAGCCGGCGTGCCGGGCGACGGCCTCGTAGGTGGCCTTGAGGTTGCGCAGCTCGGGCAGCTCCGACTGCGGGATCTCCACCTTGAACTCCTTGTCGATGCGGGCCAGGATCTCGATGGCCCGCAGCGAGTCCGCCTGGTACTCCTCGGCGAAGTCCCCGGTGTCGGTCAGCTCGTCGGTCTCGATCTCCAACACCTCGGCGATGATCTCCCGGAGCTGCTCGTACCGCTCGTTTTCACCGGACATGTCGGCCTCCTTGGGCACTGGTGTTAGCGGGGATGGTGCGGTCGACGCCCGCGCCGGTCGGGCCGGCCGCCGGTTCGGCGACTGCGGAGCGAGGGCGGCGGGCGGCCATGAGCGAGCCGACGGTGGCGATGCGCCGCTGGCCGACCCAGCTCTCGCCGGTGGCGAAGGCGGTGTCGGCGACGACCCGTTCCAGGCGTACGACGTGCCGGACGACGTCGCCCGGGTACGCCCGGCCCTCGACTGTGTACTCCCGAGCGCCCACGAACAGCAGCAGGGCGTCATCGGTGAGTCGATCCGACCCGGTGGCGCCGGCCAGCCACAGCAGCGCGGCACTCTGCCCGAAGGACTCGATCAGCAGTGAGGCCGGATAGGCGTAGTCCTCGGCGGTGGCGTCGTCGCCGAGATGGGCGTAGCACGGCTCGGTGGCGGTGATCGCCTTCACCGTCTCGATGACGTCACCGGGTTTCATGCTTGTCACCCGGTCGACGAGCAGCAGCGGGTGGCGCTGGGGCAGGACGGCCCGGATCTCGGCGGCGTTCACGCGTCGGCTCCGGCGTCGAAGACGGCGCGGAGCTGGGCGGTGACCGTGCCGTCGAGGCGCCGAGCGGTGCCGCGTACCGCCCAGCCGGCCGGGGTCGTCGGTCGCACGTCGAGGTCGAGCGTCATCTCGTCGCCGCCGAGCAGCGCCGCGAGGAACCGGACCGAGGTGACCGTACGCAGCCGGGGCGCGCCGGGGACGGCCTGCGCCATCGCCTGGCACAGGGTCTCGACCACGAACACCCCCGGGTAGATCGGCTGACCGGGGAAGTGACCGGCGAGGTTCGGGGACTCGGAGTCGACCACCACCCGGGCGCTTACCGTCCAGCCGTCGTCGACCGCCGCCACCTGGATCAGGTCGACGGCGGGCAGCGGGGCGGCGAAGCCGACCGGGGCAGCGGGACGCCAGAGGGGCGTGGGCGTCGCCGTGGTCACAGGGTCATCCCCCCGTCCACCTGGAACACCTGGCCGGTGACGTAGCCGGCCTGGTCGGAGAGGAGGAAGTCGACGATCGCCGCGACGTCCTCGGGGCGACCGAAGCGGCGCAGGCCGATCATGCCCAGGGCCCGCTCCCGGGCCTTGGCGTCCAGCGCGTCGGTCATGTCGGTCTCGATGAACCCGGGGGCGACCACGTTGACCCGTACGCCGTAGGGGGCCAGCTCCTTGGCCAGCGAACGGCTCAGCCCGATGATGCCCGCCTTGCTGGCCGCGTACGCGGTCTGGCCGACGTTGCCGCGGATGCCGGCGATCGAGGAGAGGTTGACGATGACACCGGCGCGCCGCTTCATGAACCGGAAGGACATGGCCCGGCAGAAGTTCCAGGTGCCACCGAGGTTGATGTCGAGGACCGCCTCCCAGTCGGGGCGGCGGGCCAGCACCAGCGGGCTGTCCCGGGTGATGCCGGCGTTGTTGACCAGCCGGCCGATCGGGCCCAGTCGCCCTTCGGCCTCGGCGATGAACGCGTCCACCGCCGCGTCGTCGGCGACGTCGCAGGGGGCGAAGTAGCTCGGCACCCCGGTCGCGGCGACCGCAGCCTCGGTCTTCTCGGCGGCTTCGCTCGGCCTGCTGTAGCAGCAGGCGACACCGTAGCCCTGCTCGGCGAGCCGGACGGCCACCGCGCGGCCGATGCCTCGTGAGGCGCCGGTCACCAGTGCCAGCGGTCGCTCGCTCACAGACGCCTCCTCTGCCCGTCGCACCCACGCCGGGTGCCCCCGATCGGCGACGGGAACTCGTATCTCGTACTCCTATGTTGAAGCATCTTGCGCCTGACATCAATAGAAGCAGCAGGACACACGCAAAACGCACGCAGATACTATGGGACCCTATGCGCCGTCGGGCTGTGGAGCGGCGTCCCGCAGCACGTCACGGCTGTCCGCGCCGGCCGCCGGGGCACCCCGGCGGATCCGGGTCGGGGTGCGGGAGAACTTCACCGCCGGACCGGTCAGCGGCGCGACGGTGCCGTTGTGCAGCACCGTGGGCTGGAGCATGTCCCGCGCCGACACCTGCGGGTCGGCCGCGACCTCGCTGAACGTGCGTACCCGCTCGGCGACCAGGTGTGCGGCGCGGAACGCCGCCATGACCTCGTCGACCGTACGGCTGCCGCACCACTGCGCCACCAGGCCGTCGACCTCGACCCGGTTCTCGCGGCGCTGGGCGCCCCGCCCGTAGCCGGGCGCCCGGGCCAGCTCCGGACGGCCCAGCGTCTCGGCCAACGCCCGCCAGTGTTTGTCGAGGGCGACGGAGAGATAGACCTCCCCGTCGAGGCAGCGGTAGACGTTCGACGGGACCGCGAAGTCGGTCTGGTTGCCCCACCGGGCCGGCGGCGCGCCGGTCGCGGCAAGCGTCAACAGGCCACAACTGCTGGCCAGCAGGCTGTCGAGCATGGCCACGTCGACGTGCTGACCCTCGCCGGTGCGGTCCCGGTGCGCCAGGGCGGCCAGCGCGCCGACGGCCGCGTGCAGGCCGGCCAGTTCGTCGGCGAGGAAGGTGGGCGCGCGGACCGGGCGTCCCGCCGGGTCGCCGTTGAGTGCCATCCAGCCGCTCGCCGCCTGCACCACCGGGTCGTACGCCGGGCGGTCGATGTCCGGGCCGTACTGCCCCCAGCCGGTGATGGAGACGAACACGATGTCCGGCCGGACCCTGCGGCAGTCGGGGTAGCCGACACCCCACTCGTCGAGGGTGCCGGGCTTGTAGTTCTCCACCACCAGGTCCGCCTCGCGGACCAGCCGCAGGAACGCCTCCCGGCCGTCGGGTTGGCGCAGGTCCAGCCCGACACTGCGCTTGTTGCGGTTCACCGTCTCGCGGAACCAGGACAGGCCCGTGCCGGGAATCTCCGGCGGCACCTCGCCGTCGCGTCCGTAGGGCAACTCGACCCGGATCACGTCCGCACCCATGTCGGCCAGCAGACCGGTGGCCAGCGGGCCGGACCACACCTTCGTCACGTCCAGCACGGTCAGGCCGTGCAGGGGGCCGTCGAGGTCGTCGCGGGCCTCCCGGTAGAACTCTTCGCGCCGCACGTCACACCCGGGCCAGGATCGTCGCGGTGCCCAGCGAGCCCCCGCAGCACATGGTGACAAGCGCGGTCTGCGCGTCCCGGCGTTCCAACTCGTGCAGCGCGGTGACCAGCAGTCGGGTGCCGCTGGAGCCGAGCGGATGGCCCAGCGCGATCGCCCCGCCGTTGACGTTGACCCGCTCCAGGTCGCTGTCGTACTGCTGGGCCCAGTTGAGCACCACCCCCGCGAACGCCTCGTTGACCTCGACCAGGTCGAGGTCGGCAAGTGTCATGCCGGCCCGCTCCAGCGCCCGGCCGGTCGCCACCACCGGCCCGTCGAGCAGGTAGTAGGGGTCGGCTCCGGTGACCACCTGGGCGACCAGCCGCGCCCGGGGCCGCAGTCCCAGCGCCCGGGCTCGGGCGCGGGACATCCACAGGATCGCCGACGCGCCGTCGGAGACCTGGGAGGTGGTGCCGGCGGTGTGCACCCCGTCGGGCACGTTCGGCGCGAGCTTGGCCAGCCCCTCCAGGGTGGTTTCGCGCAGCCCCTCGTCCCGGTCGACCCGGCGACTGCCGGCGTCCTCGCCGTCGCCCGGCGCGTCGATGCCGACCACCTCACGGTCGAAGTGCCCGGCCGCCCAGGCCGCCGCCGCGCGCTGCTGGGAGAGCACCCCGTACGCGTCGACGTCGGCGCGGGTGAGCCCCTGTCGGGTGGCGATCCGCTCGGCACCGCCGAACTGCGCCTTCGGCGGGTCGTCCCACGGATAGTCGGCGGTCTTGTAGTGACCCGGTCCGTTGTAGAGGTTGACGCCGATCGGCACCCGGCTCATCGACTCCACCCCGCAGGCGATGCCCACGTCGATCGCGCCACTGCCGATCAGCGCGGCGACCAGGTGGTTGGCCTGCTGGGCCGAGCCGCAGGAGACGTCCACGGTCGTGCACCCGACCGCAGGATCCCAGCCGGTGCTCAGCCACGCGTTGCGGGTGACGTTCAGACTCTGCTCGCCCGCCTGGGTGACGCAGCCGCCCACCACCTGCTCCACCACGTCGGGCGTGACGCCTGCGGCGTCGATGACCGCGGCCAGCACGTGCCGGAGCAGCTCGACACCCTTCAGCCCGGCCAGCGCGCCGCCGCGCTTGCCGATGGGGGTACGGACCGCCGCGACGACTACCGGTTCGCGGTCCTGCGCCGTCACTGGTCCTCCAGCGTGATGGCGAGCTTCGGACAGGCGGTGGCGGCCTGCGTCACCTCGTCCCACAGCTCCTGCGGCGGGTTCTCCTGGAGCACGTAGAGGTAGTCGTCGTCGCGTACCTCGAAGACCGTCGGCGCGGCGAGCGCGCAGAGGCCGTTGCTGTCACAGCTGTCAAAGTCCACACGTACCCGCATCGTGGCCGTCCTCTCTCGGTCCCGCACTCGTGTTCCACGGTAGTGGAGTACTCGTATCTCGGAAATACAAGCATCGTCTTTGCACAGACCCTTGTGTGTCTTCTGGAGCGTCGATACGGTGCGTACGGATACCCATGGCCGGCTCCGCCGGTGATCGGCGTACGGGAGGCCCCGTGGCTGTTCGTGAAGGCTTCACCCCCTGGCCGGCGGAGTTCGCCGCCCGATACCGCGAGGCCGGTTACTGGCGCGGTGAGGTGCTCGGTGACCTGCTCCGCCCCTGGGCCGACTGGGCCGACGAGGCTCGTGACCCGGGGCGTACCGCCGTGGTCACCCGCCAGGGCCGGCACACCTACGGCGAACTCGACGCCCGCGCCGACGAGTTGGCCGCGGGCCTGTTCGAGCTGGGCGTACGCCCCGGCGACGGGGTGGTCGTGCAGCTGCCCAACACCGTCGAGTTCCTGGTCACCTGCGTGGCGCTGTTCCGCCTGGGCGCGCTGCCGGTGCTGGCCCTGCCGGCCCACCGTCGGGCCGAGCTGACCTACCTGACCCAGTACGTCGGAGCCGTCGCCCTGGTGACCAGCGACCGGACGCCCGGCGTGGACCACCGCACGGTGGCGCAGGAGGTACGCGACGCCTGCCCCACCCTGCAACACGTACTTGTGGTCGGCGATCCCGGGCCGTTCCTGGCCTGGTCGCAGGTGCGCGCCCCGGCCCGGGAGCTGCCCCGCCCCGACCCGCAGGACGTGGCGTTCTTCCTGCTCTCCGGCGGTACGACCGGGTTGCCGAAGCTGATCCCCCGGACCCACGACGACTACGCCTTCCAGCTGCGCGCCACCGCCGAGGCGATGTCGTTCGACCACCGGCACGCCTACCTCGCCGCGGTACCTGTCGCACACAACGCCGCCCTCGGCTGCCCCGGCGTGCTCGGCGCGCTGCGCGTCGGCGGCCGGGCGGTGCTGGCCGCCAGCCCCAGCCCGGACGAGGTCTTCCCGCTGATCACCCAGGAGCGGGTCACCCTCACCACGGTCATGCCGGCCGTGCTGTCGCTGTGGGTCGAGACCGCCGACATGTTCGACGTGAACCTGTCCGATCTGGTCATCGAGGTCGGCGGGGCGGTGCTGCAACCCGACCTGGCCCGCGCGGTCCGTCCGGCCCTGGGTGCCACGCTCACCCACTGGTTCGGCATGGCCGAGGGGATGCTCTGCTTCACCCGCCCCGGCGACGGCGACGAGGCCGCGGCCACCACCCAGGGCACGCCGATGTGTGCCGACGACGAACTGCTCATCGTCGACGAGGCCGGCGAGCCCGTCACGCCCGGTGAGGTCGGCGAGTTGCTGGCCCGCGGGCCGTGTGTGCTGCGCGGCTACTACGCCGTACCCGAGCACAACCGGACGGTCTTCACCCCCGACGGCTTCCTGCGCACCGGCGACCTGGCCCGGTTCGACGCCGAGGGTCGCCTGGTCATCTCCGGGCGGATCAAGGACGTCATCAACCGGGGTGGCGAGAAGGTGATGGCCGACGAGGTCGAGGGGCACCTGCTGGCCCACGAGCGGGTCCGGGCGGCGGCGGTCGTCCCGTTCCCCGACCGGCGGCTCGGCGAGAAGACCTGCGCGGTCATCGTCGCCGACGACCCGGCGCCCAGCCTGGTGGAGCTACGCAAGCTGCTGCGGGACCGGGGCCTGGCCGACTACAAGCTGCCGGACCGGTTGGAGGTCGTCGAGGCGTTGCCGCTGACGAACGTCGGCAAGGTCGACAAGCGGGCCCTGGCCGCGGCCGTCCTCGGCGACCTGACCACCGCCGCCAGCCGGTAGCGGCAGCACGCCATGACGGCCTCCCTCGACGCGCCCGGGCGACCGGCGAGCCTGTGGCTGGACACGCTGCCCGCGTCCCTGCGGACGCGGCGACCGGCGCTGTCCGGCGACACCCGGGCCGACGTGGTGGTGATCGGCGCCGGCTTCACCGGCCTGTGGACCGCCTACTACCTGACCGAACTGGCGCCACAGACCTCCGTGCTGGTCATCGAGGCGGAGCACGTAGCGTACGGGGCCAGTGGCCGCAACGGTGGTTGGTGCACCACGGAGATGCCCGCCCTGCTGGCCAACCTGGTGCAGCGCTACGGCCCGATGGACGCGATGCGTTTCTTCCGGGCGGGCCAACGCACGCTCGACGAGATCGAACGGGTCCTCGCCGCCGAGGACATCGACTGCGGGTGGCGGCGCGACGGGTCGCTCTACGTCGCCCGTACCCCGCCGCAGGTCGCCCGACTGCGGGCCTGGCAGGACATGCGCCTCAAGCTCGGCATCACCGACATGACGCTGCTGTCGGCCGCCGAGACCAGCGAGCGGGTCGGCATCGCCGGTGCGCTGCTGAGCGGATTCACCCCGCAGTGCGCCGCGGTGCAGCCCGCGGCCATCGCCGCCGGGCTGGCGCAGGCGGTGGAGCGGCGCGGGGTGACAGTGGTCGAGGGCACCCGGGCGATCGAGTTGCGACCCGGCGTGGTGGTCACCGACCGGGGCACGATCCGCGCCCGCAGCGTGCTGTGCACCACCGAGGCGTACACGGCCGGTCTGCCCGGGCACGCCCGCCGGGTGTTGCCGGTGATCTCCCGGGCGCTGGCCACCGAACCGTTGCCGGAACAGCTGTGGCGCGAGGTCGGTTGGCGGGACCGGGTCACCGTCGCCGACTCCCGCCACCAGTTCGCCTACTTCCAGCGCACCGCCGACGACCGGCTGCTGGTGGGCGGTCGCGGTTCAGGATACCGCACCGGGTCCCGACCGCAGGCGGCCGACCGCTCCGGCGAACGGGTCTACGCCCGGCTGCGCGAGTCCCTGGCCGAGAGCTTCCCCGCCCTGGCCGACGCGCCCGTGAGTCACCGCTGGAGCGGGGCGTACGGGATGCACCGCGACGGCGAGCCGGGCGTGGTGTACGACCGCGACAGCGGCCTGGGTCATGCCGGCGGCTACGGCGGCGAGGGCATCGCGCTGAGCAACCTCGCCGGTCGCACGCTGGCCGCGCTGGTGACCGGGGTGAAGCGGCCGGAGACCCGGCTGTTCTGGACCGGGCACCTGTCGCGCCGCTGGGAGCCGGAACCGCTGCGGACCATCGGCGTACGCGGGGTCAGCGCGCTGGCCACCGCCGCGGACCGGTACGAGGACCGGTTCCGGCGTACGGCGCCCCTGGCCGGCGCCGTCATGCGAACCGTCCTGTGACCGTCTTTTCGAGAGGAACTCCGTGGCCGACGACTCCGTACCCCCGCTCAACGGTGGCACCCACATCAACCTGACGGTCCGCGATCTCGACCGCAGCACCGACTGGTACTGCCGGGCCCTGGGCTTCACCGTGGTCCGCGACGCCCGGCCGGTCGAGTCGGGGTTCACCTTCCGGACGCTGCTGCACTCCCGGGCGCTGACCTCCATCGTCCTCGGGCAGGCCGACCGGCCGGTCGAGGAGCCCTTCGACGAGCACCGGGTGGGGCTGCACCACCTGGCCTTCCACGTCCCCGAACGGGAGGACCTGCACACCTGGGTCGCCCACCTCGACGCGGTGGGCGTCGAACACGGCGGGGTGCAGGAGTTGTTCCTGGAGGCCGGACACGGCGTGTGGCTGCGCGATCCGGACAACATCTGGCTGGAGCTGTACTGGCTCAACGCCGACTACTTCATGCAGCGGATGCGGGAGCACCACCGGGCGCGGCGGGCCGAGCGCGTCGGCGGGCAGCAGTGACGCTGCCCGACGCCGTCGCCCGGCCCCGGATCGCCGCCGTCGACCTGGCCTGCTCCGACGACCCCTACCCGGAGTACGAGCGGCTGCGCGCCCAGGGCCCGGTCGTGCGGGGCGAGTTCGGGCAGTGGCTGGTGGTCCACCACGGCGCGGTCAGTGCCCTGCTCCGCGACGGCCGGTTGGCCAGCCACTTCCCCCGGGAGTTCATCCGGCTGACCCTCGGCCACGGTCCCGCGGCCGAGTTCCCCACCCGCATCGTGCTCACCCAGGACCCACCGGAGCACACCCACGCCCGCCGGTTCCTCGGCCAGGCGTTCGGTACGCCCCGGGTCAGGGCGATGACCCCGGCGGTGGCCGCGCTGGTCGAGGAGCTGCTCGCCCCGGCCCGCGACGCCGGTCGTCTCGACCTGGTCACCGACCTGGCCGTGCCGCTGCCGGTCACGGTGATCTGCCGGCTGATCGGCATCCCCGACGCCGACCGCGACCAGGTGCTGCCCCGGGTGATCGAGCTGGCCCAGGTCTTCGACGCGGCCAACCTCAAACCCGACGAGCGCGACGGTGTGGACGCCGCCGTCGCCTGGCTCCGCGAGTACGTCACCGCCCTGCTGCGGGACGCCACCCCCGGCGACTCCACCCTGGCCGGCATGTTCGCGGCGGCCACGCCCGAGGAGCGTGGGGACGTCGCCGCGATCGTCGACAACCTGCTGTTCCTGTTCCATGCCGGGTTCGAGACGACAATGGGGCTGGTCTCCAACGGATGCGTGGCGCTGCTGCGCAACCCCGACCAGTTGGACCGGCTGCGCCGGGACCCGACCCTGGTCCGGCCGGCGATCGACGAGTTCCTCCGGTTCGACTCGCCGATCCAGAACGCGATCCGGGTGGCCCGGGAGCCGATCGAGATCGGCGGTCACAAGATCAGGACCGGTCGGTCGGTGATGCTGCTGCTCGGCGCGGCCAACCGCGACCCCGCGGTCTTCGACCGGCCGGCGGAACTGGACCTGTCCCGCGCCCCGAACCCGCACCTGGGCTTCGGTGGCGGCCTGCACCACTGCCTGGGCACCGCACTGGCCCGGCTGATGGGCGAGCTGACGTTCACCGCGCTCGCCACCGGTTTCCGGGACATCGCGCCCGACGGCGACGCCCTGCGCCGCCAGCACGGGAGCCTGCGCTCCTTCGAGCGCCTTCCGCTGGCCGTCCGCTCCGCGTGAGGCCGCTGCCCACCCCCCGTCGTTAAGGAGAGACCCGCATGGCGCAGTTGTCCACAGACGTTTACTGGCATTCCACCGAACCCACCGAGGTCGGCCCGCCGCTGGACGGTGACGCCTCCTGCGACGTGTGCATCGTCGGCGCGGGCTACACCGGGCTGTGGGCGGCGCACTTCCTCAAGCAGGCCGAGCCGGGCATGTCGGTGCGGGTGGTGGAGGCGAAGTTCGCCGGCGAGGGCGCCTCGGGCATGAACGCCGGGTTCGTGCAGATGACCGCCGGCAAGGTGCTGCGTCGGATGCTCTGGTACTACGGCGCGGAGAAGGCGGGTGGGGTGTACCGGGCGGTCGCCCGGTCGATCCTGGAGATCGGCCGGTTCTGCCGGCAGAACGGCATCGACGCCCAGTACGAGAACACCGGCATCCTCCAGGTGGCCACCGACACCAAGCAGCTGGCCCGACTTGAGCTGCAGATCAAGCGGGCGCAGCGGGCCGGGGTGACCTCGTTCCGGCTGCTCGACCGGGAACAGGCGCAGGAGCGGATCGGCTCACCGACGGTCCTCGGCGCGCTGAAGGTCAGCGGCGCACTGCTCAACCCGTACCGGCTGGTGCGCGGGTTGGCGCGGGTGGTGCAGGAGCAGGGTGTGCTGCTGCACGAGCAGACCCCGGCGCAGACCATCGAGAAGGTCGACGGGAAGTGGCGGATCACCACGCCGCACGGCACGATCACCGCCAACGAGGTGATCGTGGCCACCGAGGCCATGCAGGGCGCGTTCCCCGAGCTGTACGCGCGCCAGATGCCGGTGTGGAACTACCTGATGGTCACCGAACCGCTTACCGACGAGCAGTTGGGCCGGGTGGCCTGGCCGGGGCGGGAAGGGGTGGCGAACTCCTTGTCGTTCTCCACCGCGGCCCGGCTGACCGCCGACAACCGGGTGCTCTGGGCCGGCGGCCTGTGGTACATGTTCGGCAACCGGGACACCGATCCCCGTCACCGTCGCAACGACGACGCCTTCGACAAGCTGGGCGCGTCGTTCCGGGAGTTCTTCCCACAGTGGCGCGACGTACGGTTCAGCCACGGCAACGGCGGGCTGATCAGTTGGAGCCACAGCTTCATCCCGCAGTTCGGCCGTACCGACTCCGGCATGGTCTACGGCCACGGGTACACCGGCAGCGGGATCGCGGCGAGCCACACCGGCGGGAAGATTCTGCGGGACCTGGTGCTGCGGCGTAAGACGGAGTTCACCGAGCTGGCGTTCGTGACTGTCAACCAGCCCAAGTTCCTGCCCGCCCCGTTCGGCGACAAGGGCGGCGAGTTCTTCATCTGGCGGCAGCGGGTGGGCGATCGGCTGCCGCTGCTGCTGCCGTACAAGTCGGCGCTGGCGCCGAACCGGTTCTTCGCCCGCCGGACGGGCTCCCCCGAACGGGCCACCGCGGGCCGCAGCAGCGACTGACCCACGACCGCGACACCGCCCGCTCGGCGGTCGGTGTCGCGGTCCGTCCGCGCTCGTCAGTCGGTGGCCGGCGCGGACGTGTCGGTCAGTCGGTGACCGGCGCGGTGAGGTCGGCGTGCAGGGTGCGGCTCTGGCCCACCGCCAGGTCCCACAGGTCCTCGGCGGCCCGCCCGCTGGCCTGCCACGCCTGCCGGGCCTGCCGCAGCGGCTCCAGCGGCGCCTCGGCGGAGAGCGCGAAGGTCCCCCAGTGCATGGTGGCCATCCGCTGGGCGCCCAGGTCACCGCAGGCGCGTACGGCCTCCGCCGGATTCATGTGCAGCGGCTTCATGAACCAGCGGGGCAGGTACGCGCCGACCGGCATCAGGGCGAGGTCCACCGGACCGCAGCGTTGCCCGATCTCGGTGAAGTACGGCCCGTAGGCGGAATCCCCGGCGAAGAAGACCCGACGTACCGGGGCGGCGGTGGCAGGGTCGGCGTCGGCCTCCAGCAGCCAACCGCCCCAGAGGCTCTGGCAGCCGTCGAAGAGGGTCCGGCGGCTCCAGTGGTGCACCGGTACGAACTGGAACTGCACCGCGCCCAGACGGACGCTCTCCCACCAGTCCAGTTCCTCCACGGCGGTGAAGCCCAGCCGGCGGAACCACCAGCCCAGCCCGCCCGGCACGAGCATCAGCACGTCGCGTGGCAGCCGGCGGATGGTGGGCGCGTCGAGGTGGTCGAAGTGGTTGTGGCTGATGACCACGGCATCCACCGGTGGCAGTGCCTCCCAGGGCAGGCCGGGTGGGGTGAATCGGGGCCGTACGCCGGGGATGCGCCGTGACCACACCGGATCGGTGAGCACCACGAGCCCGCCGATCTGGAGCACGAACGAGGCGTGACCGACCCAGGTGGCCACCACCTCGCCCGCGCCGGCGTGCGGTAGCTCAGCGGCCGGTTGGACGGGGATCTGGTCGACCTCGCTGAGATCGGGCTTCATCCCGCCCTCGGCGATCAGCTTGCGGACCGCCCGGGAGCCGGGCACCGGGTGGGTCAGCCGGTCGGCGAAGCTGGTCGGCCAACTGCGTTTACCGTGCCTTCCGGAAAGCATCCTGTCAAAGACGCGATAAACACTTCGCGGATATCTCATCACGTACCTCGATGCTCTCGCCGGCAGACCCCTGCACCTGCAACATTTGCGCCGTCAGCTAGGCCCAATCGAGGGTATGCCGAGCCTGGTATTTGCGCTAGCGTCTCTCGCATGTCGGCGACCACACACACCGACAGGCTATCTTTGTCCTGTCTGGACGATTTGCCGCGAGGGTTGTTCATCGCAGGCAAGTGGTCTGCTGCGGACGACCATCGCCAATTGGTGTCTTTGCGTCCATCCACGGCAGAGACACTCACGACGGTCGCGCATGCGGGCGTCACCGATGTGGCCAGGTCCGTCGCCGCGGCCGGTGCCGCCGGCCGACCTGGATCCCGCTGGCACCGGATGTCGCCGGCGGCCCGGTCCCGGATGTTGCATCGGATCGGCGACCTGATCCTCGAGAACGCCGACCGGCTGGCCCTGCTCGACTGTCTCGACAACGGCAAGCCGCTGCGGGTGGCCCGGGCCGGCGACGTACCGGCCGCCGCCGCGGTGTTCCACTACATGGCCGGCTGGCCCGGCCGGTTGAACGGCGAGAACGCCTCGATCTACACCGGCAGCCCGGAGCGGCACCTGGCGCTGACCGTACCGGAACCGGTGGGTGTGGTGGCCGCCATCATTCCGTGGAACTTCCCGCTCTACATGGCGGCGGCGAAGGTGGCCCCCGCCCTGGCGGCCGGCTGCACCGTGGTGCTCAAGCCCGCCGAGCAGACGCCGCTGTCCGCCCTGGCCCTCGCGCAACTGGCCCAGGAGGCCGGTCTGCCGCCGGGCGTGCTCAACGTCCTCACCGGCGACGCCGCCACGGGTGCGGCGCTCGCCGCGCATCCGGGCGTCGACAAGGTGACCTTCACCGGGTCGACGGAGGTCGGGCGCAGCATCGTCCGGGGCGCGGCCGTCGACTTCCGCCGGGTGACCCTGGAACTCGGCGGCAAGTCACCGAACATCGTGTTCGGCGACGCCGACCTGCGGCAGGCGATCGACGGGGCGGCCCACGCGATCTTCTACAACCAGGGTGAGACCTGCGTGGCCGGTTCCCGGCTGTACGTGCAACGGCAGGTCTTCGACGAGGTGGTCGCCGGGATCCGGGAGCGGGCCGCGGCGATCAGGATCGGCGACGGTCTGGACCGGGACACCGAGATGGGGCCGCTGATCTCCGCGGAGCACCGCACCCGGGTGCTGTCCTACCTGGACTCCGCCCGGGCCGACGGGGCCCGGGTCACCGGCGGTCAGGTGCCGGACTCGCCGGGCTTCTTCTGCACTCCGGCCGTGGTGACCGACGCCGACCCGCAGGCGCCGGTGGTCCGCGAGGAGGTGTTCGGCCCGGTGCTGGTGGCCCAACCCTTCGACACGGTGCAGGAGGCGGTGGCGCTGGCCAACGACAGCCCGTACGGGCTCGCCGCCGGCGTGTTCACCCGCGACCTGGGTCTGGCGCACCAGGTCGGCCGTCGACTGCGCGCCGGCACCGTGTGGATCAACAGCTGGCACGTGCTCGATCCGGCGCTGCCCTTCGGCGGGATGCGGGGCTCGGGTTGGGGGCGGGAAATGGGCAAGGCGGGCGTCGACGCCTTTCTCGAAACGAAAACACTGATAAATGATCTCGGCAACCGGTCGTGGGGGCCGACACCTGCTTCGAAGTGAGTACCGGTCGCGCTCGGCGACCGGGCACGTCGTGGGGAGGCATCGTGACAAGCGAAGAGCAGATGCTTGACATCTGGAAGAACATTTTCGGCCGCCAGGTAGGGCCGGACACCGACTTCTTCGACGACCTCGAAGGCGATTCGATGGCGGCAGCGGCCATCGTGCACTGGGTGAACATCGTCTTCGGCGTACAGCTACCGATGATCGAGGTTTTCGACCGGCCCACTCCGTCGGAACTGACCGGTGCGGTGGACGAACTACGGGCCGCTGCCCGGTAGCCGTCGCCCGGCTCGCACCTCTCCCTCACCGGTCGCCAGCAGTCACCGGTCGACCGCAGCTCAAGAACCCGTCCGGGGCACACCTCCGGCGGGGGCATTCGTACCACTTCGTTGTCAACCGGCCATCCCGAGGGAACGTCATGGACATCGCCAGATCGGAGCACCACCCTTCGTCAGCCAGCGTCCCCCAGGCCCCGCCGCCGGCACCGTCGCGCGCGGACGCTTCGGGGGCACACTCGGCACCGTTGAGCGATCTGCAGTACGCGTACCTGCTCGGCGAGCTGGGCGATTTCCAGCTCGGTGGTCCTGCCCTCTTCTTCGAGGAATACGCCTGCCAGGAGCTGGACATCCGGGCCTTCAGCTCGGCCCTGCACCAGCTCATGCGCCGGCACGAGATGCTCCGCGCGTCGTTCGACGAGACGGGCCTGCTGCACGTCCAGGACGAGCTGCCCGTACCGCTGACCTACCGGTCGCTGCGCGGGCAGCCGGAACACGTCTGTCGGCGGCTGCTCACCCGTAACCGGGAGCGCTGTTACGACGAGGGGCCGCCACGCGGCCGGCACGCGCCGTTCGAGGTCTTCGTCTTCGCCCTGGACACCCACATCGTGGTGCAGGTCTGCGCGCGGCTGCTGGCCATCGACGGGTTCTCGGGTGAGATCTTCGCCCAGGAGCTGCGGGCCCTGCTCGACGGCGAGTCGCTGCCCCCGTTGCGGTACACCTTCCGCGAGTACCGCAACGAGGTCGAGCGACGCAAGGACAGCGACGAGCACGAGCGGGCCCGCCGCTACTGGCTCGACCGGCTGGACACCCTGCCCGCGGCACCGGAGCTGCCGCGCCGCCGGATGACCGGCGACCCCAGCCCACGCCTGGTACGCCGGGTCTTCAAGCTCACCGCCGAGCAGTGGACCAGCCTGGCCGCGCGGATCCGGAAGAGTCGACTCACCGGCACGATGGTGCTGGGCGCGGCGTTCTGCGAGGTGCTGCGGCACTGGTCGAAGAACCCCGACTTCACCATCAACATCATGTACGGCGACCGGCTGCCGTTCCACCCGGAGGTCGACAAGATCATCGGCAACTTCAGCAGCACTCTGCTGATGGAGTGCCGCCAGGTCGGCCCGGGCAGCACCTTCCTCGACCGGGCCCGCGCCTGGCGCCGGCAACTGCTCCAGGACATGGAACACTCCTCCTTCGGCGGAGTCTCCGTCATCCGTCAGCTCAACCAGCGCACGGGCAACGCCCGCAACGCGCTGATGCCTGTGGTGTTCACGAGCATGCTCGGCGTCGGGGATCCGGACACCGGCGTCTTCCTGGAGCATCTCGGCTGGCAGCGGCTGGAGGGCAAGGTCCGTACGCCGCAGGTCGCGTTGGACCACCAGGTCTTCGTGGCCGGCGGCGCCCTGGTCACCACCTGGGACAGCGCCGACGACCTCTACCCGGCGGGCATGATCGACGACATGTTCGCCGCCTACCGGTCCCTGCTGATCCGGCTGGCCACCGAGGACGACGCCTGGGGGATGGAGTCGTTCGATCTCACCCCGGCAGCTCAGCTCAAGGTCCGCGAGCAGGTCAACGACACCGCCGCACCGGCCCGGGTGGCCACCATGCACCAGCTCTTCGAGGAGCAGGCCGAGCGGCAGCCGGACCGGCTCGCGGTGATCGCCGACGGCCGGGAGATCACCTACGCCCAGCTGCGCGACCAGGCAAACGCGGTCGCGGCGGAACTGGTCGAGGCAGGCGTACGGCCGGGCGAGGTGGTCGGCGTGCAGGCGCTGCGCGGGGCACACCAGATCGTCGCGTTGCTCGGGGTGCTGATGGCCGGGGCCGCGTACGTGCCGGTCTCGCCACAGTGGCCGCGCCGTCGACGCGAGCAGGTGGCCGAGATCTGTGGACTGCGGGTGCTGCTGGCCGACCGCAGCATCCAGGACGAGGAGCCGTACGCCGGTGGGCGCAGCATCGACATCGCCAACGCCATCGCCCGGCAGGACGGTGCGGCGCGGCCGGCGGTGCAGACCAGCCCGGAGTCGTTGGCGTACGTCATCTTCACCTCCGGCACCTCCGGCACGCCGAAGGGCGTGATGATCTCGCACGGCAGCGTGGTCAACACGCTCGTCGACATCAACGAGCGGTTCGGGCTCAGTCCCCGCGACCGGGTGCTCGCCGTCTCCGACTACACGTTCGACCTGTCGGTGTGGGACGTGTTCGGGATGCTCGCCGCCGGCGGGACGGTGGTCGTACCGACCGCCGGGCAGGAGCGCGAGGTCACCCACCTCTACGAGTTGTGTCAGGCCACCGGCGTCACGGTGTGGAACAGCGTGCCGGCGTACCTGGCGATGTTCGTGGAGTTCGTCCGCACCAGCGGTCGGCGTACGCTCACCGAGCTGCGGCTGGCCATGGTCAGCGGCGACTGGGTGCCGATCAACCTCGGCGCGGAGCTGGCGGAGATCGCGCCGCATGCGGCCTGCGTGAGCCTCGGCGGCGCGACGGAGGCGTCGATATGGTCCAACTACCACCCGGTGCCGGTACGCGTACCGCCGCACTGGATCTCGATCCCGTACGGTCATCCGCTGCGCAACCAGCGCTTCCAGGTGCTCGACGCCGGCCTGCGGGACCGCCCGGACTGGGTGCCGGGTGAGCTGTTCATCGGCGGACGCGGCCTGGCCCTGGGCTACCTGGGCGACGACGAACTGACCGCCGCCTCGTTCCTGGTGCACCCACGGCAGCAGGAACGGATCTACCGCACCGGCGACTGGGCCCGCTACTGGCCCGACGGCACGCTGGAGTTCCTCGGCCGGGAGGACCCGCAGGTCAAGGTCAACGGCTTCCGGGTGGAACTCGGCGAGATCGAGGCGGCGCTGCTGGCCCACCCGGCGGTCACCGACGCCGCCGTGGTCACCCGCACCGACGGGCGGGCCGTGTCGCTTGTCGCCTTCGTCGCCTCGCAGACCCCGGCCGAGCAGCTGGTCACCCAGCTGAAGGACCACCTGGCGTCCCGGTTGCCGGAATACATGGTGCCGCGCAGCATCGACGTACGGCAGCGGCTGCCGCTGACCGCCAACGGCAAGGTCGACCGGCGGCAGCTGGCCGAGCAGGCCGCCGGCGTGGGGGCGACCCGGCAGGTCGGCGACGACGCTCCCCGTACCAGCACCGAGCGGACGCTTGCCGCGCTGTGGCAGGAGCTGCTGGAGGTGCCGGAGGTCGGCCGCTCGGTCGACTTCTTCGCCTACGGCGGCAGCTCGCTGCTGGCGGCACGGCTGATGAACCGCATCGAGCAGCAGTTCGGGCGACGGCTGCCGCTGGCCACGCTCTACACCTCGGGCACCATCGCGGAGATCGCCGCCCTGCTCGACCCGGCCTGTCACGCCGAGCCGGCGGGCAACCTGGTCGCGCTCTCCGACAACGGGCATCGCCCGCTGATCCTGGTGCACCCGGTCGGCGGCGACCTGCTCTGCTACCGCCCACTGCTCGCCGAGTTGGGCGCCCGGCACCGGGTGCTGGGCCTGGCCGCGCCGAACCCGGCGCAGCCGGGAGTGACAATCGAGGAGCTGGCCGCCGGTTACCTGGCCGAACTCGCGCCCACGCTCGCGAACGAGCCGCCGGACCGGCCGATCCGGCTCGCCGGCTGGTCGCTGGGCGGCGTGGTGGCGTACGAGATGGCCCGGCAGTTGCGGCGGCAGGGCCGCGAGTGCGCCGTACTGCTCATCGACCCGTGGGTCGGCTGCGGCGCCCACCCGACGGTCGACGACACCACGCTCGTGAAGGCGTTCCTGCACAACCTCGCCGGTACGCCGGTGGAGGTGCCCATCGACCCGTGCGCCCCGAACGTCGCCCAGGAGACGCTCCGCCGCATCTGGGCGGCCCCGCCCGCGCAGCTCAAAGAGCTGAAATCGGTGACGTACGCGGAGGTGCAGGCGATGTACGACGTCTTCGAGGCCAACACCCGGGCGCTGCTGCGGTACTCGCTCGTCCCCGAAGACGGCCTGGAACTGGACGTGGTGGAGGCGTCGCGAGGGCTCGTCGGCCCGGCGGCCGGCTACCTGTCGCCGCTGCGGCACGCCGCGGCCGAACTCCCAGCCCGCTTCCACATGCTGGAGGCCGATCACTTCACAGTGGTCGACGGCGAGCACGCCGACGCCGTCGCCCGGTTGGTCGACGAGATGCGATAACCGGCACGGGCCCGCGACGACGTTCTTCACGTCGCGGGCCCGTGCCGATACGGCGGCGGGCAACCGTGGTGCCGGAAGATCGCCCGCCGGCCGTTGCTCCGTCGCCGGTGTTGCTCCGTCGCCGGGGTGTCAGGCGACGCCCGGGGACGTGGTGAGCGTGGTGTGCAGGGCGTCGCGGATGCCCGGGCGGGAGCCGAAGACCAGCAGGAACGTCGCCTCGCGCACCAGTCGCTGGGCATGCTGGTCGCGCAGGACGGCCCGGCTGCCGGCGGCCACGGCCAGGTTCGCGCTGGCCCGCAGCGCCAACTCCGAGGCGGCGGCCCGGGCGGCGGGCATGGTCTCCGGGTCGGCGCTGTCGAGGCGGTCCCGGACGGCGTCGAGCTGCGAGCGCAGGCGCGGCTCGTCCGCAAGCTCGATCGCCCGGTCCGCCACGCCGAGCGCGAGCGAACCGTTGAAGCGCAGCGTCGCCGGGTCCCGCTGTCGCCACGCCTCCAGCGGCATCTGGTTGGCGACCCGGTCGGCAGGTACGAAGTGGTTGTCGAAGGTGACAGTCACCGTGCTGCTGGCGTTCACCGCCGACATGCGCAGCGGCTCGGTGGTCAGGGTGTCACTCGTCGCGGCGTCGACAAGCGCGAAGACCAGCGTGTCGTCGGAGAGCCGGGCGGCCACGTAGATCGTGTCGACAAGGCCCCAGCCGCTCACCCACGGCGCGGCGCCGGAGAACAGGAATCCCCCGTCGACCGGCGTGGCCGACAGCGCCGCCGGACCGGGCCGTACCGCCGCGCCGATCGCCAGCCCCGCCCGGCGCTGCCCGGTCGCCAACGGTTCCAACCAGGCCGCCCGCAGCTCGGCGTTGCCGGTGTTGGCCGCCGCCATCACCGCGTTGTGGTGCTGGGCCCAGAGGAACGTGGTGGTGAGACAGCCACTGGCGAGGGTCTCGATGACCCGGCACACCGCGGGGAAGCTCGGCAGGTCGAGGCGGTTGAAGTCCGGGGGCGCGGCCAGCCCGTAGAAGCCCTGCTCGGCGAGCAGGTCCAGGTGGGAGATGGGTACGCGGTCAGCGGCGTCGACCGCCAGCGCGGCCGGAAAGAACACCTCGTCGGCGATCTCGCGCGCCTGTCGCAGGCTCGTGGACTCGTCGATGGAGACAGTCACAGCAGTGCCCTCCGTTAACGGGGCCCCGAGAGGGGCCGGTGGTGCGGGCCCATGAGCCCGGTGGCCGCGTCGGCTGCCGCGGTGGCTGACCCGCCAACCACCAGAACTCGTCTTTACTAGCATCCTTGTGTGTCTGCAAAAGACGAGTCAATGCCCGTTATGATGCTAGGACATCTTTCCTGACAGATCACGCACCGGAGGGCGCCGTGGCAGGAGAACCTTCGTTCATCGAGTTTGCAGTCCCGGTTCCCGAACGCACCCGGGACTTCTACGAGGCGCTGTTCGGCTGGAAGTTCACGATGCTCACCCACGGGTCGTACATCGAGATGCCGGGCGCGCCCGCGGGCCTGGAGGCCGGCTCCCACCCGGACACCGACCCGCCGCACATCATCGTCTACTTCGCGGTCGACGACCTGGCCGCGGCCGTCGAGCGGGTCAAGGAGCTGGGCGGAGAGGTGGGCCCGCTGCGTCCGCCGAGCCCGGACTACGGCGCGTTCGCCGAGTGCCGCGACAACCAGGGCGTCGCCTTCGGCCTGCGGGAGCTCCCCAAGGCCAGCTGACCCGATGCGAGCAGTGGTGGTCGGCGCGCATCGCCGACCACCACCGTTCGTCTGGGTAGGAATTCGGGCCACCCACCACCCGGGCCGCCCAACTGATCGACTCCGTTACGGCGAAACGGCGGGTACCGGCCGCCCGGGACACCGCCACAACGCCGTAACGGCGGCCGCCAGACCGCTGCGGCGTGCGGCCGGACCGCTGCGGCGGCGGCCGACGGCCAGAGCGATGCGGGGGCTCAGGACGGGGAGTCCGGTAGGCGGTGCGGGTCGGCGACCACGGCGGCGGCCAGCTGCACGTAGTCCTTGACCAGTTGTTGCGCCCAGTCCGGGGTGAACCGGTCGCGGTCGCACATCAGGACGGCGGTGAGCGTCTCGTCCTGCGGTACGACGACGAACTCCAGCGCGAAGCGGCTGCGCTCCAGCTGCGCCTCCAGGTCGTCCAGCTCGTCGCCGCTCATGTCGGCGCGCGGCACGAACGACCCGAGCAGCTGGAACATGACGTCGTCGGTACGGCCCTCGCCGGTGACCGTGCCGGGCGGCAGCAGCTGCGCCGGCAACTCCTGGTGGCGCAGGCCCTCCATCACCACGTTTCGTACCTGTCGCAGCAGGTCGGTGAAGGGCTCGGCGTCGTCCACCCGACCGCGCAGCAGCACCATGGAGACGAAGAAGCCGACGGTGTCGCGGACCTCCGGCCGGCTGCGGTTGGCGAACAGCGACGCCACCGTCAGGTCCGACTGGCCGGTGGCGCGGTGCAGCACCAGGTAGAACAGGGAGAGCATCACCGGGAAGAGGGTGGTGCGCTGCCGGCGGGCGAGCTGGTGCAGCCCCTGCACGACGTGCGCGTCGATGGTCAGCTCCACCGACACCCAGGCCGGCTCGTCCGGGCCGCGGGGGACGTCGGCACGCTCGGGCAGGCGCACCAGCCGTGCCCCGTCGAGCTGACCGCGCCAGTGGTCGAACAGCGCTGCCGAGTCCGACCCGGAGATCCGCTCCCGCTGCCAGTCCGCCCAGGTGGCGTACTGCCAGCCGATCTCCGGCAGTTCCTCGCCCTGGTAGAGCGCCCGGATGTCGCGGGAGAGCAGCGCGTTGGACCAGTCGTCGCTGACGTAGTGGTGCATGGTCAGCACGAAGATGTGGTGCTCGGGGCCGACGGTGATCAGGGTGGGGCGGGTGGGCCACACCCCGAAGTCCACGGCGGTGGACAGCTCGGTGGCGATGTGTTCGCGGGCGGCCTGACGGGGATTGGCGTACCCGGAGGTGTCCACCCGGAGCAGCTCGACCGGACGCGGCGGGTTGATCACCTGGACGAGTTGGCGTTTCCGGGCGACGAACGTCGTCCGCAGCGACTCGTGTCGCTCGTGCAGCAGGTCGACCGCGCGCTGCAGGGCGGCGACGTCGCAGTCTCCGCGCAGGTGCCACACGACCTGCTCGTTGAGGGAGTGCTGCTGCCCTCGATAGTGGTCCATCAGCCACAGAAGGCGTTGACCCACCGAAGCCGGTTCCTCTCGCATGGCCGCGACGCTACCGCAGTACGCGTGTGGTTACGAGGGTTTCGAAGATACTCGAACAGTCTCCGCAAACACTCCTTGACACGAGTTTCACGGAGCCCGAATAATCGGCGGCGGACGCGGGGCGTGCACGCCGTACCGGTCCGTCGGGAGGCCCCTATGACAGCCGTTCGCGCGCCACGGGTCAGCTTCGACGTCTCGGATCCTCGGCTGCTGGCCGATCCGTTCCCCACGTACGAGCAGCTGCGCCGCACCGGCGCCGTGCTCAGCAACGGGCCGGGGCAGTGGGTGGTGCCGGGCTACCGCGAGGTGGCCGCCCTGCTGAAGGACCAGCGGCTGACCAAGACCCTGCCGGAGCAGTACTACCGCTTCACCGTCGGTGACCCGGAGCTGAGCGGCTTCCTGTCCGGGCAGAACCTCGGCCAGCGCAACCGGCTCGCCAGCCGGGTACTGGTCAGCTCGTTCAGCCCTGGCCTGGTCCGGCGGCTCGGCGAACGCATGACCTCCCTCGTGGACGATCTGCTCGAACCCGTGCTGGCGACCGGCCGGATGGACCTGGTCGCCGACCTGGCGCTGCCCTTCCCGCTGATGGTGATCTGCGATCTGCTCGGGGTGCCGGCCGCCGACCGGTCGCTGCTGTGGCCGCACGCGGCGCAGCTGGTCCGGGCCTTCAGCGACGTGGCGTTCGGCAACGACCGGGACATCGACGAGGCGGTCCGGTCGCTGCGCTGGCTGCGCGAATACCTCGGCGACCTGGTCGAGAACGGTCCGGCCGGCGACAACCTGCTGACCCGGATGGCGACCACCGAGTCGGACGGGCAGCGGCTGCGCCGCGAGGAGATCGTCGACAACGCCATCACCGTCTTCTACGCCGGCTTCGAGACGTCGATGGGCATGATCACCAACGGCATGGTCGCCCTGCTGGAGCATCCCGACCAGCTTGCCCGGCTGCGGACCGGGACCGCCGGCACCGCCACCGCGATCGAGGAGATGCTGCGCTACGAGGCGCCGATCCAGGTGACCATGCGCAGCCCGCTGGAGCCGGTGGAGGTCGCCGACCGGGTCATCCGGCCCGGCCGCGTCCTGTATCTGCTGGTCGGGTCGGCCAACCGGGATCCGGAGCAGTTCGACGAGCCGGACCGCTTCGACGTCGGCCGGCGACCCAACCAGCACCTCAGCTTCGGTGCCGGCGTGTACCACTGCCTGGGTGCGGCGCTGGCCCGCGCCGAGGGCGTCGCCGTCTTCGATCGGTTGCTGGGTCGTACCCGTGCCATCGAACTCGACGGCGAGCCGGTGCGCCGGCCGCGCTTCAACTTCCGCACGTACGACCAGGTGCCGCTCGCGGTGCGGCCGGCGTGACGGTGACCAGCATGCGGCGCCCGGAACCGGCCGCCAGGAAGCGAGGACGGCGTTGAACCTGCACGACGACCCGGCCGAGGCCGCGTTCCGCGCCGAGCTGCGCGACTGGCTGCGGTCCCGCCTGCCGGACGACGACCCGTCCCGTACCTGGAGCACCGCCGAGCTGCGCGAGTGGAGCCGCGATCTCTCCGCGGCCGGCTACGCGGGCATCACCTGGCCCAGGGAGTACGGCGGACGTGGGCTCAGCGCCGCCTACCAGGCCATCTTCGTCGAGGAGACGGCCCGCGCGGGCGCGCCGGATCACATCAACATCATCGGCATGAACATGGTCGGTCCGACGCTCATCGCGCACGGCACCGACGAGCAGAAGGCGCGCTACCTGCCCGGCATCCTGTCCGGTCGTACCCTGTTCTGCCAGGGGTTCTCCGAGCCGGAGGCCGGCTCGGACCTGGCGGCGGTGCGCACCTCGGCGCGGCGGGCGGAGCCGGACGGCTACCTGCTCGACGGCGAGAAGGTCTGGTCCTCCTACGCCCACCTGGCCGACCACTGCCTGCTGCTGGCCCGCACCGGCCCTGCCGAGCCGAAGCACCAGGGGTTGACCTGCTTCCTGCTGGACATGCGGGCACCGGGTGTGAAGGTGTCGCCGCTGCGGCAGCTCAACGGCGACACCGATTTCAACCAGATCATCCTGACCGACGCGCGGGTCGACGACGCAGACGTCGTGGGCGAGGTCGGCAAGGGCTGGTCGGTGGCGTTGTCCACGCTGGCCCACGAGCGGGGCACGTTCGGCATCACCCTCACCGCCCGGTTGGTCGCGCAGTTCGACCGGCTGCTGCGGCTGGTACGCGAGGTCGGTGCCGAGGACGACCCGGCCGTCCGCCGCGAGCTGGCCGTGCTGCACGCCCGGTTGCAGGGGCTGCGGTACACCGGTTACCGGTCGCTCGCCGCGCTGCGCCGCTCCGGCGAGCCCGGCGCGGAATCCTCAATCCTCAAGCTCGAATGGTCGCTGCTGCACCAGCGGGTCTGCGCGCTCGCGCTGCGCCTGCAGGGGCCGGCGGCGCTGCTCGACGGCGGTGACGCCGCCTGGCACGGGTACTGGCAGCGGCAGCGGCTGCGGAGCCGGGCCAACACGATCGAGGGCGGCACCTCCGAGATCCTCCGCGGGATCGTCGCCGAGCGCGTGCTGGGCCTGCCCAGGTCCCGCCAGTGACCACCGGCCCGCGACGACACGGAGATGACCATGGACTTTGCCCTCACCGATGAGCAGCGGGAGATCCGGCAGGCCGCCCGGGACCACCTGGAGCGACACTATCCGCCGCTGCGGGTGTGTGCCCTGGCGGAGGGTCCCGGCGGGAGCGAGGCCGGTGCCTGGCCCGAGCTGATCCGGCAGGGCTGGCTCGACGACGACCTGGGCATGGTCGAGCTGACACTGTTGGCTGAGGAGAGCGGCCGCTGCCTGCACCCCACACCGTGGTGGACGACTGTCGCGCTTGCCGCACCGTACGCCCGGGCCGCCGGGGAGCAGCTGACCGTCCCGGCCACCTTCGCCGACGGCGGCGGCACGGTGCGGCCCGCCCGCTCGCCGCAGGGGTGGACCCTCACCGGGCAGGTCGCGGCGGTCCCGCAGGCCGGCGCGGTGCGCTGTCTCGTGGTACGCGCCGACACCGATCAGGGGCCTGCCGTTTTCGCCTGCGACACCGGCTCCGCCGGACTGGTCGTGGCGGAGCTGTCCACGCTGGACACGTTGCGCCGGATGGCCCGGGTCCGGTGCGACGGCACGCCGGCCCGGCTGCTCGTCGGGCCGGACCGCGCGGCGGAGGCGGCGCGTACCGCCCGGTTGCGCGGCGGGGTGCTGCTGGCCGCCGAGGCGGTCGGGGTCGCGGCGGGTGCGCTGGACATGGCCGTGGCGCACGCCCGCCAGCGGGAGCAGTTCGGGCGGCCGATCGGCAGCTTCCAGGCCGTGGCACACCAGCTGACCGAGGCGTACGTCGACACCGAGTCGGCCCGTTCGCTGGCCTACCGCGCCGCCTGGCTGGTGCAGCACGAGCCCGAGGCGGGCGCGCAGGCGGTCGACGAGGCGGTGCTGGTGGCGCGCAGCGCGGCGGTACGCACCTGCGAAACGGCCATCCAGATCACCGGCGGAATGGGAGTGACCTGGGAGTACCCGCTGCACCGGTGGCTGCGCCGGGCGCTGTGGTTGGAGGCCTACCCCGGCTTCGGTGACGACCCGCACGACCGGGTGGCCGAGCGGCTGCTGCGGCGTGCCGACCCGGACGAGATCACCCCGACCGCACCCGACGGACGTTAGCGTGACGCCGTCCGTCGACAACCGAGGAGGCCGCAGTGGTCAGCCCCGAAACCGTCAGCAGCATCGCCCTGTCGCTCCCCGGAGCGCACCAGTCGGCGCACTTCGACGTGACCGACTTCCGGGTCAGCAACAAGATCTTCTGCACCCTGCCCCGGCCCGGAGTGATGGGGTTGCGGATCGACGTCGCCGAGCAGGCGGCGCTCATCAGCCAGGACCCGGCGACCTTCTCGGCGCCGAACAACAAGTACGGGCAGAGCGGTTGGACCTTCGTCGAGCTGGCGACGGTCGACCCGACACAGCTGCGAGAGCTGATCACCGATGCGTGGCGCCGGCTCGCGTCCAGGAAGTTGCAGGCCGAGTTGGACGAGGCCGATTCCTGACGCCCCGCCACGCGACTCCGGCGGCCGTCGGCCGTCGGAGCCTCACGCGAAGGGACGGAGACACCCGTGGGCACCAGGCGCACCATCGACGCCGATTCGATCTTCAAGCTTCTTGAGCTCGGCGACTACCTCCTGCCGTACACCATCCGGGCGGTCTGCCTGCTCGGCGTGGCCGACCACCTGGTGGACGGGCCGATGCCGATGTCCCGGCTGGCCCAGGCGACCGGGACCCACGAGCCCACCCTCCGCAAGACCCTGGAGTACCTCGCGACCCGGGAGGTGTTCGAGCTGGTGGAACCGGACAGCGTGGCGTTGACCCCGCTGTCGGATCTGCTGCGCGAGGAGCACCCCTACTCGGCCCGCGACATCTTCCTCTCCCCGGTGGCGTGCACCCGGGCGATGGAGGGGCTGCCCGAGTCGATCCGCACCGGTGGGCCCGCGTTCGACGTGGTGCACGGCCGGTCCATGTGGGAACACCTGCGCGACCAGCCCGAGGACGGCGAGGCCTTCGACAAGGTGATGAGCGGGGTCACCAGCATGGAGTTGCTGGCGGTGCTGCGGGCCTGCGACTGGCAGCGCTTCGACAGCATCGTCGACGTCGGCGGCGGCAACGGTGGGTTCCTGGCCAGCCTGCTGCGCCGGGTTCGCGGTGCCAGTGGGGTGCTGTTCGACCTGCCGGGTGTGGTGGCGAACGCCCCCGCCGTGCTGGCCGCCGCCGGAGTGGCCGACCGGGTGGAGGTGGTGCCGGGCAGCTTCCTGGAGGGGCCGATCCCGCCCGGCGGCGACGCGTACGTGCTCAAGCGCATCCTCTACAGCTGGAGCGACGACGAGGTGGTGGGCATCCTGGGCCGGGTCCGGGCCGCGATGAAGCCGCACAGCCGGCTGTTCATCATGGAGGCCGGACGGCAGGAGGCTGAGGTGCCGGCGTTGGCACGCCGCATGGACCTGCTCATGCACACCCTCACCGCCGGCGGCGCGCGGACCCTCGACCAGCAGAGCGAGCTGCTGAACCGCGCCGGCCTGGAGTTGGTGCGCAGCATCTCCACCCCGATGTTCCCGATCATCGAGGCGGCGCCCGCGTGACCGGCCCGCTCGCCTGGCTGGACCGGCCCGACGAGCGGCGCGGCATCCGGTTCGCCGAACCCGACGGATCGTGGCGGCTCTGGTCGTACGCGGAACTGGCCGACCTGGTGCGCCGGTACGCGACGGCGCTGCGCGACGCCGGGGTGGACGCGGGCGACGTGGTGTCGATAGTGGAAACGACCGGTCCACGGTTCGTGGGGCTGCTGTTCGGCAGCATGCTTGCCGGTGCCGCCGCCTCACCTGTGGCACCGCCACCACCTTTCGGTGACCGGGAACGCTGGGCCGAGCACCTGCGTGGCGTGCTGCGGGCCAGTACGCCCCGGCTGGTCGTGCACGACCCGGCGCTGCCCCTGGTGGCCGAGGTCTGCGCCGGGGCGGGCGTGCCCGCGTACGACGGTGAGGGGCTGCTCGCCGGCGCCGACGGCCGATGGGCGGCGGCACCGACGCCGGATGGGCCGGCGCTTGTGCAGTTCACCTCGGGCAGCAGCGGTCGGGTACGCGGGGTCCGGGTGCCCCGTCCGGCGCTTGCCGCCACCGTCGCCGGCATCCAGCGGTGGCTGCGGATGACCCCCGACGACCCCACCGCCTCCTGGCTGCCCGTGCACCACGACATGGGCCTGGTGGGCTGTCTGCTGGCACCGGTGGCCACCGGGTCGGACCTGTGGCTGATGTCGCCGGGCGACTTCGTCCGCCGACCGCTGCGCTACCTGGAGTGCTTCGGCCGCCACGGTGCCCGACTGACCGCGATGCCGGCCTTCGGGCTGGACCACATCATCCGGCGGGTGCCCCGCAACGCCCTCGCCGGCATGGACTTCTCGGCGTGGCGGGCGGTGATCGTCGGCGCGGAGCGGATCCAGCCCGCCCTGCTGACCGAGTTCGTCCGCTTCGCCGCACCGCACGGGCTGCGCCGCGAGGCGCTGCTGCCCGCGTACGGGCTGGCCGAGGCGACGCTGTCGGTGACCGGCGTACCGCTGGACACCGGCTGGCGTACCGCCACCGTCGAGCAGGGTGAGGTGGTGGGTTGCGGGCGTCCACTCGCCGGTGCGCAGGTGACGGTGGTGGACGACGACGGCCGGGTCGTCGACGACGGCACGGTCGGCGAGATCGTGGTGCGTGGCCCGTCCGTGGCGGCGGGTTATCTGCCGGCGAACGCCGACGGCACAGCCAGCGGCACCCGACTGGTCGACGGGGAGGTGCACACCGGCGACGCGGGTTTCCTCGTCGACGGGGAACTGTTCGTGCTGGGCCGCCTCGGTGACGGTGTGAAGGTGCGCGGGCGGATGCTCCTCGCCGAGGACGTCGAGGCGGCGGTCGTCTCGGCCTGCGGTGCGCCGGTCGGGCGGATCACCGCCCTGCTCGGGCAGGTCGGTGACGCACCCCGGGTGGTCCTGCTGCTGGTCCGGCCCGAGCCGGACTGGCTGACGGCGGCCTGTGCCGCGGCCGAGGTCGCCGCGGAGGGGGTACCGGTGGAGGCGGTGGTCGTGCCGGCCGGCGCGGTGGCCCGCACCAGCAGCGGCAAACCCCGCCGTCGCCTGATGTGGCAGGACTACCTGGCCGGCCGACTCCGCTCCGCCGAGCCGGTACCGGCCGGACCGCCCGCAACGCCCTGACCGCCCGCTCCGGGCCGGAGCCGGGCCGGCAGGGCAGCGGGCCGACGGCGTTCGACGGTCAGTGCGGCTGACCGGCGGGCAGGCCGAGCGCCTCGCGGAGGTGGTCGAGCACCTCGGCCTGCCGGTCGATCAGGTAGAAGTGGTGCCCGGGCAGCACCCGGAGCTGGAAGTCCCCGGTGGTGCAGCGCCGCCAGTCGGCGACCTCGGGCACGTGTGCCTCCGGGTCGTCGTCGCCGGTGATCGCGGTGACCGGCACCGACAGCGGCGCACCGAAGGTGGGCCGGTAGGTCTCGACGAGCCGGTAGTCGGCCCGCAGTGTGGGCATCAACGCGCTGCGCAGCTCCGGGTGGGCCAGCGCCTCGTCGGTGGTGCCACCGAGGCGACGCAGCTCGTCCCAGAGATCCTCGTCGCTGCCGAGGTGCTTGACGCCCGGCCGGTGGTGCTGCGGGGCCGGCCGACCGGAGACGATCAGCCGGCGCGGCGGAGCGCCGAGACCGTGTTCGAGCCGGTGCGCCACCTCGTACGCGACGGCGGCACCCATGCTGTGCCCAAACAGCGCGAAGTCGGTGTGCAGCAACGGTTGCAGCGCGGCGACGATCCCGTCGACCATCGTGGCCATGTCCCGTACGCACGGCTCGTGGATGCGGTCCAGCCGACCGGGGTACTGCACCGCCACGACCTCCACCTCGGCGGGCAGCCGTACGGCCCACTGCCGGTAGAAGGTCGCGTTGCCGCTGGCGTACGGGAAGCAGACCAGGCGCCAGGTCGCGGCCGGACGCGGCCGGTAGCGGCGCAACCAGGACGTGGCCTGCGCGGTCCCCCTCACGGTCGGGCCGCCTCGTCACCGGCGGCGGCGATGGCCTTGAGGTCGTCGTCGGTCAACGGCTCGGGCGGGGTGGAGGAGAGCAGCTCCGGTGGGCCGAGCCGCAGCGTCAGGTCCTGCCACAGCTTGCACAGCGACAGGTGGTACTGCCCCCGGCGCAACGGATCCTGCCGTTCCTCGGCGGCCTGGTGCAGCTCGGTGAGGGCGTGCGCGATGCCGGCCGGCCACAGGCTGCGGAAGATGTGCCGGTACGACGGCACGGTGGCCGGGCCGAGCACGACGGCGCTGGGGGCCTGCGCGTCGTCCGGCATGGTGGCGTAGTGGGGGTCGGCGTTCGGGTCGGCGACCTCGCGGGGGAAGTCGGGGCGGGCCGACCAGACGACCGGCCCGTGGGTGTTGACCAGGGTCAGGTTCCCGGCCTCGGTGCCGATGCTGATGCGGTGCATCAGGTGGGCGTAGTTGTCCGGGTCGGCGGGGTCCATCTGGTTCTGGATCCGCAGCGTGGTGGGCACCCCGGCCAGCACCCCGTCGAGGCTGCGGAAGGGGATGTCCAGGCTGGTCGCGGCGGCGACCGTCGGCGTCGTCGCGGGCAGGTCGCCGAAGGCGAACGGCCGTACCCCGCCGAGCGACTGTCCGAGGATGTCCAGCAGCGAGTACGCCAGCTGGAACCCGGCCGCCGCGTCGATGTAGAGCGGACGCTGCCGCCGCAGCAACTCCTGCGCCGCCGCCACGAACCGGCGTACCGGGGCGACGTGCGTGTAGAACGGGTTCAGGTGGTAGACGACGCCGTGTCGGCGGGCGGTACGCAGATTCTCCGCCAGCTCGTCGTGGTGCAGGGGGTGCTCCTGGAGCACGTGGATGCCGCGGGCCATCAGCGCGCGGGCCAGCTCCGAGCCCCGTCCGCCGAGCAGGCCACCACGGATCACCACACACGCCATGTCGATGTCGTCGGGCAGCTGGTCCGGGTCGGTGTACAGCGGCGCGTCGTAGCGGCGGGCGCAGGCGCGGGAGCGTTCGCTGCCGGCAGCGATCACACCGGCCAACTCGAAGGGCAGCTCCGGGTTGCGGAACGCCTCCAGGTAGACCTGACCGAATCGGGCGCCACAGACGACGACCCGGGGACGTTGCCTCACAGTGCCTCCTCCACGTGGCCGCCGACGTGGGCGGCTTCACCGTCGAACACGCTCAGGTCGCTCACGGCGGCAGAGCCGCCGAGCAGGTCCACGGCGAGCTGCGGGTCGAGCGCCTCCCCCGCGAGATGCAGGCCGGCAGCCAGGTTCCCCCCGGTGAGCGCCGCCACGGCGACGGCCGCGAACGCGCCGGTGAGCGCGCTGGCGCTGGCACCGCGCAGCACGAGGGTCCGGGCGTCACCGGCGGCTGTGGTCAGCTCCACCACGAACAGCTGGTAGGTCGCCTGCCCGAAGGCGTCCAGTTCGGCGGCGCGGCGCAACGCCTCGGCGGCGTCCCCGCCGGCCGGGGGCTGCCGCAGCACCTGCGCCACGTGCGGCCCGGCGAAGACCGAGTGCCAGGTGGCGTCGGTGACGCCCAGGTCCCGGGCGACCCGTTCCAGTTCGGTGCTCAGGTACGGCACCGCCGTCGCCGGTTCCGGGAAGAACGGCAACTCCACGTCGGTACGGGTGGACAGCGGCTGTCGTACGCCTGCGGTCAGCGCCGTCCCGGCCTGACCGAACCCCTCCCCCACCCGCAGATAGTCCGCTGCGGCGGTGGCGGTGAACCGGTCCCGACCACCGAGGTAGCCCAGCAGGGCGCGCGGCGGCTGCGGCAGGACGGCGGCGAGATGACGGGGCAGCAGTGCGCTCAGGCCGGGCATCATGCCGGCGGAGATCACCGCGGTCCGCTCCGGCGCTCCCGCCAACAAGGCCCGCACCTGCTCCCACAGGACGTCGTCACCTGCGGCGTCGACGTAGTCGGCACCGGCGGCGAGCGCCACCCGCGCCACCCGGTCCTCCACCAGGTAGGCCGGGCCGGCGCAGTTGAGCACGACGTCGCAGCCGGCACAGAAGCGGTGCAACGCCTCGGCGTCGTCGAGGTCGACCACCTCGACGGTGGGCGGGGATCCGGTGGCGGTGAGCCCGTCGGCCAGCGCGTCGAGGGGTGCGCGGCGGCGACCGGCGAGGCGCAGCGTGTGCCGGCCCCGCCGGTGCAACTCGGTCACCGCGACGGAACCGACCGCGCCGGCCGCGCCGACGACACCCACCACCGGCGCCGTCCCGGTCACCGGAAGACCTCCGGCGACCCGGCCCGGGCGGGGGAGACCTCCGGCGACCCGGACCGGGCGACGACCGGGATTCGTCCTGGTCCGGACCAGAGCGGGCAGCCCATCACGCCGGACCCAGCACGGCGGTCAGTACGGCGGGCTCGGCCGACCAGCGCAGTTGGTCGGCCGACAGGTCCGTGTCGACCACGTCGAGGCTGCCGAGGCAGAGGTCCTCCCAGAACTCGATCTCCGCGTCCTGCGCCGGCTGTACGAGCGTGATGTCCCCGGCGTAGATGGACGGCTCGTGCCGGGCGAGGGCGTCGCGCACCGGGTCGTCCCCGGGTGCGGGCCGGTGACCCGCCAGCAGCCGCAGCCCTTCGACGAGCACCCCGCGTTCGGTGAGGTTGCGGGCCACCTCGACGGCGAGGACCGCCATCGCTCCGTGGGCGAGCAGTTCCACCTGGGCCAGGTCGGCGTCGACGACCGCCTGGGCGTACGCGGCGGCGGCGTTGTCCACCGAGGGCAGCAGTGCCAGCCCCGCGCCGGTGAGTGCCCAGGCGGGTGCGGCCGGCCGCAGCGCCGACGCGAGCGAGGCCACCCCGTCGGTCGATCCCGACTCGTCGGGCAGGAAGATCCGGGGTACGCCGGCACCCTCGGCGTGCACGGCGACGAGCAGCTCGGTCGGCCCCTGCCGGCCCGCCTCCGGCAGCTGTTCGCCAGCCTCGGCGGCGGTGGTCAGCCACTGCGCGAGCCGGGCGACGGTGGCCAGTTCGAGCAGGTTGCGCAGCACCTCGTCGAAGAAGAGGGTACGGGCCAGCGGCAGTTCCTCGATGATCCGTCCGGCCAGTTGGGCGGCGACCAGCGAGTCCCCGCCCAGCTCGAAGAGGTTGCCGTCGCGGCCGACGGGAGTGCCCAGGGCCTCGCTCCACATCGCGACGAGATCCCGTTCGAGGTCGGTCTCGGGTGCCGCGCCGGGCAGCCCGGCCTGCGTCCCGCTCTGCCGGCGGCCCAGCCGCCCGGCGAGGGACCGGCGGTCGATCTTGCCGTTGTCGGTGACCGGCAGCTCGTCGAGGATCTCCAGGGTGCCGGGCACCATGTACTCGGGCAGCCGGGCGCGCAGGTGATCGGTGAGCCCACGGGGGTGCACGGGCGCGCGGTCGGCCTTGAACCGGGCGGCGAGCACACACATGCCCATCCGCCCGACGAAGGTGTCCTCGGCCGGCAGGCAGACGTCGAGGTCGGCACCGGCCCGGTCGAGGATGTCCCGCCACCGGTCGCGGGCCAGGAAGACGGTCCCGGTTCCGGCGCGGTCGTCGGTGAAGTCGCCGGTGGCGTCGTCGAGCCGGACCAGCAGCTCCAGCGACGTCATGATCTGGTAGTGGTCCCGGGTCATCTCCAGGGCGACCAGCCAGCCGCCGGGAGCGAGCAGCCCGCGCAGCTGGTCCAGGACCCGGTCGACGTCGGCGGTGGCGTGCAGCACGTCCCCGGCGACGACCAGGTCGAAGGAGTTGGGCGCGAGACCCTGCTCGGTCGGGTCGGCGTCCAGGTCGTACAGGCCGAACCGGACACCGGGCACCTCGGCGAAACGGGCCTGCGACTGCCCCACGAAGTAGGGCGACAGGTCGGTGCAGAGGTAGTCGATCTCCTGCCCGGCGAGCGCGTCGAGCACCGCCGCGGTGGTGCCGCCACCACCCGCGCCGACCTCCAGCACGCGCAGCGGGCCGGGGTGCCGGCGACGGCTGCCGAGTTCGGCCACCACGGCACCGGCGGCCCGGTTGGCCCAGCGGTTGAAGACCGCCTCCTCGTAGAGCTGCTGGGAGACGTCCAGCCGGCCCTCGGGGAAGAGCAGCTTGAGCGGGTCCTCGTCGCCGCGCAGCAGCGCGGGCAGATGCCGGATGCTGCCCCGGAAGTAGTCGAGCAGGCGTTCCTCGCCGGGCAGCGCCGCCGCGTCCACGGCCGCCCACGCCACGTCGAGCGCGTCCGGTGCCACCTCGGCGGTCAGCCGGTAGTGATCGCCGTCGACGGCCAGCAGGCCCTCGGTGACCAGGGCGGCGAGCCAGCGACGCAGCAGCCGGTGGTGCCGGGGCGCGGCCTCGGTGGCGGCCACGATCTCGGCGGCGGTGTGCCGGTCGTCGAGGGTGGCGAAGAGTCCCGCGCGGCGGAAGGTGTCCACCATGGCCGGCAGGGCCACCTGGTCGAGGCGGTGGGCGTACTCCAGGTAACGGTCCGGGTCGACGCCGTCGAGCGCGGCGTCGCCGGCCCGGGCCGCGACCGTGGCCAGCTCGGCCACGTCCTCGGCGGGCGGCGTCGCGGTGGCGGGCTGCGCGAAGGCGACGAGCGTACGCTCCAACGGCTGATCGCCCGCGACAAGCACCGCCGCCGCGGCGACGTCGGGGTGGCTCTGCAGGGCCGTCTCGATCTCGGCCAGCTCGATCCGGTGACCGCGGATCTTGACCTGGTGGTCCTCCCGGCCGAGGAACTCGATGTCGCCGTCGGGCAGGTACCGGCCCAGGTCGCCGGTGCGGTAGAGCCGTTCCCCGGTGACCGGGTGCACGATGAACCGTTCCGCCGTGCGCTCCGGGTCGTTCAGGTAACCACGCGCCAGGCCGAACCCGCCGATGTACAGCTCGCCGGTGACCCAGTCGGGGCAGGGCCGCAGCAGCGGGTCGAGAACGTGGAAGGTCTGGTTGGCCAGCGGCCGACCGTACGGGATGCTGGCCCAGTCCTCGCCGACCGTGCCGATCGGGTAGTGGATCGACCAGATGGACGCCTCGGTCGCCCCACCCAGGCTCATCACCTGCAGACCGGGCACCTGGGCACGGATCTGGTCGGGCAGGGCCACCGGGATCCAGTCGCCGGAGAGCATCGCCAGCCGCAGGGTGGGCAGCGCGGTGCCGGCCACCCCGAGGTAACCGGAGAGCATCTGGAGCTGGGCGGGGACGGAGTTCCACACCGTCACCCCGTGGGCGGCCACCAGGTCGGCCCAGTGCGACGGGTCCGCGCGCCGCTCGGCGTCCGGGATGACCAGGGCACCGCCGACGGAGAGGGGGCCGAAGATGTCGTACACCGACAGGTCGAAACCGAGCTGGGACAGGCCCAGCACCCGGTCCTGCGCGCCGACGGCGAACCGGGAGTTGATGTCGAGGACGGTGTTCAACGCCGCCTCGTGAGTGATCATCACGCCCTTCGGCGTGCCGGTGGAGCCCGAGGTGTGGATGACGTACGCCAGGTCCTCGGGCCGCGCCCCGCCCGGTTCGGCGGGCGGATCGGCCGGCGGCACGTCGTCCAACGCCACGGCCATCACCTCGACCGGCCAGGAGCCGGCGGCCAGTTCCCGCGAGGTCAGCACGTGCCGGACACCCGCACCGGTGAGGATGGTCTCGCGGCGGGCGGCGGGCTGCACGGTGTCCACCGGCACGTACACCGTGCCCGCGAGCAGCGCGCCGAGGACGGCCACGACCTGCTCCGGGCCGCGTTCCAGGGTCACCCCGACGAGATCGCCGGGTGCGCAGCCGGACTCGACGAGCCGGTTGGCGACGCCGGTGGCCCGGGCGACCAGGTCGGCGTAGCTGAGCGTGGTGGTGCCGTGGATGACAGCCGGAGCGTCCGGCGTACGCCGGGCCTGGGCGAAGACCGCGTCGTGCAGCCGAGCCCGGGCCAGCGGGGCGTCGGTGGCGTTGACCTGCTCGCGGCGTTCGCGCTGCCGCTGCGGCAGCAGGCTCGACGGGGGCCGCTGCCACGCCTGGTCGTCGGTGGCGAGTTCCCGCAACAGCTCCTCGAAGGCGGCGAACATGTCGTCGGCCACCCCGTCGGGCAGGACTCCCTCGCGGACGTCCCAGTTGGTCGACAGTCCACCGTCACGCTCGGAGTTCTGGCAGTCGATGACGACCTGCGGGGTCTGGCTGATGCCGTAACCGAGCCGCCCCTGGGACACCGACTCGGTGGCACCTGCCTCGCCGAGACCGATCGCGCTTGTGAAGACGACCGGGAACAGTGCCGCGTCGGCACCGCGACGGCGGGTGATCTCCCGCATCACCTCGATGCCGGAGAACGCCCGGTGGTCCATGTCCTGCCAGAGCTGGGCCTGCACGCCCCGCGCCCAGCGGTCGAAGCTGTCCGCCCCGCTCTGGTCGACGGCGAGCAGCTCCACGCCGGTGAAGTCACCGACCACGGCGGGCACCTGCGGGTGCAGCGGCAGCCGGTTGAGCAGCGTGACGTTCAGGGTGAACGTGGGACGGCGGCTCCACGCGGCGATGACGTGCGCGTACGCGGCGAGTACCGCGCCGGACGGGCTGACGTCGTGCTGGCCGGCGTGCTTGCGCAGCCCTTCCCACAGCTCGGGTTCCAGGGTGGTGGCCAGCCGACGGAACCGGCCCTCGGTCTGCCGGGCGCGGCTGGTCAGCGGCAGCTCCGGGCCGGGTGGCAGTTCGTCCACCCGGCGCAGCCAGTAGTCGCGGTCGGCCTCCCGGCGGCTCGCCGTCCAGTTCCGCTCGGCCAGCAGGTAGTCCCGGAAGCCGATCTCCAGCTCGGGCAGCGGCCCGGCGTCGTGGTAGAGGTGGTGCAGCTCGTTGAGGATGATCTGGATGCTGACGAAGTCGGCGATGAGGAAGTCCACCGAGACGTGCAGGACGGCCTCGTCGTCACCACGGGTCACCCGCGCCTCGAACAGCGGCCAGACGTCGGGCCGGAACACCCGGTGGTCCATCTCGGCGCGTACCTGCGCCACCGCCCGGTCGAACTCGTCGCGGTCGTGCCCGCGCACATCGCGGACCCCGACCTGGTACTCCTCGACCTGCGGCAGCACCCGCTGCGAGCCGTCGATGTCGATCACCGCGCGGAGCATGTCGTGTCGGGCGATGAGCGTCTGCCAGGCGCGGGTCATCCGCTCCGGGTCCAGGTCCGGGTAGTGCAGCTCGCCGTAGCCGTGGCAGGCGACGCCGCCGTAGGCGAATGTGGAACCGCGACCCAGCAGGTACGCCGACTGCACCTCGGTGACCGGGAACGGGTCGTGGCGGTGGTCGGTGTCCGGTACGACGCGCGGCATCCGGCCGTTGGCCAGGTGGTCGAGGATCTCGTCCCGGCGGGCCCGCAGCAGGGCGCGCCGCTCGTCGGTCATGAAGCCGGCGGGCGCGCGGAACTTCAGCGCGCCGTCCTCGGCCCACAGCCGCAGTCCGGCCTGTTCGAGGTCGGTGACCAGCCGCTCGACGGGGATGCGGGGGTCGTTGCTCATATGACACCTTCCTCGACGTCGTCGTCGGCCGACGCGCGGAGCTGCTCGTCGACAGCGGCCGCGAGCTGGGCGAGCACGGGTACGGCGAACAGTTGTCGCAATGTCATGTCCACGCCGAACCGTTGGCGCAGTGCCTCCAGCAGGCGGGTGGCCAGCAGGCTGTCCCCGCCCAGGGCGAAGAAGCTGTGCCGGCGGTCGTCCACCGGCTGGTCGAGCAGCTGCGACCAGAGCGCGGCGAGGCTCTCCTCGGTGGGCCCCTTGGGCGGCTCGGCCGCGTCGTCCAGCGGATCGGCGCGCAGCAGCGTTCCGAGCCGTTGACGGTCGACCTTGCCGTTGGCGGTCAACGGCAACTGGTCCACCGTCACGACGTACTCGGGCACCATGTACGCGGGCAGCCGCTCGGTCAGCCAGCCGGCCAGGTCCGGTTCGGTACCCCCGGTGGCGGGTACGACGGCGAGGCCGATGTGCTGGCTCGGTGCCTGGCCGACGACCATCGCCACCGCCCGCCCGACCTGCGGGTGGGCTTCGGCGGCGGCCTCGATCTCGCCCAGTTCGATGCGGTGCCCACGCACCTTGACCTGGAAGTCGACCCGGCCGAGGAACTCAAGCGTCCCGTCCGGCCAGTACCGGCCCAGGTCCCCGGTGCGGTACCAGCGGCAGCCCTCGTCGTCGACGGAGAACTGCCGGGCGGTCAGGTCGGGGGCGTTGCGGTAGCCCAACGCCACCCCGGCGCCGCCGATCCGCAGCTCCCCCGGCACCCAGTCCGGGCAGTCCCGACCACGCGGGTCGGTCACCCGGTAACGCTGATTGCGCAGCGGACGGCCGTACGGGATGGAACGCCAGTGCTCCGGCACCGCCTCGACCTCGCAGGCGTTCGACCAGATCGCGGCCTCGGTGGCCCCGCCGAGGGCGACGAACCGGGCGTGCGGCGCGACCTGCGCCAGTCGACCCGGCAGGTCCAGCCCGATCCAGTCACCGGAGAGCAGGGCCAGTCGCAGGCCGGCCGGCGGGTGGTCGCCCGCCGCCACCAGCAGCATGTCCAGCAGCGCGGGCACCGAGTTCCAGACCGTCACGCCCCAGCGGTGGGCCAGTTGCGCCCAGCGGCGCGCCTCCCGGCGCTCCTCCTCGGCCAGCACGACGAGCGCCCCACCGGCGGTCAGCAGCCCGAAGATGTCGTAGACGGACAGGTCGAAGTCCAGCGCGGAGACCGCCAGCACCCGGTCGTCCGGTCCGACGTCGTACCGGGAGTTGATGTCGGTCACCGTGTTGACAGCGGCCCGGTGGGTGATCTCCACTCCCTTGGGCTCGCCGGTCGAGCCGGAGGTGAAGATCGTGTACGCCAGCGCGTCCGCGGCGACCGTCACCGGCCCCCGCAGCGGCGGCGTGTCCACGTCGGCGGCGACCGTCGGCAGGTGATGCGCGCCGGGCCGGCCGACCACGGCGGTCACCTGCGCCTTGGTGTAGATCCGGTCGCGGCGGGCGGCGGGCTGGTCGACGCTGACCGGCACGTACGACGCGCCGGCGGCCAGCACACCGAGCACCGCGGCGACCTGGTCCGGGCCGCGTGGCACGGTGACGGCCACCGCATCACCCGGTTCCACCCCGGCGCGCAGCAACGCACCGGCGATCCGCAGCGCCTGGGTGGCCAGCTCGCCGTAGCTGATCGAGGTCTCGCCGTGGGCGACCGCGAGCCGGTCGGGGTCGCGGGCGGCCCGGGCGAAGAACGGCCCGTGCAGGGTGTGGTCGGGTGCCGGGGCCTCGGTGGCGTTGACGGCGGCCCGGATCGCGCGCTGCCCCGGCGGCAGCAGGTCCGGCAGCGGCCGGTCCCACTCGCCGTCGGCGAGCCAGCACAACAACCGGTGGTACGCGTCGAACATGGCGTCGAGCAGCCCGTCGGGGAACAGTTCGTCGACACTGTCCCAGTTGAAGGTCAGCCCGCCGTCGCGTTCCATCACCTGGTTGTCCAGCCACACCTGCGGGGTCTGCGAGATGCCCCAGGTCAACTCGCCGAACGGGAACCGCATGTTGACCAGGTCGGCGGCCACACCGAGGGCGCTGGTGAACACGATCGGCATGCTGACCGTGCCGCTGTTGCGTCGGCGCGCCAACTCCCGCAGCACCCACAGCGCGGAGACGTCGTTGTGCTCCAGCCCGTCCCACATGTCCTGCTGGAGCTGCTGCGCGGTCTCCCGCCACGGCTGCTGCGCCGCACCCCGGTAGCCGACGAGCACCAGCGAGGTGAAGTCGCCGAGGATCGCGCCGATGTCTGGGTGCACGTCGTGGCGCTGGAACATGGTCAGGTTCAGCGTCAGCGCGTCCTGCCCGCTGTACGCGCTGAGCACCTCGGCGTACGCGGTGGCGAGCACGGCGGCCGGGGTGAGCCGGTGCTCGCGGGCCCAGTGGGTGATCGCCGTCCACTGCTGCGGGGTGAGGCTGCGCTCGCGGCGGACGAACCTCGGAGCGACAAGGGTTTCCGGGTCGACGGCCAGCGGCAGCGCGGGGGCCGGCGCAATGTCGTCAAGCCGTCCACGCCAGTACGCTCCGGCCCGCTCGATCGCCTCCGGCGGCGGTGTCGCGCCGAGCACGTAGTCGCGGAACGACACCCCGAGCGGGCGCAGCTCGGTGGCCGGGTCGCGGTAGAGGGTGGACAGCTCGGAGAAGAAGATGACGATGCTCAGCGCGTCAAGCACGATGTAGTCGAAGCTGAACGCGACGCGGGTGCCGCCGGGGTGCCGTACGGCCTGGATGTCGATGAGCGGCCACCGGGATGGGTCCGGGATACGGTGGGACAGCTGTTCGCGCAGCGTCTCCAGGTGCTCCGGTCCCTCGTGGACGGTGATGGTGAACGGCGGCACCTCGGGCAGGATGCGCTGGTCGCCGTTGTCGTCGAAGACGGCGCGGAGCATCTCGTGCCGCGCGATGAGCATGTTTACCGCTCGGTTCAGCCGGTCGAGGTCGACGTCCCCGCCGTCGAACTCCCAGTACCAGTGGGAGCCGACCCCGCCGAGCGCGAAGTCGTCGGTACGCCCCATCCAGTACGCGCGCTGCACGTCGGTCGGCGGGAACGGGTCGTGCCGGTGCACCAGGTCGGCGCTCAGCTCGCGCCGCTGGGCGGTGGTTCCCCTGCTGTGTAGCCGTACCGCGAATTCGGCCAGGTCGCGGGCGTGGAACAGGTGGCGCAGTTCGGCGCCGGTGATGCCGGTCTCGCGCAGCCGGGCCAGCAGCCGGGTGGCGACCAGGCTGTCGCCGCCGAGGGCGAAGAAGTTGTCCTCCCGGTGCACCTCGGGCACACCGAGCAGCTCCGACCAGAGGGCGGCGACGGCGATCTCCACCTCGCCGCGCGGCGGGGTGCCCGCGGCGGTGGGCCGGGTGGCGACCAGTTCGGGCAGCCGGGAACGGTCGATCTTGCCGTTCGCCGACAGCGGGAAGGCGTCGAGGACCACCACCACGGCCGGCACCATGTACGGCGGCAGCTGTTCGGCGGCGCGCTGCCGGATCGCCTGCGGGTCGGCGTCGGCCCGGGTGACGGTGACGGCGGCGGCGAGACTGCTCCCGTCGACCACCTGGGCCACCGCGCGGGAGACGTCGGGGTCGCGCTCCAGCGCGGCCTCGATCTCGCCCAGCTCGATCCGGTGTCCCCTGATCTTGACCTGGAAGTCGGTACGCCCCAGGAAGTCCACAGTGCCGTCGGGCCAGTACCGGGCCAGGTCACCGGTGCGGTACCAGCGCTGCCCGTCGTACTCGACGAACCGGTCGGCGGTGCGCTGCGGGTCGCCCGCGTAGCCGGCGGCCACCGACCGGCCACCGATCCACAGCTCACCGGGCACCCAGTCCGGCCGGTCCCGGCCGTGCTCGTCGACGACCCGCATGAGCTGGTTGCGCAGCGGCACGCCGTAGGGCACCGACCGCCAGTGCGGCGGCGGGTCGACCGGGGCGGCCTGCACGGTGGAGTGGATCGCCGTCTCGGTGGTGCCGCCGAGACCGTACAGCCGGCTGTCCGGGGCCAGCCGGGCCAGCCGACCGGCCAGGTCGAGGCCGACCCGGTCACCGCCGAGCACCGCCAGTCGCAGCGGCACCGAGCGGTCGCCCGCCGCCTCGGCCTGGGTCAGCAGCAGGTCGAGCAGGGCCGGTACGGACTGCCAGATCGTCACCCGGTGCTCGTGCACCAGACGCAACCAGGCGGCCGGGTCACGGCGGGTGTCCTCGTCGACGGTGACCACCGCGCCGCCCGTGCCGAGCAGTGCGAACATGTCGAACACCGACAGGTCGAAGTCGAGCGCCGAGACCGCCAGGACCCGGTCGTCCGGGCCGATGTCGAAGCGCTCGACCAGGTCGTCGAGGGTGTTGCGGGCCGCCCGGTGGGGCACCCGCACCCCCTTCGGCGTACCGGTCGAGCCGGAGGTGAACAACAGGTACGCGTCCTGCTCGCCGTCGACCGTCGGTGCGTCGGCGCGTACCGGCACGCCGGTGGCGGGGACGGTAAGCGTCGTGGCGTCGTGCGCGGCGTCGGCGGTGGTGACGGTGAAGCGGGCGTCGGCGGTGGCCCGGATCAGGTCGCGCCGGGCCTGGGGCTGGTCGACGCCGATCGGCACGTACACACCGCCGGCCCGCAGCACGCCGAGCACCGCGACGATCTGGTCGGGGCCCTTGGGCAGGGTGACGGCGACGGCCTCCCCGGGGGCCAGGCCGCGGGTGGTCAGTTCGTCGGCCAGCGCCTGCGCCCGGCCCGCGAGTTCGGCGTACGTGAGCACGCCGGTGGCGGACAGCACCGCCGGGCGGTCCGGCTCGCGGACCGCGCGGGCGAACACGTCGTGGTGCAGCGGCCGATCGTCGACCGGGCCGGTGGTGTCGTTGGCCGCCGCCCGCGCGGCCCGGGTACGTTCGGGCAGTGCGATCGGGGCGCGCCCGGACCAGTCCGTGGCCGGGTCGAGCAGCCAGTCGACGATCCCCAGGTACGCGGCGAACATGTCGTCGACGAACCCGTCGGGGAACAGTTCGTCCACGACGTCCCAGTTGAGGTAGAGCCCGTCCTCGCGCTCGGTGATCTGGTAGTCCAGCCACACCTGCGGGGTCTGGGACATGGTCCAGCCGGGCCGGCCGAAGCAGTTGCGGACCTCGGCGTCGAACAGTTCGCCGAGGCTCAACGCGCTTGTGAAGACGACAGGCGCACCGACGGGTTGGCCGCTGCGGGCGCGGGACAGGTCGCGCAGCACGTCGACGCCGCTGTACGCGGCGTTTGCGGCGTCGCTGCGCAGCCGGTCCTGATGCCGGCGGACCAGGTCGACGAAGCCGACCGGCCCGGTGGTGTCGAGCTCCAGCAGGATCAGGTTGGTGAAGTCGCCGACGACCTCGCCGACCTCGGGATGGACGGGGCGGCGGTCGTACATCGGCAGGTTCAGCACGAATCGGCCGCTGCTGCTCCACGCGGCCAGCACCTCGGCGAACGCGGCGAGGAACACCATCGACAGGGTGACTCCGGCCGCCGCCGAGCGCCGTTCCAGCTCCGCCTGCTGCTGCGGGGTCAGCCAGTGGTAGCGGCGGACCACCTGGTGGCCGGCCACGGTGGCCGGGTCCACGGCGGTGGGCAGCTGCGGCGGGCCGGGCAGGGTGTCCAGCCGTTCGCGCCAGTACTCGCGGGCCCGCTCGCGCGCCTCGTCGGGGCGGGCGGCGACGGTGGCCAGGTAGGCGGGGTAGCTGAGGTTCACGGGGGGCAGTTGTCGGTCCGGATCCCGGTAGCAGGCCGCCAGGTCGGACAGGACGAGCCGGAAGCTGTGCGCGTCGGCGACAAGCATCTCGACGTGCACGTGCACCCGGGTGGCGCCGCCGGGCAGCAGAGAGAGTTGGATGTCGAAGGTCTCCGCCTCCTCCACCCGCAACCGCCGGTGGGACAGCCGGTGCCGCAGCGCCGCCAACTCCTCCTCGCACCGCTGCGGGGGCAGGTCGCGCAGGTCGTGCACGGTCAGGCCCGGCCACGGGCTCTCCGGCCGGATCTGCTGGGTGCCGTCGGCGTGGAACTCGGCCCGGAGCATGCCGTGGCGGCGCAGCACCGCGCGGACGGCGGCGTCGAGCCGCTGCGGGTCGACGCCGGACCCGTCGAACTCGTTGTAGAAGTGGGCGCCCACACCACCGAGGGGCTGCCCGTCGGCCCGACCGATCCAGTACGCGTGCTGCATGGTGGCCAGGCCGAACGGCGCGGACTCGTCCACCTCCACCGGTGGCAGCGGTGCCGGGCGGGCCTCGGCGTGACGCTGCTCGATGAGCGCCCACCACTGCGCGAGGGTGCGCCACTCGATGAGCTCACTGAAGGTGACCGGGACGCCCTGACTGTGCCAGCGGCTGGCCAACCGCATGAGTGCGATCGAGTCGAGGCCGAGCATCAGCAGGTCGTCGTCGTCCCCCACCAACGACGGCGGGCAGCCGAGGGCCTCCGCGACGTCCTCCCGCATCCGGTCGAGGGTCAGGGTCGGATCGGTGTCGACGGCAACGTCCAATGTCGCGTCTCCTCAGTAAGCCTCTACCACGTCTCCGGTCGGCTGGCGCTAAGCTATCAGCGACTCACGACTCGGGTCTAGAGATAGTCGGTAATACTCGGAAAGGCTCGCCACGAAGGCGAGCAAAAAGCGCCGGCGAACGAGGGGAGCGGCGTGGGCGAGCGGCTCGACAGCGGCGAGTGCCTGGTCTGGCGCTGCCCTGCCGGGCCACTCCCCGCGCCGCTGCACACCCTGCTCGACGACGCCGAACAGGCGCGGGCGCGGCACCTGGGTCACGACGCGGCCCGCACCCGCTTCGTGACCGGCCGCGTGATGGCACGGTTGCTGGCCGCCCGGTACGCCGACACCACGCCCGGCCAGGTCGTCTTCACCTCGACGTGCCGCCACTGCACCGGCCCGCACGGCCGACTGGAGGTGCACACCGACGCAGGCGTGCTGCACCTGTCGGTGTCGCACTCGGCCGAACGGATCCTGGTGGCGATCGCCCGCGACACGGTCTGCGGAGTGGACATCGAACGGGTGGCCCTGCGGGGTGACCGGATTCCCGTCTCGGCACTCTCGCCCGCCGAGCGTCGGGTGCTTGCCGACCTGCCGCAGCCGCGGCGACTCGCCGCGTTCATCCGGTACTGGGCCCGCAAGGAGGCGATCCTCAAGGCCACCGGGGACGGCCTGGTGCTGTCACCGGCCGACCTCACGGTCAGCGCCCCGGATGTCTCCGCACGCCTGCTGAGCTGGGAAAATCGGCCACCGCCGCACCTCAGCGTGCATCTGAGCGACCTGGCCGTCGGCGACGAATACCGGGCCGCACTGGCCACCCTCGGCCGCCCACTGTCGATTGTCGAGCGTGACGTTGACCCTCTTGCAGAGGCGAGTCACCTATGATGGACAACACCGCACGGATCTGCCCCATACGCGAGAAGAGGCTTCATGTCGGAACGATCGTTCTCTCCGGTCATCCCCTTCCTCCGCTACCAGGACCCGACGGCTGCCGTCGACTGGCTCGTCAACGCGTTCGGTCTGGAGCGTTTCGACGTCACCGAGGTTGACGGCAAGGTGGTGCACGCCGAGTTGAGCTGGGGCAACTCCACGATCCAGCTCGGCGGCGGCGGACCGCACGACACGCTGGGCATGGTCAGCCCGCGCGAGCTGCCCGCCACCAGCGGCGGCATCTACATCTGCGTCGGTGACGCGGCGGACGTCGACAAGCACTACGAGCGGACGGTGCAGGCCGGCGCCAAGCTCGTCTACGAGCTGCACGACACCTCGTACGGCTCGCGCGACTACGGGGCGTACGACCTGGAGGGTCACGTCTGGAGCTTCGGCAGCTACCTGCCTCGTGAAGCCTCCGCATAGGGTTTACCAAAAACACGTGTAAACACTTGCCCAGGCGGCGGGTTCGGGCCAAGACTGGCAGACATGGATGCCTCCGGTCTGCCGCCCAGGTTCGACGCGCTCGACCCCGCCGTCCTGGAAGATCCCTATCCGACCTACGCCCGACTGCGCGCGGCCGGACCGCTGTGCCGGTTCGGCCCCGGTAGCTGGGGCGTCACCCGCCACGCCGATGTCGTGGCGTTGCAGCGCGACCCCCGGCTCGGCAGCGAGTTCCCCGAGGCATACCACCATCTGTCGGTGGGCGCGGGACCGGCCAGCCACTTCTTCCAGCGCATCATGCTCTACCGCGACCCGCCGGACCACGTCCGGCTGCGGCGGCTGATGAGTGGCGCGTTCACCCCGGCCGTGGTGCGGCGGATGCGCGGCTACATCGAGCAGACCGTGGACGAGCTGCTGGCCCCGGCGCTGGAGAGCGGCAGCTGCGACGTGGTGCGCGAGTTGGCGTACCCGTTGCCGGTGCTTGTGGTGTCCACCCTGATGGGCATCCCGCCCGAGGCCCACGACGACGTCCGGCTGCACGCCATGCGACTCGGACGCGCGTTCAGCGCGATCGTCCCCGCCGAGGCCCGAGGTGCGGCACACGAGTCGGTCCAGTGGCTGCGCGCGTACATCGGCGGGCTGCTCGACGAGCGTCGCAAGGCCCCCGGCGACGACCTGCTCTCCACCCTGTTGCAGGCCGAGGACGACGGGGACCGGCTCAGCCACGACGAGATCGTGGACAACACCGTCTTCTCGTTCTTCGCCGGCTTCGAGACGACCGTGCACCTGATCACCAACGGGTTCGCCGCGCTGCTGCGGGCACCGGACCAGTTCGCCCTCCTGCGCGCCGACCCCGGCCTGGTGCCCGGTGCGGTGGAGGAGTTCCTCCGCTTCGAGGCCCCCATCCAGGGCACCGCCCGGCTGGTGCGGGAGCCGGTGACGATCGGCTCGCGCACCGTACGGGCCGGGCGGGTGCTGGTGCTGATGCTCGGCTCGGCAAACCACGACGAGGCGGTCTTCCACGACCCCGGCACGCTCGACGTCACCCGCAACCCGAACCCGCACGTCACCTTCGGCGGCGGCGGTCACCTGTGCCTGGGCGCCTTCCTGGCCCGTACGGAGGCGCAGGTCGTCTTCGACTGGGTGCTGCGCCGCACCCGCTCGGTGGAGCAGGCGGGCGACCTGGTCCGGGAGAGCGACACCCCGTTCCGTGCCTTCGCCCACGTGCCACTGGCCATCAAGCCCGCCTGACGCTGCTGGCATCCCGCCGGACCGGACGGCCCGGCGGGATGCCGGTTCAGAACGGTCCGGCCCGGCGAAGGCGGATCAGGCCGGGGTCGCGGTCAGGATGGTGAGCGTGGCCGTCGGTCGTACGGTGTCCAGCCGCAGCCCGGCCCGGTCGAGCAGGGCGGCGGTCTCCTCGGCCGTGCGGTGGGTGCCGCCGGTGAGCACAAGCGTGTGCACGTCGTACAGCTTCGCCACGTCGAAGGTGTCCCCGGGCGGCAGGACGGCCTCCAACAGCAGCAGGCGGCTGTCCGGCCGCATCGCCTCGCGGACCCGGCGCAGCACCGCCACCACCTGGTCGTCACCGAACCCGGGCAGCACCGTCTTGAGCAGGTACGCGTCCGCACCGGCGGGCAGCGCGTCGAAGAAGCTGCCGGGCACGATCTCGCACCGGTCGCGCACCCCGGCCTCGGTGAGCACCCGGTCCGCCGCCGCGACGACGTGCGGCAGGTCCAGCAGCGTGCCGCGCATCGCGGGATACCGCCCGAGCAGGCCGGCGAGGAATCCGCCGTCCCCACCACCCACGTCGACCACGTGCGACAGCTCTCCCCACGGATGACAGGGCAGCACGGTACGCAGGTGCAGTCGGGTGATCGCGTGCATCCAGCGGTCCACCCGCCGGCTCTCGTCCGGGTTCGCGGCCAGGTGGCTCCAGTAGTCCGTACCGTGCGCGTGGTCGAAGGCGGCCTCACCGGTACGCAGGCTGTGCGGCAGCATCGCCCACGCCTGCACGTCGGAGGCGAGCAGGGTGTAGACGGCCCGCATCGACATCGGGTGGTCGCTGCGCAGCGGCTGGGCCAGCGGAGTCAGCGCGAACACCTCCGGCTCCGGCTCCGTGAAGATGCCCCTGGCCGCCAACGCCCGCAGCGCCCGGCACAGCGACCGCTCGTGCGCACCGACCTCGGCGGCGAGTTCGGCCACCGGCCGGGGCCCGTCGACGAGCAGGTCGGCGACGCCCAGGTCGCTCACCGCCCGCACGGTCATCGGCACGATCAGATCGGTCAGCTCCGCCAGCCGCATCACCGACGCCAGGTCCATCTGCGGCCGTTGCCGGACGCCCGTTCGCTCAGCCACCGCGCCTACCCTCCACGAATTGGATCAGGTCCAGCCCGACCAGCCCGTCCCGTACCCGGGGGGTCATCAGTCCGATCTGGTCCAGTGCCCGGCCAACCCGGGAGAAGATGGCCTGCCGGTAGGCGACCATCAGCTCGTTGCGGGCGGCGAAGTCGAGTCCGTCGGCCATCGGGACCTCCATGCGTTCCCAGATGTCGCCAAGCAGGAACCGGCGGCGGATCAGGGCCGCGGACTCCAGCACCAGCTCCTCCCGCTCGGTGCGCTCGCGGGAGGTCATCTGGTCGTACAGGCCGCGTAGGGAGAGCACTCCGAACGACACGTGCCGGGCCTCGTCCCGCGCCACGAGGCCGGTGATCTGCTTGATCAGCGGGTCGTGGAAGGTGCTGTGCGCCAGCCGGAACGCGGCCATCGCCAGCGCCTCGACCATGATCTGCATGCCCAGCGAGATGACGTCCCAGCGGTTGTCCTCGAGGATGTCGGTGAGCAGCAGTTCCAGCGGTTCGGAGATCGGGTACGGCTGCTGGATCTTCTCGCCCAGGTAGCGGGAGAAGACCTCCACATGCCGCGCCTCGTCGACCGCCTGGGTCGAGGCGTACAGCTTGCTGTCCAGCCCCGAGACGATCTCCACCAGTCGGGCCGCGACCACCATGGCCGCCTGTTCGCCGTGCAGGAACTGGCTGACCATCCAGGCCTGGAGTTCCCAGCGGAACTCGTCCCAGGCCGGTCGACCCCGCGCGGCCAGCGGGGAGGCGGCGAACCCGGCCATGGCGAAGGCGGAGTCGTCGGGCAACGGCGCCCCGAACGGTACGTCGAGGTGCCAGTCGATCTCGTCGACGCTCCACTGCGCCTGCTTGGCACGCTGGTAGAGCGATTCCGTACGGCTGTCGGAAGACTCGTAGTTCCAGTTGAGTCGAGCGTCCTGCGTCGAACGCACCACCAACTCGCTCATAGCAGCAAAGACTAGTTCGCCAGACACGCAAAGCCAACGACAAAAGCTATCCTGCTGTCTGTGGAAGCACGCGACACACCAGCCTCGGTCTCCCAGCGACTACTGTGGATGATCAAGCACTACCGGTCGGACTTCGGTGCGCTGAACTGCCCGGTCGTCTGCCGCATCGTGGGAGACCTGGACGAGCGGGCGTTGCAGGAGGCGGTCGACCATCTGGTGGTCCGACACGAGGCGCTGCGGACCACCTTCCACGGTCGGGGAGCGCGTCTCGTGCAGCGCGTACACCCCCCGAGATCACTGCCGCTGACCTGGGCCGACGTACCGACAGGCGAGTCGCCGCAGGCGGCCCTGGCCCGGGAGCTACAGACGCCGATCGACCCGGAGCAATGGCCGGCGCGGGCCGGCGTCTGGCGGGTCGGCCCGACCGAGCACCTGCTCTGCCTCAACCTGCACCACCTGGTGACCGACGCGTGGTCCACCGGCATCCTGCTGCGCGACCTGGTCGCCTGCTACGCCGCCGCCTGCGGTGGGCCCGGCGTCGAAGCACCCACCGGCTGGCAGCCGTCCCGCTTCGCCCAGGCACAGCAGGAACTGCTGGCCTCGGACCGACTCGCCCGCTACCAGCGGTACTGGCGACGCCAGTTGGAGGGCAGCCAGATCCCCCGACTCGACGCGCTCTACCCGGCCGCGGACGCCTCCCACGCCGCAGCCACCGACGCCGCAGCCACCAATGCACCGGCTACCGGGGCACCGGTCCAGGCGGTCCGGTCCGTCGCGGCGGAGCTTCCCGCGGCGACCGTGGCCGGGTTGCGTGAGCTGGCGAGGCGGGAGAAGACCACCCTGTTCACGGTGCTGCTGGCCGCCTTCCACGCCCAGCTGTACCGCCTGACCGGGCAACCGGACCTGGCGGTCGCCTCGATGTTCGCCAACCGGTCCCGACCCGAGGTACGCGACACCGTCGGCCTGCTCGCCGGCATGGTGCTGCTGCGCGCCCAGGTCGCCCGTCAACCCAACTTCGCCGACCTGGTACGCCACGTGCACGGCGCGGTGATCAGCGCGTTCGCGTACCAGGATCTGCCCTTCCACCTGCTGCCGACGGGCCTGGTCGACACCGGCGGCGGCCGGGCCGACGATGTGATGTTCAACGTGATGTCGCCGATGCGGCATGACCTGACCGGTGGCGGCGCCCGCTTCGAACTGGTGGTTCCCACCGAGATCGGCAGCCGCTTCCCGTTCGAGCTGGCCCTGGCCCCGGTGGGCGAGCACCGGGTGCAGGCGGTGTTGTTCCGGGCCGGCGGATGGGCCGACCCCGCACTCGGGCAGGACTTCCTGGCCGGCTACCTCGACGTCGCGGCCACGGCGGCGCACCGTCCGGAGGCGGCGCTGCCGACGCCGGGACAGTGACCGGTCAGGGCAACGGTATTGACAGCGTCACAGGCATCCTGAGAACCTTCCAGAACATACTCGTAAATGCACGTGGATAGCAGGAAAGACGAGTGCGCACGGGGATGGCAGGTCAATCCGGGGCCGGTCGACCGGCCCGAGGCGGAAGGGACCGTTGATGACACTGCGACTGCACTGGTTCCTGCCATTGCACGGCGACGGCCGCGAGGTGGCCAAGAGCGCGGACGGGGTGGCCGAGGCCAGGAACATCCGGCGTGAGCCGGAGTTGAACTACCTCGGTCAGGTCGCCCAGGCCGTCGACGGCCTCGGCTTCGCCGGTGCCCTGGTGCCGACCGGTCTGTTCTGTGAGGACCCCTGGCTGGTGTCCGCAGCGTTGTCGCAGCAGACCCGCAACATGCACTTCATGATCGCCTGCCGGCCCAGTTCGCTGCCGCCGATGGTGTGCGCCCAGTCGGCCGCCACGTTCCAGCGGCTCTCGGGCAGCCGGCTGATGCTCAACATCGTCACCGGCGGGGACGCCGACGAACAGCGGCGCTACGGCGACTGGCTCGACCACGACGAGCGGTACGCCCGCACCGAGGAGTTCCTCGACGTCTTCCACCAGGCCTGGCGCGGCGAACCCTTCGACTTCCACGGCAAGCACTACCAGATCAAGGCCGGGCTGCTGAGCCGACCGCACGACGTCCGGCCGACGATCCTGCTGGGTGGCTCGTCCGCCGCGGCGCAGCAGGTGGCCGCCGCGCACGCCGACGTCTACCTGGCCTGGGGCGAGCGTCCGGACGGGCTCACCAGTCTCACCAGCCGGGTCGGCGAACTCGCCGCCGAGCGGGGTCGCCGGGTCGAGTTCGGTACCCGGTTCCACGTCATCAGCCGGGACACCGCGCAGGAGGCGTGGGCGGTGACCCGTCGGCTGCTCGACGGCATGGACGCCAGCCGGATCGCCGACGCCCAGCGACGGTTCCGCCGCACCGAGTCGGAGGGGCAACGCCGGATGGCCGCCCTGCACGGCGGGCGTACCGACGACCTGGAGGTGTATCCGAACGTGTGGGCGGGTTACGGCCTGGTCCGCCCGGGTGCCGGTGCCGCTCTGGTCGGCAGCCACGAGCAGGTGGCCGAGCGGATCGCGGAGTACCACGCGCTGGGCATGAACCATCTCATCCTCTCCGGGCAGCCCCACCTGGAGGAGGCGTACAACTTCGCCGAGGGTGTGCTGCCGCTGCTGCGGCGCCAGGGGCTGCTCGGGCAGGAGGCGTCGTGACGGACCGCAGTTCGCTTGTGGAGACGACACTGTTGCTGGGCAGTCCCCGCGCGGGCTCCCGTACCAGCGGTATCGCCCTGCGGCTGATGGAGGAGCTGGCGCTCGCCCTCGGCACCGAAGGCGTGGAGACCGCCGGTCCGGACATCGTCGACCTCGCCGACATCGGCGCCGCGCTGCCGCAGCGGGCCAGCCGCAGCGTGCCGTTGGGGCCGGAGATCGAACGGGCGCTGGGCCTGGTCCGCCGTCCCGGCCTGCTGGTGGTCGTCAGCCCCACCTTCAAGGGCACCTACACCGGCCTGCTGAAGCTGTTCCTGGACATGCTTCCGATGGACGGGCTGGCCGACTGCGTCGCCGTCGGCGCGATGACCGCCGGCTGGGCCAAGCACCGCGGCGCCGGGGACCAGTACCTGCGCCCGCTGCTCACCGAACTCGGCGCGACCGCGCCGGTGCCGTGCCTGTCGATCCTCGAAGACGAGTTCGAGGACGTGCCAGAGGTCGTCGCGACGTGGTCGCGCCGTTGGGCGCCCACGCTCGGGGCGGTGGTACGCCATCAGCGTCACTGCTTCTCCGCCCCCCGTGTTCCCCCGCTGACCGGCGCTCGGGCCTCCTGAGCGACCCATCCCACCGTCACGCCAGCAGCACAGAGGAGATCGACCATGACCGAGCAGACCGCTCCCGCCCGCCGTACCGAGGAGGAGATCCGCGCTACCGTGGCGGCGGTCATCTCCGACATGGCGCCGAAGGACGGCGTCGAAGTGACGGCGGAGTCCCACCTCATCAAGGACCTGGGCTACCACTCGCTGGCCCTGATGGAGGTGGCGTTCGCCATCGAGGACGAGTTCGACCTCGACCCCATCGACGAGGACACCGCCCGCAAGATCACCACGGTCGGCGCCGTGCAGGACCTGGTGGTCAAGCGGCTCGAGGAGCGTGACGGCGCCTGAGTACGGATCCGGGTCCGGGGGTTACCCGGACCCGTTTTCGTGCCCCCGCACCGCCCCGCACCGACCCACGCAGGCCGGTCAGCCGGTCAGCCGGTCAGCCGGTAGAGCCGGTGGAAGCGGTCGTTGACGGCCAGGATCGTCATTCCCGAGAAGCCAGCCTGCAACGCCAGCTCGCGCACCTTTCCGGGGCGCAACACGGTGCCGGTGCCCGTCGAATCCGTCCCGGTGAGACTCGCCGGCAGGCAGTGCAGCACGCTCGTGCCGTACTGGAACCGCTCGACGTCGTCGCCCGGTGCGGTGAAGGCCGGCGCGACCTTCGCGTCCATCAGCAGCACTGCGCCGTCGGCGGCACGCAACTGCCGGCACGCCTGGAGCACGGCGACCGGTTGGGACACCTCGTGCAGCGCGTCGAAGAGGCACACCAGGTCGTACTCGCCCGCCAGCTGTGGGTCGGCCGCGTCGCGGCAGGCGAAGCGGACCCGGTCGGCGACGCCCGCCTCGGCGGCGTTGCGCTCGGCCTGCTGAAGGGCCGCCCCGTCGAGGTCCAGTCCGGTCACTTCGGCCTGCGGGTACGCCCGCGCCAACGCGATGCTCGACCAGCCGGTCCCGCAGGCCACGTCGGCGATGCGCCGCCCGGGAGCGTCGAGGCGGGCGTGCACGTCGGGCAACTGCTGGGCGATCCAGCCGGAGAGCTGGTGGGCGAACAGGGCACGGTTGGCGCCCGAGTGCCCGTCCCGCCAGTCCACGCCGAACACGTCGTCGGGCACGCCCGCACCGCTGCGGTAGGCCGCCACCAGCTCCGGCAGGGCCGCGGCGATGCCACCGAGCGGGAGTACGGCGAGGGAGGCCAGCGACATCGGGTCGTCCGACACCGTCAGGACGGCGGCGTGCCCGGCGGGAAGCCGGTACGCGCGGCGTTCGGCCGGCAGGCGTACGTCATCGGTCTCGACGACGCCACAGACGGCCTGGTGTTCCAGCCATTCCCGCGCGTACCGGGGGGCGACGCCGGCGGCCTGGGCAAGCTCGTCCGGGCGCATCGGTCCCGGTGCGGCAGCCAGCGCCTCGTACAACCCGAGCTTGACCCCCAGGTACGCCGACAGCAGCTCCTGCGTGGCGAGAAGCGACTTCCACATCCTCATCGCAAACACGTGTGTCTGCGCGTCAGACGCCGTCATGAGACACCTCCCCGGGGCAGCCCAACTGTGCTTACGAAGTGTTTACACACAACACTCCCTTGCCTGTTGCACGATACATGTAGACAGTAGAATGGTCATCGGTCGTTTCCGAGCCGCCTGCGGTGTTGCAGCAGGCGCGGCCCGGCACTCGGACCGGCACGCCAGACCGGAGGGCGAGGATCGGCATGACGACTCTGCAACTGGTCCGTGATCTCCTTCCGGAGATCGCCGCACACGCTGACGAGGTCGAGCGGGTCCGGGGCCTCCCGGACCATCTGCTCGACGGGTTGCGAGCGGCAGGCTGCCTGCGCATGCTCGCCCCCGAGGCGTACGGCGGCACCGGCCTGAACGTGCCGGACACGCTGCGGGTCATCGAGACGTTGGGCACGGCGGACGCCTCGGTGGCCTGGCTGGTGGGCCAGGTCGCGCTCTCCCAGCTCATCATCGGCTGCGCGCCGAAGGAGACCGTCGCGGAGATCTTCGTCGACGGTCCGGACGTCTACGCCGCCGGCGCGGTGGCGCCCAAGGGGCGGGCCACCGAGGTGGACGGGGGATGGCGGATCTCCGGCCAGTGGCCGTTCGTCACCGGCTGCGAACGCGCCGCCTGGGTCTACCTCAACTGCGTCCTGGTACGCGGCCGCACGGTCGCCATGGACGAGGGCCGGCCCGCCACCCGGATCATGCTGCTGCCCGCTGCCGACGTCACAGTTGTCGACACCTGGCACACCCTGGGCCTGCGTGGCACGGGCAGCCACGACCTGGCCGTCTCCGGCCGCTACTGCCCCGCCGAGCGGGCCGTCGAGCTGGTGCCCGGGTCGGCGGAGGCGGCCAGGGCGGCGATGAGCATCGCGCAGTCCAGCCTCATCATCGCGGCGGCGGCGCTGGGCATCGCCGAGGCGGCCCTGCGGGACGTCGTCGAGCTCGCGGCGGGCGGCAAGCGGCCGGCGCTGAGCGCAACCCGGCTGGCCTCCTCGACCGCCTTCCAGGAGCGGCTGGGCGAGGCTCGGATGGTGGTGCAGGCAGGTCGGGCGCTGCTCTACGACCAGGCCGGCGACGAGTGGGGCGGGTACTCGGGTCCGGATGCGGCGTTGCGGCGAGCGCAGGTCCGCGCCGCGTCCGCGCAGGCGACCGCGCTGGCGGTCCGGGCGACCGACGCGGCCTTCGAACTGGCCGGCGGGACGGCGGTGTACGACTCGTCTCCCCTGTCCCGGCGGCTCCGCGACGCCAACACCGCGCGTCAGCACTTCGTGGCCAGTCGCAACTCGTACACGGCCTTCGGTGCGCACCTGGTCGGCGAGGGCGGTGACGGCGGCCCACTGTGACCGGCGGGCCCCGATGTCACTTCACGCTGGGGATGACACCCTTGCGTCGCAGGCGGGTGATCCACCCCTGAGCGGTGTGGGTGGGCACGCCGTAGTGTTTGGCGACACCGGTGACGGTGCGGTTCTTGAGGTAGATGTCCTTGAGCTCGCTCGGGTCCGGCATACGCCGATAGGCGCGGTCTGACTTCGCCACCCGGCTCGGCGTCACGGCGCGGTAGGGCCGGACCGCGTCCGAGCCTTCGGCGGTTGCGGCGGCGACCGCGGGACGCTTCGCCGCGAATGCCTGCATGAGCAGGTCCAGGTCGACCTGGAGCAGGTCGGCGGCACCGAGCTTGACGTCATCCGCGACGCGGACGGTCAACTCCTTGATGTAGACCTGGCCGTCCTCGGCGAACACGCGCATGGTGGTGCGCGAGGAGTCTTCTCCCGCGTCTTTCTCACCGAGCACCGGTGTGATCGTGACGATGTATTGAGCCATTGTCTCTGCCCTTCTTCCTACCGACAGCCGGTGCCCGCGAGACGCTAGGACACAATCTCATACGTTGCGTAGATTTGGTTGGCCCTTCCGGACGCATCCAGCAGACCCTCGACACCCTGAGTAACGCCAGCATAACGGAAAGCCACTCTCCGGTACAACATCGATGCCCATGGTTGCCGAAAGACCACTTCGCGTATTAAACAAACGCGAGAAGAGCATCTCGAAGCCTCCTGGTGTTAGCAAGATCACCTGAGGTCGGTGGGCGCTCAGACCGGTATCCACACGTTCTTCGGCCGGAGGAACTCGCGCAGACCGGCGAGACCGCCGATCCGCGCGGAACCACTCTGCTTCACCCCGCCGAACGGTGCCGACGGCATCAGACCCGGTGCGCCGTTGACCCACACGCTGCCGGCAGCCACCGCCCGGCTGACCCGGTGAGCCCGGCGCAGGTCGTTGGTGTGCACGTACGCCCCCAGGCCGTACCGGGTGGCGTTTGCCAACTCCACAGCCTCCTCCTCGGTGTCGAAGGTCGACACCGCCAGCACCGGGCCGAAGATCTCCTCCTGCACGAGTTCGGTGTCGCGGTCGGCGTCGACGAAGACGGTGGGTTCCACGAAGAAGCCGTCGGCGAGGTCGCCGCCGCAACGCCCGCCGCCCACCAGCAGCTGCGCGCCGGCTGCGCGGGCCCGGTCGATCACCCCGATGATCCGGTCGCACGCCTGCCCGGAGACCACGGGACCCATCACGGTGGTCTCGTCGGCCGGGTCACCCACCCGCACCCGGCGCAGTCGTGCGGTCAACGTCTGGAGCACCTGGTCCCGGACCGCGGAGTGCACCAGCAGGCGGGTGCCGTTCGCGCAGCCCTGCCCCGACAGGGCCACCACTCCGCTCATCGCGAACCGGGCCGCCGATCGCAGGTCGGCGTCGTCGAAGATGAGGTGCGGGGACTTGCCACCCAGTTCCAACGCCACAGGTGTCAGGTTCCGGGCCGCCTCGGCGAGCACCTGCCGGCCGGTCGCCCCGCTGCCGGTGAAGTGGACCTTGTCGACGCCGGGGTGCCCCGCCAGGGCCGCCCCGGCGGCCGGCCCGCCGGGCACGACCACGACCACACCCTGCGGCACCCCCGCCTCCACCGTCAGCTCGGCGAAGCGCGGGCCGACGAAGGGTGCCAGCTCCGACGGCTTGACCACGACGGCGTTGCCGGCCGCGAGCGCCGGACCGAGCAGTTGCGCCATCGACATCAGCGAGCCGTTCCACGGGATGATCCCGGCCACCACGCCGTACGGCTCGTCGAGGGTGTAGTCCAGGCTGCGCCCGGGCCAGGTGGGCAGCACCTCGCCGCCGATCTTGTCGCACCACCCGGCGTAGTACCGCAGGTGGTCGGCCGCCAACACCGGCAGCCGCCGCGCGAGCTGGATCGGCAGACCGATCTCCAGGCTCTGCAGCGCGGAGAGCGATTCGGCATGCACCACCAACAGGTCGGCCAGCCGCAGCAACGCGTCGCGCCGGACCTCGACCGAGCTGTCCCGCCACCGGGGCAGACTCTCCCGCGCCAGTGTCACGGCCCGGTCGATCTCGGCCGCTCCGGCGAGCACGACCTGTGTCGTCGGCTGCCCGGTCGCGGCGTAGACGTGCTCCGTCCGCCCGCCGGAGGACTCCACCACCCGCTCCTCGCCGATCCACAGCGCAGGCTCGGGCAACAGGTGCGTGGGTGGCTGGCTCATTCCCATCGCGCGCTCCTCACGTCGGGGCGGGTAACCGGTCGTACGCGTCTTTTCAGAATCCCATCAAAGCCTCGTAGGAAACCAGAGGCATCTTTGATAGACACTCTCACACACCGTAGATAGCCTGTCTTGCAGCATACGAGGCAGCAGCGGTGTCCGCGCTGGTCGTACCGCCTTCCCAGCCGGCAGAGACGCGTAAAAACGATCATGGAAGGTACGCGAATGACACCATCGAGGACGCGACCGTCCCCCAGCCCCGCGGAGACGCCTGCAGAGCCGCCCGCCAAGCCGGCGCCGATCGCCGGCCGGGCGCGCACCATCGCCCTCGTCGCCGTTCTGGTCGGCCTGCTGCTCGACCTGCTCGACATCGTGATCGTCAATGTCGCGCTGCCGACCATCCAGGAGGAGATCGGCGCCACCAGCTCGGACATGCAGTGGATGGTGGGTGGGTACACCCTCGCCTTCGCCACCATGCTGGTGACCGGTGGCCGGCTCGGCGACATCTACGGCCGCAAGAAGATCTTCATCATCGGCATGGTCGGCTTCGCCGCCGCCTCGCTCGTCGCCGGGATCGCAGCGAACCCGGAACAGCTGATCGTGGCCCGCTTCGTGCAGGGCGGCATGGGCGCGCTCATGGTCCCGCAGGTGCTGTCGATCCTCCAGGTCATGTACCCGCCTCAGGAGCGGGGCCGCGCCTTCTCCGCGCTGAGCGTCGTCTTCGCCGTCGGTACGGTGGCCGGTCCCATCGTGGGCGCCCTGCTCACCGCCGTCGACATCGCCGGCCTCACCTGGCGCACGATCTTCCTGGTGAACCTGCCCATCGCTGCGGTGTGTCTCTTCATCACCGCGAAGCTGGTTCCCGAGTCGAAGGGCGAGTCGGCCCAACGACTGGACGTCAAGGGCGCCATCCTGGTGGGTCTCGGCATGCTGCTGCTGGTGTTCCCGCTCATCCAGGGACCGGAGCAGGGTTGGCCGGCGTGGACCCTCATCAGCCTCGTCGCCTCGTTGCTGGCCTTCGCCGCACTCGTCGCGGTACAGCGCCGCCAGACGGAGTCGCCGCTGATCCCGATATCGCTGTTCTCCCACCGCTCCTTCCGGGGTGGTCTCGCCGTCTCCCTGCTGTTCATGAGCGGTGTCATGCCGTTCTTCCTGGTCAACACCCTCTACCTGCAGTTCGGGCAGGGCTTCTCGGTGATCAAGGCCGGCCTGATCGGCGTCCTGTGGGGCTTCGCGGTTCCGCTGTTCACCGCCATCTCCGCTCGACACATCACGCCGAAGCTCGGGCGGCTCGGCCTGCAACTCGGGTTGGTCATGCTGATCGCGGCGATGGCCATCCTGATCACCGTGATCAACCAGTTCGACACGATCACCCCCTGGGCGCTCGCCCCCGGGCTGATCCTCGGTGGCGCGGGCATGGGCATGACCTTCGCGCCGTTGCTCACCTACACGCTCAACGACGTGCCACTGGACAGCGCGGGTGCCGCCTCCGGGGTGTTCAACACCGTGCAGCAGATGGGCGCCGCCATCGGCATCGCGCTGAGCAGCATGGTCTTCTTCATCGCCCTGGCCGTGCAGTCCCCCGCTGTCGGCGACGACCTCCGGAACACGGTCCGGGAGGAACTGACCGCCCGTGGCGTACCGGTGGCGGCCGTCGACGCCGCGGCCGACAGCGCCCGCGCCTGCTTCGACGAGCGGATCAAGGCCGCCAACCCGGAAGCCGACGTGGCTGCCTGCCGCGCAGTGGCGTCGCAGTCCGGCGCGGACGTCGCGGACCGGCACGACGAGTTGCAGTTCATCGCGAACCGCACCGCCTACCAGCAGACCACCGTACGGGCACTCGTCTACCAGATCGTCGTGTTCGCGCTGGCCATCGCCGCCAGCTTCCTGCTCCCCCGCCGCGTCGAGCATCAGGGCTGAGCCACGCTCGTCGGATGCCCGAGTCGGGTCCGCCGCCAGCCGGCGGACCCGACGGGTGTCAGGTGGCCCGGTGGCGACCCTCAACGAGGGCCGAACCAGAACGCCGTCGTCGGTCGTACGGCCTCACTCCGAGGCCGTACGACCGGCGGCGGCCTTCCCGTCCCCGGCCGCCGGCGCGGCCGTCCGCTCCTTCGCCAGTCGGGCGCCCGTGGCGCGACGGTCCACAGCGAGATCGCCACGGCGCTCGACCGGTACGTGGGACGTACCCATCGCCAGGCCGGTGGGCGACGGCATGTAGTCGTAGACGGCCTCGTACTCGCCGGACCGGACCACGAAGGTCTCGTGCCAGACCCCGACGTCGCCGTTGTTCTTCATCCGCTTGAAGTAGCGCGCCCAGACCTCCGCGTGCGGCTGCTGCGGGTCGTTGGCGAACCGCTCCAACTGCTCGACGCTACGGAAGTAGCCGATCAGGATCGGCCCCCGGGGAGTCCAGGCGTGGTGGGCGCAGAGTGCGCCGTTCTCCGGGTCGCTGAACAGCGCCATCAGGATCTTGCGCATGTCGCGGAAGTTCGGGTACCACTTGTGGATCTTCCAGTACCGGTTGATCCGCATGCCCGTGATGAAGACAGCGAAGTCACCTTCGATCTCAGCGGTCATCCGAGGCCGCTGCTTCGGCTCATTGCCCATAGCGGGTCACTCCCTCGTCGGGTGCCATCGCACAGCACACGTATGTAGGATTCCAAGAGAGCAGTAGATACTTTGAAATACAAGCATTGACTGTGCAACACATGCGACAGACACGTGTTGCCGAGGGGATTGCCCATGCTTGCACCCGCACCACGTTTCGCCCCGCCGGAGGATCGGCTCACCTACCACCACAGCGAACGGTGGGTCCGCGGCCGCATCGGTGCCACCGTCGTCGTGGACAGTCGGCGACCGCTGCTGGTCTGGGAACCCGGGATGCCCGTGCCGTTCTACGCCTTCCCGCTGGCCGACCTGGTCGGCGGGACCCTGCGGCCCGCCGAACAGCCACCGGAGCCCGGCAGCCGGGCCGGCAGCAGCTTCCACGACCTGACCGTCGACGGAGTCACCCTGCCCAACGCCGCCTGGACCTACCCCGGCGACGTCTTCGCGCAGACCGTGTGCCTCGCCTGGCGGGAGTGGTTCGGCCAGGGCATCGAGCGATGGTACGAGGAAGACGAGGAAGTATTCGTACACCCACGTGACCCGTTCTCCCGTGTCGACTCGCTGCCCAGCACCCGGCATGTGGTGGTGACCCACGAGGGAGTCGTGCTCGCCGACACCCGACGTCCGGTACTGCTCTTCGAGACCGGGCTGCCCACCCGCTACTACATTCCCGCCGACGACCTGGTCCAGGAGTTGCTGCTGCCGTCCGAGCACCACACCCGCTGCCCGTACAAGGGGGTCGCCTCGTACTGGTCGCTGAGTCAGGTGCCCGGAGCCGCCGGGCGGAACATCGCCTGGTACTACCCCGACCCGCTGCCCAGCGTCGCCAACATCGCCGGGTTTACCGCGTTCTACCCGGAGCGCGTGACGATCCTGGTGGACGGCGAGTCGGTCAGCCCGCCCACGCCACCCCGGTAGGACCGCTCCGCCAACCTGCCTCGGCAGAAATCCGGTGGCAGCCGACCGGCAAGGTCGTCACCGGCGGTGCCGAGTTGGATACCCGCGACACGGCGCGGACCGTCCGCGCCGGCGCGGACGGCCAGCCGGTCGTCACCGACGGGCCGTACCTGGAACTCAAGGAGGTCATCGGCGGCATCGTCCGGCTGGAGTGCGGCGATGCCGGCCTGCAACTGGTACGGCCCGGTCCGGCCCGGGCGCACCGCCGCGCGTAGCCGCAGCGCCGCCCGTTCGATCGCCGGCCTGTCCCACCGCCGTCGGTCCTGCTTGTCGAGCAGCACGATGCGTCCCCACGAGTCGAACCGCGCGGCAGCGCGGGCCTGGTGCAACTCCAACAACGCCGCCAGACCGTCCGCCTCCGGCTCGCCCGGCAGCAACTCGGCCAGTTGGCGCGCCAACTCGACCCCCTCGCGGGCCAGCTCGCGCCGCTGGGCGGACCGGCTGCTGGACAGGTACCCCTCGTTGAAGACGAGGTAGATCACCGAGAGTACGGCCGGCAGCCGGTCGGGATACTCGTGCGGCTGGCGAGCCGGTCGTCCACGCCCGGTTCCGGCGGCGGCTCGGTGGCCAGTCGGGCCAGCTTCTCGCGGCCGACCGCGTCGCGGCGCAGCCGGTCCAGCGCCCTTCGCCAACCCGTGGTGACCAGCCAACCGGCGGGGCGCTCCGGCACCCCCTCACCCGGCCAGCGGGCGAGCGCCTCGGCCAGCGCGCCGGACAACGCCTCCTCGGCCCGGTCGAAATCGCCGAGCCGACGGCTGAGCACCCCGAGCATGCCGGCCGCGTCCGTCCGCCAGATCCGCTCCACAAGTTCTGCCACGTCACCCACCCGACCAGGGTGCAACACCCGGAGTGCGTCGTCGTCGACCCGGCTCGGCTCACCATGTGATGCAACCCCGCGAGCCACACCTGGCGTGACTAACTCGAATCGGGGATCGGAGGCCTGGATGGGCGATCGCGACACGGCGTTCGCGGAGTACTTCGCGGCGAGGTCCAGCGCGATGCGCGGCACGGCGTACCTGCTCTGCGGTGACTGGCACCGGGCGGAGGACCTGGTCCAGACCGCCTTCACCAAGCTGTACCTGGCCTGGCACCGGGTCTCCCGGCACGAGGTGCTCGACGCCTACCTGCGCCAGATCATCGTCCGCACCTTCCTCGACGAGCGACGGCGCGGCTGGTGGCGGCGGGAGCAGTTGGACGATGCCGACCCTGAGCAGCCGGCACCCACCGACGCACCGGAGAACCGGCTGGTGATGCTCCAGGCCCTGGCCGCCGTACCGCCCCGCCAACGGGCCGTGCTGGTCCTGCGCTACTGGGAGGACCTGCCCGTCGACGAGGTCGCCCACCTGCTGCGCTGCTCACCGGGGACGGTGAAGAGTCAGGCCGCCCGCGGCCTGGACACGCTGCGCGGCCTCCTGTCACCCACGTACAGCGGCACCGAGAGAGGGTAACGATGGACGGACAGCAGTTGCGCGAGGCATTGCGCGACGAGATGGCGAGCGTCTCCTCGCCACCGCCGCTGGACACGCAGACCATGCTGGGCAGCGCCCGCCGGGCCCGCACCCGGCGTCGTACCGTCCGCGCCTGCGTCGGATCGGCGGCGGCTGTCGTGGCCGTGGCATTCTTCGGCACCTTCGCCGTCCCGGGTGCCGGCGGCTGGAGCCCCGCGATGATCGGGGCGCCCTCGTCCGAGGACGACACCGCCTCACCATGGCCGACCGGGCCGGACGGCCTCCCGCAGGAGGACCGCACCGCGCGTGCCGGCACCAGGTACGACCGGGGAGCCGAGCTTCTCGACCAGCTCCGCGCCGTCGTGCCGGCCAGCTACACCGTGCCGGAGTCCCCGGAGGCCCCGTCACACCAGGCGCAGTACGAGCAGACGGTCGACGGACTCGACGTGTGGAGCTACTCGTCCTCGGTCACCCTCGCCAAGGGTGAGTGGACGGGCCGCCTGATGGTCGAGGTCCACACCGCAGGCAATCAACTGCCGACCGAGCCGTGCGCGCTGGCCCGCCAGTTCTGGGGCATGCAGGGCACCTGCGAACTGGTCACCGTGTCAGCGGCGCAGGTGGGCGTGGTGGTCAGCCCCGGCGACGACGACCGGTTCGACCAGTGGGCCGCCTACCGGCACCCGGACGGCGTGGTGGTCTTCGTCGCGCAGTCCACCGACCGCGACGGCACCCTCCAGAGCCGCATGCCCTTCTCCGTCCCGCAACTGGCGTCCCTGGCCACCAACAAACGCTTCCACTTCCAGTAAGCCGATCCCCGATCCCGGCTTAGATCTTGGTACGAACGCGCCCCCGTAAGGGCGATTTCGTACCAAGATCTAGGGCTGATATACCCCTCGGGGGTATATCGTGAGCGGGGAGGGAGGGATGGGATGGCGCGGGACAGCGGGCACGGGGGGCATGGGGGGCAGCACGGCGGGCATGGCGGGCATGGGGGGCATGGGGGGCATGGGGGGCATGGGGGGCATGATCCGGAGGCGTTTCGGCGTACGTTCTGGCTGAGTCTGGCGCTGACCGTGCCGATCGTGGTCACCAGCCACATGGTGATGGACTGGTTCGGCTACGAACTGGACTTCCCCGGGATCGACCTGGTGGGGCCGGTGCTGGGCACTGTGGTTTTCGCGTACGGCGGCTGGCCCTTCCTCCAGGGGGCGGTGCGGGAGATCCGCGACCGGGCTCCCGGCATGATGCTGCTGATCGCGATGGCGATCTCCGTCGCCTACCTGGCGTCGCTGGCCACCGCGCTCGGCGCGTTCGACCTGGACTTCTGGTGGGAACTGGCGGCGCTGGTCACCATCATGCTGCTCGGGCACTGGCAGGAGATGAAGGCGATCGGCCAGGCCCAGGGTGCCCTGTCGGCGCTGGCCGCGTTGCTGCCCGACGACGCGGAACGGCTGGCCCACGACGGTCGGACCGAGCGGGTGCCGGTGGCAGACCTGCGCGTGGGCGACACCGTGCTGGTACGGCCCGGTGCACGGGTACCGGCGGACGGTCAGGTCGTCGACGGCCAGGCCGAGATGGACGAGTCGATGATCACCGGCGAGTCCCGGCCGGTGGCGCGGGCGACAGGTGATCGGGTGGTGGCCGGCACCGTCGCCACCGACGCATCCCTTCGGGTACGCGTCGACGCGGTCGGCGACGACACCGCACTCGCCGGCATTCAGCGGCTGGTGGCACAGGCGCAGCAGTCCAGTGGCCGGGCACAGGTGCTGGCCGACCGCTTCGCCGCCTGGTTGTTCTACATCGCCACCGCCACCGCCCTGGTCACCCTGCTGGTGTGGACCGTGCTCGGCAACCTGGGCGAGGCGGTGGTCCGTACGGTCACCGTGCTGGTCATCGCCTGCCCGCACGCGCTCGGCCTGGCCATCCCCCTGGTGATCGCCCTGTCCACGGCGGTCGCCGCCAAGGGCGGAATCCTGGTCAAGGACCGGCTGGCGCTGGAGCGGATGCGCACTGTCGACACGGTGCTGTTCGACAAGACCGGAACGCTGACCCGAGGCGCACACACCGTGACCGGCATCGCCGCCACCGCCGACCCCCTAGCCCAGCACAGCAACGGGCAGGAGACGGCCGGGCAGCGGGAGGTGCTGGCGATCGCGGCGGCGGTGGAGGCCGACAGCGAGCATCCGCTGGCCCGGGCGATCGTAACCGCTGCCGAGGCGCAGGGGCTCCGAGGGACGGCGACGGGTTTCCAGGCGCTGGCCGGTCGGGGCGTACGCGCCGAGGTCGACGGGGTGAGCTACGCCGTGGGCGGACCGGCGCTGCTGCGGGAGTTCGGCGTCACCGTCCCCGATGCACTGGCCCGACGGCAGGAGGAGTGGTCCCGCCGGGGTGCGGCCGTGCTGCACCTGCTGCGCCTGTCCGCCAGCCAGACATCCGAGGGCCGGGGATCGGACGGCCGGGCATCCGACGGCCGGGCGGAGGTGCTCGGTGCGCTCGCGTTGGAGGACGAGGTACGGCCGGAGGCGCGGCAGGCCATCGCCGACCTACGCCGGCAGGGAATCCGGAAGGTCGTCATGATCACCGGGGACGCCCGTCCGGTTGCCGAGGCCGTCGCCGCCGACCTGGGGTTCCGGGCCGGTGCGGACGAGGTGTTCGCGGAGGTGCTGCCGGCGGAGAAGGACGACGCGGTGGTCGACCTGCAACGCCGGGGTCTGCGGGTGGCGATGGTGGGCGACGGGGTCAACGACGCCCCGGCGCTGGCCCGCGCGAACGTCGGCATCGCGATCGGGGCCGGCACCGACGTGGCGATCGAGTCCGCCGGGGTGGTGCTCGCCTCCTCCGACCCGCGCGGCGTGACCGGAGTGATCCGACTGTCGCAGGCCGCGTACCGGAAGATGGTCCAGAATCTGGCCTGGGCGGCGGGCTACAACGTGGTCGCGCTGCCGCTGGCCGCCGGGGTCCTGGCCTGGGCCGGGGTGGCGCTGAGCCCGGCGGTCGCGGCGGTGTTGATGTCCGCCTCGACGATCGTGGTGGCGCTCAACGCCCAGTTGCTGCGCCGGGTCCGGCTACGCACACCGGACTGACGCCGCGTCGCGGAGCCCGGTGGTGACGCCGCAGAGGGAAGATTCGTACAAGACCCGGCCCGAATACGGCGATCACACTCGACGCCATGGAAACCGGCACCGAGCCCGTACGCTTCGACACCAAGATCGCGGTGCTGCTCCGCGACGACCTGCCGGTCTGGCAGCGGCTGAACATGACGGCGTTCCTGGTCAGCGGCATCTCCCGGGCAGCGCCCGAGGTGATCGGCGAGCCGTACGCCGACGCCGACGACACGCCCTACCTGCCGATGTTCCGGCAGCCGGTGCTGGTCTTCGCCGGGTCGAAGGAGGTGCTGACCGCCGCCCACCAGTGTGCCGTCGGGCGGAGCCTGCCGCTGGCGGTCTTCACCTTGGACCTGTTCAGCACCGGGAACGACCGGGACAACCGGGCAGCGGTACGCGCGGTCGGCCGCGCCGACCTGGACCTGACCGGCCTGGCGGTGTACGGCCCCCGCAACGGGGTGGACAAGGTCATCAAGGGTGCCCGGATGCACCCGTAGCACAGGAGCGGTACCGGCCGGGCGTGAAGCCGAGGACCCGTTTGAAGTGTCGACTCAGGTGTGCCTGGTCGTAGAAGCCGGCCGCGACCGCGACCTCTACGGCGGGCCGACCCTCCCGGAGCAACTGTCGGGCCAGGTCCACCCGACGTGAGATCACGTACTGGTGCGGCCCGAGTCCGTACGCGGTGGAGAAGGCGCGCACCAGATAGGTGGGGTGGACGTGCAGGGCTTCGGCGGCGTTCCGCAGGCTCAGCCCGGCGACGACGTGTTCGTCGAGCAGTTCGCGTAGGCGACGCGCGATCCGGGTGTCGCGCACCGCCGGTGCCTCCGGCGTACGTCGGGTGAGGTGGGCCCGGAGCCGGTCGCGGACGACGGCGAGTTGCACCTCGGCGGCGAACTCGTCACCGGGTGCCGCCACCAGCGCATGCAGCAGGTCGATCCGCCGCCGCAGCGCCGTGTCGTCGAACGACGGCTGGTCCACGGCGCGGCCCACCAGCCGGTCGCCGAGCTGCTCGGCGTCGAGGTAGAGGACCCGTTTGCGGAATCCGCCCGGGGTGGCCGGGCTGCCGTTGTGCGCGACCCCCGGCGGCAGCAGGGTGACCACCTGACGGAACGCGCCGTGTTCGTGACGGTCGAGGTCGTAGCGGACGATCCCGTCGTCGACCACCAGCAACGTCCAGCTGCCGTGGGTGTGCATGGGGTACGCGTGCTCGGTGAACCGGGCGTGCAGCACCTCGGTTATCCCGCTGACCGGCGGCGACCAGACCCGTACCTGCTGCCCGGTGGACATCAGTCGACGGTAGCGTCCGTTGCGGTCGCGGCGGGGTAGGCGCGGGTCTCGGTGGCCTTGACGGCGACCCAGACCGGTTGGCCCGGAACCAGTTCGAGGTGGGCGGCGGCGGCCGGGGTGACGTCGGCGGCGACCTCGATCGGGCCGGTGAGTTGGATCCGCAGGTTGTCGCCGTGCCGCTGGATGCCGGTGATGGTCGCCGGCCAGGTGTTGCGAGGGCTGCCGTCCGGTCGGTGCGGATGCAGCGCCACGGCCGCGGGTGCGAAGGCCACGAAGACCTCCCCGTCATGCCGGTCGCCGATGGTCAGCACATGCCCGTCGGCGAGCCGGACCCGGTGGCCGGTGGCGTGTCCCCGGTAGAGGTTGAGCCCCACCAGGCGGGCCACGTACTCGGTACGGGGTTCGGCGGTGATGGTGGTCGCGTCGCCTTCCTGGACCACCCGACCGTCCTCGATGATCACCAGCCGGTCGGCGAGCACCAGGGCGTCCAGCGGATCGTGGGTGACCAGCAGGGTGGCTCCCGGATGGGCGGCGAGGTGCTTGTGCAGCTGGGCTCGGGTGTCGAGTCGGGTGCGGGCGTCGAGGGCGGCCAACGGCTCGTCGAGCAGCAGCAGCGCCGGCTCGACGGCCAGAGCACGGGCCAACGCGACCCGTTGGGCCTGACCACCGGAGAGTTCGCGGGGTTTGCGTCGAGCCTGCTCGGTCAGACCCATCCGGGCCAGCCAACCGGCCGCCCGCTGCCGGGCCTGCTGCCGGTCCAGGCCGTGCCGGCGCGGCCCGAAGGCGACGTTGTCCAGCGCGCTGAGGTGGGGAAAGAGCAGGTAGTCCTGGAAGACCACGCCGATCGGTCGCCGCTCGGTGGGGACCCAGATCCGGTGTCCGGGGCGGTCCAGGTCGCGGCCGGCGAGGGTGAGGTGCCCGGCGCAGAGCGGGTGCAGACCGGCGAGGGCCCGCAGGGCGGTGGTCTTGCCGGCGCCGTTGGGCCCGAGCAGGGCCACGACCTCGCCGGGGGCGACGGTCAGCGGCAGGTCGAGCCGGAAGCCGCCCCGGTCGACCACCAGATGCGCGTCGAGCAGCCGGGTCATGGTGCGCTCACCCAGCGGTCCCGCAGGCTGGCCAGGATCACCACGGAGACGGCGAGCAGGACGAGGCTGAGCACGATGGCGGCCTCCAGGTCGGTCTCCAGGGCGAGGTAGACGGCCACCGGCATGGTCTGGGTACGGCCGGGATAGTTGCCGGCGAAGGTGATGGTCGCGCCGAACTCACCGAGCGCGCGGGCCCAGCCCAGCACCGCCCCGGCGGCCACCCCCGGCGCGACCATCGGCAGCGTGACGTGGGTGAAGGTGACCCAGCGCCCGGCACCGAGGGTGGCGGCGGCCTCCTCGTACCGGGTGTCGGCACCGCGCAGCGCACCCTCCACCGCGATGATCAGGAACGGCATGGCGACGAATGTCTGGGCCAGCACGACCGCGGTGGTGCTGAACGGCACGGTGATCCCGAACGTCTCGTCCAGCCAGGAGCCGACGAGTCCACGGCGGCCGAAGACCAGCAGCAGCGCCACGCCGCCGACCACGGGTGGCAGCACCAGCGGGACGGTGACCAGGGCGCGCACCAACCGGCGGCCAGGGAACGGCACCCGAGCCAGCAGCCAGGCCAGGGGCACGCCGAGGACCAGGCAGAGCAGGGTGGCGAGGGTCGCGGTCTGCACCGACAGCCGCAACGCGGTGAGTACGCCCGGCTCGGTGAGCCGCTGCGGCAGCGTGGCCCAGGGCGTACGGGCGAGCAGCCCGACCAGCGGCAGCAGCAGGAACAGCAGACCGATCGCGGCGGGCAGCAGCAGTGCGACCGGAACCCGGCGGGCGCGACCGATGCGCCGGGCCGGCACCGTCCCGCTGTCGACTCGACGCACCGGCTACGGCACCTGGAACCCGGCGGAGGTGAGCACCGCGCGACCGGGATCGGAGCGGACGTACTCGACGAAGGCACGGGCAGCGGCCGGGTTGGTGGCGTCGGTAAGCACCACGATCGGATAGTCGTTGATCGCCTCGACCGACTCGGGGAACTCGACGCCGTCGATCTCGGCGGCAGCGGCCCGGGCGTCGGTGCGGTAGACCAGAGCGGCGTCGACCTCGCCCAGCCGTACCTTGGCCAGCGCGGCCCTCACGTCCTGCTCCAGGGTGACCGGGGTGAGGGCGACCCCGGCCGCGTCCAGCGCGGCGCGCGCCGCCGCCCCGCAGGGCACCTGCTCGGCGCAGAGCGCCACCTTCCGGTCCGGCCCGGTGAGATCGCGCAGGCTGGTCACCCCGTCCGGGTTGCCCTTGGGTACGGCGATGACAAGCTGATTGCGTACGAAGGTGACCGGCTCGTCGGCGGCGTTGCCGGCGTCAACGACGGTGGCCATGGGGGCCGGCGCGGCGGCGGCGAAGACGTCGGCGGGAGCACCCTGGTTGATCTGGGCGGCCAGCGTGGAACTACCGGCGAAGCTGAACGTCACCCGCACCCCGTGGGCGGCCTGGAAGTCCTGACCGATCCGGGTGAACGACTCCGTCAGCGAAGCAGCGGCGAACACGGTCAACTCGCCGCCGGTCCCGTCGTCGGCTCCAGGTGGTTCGGCTCGATCGTCGGCGCAGCCGGTCACGAGCAGTACCGCAAGCACCCCGACGGCGGCCAGGGTCGTACGCAGCCGGGTGCAGGACTTTGCTGTGCTGACGACGTTCACGCTACCCGTGAGCCGAAGGGTTGGTCGGCGGGTGAGCCAGTCCACGAGCGCGGTCACCTTGCTATCTTGACGGGCCCTGTCCGGGGGGCTACCCGCCCCACCCGACCTCGCGAGCCGTCTCCAGTGGCCTGACGGCCCTCAACACGGAGCGTGACCGGCGGTATGGACAGCAAACGTGCGATTGAGGTCCGCTCGCGCCGAGGGCGCTCTGCATTCTGGCCCGTTGCTCAGGCGTCGAAGTTGCCCGCCTTGATGCCCTGCACGAAGCCGGCCCACCGGTCGGCGTTGAAGGACAGCACCGGCCCCTGTCGGTCCTTGCTGTCGCGGACCATAACGGCCTGGGGTGGTGTGGCGACCTCGACGCAGTTGCCGCTCGATCCGGACCTGCTGCTCTTGCGCCAGGTGACGCGAGTCAGGTCCATCCCGTGCCCTCCTAGGTGAGGTCTGCCGCAATCGCACGCAGCGTATCTCGCGTGGGCTTGGGTGCCAGCGCAAGGGCTTGCAGTTGCTCGTGTGCCGCCGCGTACGCGGCAACCTCGCCGGGCCGCTCCAGGTATAGCGCTCCGGTCAGGGTGTCGACGTACACCATGCGCTCTTCGGCTGCGTGCGGATACGGGTCGGGCATCGGCGGGAAGTCGAGGATCACGAAGCTGCCATCGAACCCGACTCCAGCCGAGTACGGCAGCAACTGAATCTGGACGTTGCTCCGTGTCGATTCTTCGATAAGCCGCGCGAGCTGCCGTTGCAGCACCTCGGGACCGCCGACCATCCGGCGAGCCGCGCCCTCGTCGATGACCACACGCAGCATCGGCGGGTCGTCCCCGGTCAGAATGGCTTGCCGCTCCATCCGCAGCGCTACCTGTCGGTCTACCTCGTCACCTTGCATCGGGACGGGCGCGCCTTCGAACGCCGCTCTCGCGTACTCCTCGGTTTGCAACAGGCCGGGAACCATCTGGCACTCGTAGGTGCGGATGACAGACGCCTCGGACTCCATCCCGACATACGCTGCGAACCAGTCCGGCAGGACGTCGCTGTACCGCTGCCACCATCCGCGCTGCTTCGCCTGGCGAGCCACCGCAATCACGGCCTCGGCCTGGTCTCCAGCCACGCCGTACAACGCCAAAAGCGCTCGCACGTCGTTTGGGTGCGGCCGGACCTCTGCCGTCTCGATCCGACTGAGCCAGCTCGCATCGTGGTCGACGCGCCTTGCTGCGTCGGCTGACGTGATTCCCGCCGTCTCGCGGAGTTGCCGGAGGGTCAGCGCCAAGCGCCGGCGCCTGACCGTAGGGCTCTGACGTTGAGGCATGTCGTCATCCTGCCATGCGGAAAACCAAAATTCCTTTCGCAGACACGCGTTCCGCAAACTTGTTATCCGCATATTGCGGATTGCCTTTGTGCGTGGGACGGTGTTGCCGGGTGTGGCGGTCAGATGACCGTGAGTGGCCTGGCCGCCATGCCGCTTACGAGAGGAGGCTGGATGGGCAGGCATGTCAGCTACGACCAGTACGTGGTCGCCGCAGCTCTCACGCTGGCCCGACGACATCGGCCCGTGTGGTCGTGGGAGAAGTGGCGGCGGGTCTGCCGGTGCGGGGGCGAATTACCCTGCCGGGCCAAGCATCGCGTGCCGATCAACCGGGGCCACTGGCCGGGTGGGGTTCGATGACCACACATGGGCCTGTCCTTCCGTTCTGGACGTGCGCGGGATGTGAATTGCCCTGGCCCTGTCGCACCCGACGCCGCGAGCTGCTGATCGAGTACGAAAACGCTCCGGTGTCCCTCGCCCTCTACATGGGGACGCACCTGGTGTCCGCCGCACAGGACATGGGCTGGGCTCCCGCTGGCGTTCTTCATCGCAGGTTTCTCGGGTGGCTGCCATGACCGAGGTTCCGTACTTCGTCCAGGTGGCCTGGGTTGTTCTCGATGACCACACCGTCAAACGCTGCGACCGGTGCTACCCGGACGGCTGGTGCCCGCGCGTCGCGGTCTCGCGTGCCCGGGTCTTGGCCTGGCGCAAGGTAAGGCA
>NZ_BOPA01000038.1 GCF_016863515.1 Micromonospora gifhornensis
CTAGGCTCCCTTGCACGAGGCAAGAACGAGGAAGAGGTGGAAGACGTGAAGAAGTTGTCCGGTAGGAGAACCCTCGGCAACCTGCTCGCGGCGATCACGTTGGCATTCCCTGTCGTCCTGGCTGTTCCCGCGACGGCGTCGGCCGAAACGGCGATCAGCACCACTGAGGCTGCTGTCGCGTCCGTCGACGAGACCTGCCGCAACAATGGTGGGGGAGGATACGTTTCCTGCAACGGCAAGGACCCGGTTGCGATGAACTGCACCGGCAACTCGACGAAGGCCTCGGTCAAGGCGAAGAACGGCGTGTTCATCGAGCTGAGGTACTCGACGTCCTGCCAGGCCTACTGGACCCGCTACACCAACACGCCGGGCTCCACCGGTGAGGCGCGGATCAAGGGCACCAACATGGTGCAGAAAAAGACGTTGGCTGCGTACCCGGGCGAGGAGGGCTGGACGCGGATGCTTTCCGCCGCCCAGAAACCCAAAGCCTGCCTGTTCTTCTGGTACGCCCCGTTCAGCGAGTACCTGGAGTCCTGCGCCTAGTGATCCACAGCAAGGGCAGACGGTCAGCCGGACTCACGGTCAGGCTGGCCGTCTGCCCTTTGTCGCGGGCTCTGGTCCGGCCTCAATCAGCCGAGCATGACGGGCGTCCTGTAGGTACCGTGCAGGAGTCGGTGGTACAGATCCTCCACCGCAGGGCCTGTGCTGATCCCCAGGTCGTGGGCCAGCCGAGTCCTTAGACCATGGATCACGACCAGGGCCTCGGCCGTACGGGAACTGGCCTGCATGGCTTCCGCAAGCCGACAGTGCAGACCTTCATGGTAGGGGTAAAAGCTGGTCCACCGGTGCAGGTCGGGCGTCAGCATCCTGTGCCGGTGGAGACTGAATTCGAGGTCGACAAGCATCTCTATGGCTTTGAGATGGTATTCCTTCCAATGCGCCGATCCGGCCTGAAGTTTGACCGAGTTGATGTCCTCCATAGGTGCGCCCCGCCACAGTTCGAGCCCTGACCTCAAGAGTTCCACTGCTCTTTCTGGGTCGCGATTCTGTGCGGCGACCATTGCTTCCGCCTGGAGGTTCCGGAATTTCAGGCCGTCCACCTGCTCGTCGGCGATTCGCATCGTGTAGTTGTTGCCGCTGCGTACGATCCGCTGGTGGCTTTCTGCGCCTAACCGAGCGCGTAGACTTCCTAGACGGTTCTGTACCTGTTGGCGGGCAGTCGCCGGTGGATCGTCGTCCCAGACGGCATCGATGAGCAGTTCAAGGTGAACGGGCTGATTTGAGTTCAGGAGCAGTGCTCCCAAAATCTTACGATCTCGTGTGGCTGGTACTCCGACGTCGATGTTTCCGTTTTTGACCATCAATGGACCGAGAAAGTAGAAGTCCAAAGTTGCTCCCCCGTGTGCTCCCAACCATCAACACCGTGCCGGGCAGGGGATATGTTATCGCAAAATTAACCGATGTCAAGCGCGACATCGACGAAAGCAATTTAGAAAATGGCGCTTATCCGCCTGCGAGTGATAGTGATCAGTGGTCGATAAAGCCGTCACAGCGATGCTGTTTCGGCAGCTTCGAGTTGCCTGCGTCGGCGTTGACTGGTGGCAGTGCGGCACGTACGCATCAGACCTGCGCCACCCCTGGGAACGTCCCGCCCCACCCGAGCAACTCATCCTGCCGATCCCGCCGCACAGCTTGAAGATCAAGTTAGGCGGCGGTGGGGCTGCCTCAAGGTGGCAGTACCTCGGGATGTCGCCGGGTTTCGGTTCCAATGCGGTCGTCTGATACGGCAGGATGCACGGTCATGAGCACGAAGTCGACGTCGGGCATCGATGAATCCGGTGCCATCGACCACCCGTCCCGCTCCGACGGCTTCGTCCGTGGGCTGTCCGGGCTGATCGGTGGCCCGCTCGGCGACCACGCCGTCACCCACGACCGCCCGAGCGGCGGGCGGGGACGGTTCTGGACGGCCGTGCGGATCGTCCTGGCGTTGACCTGCCTCACCCTCACCCTGCACTGGGTGCAGAAGTCGCCCTGTCAGGACGGCGCCTGGGTCGACAACCAGCAGTACACCCGGTTCTGCTACACCGACGTGCTGGCGCTCTACTACGCCGAGCGGCTCAACGAGGGCGCCGTGCCGTACCGGGACCATCCGGTGGAGTACCCGGTGCTGACCGGGTACTTCATGGGTGCCCTGGGGCTGCCGGTGCACTCCGCCGGTGAGGGCAACCCGGACATCAACCAGGGGCAGTGGTTCTACAACCTCAACGCGCTCGTGCTCGGTGCGTTGGCGTTGGCCACGGTGATGGTGCTGCTGTCGCTGCGCCGTCGACGACCCTGGGACGCGGCGATGTTCGCGCTCTCCCCCGCGTTGCTGCTCACCGCCACCGTCAACTGGGACTTCCTCGCCATCGGCCTGGCCGCGCTCGGCCTGCTGGTCTGGGCGCGTACCCGGGACGACGGGAGGGGACTGATACTCGCGGCCCTGTCCGGAGTGCTGATCGGGCTCGGCGGTGCGGCCAAGATGTGGCCGCTGTTCATCCTCGGGCCGATCCTGGTGCTCGCGATCCGCGCCAACCGGGTGCGCGCCGCCGTGCTGTCCATCATCGCCGCCGCGGTGACGGTGGTGCTGGTGAACCTTCCGGTGGCGATTCCGTACCGGGAGAACTGGAACCGGTTCTTCGAACTCAACACCGAGCGCCCGATCGACTGGGGAACCATCTGGTACATCGGTCGCTACCTGGACGGCAAGTTCGGCGACCCGGCCTCCATCGGCCCGTTCCAGTGGCTCGACGCGAACATCCCCACCCTGAACTACCTGTCGTACGCCCTGTTCGGGCTGGCCTGCCTCGCCATCGGCGCGCTCGCGTTGCTCGCGCCGCGCCGTCCCCGCCTCGCGCAACTCGCGTTCCTCGTGGTCGCGGCCTTCCTCATCTTCAGCAAGGTCTGGTCGCAGCAGTTCGTGCTCTGGATGCTGCCGCTGGTGGTGCTCGCCCGACCCAGGTGGGGAGCGTTCCTGGCCTGGCAGATCGCCGAGGTGGGCTACTTCGTCGCCTTCTACGCCGAACTGCTCGGTGCCGCGACCAGCACCCCGGTCATCCCGGAGGGCGTGTTCGTGCTGGCCGCGAGCCTGCGCCTGGCCACCGTGGTGACGCTCTGCGTGCTGGTCGTTCGGGAGATCCTGCACCCCGAGCAGGACGCGGTACGCCGCAACTACGCCGACGACCCCGACGGCGGGCTACTCGACGGCACCCCGGACGCGCCCTGGCTCGACCGTCTCCGCAACCGCCAACCCGCCCCGACGCCGACTCCCGTACCGACCACCTGATTGCCGGGGCACCCCGTGCCCCGGACTCTCAGAGGCGGAAGAGGAACACCGAGCCCATCTCCTCGCGGGTGATGTCCAGGCCGTCAAGCGGTGCGTCGACGCTTACCTCCCACGGGGTGCCGGCGATCTCGTCGCGCAGCACCAGCACGTTGCGTACGCCGAGGGTACGCAGGTAGTCGACGCTTGTCTGGTCGGGGAACGTCATGGTCACCTGACGTACGTCGGCGAGTTGGCGAGGAGTGAATCCACTGCCGCCGTTGACGATGTCCTGGAATCGGGTGGTGGACCAGAGCATCACCGGCTGGTCGTGGTTCTGACCGCTGGGCAGCACCAGCAGCGGACCGCCGACCGTCCGCATGGCGGCCGGCTGTGACGGCACCACCGGATGCGGTGTGGTGTTGGTGCCCTCGACGATGACCAGCAGCAGCGGCAGCAGGGTGGCCAGCCGCAGCCACGGGCTGGGCCAGGACGGGATCCGCTGGGCGGAAACGTCCCGTACCCGCTCCGAGTACGCGCTGATCGCGCCCGCCGCGAGCAGCCCGAGCAGCAGGGTGGCCCAGATCATGAGCCGCCCGGGCGTACGGATGCCGTTCCAACCGGGCAGGTGGTCGAAGAGCGGCACGTAGGTGAAGTCGCCGCCGAAGAACCTGGTGCCCATCGACAGCGTCATCGCCACCAGCACCCCGGCGAGCAGGAACAGCCGTTGACGGATGGTCCAGATCGAGAAGAACAGGCCGCCGAGAGCCAGCGCATAGAGCGCGAAGCCGGGCAGCAGTGTCATCTCCGGATGCCAGGGCAGCACGGAACGGGCACCCTCGTGCAGCCCACCCCAGATCCGGGACTCCGCCGGAGCGGTGACGAAGCTGTTGGCGGGCGGCGAGAACGCGGCGATGTCCCTGATGCTCCGCTCCGCCTGCGGGTGCAGTTGCGCCACGGTGAAGTAGGGGATGGCCATCAGCACACCGACCCCGGCGAAGATCAGCCCGCCGATCAGGTCGGCGACGAACAGCCGCTGACCGAAGGGCCGCTTCACCCGCCAGAAGATCCGCTTCGCGAACCAGATCAGCATGGCCACGACGACCGTGCCGGCCAGGACGTACGCGAACGGCAGGCCGATGCCGAAGCCCAGGCTCAGCTGCCAGGCGGCGACCAGCCAGCCGGTGTAGACCCAGCCCTCGTGTCGACGTTCGGGTCGATAGCCGTGCCGTAGTGACCAACCGTGGCCCCGGGCGAGCATGGCCAGGGCCAGCGGGATGCCCCCGTTGGAGATCACGTGCAGGTGCCCCGCCTGGGACAACAGCCAGGGTGCGTAGGCGTAGCTGACCCCTGCCACCGCGGAGCCGATCCGGCTCGCACCGAGCTGACGCGCCAGCACGTACGCCCCGAAGGTGGCCAGCGCGTGGGCCAGTACGAACATGATGTTGTAACGGAGGAGGGCGTCCTGCGGGCCGCTACCGATCAGGCCGGCCGGCGCGTAGCCGAGCAGCGTGTCGGAGAAGGCGAAGCTCCACCGCTCCGGAAAGAAGGCGTTGGAGTGCCACAGCTGGGCCGGGTCGGTCCGTAGTGCGTGCCCGGACCAGGCCATCTGCCAGGCTTGCAGGCTCGGATCCCAGTAGTCGTGGGGCAGCGTGTGCCGGGCGTAGCGCAGGGCCGGCCAGGTCATCAGCACGGCCAGCACCAGGGACCCGAGAGCGGCCAGGGTCCACTCGTGGATCAGCAGCCGACCGGCTCTGCGGGCGAGTCGGCCGTACCATCGCGGCACCGGCTCGGGTGCGGGCCCGAACGCGGCCCACGGATCCTTCTCCTCGTCGTCGCCCTTGCTCTTGCCGTCGCCGGCTGCGGTCTTCTTGTCCTCACCGGCCGCCGGGGCCTCGGCCTCGTCCCCTGGAGCCTTGGTCCTGGCCTCGTCTGTCGGGGCTTTGGCCTCATCCCCCGTAGTCTTGATCTCGTCCACCGGCGCCTCGGTCCTGCCGGCAGCGTCGGTCGGGACCTCGGTCCTGCCGCCCGTCGGGTCCGTGTCCTTGCCGTCCTTGCTCGCCGGCTCCTTGGCCTGGCCGTCGGTGCCTTCGGTGCCGTCGGTGCCGTCGGTGTCAGGTCGGTCGTTGGAGTCGGCGGGCGGCTGCGCCTTGCTGTCGGTTGCCGCATGGTTGGCACCCGGTTCGATCTTCTCGGCGACCTCGGCCGGACCCTTGCCGGCCGGACCCTTGCCGGCCGCACCCTTGCCGGTCGGGGCCGACGTGCCACCCTCCGGCTCGGCGTCGGCCCGCCCGCCGGCGGCAGCCTGGACTCGGGTGTCCCGGCGGTCGCGTGTGGTCGGTCGGGGGCCGCCCGAGGGGGACTGATCGGTCGTCATCGCACCGCCGTCTCCGCCTCGAGTTGCGCGCGCAGGAAGGCGATGTCGTCACCCTGCCCGGTGGTGCCGCCCGGAGTCTCGACGATGACCGGTGCCCCGGCTGCTCTGATCACCGCCACCAGGAGTTCCGGGTCGATGGTCCCGCCGCGCAGGTTGTCGTGGCGGTCGCGGCCGGACCCGAACGCGTCCTTGGAGTTGTTCGCGTGCACCAGGTCGATCCGCCCGGTGATGGCCTTCACCCGGTCGACCAGGCCGAGCAGTTCCTCGCCGCCGGCGTGCGCGTGGCAGGTGTCGAGGCAGAAGCCGACTTCGTGATCACCGACGGCGTCCCACAGTCGGGCGAGCGCGTCGAGTCGGCGAGCACAGGCGTTCTCGCCGCCGGCGGTGTTCTCGATCAGCACCGGCAGACCGAAGCCGCCCGCCTCCTGTGCGTAGGCCAGGGCCTTACGCCAGTTGTCGAAACCGGTCTGCGGATCGTCACCGGCGTTGACGTGCCCACCGTGGACGATCAGGCCCTTCGCGCCGATGGCTGCCGCGGCCTTCGCGTGGGCGAGCAGCAGCTTGCGGCTGGGAATCCGGATGCGGTTGTTGCCGGTGGCGACGTTTACGACGTACGGCGCGTGCACGTAGATGTCGACATCCGCGGTGCGTAGCCGTTCCGCGTCCGCGCGGGGCTGTGGCGCCTTCCAACCCTGCGGATCGGCGAGGAAGAACTGCACGGCGTCGGCTTCACGAGCAGCCGCCTCCGCCATCGGGTCGGTCGGATCGACGTGGGCTCCGATACGCATGCAGGCGAGCCTACGTCGCGTGCCCGACAGTGGTGGTGACCACCGCCGAGTCGCGTCACCGCAGCTGGCCGGAGTCGTTGATACCGGTGGATGCGACAGCTGATCCTGACGACGGTTCAAAAAAATGTCGGTAATTTTAGGATTTGCCCCGCGAAGCGCCGACTTCAGCGATAACGTCAGGTAACAACATGATAAAGCTCCGCAGGGCGTCTCCGGTCCAACCTCATCGGTGTGGTCGTTCCTCCCCAGGTCCCACCCAAGGAATGCGGACGAGACGCCCTGCGGTCACGTGACCGGGGGTCCGGGCCGACAGCGACGTCGGCGTGGACCCCCGGTTCGCTGTGTCGGTCACCTCGATGCTGGTGATCGTCAAGGCCGGGTATCCTGGTCAGGTTGTCCGCTCCCGACCGGGTCCCCCCGGATCAGGGCGGGCCACGACGCAGACCTCCTGCCACGGAAGGACCGTGGCCGCTTAGCCCACAGGAGGTGAGTAAGTCTTGCGTCATTACGAAATCATGGTGATCCTCGACCCCAGCCTCGAGGAGCGCACCGTCGCCCCGTCGCTCGACACGTACCTGAACGTGATCAGGACCGCGGGTGGCTCGGTGGAGAAGACCGACGTGTGGGGCCGCAGGCGCCTCGCGTACGAGATCAACAAAAAGGCCGAGGGCATCTACGCCGTCGTCGACCTCCAGGCAACGCCGGAGGCTGTGGCCGAGCTGGACCGCCAGCTTCGGCTCAACGAGTCCGTGCTGCGCACCAAGGTCATCCGGCCGGAGATGCGCTAAGCATTCCACCCAGCCCCCCACCCGGACAGCCTCATCCGTGCTGTCGGAGGGTTCTGAGAACCTGTACGGCACACGCATGAGTGCGCGAGGAGATGGTCATGGCAGGAGACACCACCATCACGGTCATCGGCAATCTGACCGATGACCCCGAGTTGCGGTTCACCCCCTCCGGGGCCGCGGTAGCCAAGTTCCGGGTCGCTTCGACGCCCCGGTTCATGGACAAGGCCTCCGGCGAGTGGAAGGACGGCGAGCCGCTCTTCCTCGCGTGCACCGTCTGGCGGCAGGCCGCGGAGCACGTGGCGGAGTCGCTTCAGCGCGGCGCTCGCGTGATCGTGTCGGGCCGGCTGCGCCAGCGGTCCTACGAGACCCGCGAGGGCGAGAAGCGCACTGTCATCGAGCTGGAGGTCGACGAGATCGGCCCGTCGCTGCGCTACGCCACGGCGAAGGTGCAGAAGATGTCCCGCTCGGGCGGCAGTGGCGGCGGCTTCGGCGGCGGCGGTGGTGGTGGCCAGGGCGGCGGCGGAGGCAACTTCGACGACCCCTGGGCTTCGGCCGCACCGGCACCCTCCCGTTCGGGTGGCGGCAACTTCGATGAGGAGCCACCGTTCTAATGGCCCCGAGCGCCCGTGATCGTAAACCAGGAGCAAGAGCAATGGCGAAGGCTGCGGCACTGCGCAAGCCGAAGAAGAAGGTGAACCCGCTCGACAAGGACGGGATCACCTACATCGATTACAAGGACACCGCGCTGCTGCGCAAGTTCATCTCCGACCGCGGCAAGATCCGCGCTCGGCGGGTGACCGGCGTCACCTCGCAGCAGCAGCGGCAGATCGCCCGCGCGGTCAAGAACGCCCGTGAGATGGCGTTGCTGCCGTACACGGCGACGGCCCGCTGAGAGGAGGTGCCGATATGAAGATCATCCTGACTCAGGAAGTGTCCGGGCTCGGCGCCCCGGGCGACATCGTGGAGGTCAAGAACGGCTACGGCCGTAACTACCTCCTCCCGCAGGGCTTCGCGATCGCCTGGACCAAGGGCGCGGAGAAGCAGGTCACCCTGATCAAGCGGGCCCGCTCGGCCCGGGAGATCCGCGACCTCGGCCACGCCAACGAGGTCAAGGGCCAGCTCGAGGCGCTCAAGGTCAACCTCAAGGCCCGCGCCGGCGAGGGCGGTCGGCTCTTCGGCTCGGTCACCCCGGCCGAGATCGTCGACGCCGTCAAGGCGGCCGGCGGCCCGTCGCTCGACCGACGTCGGCTGGAGGTGTCCGGTCACATCAAGTCGATCGGATCGCACCCGGTGCGGATCAAGCTGCACCCCGAGGTGACCGCCACGTTCAACCTCAACGTCGTGCAGGGCTGACCCCGCAAGACGGCAACTGGCAGGGCCTGCACCATCACCAGATGGCGCAGGCCCTGTCACGTTCCTCCGCCAACTCGCCGGCTGGACGCCAGCCGCCGCTCCGCGCCAGATGGCAAACCGCCGTCACGGGCTGCTGCTCGCCGCCGCCTTGCCGCCGCCCAAGCCTTGCCGCAGACCCCGCAATGTGGAGGCCGGAGGTGCTGCGGTCACGGCGCTCAGCCGATGGGCTCACCGGTCACGGCGCTGATCATGACGGTCGACAGACCGCCACCGACCACCGCCGCCGCGAGCGCCACCGTGGTCGGCTTCCAGGAGGTGCCAACCCGCCGCAACAGCGTGGCGACCACCAGACTGCTCACCAGCGCCAACCCGAAGCGCGGTATCCCCCCTACCGTGGCCCCGAAGGCGCGGGCCCGTGGCGACTCGCAACCACCGCCGCTGATGTCGGTCACACAGCCAGTCGGTGGTGCACCGTCCAAGGTGAGAAGCCACAGGAAGATCACCACCGCGGGCAGCAGATAGCAGGCCGTCGTGTAGAGCAGCGGCAGCCAGGGCGCCCCGGGATCCGGATCCAGCAGGTCGTCTTCCAGCCGCCGGCTCCACCCGCCGGTGCCGACCGCCTCGATGCGTCGCCGTACCGACTCCATGCCGGTCTGCCGCGGCGCCGGCACTACCGCGGGCCGCCGCCGGGCCGCCGAACGCGGACGGGGCGCCGTGTATCCGACCACCGGCGATCTCGGCGCCGACGCGCTCGCCTCCACCCATCGTGGATCGTCACCGGCCAACCGGGTTCCCGGCCAGAAACGCTCCGGTGCCGGCTCCGGCGCGGCCGGCTCACCCCAGGCCCACTGGCCGGCACCCGACGTGGCACCCGAGCTGGGCGGCTGCGTCCGGTCCCACCGGTCAGGCTCGGAATTGCCGTCCCACCGGTCCTCACCGCGCCGCCGATCCCACCGGTCGACCTCCGCGGGACGCTCCCACTGACCCGTGGTGTCAGGCTGAAGCCACTGACCGGTCTGATCCGGTTCGAGCCACTGATCTGAGGCGGACGTCCGGAGCCACTGACTGGTGCTGTCGGCGTCCCAAGGATCGGCAGGGCCCGCCACGCCCCGGTCGCCGATCTCAGCCGGCTCCTGCCAGGCGTGCAGACCCGAGGCATCCCACGGATCCACCGCAGGTGGAGTGGACTCCGGTGCCGCCGCCCGCTCCCACGGATCCGCCGCCCGCTCCCACTGATCCGCCGCCGAGCCCGGAGCGGACTCGACCGCGCGCCGCCGTCGGCGCGTCGAGGGCTCCGCGACCGGCGCCGAAGCGGCTGACTGCTCGGCCTCCTCGGCCAGGCCCGACCAGGTCACCTGACGGTGACGGGACTGCGCACGCCGCGGTCGGCTCTGCGGCGTCACGCCCGAGACCGGGTCGTCGTCAGCAGCCCGCCGACTGCCGACATAACCGCTGCCCTGAGGACGCTCGAACCTCCACTCACGAATGTGATCGGACGAGGACTCAGCGGCAGAGAACGACGAGTCGCGCTCCGTCGAAGCGGCGGCCCGCCGACCCTGGCTGACCTCCGGCGCACGACGACTTCCCGCATAACGCGTCCGGTCGTCATCGTCATCGTCGTCCGGAGCAGCATGCCGGCCGCCGCCGTCGACACTGCGTACGCCCGACTCCAGGGCCCACCGCGGCAGGTACGGCTCAGCCGGCTCGTCCTGCCCACGTTCGATCGCGCGGCGACGGCTCGGGGTGCGGTAACGCTCGACGGCGGAGTCGTAACGGTCGCCCGGATCGCCCTCGACGGGATCGGCCCACGAAGCGGCCGGCCGTCGCTCACGCGAGCCATCCTCCCCGCGTGCCCAGTCCCGGTAACTCACGGCCGGAGCGTGACCCTTCTCAACCGAAAGTGCAATCCGCTGTCCAGGTGTAGCCGTAGGCCACCGATCCTACGGGAGTATCGGGACAAAGCCCTACCCGGAAATTCCGACCCACAGGCTGTGGATAGCGTTTCCGCAGGTCAGAGCGGTAATGCCGGGAGATCCCCAAGAGTTATCCACACCATGTGCACACGCTGCGCACACCTCTACCCACCGGTGTCCACAGGTTGTCCCGAGGCTCGTCCACCGCTGTGGTTGAGGGCCTGAGCTCGCGTTCCGTATGGTTGCCCCAGCCGCCCGCCCGATGGCCCCCGATCGCGTGGATGGTCAACCTGGTGGTACCCGGGCGGATCCGTGCCCGGATCCGCGCCGACGCAGTGGAGGGGGGCCCGTGTCGGTCACCGACGACATGCGGACAGAGCCGTATCCGAGTGGGCCGTCCTCCGGCCCGCCGCCCCGCGACGGCCAGTTCGACAAGACCCCGCCGCAGGACATCGCCGCCGAGCAGTGCGTCCTGGGCGGCATGTTGCTGTCCAAGGACGCCATCGCCGACGTGGTCGAGATCCTGAAGACCAACGACTTCTACCGGCCGATGCACGCCACCATCTTCGACACCATCCTGGAGATCTACGGCCGAGGCGAGCCGGCCGACGCGATCACCGTGGCGGCGGCCCTGGCCGACTCCGGTGACCTGGCCCGCGTCGGCGGTGCCCCGTACCTGCACACGCTGATCGCGAGCGTGCCCACGGCCGCGAACGCCGCCTACTACGCGCGAATCGTCAGCGAGCGTGCCGTGCTGCGGCGCCTGGTCGAGGCCGGCACCCGGATCGTCCAGCTCGGCTACGGCACCGCGAGCGGCGGCAGCCGCGACGTCGACGACATCGTCGATTTGGCCCAGCAGGCCGTCTACGACGTCACCGAGCGTCGGGTCAGCGAAGACTTCGCCGTCCTCGCCGACATGCTCCAACCGACCCTCGACGAGATCGAGGCCGTCGGCGCCCAGGGCGGGGTGATGACCGGGGTACCCACCGGCTTCACCGACCTGGACCGGCTGCTCAACGGCCTGCACGCCGGCCAATTGATCATCGTGGCGGGCCGACCTGGTCTCGGAAAATCGACGGCCAGTATGGACTTTGCCCGGAATGCGGCAATCAGGGCCAATCAGGCGGCGGCCATCTTCTCGCTGGAAATGAGCAAGGTCGAGATCGTCATGCGACTGCTCTCGGCCGAGGCGCGCGTACCCCTGCACGTGCTGCGCAGCGGGCAGCTCTCCGACGACGACTGGACCAAGCTGGCCCGCTGCATGGGCGAGATCAGTGAGGCACCGCTGTTCGTGGACGACACCCCGAGCATGAACCTGATGGAGATCCGGGCCAAGGCTCGCCGCCTCAAGCAGCGACACGACCTCAAGCTGATCGTGGTCGACTACCTCCAGCTGATGACCTCACCGAAACGCACCGAGAGCCGGCAGCAGGAGGTCGCGGACCTGTCCCGAGGGCTCAAGCTGCTGGCCAAGGAGGTCGAGTGCCCGGTCATTGCGGTGAGTCAGCTGAACCGTGGCCCGGAGCAACGCACCGACAAGCGACCACAGCTGTCCGATTTGCGCGAGTCTGGGTCAATTGAGCAAGATGCGGACGTTGTCATCCTGCTGCACCGTGACGACTACTACGACAAGGAGTCGCCACGGGCGGGGGAGGCGGATTTTATTGTGGCCAAGCACAGAAACGGGCCGACCGACACGGTGACGGTGGCGGCTCAGTTGCACCTGTCGCGCTTCGTGGACATGGCCATCGTCTGACCCGAGGTCCGTCGGCTCTGGCACGGTGTCCCCGCCCCGGCGCGGTCTGATCCGACGCCGGAGCGGAGACCGTACAGGCTCAGCCGAACATGTCGTCGAGGAAGCTCTTACGCTTCTTGCGCCGGTAGTGCCCGTGGTAGCCGTAGTGCTGCTGCCCGTGGCCGTACGCCGGTGCCGGCGCGGGGTAGCCGGGCGGTGGGGGCGGCGGCACCGCGCCGTAGCCCGGCTGGTGCGGGGCGGGCGCGGGCGGCGGGTAGCCACCCGGCTGGGCGACGTGCTGGGGCGGCTGCGGAGCCGGCGGGGTCTGCCTGGCGTTCCAGTTGGCTTCCGCCTCGAACAGTTTCTCCAGCTCACCGCGGTCGAGGAAGATGCCCCGGCATTCGCCGCACTGGTCGATGACGACGCCACTGCGCTCGTACTGGCGCATCTCTCCGTGACACTTGGGACAGGTCAGGCTCATCATCCGAAGGTACCTGGTCGGTTCACGCGGTGGCGGTCAGCGCCTCGGTGACCTCGTCGTCGGAGACCTCGTGGAAGTCGTCGTAGTAGGCACCCACCGCGCCGAAGTTGGCAGGTCGTTGGGCGCAGATCGCCTCGTCGGCCTCGTCGGCCAGCATCTCGCAGGCCTCCTGCGCGCCGACCGGCACGGCGAGCACGACACGGCGGGCACCAAGGTGCCGGGCGACCTGGACGGCGGCTCGGGCGGTCGCGCCGGTGGCCAGGCCGTCGTCGACGATCAGGGCGGTACGACCGGTCAGGTCCAGCGGTGGGCGGCCGGCCCGGTAGAGCTGTTCCCGTCGGTCGAGTTCTGCCTGCTCCCGGCGCTGGACCTCGGCGATGTCGTCGGCATCCAGTTGGCCGGCGACCAGGTCGTTGAGCACGCGTACGCCGCCGGGACCGAGGGCGCCGAAGGCCACCTCGGGTGCCCAGGGCATGCCGAGTTTCCGGACCACGAGCACGTCCAGCGGTGCGCCGAGCCGGTCGGCGACGACCCGGGCGACGGGCACTCCGCCGCGTACCAGGCCGAGCACGGTGACGTCCGGTCGGCCGGTCAGGGCGGCGAGTCGGTCGGCGAGTGCCCGACCGGCCTCGCTGCGATCGCGGTAGGTGGTCATGCCCTCAGGTGTACGCCTTGCCGGGCCTCTTCGCCCGCCGGTTGCCCGATCCGGGGAAGGTCGAGGGCGGGAGCCCAGACGAGAAACGCGATCGGGTACAGCAGGTAACCGAAGCGGGTGGTGGGCATCAGCAGAATGGCCGCGAGTAGCCCGTACGCGCAGATCAGGCTGATGGTCTCGGCGGTGCGGGGCGGTCGGCGGGCGAGTCGGACGGCGATGGCCAGCCCGGCCACGACGAGCAGTGCGGCGGCGACGGCGCGGCCGGCCGGTACGTTGGCCGCGATCAGGTAGCCGGGGAACGGCGACTGTGCGGGGCTGGCGACCAGGCCGTGTCCGAGCGGGAAGCGCAGCACGTTCTCCACGAGGGCTTCGTGGTCGACAAGCAGGACGGGCAGCAGAGCGAGGGCGGGAAGTCCGAACGCTCCGGCGGCGACCCGCAGGCCGGCGCGTCGGGTGAGGCCCCAGATGACCAGCACCAACGCGACCGGCCAGGCGAACAGCTTGAGCGCGCCGGCCACACCGACCGCGATGCCGGCCCAGCCGGGTCGTGCGGTGCCGGCGCAGGCGAGCGCCAACAGGCAGAGCGCGAGTACGGGCAGATCGTCCCCGCCGGTGGCGAGGGTCAGCGCGCAGACGGGGAACACGGTGGCGGCCTGCATGCCGCGGAGCAGGGTGGCCGGGTTCCGGGCCGGCAGTCCGGGAGTCGGGCGCAGCAGGCGCGCGGCCAGGACGAGGGCCAGGGCGGTGCCGACGGCGAACCAGACCCGAGCGTCGGTCCACCAGGTGTCGTGCAGGGCGCGGGGCAGCCCGAACAGGGCCATCCCCGGCTGGTACGGGGTGTAGCCGAGCAACTGTTCGCCCGCTGGCAGAGCGGCGATGGCGTCGGGGCCGAGGTACGGGGTGCCGGTCTCCAGCAGGCGACGGCCCGAGTCCTCGACGACAAGCACCTCCTCCTGCGCCCGGTCGGTTCGTCCGGCTGCCCGCTGGATGCTCTGCCAGGTCAGTGGCAGCAGGGCGACTGTGGACCAGGCGAGGCTGGCGACCAGCCAGCGTGCAGGTACGCCGGCCAGGGCGGAGTCGGGACGCCGGCGACGGACCAGCAGTTGACAGGTGACCAGCAGCGCGGCGGCGAGGTAGCCGACGGCGGCGAGGCTGCCCCAGTGGCGGTGCGTGACCAGCGTGGAGGTTGCCGCGGTGATCGCCGCGAACGCGGCTGAGCCGGCGTAGATGCCGAGGTCCAGGCCGAGTCCGCCGCCGGTGGCGTCGAGCCGGTGCCACCATGCGGGGCGGGAGGCGGTCGCATCGGCGTTGCTCATCCGGGTCAGTGTGTCAGGCCGGTTGGTGTCGGCCCCGGCCCCCCTGACGGCGTCCGGGTGGTAGCCGGACCACCGCGCCGGCGTCGTGCAGTGCGGTCGCGAGGTGGCCGGGACGACCGGCGGTGCCGCGTTGCAGTGCCGCGAGCAGGGCACCGGCGGCCAGTGGGCGGGCGAAGAGGTGGCCCTGACCGGCGACGCAGCCGAGTTCCCAGAGGGCGAGGCGCTGCGGGTCCCGTTCCACTCCTTCGGCCACCACGGCGAGATTGAGACTTCGGCCGAGGTCGAGAGTGGATCGGACGATGGCGGCGGCTTCGGCGGAGGACTCCATGGCGGTGACGAAGCTGCGGTCGATCTTCAGCTCGTGCACCGGGATTCGGGACAGTAGCGAGAGCGAGGAGTAGCCGGTGCCGAAGTCGTCCAGCGCGAGCCGGACGCCGGAGTCGCGTAGCCGGGTGAGCACCTGGTCGACCACGTCGAGTTGGCTGAGGGTGAGGGTTTCGGTGAGCTCCAGCATCAGCCGGTCGGGCGGTAGGTCGTGGGCGCGCAGCCGGGCCAGGACGGCGCCGGGGAAGCGGGCGTCGAGCAGGCTGCGTGGAGAGACGTTCACCGCCACCGGCACGTCGAACCCGGCATCGCGCCAGGTGCCGGCGGCGATAAGTGCCTGGTCGAGGATCGCCTCGGCGAATGCGGGGAGCAGGCCGGACCGTTCGACGGTCTCCAGGAACCGGAGTGGGTCGATCATGCCGTGGGTGGGGTGACGCCAGCGGGCCAACGCCTCGGCGGCGATCACCTCGCCGGTGCCGAGGTCGACAATGGGCTGGAAGTTGACGACGAATTCCTGGTCGGCGACGGCGCGGGGCAGTTCACCTCCGAGGGTGAGTCGGCCGAGGTCGGCGGTGTCCCGGGCGGGTGCGTACGTGGCGACCCGTTGCCCGGCCCGTTTGGCCTGGTACATCGCCACGTCGGCGCGGCGCAGCAGCTCGACCATCCCGCCGGCGGCCGGCGCGATGGCGATACCTCCGCTGGCCTCGACGCTGATCTGCATGCCTTCGATGTCGAACGGCTCGTGCAGCGCCGCCAGCAGCGTCTCGGCCCGGTGCGCGGCCACCGCGGGGGCAGGCAGGGTGCGCAGCAGTACGGCGAACTCGTCGCCACCGAGTCGGGCAACCAGGTCGTCGGTGCGGGCCGCGGCGCGCAGCCGCTCGGCCACCCGGATCAGCATCTGGTCGCCGGCGGCGTGCCCGAGGGTGTCGTTGACTTCCTTGAAATGGTTGAGGTCGATCAGCACCAGTGCGGTGACCCCGTCGGCGTGTCGTTCGTGCAGTTGCTCGTTGCCCTCGTCGAGCAGGTGCCGCCGGTTGGCCAGCCCGGTGAGCGCGTCGTGGGCGGCGGCGTGGGCGTGGGCCTGCGCGACCCGGGCGAGTTCGGCGTACGCCTGGGCGTTGCGCACCGCCGTGCACAGCGCCGAGGCAAAGGTACGCAGGGTGTACCGCTCCCGTTCGTTGAGCTGGACCGACCCCCGGAAGCGCAGCCGCAGCACGCCCACGTCGACGGATCGGTCGTGCCCCTCCAGGGGTGCCGGCACGACTGCGCCGGTCGCGTCGGGCGCCTCGGCGGTGGGGCCGTCGTAGCTGATGCCGTCGGAGTTGCCCCGGACGAGCCGGGCGGCGTCGCGCAGTTCCACCTCCACCTCGTCGGCGGAGAAGAGTTCGGCGGCCCGGGTGACGGCGGTGGTGAGAACCTCGTCCAACTCGACGACGTTGAGCGCGTCGGTGGTCTGGGCGAGCCGCTGCCACGCCTGCTGCTCCGTGCGGCTACGCACCCGGGTCAGGTAGAACAGGTGAAGACTGAGCACCAGTGGTGGTACGGCGAGGAGCATGCGGATGTCGGTCCCGATCGTCAGGACCGTGCCGATGATGACGATGAGACGAGTGACGGTCGCGATCAGTCGCAGATCCCAGTCCTCGCGGAACAGCTTTCCCAACGAGGTGCCGGTGGCCATGGCGATGACCGGCAACGTGACGAGTTCGTCGAGCAACACGGCGGCCAGGTAGGCGGCAGTCAGCGCAACGATGGTGCTGGTGATGTCCCAGTTCGTCGAGGGCCACTGGAACAGCTGCAGGACCAGGCCGGCGGCGGTGGCGACCAGCATGTTCTTGCCGATGCCGAACCACCGTTTGATCGGCGGCAACCGGATCAGGGTGGTGGCGATGGCCACGCCGAAGCCGGTGGCGAGGATGACCACGGGCGAGGGCGCGACGGCCAGTCCGACTACGATCGCGGTTTCGGTCCAGGCGATGTGATGGTTGGTGGAACGGATCCGGACTCGGACCTTGACGATGAAGCCGAGCGTCACCAGAGAGATCAGCGCGGGCCAGAGGAACGTGGCGGCGAGGACACCGTAGTTCGGCAAGTGCGCGACGGAGACGGCGCCGGCGATACCGGCCAGAACGACGACGAGACCGACTAGCGGCCTTAGCCGCCGATCGGTCCCGGTCTGTCGATCCTGCGAAGTCAACCGTCATCCCCATTCGTCACCGAGGGGCTGCGCTCCGCAAGCGTACTTTGGCTGCTTCTCATCGAGAAGCTGGGATCACGCCCATTCGTGCGAGTTCATTTTCTACCCCCAGCTGAGTCCGGCTTGTTGCTGCCGAATCTAGGGGGACTTGCGGCCGGTTGGTACCATTACGTGTCGTATTGCGCATATTGGGCCAATACGGCGCTTTTCTGTCACGTTGTGTCCCCGCGTTCTGACGGAGGGTTCGGTTCCGTCATTGGGGCCGGTTCTTGTCTCCCGCTCTCTTGGTCGGCGGAGGATTTCTAGCCGAACAAGTGTCTCCAGAGAGTTTGTTTGTTTCATCATCGCTTCGGCCGGGAGTGCCGGGATGTGGGGGTCAGCTCGTCGGCTCTGAGCTGGCTAAGCTGCACACGGTGATCCTATGAGTGCAGCTGAGGAGCCGGTGCAGATTCAAGTCCTCGGCGGTCTCGCGGTGCGTCACGGGTCAGCGGTGCTGCCCCTCGGGACTCCAAAACAGCGGACAGTTCTGGCGATGCTCGCGTGTAATCCTGGCCGGCTGGTGTCGGTCGCACAGCTCGTCGACGAGCTGTGGTCGGAAGAGCCGCCGCTGTCAGCCGTACCCAATGTCCGTACTTATGCCGCCAACCTTCGCAGGAGTCTCGCGAAGTTGGTGCCGGAGCGTGAACTGCTGACCCGTGTCCAGGACGGCTACCGTCTCGACGTCGAACGGTCGGACGTGGACCTGTTCGCCTTCCAGGCAGAGGTTGCCGAGGCGCGTCGGCTGGTGCCATCGGACGAGGTGGCGGCAGTGGAGCTGTTGTCCGGTGCGTTGGCGCGATGGCAAGGGTCGGCGCTCACGGGAATTGCGCTCGGCCCGTCACTCTCCGCTCAGGTGGTCGCGGCGGCCGAGGATCGAATGCTTGCGGCCGAGTTGTACGCCAGACTGCAGATCCGGCTCGGCAACTACGACGAGGCCCTACCGGTACTGCGCAATCTGTTGATCACGCAGCCGCTCCGCGAGCCGGCTCACCTGCTTCTCATGCAGGCGCTTCATCTGCGCGGTGACCATGCCGGGGCGGTCGCGGCCTATGCCGCGGCCCGACGAGCCCTGCGTGAGCAGCTCAACATCGAGCCCGGTGGTGAGCTGCAGCAGTTCTACCAGCGGATAGCGGCACACGAACGACGCGTCACGCACCGCGAACGGGAGGCTGGCCCGACTGCGACGGTCGTCCCCGCGCGTACCGGACAGGTGATCCGGTCCTTTCCGCCTCTGCCCAGGGCGTTACCGGACTTCATCGGCCGAGCCGACGCGGTCGAGCGTCTGCTGGCTGAGACTCGGCGAGCATCGGGCGTCGCTCCGGCCGTGCACTTCATCGACGGCATGGCGGGTAGCGGCAAGACGTCTCTTGCCATGCATGTCGCCGCCCAGCTCACGGACCGTTTCCCGGACGCGCAGTTGTTCATCGACCTGAAGGGGCACAACCAGGCTGAGTCGGTGGCACCGGCTGCCGCCCTGGCGGCGCTGCTGAGACAACTCGGCGTGTCGGGTAGCCGGATACCGGGCGACTTCGACGAGCGGGTCTCGCTCTGGCGTCACGAACTTGCAAGTCGACGAGGAATCGTCGTGCTGGACAACGCGGCTGGCGCCGAGCAGGTTCTCCCACTGCTTCCCAGTGGGCCAGGCAACGTGGTGATCGTGACATCCCGACGCAGGATCACCGGGCTGGATGGAGCGCCACCCGTCTCCCTGTCGGTGATGACACTGGACGAAGGGGTTGCCCTACTGGCATCTGCCGCGGGCACACAACGGGTGGCGGCAGAGCCTGATGCGGCAGCGACCGTGGTCAAGCAGTGCGGTCACCTGCCGTTGGCGATCCGGCTGGCCGGCTCCCGGCTCGCGCATCGCCCCACCTGGCGGGTGGCCGATCTCGCGGCTCTGCTGGTAGGCAATGCACACCGACTGGTTCATCTCGCCTCGGGCGACCGGAGTGTGGCGAAAGCATTCGCGGCGTCGTACGAGTCGCTCGGCGAGCCGGCGCGGCGGTTGTTCCGGTTGCTGAGCGTGCATCCGGGCGACTGTTTCGACGTGTTGATCTGTGCTGCGGTCACTGGCTTTTCGATGGACGACACCACCGCTGCTCTGAACGAGCTTCTCGACTGTCATCTGGTCGACGAGGTGAAGGCGGGGCGTTACCGGATGCATGATCTGATCCGACAGTACGCCCACGAACTGTCCGTCACCCAGGACCGCGGGGTGACACGTGACCGGGCGTTGGTGGATCTGGTCGACATCATGCTGCATCTGTCGTTTCCCATCGCAGAAGAACTCGAGTCTCGGGGTGTGCGTAAGTACGTGTCACTCGATCCGCCGCGCCTGCCGGATCTCTTGGCCGTCACGGCATCGCGCACGAAAGAATGGATGGAGGATGAGCGATCGACTCTGGTGGCGCTCGTCGTGCGGGCCGGCGAATGGGGGCACCATGACCATTCCTGGCGCCTGGCCCGAGTGCTCTGGCGATTCCTCTATGTTCGCGGCTATTACGACGACATCATCCGTGCGCACCTTGCCGGGCTGGAAGCCGCGCGGGCAGCCAAGAACGAGCCCGCCGCCGCCATCATGCACAACTATGTCGCCTCTGCCTATCTCCGCAAAGGCAACTACGCCGAGGCGCTGAATCACGTCCGTGCGGCAGTGACGTCCGCCGAGCGGCGCGGTGACTTCATCAACGGCGACCGCTATCGGGCCAATCTGGTCGCTGTTCACTGGATTCGGGGCGAACTCCACGAGGCAGTGCGGGTCGGGCTCGAAGGACTGCGCTGGCGGAAAGGCTTCGATCTCGGTGAACTGCCCAGCCCTCTGCCGAACGTGGGGCTCGCCCTGGCCTTGCTCGGCCGATACGACGAGGCGCTGCGTCTGCACCGCCTGCACCTCTACCTGGCCCGCCAGCACGGTAATCAGTTCCACCTGCTCAACGCGCTGAGCCACATCGGCGCAGTGAAGTGCCGGGTCGGGCAGCACAACGCGGCAATACGCGTGTTGCGAGCGGCGCTGGCGCTGCGGGAGCGTACCGGCCACCGCTTCGCGGAGGCAGAGGTACGCAACGACCTCGGTATCGCGTTACGAGGTTTGGGGCGGGTTGCTGAAGCGGCCGTGCAGCACGAGGCCGCCCGACAGTTGGCATTCGAGGCGGGTGAGCCGCATGCGCAGGCGGCGGCGCTCAACGACCTGGCACTGACCATGGCGATCCTCGGTGACGACAGCCGTGCGTCCGACCTGCACCACGAAGCATTGCGGTTGGCAACCCGGATAGCCCACCCGTACGAGCAGGGGCGGGCGTTGGCTGGGTTGGCGGAGCATCTGCTCGCCACCGATCCGGCGGAGGCGCGCCGGCACTGGGAGCGGGCACTGGCGATCTTCCGGCGGATGGGTGTGCCGGAGCAGGCGGAGGTGGAACGCCGGCTGGCCCAGGCGGATCAGGGGAGCTGAACCGGCTGGCAGCTGCGGTCGAGGGCGAGCGGCATTCGGCAACTTCCCACCGGCAAGGTTCTTATCGAATTTTTATCGCCACGTTCGATAGCGTCCGACTGTTCGGCGACGGGGGAGATTCCGCTGACGAGGGATCTTGTCGCGACCACCGCCGTCAGGTGACCCCAGCTACCTGACGGCGGGCCGGTGAGGAAGGGGCGGCTCTGTGGGTGCCGCCCCTTCCCTCAGCGCAGGGACCACGCGCACAGATAGGCTCGCCGGCGTGACCCAACCCGCCGAACTCAGCCATGTCGACGAGAGCGGCGCGGCCCGCATGGTCGATGTCTCCGCCAAGGAGGTCACCGGCCGCCTGGCGGTCGCCGCCGGTCGGTTGCGTACCACCGCTGAGGTGATCGAGTTGTTGCGCCGCGACGGGCTGCCCAAGGGGGATGCGCTGGCGGTCGGGCGGCTGGCCGGGATCATGGGCGCGAAACGTACGCCGGACCTGATTCCGCTGTGCCATCCGATCGCGCTGCACGGCGTCACGGTCGACCTGGCCCTCACCACGGACACGGTCGAGATCACCGCGACCGCTCGCACCGCCGACCGTACCGGCGTCGAGATGGAGGCGTTGACCGCGGTCGCCGTCGCCGGGTTGACCCTGGTCGACATGGTCAAGGCGGTGGATCCGGCGGCGAGTGTCGAGGCGGTACGGGTGCTGCGCAAGGAGGGCGGCAAGACCGGCCTGTGGCAGCGTCCGCAGGACCGACCGTGATCCGGGCCCGGGTGGTGGTGGCGTCCAACCGGGCTGTCGCCGGTGTCTACGCCGACACGAGTGGTCCGCTGCTCGTCGCGGGACTGCGCGAGTGGGGCTGCACGGTGGACGATCCGGTGGTGGTGCCCGACGGGGAGCCGGTCGGTCTGGCGATCCGACAGGCCGTGGCGGACGCCGTCGACGTGGTGTTGACAAGCGGCGGGACGGGAATCACCCCGACCGACCGGACCCCGGACGTGACTCGGGCGCTGCTTGACTACGAGATCCCCGGCATCGCCGAGGCGATCCGCGCCCACAGCCGCGACAAGGTGCCCACGGCGGCGCTGTCCCGGGCGGTGGCCGGGGTGGCGGGTCGAACGCTCGTGGTGAACCTGCCCGGCTCGACCGGCGGAGCGCGGGACGGCCTCGCCGTGCTGGGGCCGATCCTCACGCACGCGGTCGAACAGTTGCGCGGTGGCGACCACTGACCGAACCGATAGGCTCTCGCTGGTGAGCACGAAAACCGCAGACGCCGCCGGGTCCGGGCCGATGGGCTGGGAACAGGCGCGGTCGCGGGCGTACGCGGTTGGCCTGGCTGCCGCGCTTCCCACAGTCGACGTGCCGCTCGCCGACGCCGACGGGCACACCCTCGCCGAGCCGCTGGCGCCCCGGACCGACCTGCCGGCGTTCACCACGTCCAGCGTGGACGGCTGGGCGGTACGCGGCCCCGGCCCGTGGCGGATCGTCGGGCGGGTGCTGGCCGGTACGACGCCGGCTCCGTTGACCGAGGACGGGACGACCGTCGAGATCGCGACGGGGGCGATGGTGCCCTCGGGGGCGTCGGCCGTGCTGCGGGTGGAGGAGTCGACGCGTACCCATGAGGGGTTTGTCGACGGTGTGCCGCGACCGGCGCCGGAGTGGCGGCTGCCCGGCGAGGAGGCTGCCGCCGGTGAGGAACTGCTGCCGGCCGGGACCCCGGTCGATCCGTCGGTGATCGGTCTCGCCGCCTCCTGCGGACACGACACCCTGCGGGTACGTGCGCAGCCTCGGGCCGCGTTGCTGGTCTTCGGTGACGAGTTGTTGACCGCCGGTCCGCCCGCCGCCGGCCGGATCCGCGACGCGCTCGGCCCGGCCGTCCCGGCCTGGCTGCGGCGGTACGGCTGCCGGGTGCGTACGACAGATGTGGTCGGGCCGGTCGCCGACACGTTGCCCGCCCACGAGGCGGCGCTGCGCAGCGCGTTGGCCGAGGTCGACCTCGTCTGCACCACCGGCGGCACCATGCACGGCCCGGTCGACCACCTGCACCCCGCGCTGGCGACACTGGGCGCGGACTACGTGGTCAACACCGTCGCGGTGCGACCCGGCTTTCCGATGCTGCTGGCCCGGGTGACCGGCCCCGACGGGCGGACCCGATTCGTGGCCGGCCTGCCGGGCAATCCGCAGTCCGCCGTCATCGCCCTGGTCTCGCTCGTCGCGCCGCTGCTGGCGGGTCTCGCCGGCCGGCCGATGCCGGTACTTCCGCACGCCACGCTCGCCGAGCCGATTCCCGGTCGGGGGAACCACACCCACCTGGCCCTGGTCCGGCTCGATCGGGCGGCCGGGACCGCGCATCCGGTGCGGCACGTTGGTTCGGCGATGTTGCGAGGGCTGTCCGGGGCCGACGGGTTCGCGGTCATCGCGCCGGGCAGTTCCGGAACGGTCGGGGATCAGGTGCCGGTCGTACCGTTGCCGTTGCTGCCCGGGGAGCGGACATGGTGATCCTGATCGGAACCGTCACCGAACAGCCGTTGGATCTTGCCGCGCACGAGGCCGCGGTGGCCGACCACCGGGCCGGCGCGGTGGTCTCGTTCGCCGGGGTGGTCCGCGACCACGACCACGGGCGAGCGGTGGCCAGCCTGGAGTACGAGGGCCATCCGAGCGCCGAGCGGGTGCTGCGGGAGGTGGCCGCCGAGATCGCCGCGGACCCCGAGGTGTACGCGGTGGCCGTGTCGCACCGGATCGGCCCACTGGCCATCGGCGACGCGGCCCTGGTGGCGGCGGTCAGCACCGCGCACCGGGCCGCCGCGTTCGCCGCCTGCGCTCGTCTGGTGGACGAGGTGAAGGCCCGCCTGCCGATCTGGAAGCGGCAGGTCTTCACCGATGGCACCGAGGAGTGGGTGAACTGCCCCTGATGCCCTACCGCCGGCCGTACAGGATGGCGTTGCGGGCCATCCGGTCGGTCAGGAAGGCCGGCTCTGCGCCGGGCCGCCACGGCAGCGCGGCGACAAGCACGATCAGGGCCAGGATCAGGGAGTTCTCCATCACCGCGCCGAACAGGCCGTCGGCGTAGTGCGAGACTTCCGGCAGCTGATGTTCGTACGGCCAGATCGGTGAGATCAGGAAGAGCAGGTAGAGCCCGACGGCGGCGATGCCGTGCCGGATGCCGGTCAACGTCGGGTACCAGATCGGCGGGCGTAGCGCGGCCACTCCCGGAGGGCCGCCGTAGGGCCCTGCCGTGGCTCGGGCGACAAGTCCCCGACTCGCGTCGCGGCGGCGGATCGCCGCGTCGGCCAGCACGATGATCGCCGGGATCACCCAGACGAGGTGGTGCGTCCAGGAGATCGGGCTGATCACGTTGGCGGTCAACCCGACCAGGGTGAAGGCGGTCAGTTCGTCGCCGTCGGAGTGCGCGTTGGCGGCCCGGGACAGACCGAGCGTGAGCACCAGTACGGCGAACGCGAGCCAGAGCAGGCCGGGGGTCTCGATCGAGTCGTAGAGTCGGGCCAGGAGCCCGGCCAGCGACTGGTTGGGCGTCATGTCGGCCGCACCCACCCGCTCGGTCTGCCACAGCACGCTGCCGAAGTAGGCCCGGGATTCGGCTCCGACGATGCCGAAGCTGCCGATGGTGACGCCGACCGTGGTACCGATGGCCGTCCAGGCGACCCGCCACTGTCGAGTGATGATCAGATAGAAGATGAACAGGGCCGGGGTCAGTTTGACCGCCGTGGCCAGCCCGATGCCCACGCCGGCCCAGGCGCCGCTGTAGATGAACCGCAGCACTGGGCCGTCGGTGTCGGCCTGGTGCGTACCGCGACGGGACCGCCAGCGCAGGGCCACCATGTCCGCCATGATCAGGGCGAACAGCAGCAGGTTGACCTGCCCGTATCCGAGGGTCTCCCGGACCGGTTCGATGGCGGTCGCCAGCGGCGTGGCGATGGCCACCGTGTACCACAGTGGCCAGCCCATCCGGTCGACGATCGGGCGCAGCAGCGCGGCCAGCACCACGGCCAGGGCGGCGATGCTCATCAACGCGTTCACCAGACCAGCCATGGTCACCGGCAGGTGCGCCATGGGCAGCATGGCCAGGCCCGCGAAGGGTGGATAGGTGAAACCCAATGTGGTGTCGGGTGCGACAAACTCGTACAGCTCATGACCGCTCGCCCACCAGACCACCGCACCGTGGTAGATCTTCATGTCGAAGAAGTTGTACGGCCGCCCGAATGCACCGATGGCAAGCCAAGCGGCATAGGCGACGGCGGCCACGATGCCGGTCCGTACGACTCTTCTTCGATCGATCCCACGCGTTACGCGACGGACTGCGGCGAGGCGGTCCAGCCTTCTACCGACATTCGTCGGCATGGCGTGGCCACCCCCGTACCAAGGTCGTCCTACCCGTCCAGGTCCGGTAGGGAGCCTAGAACGGCGCCTCACGTCAGTGCCTCCCGCGTTATGCGACCGTGTCCGATCCCACACATTCTTTTGACATTTCCACCGCGTTAACGCCTAGCGGGCGGTTCAGGTGATTCGCGGCCTTAGCGGGGGGTGGGGGCCGGTAATCGCAGGTCAGCCGGGAAGTCGACGGGCGGTGGCTGCGGACACGGCGGCGATGCGGGCCTCACGGCGGGCGGTACGCACGGCGCGGCTCACCGACCGTCGAGAGTGGTCGATGCGGTGCCCGGCCCGCCAACGCAGCCCCGGCTTTCCCTGAGTGTCGGCGGCGGCGAGCAGCAGCCCACCGAAGAGACCGATGTTCTTCAGGAAGTGAGTCTGGTGGTTGTGGCGCTGCGCCGGGTCCTCTTGACGCCAGAATGGATGCCCGGCCAGCGTCACCGGGACCAGGGTGCCCGCCAGGACCAGCGCCGCCGGCCGGGTGAACCGCCCGGTGGCGAGCATCAGTCCGGCACCGACCTGAACGGCGGCGTTTGCGCGGATCAGCGTCGCGGTGTCGGTGGGGATGCTCGGATGAATCCATTGCAGCAGGGGCGTCACTCGATCGGTGATGGGCTCGGCTGCGGGTACCAGGCGCTCCGGCTGGGTGAAGTTGCGAGCGCCGCTGACCAGGAAGATGCCGCTGAGCATGGCGCGGGCGAGGAACCGTACGGGCGTCATGGACCAGTCATACCCTCTTCGGGCCGCGGTCACTCGCCACAACGGCGGATCTCGATCGACCGGGTGATGACGGACGGCGCGCCGATTCCAGCGACCATCGCGGATGGACGGGCCACAGGCGGTAACCTCGCGGCGTGACGACGCTGCGGCTACGACCCGAGGAGCCGGCTGACACCGGCGCGGTCCGTCGGGTGCTGGCTGCGGCCTTCGCCCGGCCGGACGTGGCAACCCCGCCAGAGGTACGGCTCGTCGAGGAGCTGCGCGGCGGCGACGCCTGGCTTCCGGAGCTGGCGATGGTCGCCGAGTACGGCGGTGAGATCGTCGGCTACGCCCTGTTCACCCGGGTCCTCGTGTGCGCGGACGAGCACACCGCCCCGGCACTGGCCCTCGGCCCGGTGGCGGTGGCACCTCACCGTCAGCGGATCGGGCTCGGCACCTCCGTGGTGCAGGCCGGCCTGGAGGCGGCCACGGAACTCGGTGAGCGACTGGTCGTGGTGCTCGGCGACCCGGCGTACTACAGGCGTTTCGGGTTCAGCCGGGCCGACCGGATGGGTCTGACGAGCCCCTGGTCGGGGCTTGGTGAGCCGTGGCAGGCCCTGGTGCTGCCGCCGTCGACGAGCGGTGAGCCTGCCCCGCCGCAGGGCGAAGTCGTCTTCCCGCCGCCCTGGTCCAAGGTCTGACTGTTCCCCGTGCGGACACCTCACCGGCTGGTCCGCGCCGAAGCGCGTCGAGCGGGGTACGGGACCGGCGCGACGCGCACCGGGCGGATCCCCTCCGGCATCACGAACAACTGACGCTTCTCGGTCGCGTCTCCGTGCCGGTCGAGCTGGTAGCAGTCGATCCACGTCCAGCCGTACGGCGGGTGGCGGTCGGTCAGTTCGCGGATCACGCGGACCAGGATCGGCACGTGGAACTGCGGAGACGCGTCCCGGTTCAGCAGGTAGACGCCGGGGCTCACCCGGGGAGTCCCGTCCTCCCGACGGCCGGTCACCGGGCATCACGGTCGGACACGGGTGCCTCCTCGGCTACCAGCAGAGATGGAAGGGGCCGCCCCGGAGGTGCTCGCCGGGTCGGGGCGGCCCCGACAGCGCGACCAGCGGGTTCGGGTCCTCCACTGGCAGCGCCGTCCTGATTTCCACCTTTCCGGCGATTGCGTCCCCCATACACCCCGTATCGGAGTGGAGACTGAGTGTCCCGGGACGTCCAGGAGGGACCGCAGAGTGAACCGTGCCGTTGTAGCAGCCATGACCGAGGCGGGCGAGACCGCCGACACCCTCGCGGCGCAGGTCGGTGTCGACCCGAAGACCGCCGCCCGGTGGGCGAGCCATGGACGCATCCCGCGTCCGCAGACACGCCGGAGGGTCGCCGCGGTCCTCGGTCGCGAGGTGACCGAGCTGTGGCCAGACGTTCTCAAGCGGCGCGAGCCGGCGTGGTTCCGGCGGTGGGTGGACATCGAGCGCGAGGCGGTGGCGCTGCGCTGGTTCGAGCTGACCTGGGTGCCGGGTCTGCTTCAGACCGAGGCGTACGCGCGGGCGACGCTGGCCGGGGAAAAGCTGACCACCGACGATGTCGGACGATTAGTGGAGGCCCGCCTTCAACGGCAGGCCATCCTGCGGCGGGACAACCCACCGATGCTGGTCGTGGTGCTCGACGAGTTGGTGCTGCGTCGGTCCGCCTACGGTGACCGGGCCCTGATGCGGGAACAGTGTGAGCACCTGGTGGCGTGCGGCACCCACCCCACCACGACGATCCACGTCGTGCCCGCGTCGGTCGGCATGTACCCCGGTCTGGGCGGACCCTTCACCCTCGCCGAACTGGACGACGGCAGCGTGCTCGGTCACGCCGACAGCCAGGCCGAGGCGAAGATCATCGATAACCCTGCGGACGTTGCTACCCTGGGCCGCAGGTGGGAACGCATCCGTGGCGAGGCCCTGTCGCGGACGCAGTCCCTGGAGCTGATCAGGGAAGCGGCAGCATCATGGACATGACCGGCGCGCAATGGCGTAAGAGCAGCAAGAGCGGCAACAACGGCGGGAACTGTGTCGAGGTCGCCGACAACCTCCCCGGCATCGTCCTCGTCCGGGACACCAAGGACCGCGACGGCGGGGCGCTCGCCTTCGAGCCAGCGGCCTGGCACTCCTTCGTCGAGCTGGCAAAGGCCGGCAGCCCGACCGCCTGACACCCCTCAACCGAAGCCCTCAACCGAAGCCGGCCGACAGTCAGGCGGGTTGGGTGCGCAGGTAGCGGCCGAAGTGGGGGACGGTGAAGGCGACAGTGCCGCGTTCTCCGGAGTAGATAAGCCCCTTCTTGATCAGCGCGTCGCGGGCCGGGGAGAGGCTGGCGGGCTTACGACCGAGGGCGCGGGCGATCTCGGCGGTCGGCACCGCCGCGTCCATGTCGTCCCGTCCGCCGCCATCCGCTGCCCCCTCGACCAGGGAGAGGGCGGCCATCGCCCGCATGTACTCCCGTTCCGCCGGGGTGGCCCGCTCGAAGCGGGAGCCGAAGAAGCCCACCGCCAACTCCGCCTCGGCCTCCGGAGCGGCCACCCGTACGTCGGCGGCGGTGATCGGTGATCGGGGCGCGTGATCCCAGGTCGCCTTGCCGTACGCCTGGACGAAGTACGGGTAGCCGCCGGACTTCTCGTAGAGCAGGTCGAGCGCCTTCGCCTCGTACTCCACGTCCTCGCGCTCGGCCGGGGCGCAGAGTGCCTGGTCGGCGGCGATCCGGTCGAGCCGGTCGATACGTTGGTAGCGGAACAGCCGCTCGGAGTACGACTTGGCCGCGCTCAGCACCGCCGGCAGGTGCGGCAGGCCTGCGCCGACCACGATCAGCGGCGCGCCGAGTTGGGACAGCTCGTGGCAGGCGGCGCAGAGCGCGGAGACCTCCTCCGGCCCGAGATCCTGCATCTCGTCGATGAAGATGGCCACGCCGGTGCCGACGTCGCTGGCGACCGAGGCGGCGTCGGTGAGCAACTCCACCAGGTCGATCTCGATGTCGCCGGAGTCGGCGCGCCCGCTGGCCGCCGGTACGTCGATGCCGGGCTGCCAGCGGTCCCGCAGCTTCGGGGCGGCACCGCCCCGGCCGGTCGGGGCACCCCGTTGGGCGAAGGCTTTGAGCACCCCGAGGAAGGCGTCGATGCGGTCCGGTGCCCGGTGCCGGGGAGCGAGTTCCCGGACGGCCATGTGCAGGGCGGCGGCGATCGGTCGGCGCAGCGACTGATCCGGTCGAGCCTCGATCTTGCCGCTGCCCCAGAGCCGGTTGATGGCCTGCGATCGAAGCGTGTTGAGCAGTACGGTCTTGCCGACGCCCCGCAGGCCGGTGAGCATCAGGCTGCGTTCCGGTCGGCCGCGCGCGATCCGTTCCAGGACGATGTCGAAGACGTCCAGTTCCCGCCCCCGCCCGGCGAGTTCGGGCGGGCGCTGACCGGCGCCCGGAGCGTACGGGTTGCGGACCGGATCCACGAATCGCAGAGTATCGGGCCGTCTAGCCAAGGAGCTAGACATCGGTAGAGGAGGCTACGGCGTGTCGACCGTCGACATAAAACTAGTGCTGTCTAGCATCCACGCTAGACAGCACTAGTTTTGCCGATCGTCGACTCAGCCGCGTCGCTTCAGGCAGAGGACGAAGTCGAGCGAGTCCAACTCGCTGTCGTAGAAGTACCAGTTCGTGTAACCGTCGACCTTGGCGCACTTCGCCTCGGCGTCCTTCTCCCCGCTGGTCTTGCCGTCGAAGCGCTGCAACACCTCGTACGCCGAGGGTTCGCAGTCGGTGATCAGCAGCTTGGGCTTGCCGCCGGTCGGCGCGTCGTTGCGCACACACTGTCCCTGCTCGACGAACCGGGGATCGGTGGACGAGTTGGCGGCCGGGACCCCGGTCCCGGGGTCTTCCTCGTCGTCGGACGGATCGTCGGTCGGCAGCGGATCCTGGGTCGGCGCGGCCACCGCAGCGGGAGTCGACTCGTCCTGCCCGAGCAGGTAGAACGCCACCCCGCCGGCGGCGGCCAACACCAGCACCGCCACCAGCGCGACGATCATCGGCGTACGACCGCGCCGACGCTCCGGCGGTGGCGTGGGTTGACCGGCGTACGCAGCCACCCCCGCGTCGTCCTGACGGACCTGGCCACCCTGCGGATACCCGCCATAGCCCTGCCCAGCCTCGTAGCCCTGCCCAGCGCCGTACCCCTGCCCAGCTTCATAGCCCTGCCCAGCGCCGTACCCCTGCCCAGCCTCGTAGCCGCCCTGGCCGGAGCCGTACACCTGCCCGGAGCCGTAGACGTGGCCGGAGTCGTACACCTGGCCGGGTTCGTGGGGCTGCCCGGAGCCGTACACCTGGCCGTGCACCTCGCCGGGTCGCGGCTCGTGCCACGGTTGCGGGCCGCCGCCCGGTGGTCCGTAGTTCGCCATGCACGCCCTCCTCCGTCACCCACGTCACGGTAGCGCGTACGCCGGCTCGGCTCGGCCCGGAAGGCAGCCGGTCAACTCTTCGCAGGTGGGTCAGATGAGCCGCAGCTGACGGTCCTTCGGACGGCGAGGTGCGTCAACGTCACCGAGTCGCTCGAACAGACCCGGATCGATCACATCAAGGAACGGCGACGGTCGGCAGTCGTGCTCCGAGCCGTGCCGGACCCGACGGGCCGCGTGGCTGACGTAGAGCCGATCCTGCGCCCGGGTCAGGCCGACGAAGAACAACCGGCGTTCCTCGGCGACCGCGTCGTCGTCGGGCGTCGAGCCCGGCCAGCGCAGCGGCAGCAGCCCGTCCTCGGCACCGACCAGGAAGACCACTGGGAACTCCAGGCCCTTCGCGGCGTGCAGGGTCAGCAGGGTGACCGCCTCGGCGCGCGGATCGAGGGCGTCCACCTCCGCGCCGGTGGCGAGCTGGGACAGGAACATCTCCAGGTCGTCGCCGCACCGGCGGGCCAGCGGCGTGAGCAGGTCGACGGCGGTCCGCACGTCCTCCGGGCGGACCCCGCCGGAACCGTCCAGGGTGGGGATGGCGAAGCGTTCGGCGAGGACCTGCCCGGCGAGGCGTACCCGGGCGGGCAGCGCGCCGTCCACGCCCGAGGCGTGCCGCAGCTCGCGGGCGATGGCCAGCACCCCGGGTCGGTCCCGCAGCCGGTCGTGCGAGCGCTTCTGCACCGGAATGTTCGCCCGGGACAGGGCATCCACGATCGGGGCCGCCTGCGAATCGGTCCGGTAGAGCACGGCGATGTCGGAGAAGGACAGCGTGGTCGACCGGCCGTCGATCCGACCGGAGTCCAGTGACCGGTGCGACAGGCCGCCGACCAGTTCGTCGACGGTGCGTACCACGAAATCGGCCTCGTCGGCGACGGAGGCCGCGGCGTACCGACCCACCAGCGGGGCCTCGGGGTCGAGCCGGGCCGGATCCAGCCGGCGGCCCCGGACCAGCGACGACGGCGCGATCGCCTGCACCGCGGCGGCCAGGATCGGCGCGGAGGACCGGTAGTTGCGGTTGAGCCGGACCAGCCGGGCGTCGGTGAAGTCCTGCGAGAAGCGCAGGAAGTACCCGACGTCGGCGCCCCGGAACGAGTAGATGGCCTGGTCCGGGTCGCCGATCGCGCAGAGGTTGCCGTCGGCGGGGCTGAGCAGCCGCAACAGCTCGTACTGCACCGCGTCGACGTCCTGGTACTCGTCGACGAAGATCCACTGCCAGCGGTCCCGGTACCGCTGGACCAGCTTGCGGTTCTCGCGCAGCAGCGCGACCGGCACTGTGAGCAGCTCGTCCAGGTCGACCATGCCCTGCTTGCGCAGCAGCCCGGTGTACCGGGCCAGGTCGTCGCCGGCCTCCGCGCGAGCCGCTGCCCGCTCGGCGTCGTCGGCGATCCGGAAGTCGCCCGGCAGGCCCGCTGCCTCGGCGTTCTCCCGCAGGATGGTCAACCCGAGCGAGTGGAAGGTGCCCACCGTGACGTCCTCGGCGACCGGGCCGAGCAGGCCGTCGAGGCGGTGCCGAAGTTCCTCGGCAGCCCGTCGGGTGAAGGTGATCGCCAGACACTGCTCGGGGAAGACGTTCAGCTCGGCACAGAGGTACGCGATCCGGTGGGTGAGCGTACGGGTCTTGCCGGTACCCGGTCCGGCGACGATCAGCAGCGGACCACCGGGGGCCGAGGCGGCGACCCGTTGCATCGCGTCGAGCCGGTCGAGCAGCCCGGTGCCGACCTCCTCCATGCCGGCGAGCATCGGCTCGAACGGCTCGTGCGGAGAAGGCTGCGGAGCGATCGGCGGCGGTGGCGGGGCCGGTTGACGCTTCGGTTCTGCCCTGGTCGCCGGCCGCTTGACCTTGGCGACCGGCTTGTCCGCGTCGGCGGGTCGACGCTGCGCGGGGACCGGCACGTCGAACAGTGTCTCCTGGCCGCCCGAGGCGCCGGAGTTGCTCAACTCGGCCGGATCGAACAGCGTGATCACGCCGTACTCGCCGTCGTAGCCGGGCACCCGACGCACCTCGCCCCGGCGCAGCCGACCGATGCCCTCGGCGAGCAACTCCCCGCCGACCCGGCCGATCTCGTCCAACGGGGTACGGGTCAGGATCTCCAACTCGGGCCCGAGCGCGGCGACCAGGTCGGTGAGCTTCCCCTCGACCTTCTTCGATCGCGGCCCGACCTTGTTGATCTCACCGAGGATCTCGGCGAGCTGGATCAGATGGGTCACCTCACGGGCGTGCTCCGGCCGGTACCCGTGCGGGCGGTCGGCCAGTTCCTCGACCCGACTGAGTACGCCCACCGTGAGCGGCTTGCCGCACTCCGGGCACCGCCCCCCGGCCTGCCGGGTGCGTTCCGGTGCCCAGTTCACCCCGCACAGCCGGTGGCCGTCGGCGTGGTACTTCCCCTCCTCGGGGAAGAACTCGATGGTGCCGGCCAACCCGTCGCCGGTGCGCAGCGCGTCCCGGATACCGAAGTAGTCCCGAGGCGCGGCGAAGACGGTGGCCTCCCGGGCCAGCGCGGGCGGCGAGTGCGCGTCGGAGTTGGAGACCAGGCGGTAACGGTCCAGGCTGCCGACCCGCCAGTTCATCTCCGGGTCGCTGGAGAGCCCGGTCTCCACGGCGAAGATGTGCTCGGCCAGGTCGGCGTAGCAGTCGGCGATCGCGTCGAAGCCGGACTTCGAGCCCAACGCGGAGAACCACGGGGTCCAGATGTGCGCCGGGACCAGGTAGCCGTCCGGGCTCGCCTCCAGGGTGATCTCCAGCAGGTCCCGGGAATCCAGGCCGAGGATCGGCCGTCCGTCCGAGCCCAGGTTGCCGATGCGGCCCAGCGCGGCGTTGAACCGCCCCACCGCGTCCAGATCCGGCAGATAGATCAGGTGGTGCACCTTGCGGGTCCGGTCGTCCCGCTTGTAGATCGTCGAGATCTCCACGCTGAGCATGAACCGGACCGGGTCGGTGTCCGCCTCGCTGGCCAGCCTCGGCGGCAGGCGGCGGGCGATGTCCCGCTCCATCTCCGCCGACAGCCGGTACAGGCCGGGCTCGGCCGGATGCAGCGTCTCGCGCAGATGGTCGTACCAGGCAGGGTGGGTGAAATCGCCGGTGCCGAGGACCGAGATGCCCTTGCGTCGCGCCCACCAGCCGAGATTCGGCAGGGTCAGATCACGGCTGCACGCTCGCGAGTATTTCGAGTGGATGTGCAGGTCCGCGACGAAGGGCGGCAGGCCACCGGGGGGTACGGCGCTGAACGGGGGCACGCCGCATCCTGCCACGACCGGTGGCGCTCCCGCGCGTCGCCACGCACGAAGGTGAGGTGCGCTATGCCGAGCGCAACTCCACGAGAGTGATCTGTGGCTCCGCGCCGACCCGGACCGGCGGGCCCCAGAAGCCGGCGCCGTTTGTGACGTACACCTTCGTGCCGTCCACCTCACCGAGGCCGGACACCACCGGCTGTTCGAGCCGTACCAGCAGATTGAACGGGACGATCTGGCCGCCGTGGGTGTGGCCGGACAGTTGCAGGTCGACGTTGTACTTCGCCGCCTCGAACGCGGCCACCGGCTGGTGTGCCAGCAGCACCACCGGGCGGGACGGGTCGCGGTCGGCGAGCGCGGCGGCGTAGTCGGCCGGGGCGGCCACCCCGGTACCCGCCGCGCTGACGTCGTTGACCCCGGCCAGGTCCAGTACACCGTTGCGGGTGGCGATCTCCAGCCGCTCGTTCTGGAGCACCCGCAGCCCGAGCCGGTCGACCTCGGCCACCCACTCCTCGACACCTGAGTAGTACTCGTGGTTGCCGGTGACGAAGTAGCTGCCGTGCCGGGCCCGCAGATCACGCAGGGGTGCCGCGGCCTCGCCCAACTCGGCCACCGTACCGTCGACCAGGTCGCCGACGACGGCGACGAGGTCGGCGTCCAGGCGGTTGATCGCGGCGACGATCCGCTCGGTGTGTATCCGACCGCGCAGCGGCCCGATGTGGATGTCGGAGACGGTGGCGATCCGCAGGCCGTCCATGCTGCGCGGCAGCTTGGCCAGCGGAATCTGCACCCGGTCCAGTCGCGGCGGACCCATCGCGGTGCGTACGCCACTGCCGACCAGACCGGCGGCGGTGAGCCCGGCGAAGATCGCGGCACCTCGGGCCAGCAGCAGCCGGCGCCCCGGATCGTGGTCCGGCCCGATCGCCCCGGCGGCCGGCGGCTCGCTCGCCTCGTCGGCGGTCGGTGGGGTGCCGGGCGTCGCCGGCTCGTCGGTCGCCGTGGTCGTGCCCGCCGTGCTGGTCGTGCCCGCCGTGCTGGTCGTGGCCGCCGTGCTGGTCGTGCCTGCCGTGGTGGTCGTGGCCGCCGTGCTCGGCGTGCTTGCCGGACCGACCAGCACCGGCTCCGGCGCGGCCACCGCCGTGCGACGGCGCAGCACCAGGCGGGCCGCCAGCATCGGGACTTCCAGCACCACGAGCAGCACCAGCAGGTAGAACATCAACGCGAGCCAGACGTAGCCCGGCCAGGCCAGCCAGTACATCCCGGCGCGGGTGCCCATCATCGTCGCCGGTACGAGCAGCGCCAGCACCACCGCGGTGACCGTGCCGATCCGCCGCCAGCGGCCGGGCCTGGTGGTGTCCTTGACCAGCCGCTTCCAGAGGTAAAGGTGGATCAGCCCGGTGATCAGGGCAAGGGTGGCCACGAAACCGAGTACCGCGAGCACGAGTGAAGTCCCCCTCAGCCGCCGGCGAAGGGAGGCAGGACGTCGATCGTCACTCCGGCCGGCAGCGGCTTGTTCCGATCATGACAGGTCACGCCATCGACCAAGAAGTTTGCCACGGCAAGCACAGGGGCCAGCCGACCGTGCCGCTCAGCCAGTTCGGTCAACAACCCGTCGAGCGTACGGCCCGCCGCAACGGTCTCCTCGCTGAGCCCGGCCGCAGCTCGCGCCCCGGCAAAGTAGCGGACGGTGACGGTCGCCATGGTCATCCTCCGATGGCCGACATCGGCCTGGCGGGTTGCAGGAAGCTCGGGTCGTCGATGCCGTGACCGGCCCGTTTGCCCCAGGTCGCGGCCGACCACCGCCGCGCCAGCTCGTCGTCGTCGGCACCGGCGCGCAGCGCCCCGCGCAGATCCGTCTCCTCGGTGGCGAACAGGCAGTTGCGGACCTGACCGTCGGCGGTGATCCGGGTCCGGTCACAGTCGCCGCAGAACGGACGGGTCACCGTGCCGATCACCCCGACCCGGGCCGGACCGCCGTCGATCAGCCAGGTCTCCGCCGGGGCCGCGCCGCGTCCGGTCGGATCCGGGCTCAACTCGTACGCCCCACCCAACGTGGTCAGGATCTCCTCGGCGGTGACCATGCTCGCCCGGTCCCAGCCGTGCTGAGCGTCCAGCGGCATCTGCTCGATGAAGCGCAACTCGTAGCCGTGGTCGAGGGCGAAGCGGAGCAACGCCGGTGCCTCGTCGTCGTTGACGCCGCGCATCAGCACGCTGTTCACCTTGACCGGGGTGAGCCCGGCGGCCGCCGCCCCGGCCAGTCCCGCCAGCACGTCGTCGAGGCGGTCCCGCCGAGTCAGCCGCAGGAAGCGATCACGATCCAGGGTGTCCAGCGAGACGTTCACCCGGTCCAACCCGGCGGCGTGCAGCGCCGGTGCCAGCCGGGCCAACCCGATGCCGTTCGTGGTCAACGAGATGCGGGGACGCGGGTCGAGGGCGGCCACGGCCGCCACGATGGCGGTCAGACCCGGACGGATCAGTGGCTCACCACCGGTGAACCGGACCTCGTCGACGCCGAACCGGTGCACCGCGAGCCGGACCAGCCGGATCACCTCGTCGTCGGTCAGTAGCTGCGGCCCGGCCAACCAGGGCAGCCCCTCGGCGGGCATGCAGTACGTGCAGCGCAGATTGCACTTGTCGGTCAGGGAGACCCTCAGGTCCCGAGCGGTCCGGCCGTACCGGTCGACGAGGAGGCCCCCGGGCGGCGCGACGCTCATCCGTCGACGGTAGCGCGCCCGGCCCCGCTCAGGGCGGCGCGGGCCAGCCCGACGACCGAATCCCGGTACGCGGCTCCGAACAAGGCGGTGTGCACAAGCATCAGGTGCAACTGGTGCAGTGGCACCCGCTGCCGCCAACCGTCGGCCAGCGGCCAGGACTCGTCGTACGCGGCCATGATCCGGGCACCGTGCGGCGGGCCACCGAAGAGCGCGAGCTGCGCGAGGTCGGTCTCACGGTGCCCACCGTGCGCGGCCGGGTCGACCAACCACACCCGGTCGTCGGCTCCCCAGATCAGGTTGCCCAGCCACAGGTCGCCGTGGATGCGGGCCGGCGGCTCCTCCCCGCCGAACTCGTCGATCTGGGCGACGACCTCTTCGACGAGCCCGGCGGCGCGGCCGTCCAGGGCCTGGTTGTCGACGGAGCGGCGCAGGTAGGGCAGCAGCCTGGTCCGGGCGAACCAGTCCGCCCAGGGGCCGTCGTGCGGGGTGTTGTCCGCCGGCAGGGCCCCGATGAACCCGGGCCAGGACGCGCCGAAGGCGGACGCCCCGGCCCGGTGCAGGCCGGCCAGTTCCCGGCCGAAGCGTTCGGCGGCGTCGACGCTCGGCTCACCCGGCTCGATCCACTCCAGGGCGAGCAGGTCGGGCAGCGCCACCAGCACCTCGGGAACCGCGACCGTGTCGGCCTCCCGCAGCCAGCGCAGCCCGGCCGCCTCGGTGGCGAAGAAGCCCTCCGGCACCGGCTGCTGCGCCCGTTCCGGCCAGGTCTTCGCGAAGACCGAGTGGCCGTCGTCGAGCGTCAGCCGGGACGCGGCGCAGATGTCGCCGCCGCCGACCGGCGTCTCCCGGATCCGCTGGTGGGTCAGGAAGGTCGGCAGCTGCTCCGGATGCGCCCGCAGATACGCCAGATCCATGCCCCGCAAGGTATCGCCTCCGGCGGGAAGGAAGGGCACCTTATTAACGCCTCCGGTAGAGGAAGGGCCCCTTATTAACGCCTGCACCGTGGGCCTGTGCGTAGTGCAGGGGGTGGCGGACGGATCGAAACTGCGCCGACCAGGGAAAATACGCTGAGTAGCTGTGGATAACCGGCGTGTCGTCCACAGGGGCGGCGGCGCGTACCGCTCGGCTCGCAGGCTGGCCCCATGAACTCGACGGAGATTCCCCGGCTGACCGTCCGCTCGCCCGCCGACCTCATCGCCGCGGTGCCGTACCTGCTCGGCTTCCATCCGACCGACAGCGTCGTGGTGGTGGCGTTGTCGGCCTCCCGGGTGGTCTTCGTCGCCCGTGGCGACCTGCCCGGCGAGACCGAGCACGACGAAGCTGCCGGGCACATCGCGGCGGTCACCGCTCAGCAGAACGCCGATTCGGCAACCGTGATCGGGTACGGTCCGGCCGCCCGGGTGACCCCGGCGCTCGACGCGGTTCGAGGGGCGTTGACCGAGGCCGGCCTGGCCGTGCTCGACGCGCTGCGGGTCACCGACGGACGGTGGTGGTCGTACCTCTGCACCGAACCGGAGTGCTGCCCGCCGGAGGGAACCGCGTACGACCCGCAGGGCAGCGCGGTGCCGGCGGCGGCCGTCTTCGCCGGCCAGGTCGCCCTGCCCGACCGGGCGGCGCTCGCCGCTCAGCTCGCCCCGATCGGCGGGGCAGCGGCCCGGCACGCCGCGAAGCGGGCCGAGCAGCGGCTGACCGGGTTGCTGGCGGCGGCACCCCCGGCGGATCTGCTCGGCGCGCGGGCACTGCGGGCGGCGGGTGTGGCGGCGTACCGTGCCGCCCGGCGTCGGCACGACCGTGGTGCGCAGCTCACCGACGACGAGGTCGCCTGGCTGTGCCTGCTGCTGACCCACCTTCCGGTACGCGACCACGCCTGGGAGCGCACCGATGGCCGGGACGAGGACGTGGCGTTCTGGACGGAGTTGCTGCGTCGCGTCGAACCGGATCTGATCGCGGCTCCGGGGGCGCTGCTGGCCTTCGCCGCCTGGCGGGCCGGGCAGGGCGCCCTGGCGGCGGTGGCGTTGGAACGGGTGCTGGCCGTGCATCCGGAATACTCACTCGCCCTGCTGATCGACGACCTGCTGCGTCGCGGCGTGCCGCCGTCCCGGCTCGACGGGTGGCCGGCCGACGGGCCGGTGGTGGCACCCCGCCGAGAGCGGCGCAAGTCGCGCCCCCGTCGGCGATGACACATCTGACCGGGGCAGCGGGGTGGACCGCGACGCCGGATAATCGGCGGATGTTCCGGGCGGCGTCGGGGGGCGCATGAGCGTTGCACTGCTGCTCTCGCTCGTCGGGCTCGCCCTGATCGACAGCACCAGCATCGGCACGTTGTTCATCCCGGTGTGGCTGCTGCTGGCACCCGGCCCGGTCAGCGGCCGGCGGATCCTGACCTACCTGGGCACCATCGCCGGGTTCTATCTCGTGGTGGGGCTGGCGCTCTACTTCGGCGGCAGCGGCCTGGCCGACGTGCTGGGCGGAGCGCTGGACAACCGGCCGGTCATCTGGGCACAGCTGGTGTTCGGGGTCGGCCTGCTGCTGGTGAGCTTCCGGTACGACGGCAAGCGCGGCGCCGGGACCGGTCGGGTGCTGCGCTGGCGGGATCGGGTCACCGCCGGTGACTCGTCCGGGCGCTGGCTGGTCGGGTTGGCGTTGTTCGCCGCGTTGGCCGAGGTGGCGACCATGCTGCCGTATCTGGGTGCCCTCGGTCTGTTGAGCACCTCGGGGCTGGACGTGCCGGCGGTGGTCGCCCTGCTCGGTGGATACTGCCTGGTCATGGTGCTGCCGGCGGTGGTGTTGCTGGGTGCGCGACTGGCCTGGCCGAGGCTGGTCGAGCCGGTCCTCGCCCGACTCAACGCGTGGATCGTCAGGTCGTCCGGGAGCATGCTCGGCTGGGTCCTGGGCATCGCCGGCTTCCTGATAGCCCGGGACGCCGCCGTCCGGCTGGGGCTGTTCGAGCTGCTCGCGAACCGCTGAGCGACCATGAGCCGCTCGCGAGCCGCTGAATGCTCGCGAGCCGCTGAATGCTCGCGAGCCGCTTAATGCTCGCGTCAGGCGCTCACCCGGTGCGGGCCGGTGTAGACGTTCATGGTCCGGCCGCGCAGGAAACCGACAAGGGTCATCCCGGCCTCGGCAGCGAGATCGACCGCGAGGGTGCTCGGTGCCGAGACCGCCGCGAGCAGCGGCACACCGGCCATCCACGCCTTCTGGGTCAGCTCGAAGCTGGCCCGTCCGGAGACGAGCAGGACGTGCCCGGCCAGCGGCAGTCGCCGTTCGCGTACCGCCCAGCCGATGACCTTGTCCACCGCGTTGTGCCGGCCCACGTCCTCGCGCAGCACCACCAGGTCACCGTCGGCGGTGAACAGCCCTGCGGCGTGCAGCCCGCCGGTACGGTCGAAGCCCCGCTGCCCGGCGCGCAGCCGCTGCGGCAACTCGGCCAGCAACTCCGCCGGCACGGTGAGCGGGTCGCCCGCCACCTCGAACATCGACCGGGTCCGCACCGCCTCGATGCTCTCCTTGCCGCAGACCCCGCAGGCGCTCGTGGTCGTGAACTGGCGGCTCGCCTCGGCAGCCGGCTCCGGCACGCCGGGTGCAAGCGCCACGTCGACCACGTTGTAGGTGTTCGGGGTCTCCGCGCCGGCACACAGTTGTGCGGTCGACACGTCGTCCGCCGACCGGATCAGTCCTTCGGCGAACAGGAAACCGAGCGCCAGGTCCAGGTCCGCGCCGGGGGTACGCATGGTGACCGACAGCGGGCGGCGGCGACCCGGCCCGGCCGCACCGACCCGGATCTCCAGCGGTTCCTCGGCGGCGAGGGTGTCCGGCCGACGGGTCAGTGTGCGCCCGTCGGCGGTGGCGTCGAGGTCCACGCGGAGCACCACGCGGCGGTCAGCAGCACGTCCCACCCCACCATCCTGCCCCGACCGCCGCGCCCCGGCCCGACCAGCCCTGGGAAGTGCGTGGCGTTACGGTGGCCCGGTGAGCGCGTACGCGGCGGTGGTGCTCGCCGGCGGTGCGGCCCGCCGGCTGGGCGGACTGGACAAGCCGGCGCTGCCCGTCGGCGGTGTGCCGATGCGGGAGCGGGTGCTCGCGGCGGTCGCCGACGCGTCGCCTCGGATCCTGGTCGGGCCCGGACCGGCCCCGGCGGGTGTACGACTGACCCGCGAGTCGCCACCGGGCGGTGGGCCGGTGGCCGCCACCGCAGCCGGGCTGGCCCTGCTCCACGCTGACGTGCCGGCCGTCGCCCTGCTCGCGGCCGACCTGCCGCTGCTGACCCGGTCCGCCGTCGGTGAACTGCTGCGTCACCTCGACGCCCCACCCGCCGGGCCGAGCAGCGCCGAACCGTCCGCGTCGAGCAGCGCCCCACCTGCCGCGTCGAGCAGCGAGCCACCTGTCGACGGAGTCTGTTTCGTGGACGAGGACGGGCGGCGGCAGTTGCTCTGTGGGGTGTGGCGGCCCGCGGCGCTGCGCTCAGCCCTGGACCGGTTGACCGTTCGACGGGGCGATCTGGCCGGAGCCGCGTTGCGGGAACTGCTCGCCGACCTCGCCGTACGCGAGCTGACCTGGACCGGTGACGGCCCTGCGCCCTGGTTCGACTGCGACACTGAGCGGGACCTGCGGCAGGCGGAGGAGTGGTCGCGATGACGGTGATGGACGACTGGCTCACGGCGGCCTGCGCCGAGTTGGGTGTCGACCCGGCCGACGTGCCGGTACAACCCGTGCTCGACCTGGCCCGGGACGTGGCCCATCAGGTGCTCCGGCCGGGTGCACCGGTCACCGCCTACCTGCTCGGTCTGGCGGTCGGCCGGGGTGCGGATCCCGCCGTGGCAGCTGCCCGGCTGACCGAGTTGGCCGGCACCTGGCCCGTCGAGTTGGGCGGCGACCGCTGACCGCGTGAGCGGTGTCCGATCACGGTCCGGGCTGATCCCTGTAGACGGCGGGCTCGGTAGGGTGGCCGGAACGGACGGAGGCGATCATGACGGCAGACCACCCCTCGGCACCGCCCGGTACGCCGGCACACCACGAGTCGATTCTGCTCGATGAGCCGAGCACGGCCGACCTACGGGCGAAGGTGACCCATGCGTGGCGGGAGTTCGCCCGGGCACTGGCCGACCGGCTGGCGGCCCTGCCACCGGGGGCCCACGTGGAGTTGACCCTCGACCCGATGGCCTCCGGTATCGACGATGCCGTCTACTCCGTCAGCGTCGACGTCACCGAGGACGGTGCGTTGACGGCGCGGGCGGTGGGCAACGCGACCCTGCCGCAGGGCTACCGGCTGGACCGGTCGGCGGTGGCTGACATGGTCGCGCTGGGCTGGTCGCCGCCGGGGGTGCTGGAGGGCTCCGGTGACCAGTTCGGCCTGCACTGCGCGGTGACCGAGAGCAGCCGGCTGGCCGCCCTGATCTCGCGTACGCTGCGCGACATCTACGGTGCGCCGCACCCGGCGTTCCTGGTCTACCTGATCGTCGACGCGGAGGGTGAGCCGCTTGCCGGTGCGCCACTGGGCACCGCACGCGGCGAGTTCGGTACCGGCCGGGAAATCGAGACCGATCTGGCGCAGGCGCTGGCGGACACCGCTGACTCCGGCGCGGACACCGAGGTGCTGGAGTTGGCCGAGCGGGTCCGGACGGTGGTGTCGACAATGCTGAAGTCCGACTCCGACCGGGTCCAGGTCGATTCCGACGGCGACATCAACATCCGTGCCGGCTCGGCGATGGTCTTCGTCCGGGTACGCGACAACCCGCCGCTGGTCGACGTCTTCTCCCCGGTCCTCACCGAGGTCGAGCCCACCGAGCGGCTCTACGTCAAGCTCTCCGAGTTGACCAACCGGATGCCGATCGGCCGGCTCTACTGTGCCGACGACACCGTCTGGGCGTCGATCCCGGTCTTCGGCCGCAACTTCCAGCCCACCCACCTGATGCTCGCCGTGCAGGTGATGACCGGCTTGGCCGACGAGTTGGACGACCGGCTGCACGGTGAGTTCGGCGGCAAGCGCTTCTTCGGCGAGGGGGACAAGCCGGGGCGGGGTGAGCACCGCACCGGCATGTACCTCTGAGCCCGCCGTCGAGATCAAGTCGAGGCGCCGTCGAGACCAAGTCGAGGTGCCATCGAGGTCAGGTCGGGCGCCGTCGAGGTCAAGAGGTGGGGCCCGGAGATCCCCAGATACCGGGCCCCACCCCTCGGGGGAGGGTGATTCAGGTCGTCGGGATCCAGCCGAGGCTCTGGGCCGTGGCCGGATCGGAGGCCCGCAGGCCCGCTTCGGAGACGGTCCAGAGCACGTCGCCGATCACCAGTGCACGCTGTACGTCCGGTCGCCGCCAGGCCCGGTCGCTGTCCGTCGTGGCGGTCGGGTGGGTGACCTGACCGATCTCGCTGATCCGGTCGGCGCTGACCCGCAGCAGCCGTAGGCCGGTGTCCACCGGCAGCACCACCAGGCCGGTGGCCGGCCAGTACAGGAAGGCGTGTGGGTCGTGCTCGGCGGCGGACCAGCCGGACGGTAGGTGCCACTGATCCAGTCGGGTCGGCCGGGCCGGGTTCCGGACGTCGAAGAGGGACACCTGGACGCCCTCGGTGCGGCCCTGTCCGTCGGCCTCCTGACCCACGCCGAGCAGCCGCCCGTCGGGCAGCGGATGCAGGTACGCGGAATAGCCGGTGATCTTCAGCTCGCCGGTCACCAGCGGCTTCGTCGGGTCGGTCAGGTCGAGTGAGTAGAGCGGGTCGGTCTGCCGGAAGGTCACCACGTACGCGACGGGCCCGAGGTACCGCACGGAGTAGATGCGTTCGCCGCGTCCGAGCCCACCGACCGCACCGACCGGTACGAGCGAACCGCCGTCGCGGCGCAGCACCCGTACGGTCGACTCGGATCGGCGTTCCTCGCCCCAGACGTCACCGACGGTGGTGGCCACCCGCAGGTGCCCGTCCCATTCGGAGAGCGCGTACTGGTTGATCAGCCAGCCCGGCACGGTGCCGGCGGCGAGGTAGCGGGGACGACCCGGCTCGCTGGTGTCGAACTGGTAGATCTCGGTGACCTGGTCGCGGACGGTGGGTCGCCAGCGGAGCAGGCCCATTCCCGGTTGTGGCTGCTGACCGGCGAGGTAGAGGCTTCGCGCCGTGCCGTAGACGGTGGTCGCGTCGGCGGCGACGCTGACCGCGTCGCCCGCGCCCAGCCGGTCGGCGGCGAGGTCGAAGCTGAGCACGGTGAGCAGCGAGGTGCCGGTCATCCGCTTCGGACGGCTGAGTCGATCGCAGTCGACCCGACCGGTGTGCCGCTCGTCGCCGGCCGTCCACTCGTACTCCGGCAGCCAGGACTCGATCCCGGCCCGGTCGATGATCGCGCGGTTCTGCCGGGTTCGGGCCCGGTCGCTGCCGGTCGCGTCGAGCGGGAACTCGATCCGGGGTGCGGTGCGGACCACCACCCGCGCGGTGTCGCCGGTCAGCCGGCCGTCGAGCAGGCTGCCCTCGATCCGGTACGAGCCGAGCACCGCGGGCGCACCGGCCAGGTCGACCAGGAACAGGCGGGCCGATTCGACCGGCGGTTCCGGCCAGGCTCGGTCCACCGCGACGAACGGCGACCCGTCGGCCAGCACCAGCGCCCGGTCGCCGTGCAGCAGCAGCCGGTACGAGCCCCAGTAGGCGCCCTCCTGCGCGCCGGGCAGGTCGAGTAGGCCGGTGATCCGTCGGCTGGCCGGGTCGATCACCCGCAGCACGCCGGAGGTGACCGTGACGATCCGTCGGCCGTCGGTCTTCACCACGTCCGGCTCGTCCGCGTCGGCTTCATGGTTGTTGGTCTTCGAGTGGTCAGGCGCGGCGTAACCGGAAGCTCCCTCTGCCCCGGCCGCGACGGCCGTCCGGGCACTCAACAGCGTGCCGTCCTCGAAGCCGTACGGCCCCACCGAGTCGCGGGCCGCGGCGCGCAGTTCGGTCAGGGCGTCGGCGCAGGAGTCGAACGAGGTCAGGGCGGCCACCGGAACCATCACCGACCCGGTCGGCCGGACCGGGTTCGGACCGGCCGTACTGCCGGCGAGCAGGGTCAACGCGACAAGGGTGCTGCCGACCGCGACGACTCTGTTTGCCCGCATCATGTCGGCTTCGACGCCGCCGGTCGTCGTCCGGTTCCGCACCGGCCGCGAGATCCTGACCGACGGTCAGCTGATCGACGGGCCGACGCCGGGGGACTCGACAAGCCGGGAGAGCACGATGGTGCTGCGGCTGGAGGTCACGAAACCCTCCGCCCGCAACCGCTCCAACGCCTGTTCAAGGTGGGCGATGTCGGCGGCCCGCAGGTGCACGAGCGCGTCGGCCTCCCCGGAGACCGTGTACGCCCCGACCACCTCGGGATGGCGGCGCACCGCGGCGCCGATCTGTGCCGGGGTGGTGCGGCCGGCGCAGAACAGCTCGACGAACGCCTCGGTGGTCCAGCCGACCGACGCCGGGTCGACGATGGCGGTGAATCCCCGGATGACCCCGGCGGCACGCAGTCGGTCCACCCGTCGCTTGACGGCTGGAGCGGAGAGTGAGACCCGGGTGCCGATATCCGCGTACGAGGCACGGGCATCAGCGACGAGCAATGCAATGATTCGCTGGTCAACCGCGTCGATCTGCAACGTTCCGCTCCTGAGAAGCAATGGTCGTGGCTGTTACGAAAGTCTGAGCCTACCTACTCTTAGTGATCGTGGACCAGCAGCGAGTGCCGCGAAAGCGGACATACCTCATGTGCTCACCGGAGCATTTCGCGGTCGAGTACGCGATCAACCCGTGGATGGACGTGACCATTCCGGTAGACCCGGAGTTGGCCGTCAAGCAGTGGGACCGCCTGCGGGAGACCCTTGTCGGTCTGGGGCACGAGGTGCACCTGCTGGCTCCCGAGCCCGGACTGCCCGACATGGTCTACGCCGCCAACGGCGCGTTCAGCGTCGACGGGACGGTCTACGGTGCCCGGTTCAAGCACCACCAGCGCACCGCCGAGGCGGCGGCACACCGGGCGTTCTACGAGGCGCAGGGCTGGCGGTTCATTGCGCCCAACGAGACGAACGAGGGCGAGGGCGATTTCGCGTACCTGCCGGAGGCGCACGGTGGGCTGATCCTCGCCGGGTACGGATTCCGTACCGAACTGGCCGCGCACGCCGAGGCGCAGGAGGCGCTGGGCCGCCCGGTGATCTCGCTGCGGCTGGTCGACCCGCGCTTCTACCACCTGGACGTGGCTCTCGCCTCGATCGACGACGGCAACATCGTCTACTACCCGGGGGCCTTCTCCACGGCCGGCCAGAAGGTGCTCGCCCAACTCTTCCCGGACGCGGTGCTGGCGGAGGCGGAGGACGTCCTCGCCTTCGGACTCAACCTGGTCAGCGACGGCGCGAACGTGGTGCTCAACAGCGAGGCGACCCGGCTGGCCGGGCGGCTCAAGGCGGCCGGCTACACACCGGTGCCGGTGGAGTTGGCCGAGCTGAAGAAGGGCGGCGGTAGCGTGAAGTGCTGCATCGCCGAGTTGCGGCACTGAGCGGACGACGAGCAGGGTCGCCGACCCTGCTCGTCGCGGCGATGAACCGGGGTGGCCAACCCAGCGTGGTCAGCCCGGCGTGGTCAGCCCAGCGTGGCCAGCTCGCTGACCATCACGTTCGACAACACCTGGCCGTCGTGCTGAACCTCCCGCAGGTACCACTTCTGCTGCGGGGTACGCGGCTGGTTGAACTGCCAGGCACCGCGCGGGCTGTCGATCTGACCGATGCGGCCCAGCGCCAGGTTGACCGTCTGCGGGGTGGGGTCCTCGCCGGCCAGGCGGATCGCCTGGTCGAGCACCTTCGCCGCGTCGTACGAGGCCATCGCGTAGGTGGTCGGCGAGGCGCTGTGCTTCTTGCGGTACGCCGAGGCGAACCGACGGTTGGCGGCGTTGTTCAGGTCGGCGGAGTAGTTCAACGCGGTGCGGATGCCCAGGGCGTCGTTGGCCGGTCTGACGCTCTCCAGCACGGTGCCCTCGGTGAGGAACCCGGGAGCGTAGATGCCGCCCTGGAAGCCGGCGTCGCGGAGCTGCATGATGAACTCCGCCGCCGCCGGGCCGGAGTAGAAGCAGAAGACGGCCGACGGGTTGCGGCTCAACGCGCGGTCGATGTCCCGGACGAAGGCACCCTTACCCGGGTTCGCGTTGTTGGTGGTGAAGATGACCTGATCCGCGATGCGCGGGTCGGATTCGCCGAACTCCTGGCGGAAGCCGAGCAGCACGTCGTCGCCGCCGACGGCCGACTCCGGCATGACGATCGCCATCCGGTCGTCGGGGCCCAACGCGTCCCGCAGGTAGCGGCCGAGCGCCCGGCCCGCCTCGTCGAGCACGTACGAGGTGCGCCAGATGTAGACGACGCTCTGGAGGCTGGAGGGCGAGGCGTTGGAACCGATCAGCGGCACCCGGGCCTGCTCGATGGTGTCCCGGATGCCGAACATGACCGCCGAGGAGGCGACTCCGGTCAGTGCGAGCACGCCCTGTTTGAGCAGTCCGTCGACGGCGGCCTGACCGGACTTGACGGTGTCACCCTCGTCGGCGACGAGCAGGTTTACCGGATGGCCGCCGAGTCGGCCCTCGTTGAGATCCAGATAGAGCTGGAAGCCGTTACGCAACTCGTCACCGACGGCCTTGCCGACTCCGGACTGCGGTGCGACGAGCCCGACCTTGACCGGACTCTTCGGCTTCGCGGGCTCCTCGGCGTCCGAGGCACATCCGGCGGCGAGGCCGCCCGCGCCGAGCGCGGCCAGCATCTGGAGTGTCCGCCTACGGTTCATCTGCGACACCGGGTTCCCTTCGGATGTACTGCCGGGGCCTCCCGCCCCTCCGGCGTTCTACCTGCTTAGCGACGCTGCGTCAATGGTTAATGATCTTCAACAAGAGAACGGAACGCGGCGGTAACCTGCGGCCAGGCCGGAGACTCCGGGTCGATGAGCCCGAAATGTTCGCAGTCGGGCAGCTCGACAAGGTGCATATCCGCACCTAGCGCCTGTGCGGCTTGCACGTACGCCCTGCTCATGTCGACCGGAACGTGCTGATCCAGGGTGCCATGAATCACTACCGTCCGTGTTGAGGGAGGCGGGGTGATTCGCGGGTCAGCGACCTCGTAGCGATCGGGCACATCGGCCGGCCCACCACCCAACAACGCCGCCACCGCGCCGGCGTCCAGATCCAGCCGGTACGCCTCGGCCAGGTCGACGACCGGGGCGAGCGCGAGCACCCCGCCGACGTCCTGCGGTGAGTGCGTCGCGGTGTGCAGCGCGAGATGACCGCCGGCCGAGTGGCCGACCAGGATCGGCGGCACCGGCGCGACCTGACCGGGCAGCGCAGCGGCGGCCAGCCCCGGCAGTGCGGACACCCCGGAGCGGACGTCGGTCAGCGTGCCGGGCCAGCCACCACCGGGTTGCCCGGTCCGGCGGTACTCCAGTTGTGCCACCGGAAAGCCGAGCCGGGCCAGCCCGACGGCCAGCGAGTCGGTGTGCCGCCGGTCGTACTCCACGCGCCAGAAACCGCCGTGCACCACGATCACCAGTGGGCGGGGCACGGCCGCGCCGGGCGGGCGGCGCAGATCGGCGACCTGGTCGGGATGCTCGCCGTAGGCGACGGTGAGGTCCGGCTCGGGCGCGGGTCGGCTGAGCACGGCGCGGGGATCGGGCGACATCGGCCGACGGTAGCGCGGCTGGTCGGCGGCCGACCGGACGGGTCCATCGCACCTTCTCGGCCGGGCCGGCAGGCGACGACGGGGGTGGCTGAGTCAAGATGGATGCCATGACCGAAGCGCGTACCGCTGGACAGAACGACGAGCCTGGCCGGGACGGCGCCGGGCACTCGGGCACCGTGGTGGTGGTCGGCCCGGACGGCCGACCCGTCGGCACCGTGCAGACCGACGACGGCCAGGGTGAGGACCCCACTCGCCTGGTCGAGCAGCCGGCGAAGGTGATGCGGATCGGCAGCATGATCAAGCAGCTGCTGGAGGAGGTCAAGTCCGCGCCGCTGGACGACGCCAGCCGGCATCGGATGCGGGAGATCCACGAGCGGTCGATCGTCGAGCTCAAGGAAGGGCTGGCGCCCGAGCTGCGCGAGGAGCTGGAGCGACTCTCGCTGCCGTTCACCGAGGACCAGGCCCCGACCGAGGGTGAACTGCGGATCGCCCATGCCCAGCTGGTCGGCTGGCTGGAAGGGCTGTTCCACGGCATCCAGGCCGCCCTGGTCGCCCAGCAGATGGCCGCCCGGGTGCAGTTGGAGCAGATGCGCTCCGGCCGACAGGCGTTGCCGAGCGGGCCGGGCGGAGCGGCCCTGCCGGGCATGCCCGGCCTGGGCCAGGTGCCGGGCGGCGAGGGCCACAGCACCGGCCAGTACCTCTGACGATCGCTGCGGGGTGCGGCGTGCCGCGCCCCGCAGCCGTCAGTCCACCCCGAAGACCTTCTCCAGGTACGCCGCCACCCCGTCGACCGAGTTCGCCGCGGTGACCTCGTCGGCGATCTCCCGTACGGCGGGGTGCGCGTTGGCCACCGCCACCGCCCGGCCGGCCCAGGTCAGCAGGGGTACGTCGTTGGGCATGTCGCCGAAGGCCAGCACCTCGTCAGCCTCGATGCCGAGCCGGTGGCAGTACCACGCGAGACCGGCCGCCTTGGTCACCCCGGCCGCCGAGATCTCCACCAGGCCGGACCGCGAGGAGTGGGTGGCCTCGGCCAGTCCGGCGAGCGCGGCGGCGACCAACTCGGTGAACCGGTCGGGATCCTGCTGCTCCTCGGCCCGCACCAGTAGCTTCACCGCCGGCAGCGAGTGCAGCTCGTCCGGAGTCGCCACGACCCGGATCGCCGTGTCGTCGGCGTCCCAGCGCATCGGGTAGTGCGCCTCGTGCCGCATCTGCCGGCTGTCGGCGATCTCGACCGCGAAGCTCACCCCGGGCACCTCGGCGCGCAGCCGGCGGGCCACCTCGGCGAGCAGATCGGGGGCCAGCGGATCGGCGCGCAGCACCTCGTCGTTCACCGGGTCGTAGACCACCGCACCGTTGGCGCAGACTGCGGGCACCGGCTCGGCCAGTTGGTCGTACACCAGTTTCAGCCAGCGGATCGGTCGGCCGGTGACCAGCACGACGGGCGTGCCCCGGGCGGAGATCCGGGCCAGCACCTCGGCGGTGTGGGCGCTGAGCGTCGCGTCGTCGCGCAGCAGCGTGCCGTCGATGTCGCTGGCGACCAGGCGTGGGAGTGCCTCCATCACCTGGACAGTAGCCGGTCGAGGTAGACCGCCACCCCGTCGTCGTCGTTGCGCAGGGTCACGTCGTCGGCCACGGCACGCAACTCGGCGTGGGCGTTCGCCACCGCCACCCGTGCCCAGCCGGCCCACTCGAACATCGGCAGGTCGTTCGGCATGTCACCGAAGACCAGCACCTCGGCCGGGTCGACGCCGAGGCTCTGCGCCACCACGCTCAGCCCGGTCGCCTTGTCCACCCCTGACGGGCTGATCTCGATGAAGCCGAGCCCGGCCTGGGTGAGCGCGGCCAGGTGCGGCGGGATGATCTCCCTGGCGGCCGCCAGCAACTCGTCGACATGGTGGTCGGCGGTCCGCGCGAACGCCTTGATCACGTCTCCGGCCAGGCATTCGTCGCGGGTGCGTACCTCGAACCGGTCCTGATACGGCCAGGCCGGGTGGTAGTCGCCCCACAGGGGGGCGTCGTGCTCGTCGGAAGCCTCGACCATCACCGTCAGCGGGCCGACCGCGGCTTCCAGGTCGGCCAGCAGGGTGGCCAGCACCTCGCTGGAGAGCCGTTCGTCGCGCAGCACCACCGGCCCGGCCGGGTCGCTCTGGTCGACCACCCGGCCGCCACCGGCCATCACCAGGAAGTCCGCGGCGCGGATGTCGTTGCGGGTCAACTCGGTCAGCCGTGGGCCCCGGCCGGTGGCGCCGACCACCGGAATCCCGGCCGCACGCACCCGGTCCAGAACCTCATGGGTGTACGCCGACACGGTGTCGTCGCTGCGCACGAGCGTCCCGTCGAGGTCGGTGGCGATCAGCTTGGGCAGGCCCGGGCGCGTCATTTTTCCTCCTTCGCCCACCGCCGTCGCAGCCAGCCGTTTCCGGTCGTCAGGTGGCGACCCGGCGTGACGGCGGGCAGCAACCGTACCTCGTGGAACGGGTGGCAACCACGGCTTCCAGGCGAATCGGATACGGCGAGCGGAAGAGCTGCCGCTCAACGTCCGGTGGCCGCCGGAGCAGTGTGGGGACCGCTCGGTCGACTCAGGGCTCGCGGGCGAAGGGAACGGTGGGGCTGACGGTGATGTCGATCGGCCGCCGGTCCTCGTCCTCGTCGGTGGCATCGAACTGGCGGCGGGGGCGGGGCTGACGTCGACCCGGCTCGCTTGTCGCACCCTCCGGCCCGGTGGTGGTGCGGGCGAGGGCGGCGACGAACAGCAGGACGGCGGCGAAGGCCGCGACCAGACCTCGTCCCAGCTCGACGGCGAATCCATCCTCGGTGGAGTAGGCCAACGCCGCTCGGTTGCCGCCGTCTTCGAGGGAAACGGCGGTGGCCACCAGTACGGCGACCAGACCCACGGCCAGAGCGAGGCCGGCGACCCGGGCGTTGGCGCGTACGGCGGCGGTGCCACGCAGCGCGAGGGCCACCGCGACGCCGAGCATCAGCATCCCGACCAGGTAGCCGACGCCCAGACCGCCGACCTCGGACACGCTGCTCGGCAGCTCGATCCGCTCGCTGCCGGTGGGCAGGGTGACGGTGACCCATTCGCCGAGCAGGGAGGCGAGGGTGGCGGCGACACCGAGCCCGCCGAGCAGCAGCGGCACCCGGTGGTCGTGGCCGAGGCCGCCGAGGGCCGAGCGCCACCGGCTCGTACTGGTGGTCTGCTCGTCCTCCGTGCCCCACTCGAGGACGCTGCTGCTCTCGGAGCGGTCCTCCTGGCGGGGGATGGGGAGGTCATGGGTCACCGCTGCGCCTCCTTGTGGCCGGGCTGCCTGCTCGTGGCCTGCTGCGTGCTCGTGGCTCAGCTGCGTGCCCAGGGTGGGGTCTGTGACGAATTCTGGCACAGCCCGCCTCTCCCACCGGGGAACGTGGACGCAGCAGGCGGGGTCGGTCGCCTGGCGGGTGCGCGTTCGACTAGCGTCAGCTGCATGCCTATTCGTACCGCTTCCGCACGCTGGCAGGGCAACCTCCCCGAAGGGTCCGGCACCATTCGCACGGGCAAGGGGGGACTGGAGGGCAACTACTCCTTCAAGTCCCGCTTCGAGGAGGGTGAGGGCACCAACCCCGAGGAGCTGATCGGCGCCGCGCACGCCGGCTGCTTCTCGATGGCCTTCTCCAAGGCCCTCGCCGACGCCGGCACGACGCCGACCTCCGTGGAGACCACCGCGAAGGTGCACCTGGACAAGACCGACGCGGGCTTCACCGTGACCCGCATCGCGCTGGAGACCGTCGGTGTCGTTCCCGGCATCGACGAGGCGCGCTTCGCCGAGCTGGCCGAGACCGCCAAGCAGAACTGCCCCATCTCCCGCCTCCTCTCCCCCGGCGCCGAAATCACCCTCACCACCCACCTCTCCTCCTGACCCCCACCCCTCTGACCGCCGCGATCTTGCACTTTCGGTCGACGAGATGAGGCTTACGTCCCGTTATGCGGCGACGAAAAGTGCAAGATCGCGGGGTGGGGGTGGGTTGGGGGTGGGGGAGAATGGTGACGTGGCGGTGGAGATGGAGCGGGAGCGGTTCGAGGAACTGGTGGGGGAGGCGCTGGACGAGGTTCCGGAGGAACTGCTGGCGCTGATGAGCAACGTGGTGATCCTGGTGGAGGACGATCCGCCGCCGGGGGAGGATCTGCTCGGCCTGTACGAGGGACACGCGTTGACCGACCGGGGGTGGGACTACGCAGGTGTCCTGCCGGACCGCATTCTGATCTACCGCAACCCGATCCTGCGGATCTGTGACACCGAGGACGACGTCGTCGAGGAGGTGGCGGTGACCGTGGTGCACGAGATCGCCCACCACTTCGGCATCGACGACGAGCGCCTGCACGACCTCGGGTGGGGTTGACGGTTTGCGCAGCTGACCTATCGTCTCGACCAGGCACGGCCGAGTACGGAGGAAGACATGCGCAGCGAACTGTTCTCAGCGGCGAACCTGGAGCAGGAGTCCGCACAGCCCGGCATGCGGCTCCAGAACTCCAAGATGCTGAAGATCGAGCTCAACGGCGAGATGCTGGCCCGCGTCGGTTCGATGGTCGCGTACCAGGGGCATGTGCAGTTCCAGGCGCTCGGCTCCGGCGGGCTGGGTAACTTCCTCAAGCAGAAGCTCACCGGCGAAGGCGTGCCGCTGATGAAGCTCACCGGCCAGGGTGACGTCTTCCTGGCCGACTTCGCCAAGGACGTACACATCATCGACCTCGAACCGGGCGACGCGCTGTCCATCAACGGCTCCAGCGTGCTGGCCTTCGACCCCAGCCTCCAGTACGACATCAAGATGGTCGGCGGGGCGGGCATGGCCTCGACGGGCCTGTTCAACTGCGTCTTCACCGGTCACGGCCGGATCGCCGTGACCACCCGCGGCACCCCGGTGGTGCTCGCCGTCGACGCGCCCACCTATGTGGATCCGCAGGCGGCGGTCTGCTGGTCGGCCGGGTTGCAGACCGGCTACCACCGAGCCGACCAGCTCGGATTGGGCACGCTGCTGGGCCGTACCACCGGCGAGGCGTACACGATGAGCTTCGCGGGGCAGGGCTTCGTCGTCGTCCAGCCGTCCGAGGAACCGCCGATCATGGGCAGTGGTCAGCAGGATCAGGGTGGGGTGCTCGGCGGCCTGTTCCGGTGAGCCGACTCAGCTCAGCTCGCCGGCCCTGAGCCGGGCGAGCCAGGCCGCGGCGTCGGCGTAGTCGGCGTCGGAGAGACCGGCCGGGGCGGGCACCGGCTGCTCGCCCTCGGTCCCGCTCCACCGGTGACGGGGATAGGAGCCGAGGAAGCGTACGTCGGCGCAGACCCGCCGTAGCCCCTGAAGCGCCTCGCCCAGCCGGACGTCGGCGACGTGGCCGGTGCAGTCGAGGAAGAAGACGTACTCCCCGAGGGCCTTGCCGGTCGGCCGGGATTCGATCCGGCTCAGGTTCACACCCCGGACCGCAAGCTCCATGAGTACGGACAGCAGCGCGCCGACCCGGTCGTGCGCGATGTACACCGCAAGCGTCGTCACGTCGTCGCCGGTCGGAGGCGGCGGCGGGCCCGGCCGGGCGACCAGGGCGAACCGGGTCACCGCGTCGGGATGATCGGCGATCTTGTCAGCGAGCACCGTCAACCGGTGTCGCGTCGCGCCGACCGGAGCACAGATCGCCGCGTCGTACTCGCCGGTGGCCGCGCCGGCCGCCGCCGAGCCGTTGGAGAGTACGTCGATCACGGTCGCGTCCGGCAGGTACGTCCGCAGCCAGCCGCGACACTGCGTGGACGCCTGCGGATGGGCGGCGACGGTGCGAACCGCCGACAGTGAGGTGCCCGCACGCGCACCGAGGACGAACTCCACCGGCAGGATCACCTCGCGGGTGATCACCAAAGGCTCGCCCTCGGCCAACTCGTCCAGGGTCACCCCGACGGCGCCGCCGATCGAGTTCTCCAGCGGGACCAGCGCGGCGTCGGCGTCACCGGCGCGTACCGCGTCCAGCGCCTCACCGACACTGCGGGCCGGCGTACGGGTGCCCCGCTCGGCCGCGGGCAGGGTGCGCAACGCCTGCTCCGCGAAGGTCCCCTCGGGGCCGAGGAAGGCGAAGCGGGTCGGCGGTGTTCCCGGCATGGCGTCCAGCCTACGCACCCGGGGTGGGCGAGGTGGTCGAAGGCGTCGCAGCGGGCGTCGTCGGCAACGGCGTCGGTGTGGTCGGGAACCCCGTCGGCAACGGCACGGTGACCGGGGCGTCGTCGCCGCAGGCCAGCCTACGGACGCCGGGCGGCGCGGTGACCCGTACCTCGACCGAGCACACGTCGGTGCCGGCGGTGACCAGCCGTAGCGCGCCCGCCTGCCGGCGGGTGACCACGTGCAGCGGCTCGTAGCCGGTCACGTCCAGCGCGGTGAAGTGCCAGTCCGCGGCGCACAACGGGCCTTCGCTGACCTTGACCTTGGCGTTGCGGGGCAGGAGACCGGAACGCCCCCGGACCAGATTGACGACGCCCTGACCCGACGGTTCGCCCCGGCAGGCCGCGGCGACCAGGCCGGGGTCCGTAGTCGGAACGGCCGTGCCGGCGACGGGCGGTACGGCGACGGAGGGCGGGGGTGTGCCGGGCGCGGAGGGACTGGGAGTCGCCGTGGCGGTCGGCAGTCCGGATGTGCCGCCATCGCGCACCTCGGGAGGCTCGCCACAGCCGGACAGCAGCAGCCCGGTCAGCGCCAGGACACCGGCAGCCACGCCGACGCGCGGGCGCGAGTCGGGGCGGGCCGGGAGACGGCCGGCAGCGGCGCGACGGAGGGGACTGGACGGCACGGGAGCGATCCTCGGGGAATGCGGGGGCGTGCATGGGGTGGGGCCCATGGTAGGAGGATCCGTTGCCGTGGTGGAAGACCGCACCGACAGCGGCCCGCGAGCCTGCGCCGGTGACCGGTGCTCAGACCTCGGAGAAGAAGGTCAGCGAGCCGGCGACGGCGCCACCGGCGAGCACCGGGGTGGAGACCGCGTCGACTGTCGCGTCGGGACCACCGACGATGGCCGACTCGATGCGTAACAGACCTCGGGCCAGGCGGCCCGAGGTGAGCGCGAGCAGGGGTGGGATCTTGTCGATCTCCGGCTCGGTCAGCTCGCCCCGGTTGGCGGTGAAATCCAGCAGGCGCAACCCGCCGTCGAGCAGCGGCAGGCCGATCAGATCCTCCGGCGTACCCAGACAGAGCAGCTCACAGCCGGCGGCGGAGACGGCCACCACCCGCGTCTGGTCGTCGATCAGCAGGCACGGCTCGTCCGCGCTGGACACCGTCGCCGACCAGCGACCGATGTTGTCGCACTCCTGCTCTGTCGGTGTCCCCGTCGTGGGCGCGAACACTTCCGAGAGCGAGAGTTCGACGTGGGCCACCGCGCCTCCTATGTACACCAACGGTACGTCCACGCTAGCCGGTCATCGCGGCGACCGCCGACCGTGCGTCGCGCATCGGGTCGTCGGTGGGATCGGTGTCCCGGTCGGCAGCGGAGCCGGCCGGGACGAGTACCGAGCCGGGACAGCCCGGCCGCGTGGCGTCGTCGCAGACGTTACCGGTGGGTGGCCGCCTTGTCAGCGGCCGTTCGGCCGTCCTCGTACCACCGGTAGTCCGCCGCCGGCTGGTGTCCACCGGTGGTCCAGGTGCTGGGATGCTGGGCCACCCGGGAGAGCTTCTCCGCCGTGGCCGGACTGATCCGGTTGCCGCCTGCGACGAGCAACCGGTCGAGTTCCCGGTGCGTGGCCATCAGGCAGTCCTTCGGCAGGCCGTAGACGCTGATCACGCCGGAGCCGACGAAGGTCAGCACCGGCGTGACCGGAATCGGATGGCCGACAGCCGAGGTGAGCGCCTTGCTGGCTCGCCGGGCGTCCCGCCGGGCCTCCGTCACGTACGGCGGACGCTTGCCGTTGATCTGCACCACGTCACCGGCGACCAGCACGCGAGCCCTACCGTGGTCGGCGATGGTGACCGCGAAAAGGCCGCTGGGACCGATGGCGAGGAACCCGGCCCGGTTGTCGTCGCTCTCGTCGAGCAGCACGTCGGCGGGATCCACCCGGGGCCAGTCGACAACGTGCCACGCCGGCCCGAGGTGGCCCAGTTGGCCCAACGCGCGGGCACCGGCTGCCTCCAGCCGCCGCGCGCCACGCTCGGCCCGGCGACGCCGGGCCCACTCCAACGGGGACGGACGAGCGGCCACCCCTGCCGCCTCCGTCCGGGGGTGCGGTACCGCCACGGGCGGCAGTGCCCGGGGCGAGGGTACGGCTCGACGAGCGGGGAAGACAGTCATCGCGACCTCCGGCAAAAGGTCCCTCGAAGTTACGTTCCCACTACACTACGTTGCTGGTCCGGGTGGTCGGCAAGCCGGAGCGCCGGAATGACTGCGGATGAATGCCGTATTCATCCACAGCTGTTTTCCCAGATGCCGCCAAACCCTGTCCTACGCTGCGAGAGTGAGCCACTACGTGGACAGTGAGGTCGGTCGGCTCGGCAGCGTGCTGTTGCACCGACCGGGGCCGGAACTCGCCCGACTCACCCCACGCAACAACGACTCCCTCCTGTTCGACGCGATCCCCTGGGTGGGACGGGCACAGGAGGAGCACGACGGGTTCGCCGACGCGCTGCGCGCCCGCGACGTCGAGGTGCTCTACCTGACCGACCTGCTCACCGAGACGTTGGCGGTGGCCGACGCCCGGCACGAACTCACCGAGCAGGTGCTCGACTCTCCCCGGCTCGGCGACACCCTGCGGGCCCGGGTCGCCGCCCACCTGTCGTACCTCGACCCCGCCGCCCTCGCCGGCGTTCTGGTGGCCGGGCTGGCCCACGAGGAACTGAGAATCGGCCGGGACCGCCCGGGTGGGCTGGTGTACACCCTGATGGACCGGCACGACTTCGTCATCGAACCGCTGCCCAACCTGCTGTTCACCCGGGACTCGTCGTTGTGGATCCGGGACCGCGTGGGCGTGACCAGCCTGGCCATGCCGGCCCGCCGCCGGGAGACCACCCTGACGGACGCGATCTACCGCCACCATCCGCGGTTCGCCAACACCGAGTTCGTCTACCGGCCCGAGCTGGAGCACCTGGAGGGCGGCGACGTCCTGCTGCTGGCGCCCGGGGTGCTGGCCGTCGGGGTGGGCGAGCGGACCACTCCGGCCGGTGCCGAGCGACTGGCCCGTCGGGTCTTCGCCGCCGAACTGGCCCACACCATCCTCGTCGTGCCGATCGCCCAGGAACGGGCGACCATGCACCTCGACACCATCTGCACGATGGTCGACGTCGACGCGGTGCTGATGTACCCGAACATCGCCACCTCGCTGTCGGCGTACACCGTGATCGCCGGCGCCGACGGCGACGACCCGCGGGTCGACGGGCCGGCGCCGTTCCTGCGGGCGGCGGCCGACGCGATGGACCTGGATCAGCTCCGGGTCATCGACACCGGCCTCGACCCGGTCACCGCCGAGCGGGAACAGTGGGACGACGGCAACAACACGCTGGCGTTGGCACCCCGACTCTGTGTCGGCTACGAACGCAACATCGAGACCAACGCGCAGCTGGAACGGGCTGGCATCGAGATCATCCCGATCGCCGGATCTGAGCTGGGATCCGGCCGAGGCGGCCCCCGCTGCATGTCCTGCCCCCTGCTGCGGGGGTGAGAAGGGCGACCCTCAGCGCAGGGTGAGCTGGCGGCCGAGCAGACCCTGCCGGGACCGGCGGGCCGCTGCGTCGATCGGGCCGGTCTCGGCGAGCGCCTCGGCGTACCGCTTGGCGAACTCGGCGACCGGCTCCTCCCAGTCGCTCGCCGGCACGTCCTCGGGCAGATCCCAGACCGGCACCAGTCGCCCGTGCGCACGGAACATGCCCGCGAACTTGGTCGACTCACCCAGGGTCAGCGAGCCGGCCGCGCTCAGCCGCGCCAGGGCGTCCAGGGCGGCCTCCTCGTCCTCGGGCAGCACCCAGCGCACGTGCGCCTTCTCCGGCACCCGGCACCAGTACGCGGCAGGTGCGGCAGCCAACCGTACGGTCGGGTAGATCGCCGCGTTGGCCCGCTCCAGCGACGCCTGCACGGTCGGGTCGTCGACGGCCTCCGGAACCAGCCAGAACTCGAACCCCTCGTGCAGGGTGATCTCCAGCGGACCGTCGGCCAGGATGTCCTGAAGTCGGGGCCCGGGACCGGGCAGCGGCGGCACGGCGACCGGCGCGCCCGGTTCCGTCCGCAGCGCGCAGAGCAGCGACTCGGCCAGATCCCGCGACACGTCACCGGACTGCTGGTGCCGCTGGAGCCCGATGAAGACGCGCCCGTCCTGCCGGCTCATCGCCGGGGCGGCCATCGGCAACACCGTGGCCAGCGTGATCGGGCGGTCGCCGTACTCCTCGGTCAGCGCCGGGGTGAGCCGCAGCGGAGCGGAGGCGGCGGGCACCAGCTCGCGCAGGGCGATCCACTCCGGCTCGTCGGCCAGCCCTTCGAAGGGGCGGGGCACGAAGACGTCGCGTACCCGCTCCCGCTTCGTGCTCGCAGTGGCCGCCCGCTGGTTCTTTCGACGCTTGCTCACGGCGACACAGCCTAGAGGCCCCGGCGGCACCGCGTGGGCCGGACCCACCCCTGCCACCTTGGCGGGCCGTTCAGCCGGCGGTCACCAGGCCCGGACGTTGCGGCACGGGATCGAAGTCGGCCCAGACGCTCTGCCCGAGACCGTCGCGTTCCACGCCCCACCGGCTGGCCAGCCCGGAGACGATGTGCAGGCCACGGCCGTCGGCCGCGCCCAGGTCGGCGGGCCGGATCTGCGGACCGCAGGTGGCCCCGCCGTCGGTGACCTGAAGCCGGACCTGGGTGCCCCCGGACGTGGCGCGCAGCCGCCAGGACACCCGGACCACCCCACCGGGCAGCGGGTCGGCGTGCCGGACGGCGTTGCCCACCAACTCGGCCAGGACCGCCACCAGGTCGGCGAGGATCGCCGGAGTCACCGCCTCGGCCAACTCGGTGGCCAGCCGGTGTCGGGCGACCCGCGCCCCGGTGGCGTGGTGCGGCACCACCACGCACCACGCTCGTTCGACAGCTGTGGTCGACACCTCTGCCCCTCTTCCGCCCCCGTGCTCCCACCGGTCACCTGGAGGGCAGTCGCATCTCTGCGACCGTACCTCCGCCGGTCCTCGGTCGAAGGAATACCCATCCATTCTGCTGTTCAACGATCCGACGGACGAGATAGAGGCCCAGACCGGTGCCGGGATAGCGCCGCCGGTCGCCGGAGTCGCCCTGCCAGAACCGTTCGAAGGCGCGTTCGACGTGATCCGGGTGGATGCCGATGCCGCGGTCACTGACCTGGAGGCTGACCGTCCGGCCGTCGGCCGCTGCGCTGATCTCGATGGGCGAGCCGGGTGGGGAGTACTTTCCTGCGTTGGTGACCAGTTCGGTGAGCACGGTGGCGAGACTCTGCCGGTGCCCGACCGCTCGGGGCAGGTCGGCCGGCACCTGGAGCGTGGCGCGGCGGCGCAGGTCGGCCGGCAGGTTGGCGACGGCGACCCGGAGCGTCTCGGCGAAGTCGAACGGGGCCGGGGGACCGTCGCCCGGCCACACCTCGGCGGCGGAGGAGAGCAGTCGGTCGAGCAGCCGGGCCAGTTCGTTCGCCCGTTGCCCGATGACCCGGGCGGCCTGCCGCCGGTCGGCCTCGCCGAGCGACTCCCAGTGGTCGTTGAGGGTGTCCGCGTACCCCTTGATGACGGTCACCGGGGTACGCAGCTCGTGGCTGGTGACGGCGACGAAGAGGTCCCGTTCACGGTCGTGGCGTTGCTGGTCGAGGGCGTCCCGCAGGTCCGGCCCGTCGGCGCGGGTCGCGACCGTCGGATCGTCACCCTGCACCGGCAGGCGGCTGTGGTCGCCGTACATGTGCGCGATGCAGGTGCCGAGGTAGGCGACCACTCCCCGTTCCTCGGTGCTGGGTTCCTCGGCGTCGGCGGGGTAGAGAGCGTGCAGACTGCCGACGGTGTGCCCGCCGAGTTCCGCCCGGGACACGACCATGCGCAGCAGGCCACGGCCGGCCAGTTCGACGGCGAGTTGGTTGGTCAGCTGGTCGGTCCGTACGCACCGCACGCGCGGCCCGGAGAGCAGGCAGGTGGTGGCCGGGTCGTTGGCCGGCACCGGCCGACCGACGATCCACTCGGCGGCGCCGGTGGCGGCGATCACCCGCCCACCGCTCGGCGCGAACTCCACGAACGCCATGCCTGCCGCACCGAGGGCCGGCTGGGCCATCCGGAGCAGTCGGTTCAGGACCGGCAGGCCCGCGTCACCGGAATTGATCATCTCGATGATGACGGTGTGCCCGGCTATGAGGGCCGAGTAGTCGGTGCGGTCCGGCATGACCCAGAGTGTGCACCGCAATTCGTGTATCTGGGCACCCCCGAGTGGGTTACCGGGCCAATCGGGCAAGCGTGTGCGCCGGACGGTCGGTGATCACGCCGTCGACCCCGGCGGCCAGCACCAGATCGAGGTCGTTCGGCTCGTTCACCGTCCAGACGTAGACCTGGTTGCCGGCTGCCCGCAGGGCGGGCACCAGCATCGGCCGGGCCCGCACCAGCCCGATGCCCGGACCGGCGATGCCGGCACCGAACGGCAGGCGACCGAGGCGCAGCCAGCGCGGCAGCACCTCCAGCAGCAGCACCGTCGGCAGCGCGGGAGCAAGAGCCCGGATCCGGCGTACGGCCAGCGGGGAGAACGACATCACGGTGACCTGTACCGGGGCGTCCGGGCGCGGTTCGGCCAGCCCGTGGCGGCGCAGCAGGGCGACCAGTCGGCGCTCCACGTCCCCGCCGTGGCGGGACGGGTGCTTGGTCTCCACCAGCAGCCGTACCGGTCGACCGGCGGCGAGGACCGCCTCCAACAGCCGTTCGAGGGTGAGCAGCCGGGTGTGCGACTCGTCGAGCACCTCGTCACCGTCGGGGGGTACGCAGCCCGGGTGCCAGGAACCGAAGTCCAGGCTCTCCAACTCGGCGAGGGTACGGGTGCTGACCGGCCCCCGGCCGTTGCTGGTCCGCTCCAACCGGCGGTCGTGTACGCAGACCAGGTGCCCGTCGCGGGTCAGCCGTACGTCGCACTCCAGCCCGTCGGCACCCTCGTCGAGCGCCCGCAGATAGGCCGCGAGGGTGTGTTCGGGCAGGTCGTGCGAGGCGCCACGGTGCGCGAATACGAGGGGTGCGCCCATTGCGCCCTACAGGACCCGGCCCGGCTGCCCGTTGTCGGCGACCACCGGCCGTCCGGTGCTCGCCCAGTCGCCCATCCCGCCCGCGACGTTGCGGACCTGGTCCCACCCGTTGCGCATCAGGTACGCCACGACCTGGGCGGAACGCCCGCCCGAGCGGCAGATGACGGCCACGTCGCGGTCGGTCGGCACCTCGGCGATCCGGGCCGGCAATTCCATCATCGGCAGGTGGTGGGCCTCCGGCGCGTGGCCGGCGGCCCATTCGTCGTCCTCCCGGACGTCGAGCAGGTACGTGTCGTCGGTGATCTCGGAAACGGTCACGGTGGGTATCTGGGATCCGAACACGGGTACCAAGGGTAGATCCTCGGCGGGCCCGGCGAGGATCTACGCCACCCAAGGCTCCGTCAGAGCTGGGTCACCCAGCGCGGATGCGCACCTGCCCACTGCGGCATCCGGGTGCCGCGAACCGCGTCGAACAGTCCTTCACCGCCGTTGTCGAGCAGGACGTAGGAGACCTGGTCGATGGTCTGCGGGTACGACGGCACCTGCACACCGCGCAGTCCGTCGGTGGAGAGTCCGCGCAGGGCGAGCAGCAGATCCTCCACCGGTACGCCGTTGGTGTCCACGGTCAACGACTCGCCGACCGCCTTGATGAGCTGGTGCATCTGGACGGGGTTGGTGCGTACCCGGGTCTCGCCCGCACGTTCGAGCATCGCCCCCAGCAGCTGCTGCTGGTGGGTCTGCCGGTCGTAGTCGCCGCCGGGCAGGTCGTAGCGCTGGCGTACGTAGTCCAGCGCCGCAGCGCCGTCCATCCGCTGACAGCCGGGCTGGAAGACCCGGTTGGTGTGGATCGAGCGCACCTCGGTCCGTACGCACATCTCGACGCCGTCGAGCAGGTCGATGACGCTGCGTAGTCCGGCGAAGTCGACAAGGGCGGCACCGTCGAAGCGGATCCCGGTGAGCCGGGTCAGCGTGGTGGAGAGCAACTGGGCACCGGACTGGCCGCCTCCGCCGTACTCGTAAGCGGTGTTGATCTTGTCTTCGCCGCCCGGCCAGCCGGCCGCGGCCGGGATGCTGACCAGCAGGTCCCGGGGTACGGAGACGAGGTAGCCCTCACGCAGCCCGGCGGGGACGTGCACGATGAGGATGGTGTCGGTGCGTTGCTCCGGACCGGTGTCGCCGGGACGCCGGTCCGAGCCGACGAGCAGGTAGTTGAGCGGCCCGTCCAGGTCGGTACGGTCGGTGCGGGCGGACGGATCGAGCAGCTGCTCCTGGGTGATGGTGCGTTCGTACCGGTCGGCAAGCACCCGCAGGCCGACCACGGCGACCGCCGCCAGCAGCACCACCACCAGCCCGGCTCCGAGCAGCACGCGGGCCCAGCGCGGATGCCGGGAACCCTTTCCCGGCGGCCGCGTCCCGCCGTCGCGCGCCCGACTGGCCGTGACGTCCCTCCCGCTGACCCGACCTGAACACTTCTCATGTCAGGCTAGGAGAGGCTTACGCAGCGTGACGGGGGTTTGCGGAGATCCGCGCCCCCGCCGGTCACTTCCGGTTGGAGATCACCTCGGGGTTGTAGAAGACGAACTCGGCGAGCTTGTCCTGCCGGACCGCCCGGAACATGTCCAGGGTCTGCTCGTCGAGCGCCTCGTTGCCGTTGCCCTTGGCGTTGTAGGTGCCGCCGTTGGTCTTGAGCATGATCAGCTCGTTGCCGGTGACGCCGCGCATGGTGAAGACGAAGTCCTCCACCGAGACGCCGCCGGTGTCGAGGATGAACGCCTTGCCGGCCGCCTTGATCAACTCGTTCAGCTTGACCGGGTTGGTCAGCGTGCCGTTCTGGCTGGCCTTCTTCGCCATCGCCTTGATCAGCTGCTGCTGGTTCTGCTGGCGGTCGTAGTCGCTGTTCGCCAGACCGTAGCGCTGCCGGGAGAAGTCCAGCGCGGCCCAGCCCTCCATCTCCTGGCAGCCCTTCTTGTGCACCACCGGAGTACGCGGCTTGCCGGTCTTCTTGGCGTCCGCGTTCCACATCGGTTTGCCGTCGACGTACGACATGTGGGCCGACTTGACGTCCTGTTTCGGGCAGATCCGCACCGAGCCGAGGGCGTCGATGACGTTCTTGAAGCCGCCGAAGTTGATGATGGCTGCGCCGTCGAAGCTGACCCCGGTCATGTTCTTGATCGTCTGAGCCATCACCTGGGCGCCACCCTCCCAGCCGCCGCCGTTGCGGGCGCCGACCTGGAACGCAGCGTTGATCTTGTCGACCCCGCCGGCGTAGTTGCCCTTCGGCCACGCCGGGATCTGCGCCTCGGTGTCCCGGGGAATGGAGATCAGGTACGCCTGGTCGTGGGTGGCCGGGATGTGCAGCACGATGATGCTGTCCGCCCGGACGTCGTCGGCGGCCCAACGTTCCCGGGCGTCCACGCCCAGCAGCAGCATGTCGATCGGGCCCTTGAGGTCGGACCCGCCCTCGGCCAACGTCTTGCCCGCGTCGCCGAGCAGGTTGCGCTGGGTGATGCTGCCGGTGGCCTGGCTGATCACCGCCTTGCTGCCGACGATGGCGACACCGCTGGTCATCATCAGCACGGCTCCGGCCACCACGGTGAGTCGGGCCCAGAGCGGATCCTTGCGCCGCGGACGCCCTTTCCCGGCCTTACCGGATCGCTTCCTGCCCCCGGAAGGCGGCGGTGGGGTGGCGGCCGCATGAGGTGGTTCGAGCAAGGCGGAACTGTGAACCGGCATGCGCGCTCCAGCTCTTGTGTAGCAAAAGGGGGCGGAGCCACTTTACGTACGCAATCCCGCCGAAGCGAGTTCTCATGACGGCCAGTTACTGTTCTCCGCCGCGTCATCCTGGCGAAATGGCCGAACGGTCAGGATCAAACATCCGATCAGCCGTTGTCTCACAGGAAGGGTTCAGCTGACTCCGTCAGCCATTGCCGCTGGTCGACGGCTTGTTGGCCGACATCCACTCGGCCATCGTGTCGGCGGACATCGCGCGGTACATGGCCAGGGCCTTCTCCCGGTCGGAGACCACCACCGACTCGCCGTTGATGGTCTGGCTGCCCAGGTGCGGGCTGGTGACGAAGGTGAGGTTCTCGCCCCGCAGGTTGCGGAACTGCACCGCCATGTCGGTGAGCGAGAACTCCTGGTCGACGGTGACCGCGTCGGTGACCGACCGGAGGAAGGCGTTGAGCTTCTTCGGGTTGGTCAACGTGCCGGTGCTCGCCGCTTTGTCCATCAGGGCACGCAGGAACTCCTGCTGGTGGCGCATCCGGGCGAAGTCGCCGTCGGGGAACTGCTTGCGCTGACGGATCCAGTCCAGCGCCTCGGTCCCGTTCATGTGGTTGGTGCCCTTGGTGAACTTCCGGTACGGCTTGTGGATCGAGGTGATCGTCCGTTCCACCTCCAGATCCACGCCGCCGAGAGCGTCGGTGACCTGCTTGAAACCGCCGAAGTCGATCGCCATCACGTGATCGATGTGCACGTCGGTGAAGCACTCGACCGTGCGTACCGCCAGCGGCAGCCCGCCGAAGGCGAAGGCGGCGTTGATCTTGCGGCGCTGGCCGGAGGCGCAGTCCGCGCCGGCGCTCTCCGGGATCGGCACGTACAGGTCGCGGGGAATGGAGACCAGGTACGCCTTCTGGTGGTCGGCGGGGATGTGCATGACGATGATCGTGTCGGCCCGCCACTCACCGGGCCGGTCCATCGGCGCGTCCGGATCCCGCGAGTCGGTGCCCACCATGAGGATGTTCAGCGCGCCGTCCACCGACTTCGCCGGCCGGCCGCCGGTGATCTCCGAGAAGGGGTCGGTCCGGGCCAGGTTCTTGTCGAGGCTGCGGGCGTAGAACCAGGCCCCGCCGCCACCGATCAACGCCAGCGCCAACACGATGACGCCGGCCACCAGGGCGATGCGCCGCCAGTGCGGTCCCCGCCTGCGGGGCGGAACAATGCCCGGTCCGCCCGGCCCCAGCGGCCCACGCGGGCCGCCCGGTCCGCCGGCCGCTACCGGCTCCTCGTCGTAGCCGGGCTGCCACTGGGCGGTGTCGGCCGGTCGGGCGGCACGCCCGCCGCGACCGGGGCCCGGCACCGCCGCGCGCCCGGCGCTGCGGTGCAGGTGAGGGAGCCGGTGGGCATCGGGGCTGGTCGCTGACATGTAACTCAGGGTACGCAGCCCCGGCCACTGTTGCCCTGAGTCGAACCCCGCGCCGTGCCGGACCTGTCGCCTCGCGTCGGGTCGGACCGGCTAGGCCAGCCGCTCCCGGAAATGGTCGATGGTGCGTCGCAGGCCGACCTCCGGCGTCACCGTCGGCTCGTAGCCGAGCACCTCGCGGGCGAGGCTGAGATCGGGTCGGCGCATCTCCGGGTCATCCGCACTGCGCGTGACGTACGTCACCTCGGAGCTGCTGTCGCAGAGTGACACGATCGTCTCGGCCAGTTCCCGCATGCTCACCTCGTGCTCGGTGCCGCAGTTCACCGGCCCGCTCTCGGTCGAGTCGAGCAACAGCAGGATGCCCCGGACCAGGTCCGCCACGTAGCAGATCGAGCGGGTCTGGTTGCCGGTGCCGTGCACGGTGATCGGCTCACCGCGCAGCGCCTGGGAGATGAAGGTCGGGATGGCCCGCCCGTCGTCCGGCCGCATCCGGGGGCCGTAGGTGTTGAAGATGCGCACGATGGCGGTGTCCAGACCCCGACTGCGTCGGTACGCCATCGTCGCGGCCTCGGAGAAGCGCTTGGCCTCGTCGTAGACGCTGCGGATGCCGATCGGGTTGACGTTGCCCCAGTACGTCTCCCGCTGCGGGTGTTCCTTCGGGTCGCCGTACGCCTCGGAGGTGGAGGCCAGCAGGAACCGGGCACCGTCGGCGACCGCGCGGTCCAGCAGGTGCAGGGTGGCCACCGAGCCCACCCGCAGGATCTCCACCGGCAGCTTCTCGAAGTCGGTCGGGCTGGCCGGTGAGGCCATGTGCAGGATCGCGTCGAAGCGTTCCGCCAGCGCGGGATGATCCGGCAACCCGTCGGAGATGTCCGCCTCGACAAGTGTGAAGGTCGGCGTGTCGAGCAGGTGGGCGACATTCTCCTTCGAGCCGGTGACGAAGTTGTCCACCGCGACCACCGTGCAGCCACGGGCGATCAGTGAATCCACCAGGTGCGAGGGAACGAAGCCGGCGCCGCCGGTGACCAGGACCCGGTGACCGGGGCCGAAACGCTGCTCAACCTTCATGCCGCCAAGCCTAAAGGAGGGGCCCCCTGTTAACGCCTCGCGTACTACAGGGGGCCCCTGTTAACAGGTGCGGGTCAGTGCGCGCCGGCACCGGTCAGGGAGCGCACCTCCAGTTCGGCGTACTTCTCGTCGTCGCTCTCCTTGGAGATCACCGTGCCGATCCACCCGCAGAGGAAGCCGAACGGGATGGACAGGATGCCCGGGTTGGACAGCGGGAACCACTGCCAGTCGTGGTCCGGGAACATCGCCGTCGGCGCACCGGAGACCACCGGTGAGAAGAACACCAGCACCACGGCCGCCAGCAGACCGCCGTAGATCGCCCAGACCGCGCCGGAGGTGTTGAACCGCTTCCAGAACAGGCTGTAGAGGATCGCCGGCAGGTTGCCCGACGCGGCCACCGCGAAGGCCAACGCCACCAGGAACGCCACGTTCAGGTTCTGCGCGAAGATCGACAGGGCGATGGAGACCGCGCCGATCACCAGGGCGGAGATCCGGGCGACCTTCACCTCCTGCCGTTCCGAGGCCTGCCCCCGCTTGACGACATTGGCGTAGAAGTCGTGCGCCAGGCTGGAGGAGGAGGCCAGGGTCAGACCCGCGACCACGGCCAGGATGGTGGCGAAGGCGACCGCCGCGATGATCGCCAGCAGTGCCGCACCGCCCAGGTCGCCGCCGAAGAAGTCGACTCCGAGCGCCTCGGCCAACTGTGGCGCGGCAGTGTTGCCGGCCCGGTCCTGCTCCCGGATGGCGTCGCCACCGACCAGCGCCGCCGCGCCGAAGCCCAGGGCCAGGGTGAGCAGGTAGAACGAGCCGATGATGCCGATCGCCCAGAGCACACTCTTGCGGGCCGCCTTCGCCGTCGGAACGGTGTAGAAGCGGATCAGGATGTGCGGCAGGCCGGCGGTGCCGAGCACCAGCGCGATGCCGAGGGAGAGCAGGTCGACCTTGTTGTAGAAGGTCTGTGTCGCGTTGCCGGCGACCTCGACGCCGTACCTCAGACCGGGTTCCAGGAATGCGGTGCCCTGACCGGAACTCGCCGCCGCGTCACCGAGCAGCGAGGAGAGGTTGAACTTGTACTTCGCCAGCACCAGCAGGGTCATCAACAGCGCGCCGCTCATCAGCAGGAACGCCTTGACGATCTGTACGTAGGTGGTGCCCTTCATGCCACCCACGGTGACGTAGATGATCATGAGGGCGCCGACCATGATGATGGTCGCCACCTTGGCGGTGTCCGCGTCCATGCCCAGGAAGGTGGTGCCCGGCCGGATGCCGAGTAGCAGTGCCACCAGGGCACCCGCGCCGACCATCTGCGCCAACAGGTAGAAGATCGAGACGGTGATCGTGGAAACCGCCGCCGCCGTACGCACCGGACGCTGACGCATCCGGAACGCCAGCACGTCGGCCATCGTGTACCGCCCGGAGTTCCGCAGCAGCTCCGCGACCAGCAGCAGCGCCACCAGCCAGGCCACCAGGAAGCCGATCGAGTAGAGGAAGCCGTCGTAGCCGTAGAGCGCGATGATGCCGGCGATGCCGAGGAAGGACGCGGCGGACATGTAGTCGCCGCCGATCGCCATGCCGTTCTGGAAGCCGGAGAACGACCGACCGCCCGCGTAGAAGTCGGTGGCCGTCTTGGTCTGCCGGCTGGCCCAGATCGTGATGGCCAGGGTGGCCGCCACGAAGACCAGGAACAGCACGATTGTCAAGTTGCGGGCGGTGGTGTTGCCCGCCTCGACCGCGAGAACGACTGAGTTCACGACTCACCTCCGGTGAGCTCGCCGCGGATCTTGTCGGCCACCGGGTCGATCTTCCGGTCGGCGTACCGGGAGTAGAGCCAGGCGATGAGGAAGGTGGAGACGAACTGGAGCAGGCCGAAGACCAGCGCAACATTGATGTTGCTGCCGAACAGTCGGGTGCCCATGAAGTCTCGCGCGTACGCGGAGAGGATCACGTAGAGCGCGTACCACAGGAAGAACGCGATGGTCATCGGAAAGACGAAGCCGCGCAGTGCACGACGCAGCCCGGCGAACTCGTCGGACCGTTGGACCGCGAGGTACCGCTCCGGTTCCGAGTCGGTCGGCGCGGTAGCGGGGGTGTCCGTGGACATTTGATCACCACCTTCACAGACGTCAGGAGTCTCGCGCACGGTAAAAAACGCGCTCCCCGCCGGAAAAGGGTGAATATCGGCACCGGTCGACAACTGCGCCGAACGGCGGCACCGCTGCGCTCAATGACCTGGCTCACACCGCTGACCGGTAACCGCACGGCAGCGGGCAGGTGGTTGCGGCTCGGGTGGGATCAGCCGAGCTCGTGGTAGCGGCCACGGTGGTGCAGCAGCGGCCCACCGTCGTCCGTCAACTCCACCCGTTCGATGGTCGCCTCGACCAGCAGGCTCCATCCGTACTCCCGCGCCTCGTCAAGCCGGCAACCGACCCAACCGCCGCCGTCGGCGGGCACCGGCCCGTAGGGCGTCTCGGCCCAGCTGTCGATGGCGAACAGGCCGCCAGGGGAGGGGAAGAGGCCGGCGAACCGGTCGGCGAGCTGGCGGTGCGTCGGGCTCAACGGTGCCACGGCGAACCGACCCGCCTCCTCGACCGCCGTCCAGAGATCCGACTCCGCGTCGATCAGGCCGAGCAACCGGCCCGGATCACCGTCGGCCACCAGCGTCGAGGAAACCGTCAAACCCGCCGGCCCCGGCGCCGTCCACAGCGTCACCGGCGCGGCGAGCCGACCCCGAAACCGGCGTACGGGCGAACGCTTGTCGGCCGGTACGGCGAACGGATCGCTGTGGTGGATCTGGGCACCCGGCTCTGGATTCACGTGAAACATTGTGACCCGCTCGGCCTGGCCGCGTGCCCGCGCCCAGCCGACGAACCGCTGATAGAGCTCGGACCGGTGTCGCTGCCCGCCAAGCTGAGCAAGCTGGTCACCGGCCTCCAGCATGAGCGTGCCGAGGTACACCAGCAGCGCGGTCCGGTCCTCGCGATACTCGATCAACATCCGCAGCCGGGCCGGCTGGCAGGGCCAGGGTGCCCCACAGGCACGACATCGCCAGAGCGGCCGCATCGGCAGGTGCGCCACCAGCCGGGTCACGTTGCGGCCACCCGGAGCCCGGTCACGTCGCAGCCACCCGGTCACGTGTCGGCTGCCCGGTCGGGTGTCGGCTGCCCGGTCGTGTCGTCTGTCCGCTCGGGTGTCGACTGCCCGGTCGTGTCGGCTGTCCGCTCGGGTGTCGGCTGCCCGGTCACGTCGCGGCTGCCGGCGAGCAGTCGAGTCGTGGAAACGGCACCGGTGCCTCCTTTGCTTCGGGGGCCGCCCCGGTCGGGGGAATGACCGAGACGGCCCGTCGCAGGACCGACCGCCGGGATCGTCGCCTCCACCGGCCGGGCCGCGTGTTTCCACCCTGGACTCCGAGCTGAGCCCAGGGGAGGATGCCAGCGGTTACTACCCAGCGCGTTCGCGTACTTACCGAATGGGTGAGCATGAACTTCGAAATGTGGATCAGAGCGTTGAAGGCCGCTCGCGCCGCCGCCGGGGTATCCCAGGAAGGACTCGCCGCCCTGATCAAATGGAGCCCGTCGCTGATCGCCGCCATCGAAACCGGCCGCCGCCGACCGACAATGGAGTTCGCGGTCGCCTCCGACGAAGCCCTGCACACCGGCGGCCTCCTCGCCGAGCTGCTCAAGGAGGCCGACCGGGAACGCGGCCCCTCCTGGTTCGCCGCATGGCGGGGCTATGAGCAGGAAGCCACCCGGTTGCGCGCCTTCGAACCCTGCCTGGTGCCCGGACTGCTGCAAACCGAGGAGTACGCCCGAGCCGTGATCTCCGCCGGCGGACTACACCAGCCGCCCATGGTCGACGAACTGGTAGCCGTCCGAATGGAACGCCAACAACTCCTGCAACGAGACCTGCTGGAGCGGGATGATCCGCCGCAGTTCGTCTTCCTGTTGGACGAAACCGCGGTGCGGCGGCCGGTCGGTGGCCCCGAGGTGCTCGATGCGCAGCTCGGCCGGCTGCTGGAGGTTGCCGAGTTTCCGCATGTCCGGCTGCACGTCGTCCCTCTCGACGTCGGCGCACATGTCGGCCTCGGAGGTGGGTTCGTGCTTGTCGAACTCGGGGATGGCGAGGAGGCGATCTACCTGGAGAATGCCGCCCGAGGACACGTGCTGAACGACCCGGAGATGATCCGTCTGATCGGTCGGAAGTGGGATAGCCTGCTCGGCGAAGCACTGTCCACAGGCGCGTCGCTCGAACTGATCCGAAAGTTGAAGGTCACGCCATGAACGCTGCCGAACCCTGTTGGCGCACGTCGACTCGTTCGACCGACTCCGGTGGCAACTGCGTCGAGGTAGCGGACAACCTTCCGGGAATGGTGCTGGTGCGCGACAGCAAGGACCGCCCCGGCCCAGCACTGACCTTCACCCCAGCCGCCTGGCACGCGTTCCTCACCCTGGCCCGCGAAGCAGCACCCTCCGCTCTTCGCTGACCCCTCGCCGAGCGACGGCGTCGACGTCAATGTGGCGCAGGTCGTCGTACACAAGAGGCCGGAACAGGGCTGAATACGCCAACTCGCCGTGCGCGGGTGTCTCCAAGCGGCCCGGCGGGGGCGAAGGTGGGTCGCAGCAGGGCTCGATCTTGCGCGAGGGGCGCTCCGCTCGGGTGGGATGGCGCTCGATTCCGAGCGTGATCATGCTGGGGAAGGCGGCAGTCTGGGGTTTATCCACAGGGGCAGCGCGCGGGGTGTCTGAGCTGACACCGTCTGGGTATGTCCAGATCGCCTCGTCGGCCGCCGCAGTTGCGGGGGCGCATCTTCCGTGGTTCGCGCGCGATCTCGCGTGGCCTGCTCACCCGCAACGAGCTGCGTAGTTCCGCCTGGCGGCCGCTCTTTCGCGGCGGTCGACCTGGCGGATGCCGGTGCCGAGTCGCCGCAGGAGTCCCGCGCTCGGGTTCGGCTCGTGTTGGCCGGGCTGCCGCGTCCGCGTACCCAATGGGTGGTGTCGGCCCAGGGCCGGTTCCTCGCCCGTCTCGATCTTGCTTGGCCGGACTATCGGGTGGCGATCGAGTACGACGGCCTCTGGCACGACAACCCGGCGCAGTTCGACGCGGATCGCCGACGGCTCAACCGAGTGGTCGGCGGTGACTGGATCGTCCTGCACCTGACTGCGAAGCGCCTCCGCGAGGACTTCGACGGCTTCGTCGCCGAGGTGCGGGCCGCCCTACGCTCCCGCTCCCACGGCCACGGCCACGGTCGTGGTCGTGGTCGTGGACCGTCAGCGGCGCGGGGTGACGGCGGTCAGCAGTTCGGGCTGGCGGCGGTCCAGGGCGTCTCCGGCCAGGTAGGAGCCGAGCAGCGCCACGCCGACGCCGTAGAGGACACCCAGGGGCAGGCCCAACCAGAGCCAGGCGTCGCCGAGCAGCGCGGCGGCGATCACCGTGGGTAGGCCGGTCGCGGCGGTGGCGACCATGGCCACCAGGGCCAGCAGGCTCTTGGTCACCCCGGCGCCGCTGTTCATCGCGAACGGGTTGCTCGTCTCGGGCAGGGAGTACGCGGCGAGCACGGAGACGAACGAGTTGACCGCCAGCCCTGCGCCGAAGGTGGCGATCAGGGTGCCGGCCATGAAGCCCATCCAGGTCGGCTCGCCGAGGATCAACGCCATCACCACGGACACGAGGACCAGCATGGGCAGTACGTAGAGGGAGAAGGCGACCATCCGGGCGCGCAACTCCAGGCGGCCGGGTATGCCGGCGATCACGTTGGCCGCGTACGCGCTGCCGTCGAAACCGAACTGGTTGGCGAGGGTCATCGCGGCCAGCAGCCCGACGAAGAGCATGGAGAGGCTGACCAGCAGCGGTGAGGTGTCGGAGGGCAGGCTGAAGCCCTGCTCGCTGTCGATGCTGAAGCCCTGCCCACCCACGTTGACCATGACCGGCACGAAGAGGCCGATCACCGCGATGGTGATCAGGTTCGCCCGCCGTCGGGCGTCCCGCCACCAGTAGCGGGCCTCCCGGGCGACAAGTGCGCCGAAGCGGTCCCGGCGCAGCCAGCCGGCCGCCTGCGGGAACAGCTGGGCCACCGCGCCGCCGCTGACCTCCGGCTTGCCCTTGGCCGACCCGGTGCTGGCCGTACCGATCATCGCCGACTCCAACGAGCGCGACCACCAGGCCAGCAGCGCGACGATCGTCACGACGGTGATCAGGAGTTTCAGCGGTGCCGCCCAGGCCCGGCCCTGCGCCACGTCGATGCCGGCGGTCCAGGGTGCGCCGAACGGTGTCCAGCCGATCACGGTCGCCGCACCGGTGAGCCGGTCCCAGTCGGTGTCCCGGATCGCGGCGAGACCGGCCAGCTGCAACGGACCGAGCAACGCGGCGGCCACCGCGAGCAGGACCGCCGCCAGGTCGCGTACCCGGCGGGACCGGAGCATGCTGGCGAAGGCGCTGGTCATCGCCCGTGCGGCGGCGACGCAGAGCAGCAGTCCGGAGATCACTCCGAGGACGGCCACCGCGGCAGCGGGCCAGCCACCGAACGCCCCGGCGGTGACCACCAGACCGGAGAGCGCCACCAGTACGGCGACCGTGGGCACGCTGACCAGCGCCGCAGCGAACAGCCCGGTGACCAGGGTCCGGCGGGACAGCGGCAGCAACGCGAAGCGGGCCGGGTCGAGTGTCTCGTCGACGCCGAAGAAGACCAGGGGCAGCAGCAGCCAGCCGAGCACCGTCAGGCCGCCGGCGAACGCGGCGACCAGCAGCGCGTACCGGTCCTCTCCGGCGAGCCCGGGTGCGGCCAGGCCGAAGAAGGCGGTGGCCGCGAGCCAGAGCCCGACCAGCGAGCCGATCACGAACAACACGGCCCGCCAGGCCTGACCGCGGAAGTTGTTGCCGATCACCCGCAGCTTGAGCCGGACGAAGTGCCGCGCCTTGACCGGGTGTACGCGCCTGGCCGGGTCGGTCACCGGGACAGCCACGACAACTCCTCGCCGGTTGCCGTACGCCCGCCGACCACCTCGACGAAGACCTCTTCCAGCGAGCGCTCCCCGCGTACCTCCTCCAGGGTGCCGACCCGCTTGATGGTGCCCTCGGCGAGGATCGCCACGTGCGAGCAGAGGCGCTGCACGACCTCCATGACGTGACTGGAGAAGACCACCGTCCCGCCGCCGGTGACGTACCGCTGGAGGATGTCGCGGATCAGCGCCGCCGAGACCGGGTCGACCGCCTCGAAGGGCTCGTCCAGCACCAGCAGCCGGGGTCCGTGCAGCAGGGCGCAGGCGAGGCCGATCTTCTTCTTCATGCCGGCCGAGTAGTCCACCACCAGGGTGCGGCCGGCGTCGGAGAGGGCGAGCACGTCGATCAGCTCCGCCGCGCGCTGGTCGACGACCGCCGGGTCCATGCCGCGCAGCAGCCCGTGGTACGCCAGCAGCTCGGCGCCGCTGAGCCGGTCGAAGAGCCGTACGCCGTCGGGCATCACCCCGAACAGCCGTTTCGCCTCGACCGGGTCGGCCCACACGTCGCGCCCGAGCACCCAGGCGCTGCCGGCGTCCGGTCGCAGCAGCCCGACGGCCATCGACAGGGTGGTGGTCTTGCCCGCACCGTTGGGGCCGAGCAGCCCGTAGAACGAGCCCGCCGGTACGTCCAGATTCACTCCGGCCACGGCGACCTTGCTGTCGAATCGTTTGGCCAGGCCACGCAGCGCCATCGCAGGGTACTCGCCAGTCATGTGACAGACCGTATCCGGTGGCGGCCAGCGCTCCCCCAGTCGCCAGGCTGAGCTTGACTCATCCCACAGTCGTAGGCGTCATCCGCTCCGAGTGTTAATAAGGGGCCCTTGCTCTACACGAGGCGTTAATAAGGTGCCCTTCCTTTCACAGTCGGAGGCTGTCGGGGGCGTGCAGGCGGAGCATGGTGCGGCCGGTGTCGGCGGGGGTACGGCCACGGGTGGCCAGCGAGACCGCGACCATCACCGTGAAGGCCAGCGGCACCGTCCAGGCGGCCGGCTGCGCGGTGAGGGTGGCCGGCCAGCCGCTCAGCGGCGGCCCGAGCACGGTGATCAGCACCGCCGACACCGCCGCTCCGCCGCCGACCAGGATCCCGGCGGCCGCGCCCGCGTCGGTGAGCCCGCGCCACCAGATGCCGAGCACCAGCAGCGGGCAGAAGCTGGACGCGGCGACGGCGAAGGCCAGCCCGACCACCTGTGAGACGTCCAGCCCGGAGACGTTCAGCGCGAGGATCAGTGGTACCCCACCGGCGATCACCGTGGCGAGCCGGAAGCCGCGCACCGAACCACGGCCCAGCACGTCCGTGGAGATAACCCCGGCGACGCTGGTGAGCAGCCCGGACGAGGTGGACAGGAAGGCCGCGAACGCCCCGGCGGCGACCAGGGCGGCCAGCAGGCGACCGGTGGTCCCGGCACCGAGCGCCGCCTCGGGCAGCAGCACCACCACCGCGTCGGTCTGGCCGCTGACCAGCAGTTGTGGGGTGTAGATCCGACCCAGCACGCCGTAGATCGTGGGCAGCAGATAGAAGACCCCGACCAGGGCCAGCACCACAAGCGTGGTCCGGCGGGCGGCGGCGCCGTCCGGGTTGGTGTAGAAGCGGACCAGCACATGCGGCAGCCCCATGGTGCCCAGGAAGGTGGCCAGGATGAGCGAGTACGTGGCGAACAGTCCCCGGTCGTCCGAGCCAGCGGTGCTGGGCAGCAACCAGTCGGTCGTGCTGGTGGCGGCCCCGGACACCTCGGGCACCGGCTCGCCGGCCGCGAAGGTCAACTCGTCGCCGGGGTTCACCAGGCGGCTCTGCCCGTCCGGCAGGGTCAGGACGGCGCGATGTTCGACCACGACGGTGGTCGCGGTCCGGAAGGTCGGCCCGTCGGGCGGGGTCACCGCCGGCCGCCCGTCGGCCTGCCACTGCAGCGCCAGGAAGATCGCGGGTACGGCGAGCGCGGTCAACTTCAGCCAGTACTGGAACGCCTGCACGAAGGTGACCGCCCGCATCCCGCCCAGCGCCACGTTGGCGGTCACCACCACCGCCACCACCAGGGCACCCACCGGGTACGGGGAACCGGCCAGGGTGGCCAGCGTCAGCCCGGCGCCCTGCAACTGCGGCACCAGGTAGAGCCAGCCGATGAAGATCACGAATACGGTGGCGAGCGTGCGCAGTCGGCGGGAGCCCAGCCGCAGTTCGCAGAAGTCGGGCAGGGTGAAGGCGCCGGAGCGGCGCAGCGGTGCGGCGACGAAGAGCAGCAGGGCCAGGTAGCCGGCCGCGAAGCCGACCGGATACCAGAGCACGTCCACGCCGTACTTGAGGATCAGCCCGGCCACGCCGAGGAAGCTGGCCGCCGAGAGGTATTCACCGCCGATCGCGGCGGCGTTCCAGGTCGGGCTGACCACCCGCGAGGCGACCAGAAAGTCGGAGGTGGTGCGCGCCAGGCGCAGGCCGTAGAAGCCGATCCCCAGGGTGGCCAGGGTGACCGCCACGATCGCCGGTACGACGAGGTCGTTTGTCACCTCAACGCTCCGGCCGCTGGACCAGGTCGGTGAAGTCCTGCTCGTTGCGTTCGGCCAGCCGCACGTACGTCCAGCCGACCGCGACCAGGAACGGGAAGGAGAGCACTGCGAGCAGCAGCCAGGGCAGGTTGACACCGAGGACTGTCATCCGGCCCACCGAGGGGGCGATGGCGAACAGCCAGGGCAGTCCGCCCAGCCCGACCAGGACCACCGCCGACAGTTGCAGGGCCAGCGCGAGTTGGGCGCGTACCAGGCCGCGGATCAGCGTCTCGCCGACCCGGGTCTGCTGGGTCAACTCGGTACGGGCACCGCCGGCCCGGTGTCGTCGGCCGGAGACCTCGGCCAACACCACCCTGGTACGCGCCGCCGGCCCCGATCCGCGCAGCTGCGCGGCAGCCGGCCCCGCAGCCTGAAGCGGCTCCCCAGCCCGGGGCGCTTCCCCAGCCCGGGGCGGCGATGCAGGCTGAGGCGGCTCCGCAGCCCGGGGCGGCGGGGCGGCCCGCAGCGGCGGGGCGGCGGTCCCGGCTGGCTCGGCTGGCTCGGGTCGGCGGGGTGCCGGTGGTGAATCCTCGGCGGCCACCCCGGCAGTCTCGTCTGCCCGACGGGAATGTCAAGCGGCTGTGGACAACCTGTGGACAACCCGCGCGCCCTGTGGACGAAGCGGTGGACAAGGGGTGGCGACCATGGACGGCCACCACCCCTTCCCGCTCGACTCAGCTGGTCGGGATGGCCATGTCGATGCTCAGCGACCCGGTCGCAGGCACGGTGAACCGGGCCAGCCGATCGACCCCTTCGGGGTCGGTCACCCGGTAGCGGCCCGAGTGCATCTCGCCGTCGGCGACGAGGTGCAGGTCGTAGCTCAGGAAGATCCGCTGACGGCCGGTCAGACGCATGGTGAGCTGCCCGTCGGAAACCCAACCACTGCCCGTGATGTCACCGGTGTCGACGCTGTGGGCGAGCACGAAGCCGTCCCGGAACGGCGTGCCCTCGGTGTTCGTGACGGTGCCGGTGACCTCGACGCCGGGGCCGATCGTCGCATCGAGGGCGGCCGTCGAGTTGGCGGTGACCGTCACCGGTGCGGCGGTGAACCGGCTCGGCGCGTTGCCCGACCAGACGGTCGCGTACTCGTACCGGCTGAAAACCACCGGCCACGCGTACGGGCCCAGCCGGGTCAAGGTGTAGTTACCCTGATCGTCGGTGCGGGCGTCCTCCGCGCCGACGCCCGGGTGGCCGGTGAGCACCGACACGCTGACGTTCCGAATCGGGGCGCCGGTCTGGGCGTCGGTGACCTGGCCGCTGATCTGCCCCGCCCGGTCGAGTTGCACCGTCGGGGCAGTGGCCACGGCACCGACCGTGGCGGTGACCACGGCGGCCTCCCGCTCGTCACCGGTGCCGCCGTTCGGGCCGACCCACTGCCGGCCGTACGTCAGGTCCTGCGGCACGACGAACAGCTTGTGGTCGCCGTCCCGCAGCGGCCCGACCTTGACCTGGCCGCTGCGGTCACTGCACTCGAAATTGGTGTCGGGCAGGCGAACCTGCTTGGCCAGGAAGGCCCTGACACACACGCCCCGCAGGGGTGCCCCGCTCTGTCGGTCGACCACGGTGGTGGTGATGACCGCTCCCGGGCGCAGCTTGATGGTCAGCTCGGCGGTCCGGTCGGCCCGTACCCGTATGCCGGTGCGTTCCCGGGGGAAGTACCGGCCGTCCGGCGCGTACAGGTAGATGTCGTGCCGGCCCTCCGGCAGATCCGGGATGAGCACCGTGCCGGTGCCGTTGCTGCACTGATCGTGGGCGCAGAAGTTGGCCACCGGAGCACCGGTGACCGAGTCGACTGCCCGGATCCGCAGCGCGCCGGTGCCGAGCAGGGCGTCGGTGATGCTGGTCTGCTGCCCGCCGTGCACGGTCACCAGATCGGCGAGCTCCGGCACCAACTGTCCCCGGTAGTACTGCTGCCGGTCGCCCGCGTACAGGCCCACCCGGTAGGCCCCGGCGAGCAGTTGGACGTCGAATCTCCCGTCGGCGTCGGTCTGCGTCCAGGTGCCGGTGTACATGTTCGGCGTGTACACGGAGATGTCGGCGTCTCGCAGCGGCTGGCCGTCGGCGGTGGTGAACCGGCCCGACAGGTTGCCCACCGGCAGCACCGTGTCGTCGGCCACGATCTGCGCGTCGGCGGTCACGTCGAAGACGGTGGCCTCGTCCTCGTCGATCTTCCCCGGCACGTACTGGCTCTGGTACGAATCGGCCACCGGCTCGAAGCTGACCCGGTACCGGCCGGCGATGACGGTCATCTCGTACCGTCCGTCGTCGTCGGTGCGCGCGCTGCCCCAGGTGGAGGCGCCGATGGCCTGACCTTCGACGCGCAGGTCGGGCACCGGATCGCCGGCGCTGTCGATGATCCGACCGGTGATCGTGCCGGTGGCGAACAGTTGCTCGTCGACGGTGCTGGTGTTGCCCGCCGTCACGGTGACGGGGTCCGCGTCCCAGGAATAGAGCTGCTGCCGGTGGTACTGCTCCGGTCGACCACCGGGTTGGTAGCCCACCGTGTAGGAGCCCGCTGCCAACCCGTTGAGGGTGTAGTTGCCCTGGGCGTCGGTGGACGTCTGCGCAATGACGTTGTAGCTCCCGGTTCGGTAGACCAGGACCGGAACGTCGGGGGCGGCGGTGCCGGCGCTGGTGGTCAGCCGACCAGTGATCGTTCCAGTGGTGCTGGCGAGGGCCGGGGTGGCGCCGGACAGCACGACGGCCAACGCGGCGATGCCGGCCAGTACGGCCCGGCGGATGTGGGGCAGTTGCATGGGCGTCCAAACGTGAGGCTGCGGGGCGACCCGTGCAGGCACCTGCCCGGCCGACCCGCGCCCCGTATCGAATCGGCACCACGAGGATAGGCCAGCGCCGATCTTTCAGTCTGCTGTGGACGCTCAGCGGCTCCATTCCTGCTTCGCGGCTCGGACCAGCTTGTCCTTCAACTCCCGGGTGTGCCGCCGACTCACCGGCAGCTCCGCGTCGTCGACCACGACCACGTAGCCGGAATTGACAAGTCGAAGCTCGGCGATCAGCCGCAACTGCACCAGGTAGGACCGGTGGATCCGGACGAAACCGGCGTCGGCCCACCGGTCGGCGAGCGTCGCCAGGGACACCCGCACCAGGTGCGAGCCTTCTGTGGTGTGCAGCCGGGCGTAGTCGCCCTGTGCCTCCACCCAACGCACGGCCGAGCGGGGCAGCATCCGGGTGGAGCCGGCCAGCTCGACGGGGATCGTCGGGTCCTCCTCGGCGCGGGCCAGGGCCGCCGGATGCGACGGCAGCACCCGTGACCCGACGACTCGACGCAGCGCCTCGGCGAGCCGCTCCGCGCGTACCGGCTTGCGGACGTAGTCGGTGGCGCCCAGGTCGAAGGCGTCCGCGGCGCCGTCGTCGTACGCGGTGACGAAGACGATCGCCGGTGGCCGGGCGAACTGACGCAGCACCCGGGCCAGTTCCATCCCGTCCAGGCCGGGCATCCGGATGTCCAGGAAGATCACGTCGACCTCGTCGTCGCGGAGCACCCGCAGCGCCTCGGTGGCGTCGCCGGCCGTGTGCAGCCGAGCCACCCTGGGGTCGGTACGCAGGTGGTACGCCAGCTCGTCCAGGGCCGGTGGTTCGTCGTCCACCGCCAGCACCCGCAGGAAGCCGGGCGTACCGCCGTTGCCGGTCACGAACGCGCCCGTACGCCGGGGTGGAACTTCGGCACCCGCATGCTCACCTTCGTGCCTGACCCCACGCCCGTCTCCACCACCAGGCCGAAGTCGCTGCCGAACACCGAGCGGAGTCGTTCGTCGACGTTCGAGAGGCCGACGTGCTGGCCCGGGTCGTCCCCCGGATCACCGGTGGCCCCTGCCAGCTCGGCGATTCCGGCGGTAAGTGTGCCCGGATCCATCCCCACTCCGTCGTCCTCCACCGTGATGTGACATTCGGCGCCCGCGTCACGCGCCTCGATGCTCACCATGCCCGTGCCGGGCTTGCGCGACAACCCGTGCCGGACGGCGTTCTCGACCAACGGTTGAAGGCACAGGAAGGGCAGTGTCACCGGCAGCACCTCCGGGGCGATCTGGAGCCGTACCTGAAGTCGGTCGCCGAAACGGGCCCGTTCGATTGTCAGGTAGCGGTCGATCGACCGAAGCTCCTCGGCCAACGTGGTGAACTCACCGTGGGCCCGGAACGAGTAGCGGGTGAACTCGGCGAACTCCAGGATCAGCTCCCGTGCCCGCTCCGGGTCGGTACGGACGAACGAGCCGATCGCGGTAAGCGCGTTGTAGATGAAGTGCGGGCTGATCTGCGCCCGCAGCGCGCGGACCTCGGCCCGCGCCAGCCGTTCCCGGGACGAGTCCAGCTCGGCCAGGGCGAGTTGGCTGCCCGCCCAGCGGGCGGTCTCCATGGTCGCCTGCACCAGGCCCGGAGCGGGCACGCCGTCGGTGACCGCGATCATGGCACCGGCCACCCGGCCCTCCGCGCCGGCCATCGGCGCCACCACCGCACCCCGGATCGGGCAGTCGATGCGGTCGCAGAGCAGTTCGGCCTCGCCGAGGACGGTGGACCGCTCGGTGGCCACCACTCGCTGCGCCGCCGCGCGCAGCTGGTCGGTGTGGTGCGCGCCGCGTCCGTCGAGGGCCAGCACCTCCTCGGTGTCGGTCAACGCCAACCCCGCCGCGCCGACCAGGCCACGCAGGTGCCGGGCCGCTTTCGCCGCACCCGCCGGACTCAGCCCGGCACGCAGCGGCTCGGCGGCCAACCCGGTGGTGTGCAGCACCTCGTAGGTGGCCCGCTGGCTGGCCGTGGCGATGCCCCGCCGGCCACGCAGCCGAGCGACCGCGACCAGGGCCCCGGTGAGCACGACGACCAGCGACAAGACCCCGATGCCGGCCGAGAGGTTGCCACCCACGTTGATGATCCTGCTGGTTACGGTGGCTCAGGGAAAGAGCTGATTCAGTACGCGCCCTTGCGCGCCAGCACCACGCCCACCGTGCGCCACAGGATGCTCAGGTCGTACGCCAGCGACCAGTTGTCGACGTAGTAGAGATCCAGTCGGACGGCCTCGTCCCAGGACAGGTCGGAGCGGCCGGACACCTGCCACAGCCCGGTCATTCCGGGGCGGACCAGCAGCCGGCGGCGTACGTCGCCGAGGAAGTCGCCGTCGTCGGCGGGCAGCGGTCGCGGCCCGACCAGGGACATCTCGCCCATCAGCACGTTGATCAGCTGCGGCAGCTCGTCCAGCGACGAGGCGCGCAGGAAGCGGCCCACCGGGAAGACCCGCGGATCCTGCTTCATCTTGAACAGCATGCCGTCGGTCTCGTTCTGGTCGACCAGGCTGGCCAGCCGGTCCTCCGCGTCGACGTACATGGTGCGGAACTTCCACACCCGGAAGGTGCGCCCCTCGTGCCCGACCCGGGGCTGACGGAAGAAGACCGGACCGGGATCGGAGATCCGGATGGCGATGGCGATGACGAGGAAGGCCGGAATCAACGCCAGCAGGCCCAGCCCGGCGGCGACCCGGTCCATCATGTTCTTGGCCAGCAGCGCCGGCCCGGACAGGGTGGGCTCCTCGACGTGCAGCAGCGGCAGGCCCTCGATCGGGCGGATGTGCACCCGAGGGCCGGCGATGTCGGTCAGCTGCGGTGCCACCACCAGGTCGACCCCGGAGCCCTCCAACTGCCAGGCCAACCGGCGCAGCTCGCCCGGCTCGGCGCTGGCCGAGCCGCAGACCGCGATCGTGTCGCCGCCGACCTCCCGCACCAGGGCCAACACGTCACGGCCGGCGTACACCGGGACGGGGGTCTGCACTCCCTTGGCTGCGGCGTAACCGTCGGTGATGTGGATGGCGACCGGCACCAGCCCGGCGGCGGGGTTACGGGTGACCGCGGTGTAGACCTCCAGGCACTCCGGCAGGGTGCCGACCAGCACCATCCGGTGGGCCGCCTGCTGGGTGTTGCGGCGCATCACGTGCAGCACGAAGCGGGTCAGGATCCGGCCCAGCAGGATCAACAGCAGGGCCAGCAGCAGGGCGGTGCCGACGGTGAACCGGGACAGATCGGTCTTGGTGGCGAAGGCGAGGAACGACACGGCCGCGCAGACCGCCACGCCGGCCCGGATCACCCGCTTGAACTCGTCCGGCCCGAGACCGAGACAGCGTCGGTCATAGGCCCCGCTGAACCACAGAATCGTCAGCCAGCCCAGCGGCAGCAGCAGGAAGGCCACCGTGTGGAACCAGGTCGGGTCGTTCTGGGCCTCGTGGAAACCGGCGGTGGCCTGGTCGAAGGTGCGGATCGCGGTGAAGCTGGCGAACGCCGCCGCCGCGAAGTCGAGCAGCAGCAGAATCGCGGTGTACGGCCGATGCCAGCGGGAGACGCGTCGTCGAGCCCGCGCCCACGCCGAGCGGGGTACGCCGTTGTGTGACGGCGGGTTCGGCGGCTGGATCTCGAAGCTGTCGACGTGCCGCACGAGTCTGCTCCGGCCTTCGTTGGTTACCGGGCGCTGGAGGCTTGTCGTCACCTCACCCATGTCCTCCCGCATGACCCGCACCGCTTACTCGCCGTAAGGGCCCGAGTCTCCCACCGTTCCAGTTTCCCACGCGGATTCCGCCTCGACGCCGACCCGAGGGACATTGCGTGACGGACTCGCTTTCGCCTGGGATCTGGCCGGCTCCACGCCATCCGGAAGCCGGGGACCGGGCCACTATACCGATGGATGGCGGCCCGGGAAGAGTGCCGGACCGTGGTTGCGCACCCCGCGTCCGATTCCGCTCCGTAGTCAAGCGTGTCGTTACTCACCGTACAAGTCTGGACAGCCTTCGGTCAGCAAGGGGCTTGCCGCCGGTCTGGCAGGTCGGGCAGTACTGGAGGCTCGAATCGGCGAAGGAGACCTCACGCACGGTGTCGCCACAGACCGGGCAGGGCAGCCCCGTACGGGCGTGCACCTTCAACCCGGAGCGCTTCTCACCCTTCAGTTCCGCGGCCCGTTGCCCCAGCGAGCGGGTGACCGCGTCGCCGAGCACCCGCCGGGTGGCCGCGTGCAGCGTCGCCATCTGCTCGTCGGTGAGCCGGTCGGTCAGGACGAACGGTGACAGCTTCGCCGCGTGCAGGATCTCGTCCGAGTACGCGTTGCCCACCCCGGCCAGCACCGCCTGGTCGGTGAGCACCCCCTTGATCTGTCCCCGGCGGCTACGCAGCGCCCCGGCGAAGGCGGCCAGATCGGCCGAGAGCGCATCCGGCCCGAGTTTGGCCACTCCGGGCACCGCCTGCGGATCGGTCACCAGGTAGACGGCGAGCTTCTTCTGCGTACCGGCCTCGGTCAGGTCGAAACCGGAACCGTCGTCCAGGCGTGCCCGCAGCGCGATCGGGCCCTTGCCCGGCCGGAGCGGGACGGTCGAGGCGAACGCCTCCCGGTAGTGCAGCCAGCCGGCCCGGGCCAGGTGCACCACCAGGTGCAGGTCGCCGTCGAAGACGACGTCGAGGAACTTGCCGTGCCGGCGGGCGTCGGTCACCGACCGGCCGGTGACTGCGGTCAGCGCCGGATCGTACGTCTTCAGGGCGCTGATCGCGACGGCCTCCAGCCGCTCGACGCGGCGACCCACCGCGCGCTGTCGCAGGTAACCCGCGAGCGCCTCCACCTCCGGTAGTTCGGGCATCGTCCAACGGTAGCCTTCTTTCCCGTGAGCGCGAGGAATGAGCTTGCGAGTCCCGCAGTCGTGAACGAAAGACGAATCCCGTGAGAATCGTGGTGGCGCACAACCGGTACCGGGAAGCTCAGCCCTCCGGTGAGAACACCATCGTCGACGCGGAGATCTCCCAGCTCACCGCCGCCGGTGTGGAGGTGCTGCCCTTCCTGCGCAGCTCCGACGAGATCCCGTCGATGCCGAAGACGGCGAAGGCACTGCTGCCGATCTCCCCGATGTACGCCCCGAAGGCGCAGGCCGACCTGTCCCGGCTGCTCACCGAGCACCGGCCGGACGTGCTGCACCTGCACAACCCGTACCCGCTGCTCTCGCCCTGGGTGGTGCGGACCGCGCACAAGCACGGCGTGCCGGTGGTGCAGACGGTGCACAACTACCGCCAGGTCTGCTCCTCGGGGCTGTACTTCCGCGACGGGGTGATCTGCCAGGACTGCCGGGGGCGGACGCTGGGGGTGCCGGCGGTCGTGCACCGCTGCTACCGGGGGTCGCGGGCGCAGAGCGCGCTGATGGCCACCACCCTGGCCGTGCACCGGGGCACCTGGAAGTCGGTGGACCGGTTCATCGCGTTGACCAGCGCGGTCGCCGACCACCTGCGCGACTACGGCATCCCGGACAGCCGAATCGTGGTCAAGCCGAACGGCATTCCCGATCCTGGTACGCCCGCCCCGCTCGGTCAGGGCTTTCTCTTCCTCGGCCGGCTCTCCCCGGAGAAGGGGCTCGGCCTGCTGCTGGAGGCGTGGCGTCGGCACCCCGACGGGGCGCTCGGGCCGCTGCGGGTGGCCGGTGACGGTGAGTTGCGTCCGCTCGTCGAGGCGGCGGCGGCCGAACGGGCCGATGTGACCTTCCTCGGCCCGCTGGACCGGGCCGGGGTCCGCTCGGCACTGGCCGCGAGCGCCGTGGTGCTGGCCACCTCCACCTGGCACGACGTGCTGCCCACAGTGATCATCGAGGCGTTGGCCAGCGGCCGTCCGGTCCTCGGCACGGCGCTCGGCGGCATCCCGTACCTGGTCGGCGCGGACACCCCCCGCGAGCCCGCCGGCACCGGCCCGGCGGTGATCGCCTCGGCCCCCGCCCCCGCCAGCCCCGGCGGGCCGGCTGCTGCCGGCGGGCCGGGTGGCGTCGGTGGCATGGCGGGTCTGGGCAGCGCCTCCGGGGTCGCATCCGCGCTGCCGGCCGGGGTCCTGGCCGGTGAGGCCGGCTGGGTGGTGCCGCCGGAGCCGGCGGCGCTCGCCGCCGCGCTGCCGCTGGCCGCCGCCGGTGCCGCCGCACTCGCCGCCCCCGCCCGGTCCCGCTACGAGCGGGTCTTCCACCCCGACGTGGTCACCAAGCAACTCCTGGCCGTGTACGCGGGGCTCGCGCGCTCTTGATCGACGCTGTTACGCCGTAGTGGCGGTATCCCATCTGCCTGGATACCGCCACTACGGCGTAACGAAGTCGATCTAGTAGGAAGTGAGCTTGTAGGACTGGAACTGGCCGGGGCTCCAGCCCCGCCAGATGCCGAGCCCCAGTCCGTAGCCGGTGCAGTCGTCGCTTGCGTAGGCGACGGCGTACACGGGGGTCCAGGCGATGGAGGTGACCGCGTCCTGCATCGGGTGGCAGAGGTCATCGACGGCGGTGTGGCGGGCGACCACGTAGGCGGAGTTCGCGGTGTAGAGAACCAGGCCCTGGTCAGGCACCTTGAACGGTTCCCGCTCCACCTCCTTCGCGGCCGCGGGCGCGGCAGCCAGAGTGGTGGTCAGGGCTGCGGCGGCCAGGACCGCGGCAATCCGCTTGGCGGTTTTGCGCATGAGGTCTCCCAAGGGTGGGGTGGCGTGGGGAGCGAGAACATCAGCTTCGCCAGGAAGCGACATCCGTCTATGGGATCTTCTCATGGCATTGATTGAAGCGTCAACAATTGTCGATCACCTTGAAACCGGCGCGTTAACAGGGGGCCCTTCCTATGCGCGAGGCG
>NZ_BOPA01000039.1 GCF_016863515.1 Micromonospora gifhornensis
CTAGACGGTGTTCGAATCGGTCGGGTGCGACAGCAGCACAGGCGCGGCGCACTCGGCCGTTCACGCCGTCGGGGTGCCCCGCGAGCCGAGTGCGCCTGGACTACTCTCGCCGTCGTGGACACTGCGGAGATCGATGCACCGGTCGTCGGCGTCACCGTCTATCCGGACCGGGCGCGGGTCACCCGCCGCGGCGTCACCCGGTTGACCGCCGGCCGACACCGGGTACGCATCGCGCCGCTGCCGCTCGGGCTGCGCCGGGACTCGGTCCGGGTCGGCGGCCGAGGTCCGGCCACTGTGCTCGGCGTGGACGTGACCACCTGGCGGCAGGCCCGCAGCACCGACACGCAGGTGGTCGGGTTGGAGCAGCGTCGCCGCGAGATAGCCGACGAACTCGCCGAAGTGGACGACGCGGACGGGATCGAGGAGCAGCGCGGGCAGTTCCTCGCCCGGTTGGCCGAGCGGGCCGGTGGCACGTACGCCCGCGCCCTGGCCGCCGGTGACGCGGCGCCCAGCGACGTGGCCACCTTCACCGACGCGGTGGCCGCGCAGCTCGCCGACTCCCGGACCCGCCGCCGCGGGCTGGCCCGTCGGCGCACCGAGTTGGCGGAGGAGTTGGCCGCGGTCGGGCGCGATCTCGATGCGGCGCAGGGCAAACGGGAGCCGGATCGGTTGGCCGTCGAGGTGATCCTGGCGGCGGAGGTCGACGACACCGACGTCGAACTGGAGCTGACCTACCTCGTGGACGAGGCCCGGTGGCAGCCCTCCTACGATCTGCGGCTGGTCGACGACACCATGACCGTGACCTGGTTCGGGGCGGTCAGCCAGAGCACGGGGGAGGACTGGCCGGAGTGTGAACTCCAGCTCTCCACCGCCCGACCGGCGGCGACGACAGGCGTACCCGAGCTGTCGCCGTGGTATCTCGACCGGGTGCGACAGGTGTCGCCGGTCGCGATGGCGGCGGGCATGCCGATGATGATGCCGCCGCCGTCCGGGCCGGCACCGGCCGGCGGCGTTCCGGTCCGTGCCGCGGCGCGTGCGAAGCTCCAGGAGAGCGTCGCCGAGGTGGAGCAGGGGATCAGCGCGGCCACCTACCGGCCGGCCCGGCCCGTGGCGGTGCCGGCCGACGGCAGCGCGCACCGGGCCACCATCGCCGTGCTGGAGCTGCCGACCCGGCTGGACCACGTCACCGTGCCGGTGCGGGTCGCCGACGCCCATCTGCGCGCCACCGTCCGCAACACCTCCGAGCACACACTGCTGCCCGGACCGGCCGCGGTGTTCCACGACGCCGACTTCGTCGCATCCACCAGGCTGCCGACGTGGGCACCGGGTGAGGAGACCGAGGTGGCGCTCGGCGTGGACGACCGGCTGCGCGTGGAGCGCAAGCTGCACCGGCGCACCGAGACCAGGGCCACCCTCGGTTCGACCCGGCGACGGGAGGTGGAATACCTGATCACCGTCGCCAACCACACGCCCCGACCGGCGACCGTCGAGGTGCGCGACCAGCTCCCGGTCTCACGCGACGAGGGGGTGGTGGTACGGGAGACGACAGTCGTGCCGCCGCCGGTCGAGCGTACCGAGATGGGCGAGCTGACCTGGCGGCTGTCGCTCGCACCCGGCGACAGCGGCGAGATCGCGCTCGGTTTCCGGGTCGAGCTGGCCAAGGGCGTCGAGCTGAACGGCTGGCGCGAGTAGCCGTCAGCGCGACTGCCCACGAGCCTCGGCGGATGGCCGGGACGGCTCAGATGTCACCGAAGCCGTACGAGCCGACCACCGTGGCCTGCTCGAACTGGGGTGGGGCGGCGCAGCGCGAACGGATGCCCTCCTGGAAGCGCTGGAAGGCGGCCGTGTCGGTCAGCGCCGTCGAGCCTTCCTCGGCCACCAGCACGTGCATGAACTCGGTGCCGTCACCCAGGCGGAACGTCGCGTAGTGCAGCCCGGCCGGCCGGGCCTGCGCCAACTCGGCGAAGACGTCCTCGACCAGCTTGGCGTTCTCGTCGGTGACCTCTGGCCGGGTGGTGTAACGGATGACAGTGGTCTGGCGCATCGTCGTCCCTTCAGCGGCTGAAAGGCAAACGATCGCCCACCGCCGTCGGATGCGCATCTTCGGTCTTGCTCCCCGACAGCACCGGCACCGGACGATCCACCGGGCCTGATCCTGTCGAGACGACCGGCGGTGTCGGTTCGGGTCCGGCACGATGGGCTGGTCAGCGAGGTGGCATGCCGCCGCGCGGGCGACGTGCCGGTGGTCGTCACGCGCAGGAGATGGCGGTCGACCTCGCCCGAAATGGGGGAGCGGACATCATGCGGAGCAGCCAGAAGGTCCGGCACCTCCAGGCCGACGTCGACGGCCTGGAGGTGTTCTACCGCGAGGCCGGGCGTCCCGGCCAGCCGACGGTCCTGCTGCTGCACGGATTTCCCAGCTCATCGCACACGTTCCGCGAGGTCATGCCCGTACTCGCCGACGTCGCACAGGTGATCGCGCCGGACCTGCCCGGCTTCGGCATGTCGTCGTCGCCGACCGTCGGCGACTACGACTACACCTTCGACAACCTGTCGCGGACGATCGAGCACCTGCTCGACCAGTTGGGCGTCGAGCGCTTCTTCGTCTACCTGCACGACTTCGGCGCACCGGTCGGCTACCACCTGGCCACCCGCGACCCCGCCCGCATCCGTGGCCTCATCGTGCAGAACGGCAACGCACACTCCGACGGCCTGGGGGAGCAGTGGGACAGCGCCCGGGCGTACTGGGCCGACCCGACCGACGACCGGCGCGCCGCACTGCCGGACTGGTTGAACTTCGCGGGCACCCGCGACCAGTACCTCGCCGGCCTGCCCGAACATCTGCGAATCCTGCACGCACCCGAGTCGTGGCACCTCGACTGGGCGCGGATGAGCCGACCCGGCACCATCGACGCGCAGTTCGCGCTCTTCACCGACTACGCCAACCACGTCGCCCGCTTCGCCGAGATCGCCGAATACCACCGCGCTCACCAGCCGCCGGCGCTGGTGCTGTGGGGCCGGCACGATCCGTACTTCGACGTCGAGGAGGTCCTCGCCTACCACCGGGCCCTCGACCGCATGGACGCGCACCTCTACGACGGCGGACACCTGCTGCTGGAGACCCATGCGATCGAGTGCGCCGACCTGATGCGCACGTTCGTGCTCGACAACAGCTGAGCCGCCCGTCGGGCCCTTAGCGGCAGGACGTGATCAAGGCGGTCCTGCACCCGTGACGGGAGCAGCCGCCCCGGCGGAACCCGCAGGGGCGGCTGATCGGCGTACGGCTACCGGCCGGCGCACAACGCGGCGTCGAAGGCGTCGAGCACCCGGAAGACACCGTCGGCCACCGGGCTGGAATCGGCGGTCACCACGAGGGTCACCGCGCGACCGTCCGCGGTGATCGCAGCCCGGCTGGAGTACCCGTCGATGTCACCGCCGTGCCCCCACGCCCGACCGCCGCAGCTCAGGTCGAGCCCGACGGTGCCCAGCCCGTAGTGCCACACCAGGTCGGGCAGGGCCTCGCCGCCCGGATAGAACGGGTTGCTGGCCCGCATCTGCGCCAGCGTCGCCGGCCTGATCAGCTTGCCGGTCTGCAACGCCACCAGGAACCGGTTGAGGTCACTCGGCGTGGAGATCATCTGTCCGGCAGCCCCGCCGATCGAGGGATCGAGCCGGGTGATCTCGGTCCACTTCCCGGTCTCCGGGTGGGGGAGGTAACCGTTCGCGTGCGGCTTGCGGATGCCCTGGTCGCCGACGCCCGGCCAGTAGGTCTTCCGCAATCCGACCCGGTCGATGATCCGGTTGGTGATCACCTCGCTGATCGGTCGTCCGGTCACCTTCTGCACGAGCAGGCCGGCCAGGATGAAGTTGGTGTTGCTGTAGTGCATCGTGGTGCCCGGCACCGGGCTCGTCGGCTCCTTCGCGAAGGCCGAGTCGAGCAGGTCGCGTGCTTCGAAGTACCTGTCGCGCCACTGGAAGACGTGCGGCAGGTCGTAGTCCGGCAGGCCGCTTGTCTGCTCCAGCACGTGCCGCACGGTGATGTTCCGCCCGTCGAAGCCCTTGCCGCGCACCAGACCCGGCAGGTACGTCTCGATCGGCTCGTCGAGGCTGACCTCGCCGTCGTCGACGAGTTGCAGGACGGCGACAGCGGTGAACATCTTGGTGTTGCTCGCCATGCGGATGTACCCGTCGGTGGGGACCTTCGCCCGGGTCCGCAGGTCGGCGACGCCGGCGGTGTAGTTGGTGACGCGACCGTTGCGGTCCCGTACCGACGCGAGCGCCCCCGGCGCGACCCCGGCCCGCACCAACTCGTTCAGGCTGGTCTGGACGGTGTCCTTCGGCGGCTTGGCGGCCGCCGGATCAGCGAGCCGTACGCCGACGGCGGCGAACCCGACCACCGCGACGGCAGTCAGCACCGCCGTCACCCGCCGACCGGTGCGGATCCCCGTGAATTTCCCGATGGTGTGCACAGAACCTCCCCTTGACTCGGCGGTTCGCATACGACCTGCAGCGATCCGTGAAAATGACGAACCGTCCCGACCCGCGTTCACTCCTTCACCCCGATGCCGTCGACCGGTGGGGTGCGCAGGAGCGCGCCGATGGGCAGCACGGTGGTGGCCAGCGCGAGCAGCGCGGTGCCGCCGATGATCGATATCCAGCCGGCGGTCGGGACGTACGGCACAGGCTGGCCGGTAAGCGTCCGGACCACCGATACCAACGTGATCGCGGCGATCGCGCCGCCGACCAGCAGAGACGTGCCGAGCAGACCGACCTGTTCGGCGTGCACCATCCGCTTGACCTGACGCCGGGTCACCCCGACCAGGCGGAGCAGGGCCAGTTCGCGGCCCCTGGCCAGCGCCGCCATGACCATCGTGTTGGCCGCCGCCAACGCCGCGTAGCCGACCATGACGCCGATGAGCAGCTTGTTCAACCAGGCGCTGAGCGCCAGATCCTTCGCCAGCTCGCCGTTCATCGCCGCCGTGTCGATCAGGGCACTGCCCGGGTGCCGGTCGACCAGGTCGGTGAGGGCGGCGCCACCGTCCTCGGTGCGGATCAGGACCTGGTCGTCGAGGTTTGTCGCGGTGTGGCCGTCGACCGTCTCCCGGTTGAGGGTCACGTCACCGAAGCCGAGCCCTCGTTCGTAGAGGGCGACGACCCGCAGCGTCACGGGCGTGCCGTCGCCCAGCCACATCGCCACCTGGTCGCCGAGCTTCACCCCCTGCGAGGACGCCTGCAGGGTCGACAACGCCACGGTGGCGCCACGCAGGTCGGCTAGCCTTCCCTCGGTGACCTTGAGATCGAGGGTCCGGTCGGCGCTGTCGGGGTCGACGGCCTGCGCGCCGACGTCCTGCGGCTCACCCATCACCCGGGTGATCACCGAGGTACGTCGGATCCCGGTCGCGGCGACCACCCCGGGCACCGCGCGGGCGTCCGCGACGGCGCTCTCCGGCAGCCCGGCCGGCGACAGCAACGCGTGCTGGGCCAGCAACCCGTCGCGGGTCTGCTCGACCGTCTGCCGTTGCAGGTTGTCCTGGAGGAACCAGACCGAGCCGCCGAAGCCCACCGACAGCACCAGCGCGGTCAACACCGTCACCATGCCCTGCGCGTTGGCCCGCAGGTTCGCCGCGGCCAGGTATCCGCTGTCGCCCCAGACGGCCCGCAGCACCGGGCCGAGTGCCCGCGCGGCGTACCTGTTGATCCACGGGGCGAGCAGGGCGGCGGCGAGCACGAAGACGTACAGCATGCCGAGCGCCGCGCCGAGTGCGGCCGGGCCCCGCGCCGCCGTGGTGACCATGGTGAGCGAAACGCCGGCGCCGAGCGTGACCAGCCCGATCACCAGCCGGGTCCGGCTGCTGCGTGGCGGCTCCACGGCCACCTCGCCGAGCGCCTCGGTCGGCCGGATGCGGACCGTGCGAGCGGCGGCGATCAGTGCCGCCGTCACCGCCACCAGCAGCGTCACGGCGGTCACCGCCACGGCGGAGAGCACGCCTCCGCTGAGCGGGAAACCGTCCGGGACGAACCCCCGCGCGATCAACTGCCGGTGCACCCAGCCGGTCACGAACAGCCCGGCTGGGATGCCCACCACGACCGCGACGAGGCTCACCTGCACGACCTCGGCGAGGAGCAGCCACCGGACCTGGCCGGGCGTCGCCGCGACGGCCCGCAACAGGGCGAGGTCGCGGCGGCGGTGGCGGACCGCCAGCCCGACGGTGCCGGCGACGACGAACACGACGAGCGCCACCACATAACCGCCGAACGCCGCGCCGACCTGGATCAGCAGGTCACGCGCCGCGAGGGCCTCGGACTGCGCAGACGTCGCGCGGTCGGCGCCGGTGTACACCTTCGCCCCGGCCTCGGCGGACAGTCGGCGGACCTCGGCCAGCACGGCGGAGGTGTCCGCGTCGGACGCCAGCACGATCCCGATCGCGTCGGCCCGCCCCGGGCGCGGGTTCAGCGCGGCGGCGTGGTGGTCGGTGAAGAAGAGGGCCGCCGGCCAGTCACCGTCGACGGCACGTTCCACCACACCACTGACCGTGTACGTGCGGTATGCGCCGCCGACCAGGACCGGAATCCGGTAGCCGGGGCGTACCTCGTCCTCGGTGGCCTCGGCGAGCCGCCGGTCGACGGCGACCTCGCCGTCGGCGTTCGGCTGGCGGCCGTCGACGATCCGGTACGGCGTGAGCGCGGCGCTGCTCCAACCGTGGGCGAGGGTGTGCGGCGTCGCCGCGATCGGTACCACCGCCCGGATCGATCGGTCGACGGCGACGATCGTGATTCCGGGTACCTGCCGGAGCTGTGCGGCCAGGTCGGCCGGAACGGTCCCGCCTTCGGGCAGCGGCACCGTCGTCGTGGTGGTCGTACCGTCGAACTCTTTGCCGGTGATCGTGATGGCGTGGTTCGCGACGACGATGTCGGCGGCGGCGTACCGCTGGGGGGCGGGCTTGTAGCGCAGCCCGGACTCGACAAGCAGACCCACCGACATCAGGATCATGACGCCGCAGGCGAGGGCGACGAGGGTGGCGATCGCGCTTCCGATCCGGTGCCGCAGCATCCGCAGAGCCAGTCCCAGCATGGTTCAGCTCCCCTGCGCGACGAGCTGACGACGCCCGAGCAGCGCCAGGTGCTCGGCGATCCGCTCCGCACCCGGCTGCGGCATGTCCTGCACGATCCGGCCGTCCGCGAGGACCATCACCCGGTCGGCGTACGAGGCGGCCACCGGGTCGTGGGTCACCATGATCACTGTCTGTCGCGTCTGGTCGACCACCGATCGCAGCAGGGCCAGCACCTCGGCGGCGGTCTGGGTGTCCAGCGCACCGGTCGGCTCGTCACAGAAGATCACCTCGGGGCGCATCGCCAGGGCCCGGGCGATCGCCACCCGCTGCTGCTGCCCGCCGGACAGCTCGGCCGGCCGGTGGTGCAGCCGATCGGTGAGCCCGACCCGGTCGATCACCTGCCCGAGCCAGTCGGGGTCGGGACGCGCGCCGGACAGTCGCAACGGCAGGTGGATGTTCTCCTCGACGGTCAACGCCCCGATCAGGTTGAAGGCCTGGAAGACGAAGCCGATCCGGCTGCGCCGCAGCTTGGTCAGCTTCGTCTCCGACAGCCGCGACAACTCCTGGTCACCGATCCACACCTGACCGGAGGTGGGCCGGTCCAGGCCGGCCGCGGTCTGCAGCAGGGTGCTCTTGCCGGAACCCGACGGCCCCATCACCGCGGTGAAGGTGCCGCAGTGAAACTCCACGTCGATGCCGGCGAGCGCGGTGACCGCCTGCGGGCCGGTGCCGTAGACGCGGGTGAGTTGTCCGACGCGGACCGCTGTTTCGGCGGATCCTCCAACGATGGCGGGCATGAATGTCTGCCTCTCCGTGATCTCGGCAAAATCGAGTGCACGGAAAAGCTATGGCGATACCGGTTTACGGACGATCTAGCGTACGGGCCGATCGAGGTACAGCAGGCTGTACTAATTGCGGCCCTGGGTGTCCTTGAGATAACGCAGCACCGCGGCCACCCGACGGTCGGCACGGTCGTCCGGGGCGAGGCCGAGCTTGGCGAAGATGTTGCGGATGTGCTTGTGCACGGCCCCTTCGGTGACGAACAACCGCTCCGCGATCGCGGTGTTGCCGAGCCCCTCGGCCATCAGCGCGAGCACGTCGCGTTCACGTGCGCTCAGCAGCCCCAGTGTGCTGTCCGGGCGGCTGCGGGCGAACAGCTGGCTGACCACCTCGGGATCGATCGCGGTGCCGCCCTGCGCGACGCGGTGCAGCGCGCTGAGGAACTCCTCGACCCGGCCGACCCGTTCCTTGAGCAGGTAGCCGAGCCGTACCGCCCCCTCGGCCAGCAGGTCGGTGGCGAACGCCTGCTCGACGTACGCCGAGAGGACAAGCACCGCGAGGCCGGGATGGCGGCGGCGGGCCTCGACTGCGGCCACGATGCCCTCGTCGGTGTGCGTGGGCGGCATCCGGACGTCGACGATCGCCACGTCCGGCCGGAAGGTGTCCACTGCGGACAGGAACGTGGTCGGCGAGTCGGTGGTGGCGACCACGTCGAGCGATTCGGCCCGCAGCAGCAGCGCCAGCCCCTCACGCAGCAGGGCGTCGTCCTCGGCGATCACGATCCGCACGTCAACTCCACGAATATCGTCGTCGGCCCACCGGGTGGGCTGGTCAGGGTGAACCGGCCGTCATGGGCCTCGACCCGCCGCCGGATGCCGCCGATGCCCGAGCCACGTCGCTCGTCGGCACCGCCGTGGCCGTCGTCGGTGACCGACAGGTACAGCCGGTCGGCGTCGCGCCGGACGGTGACCGCCGCGCTGCCGGCACCGCTGTGCCGGGCGACGTTTGTCAGCGCCTCCGCCACCACGAAGTACGCCGTCGCCTCCACCGACGCGGCGCAGCGGCCCGGCACGTCGACCTCCACCGTGCACGGCACACCACAGCCGGCGGCCAGACCGTGCAGCGCTCCGGCGAGCCCACGGTCGTCGAGCACCGGCGGCAGGATGCCCCGCACCACCGCCCGCAGCTCCGCGAGCGCCGACTCGGCCGCGTCCTGCGCCCGCTCCAGCACCTGCGCGGCCTGCGCCGGATCACGCGCCAGGGCCCGCCGGGCGGCACCGAGCAACACGGTGACCGCTACCAGCCGGTTCTGCGCCCCGTCGTGCAGGGAACGCTCGATGCGGCGCAACTCGACCGCGTGCGCGTCCAACGCCGCCGCGCGGGTGGCGGTCAGTTCCGCGATCCGCAGCGAGGCGTCGACGTCGCGCGGCGGCGCCAGCAACAGTCGTCCCGGCAGCGCCTGAAGGCGGGCCATTCGAGGGCCGAGCGCGATGGCCACGGCGAGCCAACCGACGCCGATCATCGCGACCACCAGTGCGTCGGGCAGCCCGTCGATGCGCCACATGACGATGCCCGGACCACCGTCCTCGGGCGGCAGCAACCAGAAGTAGAGCGGGAACAGCAGGTACTGCACGGCGGACAGCGGCAGCGACAGCCCGAGCACGCCCAGCACGAACCCGGCCGTGCCGTGTATCGCCACGAAGGCGCACTCGCGCCGTACCCACGGGTCGCGCAGGGCGTCGCCCAGGCCGACCGGGACCGGTGGCGGGGCGGGCAGCTGGAACCCCCACCGGGACAGCCGGGCCCGTTCCCGCTCGGCAACCGACCGCACCGCCTTCAACGCGGACGGGACGACCACCAGACCGATGCCGACCACGCTCGCGATCGCCACCACGAACAGCAGCAGGAACGCCACCAGCGCCAGGATCGCCGTACCGAGACCGCCGACGAGGTGTTCCAGAGCGTCGACGGTGATCCGTACGCGTTCGTGCAGGTACCGCCGTACCGCGTGGTCGCGATCCGCCTCGGTCCCGTCGCGTGACCCCCCGGAATCCCCACCCGCGTCTGCGCCCGCCATGCCCACCTCCCCGGCAGAGACGATAGGCGACCGCCCCCGACGCCGGCCCGCGGCGGCGGAAAAGGTACAGCCTGCTGTACCTGGATCGGGTCGCTGACTGGATCGTCGACCGCCGGCCGGCTGCCTAGCGTTGTCGTCATGGTCAACCACGACACGCAGGGAGCAGCCATGATCGACCAGCACCGTCACGCCTCCGCCGGTACCGCCGCCACGCCTGACAACGACGCCCGTAACCTGCTCCGCCCGGTGCTGTGGCTGCTGCTGATCCTCAGCGCCGCCGCCAACATCACCATGTCGGTGGTCGGCGCGTACGCGATCGGTTCCGGATTCGGGCTGATCACCGTGGCCTGTGCGGTGACGCTCGTCGTGCACCACTACCGCCACCGTCGCGCCTAGCCGCGAGCCGGGGCCTGCGTCCAGGGCCGGCGTTCGAGGGCGGGCAGAGCTTGGCAGCCTGGAAGATGCCGTGTCCGGCGCGCCACCGCGACGATGAAATGACCAGCCCGCCGGCCCTGAAGGAGTCCGATGTCCATCCACGACGTACGAGTCGACGTCATGGAGCCGGTCGAGTTCGCCCGGCTGGTCAAGCGCACCCCGGTCGAGGAACTACGCCAGGTTCTCCACGGTGCACGGCGTACCGAGATTCTCGACCATCTGATCGGCGGAATGCCCGCCGCGTTCCGTCCGGAGGTCGCCGGTCGTACCCGGGCGGTGGTGCACTGGCGCATCGGTGACCGGCTCGACGGCGGAGTCGACAAGTACGAGATGGTCATCGCCGACGGGGTCTGCACCCTGTCGCCGCGCGCCGACGGCACGCCGCAGCTGACCCTGGACCTCGCCGCCGCGGACTTCGTCCGCCTGGTCACCGGAAACGCCCGCGCCGTCATGTTGGTGATGAAGGGCAAGCTGCAGACCCGCGGCGACCTCGCGTTGACCGCCCGGTTCCCGAAGCTGTTCGCCGCCCCCCGGCCCTGAGCGGGCGAGGTCCGACCGCGCCCGGACCTCGCCCGTCACCGGGTACCGACGGTCAGCGGTACGGCATCATCGGGAACCAGCCCACACCGAACATCGCGGGGACTCGCAGATCCCAGTAGACGACGGTGAAGACACCAAGCATGAGCATCAGCCCGCCGGTCACCACGGCGCTGCGCGACGGATCGGACGCCCACTGCAGGAAACGACCGCGGGTGACGAGCACGATGATGGCGAACAGCACCGCCACGATCAGGATGTTGCCCAGCGACTGGAGGACGAACGCCATAGCCCCGTTGAGCGGGTTCCCGGTGTCCACGGCCCAGTGGAACAGCTTGTTGAACAGCGGGTACGGCCGGCCGATGAGGAAGCCGCCGATGAGGGCGCCGATGGTGACCACCCGGGCCACCGGGCGACGGGCGAACACGTCGGGCAGGATGCCGAGGGCGGCCAGGCCGAGATAGGCCAACGCCAGCCCGATGAGGCCGAACACCATGGACGACTGGATGAGCCGGACCGGCATCTCGCCGACCATCTCGGTCGACAACTGCGGCAGCCGGTCACCGAGCATCACTCCGACCGCCCCGTACACCGCGGAGACGGCCACCATGCCGACGGTCATCCAGCCGACCGGGCGCAGCAGCGCGGCGACGGTGTGCCGGGCGATCCCGGTGCGTTCCGTGCTGGCCTGGGTCAGCGGGCCGACCGACGCCATCATGGCGATGTTGCAGGCGGTGAAGGTGCCCGCCAGCCCGGAGACGAAGGCGAAGATCAGCCCGGCGGCTGTCCCGGCGATGGGTGTCTCCTTGGCGTCGTGGCCGAGCGCCGCGTTGGCCAGGGTGTCGCCGATGACCGAGTCGACGAGTTCGAACGACCACACGACAGCCAGCAGGATTCCGCCGAGGATGGCGATCACGGTGGCCCGTACCGGTGGCCGGGGTTTCGTCGCATCTATCGATAGCGTCTCGCGGCTGTCAAGGTGGGCCATCTCGACCGTCCTTCCGTCGTGCTCAATTCGGGGGTGTGCGGCCCGGTCGCTGCCGTGCTCGCGCAGATAGCATCGAAGGTTCGTCAGTGGATGACGTCTCGTATCGTGCGGACTTCGGCATTGATCAGCGGCAACGTCCGCCGTTCGGCGGCACTGTGCCGGTTTTCGGGAGAACTGTCGTCCTCGCAGGATCGTCCGAGTGGCCGATTCGCCGTCGCACCGGCGCACAGCAGGGTTGCGGTATGACCGCCGTCTGTTGAGTGGCCGCGCCGAAGAGGAGTGCCGATGGACGCATTGCGAAGGACCTCACTGGCCGCTGGCGGGCTCTATGTGCTCACCTTCGTCTCGATTCCGACCGTCGCGCTCTACGGGCCGGCACGCGACCCGGATTTCGTCCTCGGCACCGGGTCCGAAACCTCGGTCCTCGTCGGCGCTGTCCTCGAGGTGATCGTCGCGCTCGCCTGCATCGGCACCGCCGTGGTGCTGTACCCGGTGGTGAAGCGGCAGGGCCCCACCCGGGCGCTGGGCTTCGTCAGCGTCCGGATCCTCGAAGCCGCCTGCATCTTCATCGGTGTCGCGAGCCTGCTGACGATCGTGGCGCTGCGGCGGCAGGAAGTCGGCGCGGAGGCGGCGGTCACCGGCCAGATGCTTGTCGCCTCCTACGACTCGGTCTTCCTGGTCAGCCAGAGCCTCATCCCGGCGGCGAACGCGTTGTTGCTGGGCACGCTGTTGTACCAGGCACGCCTCGTGCCGCGGGTTCTTCCGGTGCTCGGCCTCGTCGGTGCGCCGCTGCTCGTCGTCTCGGACCTGTGTGTGTTGTTCGGTCTCTGGGACCGGCTGTCCCCGGTGACGGCGATCGGGGCGCTGCCCATCGCCGTCTGGGAGTTCTCGCTGGGTGTCTACCTGATCGTCCGGGGCTTCCGGCCGTCCCCTGTCACGGCGGGACTGCTCGCCACCGGCACGCCTGTCCGGGACACCGAGCCCGCGACGTAACTCGTACAACGGCGTACGGTTTATCTCGAACATGAATGTTCGAGACGGAGGTGCGCCGCATGACCGTCGACAAGCTCCTGCGCCGTTGGCCCGCAGCCCTCGGCGCGCTGGTCGCGGTCGGTACGGTGCTCGGCGTCGAGCATGGCGGCCAGATCGCCTCCGTCGTGGCGGCGTCCGGGTTCGTCTACATCGCCGCAGTGGCGCTCGGGCGTCCCGGCGCGGCCTGGCCCGCCTTCGGTGTCACATTCGTGCTCGTCGGGCCGACCACCTGGACGTGCTGGTCGGGGTGGGTCTGCTCGTGGTCACCCTGACGAGGTGACGGCGAGCGCCGCCAGCACGGTGTCGCGTACCAGCCGGGTGGCGTCCTCGGCCGGCACGTCGCCCCGGTGCACCGCGGCGGATGCCCCGTGCAACACCGCCTGGACGGTGGTGAGCTGCCACGACAGCGGCATGTCCCGGCGGAACACGCCCTCGTCCCGGCCACGTGCGACCAGAGCGCGCATCCGGCGAGCCGGCTCCTCGTGCACGCGCCGCATCTCCTCCGGCGTCAGCGCATCGCTCGCCGCGACCACGATCGCCCCGAACCGGTACGTCAGCTGCCAGGTCGCCGCCAGCAGGCGGGCCATCGCGTCCCGGGCGTCACCGTCGAGATCGACAGCGGTCAGGGCCTGGTCGGTGCTGGCGATCACCCGGCGGCTGACCGCCTCGACCAACGCCGCACGGGACGGGAAGTGACCGTAGAGCGTCACCCGGCCCACGCCCGCCGCCCTCGCGATCTCGTTGACACTCACCGCCGGATCGGTGGCGAGCAGGGCGGTGGCGGCCTCAAGGATCGACTCGACGTTGCGGCGCGCGTCCGCGCGCCGGGCCGTCCCGTCGATCGCCATCCCGCTCACCCTGCTTCTCGAACAACGGTGTACGCCTTTCAGTCTAGGGCGGACCGATCGGACAGGTGGCGCTCGATTCACGAACTCGCCCTCAGTAAGGGCCTGGTGGTCGCTGTCGGAGATGTCCGTAGAAAGGACTGAAAGGCTGCTTCTGTCGCCGGTGTCATGGCCCGTTGGCGCGTGCCGAGGGCAGGGCCGGGTAGTCACCTCATGCGGAGAGGTCTCCATGCCCACGACATTCCCCCTGGCATACGTGGCACATGGGAAGGGAGAACGGTAATGGCAGTGGACGTGTACGTCATCGCGACATCGTCACTCGGCGACCGCAGCTACCTGGCCTCGGACGGGCAACAGGCGGTGGTGGTCGACCCGCAGCGCGACATCGACCGGGTGCTGTACCTGGCCGGCGAGAAGGGGGTGCGGATCACCCACGTGCTGGAGACGCACGTCCACAACGACTACGTCTCCGGCGGCCTGGAACTCGCCCGGATGACCGGGGCGCAGTACCTGGTCGCCGCGGCCGACGAGGTCGACTTCGCGCGAACTCCGGTCTCCGACGGCGAGGTGGTGCCGGTGTCGGACCAGCTGCGGCTGCGGGTGGTCGCCACTGCGGGCCACACCTTCCACCACCTGTCGTACGTCCTGGACGAGGCCACCGGCGGCGACTGGCGGCCGGTGGGCGTCTTCACCGGCGGATCGCTGCTGTTCGGTACGACCGGACGCACCGATCTGCTCGGCAAGCAGTACGCCCAGGACCTGGCCCACCAGCAGTACGCCTCGGCGAAGCGGCTGGCCGAGCTGCTGCCCGACGGGGTGCAGGTGTGGCCGACGCACGGCTTCGGCAGCTTCTGTTCGGCCAGTCAGGCCGACGCCCCCGACTCGACAATCGGCCGGGAGAAGCAGGTGAACCCGGTGCTGCGCCTGGCGGCGGACGAGTTCGTCGACCAGACCCTCGCCGGCCTCGACGCCTACCCGGCGTACTACGCCCATATGGGCGTGGCGAACCTCGCCGGACCGGCCCCGGTGGACCTCACCCCGGTGAGCAGGGCGGACGCCGCCGAGTTGGGCAGGCGCATCGCCGCCGGCGAGTGGGTCGTGGACCTGCGGCACCGCAAGGCGTACGCCGCCGCCCACCTGGCCGGCACGGTCAGCCTCGGGCTCGACGGTCCGATGTCGACCTGGCTGGGTTGGCTGATCGACTGGGGCAAGCCGGTGACCCTGCTCGCCGAGAGCCCGGAGCAGATCGCGCACGCCCAGCGGGAACTGGTACGCATCGGTATCGACCGGCCGGCGGCACAGGCCACCGGCGAGGCCGAGCGGTGGGCGGCGGATCCCGGGCAGCTGCGGGAACTGAAGATGGCCGACTTCCCGGCCCTCGCCGCCGCACGTGCCGGGCGACTCCCGGCTGGTCTTCCCGCCCCGGACGTGCTTCTCGACGTGCGGATGACAAACGAGTGGCGCGGCGGCCACGTGGACGGTGCCGTGCACGTACCGCTTCCGGACCTGCCCGAGCGGCTCGCCGAGGTGCCCGCCGGCACCGTCTGGGTGCACTGTGGCTCCGGCTACCGCGCCGCCGCCGCCGCGTCGCTGCTGGTCAACGCGGGCCGCGAGGTCGTCGTCATCAACGACAAGTTCGACCGGGCCGAGGCGGCGGGCCTCGCCATGGTCGCGCCGACGACGCCGACCGGCGGTCGATGACCGAAGCGGCACGCCGGGATCGAATGTCTCGTTCCGGCTGCCCGCCTGCCTGCCGCGGGGTCAATCAACCAGCGGCGTCCCAACCTGAGTCCGGCCTCGTGGCGCGGAACACGCTCGAACGGGCCGGTGCCGTGGCATCGGCCCGTTCGAGGCCGTGATTGGTTACCGGTGCCCTCAGCTGCCGCTACAGACGGCGGCGGTTCCGCTACCGGTTCCGGTGCCCTGGAAACCGAAACTGGTGGTCTGACCGGCGCCCACCTGTCCGTTGTAGTGCTCGTTCCTCACGGTGATGATGCCGCTGCTGCCGGTGGACACGCCGTTCCAGATGTTGCTGACCGACACGCCGCTCGGCAGGTTCAGGGTGACTGTCCAGCCGTTGAGGGAGGTGCTTCCCGCGGTGACGTTGACGTTGGCGACGAAGCCGCCGTTCCACTGGTCCTGCACGGTGAAGACCGCCGTGCAGCCGCTTCCGCCGGGCGGCGGGCTGGCGGGCGGTGGCGTGGTCGGCGGTGGGCTGGTGGGCGGTGGGGTGGTGGGCGGTGGGGTGGTGGGCGGCGGGTCGCCGTCGAGCGTCAGGTTCTTCTGCTGGACGGTCCACTGCGTACGGCACAGGCCACAGTTGGGGCCGACGAAGTTGGCCCCGGCGGCGGTGTCGCCCTTGAGCCGCCACTTGAAGTAGAGCGTCGCCACCCGACCGAACTCCCCGCCGTTGGGCTGGTCGTAGGTGGCGCCGTGCCCGACGTTGAGGTTGCCCATGAAGGCGGGCAGCCCGGCCGGCAGCTTGCCCCAGTCGTCCATCGCGTTGGGGTAGGCGATGTCGCTGGGTCCGCCGATGAAGTAGGCGATCGGCTTGGTCAGCCGCCTGAGCTGGTAGTCGTCGGCGTCGTTCAACAGGCCGCTGTTGAAGATGCCGATCGTGGTGATGCGGGGGTCGTTGGAGACGGCGTACGCCTCCACTCCGCCGCAGGAGAAGCCGGCAACAGCGATCTTGGTGGTGTCGAGCTTGTTGTAGTACTTGCTGCCTTGCCGGGAGTTCTCCGCCACGGCCCAGTCGATGGTCTGGGTCAGCATCTGGGCGTTTGTGGAGCCGCCGCCGTTCGGCGCCCCGTTGGCCACGGCGAGGAAGCCGTGGGAGGCGATCTCACGCAGGAAGTTGTGCTGCGAGAGGCCGTTGCCCGAACAGGCGCCGTTGCCCCAGGCGAGGATGGGCAGCCGCTCGGACGGGAGGTTCTGCGGCCGGTAGATGGTGTGGTTGGCCAGGCTGGGCGAGGTCTCGTAGTCGGCCGGGTACGGGCCGGAGCCGCCGACCGCGGCACTTGCCGGACTCACGCTGATCGCCATGATCACAGAGGTGACCGGGACGACGAGGGCGACGAGTCCGGCGTAGACCTTCGATCTTCTTTTCATGCACCCTCCAGGGGATGTCAATGGTGGCACTCCCTGCGGTGGCGGTGGCCGCTGTCCAGCCGTGCCCTGACCAAGGTCGGCACCGGCCGCGAGTCGATGTGGCTGCCCTGACCGCCCGGCTGCGGTCCCCACAGGCGACTGAGAAGGGGGAGCGGTGTGTGCAGTAACTATTACCAGCACAACGAAAAGTGTCAATGTGAGGAACGATCCGGGCCGGCCTGCGACGGCGGGCCGGTCGACGTCGCGCGGACCGGCTCCGGTCGCGCGGGGTCGCTCGACGCGCGGAAGTGCGTGACCCACGAAACGGCGTCCGGCCAGTACGGCGTTACCACCTCGACGAGGCGGGCCTGCGCCAGCGCACCGAGCGCGGTGTGAATGTCCAGGAAGGTGTCACGGGCCTGCTGACGCGGCCACGGCTGCGGGAGAAGATGCTGCGGCAGATCGGGATCGGAGTCCGCGAACTTGCGCCAGGAGTCCATGGCGGACGTCCGGGCCACCAGCGCTGCGACCGGGTCCACCTTTCCGTTGCGGGCGGCTTCCCGCAGGTCGGCGTACCGCTTGACGAACCGGGAGTACCCGGCAGCCAGAGTGGCCAGGTCGTACGCGCTCGCGGGTCCGTGCGGTCCGGACTCCTCGTCGAACCGGACGTGCATGACCGACCACCGGGCATCCTCGACGTGCTGCAACAACTCGTCCAACGCCTGACGCACCACAGCGGCGTCGGAGCCCGGCCGGATCCACACGCTGTCGTACAGGCCCGCGAAGCGCAGCGCGTTCAACGACCTGCGTACGGCGTGACGCAACGCCTGACCGGAACTCGGAATCGAGAACGACACGAGCACCCAGGCGCCGGTCCACTGCGGGGGACGGGCACCGAAGTTCAGGAAGTGCTGCATCCGCGCGCGATGCTTGGCTATCGCCTGCGGCGTCAGGTGGTAGACCGGCGGCCGCGCATCCCCACGCCTGGCGATCAACCCGCGCTTGACCAGGCGCGACAGCGCGGCCCGGGCGCTGGATTCGCTGATCCCGAACTCCCGCAGCATGGCGATGACCGCGGTCGACGGCAGATCGGCGTCCGACGAGTCGAGATACTCGCCGAGCAGGGTCACCAGCAGGTGTTGCGGGCTGGACCCGGCCTGGGCCCGGGGTAATCGGACGGTATCGACTGATTCTTCGGCGTACACCTCCTCAGGGTGCCGCACCGGGTCGCCCACCGTGCCGTCGGGCGGTCGCCCGACCGCCCTCGGGGCTGTCCGAAAAGGAGTGAAGCTCGCCACTCAAGGTTCAAGCTTGAACTTATCCGTCTAAGCTTCAAGCTTGAACCTATCGAAGCGAGTGAAGCGGACTACCGCTGAGTGCCGACGGAAAGAGTGGTGACAGGGATGGACAAGCAGCTGCCCCCCAAGGACGACCCGATCTGGACCGCCGCGAGAGGCTTCGTGACGCGTGACGACGAAGGCGTCCTCAAATTGGTCAACGGCGGGCAGGAGGCGGCCCGCGTGAAGGTCACCGGCGACCAGACCGACGGCCAGCTCAGTCTCCTGGCGTTCGATGTCGCACCCGGGTTCGGGAACCGGGCACACGCCCACGGGGCCGAGAGCGAGGCCTTCTACGTGGCATCGGGTGAATTCCGTTTCCTCAACGGCAACCGCACCTTCGAAGCCGGTCCGGGCGACTTCATCTATGTCCCGAAGAACACCCGCCACGGCTTCAAGAACCTGAGCAGCGAGATCGGCAAGCTTCTGGTCTTCTACAGCCCGGCGGGAGCGGAGCAGTTCTTCCTCAAGTACGGTGACGACCCCGACCCGGCCGGGAACCCGCCGCCGGCGTGGACCCCGGAGAAGTTCGCCGAGATCGCGGGCGCCCTCGACGCCCACCACATGATCATGTTGCCGGACGAGGACTGGGGCTAGGCCCCGGGTCGACGTCCGGTCAACCGCCCCGGCGAGGCGCCGGATTCGTGGGGGTGAACCCGGGTGGTGTCCGAGCTGGTCAGCGCCCGCCGCGGCGGGCGCTGGGCCGGGCCCGGGCGGAGAAGGCGGCCACACCACCGCGTGCCGGTGCGGATCGCGTCGACGATGCCGCTGCCGTGGCCGGCTTGCCGCTGCGTCGGCCCCGGCCGCCGTTGGCGGGCGGCGCGTCGTGCCGAACGTCGGCTGCCGGGGTCACCGGCCGGGGGACGAGGGTCCGTTCTCCCGGGGCGAGTTCCCGCAGCAGCGCGTCACCGGGGCGCAGTCGGGTCGTGGTGGCGGTGATGCCGGCCTTGCGGGTCAGTTCCCGCACCTCCGGCACCTGTCCGTCGGTCATCAGCGTGACCACGGTCCCGGCCGCGCCGGCCCGGGCGGTACGGCCAGAGCGGTGCAGGTACGCCTTGTGCTCCACCGGCGGGTCGGCGTGCACGACGAGCGCCACGTCGTCGACGTGGATGCCACGGGCGGCGATGTCGGTGGCGACAAGGGTCTGCACCTGGCCGTCGGCGAACGCCTGAAGGTTCCTGGTGCGCGCACCCTGGGCCAGGTTGCCGTGCAGTTCGACGGCGGTCACCCCGGCGGCGACAAGCCGGCGGGCGAGCGTCTTCGCGCCCCGCTTGGTGCGGGTGAACACCACTGTGCGACCCGGTGCGGCGGTCAGTTCGACAAGCACCTCGAACCGGTCCGAGGGCTCGACGTGCAGCACGTGGTGCGCCATCGCGGTGACCGGCGACAACCCCGAGTCGACGCTGTGCACGGCCGGATCGGTGAGGAACCGGCGTACCAGGACGTCGACGCCGGCGTCCAGGGTCGCGGAGAACAGCAGGCGTTGCCCGCCGCGCGGGGTCTGCTCCAGCAGCCGTCGTACGGTGGGCAGGAACCCGAGGTCGGCCATGTGGTCGGCCTCGTCCAGGACGGTGATCTCGACGGCGTCGAGGTGGGCGGCGCCGGTCCCGACATGGTCGGCCAGCCGGCCCGGGCAGGCCACCAGCACGTCGACACCGGCGCGGAGGCCGGCGATCTGCGGTCGCGCGGCGACGCCACCGAAGATGGTCATCGTGCGCAGCGACAGGGCCTGCGCCAGGGGCGCCATCACACTGTCGATCTGGGTCGCCAGCTCACGCGTGGGGACGAGGATCAGCGCGCGGGGGCGTCCCGCCCGCCGTGGCGTCCTGGAGGCGGCCAGGCGGGTCAGCACCGCCAGCACGAAGGCGTAGGTCTTGCCCGAACCGGTGCGTCCCCGGCCGAGCACGTCCCGTCCGGCGAGCGCGTCGGGCAGCGTCGCGGCCTGGATGGGGAACGGCCGGTCCACGCCGCTCGTGGCCAGCACGCGGTTGAGCGCGTCGGGCACGCCGAGCTCGGCGAAGGTGGGCGCAGGTGATGAGGTGGTCTGGTGTGGGCGGCGTGCCGCCATGAAGGCTCCGAACGTCGAAGGGACGTCCCGCCCGGCGCTGACCATCCGGCCGCGGCGCGTGGCGTGGGACATCGAACCCGGCCGCCATGGTGGGCGGGCCGTGCTGTCAGTCTACTCGACGTCGCCGCCGGGCCTCGCCGCCCGCGCACAAGCGGTGAGCGAGGCCCGTGTCGACGGCCGATCAGGTGCTAACCACCTGCCAACGGCTCTGTTCGTCCATCCACGCTCGGGCCAGGATCTCCGCGGACTGTCGGCCGGGGCACTGGTGGATCTTCGACCGGCCGGCTTCGCCGCCGGCTCGGGCCTCCACCTCCCACGACTCACCGTCAGTACGGATGTACACGTCGCGACGCCCCCGCACGGTGCGGTTGCCGTTCCACCAGTGGCGTTCGGTTTTCACCCCTCGACCGTATAGCACAACTTCCGAGGATGGAATGTTGGCGATCTTGGTAAGCGAGGGCACACGCACAGCGACCACCGCAGGCAGGCGGGCCTGGGTGGGCAACCGGGCACGAAGGGATCATCCCTCGCATGCCGCCCGCCGGCACGGTCCGGGCGCGGTAGTGGCGATTCCCTCAATTAGCTTGAGTCGCAATTGCCGACTGCGGTTCGTCAATTACGTCGAAGCTGTGACAGTGCTGAGTCAGATCGCGATTTGCAAAGTTGATTGTGGTGATCGAATGCTGTCCCGTGAGGGCGAAAGGTGTTTGCTGGCGCGTCCGGAACCCGTCAGTTCCCGTTCATTGCGATCTATACACATCGATCAATATGCTTTCCGTGTTCCCGATTGGGAGCCCAAAGGACGAGGGAGGTCCTCTTTGAAATCCACCCTGCGCTGGTCCGCGATCGCGGGAATGTCGATCGCGTTGGTCCTGGGGGGCGCACCGGCCGTCAGTGCAAGTCCCACCACCACCCAGAGCAACGGCAACACCAGCACCGTCGCCCGTACCCTCGACGGTCGGGCGATCACCAACGACAGGATCGCCAAGGAGGTCGCGGAGTTCTGGACGCCGGAGCGGATGGCCTCGGCCGTCGACCTGACCTTCGCCCGACCCGGCGGCGGCGCGGTCGAGTCACCGGCTCTCGCACCGAAGCCCACCGGGCCGGCGGGCGCGGTGGCACCCATGGCGCCGAGGATCGCCGGCACTGACGACGTCCGGACGATGGTCAACGAGTCGCTTGCCGTCGGGAAGGTCTACTTCACCGTCCCCGGCGGTGGCACCGCCTCCTGCTCGGCCAGCACCGTCGCCAGCGGCAAGCGGCGGCTGGTGATGACCGCGGGGCACTGCGTGCACGGCGGCCGGGGTGGCCAGTGGTACAGCAACTGGCAGTTCGTCCCGCGCTACCGCAACGGCGCCCGTCCGTTCGGCACCTTCGTGGCCTCCAGCCTCAACACCCGTAGCGCGTGGATCAACAACAGCAGCTACGCCGAGGACATGGGCATCGCCGTCATGAACAACGGCGGCTCCTACGGGCTCAAGGTCGTCGACACCGTCGGTGCTCACGGCCTGCGCTGGAACTACGGCTACACCGTCTCGGTGACCGCGCTCGGCTACCCGTCCAACCTCGGCGGCGGCGAGAGCCAGTACTACTGCCAGGGCACCACCTGGAACCCCGGCGGTCAGCAGATCCGGATGTGGTGCAACATGACCTACGGTTCCAGCGGCGGACCCTGGCTCCAGGAATACAACGACAGCACCGGGTACGGATTCATCAACAGCGTCGTGAGTCACGGTGACAACCCGGGCAACGGCCAGTTCGACGGCCCCTACTTCGACGACGACATCAAGAGCCTCTACGACTTCGCCGAAAGCATTTCTCCGGCGTAGGGGCACCTGAAATCATCGGCCCCGGCCAACTGGCCGGGGCCGATGAGTGTCGATTACCGCGAAGTGGCGTCACCGAATGGGGGTCACAGCCCCGCCGCGGCGTCGTACCGGCGGCGCAGGTCGACCATTTCCGAGGGGCTCAGCGCCTCCCTCTGCGCCGGCTCCGCGTACTTCGGCGGGAACATCTGCCGCAGCCGGTCGATGAAGATGACGTCCTCGGTCGCCTCCACCACCTGGACGCCCGGCGGGTCGGTCGAGAAGTCCATGATCACTGGACCGGCCAGTTTGACCGCCCAGTCCCAGGTGCGCTTCTGCTCGGCGACCCCGCAGAGATGGAAACCGTAGACCGTCTGCACGTCGGCGAGCTTGCTCGCCTCGGACGGCTCGTACCCGTAGACGTGCACCCCGCAGATCACCGCCGGCTTCGTCTCCTCGCCGTTGGCCACCTGCTCGAGGTTGTGCCCCGCGTGGTTGTGCTGCGCCGGGTCGGCCTGTTCGAGGAAGGTCCGCATCCGGGTCATGATCTGCCCCTGCAGATCCGTCGGCTCCGCCGGCGAGCCGGCCGTCCTGACCACGACGGCCGCGCCGGCCGACACCGCCACCAGGATTGCCGCCACCCACACGTAACGGTGTCGATACCACCCCGCGAAACTTGCTCGGGAAACCATGACTGCTTCTCACCTCGTCGCCGGTACTGCTGAGTTGGCAGGACGTACCCAGGAAGGTGCCCGGTCGGGCAGTGGCCCGGCGCTACGGCGCGAACGTCCGCAAAGTGGCGCGCTGCCGGTAAACGCGATGCTCCCGCGTGGCCGTTCCCAGCGCGGTTGCCCCCACGCTGCGGCGATGTGAGCCATTCCAGCACGCTTTCACCCGCTGCGGCAACAGTTCGGGCACCTGCCGGTTTGCGCGACGGTACGCGCTGGCATTGACACGCGCCGTCATGCATTCCATGGTCAATGGATTCATCTCTCAGTCGAAGGGGCCCGCAGGATGGTCAGCAACGAGCACAGGTACGTCATCGTCGGCGCCGGCCCCGCCGGGGTTCAGCTGAGCTATTACCTTCAGCAGCACGGCGCCGATTACCTGACGCTCGAAAGTGGTGACTCACCCGGCGGGTTCTTCCGCCGGTTCCCCCGGCACCGCCGGCTCATCTCGCTGAACAAGGTGCACACCGACAGCACCGATCCCGAGATCCGGCTGCGGTGGGACTGGAACTCGCTGCTCAACGACTCCCCGGACCTGCTGTTCCCGAACTTCAGCAAGGAGTACCTGCCGGCCGCCGACGACCTGGTGCGTTACCTCGCCGAGTTCCAGCGGCACTACCAGCTCAACATCTCCTTCGGCACGACGGTCGAGCAGATCACCCGTACCGCCGACGGTTTCACCCTGCGGACCAACCAGGGCGAGGTGCGGGCACGGTGCCTCATCGTCGCCACCGGTTGGGGCAAGCCGTTCGTGCCGGCCATCAAGGGCATCGAGCACGCGATCGGGTACGAGGACATGGTCGTCGACCCCGAGGAGTACGAGGGCCAGCGGGTCCTCGTCATCGGCAAGGGCAACTCCGCCTTCGAGACCGCCTCGGCCATCCTCGGCCGGGCGTCGATGGTGCACCTGGCCAGCCGGCACCCGCTGAAGTTGGCCTGGAACACCAAACACCCCGGCGACGTACGCGGCCAGTACGGCGCGATCCTCGACAGCTACCAGTTCAAGACGCTGCACTCGGTGCTCGACTGCACCATCGACGAGATCCGGCCGGTCGACGGACGCTTCCAGGTGTCGATCACCTACACCCACGCCGACGGTGAGACCGCCGTGCTCGACTACCACAAGGTGGTGCGGTGCACCGGCTTCCAGATGGACACCTCGCTGTTCGACGAGACCTGCCGCCCCGACATGGTGCGCGACGACCGGATGCCCGACCTGCGCCCGGACTGGCAGTCCACGAACGTCGACGGCCTCTACTTCGCCGGCACCATCGCCCAGGCCCGAGACGTCAAGCACGCCTCCTCGCCGTTCATCGACGGGTTCCGGTACAACCTGCGTACCTTCACCCGAATGCTGCGGGAACGCTACGAGGACGTGCCGTTGTCGTACGCGACGACCCCGGCCGACCCCGCCTCGCTGACCAAGCTGATGCTCGACCGGGTCAACTGGAGTTCGGCACTGTGGACCCAGTTCGAGTACCTCTGCGACGCGTTCGTCCGCGACGACGCCACCGGCGACTTCCGCCACTACGAGGACCTGCCCGAGGACTACGCGGTGGAACGCTTCGCCGACGCCACCCAGTGGTACACGTTGGCGCTGCGCTGGGGCCGTGACGAGTACGGCGACGTCTTCGCCATCGAGCGTCACCCGACCCCCGACCGTGCCCGGGAGAGCGCCTTCATCCACCCGGTGATCCGGCGCTACCGGGGCACGCAAATGGTCGCCGAGCAGCACCTGCTGGAGGATCTGCTGGCGGAGTGGCGTCGCCCGGACCGGCACGTCGAGCCGCTTGTCGAGTTCCTCAGCAAGGACTTCACCAACGGATCATGACCTCGTCGAGCGGTTTGCGGGTCAGGTCCGGGACGCGGGCGTCCGGCGCGGGATAGCCGACCGGCATCACCACGTACGGGCGCTCCTCCCGGGGCCGCTCGCACACCTCGTTGAGGAACCGCATCGGGCTGGGTGTGTGGGTCAGGGTGACCAGGCCGGCGTGGTGCAGCGCGGTGATCAGCACGCCGACCGCGATGCCCACGGACTCCTTGACGTAGTACGGCTTCGGGCTGTGCGGCCCCTGATGCACCTCGAAGACCACGATGACGGCCGGTGCGGTCTCCAGGAACGGCTTCTGCCAGTCGGTGCCGAGCCCGGAGATCGCACCCAGCCACTCCGTCGAGGCGCGGTGGTCGTAGAACGCGCGCTCCTCGGCCTCCGCCGCCTCGCGCAGCCGGCGCTTGCGGGCCGGGTCGGTCAACACGACGAACCGCCACGGCTGCACGTTGGCGCCGCTGGGTGCGGTCGACGCCGCCCGGATCGCGGCCTCGATCACCTTCTCGGGCACCGGGTCGGGAGCGAAGTCCCGGACGGATCGGCGCTGTGCCATCCGCTCCGCGAACTCCTCCGCCTCGCGGACCATGTCCGCCGGTTGTCGACGCCGGTGCTGGATCGGAACCCTGGGTAACAGATGCGCGTGGGTCACCTGTGGCCTCCCCTGAAACAGGTGGACCGGCCGACGCCGGGGGCGTTGCCCGCCGTGCGACGTTCGGTTCCTCCAGCATTGCGGAGGCGGGTGCCGTTCGTCGTTACGTAAGTGTGCCTTCTTGTTCGGCCAGCACTCCGGGAGCGGTCTGCGCGACGATCTCGTCGACCACATCGGTCAGGCGTCCGCGGGCCGCCGCGGCGGCCCGCTGGCGGGTCGCCCCGTCGCCGTCGGTGCCGAGCCGGGCCAGCCAGTCCTCCACCCGCTGCCGGTCGCCCGCCTCGTCCAGGGCCGGCCGGACCAGCCGTACCAGCCGATCGGCGAGCGCGGCGGCGGGCAGCAGCCGGCCGGTGGCCACGTCGACGCCGTGGCCCGCCATCCCGTCGCGGGCCGCCCGCCAGTACGCCAGCCGCAACAGCTCCGATACCGGCCGGGGCCCTTCGTCGCCGCTGTCCACGGCCTGTCCGGCGACCATCACCAGCGCCCGCACCAGGGCGGCCAGCGCCGCCGATTCGGCGGCGGTGACGGGCACGTCGGTCACCCGCACCTCCACCGTGGGGTGGTTCGCCGACAGCCGCAGATCCCAGAAGATCGTCCCGTGGTCGACAAGCGCCCCCGCCTCGATCAGCATGGCGATGTGGTCGTCGTACTGCTGCGCGGAGGTCAGGAACGGCGGGGGACCGGCCACCGGCCACCGACCCCAGGTCACGCTGCGCCAGCTCGCGTAACCGGTGTCCCGCTCGCACCAGTACGGCGAGTTGGCGGTGAGGGCGAGCAGCACCGGCAGGTGCGGGCGCAGATGGTTGCCGATGAGTACGGCCCGGTCCCGGTCGGGCTCCTCCACGTGCACGTGCACGGCGCAGATCGCGAGTTCGTCGTGCAGCCCGCGGAAGGTGGCGTTGCCGCGATCCTGGCGCGGCCCCTCGGTGATGGGCGGTGGCACGGCGTTGCCGAGCACCGGCGAGGCACTGGCGATCACCCGCAGCCCGGCCGAGCTAGCCGCGCTCTGGACCGCCCGCCGGCCCTCGGCCAGCTGCGCCCCCAGCTCGTCCAGGCTCCGGCACGGGTCGGTGCGGGCCTCCACGTGCAGTTTGGTGATCTCGCCGCCCACCCGGGCACCGAGGGCCGGGCGGGCGCGGTCGATGACGGTGGCCGCTGCCGGGACCACCTCGCCACGGTCGGCGTCGACGACGAAGAATTCCTCCTCGACACCGATCCGGGGAACGGTCGATCCTGGACGCTGTTCCGTAGCCATGCCGCCGTTGACCTCCCGCTGTCGGCCCGTTGCCGACGGTAGGCAGGTTACGGGATTCAGGCGACGAGTTGCGTGCCGAAACCCTCCATCGAGGACACTGTTTCCACGAGTCCGGCCAGCAGCGCCGTACGCTCCGGCATCCGGTCCAGGCAGACGTACTCGTCGGCGGAGTGTGCACCGCCTCCGACCGCGCCCAGACCGTCGAGCGTCGGTACGCCGAGCGCGGCGGTGAAGTTGCCGTCGGAGGCCCCGGCGGCGTACGCCCCGACGAGCTCCGGAATGCCGAGCGCCAGCGCGGTCGACCGCGCCATCTCCAGCAGCGGTTGGGCGAGCTCGGCCGGCATGGGATAGCGGTTGATCCCGCCGCACACGGTCAACGTCGCCTCGGACAGGTGCGGTTGCAGCCGGCGGATCGCGTGGTCGACCCGTTCCAGCTCGGCCTTGCTCCAGGCCCGCACGTCCACGGCCAGGCTGGCGCTCTCCGGCACGGTGTTCGTGGTCGTTCCGGCGGAGAGCAGGGTGGGAGTGACGGAGGTGCCCGCGCTGTCCGCAGTGCCGAGCGCGCCCAACGCGAGGACCTGGTGGGCGACCTCGACCGTGGCGTTGATTCCCCGCTGGGGTTCCACGCCGGCGTGGGCGGCGCGGCCCAGGATGGTGAGGTGGTACACCGAACCGCCCTTGCGGGCCACCTTCACATGCCCTTCCGGGGTCGCGGCCTCGCAGACCAGTACCGCGCCGGAGCGCCGCGCCTCCCGTTCGATCAACGGCCGGGAGGTGACCGATCCGCTCTCCTCGTCACAGGTGAGCAGCACCCCGACCGTCGAGGTGTCCTCGACCAGGCGCAGGGCGGCGAACATCTGCACGATGCCGGCCTTCATGTCGCACACACCGGGGCCGGTCGCCACGTTCCCGCGTACGGTGAAGGGTCTGGTCTCGGTCGTGCCGATCGGGAAGACGGTGTCGAAGTGGCCGAGGAGCAGCACCCGCTGGTCGACCGCCGGCCACAGCAGGTGCGGTAGACCGTCGAGCACGACCCGTTGGGCCGGCCGCCCGAGCACTTCTGTTCCCCAGCGGGCGAGCAGGTCGGCACAGGACTCGAGATGGGGCAGCGAGCCCGGTGCCGACTCGTACGCGACGAGGGTGCCCAGCTGGTCGACCATGTCTGCCTGCAGCCTGTCGGCGGCATGGCGCAGACGACGTGCGTGGTCCATCGATCCCTCCGAACTCACGGGTGACGGGCCTGGCCAGGCGTGTCCATCGACCATCGCAGAGGGGGAGGGGTGTAGCCACCCTTGTCCGTGCTGTTTGCTCAGTCAGTGCGAACCGCTGCCCCGTAACCGAACTCGACTACCTGACGCGCGGACGCGGCGTAGGCGTCCCGACCGGCGGGCGCGAAGGTGCCGAGCCCGTCGACGTACCGGTTGAACATGCAGAACGCGGCAGCGATCAGCACGGTGTCGTGGATCTCCGTGTCGGTGGCGCCCTGCGCGCGGGCGTCGGCGACCAGTTCGCTTGTGACGTTGCGGCCGCTGACCTGCACCGCACCGGCGATGCGCAGCAGCGCCCGCAGCTTTGCCGAGATCGGGGCGCTGTCCAGGTCGGCACGTACCTGGTCCACCAGGTCGTAACCCTCGTCGAGCTGTACGGCGGCGAACGCCGAGTGCGAGGCGCAGCAGAACTCACAGTCGTTGCGCCCGGACACGTACGCCGCGATCAGCTCCCGCTCACCGGCCGGGAGAGTGTTCGGGGCCCGCAGCAGCACCTCGGCCAGTTCGTTGAGCGGCTTCGCCGTCTCCGGGCGGTAGCGCATCGGGCCGGTGATGCCGGGGAATTCCTTTTCATCGATTCCGAGATCGATGTGCGCCATGCTCGTCCTGCCTTTCAGCAGTGCGTCGTGGCCCGGGCGGGCGGCGCTCACCGAGGGGCGCTGCCCCTGTCGAGGATCGCTGCCCGTGCGGGGCGGCGTAGGCGACGCCGCGCAGCCACGATCACATCCGGTACCCGGCCGCGCTTCTTCATTCGTGCGCTGTCCGCGCCGGCCCGAGGCGGCCACCGAACCGGCGGTACCGGCCGTACCGGCGCTTGGAGGCGAAGCTTCTGCGTGGCGACCCGAGGCGACACGATCAGGGGATCCGTCCGGCTGCCGATGCAGAGCTCTGGGCGGATCGTCCTAGTCTCGACATGTTCATTCCTCGCATCCGTATTGCTCCAGCTGGGGCCGGGGGTGGGCACCGAGCGGCCTGCTCGGGTCGCGACGGGCGGAGGTTGAGGATGGGCGACAACAGGGCGACCGGGAACATCCACCGACGTCAGTTCGTCAGGCTCTCGGGGGCGGTCGGCGCCACGGGCCTGTTGGGTCTCGCGGGAGGTGGTGCGGCCCTCGCCGACGGGGGACCGGCTCCCGGTTCGCCGGCACCGGACCCCGGCGGACCGGGTGGCTCGGCCTGCCCCACGCCGTCGCAGCTGTGCGGCTATCCGAGCGACACCGGCGGCCGGTACGACCTGTGGGACCGGGTGCAGGTCTGCGAGGGGACGAAGCCCGGCCCGCCGTTTCCCCAGTGCCTGGCCACGACACCCACCTACGTGATCCTCAACGGTGGGTCCGGGTCCAACCACGACTTCCTGCTGGTGCCCAGTTGTCGCATCAGCGGCATCGAGTGCCCGTTCATCGCCACCTCCAGCGCGCCGAACTACTGGCTCGACGCCTGGAACAACGCGCAGCCAGGACAGCCGGGTCATGTGGTCTATCCGCACATCGGGTTGGGCATCAACTCGGCCGATCCGACGATCCGGCAGCAGGATCAGCTCCACATCCACCTGGCCGGCATCCACTCGGGCATCCAGACGCAGCTCAACAACCACGACAGTGCGATCACCAACAACCCGGCGCGGTGGCCCACCCAGATCGTGCCGGTGTGGGGGCTGACGAGCACCGGTGCTCCGGCCCCCCGGTCGTACCGGGTGCTGCACGTGGCGAACCTGAACACGAACCTCTTCACGCTGCTGCGCGACAGTGTGGTGCGCCCTTCCGGGGCGAGCATGGCCGCGCAGATCCTGGCCGTCACCCCGCGGCTGGTCGGCAACGGCGGGTTCTACGTCCTGAACAGCGAACCCGGGCTGCCCGTCCCGCCGGGCCAACCCGGTGGCACCGGCACCGTCGACTTCCTGCTCGCCTACGCGTGATCGCCTGGCTGCCTGGCCCGTGAGCGGGCGGGAACGACCCCCGTCGACCGTCCCCGACCCGCCCTCAGCGGCGCAGGAACGCCTCGATCCGGTCGAGGGCGCCGACCCAGACCTCGTGGGCGAAGAAGTCGCGCATCTCCGGAGCCGGGAATCCGCGCTGGACCACCGTGACGAGGGTGCCGTCCCCGTCGGGTGCGAAGGTGACCTCGACGTGGGTGGTCATGGTGGAGCCGTCCGGGCTGCTGCCCACCGCCTCGGTGACCAGCCGGTGTGGCCGGTCGATCTCCAGGAAGGTCTGCGTCTCGCGGAACAGATGGTCGCGGCTGGGCCCCCAGACCGCCGTCTGGGTGCCACCGACGCGCAGGTCGGTCTCGATCTCCACGATGCCGGGCTGCTCGTCGAGAATGCTGAACCAGATCTTCTGCTGTTCCGGATCGGTGTACGCGTCGAAGACCTCCTCGGGGGAGGCCGGCAGGTGCCGGCTCAGGCGCAGGTGCAGGTCGGGCGTCTCGGTCACTGTTGCGTTCCCTTCCGCAGGGTGAAGTAGGCGTCGAGACCGTCGAGGCGACGTTCCCAGAGCCGTTGGTAGAAGGTGATCCACGCCATCGCGTCGTCCAGTCGCTCGGTGCCCAGTCGGCATTGCCGCGCCCGGCCGACCTTCTCCGTGACCACCAGGCCGGCCTCCTCCAGCACCCGGACGTGCTTTTTCATCCCGGTGAGGGAGATGGCGAACGGCTCGGCCAGATCGCTGATCGTGGCCGGCGCGGCCCCCAGCCGGGCGAGCACCTGCCGGCGGGTCGGGTCGGCCAGCGCCGAGAAGATCCGGTCGAGACGCGCATCTTGCTGAACCATGTGGTTCACCATAGCGATAGTGAACCACATGGTTCAACGTTCGTGGTGGATTCCGCGATGGTCGGTGCCGACAGAAATGACAATCGCCCGGCCCCGACCAGCGTCGGGGCCGGGCGACGGCCTCAGCGGTGGATCAGCGCTGGACCCGGGCGCCCGCGCCGCGCATCAGCGCCTCGACCTCCTTGCGGTTGGCCATCGAGGTGTCGCCGGGGGTGGTCATCGCCAGGGCGCCGTGCGCCGCGCCGTACTCCACCGCGGTGGCCAGGTCGTGCTGCTCCAGCAGGCCGTAGATCAGCCCGGAGGCGAAGCTGTCGCCGCCACCCACCCGGTCCATGATCTCCAGGCCGGGCCGGTGGGTGGCCTCGACGAACCGGCCGCCGCCCCAGGCGATCGCACCCCAGTCGTTGACCGTGGCGCTGCGTACCGTGCGCAGCGTGGTGGCCACCACCCGGAAGTTGTCGAACTCCTTGGTGACCTCCTCGATCATCCGCTGGAAGTTGGTCACCTCCAGCTCCGACAGGCTGGCGTCGGTGTCGGGCACCTCGAAGCCGAGGGAAGCGGTGAAGTCCTCCTCGTTGCCGATCATGACGTCGACGTACCGGGCGAGTCGCCGGTTGACCTCCTGCGCGCGGGCCTGCCCGCCGACCGCCTTCCAGAGGCTGGGCCGGTAGTTCAGGTCGTACGAGATGATCGTGCCGTGTCGGCGGGCGGCGACCATGGCCGCCTCGATGGTCTCCGGCGTGGTCTCCGACAGCGCGGCGTAGATGCCGCCGGTGTGCAGCCAGCGCACCCCGAGGTCGCCGAAGAGGTGGTCCCAGTCGACGTCGTCGGCGCGCAGCTGGCTGGCGGCGGTGTGGCCCCGGTCCGAGGTGCCGACCGCCCCGCGTACGCCGAAGCCGCGCTCGGTGAAGTTGAGGCCGTTGCGCACGCTGCGGCCGATGCCGTCGTACGGCATCCAACGGATGAACGACGGGTCGACGCCACCCTGGAGGATCAGGTCCTCCAGCAGTCGCCCCACCTCGTTGTCGGCGAACGCGGTGACGATCGCGGTGCGCAGCCCGAAGCAGCGGCGCAGCCCTCGGGCGACGTTGTACTCACCGCCGCCCTCCCAGGCCCGGAAGGCGCGGGCGGTGCGCACCCGTCCCTCACCCGGGTCCAGGCGCAGCATCACCTCGCCGAGCGAGACCAGGTCGTAGCGGCAGTCCTCGGCGGGGCGCAGGTCGAGAAGGGACATGGCGGATCAGGCCTCCCGGGCAGCGGTCACGGCGGCGGCGGTCAGGGCGGTCACGTCGTCCCACCGGCCCTCGGCGAGCAGGCTGGGCGCGACCATCCAGGTCCCGCCGACGGCGAGGACCGGCGGCAGGCTGAGGTAGTCGCGCAGGTTGCCGGTGTTCACCCCGCCGGTCGGGATGAAGCGTACGGACCGGAAGGGCGCGGCCAGCGCCTTGATCATGGTGGTGCCGCCGAGCTGCTCGGCGGGGAAGAACTTGACCGTGTCCAGCCCGGCGTCGAGGGCCATCTGGATCTCGGTCGGGGTGGCCGCCCCCGGGAAGACCGGCACGCCCACCTGCTGGCAGTGGGCCACCACCCGGGCGCTGAAACCGGGGCAGACGATGAACTTCGCACCGGCCGCGACGGCGTCGTCCACCTGGCCGGGGGTGAGCACGGTGCCCGCGCCGACGAGCAGCTGTGGGTCCTCGGCCATGGCCCGGATGGCGTCGGCGGCGGCGTCGGTGCGGAAGGTCACCTCCACACTGCGCAGGCCACCGGCGGCCAGGGCGGCACCGAGCGGGGCGGCGGCACGGGCGTCGTCGAGCACGACGACCGGCAGGATCCGGCCCGCGGCGATGGTCTCCGAGACGTCGGCGGGCTGTTCAGAAGGATGAACGGCAGTCACATATGTGACCCTACTGCTGATCCCGGCAATGTCAATCCCGCTACAGTGAGCGCCATGACAACCGCCGAGGGCTTCCAACCGGTCAAGTCGGCCGGGCGCACGCTGGAGGTACTGGAGACCCTGGCCGCCTCCGGCGGCCGACGCTCCCTCGGCGACCTGGCCCGCGACCTGGGCATCCCGAAGAGCAGCCTGCACGGCATCCTGCGCACGATGATGCAGCGAGGCTGGGTGGAGGCCGACGACACCGGTACCCGCTTCGGGCTGGGCGTACGCGCCCTCCAGGTCGGTGCCGCGTACCTGGACACCGACGACGCGGTCGGGCTGCTCGCCGGGGTGCTCGACGAGTTGTCCCGGCAGTTCGGCGAGACCGTGCACCTCGGCCGACTCGACGGCGCGCACGTGGTCTACACCGCCAAGCGGGAGTCCTCGCACCCGCTGCGGCTCTACAGCGCCATCGGACGACGCCTACCCGCGCACGCCACCGCCCTGGGCAAGGTGCTGCTCGCCGAACGCGCCACCGAGGACGTGGAGACGATCCTCGGGCCGTCCCCGGCGGCGCTGACCCGGCACACCATCACCGACCTGGCGGCCCTGCACGCCGACCTGGCGGCCAGCCGGGAACGCGGGTACGCCGTCGACCACGAGGAGAACACCGAGGGCATTGTCTGCTTCGCGGTGGCGGTGCCGCTGCACACTCCCGCGGTGGACGCGATAAGCCTCTCCATCCCGGCGGCCCGCCTCGACGGGCAACTGGAACAGCGGGTGGTGACCGCGCTGCACCGCGCGGTAGACCAGGTCCGCGCCGCGCGCGGGCTGCTCACCGCCAACTGAGCCGGGAGCGGATCAGGACCGGCCACCTACCGTGCCCGCCGCCGGCACCGCGCAGGGCGTAGCCGGTGACGCCGGCGACGAACAGCACACCGACGACCAGCCACGAGACGGTGGCCGACGAGGGCTGCACCGGCCAGGCCCAGATCGCGGTGACCCGGTCGGTGCCGCGCGGGGCGGCGGCGTAGACGGCGCAGCCGTAGCAGAAGGCCGGTAGCCAGGCCAGGCGGACACCGAGCAGCACCGCCGCGCCCACCACCAGACCGGTGTGTCCGAGCGTGTTGCGCACCAGGGCGTACGCGCCGAAGGTGTGCGGGTCGGCCAGCCCGGCCAGGCTGAGCACTGCCGCGCTGAGGAGGGCGGCGAGCAGCACATGACCCGCCCGCCACGCCCGCCAGGGCAGTGGGGTGCCGCGTTCCAACTCCTCGTCGGCGCCGGCCAGACTCGGACCGAGCAGCATGGCGGCCAGCAGGGGAGCCAGGGCGACCACCGGAATGCGGGCGACCGATCCACCGAAGGAGGGCCGACTGGCCAACCAACCGGCCGCCGCCCAGGCCAGCACCGCGATCACGACCAGCCCGACCAGGAACGTCGGTCCACCGCGCGCGGTCAGATGCAGCGCGAAGCGACGGCCGGTCGACGTGGCCCGACGCGCGTACCCCCGGGACCAAGCGACAGCGCCACCACCGTCGGTGGCCGCCCGAGGTTGGTCAACGACGGTGCGGCGCGATCGAGGCTGGTCGGCGTTGCGGCCGTTCACCGGGGCTGCCCGAGCCGGATCAGCGCCGCCACATCGCAGGCGGCCGCCGCGCGCAGGTAGTCGGCGAACCAGGCCCGCTGCGCCGGCATCGGCAGCGCGTAGAGCCGGTCGACCGGGACCACGGGGCTCGCCGGCATCTCGAACAGCCAGGCGTGGGCCAGCCCGCCGGTGAGGTCCGCCCGTTCGTCCTCGCGGTCATGATCATCGTAGCGGCAGTTCAGTTCCGTGACCGCCCGCAGGTCGCTCGCCAGCCAGTCCTGGTTGGCCAGGCCGCCCCGGACGGTGGCCTGCTGGTCCAGGTGCAGCCAGATCGTCCCGTCGCCGGGCACCTGCGGTTGGTCGACCGGCCGGGCGGCATCGTCCATCGCCCGGTCGGGTGCGCCGGGAATGCCCTCGATCCGGGCCAGGGCCGGCTGCACGATCGGGGTCACGTCGTCGAGCAGGAACGCGTGGATCCGGGCGACGCACACCTTTGGGCCGCTGTCCGTGCAGACCAGCGCGACCGCGTCCGGGTCGGCGGGCAGCCGGTTCGGGCCGGGGCCGGTGACGATCGGCACCGCCACACCGACCGCGAGCACACCGGCCAGTGCCGCGGCCAACCAGCGTCGGGCGGCGAGCGCGAGCAGCGCGACGGTCAACGCCAGCAGCCACCCCGCCTGCCAGGCCACCACCCGACCCGGCACGACCTGGTACGCGGCCTGAGCGACCTGCACGGGGGCAAGCCACACCGCGCTCTTCGTGTCCCAGTACGTCAGGATCGCCAGCCCCAGGTACGCGGCCAACCCGGCGACCGGTGCGGCCAGGCGCAACCGCACCAGCCGGCCGACGGCCATGCCACCGGCGGTGGCCGCGCCCAACGCGAGCACCCCGACGAGCAGCGTCCACCACCAGCCGTCCCCGGCGTACGTCGCGACCGGCGCGACCAGTACCGCCGCCCCGGCGAAGGCCACCAGCACACCGACGGTGCCGGCCAGCGTCACCGCCAGCCACGCCACCAGGACCGGTTGCCAGCCGGGACGCGGGGTGGAGTTCACCATCTCGTCGATGCCCCGCCGCCGCTCCCGGCCGGCCTGCCACACGCCCGCCGCGACCATCAGCGCGCACAGGATCAGCAACGAGGTGCGCAGGTAGTTGACCAGCCCGGCCCACCGGCCGCCCCAGTCCTCCGGATGCACGGCCAGCATCCACACTCCGGCGCCACACATCGCCGCCGCGGCCCACGGCGCCGTGCCCCGACGCAGCTCGGTACGCAGGATCCGCCTCACCGGGCTGCCGTCCGGGCGTCGCGCAGCACCGCGGCGTAGCCGCGTTCGATCGGGGAGTCACCACTGTCACCGACCCCACCGGCCGCGATGAGTTCCGCGGGCAGCCCGTCGAACACCAGCCGTCCCGCGTCCATCAGGCTGACCCGGGTGCAGGCCGCCACGACGTCCTCGACCAGGTGGGTGCTGACCAGCACGACCGCATCCAGCCCCAACTCCCGCAGCAGCGCCCGGAACTCCACCCGTTGCTCCGGGTCCAGTCCGGCGGTCGGCTCGTCGAACAGCAGCACCCGGGGATCGTTGACGATGGCCTGGGCGATGCCGGCCCGGCGGAGCATCCCACCGGAGAGGTGCTTCATCCGGTCGTCGGCCCGGTCCAACAGCCCGACCCGCTCGATCGCCCGGTCCACCGCCAGCGGGATCTGCGCCGCCGGCATCTCCTTCAGCCAGGCGAAGTACTCCACGAACTCCCGAACGGTGAACCGTGGATAGAACCCGAAGGACTGCGGCAGGTAGCCCAGTTGGCGACGGGCCGACCGCAGCCCGACCGCATCGGACAGCGGCTGCCCGAGCAGCCGTACCTGTCCCCGGTCGGGTCGCCGCACGGTGGCCAGCACCCGCATCAGCGTCGTCTTGCCGGCCCCGTTCGGGCCGAGCAGGCCGTGCACCCCCGGACCCAGGTCGAGATCCAACTCGTCGAGGGCGGTCCGTCGGCCGTAGCTGACCCGCAATCCTCGTACGCTCACCGTCACGCTCACGCGGTTCGTCTCCCTACTCGATCCCGGCGGGTCCACACCACGAGCACGGCCGCTGCCGTGACCGCCAGCCACACCGGACCGGCCTGCACCAGCACCGCCCACTCGCCGATCGGCGCCAGCACGATCGCCGCCCACGCGCCGGCCACCACCGCCGCCGCCTGGCCGGGCTCGATCAGCGAGCCGAGCGCCAACGTCAGGGCGGCGAGCGCGAGACCGGCCAGCGGCCACACCATCGGCGTACCGACGCCGGTCACCGCGCCGGCGAGGAGCGTGACAGGCGCGGTGACCGCGAGCACCGCGAGCGTGCGCCACAGGATGATCTGCAGCCCGCCCTGTGGCGTCGACGCCACCATCTCGTGCAACGGATCGGACCACGACCCGTACGACAGGGCCGTGCCGACCGCCGGCAGCATCGGCGCGGCCAACAGCAGCAGCCACGGCGGCAGCATCACCGGGCTGACCGCCAACCCCAGCGCGGCCAGCCCGGTCAGGGCCACCGCCACCAGCCACGCACTTCGGGCGGCCGGACCGGCACCCACCAGGACCCGGATCCGACGCCACCGGGTCGCCGGGCGTACCCGGCCCGGCGGTGGCAGCGGGGCGGCCCACGCCACCGCCGCCGCCTCGACCAGCCGCCGGGTCGGATCGTCGAGCGTGAGATCGGCCCGGCAGGCGGCGCACCGGTCGAGGTGCGTCTCCACCGACCAGGCGTCGACGTCGTCCAGAGCATCGTCGACGTACGCCGCAAGCGTCCGGGCGTCCAGATGAAAAGCCGTCACGACAGCGCCTCCCGCAGCTCCCGGCGGGCCCGCATCGCCCGGGTCTTGACCGTTCCCTCCGGTACGCCCAGCAGCATCGCCGTCTCCCGTACGGTCAACCCGTCGAGCACGGTGGCCTGCAACACCGCCCGCAGTTCCGGCGACAACCGGTGCAGCGCCCGCTCCAGGGCCGCGTCGTAGGACCCGGCCAGCGCCTCGTCCTCGGCCGACGGCGACCAGGCCGACACCGCCTCCGGTGCCACCGACCCGACCGTGGACGGACGGGCCGCGATGCGCCTGTGGGCGTCGATCAGCCGGCGTGACGCCACCGCCCAGAGCCAGCCGGTCACCGCGCCGTCCTCCCGGTAGCCGGCCGCCGCCCGCCACACGGTCAGGAAGGTCTCCTGGAGCAACTCCTGGGCCAACTCCGGGTCACGGCACCGGCGGCGCAGCCGCAGCACCAACCACGGTGCGTGGCGCGCGTAGAGCACGTCGAACGCGCGGCGGTCGCCCGTCCCGACGCGGCGCAGCAACGCCGCGTCGTCTGAATCCATCACGCAAGGTTAGGACGCAGCCGTCGCCGAAACGGTTCTCTGCGGGCGTGACCCGCCGCCCGCCGTTCCCCGAGGCGTCTGGCCTGGTGATTGTCCTCACGATCACCACTGGTCGAGGCCGGGAAACCCCCTCTGACCTCCCTATGCTGGGCGTCGATGATCGTCCGGCCGTCCGGTGCCGGTCTGGGCCTTGAGTAAAAGGCGGGGGAGGAAGTGGCGAGCGATGACCGGCTCCACGCGCATCTGGAACGGCATGTCCATCCCCGCGCCCGGCAGTTACGAGCTTGACGCCGGGCACAAGCGGATCGGGTTCGTCGCCAAACACATGATGGTCAGCCCGGTGCGGGGCGAGTTCCGCCAGGCGACCGCCCGCATCACCGTCGCCGAGGATCCGCTGGAGTCGACGATCCAGGCGACCATCCAGGCCGCCAGCCTCGACACCGCCAACGTCGACCGCGACACCCACCTGCGCAGCGCCGACTTCCTCGACGTGGAGCAGTTCCCGACCCTGGAGTACCGCAGCACCGGCATCACCGCCCTGGACAAGACCGATCCGATCTTCTACTGGGCCAAGCTGAAGAACCACCGGCTCGGTCGCCGGGCGGCGGTGGAGGAGCCCGCGCCGCCGCCGCGGCCGGTGACCGCCCGGTTCGTGCTCTCCGGCGAGTTGACAGTCAAGGGCATCACCCGCCCGGTGGACTGCCAGGTCGAGTTCGGCGGTGCCCGACGCGACCCGTACGGGCAGGACATCTTCGGGTTCAGCGCCACGGCGGAGCTCAACCGCGAGGACTACGGCCTGGTCTGGAACGTGGCCCTGGACAGCGGTGGCGTACTTGTCGGCCGCACCGTGCGCATCGAGATCGCCGGCGAGGCCATCCGCCAGGGGTAGGCCGTCCGTCATCCGGATTTAACGATCGGTTCGGTTCGCCGGCGTATTCATTGATCACGATCTTTGCGAGAATCCGACTGTCGCCGGTCACGCCCGTCAGCGGGCCACCCCCACCCGCCGTGGCAGGCGACAGTCAGGAGTCGCCACGTGGCTCACGTACGCAAGGCCGCCGTCACCATGGTGGTCGCCGTCGCCCTGTCCCTGGTGCTGATCCCCCGGCCGGCCCACGCCACCCCACCCAACATCCCCTCGTACGCCACGGCGTTGAGCCGACTCAACGCGCTCACCGTCGCCGCCGAATCCCACCAGTCCAGCTACAACCGGGACCTGTTCCCGCACTGGAGCACGGTCACCGGCACCTGCAACACCCGCGAGCAGGTCCTCAAGCGTGACGGCACGAACGTCACAGTCGACGCGAGCTGCTATCCGACCTCCGGTTCCTGGTACAGCCCGTACGACGGGCTGACCCGGACCAGCCCGACGCAGATCGACATCGACCACGTGGTCCCGCTCGCCGAGGCCTGGCGCTCAGGCGCCTGGTCGTGGACCACCTCACGGCGGCAGACCTACGCCAACGACCTCGGTGGCCCCGAACTGTGGGCGGTCACCAGCACGGTGAACCAGTCCAAGGGCGACAAGGACCCGGCCGCCTGGAAGCCGCCGCGCGCCGCGTTCCACTGCACCTACGCCCGCGCCTGGATCCAGGTGAAGTGGTACTACTCGCTCTCCGTCGACAGCGCGGAGAAGTCGGCACTGGCCTCGATGCTGAACACCTGCTGAGCTGTTGGGCCTGGCGGTGCTTGCCGGCACCGCCAGGCTCCTCGTCAGGTCAGCGCCGCCAGGCCGCCCAGAGTTCGGCGTACCGGCCACCGGCGGCGACCAGGTCGTCGGGGCGACCGAGTTCGACGATCCGACCGCCGGACATCACCGCCACCCGGTCACAGGCGTGCGCCTGGGTGAGCCGGTGCGCCACCACGATGGCGGTACGACCCCGGATCACCGCCTGGCTGGCCAGTTCGAGCTGCTGGGCACCGGCGCTGCCGGCCTCCGCGCTCGCCTCGTCCAGCACCACGATCGGCGGGTCGAGCAGGACGACCCGGGCCAGCGCCAACTGCTGGGCCTGACCGGGGGTGAGCGGATGCTCGCCGTCGCCGACCCGGGTGGCCAGCCCGTCCGGCAGGGCGGTGACCCAGCCGTGCGCGCCGACCAGCCGCAACGCGGCGTGCAACTGCTCGTCGGTGGCGTGCGGGGCGGCCAGCCGCAGGTCGTCGGCGAGCGTGCCGGCGAAGACGTGCACCTCCTGGGTCACCACGCCCACGGTGCGACGCAACTCGTCCGGGCCCAGGTCGTCGATCAACCGGTCACCCAGCCACACCGCGCCGTCGGTGGCCGGGAACACCCCGCCGAGAATGGCCGCGAAGGTGGTCTTGCCGGCACCACTTTCGCCCACGATCGCCAGCGACTCACCGTCGGCGATCTCGATCGACACATCGTGCACGACCGTCGGGCCGGCGGCGTACCGGTGCGACACCGACTTGGCGGTGACCCCGGCGGGCCCCCGGGTCGGCGTCTCGGCGGTCCGCTGCGCCGGCACGTCGACCTCGGTGACACCGACCAGCCGGGCCAGCGCCGCGCCGGCCGACTGGATGTCGTTGAACGAGATCAGCAGCATGCCGAGCGGGCCGAAGAGGCGGTGGAACAACAGCGCGGCGGCGGTCACGTCACCGACACTGCTGTCCCCGGCGCGCACCAGCAGGAACCCGGTCAGCAGGACGGCGGTCAGGCCGATCGCCTCGGCGTAGTTCATCATGTTCGCGAACCAGAGGAACCCGCGTACCGCCCGCAGCCGGGCGTCGGCCGCCTCCTGGGAGGCCTGCTCGACCCGCTGGCTCTGCCGCTGTTCCATGCCGTACGCGTGCACAGTCCGGACCCCGCCGAAGGTGGTCAGCAGGCGTTGGGTGCGGACTGCGGCGGCCTGCCGTTCGGCGGCGTAGAGACGCTTGGCCGCCGGCACGAACCGGCGCAGGCTCAGCGCGTACACCGGGAAGACGACAAGGAACGCGGCGGCGATGCGCCAGTCCAGGGCGGTGAAGCCGACGAACGTGACCACGACTGTGACAAGTGCGGTGAAGACGCCGGCGGCCAACTGGATCGAGTCGGTGACCTGCTCCACGTCGTCGGTGACCCGGGAGGCGACATCCCCGGAGCCCGCGCTCTCCAGCCGGGCCGAGTCCATCCGCAGCGCGTGGTCGAGGACCTCCTCCCGCAGGTCCGCGCAGGCCCGCATGCCCCACTCGGTGACCAGCCAGCGGGCGGCACCGGTCAGCACCGCGGCGGCGAAACCCACGCCGAGGATCCAGGCCGAGGTCAGCAGCAGCGACCGGGTGGTACCGCCGGCCACCACCAGATCGACGAGCCGACCGAGCAGCAACGGTACGACGACCGCGGCGGCGCTGGCCGCCAGCGAAGCCGCGATCGAGGCCCAGCCGAACATCGGGTGGCGGCGCAGCGCCCGCCAGAAGGTGGCCAGGGCGGCCCGGCCGGTGGCGACGGGCAGCATCGCCGACGTCGGGCCGCTCATCGCAGCACCACCTCGGCGTACGCGGACCGGGCGAGCAGGTCCCGGTGCCGCCCGACGGCCGCCACCCGACCGGCGTGCACGAAGACGACCCGGTCGCAGCGGTCGAGCAGCGGGGCGCTTGTGGTGACCAGGACGGTGGCCCGCTCACCGTCGGCACGGTAGACGCGTACCCCGTCGGCGATGGCGTGTTCGGTGACCGCGTCGACCGCCGTGGTCGGATCGCGCAGCACGGTGACCGGCCGGTCGGCGAGCAGCGCCCGGGCCAGGGCGATGCGCTGCCGCTGACCGCCGGAGAGGTCCAGCCCACGGTCGAGCAACTCCCGGTCCAGCCCGGCGTCGCCGTCGGTGAGCACGTCCACGCTGGCGGCGGCCATGCCCCGGCGCAGCGCGTCGTCGTCGTGCTCGTCGCCGGTCTGCAGCACCTCGCGCAACGTGCTGCCGAACAGGTCCACCGCGTGCGGTTCGACCAGGACGACCCGGCGCAGCGTGGCGACGTCGAGGTCGGCCACCGGCGTACCGGCCAGCGTCACCTCGCCTCGCTCGGGTGGCCGCGCCCCGGCCAGCAGGTCGGTGATGGCGTCGGCGGTACGGGTCTGCTCGGTGACCACACCGAGCAGCTCCCCGGGACGCACGGTGAGGCTGACGCCGTCCAGTCCGGGGGCGTGCACCTCGTCGAGGACGAGCGGGCCGGGCCGCGCCACCGTGTCACCGGACCCGGCCTGTTCGGATGCGGCGAGCACCTCGGCCACCCGGGCCGCGCTGGCCCGGGCGGTCGCCAGCCGGAAGACGCAGTCGGCCAGGTTGAGCACCGGGTCGCTGATGAAGGTCGCCAGTCCGACGATGGTGATGAGCTCACCGACGGTGATCCGCCCCTGGAGGGCGAACCAGCCGGCGAGCGCGGCGACCACCGTGACCAGCAGGCCGGTGGTGAACGTCGACACACCGACGAAGGTCGCGCCGGCCCGCACCGCGCCGACGTTGGCCCGCAGCGAGGTACGGCTGGCCGCCCGGTAGCGGCGGGCCGCCTCGTCGACGCCACCGAACCCGCGCAGCGGCCGAAGCCCGCGCAGCAGGTCGGAAGCGGTCGCCGCGGCCCGGCCGATGGCCTGCTGCTGTGCGGAGGTGTGCCGTTCCACCACCGGCCCGAGCGCGTGGAGCCCGAGCACCAGCAGCGGCACACCCACCACCAGCCCGAGCCCGAGCGACCAGTCGATGCGCAGCAGCACCACCGTCGCCACCGTCAGGCCGAGGAACGCGGAGATCATCCGGCTGCCCAGCTCCAGCAGTTCGGCGGCGGCCTGGGTGTCGGAGGTGGCGATCGACAGCAGTTCGCCGTTCTGCCGGTTGGTCCGGATGCCCCGCCCGGTGAGCACCCGCCGGACCACCTGCATGCGCAGGTCGTGCGACTCTCGCACCACTGCCTTGGACAGGAACCAGAACCCGAACCGCCAGCCCATGGTGAGCGCCAGGAACAGCGCGAAGATCCCCACCACCGACCAGACCATCGCCGAGGTCGACCCGGTCCCCACCGCCTGGTCGATGACCAGACCGATGGCCACCGGGACGAGCGCCTCACAGACCTGGTGCAGCGACCAGAAACCGGCACACAGCGCCGTGTCGCGGCGCTGCCGCCGGAACATCCCACCGATCAGCCGGCCGGTCGGCACCGCCGCAGGGGTCTTCGTCATCCTGGCCTCACTTCTGAAGTTAGGCCAGGCTAACTTGTCGCCTGTCCGGCTGAGCGGCCGGATCGTGCTGACGTGGCCACAGCCGGGGTTGTTCGGACGCTACTGCGCCGTGGTGGCGCAGGGTCCGTCGTGCTGATCGCGGCGTTGGCAGCGGCCGGGTCCGTCGCCCCGGGCGTCACACCACACGCGGGTACGCAGGAACTGCTTGTCCTCTTCGCTGAGGGTGGTCTCGCCGAAGTCGACGACGGTGATGTGGCCGAGCGAGTCACGTAACGCGACCGCCAGGTCGACAGCCTCGTCCAGGCTGGTCAGCGTGGTCGGGAGGTGGATGATCCAGCGTGGTGCGCTCATCACCGCCCGCCCTGCGGGTGATCTGTCGGGTGGCGGCAGGCGTTGTGCCGGGACTGCCACTGCCGCAACGCCTGCCGGATCCGTTCGGCCTCGGTGTTGGCGGTGACCACCTCCCGCTGCAACCGCGCCATTTCGTCGGCCACCCGACCGAGCAGTGCCTCGACCTGCCCCGGGTCCCATCCCCGCCAGCGACGGTCGAACGTGGCGGCCCGTACCTGATGCGGATGCAGTTGCTCCCCGGACAGGTAGATCATCGCCGGGGCGCTTCCTGCTCGGCGATCAGCAACCGCACCTGCCGGTCGGTCAGGCCACGCTGGTCCACCACCCGCTGCCCCCACCGGTGCAGCCGACACGGATGCGGCGCCCGGTCGTTACGGCACCGCAGCCCTTCCGGCCACTGCTCCGCGGCATGCACACTCAACGCCCTGACGGCGAAGCCGACATCCTCGGCAGTCACGTACGGCGGCAACGGCAACTCGCCGAGCACCTCATCGATCGAATCCATGTCCCTCCCTGAATAGCGGCACCGAGACGGGCGGGGACGCCGTACGCCGCTCGGGTCGACGCCGCCGGAGCCCAGCACCCGCCCCGGGCCTGCCTGCTTCCCGCCACTACCGGACCTGGTCGCGGATCGTGCGGGCGTTTGGACGCCGGAGCAGCGACTGAGCGGGAGCCTGGGGTCACTCCGCTGATCAGGGGGATGCTGCTCCGACGCAGGAGTCACCACAGTGCCTAGCTGGGTGTTTCCTCATCTCCGCACCTTACCGGCATTACTGGTAAAGTCAACGTTGCCCTTGAAGTTCTCCCGGCTGGCGTGATCAGATGTGTGGGCCTAGCTGGGAGTCCTTGCATGCCCACACCACGGAAGTTCGAACCGCACTACCGGCGGATCATTGCCGACATCCGAGCACGCGTCGCGTCGGGAGAGTGGCCACCAGGCCACAAGCTGCCGTCGACGAAGGCGCTCGCCGAGATGTACGGCGTCAACAGTCAGACGACCGTCCGCCAGGCTGTCACCATCCTGATCGAGACCGGCGAACTCTACGGTCACCAGGGGCTTGGCGTCTTCGTGGCGGAGCAGGAAACGTGAGCGCCACATGTTCAGCCGAGGGCTGCCTGAGCGTGGCCACCCATAGCAACGCCCCGACAGGCCAGCGCCCGTCCGGTCACTGACCGGACGGGCGGCGTCGGAGAAGGCTCGGTCAGCAGAGCCCGTTGCACCCGCCGCCGTTCGGCGGTGGCCCGTTGAGCCACGGCTGGGGCAGGCCGGGCACGTGCTCCGGCTGTGCCGAGGTGATGCGCGGCTCGGAGAAGACCGAGTTGTACGCGTTGGCGGTGTCGTCGACGTAGATGATGCCGGTCAGCTTGTTCTCCGGGATGGTGCCGTCGGCGTACGTCGGCGTCCAGTTGCGTACCGGCGTGATGTTCGTGCCGACGATCCGGGTGAACCCGTCGCTGCCGGTGAGGATCGACACGACATCGCTCGTGTAGTCCGGGTTGACGTAGCCGTGGTCGTTCTCCGTGCCGTCACCGCCGTCGTCGCCGTGGTCACCCCCATCGTCGTGGCCACCGCCGGAGTCGTTGTCGTCGGAGTCGTAGTACATGTTGATGCCGTCGTCGCAGCTGCCGCTCGCGTCGCAGGTGGTGATGGTCTGGCTGCCGGTGCTGTGCGTCGAGTCGGTGAAGATGACCGACTCCATATGGATGGTGCCGAGCTCCTTGCCGTCCTCGTCGTAGACGTGGTAGATCGTCTCCAGCCAGCTGTCCAGCTTCCCGTCCTTCGAGTGGGACTTCGACGTGCTCTCGCTGACCAGACGTCCGTGCACGTCCCAGACCCAGGTGTGCTCCTCGATGTAGACGCCACCGTCTTCGCCACGTTCCTCGTACTGGTGCAGGACGGTGTCGCCGCGTGAGCCGTCGGCGTTGAAGTACTCCTGCACCGAACCACCCGGCACCAGGTCCACGACGCCGCGCGATCCGTCGGCGTAGTGCAGCTGGTAGTCGAAGTCGTCGAACCAGCCGCCCTTCTCGGTCTTCACGATGCCGCCGTGCGCGACGGGACTGCGCCCCGTCACGCCGGGCTGGTACTCGACGAAGTGCGAGTCGAACGGAGTCAGCAGGCTGCCGCTCAGCGGGTCACCGACGGACTGCGAGATCCGGCCGCGGCCGATCGCGACACCGTCACGCTGCACCGACAGCTTCAACTCGTCGAACCGCTTGAGGTCGATGCCCAGCCGGCTGTAGGCGTCCTTGCGGACCGGCAGCGCGAAGACACCGAGGGTCGGCAGGTTTGTGGTCGTCTCCCTGAGCTTCAGGATCTCCTCGGGGAACGCGATGAAGCTGCCGCGACCGTACGCGAAGGACGGCAACTTGTTGACCGAGGCCACCTCGACGACCACCGGGAGGCTCGGCGTGCTGTGCGGGTCGTGCGGATCGGTGCCGGCGGCCACCTCGTCGGCGTCGCTGACACCGTCGGCGTCGCTGTCGACGACCCGCCAGGACAGGTAGCAGCCGGTCGGGTCGCAGAGCCGGGCGTACGACAGGCGCGGCCGCTCCGACGGCTTGTCGGCGGCGGCGGGGGTGCTGATGGCGACAAGTGCCATGGACATGGCGAACAGGGGAGCGACGATCATCGCCACTCTCATTCGGTTACGGACTGTCATGATTCGTACGGTCACACCTGCCCGACGCGGCGCAGACCGTTGAGTCGGTAACCAGTCGATCCACCGTCGACCCGGGCGAAACCCTAGCTAGGGTGTGCCTGCTACACCCGCCCGACGAACTACACCCGCCCGACGAAGGACGGACGTGGACATCGATCAGCATTCCCACGGTCTCCAGGAGCGCCAGGAGCAGGAGCCCCAGGAGGAGGCCGACCGGCTGCTGGCCGCGGCCGACCGTGCTGGTGACCGGGTGACCGCCGCCCGTCTGGTCGCGGAGGCGTTCCTCGCGGTGTCCCGTACCGCCGACCCGGCCGGCCTGCCCCCGATGGTGCGGCGACTGGCGGTCCTGCGCGCCCGGGCGGCGACCCCGCCAGCCGGTCTGCCCGTCCAGGCGTCGACCCCGCAGGCCGGGACGCGCAGCCGCGAGGTGGCCGCCCGGCAGCGCGAGATCGAGTTCCTCCACCACGCCATCGCCGCCGCGGTCGGCGCCCGCACCGGCCGCCGACTCGCCCGGCGCGGGCCCGCCACCCCGCCTGGCCCGGCCCACCCCGACGAGGCACTGCGCCTGTTCGCCGCCGCCGGGCTGCACCACGATCCGCTGTACGTCGAGTGCGCCATGATCGCGACGCTGAGCGCCCAGCGTCCCGACCAGATCAGACCGCTCTTCGCCCAGGTGGTCGAGCCGTGGCTGACCGACGACCGGATCGACGCGGCCCGCCGTACGCGGTTGACCACCATGCTCGGCATGGGCGAGGCGTGGTCCGGTGACCTGTTGCGCGGCCGGACCACGCTGCGCCGGGCGCACGGGTACGCCGTCGCCGCCGGCCGCCTCGACCTGGAGGCCGAGATCGCCTCCTGGCTGGCCAAGTGCGAGGCGCTCTGCGGTGACCTGGCGCTGGCCCGGCGTCGGCTCGCCGAGGCGCGGGTGCTGGCCGCCCGATCCGGCTCCGCCTGGGTGGGGTCGCACATCGCCGAGTGCGCCGCCGCGCTGCACCTGGCCAGCGGTGACGTCGACGCCTGGGTGGGAGTGGTGGGCCGGCTCGTCGGCTCGGCCGTCGGGGCCAACTCGGGTCTGGTCTTCGAGCACCGCTGCGAGTTGGCCACCTACCACGCGCTGCGCGGTGATGCCGCCACCGCGCAGGCGGTCGTCGCCGCCATCGAGGATCCGCCACTGGACTGGCCCGGTGCGCCGGCGCTGCCGGCCTGGCGGGCGTGGATCGTCGACCCTCAGAACCCGGCGACGATGGCCTGGCTCGAACGCTCCCTCGTCGGCCTCAACCGGCCCGTGGAACGGCTGTCGCGTGCCCGGCTGGCCTGGTTGCTCGGCGGATGGCATGCCCGCTGTGGACGGCGCGCCGACGCGATCCGGTTGCTGGAACTGGCCAGCAGCGAGTACGCGGCGACCGGTGCGGCCGGCCTGCTCGCCCGCGTCGCCGTCGACCTCGCCTCGGTGGCCGAACGGGCCATTGCCACCGGCGCGCCACCGGGTGGCCGGTCCGGCCAGATACCGGCGTCGGCCACCGGATCATCGGCACCTGTCGAGGCCGCGCTGACCACCACCGAGCGCCGGGTCGCCGCCGCCGTCGCCGAGGGACTCAGCAACCAGGAGGTCGCCGCGCGGCTGTCGGTGTCGATCAAGACGGTCGAGTTCCACCTGCGCAACGCCTACCGCAAACTCGGCGTACGCAAGCGCACCGAACTCGTCAGGTACCTGCTGCGCTGACCGGATCGTTCCGCAGCGGTGCTCGATCGTGGCTGGTGCGCCCCGACCGGGGACGGTCAGGATGAACGCATGACCGCAGCACTCGTCGTGATCGACGTACAGGAGTCCTTCCGCCAGCGCCCCACCTGGACGGCCTGCTCGCAACCGGACATCGTCGGTCAGGTAAACCGGCTGGTCGATGCCGCCCGCAGCCGAGGTGACCTGGTCGTCTGGGTGCTGCACTCCGAGCCGCACAGCGGTGACGTCTTCGACCCGGCGCGCGGCTTCGTCCGACTGATCGACGGGTTGCAGCCCGCCGAGGGCGAGCCGGTGCTGACCAAGTACGTGCACAACGCCTTCACCACGACCCGACTCCAGCACCTGCTCACCGTCCACGGTGTCCAGGAGGTCACCGTCTGCGGCATCCGTACCGAGCAGTGCTGCGAGACCACCGCCCGGCTCGCCGCCGACCTCGGCTACCAGGTCACCTTCGTCGTCGACGCGACCGCCACCATGCCGATCGAGCACCCGGACGCCCCCGCAGGCCGGACGATCGCCGAGATCCTCGCCGATCCGCGTACCCTCGGCACCGACGAGATCATCGAGCGCACCGTGTACGCACTGTCGGGCCGGTTCGCCACCATCCGTACCGTCGACGAGGTGACCACCCCGGTCGGCGCCGACCGCTGAGGTGCACGTGGGCCGGGTCGTCTTCCTGCTGCTTCCGCAGCTGCACCTGCTGGATCTGGCCGGTCCGGCGCAGGTCTTCTCCGCGGCGGCCGACTCCGGGCTCGACTACCGGCAGTCCTTCGTCGCGGAGAGCAGTGAGGTGGTGAGCGCACAGGGGCTGCCGGTGCGCGCCGAAGTCGACTGGCCCGACCTGGACCCGGCCGACCTGGTCGTCGTCCCCGGCTGGCGGTCACCCGCCTCCCGTGCCGAGCCGGCGCAGCCCGCCACGCTGCGCCGGCTCGTCGCGCACCACGCGGCGGGCGGCACCGTGGTCAGCGTCTGCGGTGGCGCCTACCTGCTGGGTCGCGCCGGGCTGCTGGCCGGTCGCCGGTGCACCACCCACCACGAACTCCAGGACGAGTTGGCCCGCCGGTATCCGGCGGCCACCGTGCTCAACGACCGGCTGTACGTCGTCGACGACCGGGTGGCCACCTCGGCCGGCATCGCCAGCGGCATCGACCTCGCGCTGCACCTGATGGCCGTCCGGCACGGGCCGGCGTTGGCCGCCCGGATTGCCCGGGAGATGGTCGTGTACGCCCGGCGCAACGGACACGAGCGGCAGGACAGCGCGATGCTGCGCTACCGCTCGCACCTCAGCGACGTGGTGCACCGCGTCCAGGACGTGATCGACGAACGGTTCACCGAAGCATTGCCGCTGGGGGAGTTGGCCGGTGTGGCCCGGGTGAGCGAGCGCACCCTGACCCGCCTCTTCGACGCGTCCACCGGCCTGACCCCGCTGCGGTACCAGCAGTTGCTGCGGGTCGAGCGGGCCGAGCACCTCATCGGTCACGGCGTCGCCGTGGAGGCCGCGGCCCGGGCGGTCGGGTTCACCGACGCCCGGATGCTCCGGCGGCTGCGGGCCCGCGCCCGCTCGACCCACTCCGTCGGTTGACCTATCGCGACATGAAGAACACGATCATCGCGATCACCGCCAGCGCGGCCAGCACCGCCGCAGCGATCTTGGCCTTGCTGTACGGCCGCTCGCCGATGACCTCACCGGTACGGGCGTTCACCAGCACCTGGTACGACCGCCCGGCGTGCAGGTACGCGGCGATCCACACCGGCAGCAGGAGCAGCTTGTACGTCACGTCCGAGTAGCTGGTGTCCACCGCGTCGACCTGCTGCTCGTCGCCACCGATGTCCGAGCGGCAGTCCCGCTCGATCACCGGCGCCATCCGGGCCTTCGCCTCCACCAGGCCGGCCTCCGGCTCGGTGTCGTAGCGCAACGCGTGGTACCCGGCCAGGTAGTCCTGCTCGTACGGGACCGCCTCGTTGAGCGGCCACGGGGCCAACTCGTCGAGCTTGTTCGTCGGCAGGTGCGTGGTGGCGGGCACCAGCACGTCGTCGAAGTCCCGGCGCACCGTGCCGCTGGCCGAGTGCCACCGGGTGTGCCGGACCTGCCGGGTGCGGGTCTCCGTCTTGCCGTCCACCGTCACCGTGTACGTCTCGGTGACGTAGTAGTGCTCGCCGCGCTTGCCCCGGTAGTCGGAGACGGTCCGCGCGTCGAACGTCCAGTGCGGCAGGTAGGTGCCCTTGAGCGTCTCCGCCTCGCTGACCTTCTTCAGGCTGCTCGGGGCGAACCAGCGGCTGCGGCACCAGGTGCTCAGCGCGGTGCGCACCCCGTTGCGGTCCACCGTGAACGGCAGCACCGCCTCCGGGGCGATCAGCTCGTCGGCCGCCTGCTGCGGCACCAGCGGGGTGGCGCAGAACTGGCACCGCTCGGCCAGCGCCGCACTCTCGGTCGAGGCACCACAGCCCGGACACCGGTAGACGTACGCGCCCACGGCGGCGGCCGGCTTGCGGGCCAGGGTGGCCAACCCGTCGAAGGAGTGCTCGCGCACCTCCCGGGTGGCGGCGGCGATCTGCTGCTGGTGCCCGCAGTAGGGGCACCGCAGGGCGGTGGTGCCGGGCGCGTGCTCCACCCGGGCGCCGCAACCCCCGCAGCCGTACGACGGCGGCGAGACAGCGGTCTCACTCATCGGTGTACCCTCCCGATCCCGATGGTCACAGCGGCGGCAGCGGCGGCGGGACGCTCGCCAGCACGGACGCCAGCTCCGGCACCTGCCCGGCCGGCTGCCACTGCGCCATGCCGGCCCGCCAGACCAGGGTGTCCGGGCCGAACCCGCCCGCACCTGCCCGCGCAGCCAGCGCACCGATGTCGAACGGGCCCTGGCGCTCGCCACCGACACCGACGAACCACTGCGCCTGGCCCGGCAGCGGCGGCGGCTCGGCACCACCCGGCGCGGCGGCCGCCGGTGCGGCGTACGGTGCGGCAGCCTGCGGTGCGGCGGCCGGCGGCGCGGTGCTCTCGCCGGACATGGCCCGGGCCATCTGCTGACCCAACGCCATGCCCATGCCCATGCCGACGCCGGCACCGGCCTCGCCACCCGGGTTGTTCGCCGCCGCCTCCAGCGCGGTGGCCGCCTGGTACCGGGTGAACCGGTCCAGGTCGCCGACCGCACCCATCTCGGTGCGCTTGTCCAGCGCCCGCTCCACCTCCGGCGGCACGGAGACGTTCTCGATGACGAACTTCGGAATCGCGATGCCGACCTCGGCGAGTTCCTCGGTCAGCGCGCCGGCCAGCTGCCGGCCGATCGCGTCCTGGTGGGCGGCCAGGTCCAGCAGCGGCACCCCGGCCCGGGCCAGCGCGCCGCCGAGCCGGCCCACGATGAGCTGGCGCAGGTACTCCTGCACCTCCTCGGTGCGGAACTGCGGGTCGGTGCCGACCAGCTCCTTCAGCAGCCGCTGGGCGTCCACCACCCGGGCCGCGTACGCGCCGAACGCCCGCACCCGGACCACCCCGAACTCGGGGTCGCGCAGGATCACCGGGTTCTGGGTGCCCCACTTCATCTCGGTGAACTGGCGGGTGTTGACGAAGTACACCTCGGCCTTGAACGGCGAGTTGAAGCCGTACTTCCAGCCCTTGAGGGTGGACAGGATCGGCATGTTGCGGGTTTCGAGGGTGTGGGTACCCGGCAGGTAGACGTCGGCGACCTGGCCCTCGTTGACGAACACCGCCGTCTGGGACTCCCGGACGACGAGCTTGGCGCCCATCTTGATCTCGTTCTGGAAGCGGGGGAACCGCCAGACGATCGTGTCCCGGCTGTCGTCCAGCCATTCGATGATGTCTACGAACTCGCCCCGAAGGCGGTCCATGAGCCCCATCGTGCCCCTCCACTACCGAGATCAACTGTGTGGCGGCGACGATAGCAACCCTGCGCCAGCTGCGGTTCCACCTGCCGTCTCGGTACGGGGGCCCGCTCGATGGAACCGGGGGCCGCTGATCGGGGGCGAAGATCATCAGGTACCCTCGCCGCGCCACGGTCAGGCGAACCGTTCCGGGTCGCCCGCGCCGACCCGGACGATCTCCGGTTCGCCCTCGGAGAAGTCGACCACCGTGGTCGGCTCGGTGCCGCAGTCACCCGCGTCGACCACCGCGTCGACGGCGTGGTCGAGGCGTTCCTTGATCTCCCAACCCTGGGTCAGCGGCTCGTCGTCGCCGGGCAGCAGCAGCGTGCTCGACAGCAGGGGCTCGCCCAGCTCGTCGAGGAGTGCCCGGGTGACGGGGTGGTCGGGGATGCGTACGCCGACGGTGCGCTTACGGGGGTGCAGCAGTCGGCGCGGCACCTCCTTGGTGGCCGGGAGAATGAACGTGTACTGGCCCGGGGTGGCCGCCTTCACCGCGCGGAAGACCGCGTTGTCCAGCTGCACGAACTGGCCGAGCTGGGCGAAGTCCCGGCAGACCAGGGTGAAGTGGTGGCCGCTGTCCAGGTGACGTATCTCCCGGATGCGGTCCATGCCGTCCTTGTTGCCGAGTTGGCTGCCGAGGGCGAAGCAGGAGTCCGTCGGGTAGGCGATCAGCCCGTCGCGGCGCAGGAGGTCGACGACCTGCCCGATGATGCGCGGCTGCGGATTGTCCGGGTGCACGTCGAAATACCTGGCCATGACCGGAAGCTTAGAGCGCACCCGGGCTGTCGCCTTGCCGACAGTGCCGCCCGGCGGTAAGGGGTCGACGCCCATCGTTGTCTGTATGAGCGCGCGTGGCTACCCGGACGTGCTCCGGTACCCCGTCATGCCCACCCCGGTACGCATCACTGTGCTCGTCTTCGGGCTGCTGTCGCTGCTGTTCGCCCTGGCCACGGTCCATCGCCTGCTCACCGAGGGCGGCTCGCTGGGCGCGGCGGTCTTCTTCGCCGCGATGACGGCCGCCTGCCTGCTGGTGACCACCGCCCTGGCCACCCGCCGGACCTGGGCGCCCTTTCCGGCGTACGCCCTGGCGGGTCTGCTGGCCGCGGCCTCGCTGGGCCTGTTCGGCGCCATCACCTGCGTCGGGGTCGCCCTGCTGGCCTGGGTGCTCTGGGCGCTGAACACCCGGGCCTCCCGCGACTGGTTCGGTCGCCGACACCGACTGCGCTGACGTCCGCCGCAGTACGTGTTAAGAGGGGGCCCCTGTACTACGCCAGGCGTTAACAAGGGGCCCTTCCTTACCTGCGGGCTACTCGGCGGCGGTCGTCGGCTCCTCGTTCGCGCTGTCGGCCTCGGCAGCCTTCTCGGCGACCGGCTCCGCAGCGGGGGTGGCCTTCGGGTTGGTCCAGGAGAACTCGATCTCGACCGAGTACTCGTCCTTGCCCTCCTGCTCGATCTCCAGCTCGCAGTTCACCTGGTCGGCCACTGCGAGGGTGCCGGCCGCACCGTAGAAGATCTGCCCGGTCTCCAGCTGGTTCGCCACCTGCCGCAGCCAGGCCGCCAGATCCGCCCGCGACACGGTGCGCTCGTCCTCGTAGATATCCATGCCGACATGCTGGCATTGCCCGCTGCGACCGTGTCGGCAGGGGGGCCGGGAGATGTCGAGCGCCTCAGCGGCGCCGGCGGCGGGTGGCTCAGCGGTGCTGGCGGCGGGTGGCGATCGCCTGGCGGGTGGGGCGGCGGACCACGGCGATCCGGTCGCCCCGGGTGCGGATCGAGGTGCGGCCACCCCGTCGACGGCGGACGGTCAGGTCGACCGTGTACCCGCCGACACGTACCCCCTCCAGCACCAGGTCGGGTAGCCAGGCGGGCAGGTGCGGGTCGACGAAGATGGTCCGCAACGGCGCGGCGGGACGCAGCGCCAGCAGGGCCTGGATCAACGCGATCACCGCACTGGCCGACCACGCCTGCGGCGAGCAGGCGCTCGGATAGACGCCGGGGTGGGGATGGGCGTCGTCGCGGGGCAGCCCGCTGAGCACCTCCGGCAGGCGGTGCTCGGCGAACAGGGCGGACGCCGCGAACATGCCCTCGGCGAGTCGGTGCAGATGCTCCCAGCAGCCGTACCGGGCCAGCCCGAGACCGATGGTGCCCGCCTCGACCGGCCAGACGCTGCCCCGGTGGTAGCTGAACGGGTTGTACGCCGGATGCGCGGCGGACAGGGTCCGCACCCCCCACCCGCTGAACATGTCCGGCGCGAGCAGCCGGTCCGCGACCAGGGGCGCGATCCGCGGCGGCACGATCCCGGTGGCCAGCAGGTGCCCGTCGTTGGAGTTGACCGACCGGACCGGCCGTTTGTCCGGTCCCAGCGCCATCGCGTAACAGCCCTGATCGGGCAGCCAGAAGGCGCGGTGGAAACGGCGGCGCAGGGCGGCCGCCCGGCGGGCCAGGCGGGCGGCGACGAGGGGATGACCGGCCACGGCGTACGTCCCGGCCGCGTGCCGCAGCGCGGCATACCAGTACGCCTGGACCTCGCTGGTGGCGATCGGGTTCGGCACCACCTGCCCGTGTTCGTCGACGATGGCGGTGTCCGAGTCCTTCCAGCCCTGGTTCTTCAGGCCGCCCCGGGACCGGCGGTGGTACTCCAGGAAACCGTCACCGTCGCGGTCGCCGTACGTGTCGATCCAGTCCAGGGCACGCTCGGCGGTCGGCAGCAGTTCCCGTACCGTGTCGAGATCCCCGGTCCAGGCGTAGTACTGGCCGAGGAAGACCAGGAAGTCCGGCGCGGTCGACCAATCGCCGTGGTAGTGAGCGAACGGATCGACATTGAGCTCCGACAGCGGTCCCCGGCGCGCCTCGTGCAGCGGTTTGCCGGGCTCCTCGTCGCGCCAGTCGTCGATGCGCCGACCGAAGTGCCGGGCGTTGAGCCGGAGGCTGTCCGCGAGCATCGTCGGCCCGGCGAGCATGGCCTGCCAGGACGCCGTCATCGTGTCCCGGCCGAAGATCTCCTGGTAGATGGGCAGCCCGGCGATCGGCGCGGTGGGGCCGGCCGGTTCGCCGAGCGGGAGCCCGGCCAGATCCTCGCGGGCACACCGCCACGCCGCGGTGACGTCGAAGTTGGTGCTGGTCAGCCGGGCCAGTTCGGCGGTGAGTCGGCGGCGTGCCGAGCCGGCGGTGTCGCCCGGCTCGGCGAAGCTCGGCGCGGGCGCGGCGAGTCGCTGACCGTCGAAGATCGGCTCGACGGCCAGGTCGATCCGGTCGACTCCGCCCGGCGGCAGCGTCACGTCGATGTCGAACCCGCCGTCGACGTACCGGATCGGGCCCGACGCCCGGACCCGGATCGCCACCGCCCGGTCCAGCCCGTCACACCGGTAGCTCAGCAGCAACTCCTGCCCGGCGGGATCCCACCGGGCCTCGACCGTGCCGGACTGGATGCGGCGACCGCTCTCCGCCTCGCTGGTGTCGGCGAAGTCGGCGTCGAGCCGAATCCGCAGCCGCAGGTCCAGGCGCCGCTCGGCGTAGCTGAACAGGGTCAGCCGGGTACGCAGGCCCGCCGCCACGAACCGCTCGACGGCCAGGTACGCCGCCCGCGACGGCAGCACCTCACCGTCACCGAGTTCGGCGTAGGACAACTGGGCGTGCCCCTGCACGGTCGCCGTACTGAACGGCACCGGCTCCCGACCGTCGACGGTGATCCGCTCGGCGCTGAGCACCCGGGTGTTGCGGGCGAAGAAGCCCTGCGCGCCGACACCGGTGATGCGCCCGCGCACGTCCGTGACCAGGGTGCTCCAGCCGCTGGCCACGTAGAGCAGGTCCGGGCGTACGCGCAGGTTCCGCACGCGACTCATTCCGGCCCCCTGACCTGCGGTACGACGCCACGCGAACGGCTGGTGGGTGCCGTCGGTCGGCGCTTGTTACCCCACCGGGCCGGACGTACACCGGCACCGCAGATCAGGAACAGGTCAGGACCGGCGCCCAGCGGGCGCCGGCCCCGACACGACCGGTCAGCGCAGGCCGAAGGCGCGGACGACGGTCTGGGTGACGCCACCGCCGTTGCGCTGGGCGGCGGTGACCCGGATGGACACGAATTCAGCCCGCTGCGGGGCAGCCAGGGCGGCCCGCCAGTCGCCCTTCTTCTCCTTCAGGTCCTGCCGCTGCCAGGTGACCCCGTCGTCGTACGAGATCTCCAGCTTGACCGAGGAGACCGCGTCCGTGACGGCAGTGCCACCGACCACCACCGGGGTGATGGTGACGTCGCTCCTGCGCTTCGCGCGACCCTCGTCGTCCACCTCCGTGCGGTAGTCCAGTTGAACAAGCGCAACGGACTGAATGTCCGGTGCCGCCCCGGAACTGAAGCGCCACTCGGTGTGCGTGGTGGTCGAGTACGGGCTGAACGCAGGGTCACCCGTCGTCTCGACGACCAGCCGGTACGGCAGTCTCTCCGGAGGAAGCTCACCGGCGAAGAAGTTCGGCCAGCCATTGATCTCGGACCGTTTCCGCTCGCCCTGGTAAAGCGTGATCTTCTGCGGTAGGGCGGCCCCACCGTCGTGGGCGGATCCGGCATCACCGAACCCCTGGATCGTGGCGGACATCCAGTCGCCGCCGCGGGCCAGGATGTTGTTGGTGAGCAGGCGTGGCCGGGTGATCGGCCCGAACCACCGGTCCTGCTGCACGCTGCCCGGCCGGTAGGTGATCTCCTCCGTCTGTGACACCGTCCAGTCGCTGATGTCGGCGTACTGCTGCCACCTGATTCCCGGGCCGGCGGAGACCCAGTCGGTACGCGGTCCGGGGGCGACCGGTCTGGTGGCCAGCGGGCGGCCGAAGGACCACTCGTACGGTGGGAAGTCCCGCCGCATCTCGGTCATCTTCTTGCCGGCGGGTGGCCGAGCGAAATGGAGATCGATCCGGGCGAGATCGCGGGGGCCGGTCCGGGCCGACGGATCCTGCGGGACCCCACCGACGTGGAAGTCGACCAGGTCGTACACGTACCTCGGCGAAGGGTGCGCCTCGACGGTCAGCGTCGTCCGCTGCCTGCCGGCGGCGGTGATCTTCCTGATCAGGGCTTCGCCCTCGTCCAGGTTGACCGAGGCGACCGGGACGGGCCCGGTGCTCACCCCGTCGGGGTCGCCGTACCAGTCACTGCGGCGACCGCTGCGGTCGTTGACGACGAGCAGCAGCGCCGCACCGGCGGCCTGTGCCGCCGCCACCTGGTCGGTGGCCGCCACGGCGTCACTGGCGCGGACCACCACGGCTCGGCCCCGGGCGGACAGACCGGCGTAGTCGGCCTTGCGGCCGGCTCCGGCGAAGACCGCGTCCAGCCGCGAGGTGCCCTCGGGCAGCGGCCGGGATCCCGGCTGGACGACAGGGTCACTGAGGCGCTGACCGGGGTAGCTGACCGCCAGCGGGGTCTGCTCGGCCCGGAACCGGGTGGTGAACACGAAGCTGCCCCTGCTCGGCGTGCCCCTGGTCGGCAGGGCCCAGAGGCTGTCGTAGGCGGCACCGGGCAGGATCGCGCGTCGCAGGGCGCTCCAGTCGCCGGGTGCCGGCTCGCGCTGGGTGAACGAACGGTAGATGTCGACCCGGCTGCTGGCGACGATCGTCGGTCTGGCGGTCGCCACCTTCACCTGGCGTGCCTGCGAGGCGTCGAGGTCGACGACCCGGTCGGTGCTCAGGTCGACCTCGGGCACGGTCAGCACCGCCAGCCCGAGGGAGTGCGGCCCGTGCAGACCCTCCACCTCCACCTGTGCGAGCACCGTGTACGAGCCGGGCGCCCACCGACTGGTGAGCTTCCCGTCGGGAACCCACATCACGGTGGAGACGCCGTCGGCGTCGACGATCTCGACCTCGCCGCTGTACGGCCGGCCGGCACGGTCCTTCAGGTGGATGGTGAGGTTGCGCTTCTCCGGCTCCACCGAGACCCCGACCGCGGTGTGCACCTCTCCGGCGGCGTGGCGGGCGATGACCTGGGCGCTGTACCGGCCGGCGGCGAGCCCTTGCGGCTCCACCACCACGTCGACAGTGGAGCTTGCCCCCGCCGGCACGGTGACCCGCTTCGGAGCGACGGTGAACGTCCGGGCGGGGGAGAGGCCGGCATCGACGGAGAGCTCCAACGTCACCGGGGATCTCGTGGTGTTGGTGTAGGTGACGGCCCGGGTGATCGGCTGCCGTCGCGTACCGGGCGACCAGCGGACCAGCCCCGCGTCCACCGAGCCGGTCGCGACAACCTGGTCCTGGTGGTAGGCGGCAGCGACGTTCACCCGACCGGTCCCGGCCTGGTAGGCGCTGTAGGCGGGAGTGCGTGTGCTGGTGCCCATCAACGCGTCCTTGATCTGCTGCCGGCTCCACTCCGGGTGTTTCTGCGCCAGCAGGACGGCGGCCCCGGCGACGTGCGGCGCCGCCATGGAGGTGCCGCTGTCCAGCCGGTAGTAGCCCTCGTCCCAGTACATGTGCTGGGAGCGTGCGGCCAGCACGTCCACACCGGGAGCCGAGATGTCGGGCTTGAGGCCGTCATCGATCATCCGGGGGCCGGCGCTGGAGAAGACGGCGAGCCGGTCCGCTGCGTCGACGGCACCGACGGTGAGCGCGGCGTCCGCCGTACCCGGTGCACTGAGAGCGTACGGATCCTGCCCGCTGTTGCCGGCGGAGACGACGAACAGCGCCCCGGTCTCAGCGCTGAGTCGGTTCACCGCCTGGCTCAGCGGATCGTCCTGAGTACGCCAGACGTTCACCCCCAGACTCATGTTGATCACGCGGGCCTTCTCGGTCCGGGCCGCCCACTCCATGCCGGCGATGACTCCGGAGGCCGACCCGCTGCCGTTGTCGCCCAGGACCTTGCCGACCACCAGGTCAGCGCCGGAGGCGACACCCCGCTCGACACCGCCGGAGGCGGCGCCGGTTCCGGCGAGGATGGAGGCGGTGTGGGTGCCGTGCCCGGACTGGTCGACGATGTCGTCGCCGGGAATGAAGCTCCGGGACGCGACGACGCGGTCCGCCAGGTCCGGGTGGCTCGGGTCGTACCCGGAGTCGAGGACCGCCACGCGGATGCCGCTGCCGCTGCTCCCGGTCGCCCACACGGCGGGGGCGCCGATCTGGGCGGTGGTGTCGGCCAGGGCGGCCTTCGCCTTGCTGTCGAGCCACACCGCGTCGATGCCGGCGCCGAAGCTCGGCGCACCACCGGCTTGCGGTGTGCCGGCGCTGCGGCCGGTCGCCGACGGGCCGCTGGACCGGTCGTCGGCGGTGAGGGCCGACCAGAAGGCGGCGACCTCCGACCGGCGGGCCCGGACCGCTTCACCGTTGACGGAGGAGAGCATCAGCGTGCTGTCCACGCCCGGCAACGCGGTCCCGGCACGCCGGGTCGCCGATCCTTGCGTACGGGTGAGGATCAGCGGAAGCGCGTCGGTGTGCGCATCGTCGTACCCCTGGGCGATCAGTTGGGTGACGTTGAAGAGCTGCTTGTCGAGCCGCCCGGTGGCGATGTGGGCCATCGCCTCGCCGGGGTAGACGTACGTGTCCCGACCCTCGGTGCTGATCTGCACCGGGCCGGTGGCGCCCGGCGCACGTTCCACATCCACAGTGGGGGGTGCTGCGCCGGCTCCCGGAGTCACCGTCACCGTGTCACCGGTGATCAGCGTGACAGTGGCGGGGTCGGGTGACGTTCCGCCGCCGTGGGCCGCCCCCGGCGGCGTCGGCGGTACCGCGGCGCTGTGCGCCGCAACCGGGGTGAGCAGGGCGGCGACCAGGGTGACGCCCAGGGATGCCGCGAATCTTCGGGTGAAAGACAGCCGCACGTTACCTCCATGATCGATGGATGTCGGCAGCTGATCATTCGTCGAAGTCTGGCAAAGGTCGGTTGTGTAACGTTTCGGCCATTGATGCAGGGGTGACACCGCCCGGCGGGCACGAGGAGGTAGTGAGCATGGGAGATGCCCGTACCCCGGCGCAGGGTGGGACGGGAGTCTCGCACCCGATCTTCGCCCGGCTCTACAGCCGGTTCAGTGCGCAGCTCGACCGGGCCGGTGTCGCCGAGCATCGCCGGGCCCTGGCCGCCGGCCTGGCCGGGCGGGTCGTCGAGGTGGGTGCCGGCAATGGTCGGATGTTCGCGCACTACCCGCCCGAGGTGACCGAGGTGGTCGCCGTCGAGCCGGAACCCCGGCTGCGGGCCGCGGCCGTCGCGGCGGCGCGCAGCGCCCCGGTCCCGGTGACAGTCGTCGACGGCCTCGCCGACGCCCTGCCCGGCGACGACGGTGAGTTCGACGCGGCGGCGCTGGCGCTTGTGCTCTGCACCGTGCCCGACCAGGCGGCCGCGCTCGGTGAACTGCGCCGGGTGCTGCGTCCCGGCGCGGAGCTGCGCTTCTTCGAACACGTCGCCGCACCACCGGCCACCGGGCTACGTCGCGTTCAGCGACTGGTGGACGCGACCGTCTGGCCGCTGCTGATGGGCGGTTGTCACACCGGCCGCGACACCGCTGCGGCGATCACCGCCGCCGGCTTCGTCGTCGAGGAGTTGCGCCGGTTCCACTTCCCCGAGACCGGCCCGGTGGGACCGGCCACCCCGCACATCCGGGGACGGGCCCGCAACCCGGGACCGCGATGAGTCGCCGCCACGGCCACCGCTGTGCGGGCGGGACAACCGTTCGCCTGATTGCGCCCCGTGACTAGGCTGCTCATGCTCGGGCCAGTGCTGCCGGGGGGTGGGGGATGGGCAGAGGAATCCTGATGAGCATCGCCGGCGGCGTGTTCTGCCTGCTGGCGGTGCTCGTGCTCGGTTGGGTGCTGGTCGCGTACAACCGGCTGGTCCGTCAGCGCAACCAGGTGCAGGCCTCCTGGGCGCAGATCGACGTGCAGCTCAAACGCCGCTACGACCTGATCCCCAACCTGGTGGAGACCGTCCGGGGCTACGCGACACATGAGAACGCCGCCCTGACCGGGGTGATCGCCGCCCGCAGCGGCGCGATCGCCGCGGCCGGTGCCCCTGCGGTGGTCCACCGGGCGGCGGCGGAGAACACCCTCACCCAGGCCCTCGGGCGACTGTTCGCCGTCGCCGAGGCGTACCCGGAGCTGAAGGCCAACCAGAACTTCGCGTCCCTGCAGGGCGAGCTGGCCCGCACCGAAGACAAGATCGCCTACGCCCGGCAGTTCTACAACAGCGCGGTGTTGACCTTCAACACGACAGTCCAGTCCATACCCACCAACCTGGTCGCGAACCTCGGCGGGTTCCGGACGACGGAATACTTCCAGGCCGACGGCACGGAACGCGCCGCCGTCCAGGTCCGGTACTGACGGCGGCAGCACACGAGGGAGGCCGGGTTGTTCGTCGATCTCGCGGTGAGCGCGGTGGCGCTGGTCGGCTGGTTCGCGGTGTACGGTGCCGTCCGGTTCGCCACCCGACCGGCCAGCCCGACACCGGCACCGGCCACCATGGAGCTCGGCGACGAGCCACCGGCCCTGGTCAACATGCTGGCCAACCGGTGGACGGTCACCGAGGACGCGGCCGAGGCGACCCTGCTCGATCTCGCGGCCCGTGGCTTCGTCGAGCTGCGCCAGCCCGGCGACGACCCGATGCAGACCACCCTGCACCTGCCCGCCTCGCCGCCGGACGAGTCCGGGCTGCGTCCGTACGAGCGCAGGGTGCTCCACCGGGTGCGGGGTCTGGTCGCCGGTGGGGCGCTGCCGCTGACCGCCCTGACCTTCCGCGACCAGGGCCAGGCCAGGGCGTGGAACAGGCGGTTCCGCGCGGAGGTGGTCGACCACGCGCGGGAGGCCGGGTTGTCCCGGCGACGCTTCGGCCCGAACGTGACCGTGCTGCTGTCCGCCGCCGCCCTGGCCGCCGGGGTGTTCGTCTGGCTCGCCGTCACCAACTACGGACTGTCGCATCCGGCGGGGGGCACTCGGGGACTGGCCGCCGGGTTCTTCACCTTCGCCGTGCTGTCCACGCTCGCCGCGGCGACGCCGGGCGAGCGGGACACCTCCCGGGGGGCCGAGGTGGCGGCGCGGTGGCTGGGGGTGCGGGACTGGCTGCGGGGGCATGAGCAGTTCGCCGAACTGCCCCCGGCCTCGGTGGCGATCTGGGACCGGTACCTCGGCTACGGCGCGGCCCTGGGCACCACCCACCTGACCAGCGCGGTCCTTGACCTGGGCATGGGTGACCGGAAGCTGGTCTGGTCGTCGTACGGGGGCACCTGGCACCGGGTGCGGGTCCGCTATCCCCAGGGGGCCCACCACGGTCGCACCCTGCCGGGACTGCTGCTCAGAGCGGTGCTCCTCGGCGGGCCGGCGGTCTTCATGCTGAAACTCTTCGGCCCGGTGGCCGATCCGACCCCGACCAGCGACTATCCGGGCGCCGGGATCTTCCCCATGGTCCTCTTCGGCCTGGTCGTGGTGGCGGGGCTGATGCTGACCCGGGCCGTCTACACGGTGGTACGCGCGGTGGTGGACATGTTCACCGAACGCACCATCACCGGCGAGGTGCTCTGGGTGCAGGTGTGGAAGTCGACCTCCCGCGGGAAGAACATGCCGTCCCGGCCCTGGCTGTACCACCTGGCGGTGGACGACGGCAGCGGCGATCGGACCACCGCCTGGGGGCTGCCGAGTCAGTGGGCCGGAGACTGCCACGACGGGGACACCGTGACCATCCGGGTACGCCCCTGGTCGCGACGGGTGGTCGCGTTCGCGGTGGTGGGCCACGGTCGGTCCCGGAACCTGGCCGAACCGGTCACCCACCCCAGCGAGATGTCGGCCGCGACCGGTGCCGGATCGCCCGCGTACCTGATCACCCCGGAGGAGATCGGCCAGGCGCTGGGCCTGGCGGTGCACGCCCCCGAGGCGGTCGACCTGCCCGGCCCGTTCACCGGGGTGCAGTTCCGGGCAGCCGGCGACGGCCAGCCGGTGCTGACCATCCAGGCGGTCTCCGGTACGGCGGCACAGTGGATCTGGCAGCTCAACACCCGAGGTCAGGAACTGCCCGGAGTGGGCGACGGGGCGTACCTGCTCGGCGAACGGGCCGTGCTGCGCCTCGGTGACCGTACGCTGCTGGTGACCCTGCTCGGTGCCGCCCGATCCAGGACGGCCAGCCTGCCGTGGCTGCTGACCCAGGCCGCCACCCGGGCCTCGGCGGACCGGCCTGAGACCACCGGCTGAGCGGGGTCATTCGGCGGCCATCGGCCCACAGAGGATCGCTCCGCGCGGGGTCTGCCAGTAGAGCACCTCCCGGCCGGAACGACGCTTGGTCACCAGACCCGAGTCGAGCAGCACCCGCAGGTGGTCGCCGACCGCCCCCAGGGACAGCCCGGTGACCGAGGCCAACTGCGAGGTGCTCAGCGGGCTGGTCAGCCGGACGAGGATGGCCGCCCGATTCGCGCCGATCAGCCGATCCAGTCCGTCCGGCACCGGTGGGGCGGTCTCGGCGAGGATGCCGCTGGCGGGATAGACCATGCCGAAGCGGGTCGGCTGGTCCCACAGCACCCAGCCACGCGCGCAGTGGGCCGGCACGAACACCAGATGTTCGGCCCGGTCCAGCGGCAGCGGTGCCGCCGGGTAGTCGTTCACCCGCAGCCAGCCGTCGCCCAACCACCGCATCTCGGGGTCGAAGCCGGCGACGGCACCCGCCCAACCCTCGGCGCTCAACCGCGCGGTGCGGGCCACGATGTCGGCCAGCAGCCGCCGCCTGCGCTCCGGCCACTCCGGCTGCACCGTGTGCGTCCAGACCCAGTCCAGCAGGAACACCACCTGCTCGGTCAGCCCGTCGGCGCACAGCACGTCGGGTAACTGGCCCGGCCGGCACACCAGCAGGTCGGCGCGGACCTGCGCGTCGCCGCGCCCGGCGACGACCGCCAACTCCTCGGCGAAGCTGGGCGCGGCCGTCGCGGGCGCGAGGGTGAGGAAATCCGCCGTCCACCGTGGTTGGAAGGCCGCCGCCAGCAACGCCCGCACCGCCGGCCGCCGCGCCACCATCTGCTGGTACGCCCCGAGGTACGGGCGTCGCCAGGCGTGCTGCCAGGGGCGACGTGGGCTGTGCAGGGCCCGTAGCGCGGCGACGGTGTCGGTCATCGGCGACACGACGAACCGGCTGCGCGCCAGCAGGTCCACCGGCACCCGCCAGATCGACATGTTTCGCCTCCAGCCGTAACTCTACGTCGTACGCCTCGACGGCCACGAGGATCGATCCGGTGAGGACGTACTCGGAGCTGTTCACCGTTGCCGAATTCCGCAATCTCTTCCTGGCCAACTGCGCCGGTATCGCCGCCCACACCACCTCGGCGCTGGCGCTGGGCTCATTGACCTACGCCACGACCGGCTCCGCCCTGCTCACCGCGTTGAGCATGTTCGGTGCGCCGCTGGCGGGTGTGCTCGGCAGCCTGACCCTGCTCTCGGCTGCGGACAGCCTGCCGCCACGTCGGGCGTTGAGCCTCGCCGCACTTGTCGCACTCGTGGGCGGCGCGCTCCAGGCGGTGCCCGGTCTGCCCTTGTGGGCGCGGTTCGCGGTCATCCTGATCGTCGCGTACGTCGGGTCGATCACCGGCGGTGCCCGATGGGCGTTGATCAACGACATCCTGCCGGCCGGCGGGTACGTGCTGGGTCGCTCGGCGATGAACGTGAGCGTCGGCGTCATGCAGATCGCCGGGTTCGGGGCCGGTGGGCTGCTGTTGGTGTGGCTGGACCCGTACCAGGTCTTCGGGGTGGCCGTCGCGCTGCGGGCGGTGGCGCTCGCGGTGACCCGGTTCGGGCTGCGGGAGCGGGCGGCCCGGTCGGCGGCGACCGCGTCGACGCGCCGCACCCTGCGGATCAACCGACAGTTGTGGCGGGAGCCGGGCTGCCGGTCGCTCTACCTCAACCTGTGGCTGCCCAGCGGTCTGGTGGTCGGCTGCGAGGCGTTGTTCCTGCCGTACGCGGGGGAGCGGGCCGGGTTCCTCTTCGCCGCCGGTGCGCTCGGCATGCTCACCGGTGACGTGCTGGTCGGGCGGTTCCTCTCGCCGGCCGCGCGGGACCGCTGGGTGCTGCCGCTGCGGCTGCTGCTGCCCGTGCCGTACCTGGTGTTCCTGGTCGGTCCGGGGTTGCCGCTGGCGATGCTCGTCGCCCTGGTCGCCTCGGTGGGTTTCGCGGCCTCGTTGCCGTTGCAGGAGCGGCTGATCGCCCGCGCGCCCGCCGAGGCACATGGCCAGGTCCTCGGCCTGCACCACAACGGCATGATGACCGGCCAGGCGGTCTGCGCGGCCCTGGCCGGGTTGCTGGCCGACGTGCTGGCGACGCACTGGGCGGTGGCGCTGCTGGCCGGGCTCTCCCTGACCACGACGGCGCTGCTCACCCCGGGTCTGGCCGGCACCCGACCGGCCCCGGTCACCGGGTCGGCCGGGAACCGGACGGCGGTCGCAGGGCGTCGAGGCCCATGAGTGTCTTGACTTTTGCCATCTATGCAAAAAGATAGATGCGTCTTGGCCAAAGCTGCGCCGTCGTGAGGATGAACTGATGCGTCGTTGCCCTCGGACCACGGTGCGTGTCACCTCTGGCCTGCTCGCCCTGCTGCTCGCCACGGCGGTCGCCCTGCTCGTCACACCGACGCCGGCGTCGGCGCACGGCAGCCTGGCGATGTCCACCCCGAAGGCCGACGCCACGGTGAGCGAGCCGCTGACCACGGTGCAGCTCTACTTCACCGAGCAGGTGGTGCCGAACGCCCACTTCGCGGTCACCGCGCCGGGCGGCACCCGGGTCGACAACGGCTGGTCGCACGGGCAGCCCCGGCAACTCGACCGGCCGGTGCGGGAGTACTTCCTGGTCGACGGCACCTTCCAGCCGCGCGAGTACACGACGGGTTTCCCGGCGGTGGTGAACCTGGCACACCTGCCGGCGAAGGGTCGCTACACGGTCAGCTACCTGTCGGTGGCCTCCGACGGCGAGCCGGTACGCGGGACGATGAGCTTCCGCTACACCGGCCCGGCGACCCCGGCTCCGGCCGGCTGGCGTCCGCCCACCGACCAGCCGGACCCGGCCCTGGTCGCTGCCGCCGACCAGCACGGACACGACAGCGAGCCGTCAGCCGCCTCCGCCGCCCCGCCGGCGGAGGCCCCGCCGGCCGCCGCACCGGCACCGACCTCGGACGGCGGTCCCGGCGCCGGGACCTTCACCACCGTCGCGATCGCGGTCGCCGCTGCCCTGATCGGTCTGCTCGTCTGGCGTCGTCCGGTGCTCGTCGGTCGGCTGCTCGGGCGAGCGGAGCGCACCCCACCGCGCGCTCGCGGCTCCCGCAAGGGACCGAAGAGCACGCCCTCCCGTTCGGCCGCACCGGCCGGCCGGACCCGGTCCGGCTCCGCGACCAGGGCCCGCCCCGGCGCGACCGACCGACGGCGTACGACTGCCGTTGCGGCGGCCCGCTCCGGCGGCGAGGCCGTCACCGCCCGCCCCGCCGCGACTGCACCCTCGACGGCCCAGTCGACGCCACCCTCGACGCCACAGTCGACTGCGCGGTCGACAGCGCAGGGCGACGAGTCGCCGCCTGTCGATCGGTCGAGCAACACCCGGCTGGCGTTGCTCGTCGGCGGGTTGGTGGTCGCGTTGCTGGCCGGGTTCGGGCTCGGTCGCCTCGGTGGTGGCGAGCAGCGGGCGGCGACCGACGCGCAGCCGGGCGGCATCAGCGTGCCCGCGGCCGGCTCGGCCGCCGACGGGCACCAGCATCCGCCGGGCACCGGAGCACACGCACACAGCGCAGACGGCGGCGACCAGGTCGCCGGGGCGTGGGTCAGCGCCGCCGGATACACCATGCAGCCGGTGCAGCGGTCTCAGCCGCCCGGCGTACGGGTGGACTACCAGTTCCGTATCGTCGACGGCAACCGGCAGCCGGCGACCGACTTCGCGGTCGTGCACGACGAGCCGCTGCACCTGATCGTGGTCGGTCGTGACCTCAGCGGCTACCAGCATCTGCACCCGAGCATGAGCCCGGACGGCGTGTGGACCGTACCGCTGGAGTTGCCCCGGGCCGGTGACTACCGCCTCTACGCCGACTTCTCCGTCACCACCGCCGACGGCCGGCAACTGCCGCTGGTGCTCGGCGTCGACCACCACGTGCCCGGCGTCTACACCCCGGCACAACTGCCCGCACCGGAGCCGAAGGCCACCGCCGGGCCGTACACGGTGTCGATGGAGGGTACGCCGACCATCGGACTGAGCGCCCCGATCGTGCTGCGGGTCGCGGGGGCCTCCGGGCCGGTGCAGTTGGAGCCCTACCTCGGCGCGTACGGGCACCTGGTCGTGGTGCGCGAGGGTGACCTGGGCTATGTGCACGTTCACCCGGAACCGGAACTTGCCGACGGGGCGGTCACGTTCTGGCTGACCGTGCCGAGCGTCGGACGGTACCGGGCCTTCTTCGACTTCCAGGTCGACGGGAAGGTGCACACCGCCGACTACACGCTCGACCTGAGCTGACCGCCTCGACGTCCACTGTGGTGGCCCGCGCGCGCCGCGTCTCCACCCGGCCCCGCTCCAGATCTGTCGGGAGCGGGGTGTGGGAGCGCTCACATCGGACCTTCCGGGAGATGTTGCTTGAAGATTTCACGCAAGTATCGAGCGGGGTCTTGACGATCGTTGTTAGCGCTAACACGATAAGGGTCCCGCCACGCTCGCGTCTGGAGCTCGCTATGCAAGTGTCCGTCGCCGCTGCCGCCGACCCCCGCCCCGCGTCCGGGCCACCTCGACCCATCACCTCGTTACGCACCGTCGCGCGTGCCGCGACCCGCCTCCTCACCGCGCTGCGACCGCCCCGCCGTGGCCTCGCGTTGGCCACCGCCGGTGCGCTTGTCGGTGCCGGCGCGGTCGTTCCCGGCACCGCACACGCCGCCGAACCCTGGTCGCCCCGCCCGTCGTACACCTCGACCGACCGGGGTGACGGCACCTACACCGTGCCGCTGCTGCGCTCCGACGTGCCGGACATCAGCGTGGAGCGGGTGCCGGCCGCCGAGAACGACGAGGGCCGGGACATCTACTACATGATCAGCACCACCATGCACCTGAGCCCGGGTGCGCCGATCATGAAGTCCTACGACCTGGTCAACTGGGAGATCGTCAACTACGTCTTCGACCGGGCGAACATCAGCGACTCGTTCTCGCTGCGCAACGGCCAGAACTCGTACGGGCAGGGCCAGTGGGCCTCGTCGCTGCGCTACCACGACGGCATGTTCTACGTCGCCTTCAACACCAACAACCTGGGCGGCGCGTACATCTACCGCACCGACGACATCGAGAACGGCGCGTGGCAGCGTACGGCGCTCGGCCGAGGGCTGCACGACCCGTCGCTCTTCTTCGACCACGACGGCACGCCGTACATCTTCTACGGCAACGGCAACATCAGCGCGGTACGCCTCAACGCCGGGCTGACCGCCATCGTGGCCGAGTACCCGAACGTGTTCACCGCCAACGACTACGCCGGCCAACCGTTCATCGGCGGCCTCTTCGAAGGCGCACAGTTCTACTACATCGACGGCCACTACTACGCGGTCATCATCACCTGGCCCTCCGGCCAGGGCCGTCAGGTGGTCATGCTCCGCTCACCGGAACTGCTCGGCCGGCACACCGCCCCCGGCGGGGTGAACACCTGGCAGGCGCGCGGTGTGCTCAACTCCAACGGCTTCGCCCAGGGCAGCCTGGTGCCGATCGCCCGCCCCGGCGGTGCCACCGACTGGTACGGCATGTTCTTCCGGGACACCTTCCCGATCGGGCGTATCCCGGCACTGATCCCCGCCACCTGGTCCGACGGCTGGCCGACGTTCGGCACCAACGGCGTGGTGCCGGTCGAGGGCGCGTTCGACAAGCCGATCCGGCTCGGCCCGGCGGAGGAACTGTTCGAGCAGCAGAAGAGCATCGTCGTCTCCGACGACTTCGCCAACGACGCGCCGCACAAGGCGTACATGGACGAGCAGTGGACGATTCCGACGCCACCGGCCGTCGACGAGTCGCTGCTCGGCGTCGAACTGCTGGACAACGCCGGCTTCGAGTCCGACGAGGTGTCGCCCTGGGCCGCGCAGTTCGGTGCGACCCTCGCGCGGGACACCGCCGACCCGGCGACCGGCTCGGCGGCGTTGAAGGTCAGCAACCGTACGCTCAACGGCTCCGGCCCCAATCAGTACCTCGCCGGCAAGCTGCAGCACGGCGTCACCTACACCGTTTCCGCGAAGGTCAAGTACACCTCGGGCCCGAGCAGCATCCGGTTCAACCTGGTCGCCGACTGGGGCACGGGCGTGCAGGTGATGACCTTCGGCACCGTCCCGGCGGGGCAGTGGACCACCGTCACCGGCCAGTACACCCTGCCGGCCTCGGCGAACCTGAGCAACGTCAAGTTCGCCGTGGAGACGCCGTGGGCCAACCCGCAGCCGGTCTCGTCCAGTGTGGAATATCTGCTCGACGACGTGTCGATCATCGGGCAGCGCTCCACCACCGAACATCCGACCGAGGCCGAGATCCGGCCCAACGGGTCGCGGCTGGACATGGCCTGGGAGTGGAACCACGCCCCGGACAACCGGTACTGGTCGCTCACCGACCGGGAGGGTTGGCTGCGGCTGACCACCGGCAAGGTGGTGACCGGCGACTACGTCTACACCAAGCTGTCCAACCGGGCCGAGCTGGCCTGGTTCGAGGAGGCCCGCAACACGCTGTCGCAGCGTACGTTCGGCCCCCGGCAGTCCGCCGAGACCAGGATGGACATCTCCCGGATGCGCGACGGTGACGTCGCCGGGCTGGCCGCCTACAACCGGGGCTTCTCGTACGTGGCGGTCAATCGGGCCGGCGGGGTGAACACCCTCGGCGTGGTCAACCGGGGCCAACCCTTCGCCGTCGACCTCGACCAGTCGACGCTGGAGAACTTCCTGCCCGGCACTACCGTCGCGCTGGGCGACGCCACCGAGGTGCACGTCAAGGCCGACCTGGACTTCGCCGCGCCGACCGGGCAGCTGTGGACCACCTTCCACTACAGCCTGGACGGGTTGACCTGGACGCAGTTGGGCAACCGGGTCGGTCCGCAGGTCCTCGACGGCAGCCTCGCCCACTTCATGGGTCACCGGGTGGGCCTGTTCAACTACGCGACCCAGCAGACCGGCGGCCAGGTCGACTTCGACCACTTCCTGCTCAGTGACACCCTCACCGCGCAGAACCGGCCGTTGGACACCACCGCGCTCGACGCGGCCATCGCGTACGCCGGCACGCTCGACGAGGCGCAGTACCCGGCCGACGCCTGGGCCGCGATGCGGGCCGCGCTCGCCGCCGCGACCACGGCACGGGCCGGCGAGTTCGGCACCCAGAACCAGATCGACGCGCCGGAACGGGCCCTGAGCTACCAGCTCGCCCGGCTCGGCGTGCTGCGCGCCGCCACCGGCGAGCTGCCGGTCACCGTCAGCGCGCAGACCCGGTGCGTCGCCGGCAAGGTCTACCTGGCGGTGCAGGCCCGCAACGACCACGACGGGCCGGTCGACGTGGTCGTGGAGACCGCGTACGGCGAGCGCAGCTTCCCGGCCGTCGCGCCGGGCGCCAACGCGTACCAGCAGTTCACCACCAGGGCGACCGCCATCCCGGCCGGTACCGCGACCTTCCGGGTCACCGGCACGGTCGACGGTCGGGACGTGACCACCGTCCGCACCGCGGATCACGCCGCCACCACCTGCGGCGGCTGACCCCCGAGCTGCCCCGGGGCCGGACCCACGCCGGCCCCGGGGCCCCGTCCCACGTTGAAGGAGGACATTTCGTGACACCACATCTGCGAAGGGCGACCCGTCGCCGGGTCACCGCGATCGCGGCTGCCGGCCTGCTGCTGGCCGGCTTCGTGTCGGCGGCACCGGTCCAGGCCGCCGACACGAACCTCATCGTCAACGGCGGCTTCGAGGAGGGCTTGACCGGCTGGTTCGTCAACAACGGCAACTCCACCGACGCCGCCACGCTCACCCCCACCAGCGACGCCTGGTCCGGTGCGACCGCGGTGCACGTCACCAACCGGGCGACCACCGGCTCCGGACCGATGCAGGACCTCTCCGGCAAGGTCCAGGCCGGCCAGACGTACGCGCTCAGCGCCCGGATCAAGTACGACAACCCGCAGTCACCGGGGACGAAGCAGTTCTTCGCCACCATGCACTACGGCGGCGGCACCTACACCAACCTGGTAAGCGTCACCGCGACCCGGGGCCAGTGGGCGCACTTCAACGGCCAGTTCACCATCCCGGCCAGCCAGGGCGTGTCGACCGCCCGGCTGTTCTTCGAGACGCCGTGGACCAGCAATCCGGCAAGTGACCCCAACCTGCACCTGATGGACTTCACCCTCGACGACGTCTCGGTGGTCGGCGCCCCGCCGCCCCCGCCGGCGTCGAAGACCATCGAGGTGGTCGGCAAGCTGCCCGGCGAGCACAACCCGTTGATCGGGCACAAGTTCGGTGCCGACGGGTACGGCTTCGTCCACGACGGCCGGGTGTACATGTACATGACGAACGACACCCAGGGCTACGCCCCGAACCCGACCACCGGGGTCTCGCCGGGCATCAACTACGGCGACATCAACCAGATCACCGTGATCTCCACGACGGACATGGTCAACTGGACCGACCACGGCGAGGTCCAGGTCGCCGGGCCGAACGGCGTCGCGCCGTTCACCAGCAATTCGTGGGCGCCCGGCATGGCCAAGAAGGTCGTCGACGGCCAGGAGAAGTTCTTCCTCTACTACGCCAACAACGGCAGTTCGAGCAACGTGATCACGGGTGCGTCGCCGATCGGCCCGTGGACCAGCGAGCGCACCAGCACCCTGATCGACGGCCGTACCCCCGGTGCCGAGGCGGTCGCCTGGAAGTTCGACCCGGCGCCGTTCGTCGACGAGGACGGCGAGCCGTACCTCTACTTCGGTGGCGGTCCCGCGTCGACGAGCATGCCGGCGGCCGAGCGGTTCAACAACCCGAAGAACCTGCGCGCGATCAAGCTGGGCGACGACATGGTGTCGACCGAGGGCACCGCGGCCGTGGTGGACGCCCCGGTGGCCTTCGAGGCCGCGCAGGTGTTCAAGCGTGACGGCAAGTACTACCTGTCGTACTCGTCGCACTTCGGCGGCAGTGACTTCGGTGGCAACCAGACGCCGCTGCCCGGCTACCCCGGTGGCGGCCAGATCGGCTACATGATCTCCGACGACCCGATGTCGTGGCCCAAGGAGACCTACGCCGGTGTGCTGTTCCCGAACCAGTCGCAGTTCTTCGGCACCGGCACCGGCGGCAACAACCACCAGTCGGTCTTCGAGTACGAGGGCAAGTACTACTTCACGTACCACGCGCCGACGCTGAACAAGCGGATCAACGGCAACACCACCCAGGGCTACCGCAGCCCGCACATCCAGGAACTGGCCTTCAACGCCGACGGCACCATCCAGCAGGTGGTCGGCACGTACGCGGGCGTCGAGCAGGTCCGGGACTTCGACCCGTACCGGGTGTTCGAGGCGGAGACCTTCGGCTGGAGCAAGGGCATCGCCACCGCCAAGGTCGACGGTGGGTCCGCCGAGTTCGGTGGCTCCGCGCCGAACCTGATCGTCCGTGACATCGACAACGGCGACTGGACGGCGCTGTCGTCGGTGAACTTCGGCGCCGGTGCCGGCACCGTGACCGCCAAGGTGCGCCCGCTGGCGGCCGGCGGCCAGATCCAGGTCCGGCTCGACGAGGTCGGCGGGCCGGTGGTCGCCACCATCCCGGTCGACGGGACGATCGGCGAGTGGACGGAGCTTTCCGCCCAGCTCGACGGTGTCTCCGGCGTGCACGACGTCTACTTCACCTTCAGCGGCCCCGCCGGCACCGACCTCTTCGACCTCGACACCTGGCAGTTCACCGCCGCTGCCGCCGAGTTGCCGGTGACCGCCACCGCGCAGACCCGGTGCATCGGCGGCACCGTGTACCTGGCGGTGCAGGCCCGCAACGACCACGACGGGCCGGTCGCCATCGAGCTGGAGACCGCGTACGGTAAGCGCTCGCTGTCCGCCGTCGCGGCCGGGGCGAACGCCTTCCAGCAGTTCAACACCCGCACGGCGACGCTCGCGGCCGGCACGGCGACGGTCCGGGTCACCGGCTCGATCGACGACCGGACCGTGACCACGACCCACACCGTGAACCACCCGGGCGCCACCTGCGGCGCCTGACACCTACGGGCAGAAACGGAGCATTCGATGGACACAGGCAAACGCAAGCGGCTGCTGGCGGCCGGTGCCGCTGTCGGTCTGCTGGCCGGCGCGGTGGCGGTGGGTTCGCCC